>NZ_JAMB01000003.1 GCF_000521805.1 Marinomonas ushuaiensis DSM 15871
TTCGAACCCCCTATGGGACGCCATTTATCTTTTGATGAAAAAGATAAAAATATTACTTGAATAGAGTAGGGTAATATTGAATGTGCGGGAATAGCTCAGTGGTAGAGCACAACCTTGCCAAGGTTGGGGTCGCGAGTTCGAGCCTCGTTTCCCGCTCCATTTGTCTTGATTCAATCGTATTGATGATGGGTGAATGAAATGTTTATAGTTTTTTCAAAACTAAATTGTGTCCCATTCGTCTAGAGGCCTAGGACACCGCCCTTTCACGGCGGTAACAGGGGTTCGAACCCCCTATGGGACGCCATTCTTTTTTACGCTATCATAGCTAACCTTCTTTTTGAGTTTTTAGCCATGACTTGGTTTGTCAATTACAGACTAGATTCTTCAGTTTCAATTGCTGACCGAGGCCTTACTTATGGCGATGGTGTATTTGAGACCATTCGCGTTATTCCCAATACTATTTTTCAACTTGATGATCACCTCTCTCGTCTTTATCGTGGCCTAATTAGGCTAGGTATGCCTCTTTCAGATAAACAAAAAAGCGAGCTTGTTGCTTTTTTATATTCGACAAGTTCAACTCTTATCAATGAAGAATCCGTGGTGAAAATAATAGTCACTCGGGGGGAAGGCGGACGAGGGTATTTGCCTCCTGAAAAAGCCATTCATTCAGTGATTATTGGCATTCTTCCAGCGCCAAATTATCAAATGCAACAAGATAAAGGTGTGTCTCTTTCTGTTTCCCCTATTCCAGTTAGTAATAATCGATTTCTATCAGGTATTAAGCATTTAAATCGTTTAGAAAATGTTATGGCTAAGCGATTCTTGGTGGCTCCTGATTTTGAAGCCATTATGCTGAATGAAGGCGATGAGCTGGTAGAATGTATTCAAAGCAATCTTTTTTGGTTTAAAAAAGGTGTCATTTACACGCCATCGCTTGAAAAATCAGGCGTGCAAGGGACTTATAGAAAAGCCATTATAGAAAATCAAACTCATTACTCTGTGCAAATTGGGCACTTTTTTCTGTCTGACATTATTAGTGCTGATGAAGTTTTTATAACGAATAGTTTGATGGGGGTTGTACCAGTGATTAACATAACGACTCGCACAGGTAAGCAATCTTTTCCTATCGGGGTTCATACTCGAAAGTTACAAATTTCAATGCAAGCTAAGGATCCGCATGGCGTTCATTAAGTGGTTTTACCGTGTTGCCTTTTTAGGTTTAACTCTGGCGGCGATTGTTGCAGGCTATTTTTATCATTCAATAACAACTCCGATGACGTTAGACGCGACTGAAACATTTGAGGTTCGAGCAGGTGATACGGCCTATAGCTTAGGCAGTGCATTGAATCAGAGAGGAATGATTGATTATCCGTTTTTAACCCGTATTGTCTCTAGACTTCACCCTGAATGGGTTCCAAAAGTCGGAAAGTATGCGATTAATCCAGATATGAACCTCTTAAATGCAATGGCGCTGTTTAACTCAGGTCAGTCTATTTTTTATTCCATTACTTTATTGGAAGGAAAGACAACACAAGAGTTTCTATTGACTATGGCGGAGAAGGGTAACATCACCATGACGTTGGCTGGATTGTCAAATGAAGAAATTGCGAAACGTACAGGGCTTGATATTTCTCACCCTGAAGGGCAGTTTTTTTCGAATACCTATCGTTATCATGAAGGTGATACAGACGTCAGCATACTTAAGCATGCTAATGAGTTACTGAAATCTACTCTCAATGAGCAGTGGAAAAATAAATCCGATAATCTCCCTTATAAGTCACCTTATGAAGCCTTGGTGATGGCATCTATTATCGAAAAAGAAACAGGTGTTGCTGAAGAGCGCTCATTAATTTCTCGTGTTTTTATTAGTCGTTTAGAAAAAGGTATGCGCCTACAAACCGACCCAACTGTAATTTATGGCTTAGGTGACTCGTTCACTGGGAATTTGACGCGTAAAGGTCTTCAAGATATGTCTCCTTATAATACTTATCGTTTTTATGGTTTACCGCCTACTCCTATAGCAAATGTTGGTAAAGAAGCGATAGAAGCAGCGCTTAATCCTGGAGAAACTAAGTCTTTGTATTTTGTTGCTAAGGGCGATGGGACACATGCTTTCTCTAATACATTAAGAGAGCATAATAATGCGGTAAGGAAATATCAGTTTAAACGTCGTGAAGATTACAGATCCACCCCTGAAGTTACGAAGTAGAGGAGTCAGCGTATGAAAGGTAAATTTATTTCGCTTGAGGGTGGAGAAGGCAGTGGTAAAACGACAGCGATTCATTTTATTCAAAAATGGCTAGAATCTCATAATATTCCTTATTTAATGACTCGTGAACCCGGTGGAACGCCGCTTTCTGAAGAAATTCGTCAGCTTATTTTGACGCCACGGGAAGAAACGGTAAATGATGTTACTGAATTGTTGCTCGTTTTTGCTGCAAGAGCTCAGCATTTATCTGAAAAAATTCAACCCGCTTTAGAAAAAGGCATCTGGGTCATCAGTGATCGTTTTTTAGATTCCAGTTATGTTTATCAGGGTAAGGCTCGTGGTGGTGATTTTGCCATGTTGGATCAATTGGCGACTTGGGTTGTTGGCGACAACAAACCAGATGCGACTTTGTTGTTGGATATTTCTGTTGAATTAGGTCAAGAGCGAGTCGTACAGCGCCAGCACCAAGACCGTTTAGATAAAGAATCTCTGTCGTTTCATCAAAAAGTCAGAGATGGCTTTCTTGAACGAGCAAATGCCGATCCAGAGCGTATAAAAATTGTCGATGCAAGCCTATCTTTAGAAGCCGTACAAAAGCAAATAGAAGAGCAATTATTACAACTTAATAATGCTTGGTCTGGTGATGTATAAATGACAAATATTGCGCCTTGGCTAATACCTTGCTTGCAGCAAGTGCAGGTTTTAAAGCAAACAAAAAGCTTATCACATGCGTTATTGATTACTGGTGCTGATGGTGTCGGACAAGAAGAACTCGCTCGTGAAATGGTGAAGGACTTGATGTGCGAAAAAGATCAGCCTGCAGCCTGTGGTGACTGTCATTCTTGTCATTTAATGCAGGCTGAAACTCATCCTGACTTTCGCGTTTTGGACGGTGAGGCGTCGAGCATTAAGGTTGATCAGGTACGTTTGCTGGTAAAGCAGATAAACCAAAAACCTCAGGTCGGGTATAACAAGGTCGTATTAATTACTCACGCCCAAGCGATGAACATCAATGCGGCTAATGCGGTTTTAAAAGCCCTTGAAGAACCATCAGATCGAACTTACTTTGTCTTAACCAGTTCTCAGTCAACTAGCTTGTTAGCAACCATTAGAAGCCGCTGTCTTCTCGTTAATGTGCCAACACCCAATTTAGATGAAGTAAAGCAATGGTTAACACATCAGGCTGATAGCCAAGAATTAAAAGATCTTTTTTGGTTAACGACTCAACCATTTCGTTTACTGTCACTTCAGAAACAAGGTAAAGCTAAGCTTTATGCTGATTTGCCAGCTCAGTTGAATTCCTTGTTACAGGGAACGATCTCGACACAAATAATGTTAAAAGGCTTGGATAGTAGTAATCTTGAAGATTACTGCAATGGTTTAGCCGCTATTTTGCATCAATGTATTTGTCATTCAACAGGCGATTCATTGGATAACGCATTACAAAATATCTATCCTACTTTGATTGTTCGCTTAGGGATTCAAGGTCTTATGATTCGTTATCAGGCATTACAAAAGCTTAAAGCAGACCTTCAAAAAACAAATTTAAACCCCATAATGCAACTCACACACGAATTGAATCAATGGTAAAACAACTATGTTAATTGATACACATTGCCATCTTGATATGTTGGACTTGGCACCGTACGACAATGACCTTAACGGCGCTATCGATGCGGCTTATCATCAAGGTGTTAGGCAACTTCTTAGTATTTCTGTTGATCTAAACAAAATGGGCACCATTTTAGCCCTTACCCAGCGCGATGGTGTTTACGCAAGTTGTGGTGTGCATCCATTAGAGAGTCAAGGGTTGATAACTGATGATTCATTGCTTCGAAAATACGCTCAAGAAAGTAAAGTAATTGCGATTGGTGAGACGGGACTCGACTACTTTTATGAAGCATCTGAAGAAGCTCATGACGCTCAAAAAATCAGCTTTATGCATCACTTACAAGCGGCTGGAGATTTAGGTTTACCTGTTATTGTTCATACACGCAGTGCGAAAGAAGATACCTTGGCTTTGATTAAGCAATACGGAAACTCCGATACAGCAGGTGTTTTGCATTGCTTTACTGAAGATTATGAGATGGCCAAAGCGGCGTTGGATGAAAATTATCTCATTTCAATTTCCGGTATAGTCACTTTTAAAGCAGCGGAAGAGCTAAAAGAAACTGTACGTAAGCTTCCTTTAGAGTCTCTTATAATTGAGACGGATTCTCCGTATCTTGCACCTGTTCCTTATCGCGGTAAAAAGAACGAACCTAAATATGTGTCTGAAGTGGCTCAATATGTGGCCGATTTAAAGGGAATTCGCTATGAGGCTTTATTAGAAGCGACCGCAGCAAATTTCCAGCGCGTTTTTTCAAAAGTGGACCCACAAAATCAACTTAAGCTTAAAACATGATTTATGAGTTAGGTCCACTGCAATGCCTTCACCTTGATTAAAGAATATTAATGATATTCTTTAATCAATCTAGTCGAAGTGAAATCAGAGTGTTAGTCTCAACGCATTGTATTTATTTAAATTTATTTGAGAGAAGAGACACTTCTTTCGCAAGCCTATTCATTAAGTGGCTTGTTAGACAAAAGGAATCCCATTGATGTCCAACATGGTTACCTCTCTACCATATCAGGCGCTTGCAGCAAAAGTACCTAGCGATCACCTTCCTTTCAATACATTAAATGATATTGAGCCTCTTAGCGGCATTTTAGGTCAAGAACGAGCGGTTGAAGCGATTCAATTTGGTGTTGCCATGCAGCGACCTGGCTACAATATCTTTGCGATGGGAGACTCGGGAACCGGACGTTCTTCTTATGTTTTGAATTATCTTAAAAGTGAAGCAAAGCGCCGTCCAGCACCTAATGAATGGGCTTATGTAAATAACTTTAATGAAAGCCATAGACCAAAAGCGATTGAGTTTGAACCTGGCTTAGCGTCTGAGTTTGAAAAAGAAATTCGTACCTTGATAGATGGTTTGATGACGACATTTCCTGCGGCATTTGAAAACCCTACTTATCAGCAACAGAAGAGCGTTATAGATCGCGCTTTTAATGAAAAGTACGAAGCCGCTATTAATAAAGTTGAGCGTGTATCAGGAAAAATTGGTGTCGCCATGTTCCGTGATGCTTCATCCGTTAGTTTTGCGCCAATGAAAGACGGAAAAGCATTAGAAGAGAACGAATTCGCAGCCTTGTCTGATGATGAGCGAGATGCTTTCCAAGAGGGTGTTTCGACACTGGAAGGTTTGCTGAATGAAGAATTACTCGGCTTGCCTCAATGGAAGCGCGCTACGTACGATCAAATTCGTCAATTGAATTTAGACACGGTAAAAGAAGCGCTCGATCCTTTGATGTCTGGGTTGTTTGAACAGTATCAAAACCATGCCGATGTTTTTAAACACCTTACCGAGTTGAGAGCGGATTTGGACAAAATCATCATAGACCAAATGGCTGATGATAAAGCGTCTGAGAATCGAGATGAAATTGGTCGTCGTCAATTCTATGAAGATTTATATTTGCCGAACATTGCTATTACTCACGAAATCGGCGGCGGTCAGCCTGTTGTTTATGAACCACATCCAACTTATCGCAATTTATTTGGTCAAGTCGAACACAGCAGCGATCAAGGTATGTTGGTCACCAGTTATCGTTTAATTCGCTCTGGTAGTTTGCATGCGG
This sequence comes from Marinomonas ushuaiensis DSM 15871, assembly GCF_000521805.1. Taxonomy (GTDB): domain Bacteria; phylum Pseudomonadota; class Gammaproteobacteria; order Pseudomonadales; family Marinomonadaceae; genus Marinomonas; species Marinomonas ushuaiensis. The sequence goes on from NZ_JAMB01000003.1 coordinate 5,888, forward strand.
CAAATGGCGGTTATTTAATTCTTGATGCGGAAAAGCTGTTAACTGACCATTATTTATGGGAAGCACTTAAACGAGCATTGAAAAGTAAGACCTTAAAAATTGAGCATCCTTATGCAGATATGGGGTTAATGAATACCATGACGTTATCACCACAAGATTTGCCTTTACAGGTAAAAGTTGTGTTGATTGGTGCTCGTGATATCTATTATTTGCTTCAAGATGCAGATCCTGATTTTCAAGAAATGTTTCGTGTTTTAGTCGATTTTGATGACACTTTGAAGCGCTCAAAAGAATCTGAATTTTCATTTGCTCGCCTGATGAAAGATCGAGTGGATAAAGAAGAATACGCGAACGTGACTCGTGACGGTGTTGCAGCACTTATTGAGTACAGTAGTCGTTTAGCTGAGCACCAACGAGAAATGGCTGCAAAAATAGGCGATGTGTTTGAATTACTTGGTGAAGCTGACTTTGTCCGTCAAATGGCGAAAGAAAATGAAATTACGGCAGAGCACATTACTCGAGCACTTACTGCAAAGAAACATCGTACAGGTCGAGTCAGTGAAAAAATCATTGAAGAAATCATTGAAGGCACAGTGCTTTTGGAAAGCGAAGGTTTTGCGGTTGGTAAAATCAACGGTTTAACTGTTATGCAAATTGGCGATAGCAGTTTTGGTGCACCTGCTCGTATATCTACGACGGTTTATCCTGGTGGTAAAGGCATTATAGATATTGAGAGAGAATCAAACCTTGGTCAAAACATACACTCAAAAGGTGTTTTGATTCTGTCTGGTTACCTTGGAAATAAATATGCTCAGCGCTTCCCATTAGATATATCCGCGTCCATTGCGATGGAGCAAAGTTACGGTTATATCGATGGTGATAGTGCTTCTACTGCGGAATTATGTTGTTTATTGTCGGCTTTGATTCAAGTGCCGTTGCGCCAAGATCTTGCGATTACTGGTTCTTTGAATCAATACGGTGAAATTCAAGCTATTGGTGGTGTTAATGAAAAAATTGAAGGTTTTTTCAATGTTTGTAATGCACGAGGATTAACTGGTACGCAAGGCGTTATTATTCCTAAATCTAACGCGAATAACTTAATGTTAAACGATGACATCATCGAGGCTGTGAAAACAGGCATGTTTCATGTTTATGCTATTTCAACAGCAGACGAGGCTTTGCATTTGTTGACAGGAATTGAACCTGGTGTTGCAGATGAAGAGGGTGATTATCCTGAAAATACTTTGTCAGCAAGAGTCATTGAGCGCCTAGAAGAGATATCTAAACTGGGTGAGGAAGATGATGAAGAAGAGGAAGATTCCGAAGAAGCTCCGGAAACAGATAAATCCGAAGCAAGCAAAAAAGTAGAAAAATAGCCATAATCAATGATAAAGGCTAGGAATGACGCCCCTAGTGTTTGCCATTGGTTCTTTTGATTATTTCCGCTTTGCATTTAGAGTTGATTAGAGCGTAGACGGTGTAATATAGGCCGTCTGCTTTGACATAAACATAGCTGGCGACTTCTTTTCTTTTGCTTGGCAAATGCCTTTTTAGAATAAGTGCTCTTTTGAAAACCTTTCCTCCCATGAGTTTTTCAGCACTTTCATCGGACGCCATCTTTGCGTCAAAATCATTACACTCAGCAAAAGTTAAGTTGCTTACACTTAAACAAAGAGCCATCAATAAATAGCGTCTAAAATGAAAAATATTTTACTCCAGTGTATTCTGTTTTAAGTTTGTTGGATCGAGTTTGGGCTGCCTATATTAATTATGTACGCCTTACCCATAAATCAAACCTTTGAATAATACCATTTAAAATAAGTAAATCTAAGATGCATTGCTTGTAACCTGAAGGTGTTGTGATCAATTAAAAATCACTGCTACGATACTGATCTTAGCCTTTTTCGGATTTATCGGTAAGCCAAGTACAATGATTTTTCTGAAAGACTAAGGCATGGAGGATTTATTCGTGGTTTTCCTAGATGACCTAGCTCGAATTCGCTGTTACAATGCGCCCGATAAAGAGAGGATATTATGGCTCGTGCTAAAAAATCGCGCAGTATGCGTGGAAAACTTGGGAAAACTGGTTCAAAAGAGATGATGAAGGAGCAAAACAAAGCCCGTAAAGCTTCATCGACTCGTCGTTTTGCAACAAAAAAATCCAAGGAACGTAAAGAACAATCACATAAAAAACTTGAAAGATTAGGATTGCTTCCACCAAAATCGGAAGCGGGTCCAGCTGTAAGACCGCGTCGTTTTGTATTCGTTAAACCTGTTGATGAAAAAGAAGAGCAGGAAAAAGTACTTGCAGAGCAAGCAAGCAACACAGAAAGTGAAGATTTATCAGTTGATGAGTTGTTGTCTGCCTTTACAGAACAAAATTGATCAAATAAATGTAAAATAGAAAAGGCTGCATCTGCAGCCTTTTTTTATGTTGAAAAAACACCATACATAAAATATCTGTTAATACTGTTTAAGTCTGATTGACCAAATATAAGGTGATGAATTTGAAAGCCTCTGTTCCTATGTCAAGTGTCCGTTATCTTTTAAAAGCAGTGGAAGACCAAGGCTTAAATCGTCAAGCCGTACTTGAAAGCTTGGAAATAACACAGGATGAAATAGAGCAAAACGATTCATTTTCAGCCTACCGATACGGCATGCTTTATCAAAAAATCATGTGGTTAATGCAAGACGAATCTTTTGGTATGCTAAGTGGTGGCAAGGTGCCAAATGGTACTTTTCGAATGATGTGCCTTTGTATTATTCATGCGAAAAGTTTAGCTCATGCTCTATACCGTTGTAGTGATTTTTATGAAATTTGCCGAGGTCCAACGGTTAAGCCTGTGCTGATTAAAAAGGGTCGGTTTGCTTTGGTAACATTTGCGCCGATCGATGCATCAACCGGAGATGTCAATTCTCTAGTTACTCCAGAGTCTAAAGAACAGCTTAGAACCACGCTTTCAATGTGGCATCATTTCATTTGTTGGTTGATTGGCCGTCGTTTGAGTTTGAAGGCGGCGTACTTTACCAGTGAAAGGCCAGACGATGTGGAATACTACAAGACTCTTTTTCAATCAGAAGTGAAGTTCAACCAGCATGCCAACGCCTTGGTGTTTCCTGCTAATTATTTGGATATGCCGATTGTTCAAACAGAAGACAGTTTAAGAGGTTTCTTAAAAACAGCACCTTACCAATTAATGGTGATGGTTGAGAACGACAACAGCCTTAAATCACAAGTGATGGCGATGTTAGGTAAAGACTTCTCAAGAGAAATGCCCAGTGCTGAAGAAGTAGCAAGTGCACTTAATATGAGTGTCTCTACGTTACGTCGTCGTCTAAATGATGAAAAAACCTCTTACCAACACATTAAAGACGAATGTCGAAAAGAGGCCGCTATTACCTATATGAATGCGCCGAGACTCAGTATTAATGATATTGCTGCTTTGATGGGGTTTGATGAACCAAGTGCATTTTTCCGTTCTTTTAAAAAATGGACTGGTATAACGCCGGGTGAATATCGAAAAAGTGAGGAATATTTAAAATTCGGAAAATCGATAAAACGCCCATGATGTATAGGTTTTAGATTTATAAAATCAAGCCTTGATTGTTTTTGTTAGAAATATAGGCCTGAATTGTTATTGAGAGATTTGCTTTATTTTTCCATTCTATAGGTATACATCCGCTCGGATAATTAACCGGAGAATAAAAAATGAGCGAATACCAATATCCTGCTAATGATATCTTATTCAGTTTGTCCTCTGTTGCTCAAATGCAGCGACTTATCCCTTATTTAGACGATGCTATCGACAAAGACCTTTTAGAGGCCATTCTTGGTGAAGCTGGAAAGCTTGCCGAACACGTTATCGCACCTATCAACGGCAGTGGTGACAAAGAAGGGTCTCGGGTCGAGTCTGGTGAAGTTTACGAAGCGAAAGGCTTTAAAGAGGCATTTAAGGCGTATTCAGAAGGTGGTTGGATCGGACTTTCTGGCGATCCTCAATATGGTGGGCAAGGATTACCATCTTATATTGCCACAGCCGTTAATGAAGGGGTTCAAGCCGCTAACCTTGCTTTCTCTCTGTGCCCTTTACTAAGCTTAGGGGCGATTGAAGCTATCAGCCTTCATGCTAGTGATGAGTTGAAAAATCAATACCTACCAAAAATGTTAGCAGGTGAGTGGGCTGGAACCATGAACCTGACTGAATCTGCTGCAGGTTCTGATCTTGCCGCGATTGCCAGCAAAGCCATTCCTGATGGCGATGTATTTCGCATTAAAGGCCAAAAAATATTCATTACGTGGGGCGATCATCAAATGAGTGACAACATCATTCATTTGGTTCTGGCTCGACTACCGAATGCGCCTGAAGGTGTAAAAGGTATTTCACTGTTTATCGTTCCAAAATTTATTCTTGATGAGAAAGGTGAACCGTCTCAACGAAATGACGTTCAAGTGGTTTCTGTTGAACATAAGATGGGGATTCATGCTTCACCGACTTGCGTTATGAGCTTTGGTGATCAAGAAGGTGCTGTGGGTTATCTTGTTGGACAAGAAAACGAAGGCATCAAAGCCATGTTCACTATGATGAATAATGCTCGTCAGGGTGTTGGTCTACAAGGATTGGCTATTTCAGAACGTGCTTATCAACAAGCTTTGTCTTATGCGAAAGAACGTAAGCAAGGTATGAAAGCCGATAGGTCTGGAAGAGCGGTAATTATTGAGCACCCAGATGTGCTTCGTATGTTAATGACGATGAAATCACAAATCGATGCGATGCGTTCATTAGTTTATGTGGCTGCCGTCGAAAATGATTTGTCTCACTTTGCGACAGGTGAACAAAAACAAGAATCAATTGAAAGGACCGCTTTGTATACACCAATCGTTAAAGGATGGATCACTGAGCAGGCTCAAGAGGTTACCTCGTTGGCCATTCAGGTTCATGGTGGTATGGGTTTTATTGAAGAAACAGGTATTGCCCAACATGCTCGTGATGCTCGTATCCTTCCTATTTATGAAGGGACAAATGGCATACAAGCGATTGATCTGATTGGTAGGAAGCTCCATTCAGATAAAGGTAAAGCCATGACTTCTTTGCTTGCAGAAATTGAAGCGGAATTAACAGAATGGGAGCAGTCAAAAATCAGTGATCATACTGCACCAGTCAAGGCGATACTTGAGCAAGCAAAACTGGCAACTCAGTACTGTTTGTCATCCATGCAGGTTAACCCGGTTTTAGGTACGGGTTTGGCATATTCTTACATGATGCTAATGGGTTACTTAATTGGCGCTTGGCTACAATTACGAGCTTTACATGCTAGCAAGCAAGATGAAAATAATTTGGATGATGCTCAACAAAGATCTTGGTCGCAGTCCGTTTCATTTTATTGTGATCATGTTTTGCCTAGAGCTGTCGCGCATTTTCAGTCTATTGAGCGCGGTCAGTCATCTATAGATGATCTTGATGAAAGCAGTTTTAACAGATAAATAGAACAACACTTTATAAAAATAATAATGCCGTTTTCTAGGAGGCAGTATGACAGACAGAGAAGTAATGGAGTTTGATGTTGTGATCGTTGGTGGTGGTCCTGCAGGGTTGTCAGCAGCATGTCAAATCATGCAAAGAGCCAAAGCAGAAGACAAAGAAGTCAGCGTTTGTTTGGTTGAAAAAGGCTCTGAAATCGGCGCTCATATCTTATCGGGTGCCGTGGTTGATAAAAAAGCGCTAGCAGAACTATTCCCTGATTGGGAGGCAATGGGAGCACCGTTACATACATCCGTTAATGTTGATGAATTACATTGGTTAAATTCCGAAAGTGGCTCTAAACAACTGAGTAACTGGATGATTCCGAAAACGCTTCATAATGACGGCAACTATGTTATTAGCCTTGGTAATCTTTCTCGTTGGTTAGCCGAGCAAGCCGAAGAACTTGGCGTCGAAGTATTTCCTGGGTTTTCAGCAGCACATCTTGCTTATGACGAAAACGGTCAGGTTGAAGGTATCATTACTGGAGATATGGGACTGGCTGAAGACGGTTCGCAAAAAGACGGTTTCATGCAAGGTATGTTACTAAAAGCAAAATACACTATTTTTTCTGAAGGTTGTCGTGGTCATCTAGGTAAAGAGCTTATGGAACGCTTTGAGTTAGACAAAGGTAAAGCGCCACAACATTACGGTCTTGGAATCAAAGAATTATGGGACGTGCCAGAGTCTCAAAGTAAACCGGGTACTGTCATTCATACCGCAGGTTGGCCATTAGGCAAAGAAGCGGGCGGTGGCGGCTTTTTGTATCATCTAGAGAACAATCAAGTGGTTGTTGGCTTGATTGTCGACCTTAACTACAAAAACCCTCATCTTAGTCCGTATGATGAATTTCAACGTTATAAGCATCACCCAATCATTTCACAACATTTGAAAGGTGCAAAACGCGTTTCTTATGGTGCTCGTGCGATTGCTAAAGGTGGTTGGTCATCTCTGCCTAAAATGAGCTTCCCTGGTGGCTTAATTATTGGGTGTGATGCGGGAACCTTGAACCCAGCAAAAATCAAAGGCACTCATACGGCAATGAAAAGTGGCATGTTAGCGGCAGAAACTGTTTTCGATGCGCTACAAACAGAAATGTCGCCGGCAGAGTTAACTCACTTTGACGATGCATTACGTCATTCTTGGTTAGGTGAGGAGCTAGAACAAGCCCGTAACTTTGTTCCCGTGATGCATACATTAGGGACTTTCTGGGGTGGTGCATACAATTGGCTAGATCAAAATCTTTTCTCTGGTCGTTTACCTTTTACCTTTAATGATATGGAACCTGATTATGCTTGTTTGGAGTTGGCTGATGCCCATAAAGCACCAGAGTATAAAAAGCCAGATGGCTTGTTAAGCTTTGATAAATTGTCTTCTGTTTTTTTATCAAACACTAACCATGAAGAAGATCAGCCTTGTCATTTGCAATTGAAAGATGCAAATATTCCCATTCAAAGTAATTTAGTGAAATTTAATGAGCCCGCTCAACGTTACTGCCCGGCAGGAGTTTATGAAGTCGTGCAGGTGGAAGGTGAGTCTGTTTTTCAGATAAACTCTCAGAACTGTATTCATTGTAAAACTTGTGACATCAAAGACCCGGCTCAAAACATTACCTGGGTAACACCTGAAGGATCTGGAGGGCCGAACTACCCAAATATGTAAAAGCCATATTTTTTGTGGCTTTGGCTCCCTATGCAAAAAGTAGAAAAAACATAGAAATAATTCAAAATAGTATTGAAAACAAACAGGTCATTTATATGTGACTTGTTTGTTCACATTCATCACTGGATTTCAGAATTAGCCTGTTTAATAATGATACCCTACAAAAAGGGGAACACTATGCGTTTATGGGTTGATGCTGACGCCTGTCCTAATGTTATTAAAACCATTCTTTTTCGCGCAGCCGAACGGACAGAAATCCAATGTATTCTTGTCGCTAATCAAGCGATTTCAATTCCGCCATCTAAATGGATAGAGCGCAGAGTGGTTAGCTCTGGTTTTGATGTGGCTGATGATTATATTGTCGATAATATTGATTCTACTGATTTGGTTGTGACGGCAGATATTCCTTTGGCGTCTGATGTAATTGAAAAAGGCGCTTTGGCAATCAACCCTCGTGGTGAACTATATACCAAGGAAAACATTAAACAGCGCCTCGGTATGCGGGACTTTATGGAGCAGATGCGTTCTTCTGGTGTGCAAATGGGTGGGCCACCAACATTCAATCAACAAGATCGCATGGCGTTTGCTAATACATTAGATAAACTGTTAGCACAAAGAGCAAAATAGTCTTAATTATTAACTTTTGTTGTTGAGAAATCTGGAAAGTGTTTTTTGAATGCTTTCCAGATTATTCGACGTTTATTAGGTGAGTTCATATGAAAAAAATCGTGGTTGTTGGCGGCGGTGCAGGTGGCTTGGAATTGGTAACTAAATTAGGTCATGTGTTTGGTAAAAAACGCCAAGCAGAGATTGTACTTATTGATAGAAGCCAAACCCATATCTGGAAGCCTTTGTTACATGAAGTTGCAACCGGTTCTTTGGATATTAATAATGATGGGCTCAATTATCGAGCACATGCGGCTAAGCATCATTATCAGTTTCAATTGGGCACGTTAATGGGTGTTGATCCTGAAGCGAGAACGTTAACATTGGATGCTTTATCAGATGACATGGGGCATGTTGTTTTACCCGAGCGCACCATTGTCTATGACATCTTGATCATGGCAGTTGGCAGTGTCAGTAATGATTTTGGCACACCAGGTGTCGCTGATCATTGTTATTTCTTAGATTCACACAAACAAGCTGAACGTTTCCAGCAAGCCTTATTGAATCAATTTTTACGAGTTCACCAAGAAGGTGCTGATGCAAAATTGAAACTGGCGATTGTTGGAGGTGGCGCAACCGGTGTTGAACTGTCCGCTGAACTCTTCCATGTCGCTGATATGTTGAAAGCCTATGGCATGCCGGAAATGTCTGGAAAACGTGTTCATGTTCAATTGATTGAAGCTGGCCCTCGTATTCTGCCAGCATTACCAGAACGAATCGCTTTCTTAGCAACTAAAGAATTAAAACGTCTAGGTGTTACCGTCAGTCAAGATACGCGAGTAGTTCGAGCTTATGATGGTGGATTTGAAACGGCAGATGAAACAAATATTGATGCAGATCTTATGATTTGGGCTGCCGGTGTTAAAGCGCCAGATTTCGTTGCTAATATTAACGGGCTTGAAACTACGAAAAGTAATCAAGTTCTGGTTAAAGGGACATTGCAAACAACGACATTTGAAAATATTTATGTGATCGGTGATTGCTGTGCATGCAAACAAGCAAATGGTTCGTTTGTTCCTCCACGTGCTCAGTCAGCCCATCAGATGGCATCGTTGGTATTTGACAATATCAAAGCCTCTTTCTTGAGCGAACCATTGAAAGAATACACTTATAAAGATTATGGTTCTTTGGTGAATTTAAGCCGTTATAGCACTGTTGGTAATTTAATGGGGAATTTAATGGGGGGCTCTATGTTTATCGAAGGACGTATTGCTCGCTTTGTTTATGTTTCCTTGTATCGCCTTCACCTTATTGCTATTCATGGTTGGTTCAAAGCGACTGTTATTATGGCCGCTCAGAAGATTGGAAAAGTGGTTAAACCCAAATTAAAACTGCATTAATAGACCTCTAGTATTTTCCATCAGGAAACGCTTCATTAGGTAGTTGTTCATTAAGAATAGTGAAAAGCCGAGATTATCATCTCGGTTTTTTTTTGCTCTATTTTTATTTTAACTGCATCTAAGCTTGACCTATGTGTTACCAATAGGTTTTAAACTAACACTGTCATTTAGATATTTTAACGGTGAGCGTATGCGAGTAAGTGAACTGGCCAAAAGAGCCAAGGTAACACCTGAGACGGTTCGACACTATACAAGATTAGGACTAATTCATGCTCAACGCGACCCTAACAATGGTTATCAGTTGTATGACAAGTTGGGAGTACAAAGACTGAATTTTATTCGACAGGCTAGTGAACTAGGGTTTAGCTTAAAACAAATTGAAGAGATATTTGAGCAATCTGACAGTGGCGATTCACCCTGTCCATTGGTACGAGATTTATTGCAAAAAAAGGTTCCTGAAACCAAAGCAAAAATTGCGCAGTTACAAGCCCATCTTTTGAAAATGGAAGGTGCATTGAAAGCTTGGGAGGAAATGCCAGATGGTACGCCTGATGGACATTCTATCTGTTGCCTGATTGAAGATTGGGAAGAGAAAGAATCCGAGAGTAAATAGGAGGAGACTATGAATAGCCTAACTGAAAGGAAATTGAATGTAACAGGGATGTCTTGTCAAAAATGCGTTTCTAAAATACGTACATCGATTCAAGATAAGGATCAAAACGCTATTGTTTCAGGTGTGCCAAATGAAAATATACTAACTGTCACTTCTTTTCTTACTACTAAGGTAATTGAAGCTATTGTGATTGATGCCGGCTATAAGCCAGCATCAGCGCCCATTGATGATGAGCGCACTCAAAAAAAAGATTCAAACACAGTAAAAGCAACAAACCCTACCAATGAACAATCAAATATTAAGACAGAAGAGCACCAATATAAGTTGTCAATTACAGGCATGACTTGTGCGAGTTGTGTGAGTACGGTTCAAAAGGCATTAAGGAGTTCAAGCCAGGTTGTTTCTGCTGAAGTGAATTTCGCTAACCGCACTGCACACGTGGTTACGGAAGGTTCATTTGAGACTCTAATCGAAGCCGTAGCGAGTGCCGGCTATGAGGCCAGCTTGATTCTTGATGAAGAAAAAAGTGAAGCGAATCGTGAGAAAAAAGATTTAGAAGAATATCGTAATAAGATTCAGTCTTCTGTACTTGGTTTAGGTCTTGGTGTTCCTCTCATGCTCTATGGCTTGTTGGGCGGCGACATGATGGTGAGCTCGATCACTGATAGGTTTGTTTGGTTATTTGTCGGTCTTGTCACCTTCGCTATTATGGTGCGAGCCGGAAAACATTATTTCGTTGGCGCTTGGAAAGCATTCAAATCACATCAAGCTAATATGGATATGCTAATTGCATTGGGTACAGGTAGCGCTTGGTTTTATTCCATGTTGGTTTTGTTAACGCCTACCTTATTACCAGAAAGCGCACACCATCTTTATTTTGAAGCAAGTGTGATGATTATTGGTTTAATCAATCTTGGGCAAGCACTTGAACTGCGAGCTCGTCGTAAAACCAGCCAAGCATTGCATCGACTATTAGATCTACGCCCAAAGATGGCAACCTTAGTAAAAGGCAATTCCGAGTCTCGAATTAGTGTTTCTGACATTCAGGTAAATGATATTTTACGTGTTCGTTCAGGTGATAAAATTCCTGTGGATGGAGAGATTCTGGAAGGTAGTTCGACCGTAAATGAATCCATGTTAACAGGTGAAGCAAAACCGGTTAAAAAAACTCAAGGTGACGTTTTATCGGCAGGAACAGTAAACGGTCAAGGTAGTTTATTATTCAAAGCAACACGTATTGGTTCAGATACATTATTAGCTCAAATTATTACTATGGTGAGTAAGGCGCAAAACTCAAAACCACCCATCAGTGTTCTTGCAGACAAGGTGTCATCTGTCTTTGTACCGAGTGTTATTATCATCTCGATTCTAACAGCATTGGTTTGGTTTAATTTAGGAAGTGAGTTCGTTTATTCTTATATGTTGGTAACCAGTATTTCTGTACTGATTATTGCTTGTCCTTGTGCGTTAGGTTTGGCTACACCAATATCGACCATGATAGGCATAGGTAAAGCAGCAGAATACGGTGGTCTGATTCGAAATGGCGAAGCATTGCAAAGAGCCAGCGAATTGACTGTCATTTTGTTAGATAAAACAGGAACAATAACGGAAGGTAAACCTAAAGTTGTTAAACAAATCCTGACTAAGAGCATACTAGATGAGCAAGATCATCCAAATAATAAAAATAAATTCTTAGCGCAAATTGTTCACTCACTTGAGTCTCGTGCGAATCATCCATTAGCGGATGCACTTTTAGAACACAGTAAGGTATTTCTTGAAAGTAATGAAACTCTTCCACTTGATGAATTTGAATCATTAGTGGGGTTAGGTGTTAGAGGAAGCTATCAAGGTAGTAACTATTACTTAGGCAATGAACGCTTAATGAAAGAAAAGGGTGTCTCTATCGAAATGGATGGCACTGAGGGTTTAGAGTACGCCAATGCCACACGTGTTTATTTAGCAGAGGAAAAAAATTCAAATGAAGCCGATTTGATTGGTGTTTTTTATATTGAAGACCCGATTAAAAAAGACATAAAAGCGGCTATATCAAGCTTTAAAGAACAAGGTATGAGGGTTGTTATGCTCACCGGAGATAATCCTCAGACTGCGAAGTCTGTCGCCAATGACGTTGGTATTGATGATTACCATGCGCAGTTGATGCCAGAAGATAAACTGAATTGGGTAAAACAACTTCAAAATCAAGGTGAGGTTGTCGGGATGATTGGTGATGGTATTAATGATGCTCCGGCTTTGGCTCAAGCCGATGTTGGTTTTGCCATGGGGGCTGGAACCGATGTCGCAATGGAAAGTGCTGACATTACTTTGATTCATAATGATTTGAAAGGTGTCGCCGACGTTATTCAAATTAGTAAGGCGACCTTAAATAATATCAAGCAAAATTTATGGGGGGCATTTGCCTACAATGGCTTAGGGATCCCTATTGCTGCAGGTATTTTATTTCCTTTTACAGGTTGGTTATTGAGCCCTATTGTTGCTGGAGCGGCTATGTCTTTATCTTCAATTACAGTCGTAATGAATGCCAATCGATTGAGACTATTCCGTATTTCAGTCCCTAAAAACACCATTGATGAAGAGGAGGTTTAAGTATGTTGATTAACCTTTTAGGTTTAGCGGCCATTGCTTTTGTTATTTATTGGTTTTGGCTGCCTATTCACCGTAAAAGAAATAGTCAAAAATCTAAGTAAATTATTTCATATGGGTGTTTTTTGAGAAAGTAATTGCTATTTAAGTGTTGTATTATACTGCCATTAAAAAACGAGCTAAGAGGATACTCTTGGCTCGTTTTGTTTTAGTAATTTTGTATTCGTCAATTATGACGTTGCCTTCCTACCGCGATACTTTAACCAAATATTGGAGTTTTTATGCTTGCTTATCAGTGGGGCGTTTTTGCTATTGCCCTTGGAACCTTTGGTATCGGTACTACCGAGTTTATGCCAATGGGTTTGCTTCCTGTCATCGCTGAAGGTGTAGGTGCATCGATTCCGGCTGCAGGTTTATTAATAAGTGCCTACGCAATTGGTGTCATGATCGGTGCACCTTTAATTACCTTGTATTTAACCAAGTACAGCCATAAGACGTCTTTATTGGCTCTTATGGTTGTTTTCGTATTGGGCAATGTGCTTTCTGCTTTGGCGGTTAATTACGAGACATTGCTTGTGTCTCGAATAATCACAAGTTTGTCTCATGGTGCTTTCTTTGGTATTGGTGCTGTGGTTGCTATGAACTTAGCGCCTTATCATAAGAAAGGCTCTGCCGTAGCGTCTATATTTCTAGGATTAACCATTGCCAATATTATTGGTGTCCCTATCACTACATGGTTAGGACAAACATTTGATTGGCGAATCTCATTTGCTGTAACTGCATTGCTAGGGTTAGTCGCTATATTAGGTATTAGCCGAAACCTTCCAACTATGCCTAGAACTGAGAAACCTAACGTTAGAAGTGAGCTTAAAACTATCATGCAGCCTGCCGCATTGCGTGCATTTGCAACAACGGTAATGTGTGCCAGTTCAATGTTTACACTTTATACCTATATTACGCCGATAATGCAGACTCTGGCTCAAGCATCAGATAATGCTGTTGCCATCATGCTGATGTTAACCGGAATAGGGTTCACGTTAGGTAACTATATTAGTGGCAAGGTAACGGATAAATCACCAGATATGGCATTGTTTGTTTTCCTAGGCTTACAGGTGTTAGTACTACTTGTGTTTCGTTTTACATCGACTACGGTTGTCGGTGCTGGAATAACCATTTTGCTATGGGGAACCGTTATTTTTGGTAGTGGTCCACCGTTACAGATGCAGGTAATGAAAATTGCAGAAAAAGCACCAGGTTTAGCGTCTTCAATTAACATAGGCGCTTTCAACTTAGGTAATGCTATTGGTGCTGCGTTGGGGGGATTGGTTATAAGTATTGGTTTTAGTTTTGATTGGATTCCAACGTTTGCTGCTTTGCTATCTTTCCTAGCTTTGGTCATGGTATGGCTCAATCGTCAAAAATCAAAGAGTAAAGATATCCGTTAAAGTTGGCCTTTTGTGTTACAAAATTATTATAATTGTATTAACTTCTTAATATTAAAGCTTTTTAAGCTAGATTATAGGTGAATTGATTTGAGCATACTGAAAAAAAACGTCTTAAGACTGAATAGACTTATCCTATTTTTAGCGATTACAGTGACTATTCTGACGTTTGCCAACAGCCTTTATTCGAATTATGAAGTACAAAAGGAACAATTGGTTTTGCAAGCGTTGGAGGTTAACCGCGCATATGCCAGTAAGCTTTCGGATACGACTGAGGTGTTTCTAGCTTCATCTCAACAGCAGCTATCTTATACGAGCAGCCTTTTATCAAATAAAATGGGTGATGAAGCATTTTTGAAGGAAGAAGTTGACAGGCTTAGACTTCAAACAAACAGTTTCAATTCTGTTGTTATAACGGATGATACAGGTATTGCCAAAGCGGTCTCTCCGGAAACAACTGGGTTGCTAGGTCGACAACTTAAATCTGTTGGTAGTTTAGAAGCGCTTGAGGAAAAAAGATCCTTAATTAGTAAGCCTTTTATCTCGACAATAAAAAATCTCCTTGTCTTTATCTCCACTCCAATATTTGATCCTAAAAACAACTATGTAGGCTTTGTTGGTGGAACAATTTATCTAAAAAAACCTAACATCCTTAGTAAAATACTAGGCCAACATTATTACGAAAATGGCTCCTATATTTATGTAGTCGATAAGCAAAAACAAATTTTGTACCATCCAGACATCGATAGAATAGGTGATTATGTTACCAATAATGACGGTATTGATGAAATCATCATGAGCCAAGAAGGCGGCATAGTACTTAATAATAGTTATGGCAAAAATATGTTGGCTGGTTATGCAAATATTCCCAGTACTGATTGGATTATCATTACTCAAAGTCCTCTTAATGTAACGTTAATTCCATTAACTGGCATAATGGAAAAAGTTATTTTACGCACGATGCCCATGGTAATAGGTGTTTTCATCTTTATTTGGTTCTTTGCCCGCGCTATTTCTCGTCCTCTTCAACTCTTGGCTGAAAAGGCAAAATCACTTGATAACCCAGAAGTTAACGAAGAAATTGAAAAAATAAATTCTTGGTATGCTGAGAGCTTAAGTCTTAAAAAGGCTATTTTGAGTGGTGTGAAATTGTTGCATAACCAAATAGGGCAGCTACAGCGAGATTCGGAAACTGATCCATTAACAGGTGCAAATAACCGACGAGCATTTCAGGTAAAACTTAAAAAACTCGTTTTATTGGAACAACCCTTTTCTATACTTTCTCTTGATATAGACTACTTCAAACAAGTTAATGACAATTATGGGCATAATGTTGGTGATGAAGTTTTAAAACAACAGACTCAGTTAATACATCGCTTTTGTCGAGACGGTGATATGGTCGCTCGGACAGGTGGTGAAGAATTTATTTTATTGTTAAAGGATGTCGAGTTAAATGATGCTTATTTAGTTGCTGAAAGATTACGCATTGCGACTGAACAAGAAGTATTTGATACGGTTGGCCATATTACCGTGTCTATTGGTGTTGCTGCTTGGTCAAAAAATTCAGTCTCTATTGATGAAATGCTGTCATCGGCCGATAAAGCACTTTATGAAGCCAAAGGGCAAGGCCGTAACCGCTGCATAATAGCAACGCCGGACATTACTAAATAATTTCTAATTATTTGAATTTCAAAAAAAACACCAAGTTGTTAATTTGGTGTTTTTTTATGTTTGAAATTTACTTTTACATGCTACATTGACTAATCATTTAGCAATAATTTTGCCTGTTCAAAAACAATAGGGCGACCTTCTGAGGTCGTTGATGTTACTGTCATTTTTGCATTTAGCATAAGTTGTTCATCACGAACACGATGAACTGTTTGATGAAACACTATCTTTAATCTAGAAGTCTTTTCAGTACGGGTTTGAATATAAAAAGCGTCACCACTTTTTAGCGAGCGCTTATAATCTAATTCGGCTTTAATGAGGACAAGATGTATGCCTTGGTGCGTAATTTCGGCAAAATCTAGGCCTTTCGTTTTTATAAACTGATGGCGGGCATGTTCTAAATAGTTTTGATACACGGCGTTATTCACTATGCCTTGCATATCACATTCATAATCTCGTACTTCAAAAAACGTACAATTCAACGATGCTTTATTATCTTCCATTACATAACCTTAACTTGTTGTCTGTGACTATTTCTATAAAGCGAGAATATGAGTCCAGGAACAACTCGAATGTTAAAAGTTTTCTTATGAAGAGCAGCATTGGTTTTTACCTGATCGCTTGGCGTAGAGTAAAAAATGTTGTGCTTTTTTGATCAATTGATTTGGGCTTTCATCGCCAATCAAAGTCGTAACCCCAATTGAAACAGTCACTTGTGGAAGTAGAACTTTTGTATTTTTATAACGTATTTTTTGAGTCTCTATTTCATTTCGTAATAACTCGGCGAATTTTACTGCCACGGCTATTTCGGTTTCACTAAGCAATATTGCAAAACGGCCACCATTTATACGACCAATAGAGGCTTTTTCAGGTAACAGTCTAAACAGTAATTTAGCAATGTAACGAATCAATGATGTGCCTACATTTTTTCCGTATTCATTATTGATCACACTTAAATCATCGATATCGATTAAGATCAAAGATAAGTCATCTTCAGCATAAGGTGTTAAAGAAAGTAAAGCGTGCTCGAAGCCTTTTTCGTTCGCAAGTAATGTCAAAGGATCAATTTCAGAGGCTTTGTTAGCATCTGATAACCCTTCTCTTAGTTTTGCTATTTCTTCTTGTGCGCGTAGTAAAGACTGACTGTAGTGTTCAATGATTTGATTCGTTTTAAGCGTTCTTAATTCTAGCTGTGAGGTTAGTTTTTCCAACTGATCAGGCGTTTTAATATCTTTCAAAGCTTCTTTTGTATTTCGTAAGGCTTCATGAAAAGTATGAATCTCATTAGAAGCTGTTGATGTTTCAGACTCTAAATTATCGGTAAGCTCTTTTAAAACTGGGCCTTGTTGATAAGCGTATTGAAATTCTTTTGGTAATAAGAACTCATTAAACAGCTCTTGAGATACAAATGCAGGTAAGCTTCCAAAACGACGTAAAGTTCGATCTACGACTCGATTCAGCTTTGGTGTTCTATTTGATGTGTATTCATACCAAATACCATAGTTGTATGGCGTCGGTGGAATATCTAACTTTTCCATTAATGGAATCGCTAAGCGCATGAGTTCATTCGCTTGTGTGACGCTATGTTGAAACATCTAAAGAGCCTCTATTGCCACGATTACTGTTAAGGTGTTCTGCTTATGGAAATAAAACATACTTTGAGGGTTGTTCTACCTCTAAAATATTGACGATTTCGACGTCATGGCGAATTTTTATGACTGTTTATATATAGTAAGTAGAATTTCCTTAAATTGCTATTAACCACCAGAAAATTTACTTTTGTAACCTTCTTTTTCGAGCAAATCTTTTAGTTTTTGACGGTTATCACCTTGGATTTCAATTTGCCCGTTTTTTACCGCACCGCCGGTTCCACATTGTGCTTTGAGTTTTTTTGCCAATTTTTTTAAGTCGTCTTCTGTAACAGGAAGACCTTTAACAACAGTAACGCCTTTACCTTTACGACCCTTTGTTTCTAAGCTTATCAGGACTTTACCATCACCAACAGCTGGTTCATTTTTACACTGGCATGCGGATGTTGATTGTTCACAGTTAGGACAAAGACGACCTTGATCTGTTGAGTAGACTAAATTTCTATTCTTCATTGATGCAACCTCACAAACCTTATCCTTTAAATCATTGTATTTTATCACTTTTTTGAACAGGGAACAGATAAAAATAGTAACATGTTGGCGTGGTTATATTTTATAGGGTGCTAATGTATCGAGGATGTTGGTTATTTTTTCATGAAGAGGGGCTTTCAAAACAAGTTGTTGCTCTGTTATTGGATGTTTAAATTGAAGGCTAGACGCATGAAGCATCAGTCTAAAATCCTCGGGCCAAATTTCTTTTGCCACTTTATTGATATGACGGCAGCCATAACACGAATCGCCAACGAGAGGATTCAATAGGTGTTTGAAATGACGGCGGATCTGATGCTTTCTACCTTGCTTTGGTACTACTTCAATCCAGCTCAGGCGCATACTGTCGTAGCGACTAACAGGAATAGGAAGTTGATAATGAGCTTTTAAAGTAAAATGGGTTTCAGCTTCTTTTTCAGTTCCTTCGATTTTAAAACGAGATCGACCTTTTTGTTCATTGAGCTTGGCCAATGGGTAATCAATCACGCCACTTTCTGCGCAAAAACCTCGGACCAAACAATGATAAATTTTCTGTGTTTTAGATTCTGCAAATTGAGCAGAAAGCTGCCTTGCAGCATCAGGGCTAAATGCCATAACCAAAACGCCTGACGTTCCTCTGTCCAATCGATGGACCGGGAATACCCATTTCCCTGTTTGGTCCCGCAGACGCTGTACAACAGCGTCTTCTTCCTCTTTGGCTAAGTGTGTCCGATGAACAAGTAAGCCTGCTGGCTTATTGACAGCAACAAGATGCTCATCTTGAAACAAAATCTCTAAAGTCATTCTATTGTGTCTACAAACGCTGTGATTTTTTGCAAGGCAATGTCTGCCAATTTCTGCATGGCTTCATTACTTGCCCAAGCAATATGTGGGGTTAATAGAAAATTAGGGTATTTAGAGAGTTGGTGCAAAGGGTGATCTAATGGCATCGGCTCTTGTGTCGAAACATCAAAAGCAGCGCCTGCGATAGCTTGTTTTTCAAACGCTTTTAGTAATGCGTTTTCATCCACGATGCCACCGCGGCTAATATTTAGTAATAGAGCATTTGGCTTCATTAGAGCAAATTCAGCATCGCCGATTAGGTTCTTAGTATCTTCCGTTAATGGGCAGTTTACACTTATCACATCAGCCATTTTCAGGGCACTTTCAAAATTCGTATAACCTATCCGTATATCTTTAGCGCCTTTACGTTCGGCAAAAGTAACTTTCATTCCAAAGGCTTTTGAAATCTCGGCTACTTTTTTGCCTAAAGAGCCTCCGCCAACAATGACCATGTTGGTGCTATGAAGATCTTGGATCGGATAGTCTAAAAAGCAGAAGTGTTCTGAGCTAGACCATTTTCCTGATTTAACATCTTCGATATAGGAAATAAGATTTCTTTTTAATGCGAGCAGCATTGAAAACGTATGTTCAGGGACACTATTGATTGAATAACCCGCTACATTTTGAACTGTAATGCCTTGTTTTTTGCAAGCTGCAGTGTCGACGTTATTAATACCAGTCGCCATGACCTGAACTAATTTTAGTGAAGTAGCTTTAGCGATAGATTCTTCGTTTAACACCACTTTATTGGTCAATACAATGTCGGCATCTTTAATGCGCTCTGCTACTTGTTCCGATTGAGTATTTTGATATTCAACGACTTCTGTTATCAGTGTTGGTAATTCAATATCGATGCTATCAGGGAATGAACCTCTGTCTAAAAAAACGGCTTTCATTTATCTTCCTTATTCTTTTCTAATAATGCGTGTAAATATGGCTGTATATTTTGTAGTACAACTTTTTGACCTTGTGCATTTGGATGAAGACCATCGTTTTGCATTAAGTCTTTATTTAAAGCAACGTCTTGAAGCATAAAAGGCAAATACGCTAGATTATATTTTTCAGCAATGCCTTTGTATAAATTAAAAAACATTTCTGTGTAACGTTTTCCGTAGTTTTGAGGGATTTGATTACCCACTAATAATATCATGGCATTGGCTTCTTGAGCCTGTTCAACCATTTTTTCTAAATTAATAGTGGTTTGATTAAGCGGATAACCACGTAAAGCATCATTAGGACCAAGCTCTAACACAACCCATGAAGGTTTATGTGAATCAAGGAGAGCTTGAAAGCGGGATAAACCACCTTGTGTCGTTTCGCCACTGACACTGGCATTTACAACCTTGATATCAGGATGAGATTCGGAAAGTTGATTTTCTAGTAAACTAACCCATCCATCTTGTTGTCTTAAATTATAAGCCGCACTCAAGCTATCACCCATAACCAATAGGGTTGAAGCAGAGGCCAACGAACTCATGAAAAGAATCGTTATTGTACATAAGAGTAGTAATGGTCTTTTTAAAAACATATCAAACCTTTTTAGAGTAAAACTGCATGGCTACAAACACCGCGATTAGAGTACGTAATTTAACTCATACTGTTACGTCAAATACAGGGGATTTAACCATATTGAAAGGAATTAATATGGAAATCAATGAAAGCGAATCGGTTGCTATTGTTGGTTCCTCTGGTTCTGGTAAGTCGACCTTGCTTGGTTTATTAGCCGGTCTTGATGTGAATACTTCAGGAGATATCTTTCTTTATGATCATAACTTCTCTAGCCAAAATGAAGAGCAGAGAGCGTTAGCGCGTGGTGAATACGTTGGCTTTGTTTTTCAATCCTTCCATCTTTTACCCAGTTTACAAGCCATTGAAAACGTGATGTTACCGGCAGAGTTAAAAGGCGATAAAGACGCGCGTAAAAAAGCAGAAGCTTTATTGGATAAAGTCGGTTTATCTCATCGGTTAACACATTACCCAAATCAGTTGTCCGGTGGCGAGCAACAGCGCGTTGCCATTGCACGAGCCTTTGCGTCCCAACCGAAGATTTTGTTCGCCGATGAACCAACAGGTAATCTTGATGAAGAAAATGGCAACCTGATCATTAAGCTTCTGTTTGATCTGAACAAGTCCCAAGGAACGACTCTGGTTATGGTCACTCATGATAATGAGCTTGCGAAAATGTGCGACCGTCAACTGGTTATGTCTGCGGGCCAGCTTACGGAAAAAACGTTATGAGTTTTACCTTTCGTTTAATGCTAAGAGACATTCGAAGCGGGGATCTAATCACGCTTTTGATGGCGCTTATTATTTCAGTGAGCACAGTCACATCAATTGGATTGTTTATTGATCGCCTGCAACTTTCTTTTGAACAGGAATCCGCGAACTTATTGGCCGCTGATCGCTTAATTCGTTCAGATGAGCTTATTTCAGACGATTGGAAATTAGAAGCTCAAAACTTATCGTTGGAACAAGCCGAGCGAACCTCCTTTACAACCATGATGTTTGCAAAGGATTCTCTGCAATTGTCGCAGATAAGTGCTGTCAGCAATAATTATCCTCTTCGAGGGGCTTATCTTGTTGACGATACTTTGTTTGGCACAGGGCAAAGCACAACGGATTCGCCGAAGCAGGGCGAAGTTTGGGTATCCTCTCGACTTGCTAGTTTATTAAATATCGATATTGGTGATGAAGTCGAAGTTGGTGAAGCGAAATTAACAGTCTCTCGTTATTTAGTGAGAGACCCTGGTTCAAGCACCTCAGCTTTTGCGATTTCACCTCGTGCTGTGATGAATATCGAAGATCTTGCTGCCACCAATGTCATTATTCCTGGAAGTCGAGTTCGTTATTCTCTACTTCTTGCAGGGGGCAGAGACACGTTAGCCGAATACGAAGCTTGGGTGAAGCCGCAATTAGAAGACGGACAGCGCTGGCAAACGCCTGCTCAGCGTGGCGAGCGTATTGGCGACACAATAGGGCGTGCGGAATCTTTCTTGTTATTGGCTGGCACATTGGCTGTGGTGATGTCTGGTGTTGCTATGGCTCTGGCTTCGGCTCGATTTGTTAAACGCCATCTGATGCAAGTGGCGATTTTGAAAACGCTTGGTGCTACTCCTAAGTTATTGACTCGAGTATTTGCACAGCAATTGTTTGCGCTCTTGATCGTTGGCGCTTTAATTGGTCTTGGGATCGGTTGGGGAATACAAGAGATCATTGCCTCCTTATTGTCTAGTTTGGTGTCAAGCAGCTTACCAGAACCTTCTGTTGACCGTTTATGGTTGGGTGCAGCTACTGGCTTTATTTCTATGTTGGTTTTTTGCCTGCCATTGATGATGAGGTTGATTAAAATCTCACCATTGTCTGTCTTGCAGCCCAACGCAAAGATTGAACAAAATACAGTGTTTGTTTATCTGATTGGCTTTGTCGGCATGTATGGTTTGATGTGCCTTTATACCAATGGTTTTTTACTACCAAGTATTATGACCGTGGTTATTGCGGGTATTAGTTTATTGGTCGCTGGTATTGGTTGGCTGGCTTTTCGATTAGGTCGCTCTTTAACATCAGGAGCAACCAGTGGTTGGCAAATAGGGTTGGCTTCTTTGTATCGTAGATTGGTGCCAAATTTGTTTCAGCTTTTGGTATTCACATTAATTATCATGTTGACGCTGATTTTAATTGGCATCAAATCAAGTTTGATTGCCGATTGGCAGCAACAGCTTCCAGAAGACGCACCCAACCATTATTTATTCAATGTACAAGCAAGCCAAATTGAACAAATCAATGATGAAACAACCAAGTTAAATATACAGAAATCAGATTGGTTCCCTATGGTTCGCGGTCGAGTTACCGCAGTCAATGAAGACACGGTACAAGACCTGTACCCAGAAGAACGTGGCGAACCCGAGCTATTTGAACGAGAGCTAAACCTTACTTGGTCAGATACTATCGGTGAAGGCAATGAATTGGTTTCTGGTGATTTCAGTGCTGAAGGGTTATCGGTTGAACAGGAATCGGCGAAAGAAGCCAAGCTGTCACTTGGAGATGAACTGACGATTAATATTGGCGGCAATATCGTTACGTTACCGATTACTTCTATACGTACCGTTGACTGGGGTTCTATGCAGCCTAACTTCTATCTCATCTTACCTAAAAGTGTTTTAGAAGATTACCCTGCAAACTTCGTCAGCAGTCTGTTTATTAGTGATGATTCGGCGCAACCTTTTTATCGTGTGATGTCAAAATTTCCAACAGTGTCTATTTTGAATGTGGGTGATATTTTAAAACAGATACAAACGATAATTGGCCAGTTGTCTCAAGCCATTCAATTGGTGTTGTTATGTATTCTCAGTGCTGGGGCTTTGGTGTTGCTTGCTAGCGTAAGATCAACACTGGAAGAAAGGTTGGAAGAAGGCGCATTGTTACGGGTTTTAGGAGCCAAGAGTTCACTGGTTAGACAAGCGTTGTTTGTTGAGTTTGGTGCGCTCGGATTCTTCTCAGGACTCATTGCCGCGATAGGCGCTGAGGGGTGTTTGTATGGTTTACAGGTCTTTATATTCAATACTGAACCAAGCTTCCATCTATCATTATGGTTATTTGGGCCTTTAATCGGTGTTTGTGTCATTTCAACCATTGGTATATTTGCCAGTAGGACTGTGTTAAAAGTGCCGCCTATGCTTTTATTGCGTGGGTTATAATAGGTACTTTTTAAACTAGATTGAGTTGTTTGGATGTTTGTAGAAAAGCATGGCTATATTATCAGCCGCCATACTCGTGAAGTAGGTGGCCAGATTGAAATGAGCCTCTTTATTAAAACCCCGGAAGGAACCGTTAAGGTTTTACCCGACAAACAACTGAGTGTGTTTTTTACTGATGCGCCACTCGACAGCCTTCCTAATGACGTAACTGGGGTTCAATGTACTGAATCCCAGCTACGATCTTTTGATAATACTCCCGTTACTATTGTTCAAAGTCATAGCCTGACCATCCACCAGCAAATGGTTAGCTTGGTTAAGCGCAATGGTTTTGCCGTTTTTGAAGGAGATATCAAAGCTCATAACCGTTATTTAATGGAGCGCAACATTCGTGGCTCTGTTCGGTTTATTGGCGTGCCTGATTCCGCTAATCAAATATATCGTCAAGCAAAAGTCATCGCGGGTGATTGGCAGCCAGAATGGAAAGTGTGGTCTTTGGATATAGAAACCTCAGTTTCAACCAATACCTTGTTGTCTATTGGTATTACCGCAAAAGACCAACGTATTGCTTTTGTTGTCACCAAAAATCCCATAGACACAGACATTGTGTATGCCTTTTCGGATGAAAAAAATCTGCTGTTGGCTTTTATACGTTATGTCAGAACCCATTCCCCCGACATTTTTATTGGCTGGAACCTGATCGGCTTTGATTTACAGTTTATTGATCAGCGCTGTCAGGTGTTAGGTATTCGTCCTGCGTTTGGTGTGAATGGTGAAAACTGGAATATTCGATCGTCAGATAATCAGGGGCGGTATTTCGCCAGTATTCCAGGGCGAGTTGCGCTGGACGGCATCACTTTATTAAAAGTTGGTGGCTATCATTTTGAATCTTACAGCTTGAATAATGTCAGCAAAGAAATTTTAGACGACGGCAAGTTATTGCAAGGTGGTGATCGTTGGCAGGAAATAGAGCGTTTACACAGAGAAGATTTAGACGCTTTTGTCGCCTATAACTTGCAAGACTGCGATCTGGTTCTACGCATCTTTGAAAAGCTTAAGCTGATTCAATTACAACAAACCCGTGTTGACTTAACAGGTATTCCTTTGGAGCAGCCTGGGGGTTCTGTCGCTGCTTTTGAAAATCTTTATTTGCCTCGTTTGCATAAAGCTGGTTGGGTTGCTCCAGCGTGGACTGAGGATGACTTTGTCGCCAGTCCCGGTGGCTTTGTTATGTCATCGATTCCAGGGCTATATAAAAATGTCTTGGTGTTTGATTTTAAAAGTCTGTATCCAAGTATTATTCGAACCTTCTATATTGATCCATTAGCGCGCGTCTCTGCTAGACATGAAAGCACTAGGCATGAGGAGCAAAAATCAAAGACGATTAAAAGCCGTTTAATTCCTGGTTTCTTAGGTGCGAACTTCGATAGAAATAAAGCTATTCTGCCAGAACTTATTGCTGAGCTTGCTCAAGCTAGAGAGGAAGCTAAAAGAACCAACAATGACATATTAAGTTACGCGATTAAAATTATTATGAATTCTTTCTACGGTGTATTGGGTTCTAATGTTTGTCGTTTTTATCATGCCGAATTAGCCAGTTCGATTACTATGCGTGGTCATGAGTTACTGGCAAGAGCGAAAGATTGGATAGAAGAGCGTGGTGCTAAGGTTATTTATGGTGATACGGATTCTTTGTTTGTCACGCTCAATGACGCTCAAATAGATCCTCAACTATTTGGCGAGCAACTCTGTACCGAAATTAATCATTGCTTGCAGGTGTGGTGTAATGACTACGCTCAGTTAGAGTCGCGTTTAGAATTGGAATTTGAACAAGTATACGATCGCTTCTTTATGCCAACCATTCGTGGACAAGAAGAAGGCAGTAAAAAACGCTATGCAGGTCGTTCAAAAGGAAAGTTGATCTTTAAAGGTTTAGAGGCAGCAAGAAGTGATTGGACACCTTTAGCAAGACAATTTCAACGAACCTTATTCGAAAAAATATTCAATGACGAAAACCCAATTCCATATATTCAAGAAACCATCGAAAAATTAAGAGCAGGGCTTTACGACGAACTTTTGGTGTACAGCAAGCAGCTAAGTCGACCTTTGTCTTCTTACACTAAAAACAAGCCGCCTCATGTTCGAGCGGCTGCTATCATTGACCAGAAACGAGCAGAATTCGGTCAACCGCTTGAATACGATAAAGGACGTAAACGAGTTTACTATTTATATCAAATAACAGGCGTGATCCCTTATGAAACCACGGATGACTTAGTGAATTTGGATTATGAGCATTACATCGAAAAGCAAATTGAACCGATCGCAGAGAGCATTCTTCCTTTCTTTCATACTAATATGGAAAGCCTTCTTTCACAGCAAATCTCACTTTTGTAGGTTTATTGTTAGCAATTCACAAAAACTGTTATGTGCTTTTAAGCTCAATACCAAAGACAGACTCTGTATTTTTATTAGTATTTAAAATTAGCTCTTCTAATGCTATGCCTTTTAAACGAGCAACTTCCATGGCGACCCAAGGTAAATATTTTGGGTGATTCTTCTTTGGTCTTGGTCGAATATTCCGAGGCAGCAAATAAGGTGCATCGGTTTCGATTAATAATTTGTCCAACGGAATATGAGGCACAGAGGCTTGTAAATTCGCTCCACGACGTTCATCGCACACCCAACCAGTAATGCCAATATAAAGCCCTAGATCCAAATAGTTGTTAAGCTCTTCTTGGTTGCCAGTAAAACAATGGATCACCGATTTCTTCGCCAATTCTGGATGACGCCTTAATCGTTCAAGCATTGCTTTATGAGCATCTCTTTCGTGTAAATAGAGTGGTAAGTTATGTTCAAGTGCTAATTCGATTTGCTCATCAAAAGCATAAAACTGTTCATCTGGTGTAGAGTAATTACGATTGAAATCGAGCCCTGTTTCCCCAATAGCAATAGGTTTTGCTGTTTGTATGAGCTTGGAAAAAACTGCTTTACTACTCTTGGTCCAGGTTTTTGCTTGATGAGGATGGCAGCCAAGGGTGTTCCAAATCTCAGCGTGTTCTTGTCCTAATGTTTGAACTAACTTACTTTCTTCTAAATCTGACGCAATACAAATCATGCCGTTTACACCAGCGTCTTGCATTTCGGTTAACGTTTTCTCAATATCATCAATCAGAAAGCTGTGGTTGATGTTTACACCTATATCGATCATAAAACACTCATATTATGGATGGGTCTAAAACTATTGGGCGATAATATTAATAAAGAATAGATTTAAATAGAGCTTTATTTTTCATAATTATGGTGTTGTAAGAGAAAAACAATATTAAACTTCTATTACTAAAATAAGGTAAACAATTGTTTTATGACAAAAAAATACTGTAACACTTAGCCGAATGCAATATCATGGCTATAATAAATTTACGCATTAATAAGAAATGTTTGGAGTGCTATATGGCAAGCATGTTAGAAGCTGTAGACCAAAGGACAAAGTTGGTTGGTGAAAATCGTCTTGAATTGCTTATGTTCCGCCTTAATGGAATGCAGACGTTTGCGATAAATGTGTTTAAAGTTCAAGAAGTTGTCCAGCTTCCTAACTTAAATTTAATGCCACATAGACATCCATCCGTCGCAGGTGTTACTCATTTTAGAGGAAGAACTATTCCTGTTATCGATTTGTCTGAATCGATTGGTTTGAAGTCTACGGATCGAACTCAGCCATGTAACTTAATCGTCACTGAATACAACAATACAGTTCAAGGCTTTATGGTTGGCGAAGTTGATCGCATCATTAATATGAACTGGAATGAAATTTTACCGCCACCAAGTGGTACAGGTCGCCTGCATTATTTGACAGCGATTACCCGATTAAATGAACGTATCGTTGAAATTATTGACGTTGAAAAAGTATTGGCTGAGATTTCACCTTATGACACATCTGTGAGTGATGATGTCATTGATAAAGACTTATTATCTCTAGCAAAAGGGATGGAGGTTCTTATCGTGGATGATTCGTCAGTTGCTCGGGCTCAATGTAAATCTACATTGGACTTTTTGGGGATAGAGGTTCATGAAGCCACAAACGGTAAGCAAGGTTTAGAAGTACTTAAAAAAATGGCTGATACAGGTGAAAACGTACCAGAAAAGCTATTGATGCTTATCACTGATGCAGAAATGCCAGAAATGGACGGTTATCGTTTGACTCGTGAAGTTCGTGAAGACCCAAGGCTCAAAGACCTATATATTGTTTTGCATACATCATTAAGTGGTAGCTTTAATAAATCGATGGTGCAGAAAGTAGGTTGTGATGACTTTTTATCTAAATTCCAGCCAGATAAATTGGCATCTTTAATTCAAGATAGAATCCGAACTGTTGTCTATCGGGACTAAAAATTTAGCGAGCTAATTGTAAATATAAGCAGACTGCATGTCTGCTTTTTTGATTTGAATTTCTTATCAGTCCAAGCGCAGGTGTTTCTACTTATGCCAATTGAGTTAATTCTACTTTTACTGTTTATCGGTGCTGGAACTGGCTCAGTAAGTGCCATCATAAAAACCTCTCCGGTGCTTGTTGCTATCCCTGCTTTGTATTTTTTTCTGCCTGTATACGACTTATCCCTAGATAGCGTTATTTTACCTGTTATTGCTACTTGTCTGACGGCGTTTATTCCGACCTATCTGTATACATGGATTAAGTCGATGAAGGGTGGCCTGGTGGACTTTCAGCGTTTAATTAATTTCACGCCTGGTGTTGTCATGGGGGCGGTCATTGGTGCTCAGATACTGTCGTTAATCAATCCTAATGTTTTCAAAGTTGCGTTTACAATCATTTCTATTGCTGGCATTTTTAATATCATTCTCAGCGCTAAAATAGAAGCAGTTAAAAGCGTTAATATCGGTAAATTTGCTCGGTTACCTATTGGTTTATTAGTTGGTGTTGCTTCGCTCATTTCGGGTAATTGTGGACGTGTGTTGGCTGGGTATTTGTTTGCAATCAACAAGACAAGCCTTATTCATCGACAGGGAACAATCGATGGCGTGGTTGTTTTTGTATCTATTGCTGCCATGGTTGGTTTTATTTATCCTGCCCAAACCTTTAATGATTTAGGTTTAACAGCTTTCGCAGGCGCGATTCATTTACCATCGGTGTTGGTTTTAGCCGTGAGTCATTTTTTCTTTTTTTGGTTTTGCGAAAACCGAGGGAACGAGTTAGATAAGAAGGTTCTATCTATCAGCTTTATGTGTTTTTTAGCTTTTGCGCTCATTAGATTGTGGATCTAATTTTGATTTAGACACGTATTAAGTGATTCTGTGAAAATTTTATTAGATAGTAACAGTAGACATAAAAATCAATCCAAAAGGTATTGCATGAAAAATACGAGTAATTATGGTGTTTTGATGATCAACCTAGGAACACCAGACGCCCCGAAAACACCCGAAGTACGTCGCTTCCTAAAGGAGTTCTTGTCAGATCCTCGTGTTGTTGACCTTAATCCTTTACTTTGGAAACCTATTCTAAACCTCGTTATATTGACAATACGCCCGCCAAAGGTCGCGAAAGTATATCAACAAGTTTGGATGGATGAAGGTTCTCCTTTATTGGTGTTGAGTGAACGATTGAAGGAGAGAGTAAAAACAGAGCTTGCTGAAAAAGCAGGACATAATGTTCCTGTTGAATTGGCGATGACTTACGGAAACCCTAATATAGAAACGGCGACCAACAAACTGAGAGAGCAAGGTGCTGAAAATATTGTCGTGATACCAATGTACCCACAGTTTTCGGCAACGACCACCGCAGCCGCTTACGATGCTTTAATTAAGTCACTTAAAAAATGTCCATATTGGCCATCTTTACAGTTGTTGCATGACTACGCGGATCATCCATTGTATATAAAGGCTTTGGCGAACTCAGTTAGAAAACAATGGGAGTTACAAGGTGAGCGTCGTCACTTGGTACTTTCATATCATGGCATTCCAAAGCGTTATGTCACGAATGGCGACCCTTATGCGCGCCGTTGCGAAACCACTAGTCGGTTGGTTGCTGAGGAATTAGAACTAGAAGATGACGATTGGACACATGTCTATCAATCTAGATTTGGACGTGAAGAATGGCTAAAGCCCTACGCTGACGCAACATTGAAATCTTTTCCTTCTATGGGGATTAAGAAGATCAATGTAATCAGCCCAGCCTTTTCAATTGATTGCATTGAAACATTGGAAGAGATCACTCTAGAGCTGGGGGATG
The DNA here is from genome assembly GCF_000521805.1 of Marinomonas ushuaiensis DSM 15871. Classification (GTDB taxonomy): domain Bacteria; phylum Pseudomonadota; class Gammaproteobacteria; order Pseudomonadales; family Marinomonadaceae; genus Marinomonas; species Marinomonas ushuaiensis. The sequence continues at coordinate 35,291 of NZ_JAMB01000003.1, forward strand.
AGTTTAAACATAATGGCGGTCTTGCGTTTGATTACATTACGGCTCTGAATGACTCATCTGATCAAGTTGCGCTTTATCTCAATTTGATTGAAAAAAATACAAAACAATGGACATAACATGATACTGAATAGCAAAAGTATTGAAACGATAGCCTTTGATGCTGATGATACACTTTGGCGAAATGAAGAGATCTTCATTCATGCTCAAGATGAGTTTATTCGGATGTTAACGCCATATCATGATGAGGGTTATATTCGATCTCATTTGAATGCCGTTCAAATTGAGAATTTAGAAAACTTCGGATACGGCATTAAAGGTTTTACGCTTTCTATGATAGAAACGGCGATTACGCTAACGGAAGGCCGAGTAACCGGGAGCGAGATACACGAAATAATACAGCTTTCTAAATGCATGTTGTCGTCACCTGTTGAGTTATTACCAAATGTTGAACAGGTGCTGTCTAGTTTGAAAGGGCATTTTCAGCTCTTTGTTATAACGAAAGGTGACTTGTTAGATCAAGAAAGTAAACTGGCACGCTCTGGTGTAGCGGATTACTTTGATGCCATTGAGATTGTTAGCGATAAAAATGCCAATGCTTATGAGCAGATTCTTCAACGACATAAGGTGTCAGCTGAGAGTTTTCTTATGGTAGGTAATTCTATGAAATCAGATATTTTACCTGTCTTAGATATTGGCGCTCAAGCGCTTCATGTTCCATATCACAGTACTTGGGCTCATGAAGAAGTAACGGAAGATGTATTATTAAATTACCCGCAACTAGAGTCCTTAACTGACATATCTGAATTGATGACCTGGTTAAAGACTCCTCTAGTAAAAAGCATGAAGGAAGTATCATGAAGTATATTAAGGTTATGATAAGTTTGCTTATTTTCGCATCTCCTTTTGCTCAAGCCGACGAGAGTTCTATTGACAAGGTAAAAAACGGAGCTATTGAGCTTTGGGAAAAAACTAAGGTAACGACATCTGAAATCACTTCTAGTGCATCTAATAAAGCATCAGAAGTTAGTGAGAAGGCCTCTGAAATAGGCAATAAAGTTTCCAAGGACACAAAAGAAACCGGTGCGGTTGTTTGGGATAAAATGAAAGAAGTAGGAAACGCTACAGCTGATGGCGCGCGGAAAGGAGCGTCAAAAATACGTGAGTATGTTGGAGACGAAAAATGTGAAGAGGACAGCGCTCTTTGTTATAAATAATAACACTCTAAATAATAGTTATTCTATTTTAAAAGACTGGAAATACTTACTGAACCATATTAAGAGTAAGACTTGTGTCAGCGAAAGAAATTAAGAAAAATACACATTCTGCCTCTAACTGGGAGCAAGAATTTCTAGAGCAAGGTGATGCGCACATTACATCGGCAAAAGTGCGCTATCGCTGCCCAAAATGTGAAAGCTTATTAGTGCTGAAAGAAGGCGCGAATGGAGCGTTTTGGGGGTGTGAGTCTTACCCAGTTTGTAATTACACCGCAAACAATGAAGCTGGGAAGCCAGTAAGGGCTAAACGATATTTATGCCCTGCCTGCGAGGCTCCGCTAAGGAAAAAAACATTTAAGGATAATACTTTTTGGGGGTGCTCTAGTTACCCTGATTGTAAGGTTACTGTGGAAGATGATAATGGTGTTCCATCAAGTACAAAAAAATACCCGTGCAGAGCCTGTGGTCATTACTTAGTTAGGAAAAAAAGTAAGAATGGTTACTTCTGGGGATGTATTACCTATCCAAAATGTACCAACACATTAAATGATAATAAAGGTTTGCCTGAGTTAAAGAAAAAACGTTAACGCAATTGGTACTGCCTTTCGATATCGTGTAATGCCTCATTTATTTTTGTGAATTCAAATTCAAATCCTTGTTTGCTTAATCTTTCTGGAACTATTCTCGCTCCATGTGTAAGTAAGCAGGCCATCTCACCAAATATTAAATCAAATACAAACTTTGGTATAGTGACCCAAGCAGGGCGCTTTAGTGTTGAAGCATAATACTTAGCAAACGCTTTTTGCTCTACTTGTTGTGGTGCTACAAGATTATAGGTACCAATAAAACTTTCATCTTCTATGGCGTTTGTAATGCCTTTATTAACATCATTAATGTGAACCCATGAAAACCATTGACGACCATCTGCAATTGGACCACCTAAACCACATAGGAAGGGGGTTCTCATTTTATCAAGAGCACCACCAACGCCAAGAACGACACCTAACCTAAATATAACAACACGCGTATCTTCGTTAAAAAATGCGTTAGCTGAGTCTTCCCAATCACGACACAACTCATGAGAAAAGCCCTGTTTAGGTGATGTGTATTCATCAAAAATTTCATTTTTTGCCACACCATAAAAACCCACAGCCGACATTGAGACAACAAGTTTAGGAGGGTACTTTAGACTCGCTCTAACTTGGTTGGTTAAGTGTATACGGCTATCGTACAATTCTTTTTTTCGCTTTTTGGTCCAAGGCTTACTCGCAATATTTTCACCCGCAAGATTGATGAAAGCATCAAACTCTTGATCTAGTGAAGCAATGGCATTTAAACGTATTTGTTTTACGTTTGAATGTAATTTAGGGTTCTCTGTTCTTGTTATCGCGTAAATACGATGATTAGCGTGTAATAATTTCTCTATCAAAGAGGACCCAATAAACCCTGTTGCTCCAGAGATCAAAATATTCATGTTTTGTACCTTCTACATTGGAGTTATTTGTTTATTACGTTTGAAAAAGGAAATAGGATCAATACCTTCTACTAATTTAGTATTCATGACTTTTTCTGTTTTTTGGTTAGAAGATTGTAAGGTATTTTTGCTATGCACCTTCTTTTTCTGGAATAGGATAGCTAAAATGGGTCATCAAGAAACATTAGGTATTAAGATGCTACGTAAAGAATACGATCACATCATACTTCTTGCTCATGGAAGTCCAGATCCTCTTTGGAAAGAACCTTTCGAATCTTTGTATCAGCAAGTTAGCAAAGTCTATGGTGACGGTAACGTTAGTCTTGCTTATATGGAATTAACATCGCCATCGCTGGAAGATGTTGTTGCAGGACTTAAAGGTGATTTCAATACAGTCGCTGTATTGCCTCTTTTTCTAGCGGTAGGCCGCCATTTAAGGCACGATGTACCTAAGCAAATAGATGCTCTGCAGCGTGAAAACTTACGAATAGAGTTACTACCACCTATTGGTGATGATTCATTAGTAAAAGAAGCGATGCAGACGGTTATCGCCAATCATTTAGGTAAGGTTTAAAATGCTGCTTTTTTTAGTTGATTCATGGAGCCGAATTAATGTTATTTAAACATCTACCTGATGAAATATTCCAGGCATTAAGCGGTTCAAATAGAGCGTTGATAGAGGCGGTACTAACAGATCTTGCTGAGATCTTTTATGATCATGCTGAAGACCCTATAAAAGATAAATCGACGATCATCGAATCCATAGAAGATACTTTGCATAAAGTGGATACTTTTGCTTGGCATGATGATCAAAAAGAATCATTCGAGTCACCAAAGACCATTCATGATTATGCGTTGCGAATTTATCATCGCCTTGTGAACACTGGTTGGCTGGTGGAAGAGCAAGAGCTTTATCGTGTGAGTGTTTTGATGACACCGCAGATATCTATGCTTCTTCGATCTTTGGTGGAAATAAGTCGCCATGGTAAACGCAACTATGGCGCTACAGTGCTAAGCATACTCAGTAATTTAGAAGCAGTCGCCAAGCAGCCTAAGGAACGTGGTGTTACATTACGCCAGTCAGCAGAAGCGTCAAGAGACTTCTCCGCACATCTTAATCAAATATTACTTGGTATTCGAAGCTTACAAAAAGAGCTTTTTGCAAGCCGAGACCCGAAAGCCATTGTGGCTGGGTTCTTCGATTTGTTTGTAGAAGGTATTCTAATTGCCGATTATAAAACCATCAAGACAAGCAATAACCCGTTTCGCTTTAGACGACAAATTTTAGAATTAACTCAAGACTTTTTAGCTAATCCTGAGACACTTGGGCAAGTTGCTCAATGTTATGTTGATCAGCAGCTTATCACTATGGCGGAAGCGCAAGCCATGGTTGAAAAAGATTGTCGAGACATTATGCAAACGTTTGGCAATATAGAACAACGCTTAGAGCGCATTGATGAATACCGATACCGATTAGAAAAACGTGCTGCAGACACGGCTCGCTATATGGACAGTTCTCGTCCTGGTATGGCGAATAAAATTGCAGGAATAATTTCAGATGTAGCTAAGTACGAAAAACTTCCGATTTTGAAAGAAGTCGTCGGTGCTCGTTTTGTTGGTGTCTCATCTGCCGCACAGCCAACTAAACGACGTGAACCACCACCACCACGAATAATGACGCCAACAGAAGTATCAGCTGACGCCATAAAGATTCGAGATCGACAACGTCGCTTCCATGAAGCTAGACAAGTAACCATACCAAAAATGCAAAGTTACTTAGAAAAGCAAATGTCCTTAGATAAAAACAAACATATTCTAGATTTCACTATTGAGTCCGTAGAAGATTTTGTTTGTTTCGACCATTTGCGATACATAGGTTCACTTGGTGTAACCGCTAAAAAACTCGAAGATTATTTTGAAATACACTTTACCAATCAGTATTTGGATGTACATGGGTTCGTTGAATGTCGCGAATTTAATGTGGTACGTAGGAGCAAAGCGTAATGCTTAAAGAATTAAAAAAAGTAGTGGAAGAGTCAGGTAAAGACGCTCAAGAGTTCCAACAGACAGCTAACTTTATTATTGCGAATCAGTTTGCGAGTGCTTTTAAGCATGGGCAGCGTAAGCATTATTTATTATTGGAAGCTTACCAAGACTACTTTGACCAATTATTTGATGCTTTAGGCATGAGACTTTACATAAATGAAAACGAGCGTTTGGCTGGAGTATTACCCGTCCAAAAAGAAGCGTTTGTTCGTTTGAAAACGGATGAAACTTTGTTCTTGTTAGTGCTTCGTCAGATTTATGAAGAAAAAATTGAAAACTTTGAGGTAGACAATGGATTTGTGGCGACCAATACTCACATCATATTGGATCGCTTTGTAAATCTTGTGAAACGAGAAATTCCAAGTGAAACTCGCTTCAAAGATATTTTGGCTCTTTTTAATCGTCATGGCATTTTGATTCGTGGTAAGTCTTATGAAGAAGACAGTAAAAATCAAATAATTAACATTACGCCAGTTGTTCGACTTATCGTTACAGAAGCCTATTTGAGACAGCTAGAGTCCTTTAATGGTGCCGACCCTGATGAAGATGATATTGAATCAGATTTAGATGTCGAAACAACGTCAGAAACTAACCAGGACTAGGGCCAAAATATGAAAAAGCTCAATCGAATCGTATTAGTAAATTGGTACCTACTTGGTGCAGAAGAAATCAACATTCGTGGTAATACAGCGATTGTCGGACCGACAGGTTCTGGTAAATCGTCTTTATTGGATGCTATTCAAACAGTATTAACAGGTGCAAGTAAGCGACATCTAAATTACAACGCCAGTGCAAACGACGGTAAAGCAAGTGGTCGAAGTATCCGATCTTATATTTTGGGTATGATAGATTCAGGTCAAGCCAGTGCAAAAGTATTTGGCACTCAGCCAAGACAAGATGCAACTAGCTATTTAGCTTTGGTATTTGAAGACAGTATTTCAGGTAATGAATCTACAGTTGGTTTGGCACTAAGTGCTTCTTTAGCGTCACCAGAAGAAGATGTGCTCGGTCGTTTTGTATTGCCTAATTACGGCGCAAAAAAATCTGACTTCATCGATGCAATGGAAGGTAAAAGTTACAAAGCCAAGCCTTGGATTGAAGTACGTGAATCGCTAAAGAAAATCTGTCTTGACCCTTACATTAAGTCAGGTAGTGCCTCAGCGACTCAATATATCAACCGATATCTTGATGAGTTAAGCCCTAGTTCAGATAAGTTGATTACGCTTGATAGTTTTTTGAAAAATTTCAAAAATGCGCTTAAATTTGTCCCGATCGCTTCCCCAACTCGATTTGTTCAAGATTTTGTTTTGGCCGAAGCGCCTCTTCAGGTTGGTGCGTATCAGAAATCTTTAAATGAATATCGCCATCTTGAAGCGAAAACCTTAGAAGTGTCTAAGCGAATCGATGATTTAAAGCTCATCCAAGTAGATTGCGAGAAAAAACACCAGCAAGAGCAGGCCGCCGTTAATTATCAATGGATAGCAACGGAAGCACGTTTTGATGAACTTGGCAGCAAGCAAGATGACATTCAAGACCAGTATGAATTACAAAAAGAGCGAGAAGAAGAAATTGAAGAAGAGCTGGCAACACAAGCTAGCTTATTGAAGCAATTACAGAGTCAGTTGCTGCGCTTTGAACAACAATACGAACATTCAGATGTTGGTTTGAAATTACAGCAACTTGAACAAAGTAAAAAATTACTGGTATTGCAGGGGCAACAAGATCAGAAAGCTATTATACAAGTTCGTCAGCTTACTTTATTGCTGTCATCTCTTACCTCGTTTCAGGACTTAGTTTCCAAAGAAACAATGAGCTTAGTAAAAGAGTTTTCTGCGTTTGATGGTTTGATCACAGAAGAGGGTCGTGTTGAAGGCAACCTTAAGCCTCTGACGCAAAAGCTAAATGACCTTAATGCACTGCTTGATAAAGAAAAAGCACAAGTATTTGGTCAGCGTTCAGAGCTAAACCGAACAATTTTAAATTTAAAAGACGAATGTAAGCAATTAGAGTCTGACGTGTCATCTTTGAAGGGTGGCGTGAGTCCATTGTCTCAGAATACAAAACGTTTAATTGCTTTACTAAAAGATGCCAACATTACAGCGACGCCATTAAGTCACTTAGCTGAAGTGACTGATCGTAAATGGCAAGACGCTATTGAAGGCTATTTAGGCGCTCAACGTGAAGCTCTGATTGTAGAGCCGGAAGATGCAGAAGAGGCTATTCGTGTTTTTCGTGCTCACCGTCGTCAACTAATGGGCTGTCGTGTTGTTGATACAACTCAAACAAGGCTTTGGTTAAATCGTGGGGATCAAAATTCAGCTTTGCGTTTTATTCGCTGTAACAATGATCACGCTCAGGCATATTTAAATCGTCGTTTAGGTGGTATTAAACCAGTAGAAACAGAGCGTGAACTTTTACGTGAAGACAGCGCAATGACTGCGGATGGTATGTTGAAATTGTCAGGTACTATTTCTACGATTCGCTCAGTGCCTCATATGATGGTTGGTATTAATACTGACGGAATGCGCGAATCACGAGAAACTCAACTTGCCAAGTTAAGTGGCGAATTGATGTCTTTCCTGAAAGCGGATCAACGCCTTGAGCAAGCAGACTCCTTGCTTGGTCGTATCATGGCAAATAATCAGTTTGATACTGAATCGATCGGGAATGCGAGCCATACTGTTACACGATTAACGCAAGAATTAGACTCTGTCGAAACTGAAATTGCTCAATTACAGAAACATGACGATACGGATCTTCAAGAAAAAATTGAAGAGCTAAAAGTTCGTATCTCAAATGTTGAGCTGGAACAGAAGAAACGAGATCGTGAGCGTCAGCAAATTTCAGAGCAATTTGGTGCGTTAAACACACAAAAAAGCCAATTAAGTTCAGCGTTGGCCGCACTTGATGAAGAGCGAAATCGCTTAACTTCTAATCCAAGGTACAATGCCCAATTTGCCAGTGAGCGCTATGCGTTATTAGAAAGCAGCATGGTAAATGGAGCAGCCATCTATAAAGAGTCAATTAGTCGAGCTGACAAAGCCAGCGAAAAAGCTCGCAGTTTTGACCAAAAAGTTCGTAAGGAAGTGGCTGATCATTACTCTAAGTATCATCAGGCAAACCTAGATAATGATACTCAATTGGATTATTTAGAATCTAAATTTGAAGAGTTTGAGCATTATGTTTCTTATCAAATTGATGTTTTGAGTGAAACAGAGTTGGCGAAATACGCCAAACGAGCTGAATTAGCACGCCGAGAGGCAGAAGAAACATTCCGTTCTGATTATGTTTCTAAATTGAAGGATTCTTTGGATCAAGTAGCTCATATTATTAAAGAGTTGAATCACAGTCTTAAGCGTCGCCCGTTTAACCATGAAATCTATCAATTTCGTTATTACCCAAATGGTGATATGAAAGATATTCTTGATCTTGTTAAGCGTTTTAGCGATCAGGATCAAGCTAATGTAGGAGGGTTGTTTGATCCTCATTTAAGTGATGACCCTGAACATGTTCGTGCCATTACTTCTATTCAAGAGTTAATCTCTGATGAGGAAAAACAACAAGATCTCGCAGATTATCGTAAGTTCTACAACTTTGAAGTTGATATTCTTGATGGCGAAGGCAATAAGAAAACTACATTGAGTCAGCGCATTCAGACTGGTTCTGGTGGTGAGCATCAGATTCCATTCTATTTGGCCATTGCTGCCGCGTTATCTACTACTTACCGCTTACATGAAACAATGGATGGCGATATTGTTGGTGGGTTCTCGCTAGCTATGTTTGATGAAGCATTCAATAAAATTGATATGGTTAAGACATCAACTTGCATGGGCTTTATGAAAGATATTGGTCTACAAGTTATTGCCGCAGCGCCTGATGATAAGCGTGCTGTTATGGCGGCAAATATGGACACGATTATTAGTGTATGGCGCGAAGGTGGCGCGGTGTCTATTGATGTTGCCTATCCAAAAGAAAAAGGGCAAGTGCTCCTTAATGGGCAGTTAGACACTCTACCAACGATATAATAGAGAAAAATATGAAGGTACAGGATCAAATTGATCAACGAATTAAAGATGAAGTGAGAGTTCATCATATAACTCTTGAAAACGAGAGTTATATGCATAATGTGCCGGAAGGCAGTGAGTCTCATTTTAAGCTTGTGCTAGTAACAGATGCTTTTAAAGGTAAAAGGCTTGTTCAGCGCCATCAGCTTGTTTATGGGATTTTAAAAGAAGAAATGACAATGATTCATGCGCTTGCAATGCATTTGTATTCCATTGAAGAGTGGGAGGAGCGTAATGCGCTTGCCCCTTCTTCACCAAAATGCCATGGAGGAGAGAATAAAAAATAAATCCTGATATCGGAGATCGATCAGTGTGCTAAACATTCGCAAGCGAAGTGTACCTGGAAGAATTCAACTCGATTGGATGATTAACATTTATCGCACTTAGAAATACTCACTTGCATAATACAAGTGAGTATTTTTTTATGATTTTTTACCGTTCTTTTTTTTGTTTTTATTGCCCTGTGATTTAGATTTTGGTGAAGCTTTTGGGAATGGGCGCTTTTCTGGCTCAGTCCTCATCACTAAAAATAGATCTGTCACAACTTCTGGAATTTGAGCGATACAAGAATTAGTAAGCTTTTCACTTGAGCGAATTTGGACAACTTCTTCGTCATCAAATAAGTCGGATGCAACCATAATAGGTAGTAGAAGTTCAGCAACCACTTCTTCTTTTTCAGATTCAAACCAATTTTCTTCGGTCATGAAAACGCCTTCCATAAAACCAGTAGCCCATTCTTGCAGCTCACTTAGCTCTTCTGGTGATGAGCCCATTTCTAATTCACAAGGAATTAAAAAGCCATCTTCTGACTCTTGTTCTTTTTGAATATCTAAGAAAAGGCGAGATAAATACTGAAGTATTTGTTTCTCTTGTTTTTCATTTTCAAACTGAGGAGTGTCTTCAAAAATAACAGGTAGCCATTTCTCTTCAGGAATACTAACAGGGCAAATAGATAATGCGGTTAAGAAACCATGAGCCATCACAAAGTTCTGACATTCCTCATGAACCTGATCTGATTCTAAAAAATTCTCTAATGTTTCTAACTCAAGGTCATCAAGAGGTTGGTGCGCCATGTAAATACTTCCTTAATGCGGATTTAGTATTCGATTCTAGCGAAAAGAAGGTGAAAAATCGATGCAGAAAGTGCCTTGTTAAGGGATAATTCCGAAATGAATTTAAAGAAACAGGTACTTTCCCGTTTAGGCCACGCTGAATACCGTCCATTGCAGGAAGAAGCAATCGATGCGCTGTGTTCTGGCCAAGATGTTTTGTTAGCTGCGCCAACAGGTGGAGGGAAGTCTTTGGCTTATCAGGCGGCCGGACTTATCCAAAATGGTGTCGCGGTTATTGTTAGCCCGTTATTGTCTTTGATGTCACAACAAGTCGAAGAATTAAATAAAAAAGGGGTTCGCGCAAAGTTTCTAAACTCAACATTAAACCCCGGCGAGCAAGACGACTTAGTTTCAGCCTTACGACATAACCATATCGATTTACTGTACTTGTCGCCTGAGAAGTTAGTTCAGCCTTCTGTCATGGGTTTTTTGCATAGCTTCGAAATTTCTCTATTCGCCATCGATGAAGCTCATTGTATTTCTCAGTGGGGGAGTTATTTTAGGCCCGAGTACAGCCAGCTTGGACAATTGAAAGTTGCTTTTCCAACTGTGCCTATTATTGCACTCACTGGCACCGTAGATAAAAATACAATCAACTCTATTCAAGAATCTCTACAGCTAGAAAGCTGTCTTGTTTTGCGCAGTAGCTTTGATCGCTCTAATATTAATATTCAAATTGCTCAAAAGAGAAAAGCCAAACAGCAGATTTTATACTTTCTCCATAATGAGATGCCTGGTGAGAGCGGTATTATTTATTGCCGATCTAGAAAAAAAACAGAAGAGTTAGCACATTGGCTTAACACGTTAGGTTTGCCTAGTTTAAGCTATCATGCGGCGATGACAGATTCAGAGAAGCAAGTAAATCATAAATTGTTTTCTGAGCAGCATGGCACAATCATGGTGGCAACAACAGCTTACGGAATGGGGATAGACATTGCGCATGTTCGCTTTGTTGTACATGTAGATTTACCGAGTAGTCCGGAAGCTTATTTTCAGGAAGTGGGTCGTGCTGGTCGAGACGGTAAACCGGCTAAATCTCTTTTATTATATGGCCTTCAAGATATGTTGCAGGCTCAGCAATTTATTGCTTTGCAACCGTCTGGCGCTGAAAGTGATACGCAGCGTTTAATGGATTTTTTTCGCATCCTAGAAGGCCGTGGATGTAGGCGAAAAAATATACTTTCTCATTTCGATGAAGACGTTCTGGATTGTGGTTTTTGTGACAGATGCCTTGGGAGTAAGTCAGAAAGTAATATGACTATAGCCAGTCAAAAGCTTTTGTCTCTTATTTATCACACCAAAGGAGTTCAACCCTTCTCTGTATTGATTCAAACTTTATTAGGGAAGAGGACAAAAGCAACGAATCTCATAAAAGCAGAATCTTTGTCATTATTTGGTAAAGGGAAAGAGCTTGCCGAAGCTCAGTGGAAATCTATTATCAGACACCTGATTGCCTATGAATACATCACATTGGGACAATCCAGTCTATTTACTGTTCACATTAATGAAAAAGCCAGAGCAGTTTTAAAAGGCGATGTTCAGATTATTATGTCTAGCGAGCGTTATTATCCAATATTAAATGAAGATCAGCTTTTGAGTGATAATGTAAATTGGCATCGAGTTTTGTCTTGGAAGCATTCTTGTTCAGATGTAGCGTTAAGCGATTCTCAGCTTAGACTTATTTGTTTGCACAAACCAAACTCCATAGCATCATTAAGTAGATTAACAGGATTGTCAAAAGACAAAGTCGCTATTTTTGCTGAGGCGCTGATAAAAATCGTACAAGAACCTGATATTAAAAAGGTCATCGGGTAATGGCTTTATCCTCTCAAAAAAATCATATAAATCCAGATGCAATGAACATCATGATTGAGAGCGTAAACTTATGCTTCGATAAGGCAGATGCATTCTTCGGTAATTCATTTAAGCGTTCTAGTTGTAATTTCAAGCAAAGAGGGCGGGCTGCTGGTACTGCGCATCTACAAAAAAATGAAATCAGATTTAATTACTTTATGTATCAGCAAGACCCAGAAATATTTATAAGTACGGTGGTTCCTCATGAAGTGGCTCATATCATTGTGTTTCAAATTTATGGAGGTAATGTAAAGCCACATGGAAAAGAATGGCAGGCTGTCATGATGAAAGTATATGGAATCAAACCGGATAGGACACATACTTTTGATACGCCAGTACCAAAAGAAACCTACCAGTACTATTGTGAATGTCAGGAGCATAATTTTACTAAGCAGAGACATACAAGATCGCTTCGTGGTACACAATATATTTGTAAAAATTGTAAATCTACGTTGCAGTTTTTAGCCATTGGTCCAAATATCAATCTAGAGCCGCGCTAAGAAAAGTGATTTTTCATGCACTTTTGCGTTATCTCATCCATTTTTGATGCGATAACGCTATCCTTATAGTAAAATAAGCGCGTTTTGTTTATAGCGTATTTATCATGGATTTATCTAGTCGACCTAAAGAAAAATTGGAGCAAAATAAGCTCCAGAAACGTCTCCGAAGATTAACAGGCCAAGCTATTGCTGACTTCAATATGATTGAAGAGGGTGATAAAATTATGGTTTGTTTATCTGGTGGTAAAGACTCTTACACCATGCTTGAGATTTTGAGAAATTTGCAAGCCAGTGCTCCAATTGATTTTAGTATTATTGCTGTCAATCTAGATCAAAAGCAGCCGGGATTTCCTGAGCATATTCTACCTGCTTATTTAGAAGAGTTAGGTGTGGACTTTCATATTTTGGAACGCGACACTTACAGTATAGTCAAAGACATTGTGCCTGAAGGGAAAACCACTTGTGGCTTATGTTCTCGTCTAAGGCGTGGTTCTTTGTATGGTTTTGCTGAAGAAATTGGTGCAACTAAAATTGCTCTTGGACATCATCGAGATGATATTTTAGAGACCATGTTTTTAAATATGTTTTTCGGTGGAAAATTGAAGTCTATGCCGCCAAAATTATTGAGCGATGATGGTAAGCATGTTGTTATTCGTCCTTTGGCATACTGTAAAGAAAAAGACATAGAAACTTTCGCAACAATGAAGGGATATCCAATTATTCCTTGTAATCTTTGTGGGTCACAGGACAATTTACAAAGACAAGTCATTAAAGACATGTTGCAAAAATGGGACAAAGACTACCCTGGTAGAACCGATTCTATGTTTACTGCACTTCAAAATGTGGTTCCATCGCATTTAGCAGATACAGAACTATTTGATTTTAAAGGTTTGAAGCAAACCGCATCAGCTTTTGACCGACTAAATATTATTTCATTATAGGATGATAGAAATGAATCTTACGTATAAAGCTCTATTGTTAACTTTAGGTTTTTTAGGATCTTCCGTAGTGTATGCATCAACAGCGGGCGTGAGTTTAACAAACGACACTGTGCAAGGTGATGTTAATTTAGATTTAGGAAGTTTCGGCTTTAATGCTGGTATTACTCACGACTCAGATGGAAGTTCATCGACAGGTCATGTTGGTTTAACTGTAGAAGACTCTGAAGGGGCCGGCGGTCCATTGCAGGTAGGTTTGGGTGTTCGCTTATATGTTATAGATGCGGATTTAAATGATGGCGATAATGAGCTGTCGGCAGCATTGAGTCTTGGTGGTTGGTATCGATATACTCTTCAAGAAGCCAATCGCATTAGTATATATGGCTCTGGCTACTATTCACCTGAAGTCCTGTCTTTTTCTAATTTAAATCATACGTATACTTATGACTTTCGACTTGAGTACATGACAATGCGTAACTCACGTGCCTATATCAATTATGGAAATACAGTTGTTGTCTATGATGATAATAGTCGAAAAGAGATAAATAAAGGCTTTTCTGTAGGTGCGGTAGTCGATTTTTAATCGTTTAAAGTATAAGGTTTTACAAATAAAAAAGGTGGCTAATGCCACCTTTTTTATTTTTAAAATTAAGCAATAAAACTTAAATCAATCTCCGTCATAAGCACAAAGGCAAAAGACAGGAATATCACTGTCTCTCAGCTTCTGGCTGCCACCTAGGTCGGGTAAATCTATAATAGCGGCTACTTCTTTTATATTAGCTCCTTGCTTAGTCAGTAGTTTTATTGCTGCAAACAGGGTTCCACCAGTTGCAATCAAGTCATCAAATAACAAAACTTCATCACCAGCTTTAACAGCCCCTTCTTGAATTTCTAATTCTGCTTCACCATATTCTAAGTCGTATTTTTGTGAAATTGTTTTACCAGGTAATTTGCCTTTCTTACGTACTAAAATAAGAGGTTTTTGAAGTTCATAAGCAAGTACTGCTGCGATCAAGAAACCGCGTGCATCAATGCAAGCAATATGAGTAATGTCTGTAGACATATAACGATGAACGTAAGCATCAACAACCATTCTCATACCTTTAGGATCGCTAAAGATAGGAGTGATATCACGAAAGCTAATGCCTTCTTTTGGCCAATCTTCTACTGTTTGGATTAGAGACTTAACATAAAAATCATCGTAGAGCATATTCAATAACGCCTTAGTTTATCAATCAAATGTTGTCAATTTTACCACAATCACTCGTAATCCCTACGAGTTTTTGCATTTCAGGGAAGTTGACTATCTCAATTTCTTTGCCGTCTACGTGTATTAGTTCGCTTTTCTGGAAGCGGGTAATGACTCGACTCACTGTTTCGACCGCTAAGCCAAGATAGTTGCCTATTTCACCACGAGACATAGATAGTCGAAAAGAGCTTGCAGAATACCCTCGTTTTTTAAATCGATTAGAAAGGTTTAATAAAAAAGACGCTACTTTTTCATCTGCATTTTTTTTACCTAGCAATACCATCATTTGCTGATCGTCAGAAATCTTACGGCTCATTACTTTAAATAGCTGATGCCTTAAAGAAGGGATTTGTGCTGATAGGTCTTCTAGATGACTAAACGGAATTTCACAAACTGTTGTTGTCTCTAGAGCTTTGGCAGAAACGGGATAGGTGCTTGAATCTATTCCACTCAGACCAACTAGTTCACTAGGACAATAAAAACCAGTAATTTGTTCTTCGCCATAGGAGGTAATGTTGAATGTTTTTAAGGTTCCTGAACGAACTGCATAAACAGAATCAAACGTTTCGCCTTGACGGAAGAGAAAATCTCCTTTTTTTAAAGGTTTTTTACGTTCGATTATTTGATCTAGCTTGTTTATATCTTCGTCGGCTAAAGCAATAGGAAGGCAAAGAGCACTTAAACTGCAATTTTGACATTGAGATGTAAGCGTACTGTTAAACCGTGGTTGTGTGTGTGTTGTTGTCATAAGAGTCTCCCTGACCCAAATCTATATAACTTTTGAGTATTTTATGTGGTTGTCCAAATACTTATCGAAAATCATACAAATACAGCGAATAAGTAATCTACCACGGTCTGTAACACCAATAATGGTCTGCATTCCATTATCATTTATTTTGATCATACCATCTTCGATCATAGGTATAAGATTATCAACTTCTTCTGCAAAATATTCGAAAAATCTAATGTTATACTTTCGTTCAATCACTCCTGTATCTAATTCAAACTGTGAAATAAGAGTCATAATCACCTGATGACGAACCCGGTCATCAACATTGCTAATATAGCCCTTATTGATAGGTAATTGTCCCTTTTCAATGCTGTGTCTATATTTATCTAAATCTGTGTGGTTTTGGATATAAACACCATTTAGATCGCTAATGGCAGATACACCAAATGCGATTAAATCGCTGCCAGAGTGGGTAGTATAGCCTTGGAAATTACGCTGTAACAAACCTTGTCTTTGAGCTTTTGCTAAGCTGTCATTTGGTTTCGCAAAGTGATCCATGCCAATATATTCGTAACCAGCTGAAATGAGATGCTCAATGCTCATCCTTAATAATTCAACTTTAAGACTTGAGCTAGGAAGGCTTTCATCCAGAATCCGTTTTTGAGCCTTGAAGCGCTCTGGTAAATGAGCGTAACTAAAAAGAGATATTCGGTCAGGAGATAAAATAATCACTTTATCCAAGGTATCTCTAAAGTCTTCAATCGATTGAAATGGTAAGCCGTAGATTAGGTCAAAATTAATTGATTCAATGCCCATTGAGCGAGCATCTTCAACGAGATTTGTTACCATCTTAATCGGCTGAATACGGTGTATGGCTTCTTGAACCTTGTTGTCAAAATCCTGAACCCCAATGCTAATTCTATTGATACCCATTTCAATAAGTAGCTTAAGTTTGGATGTCGTTATTTCTCTTGGATCTATTTCTATACTGTAATCTTGCGACCCATCAGTAATGAGATTGAAATGCTGATTAATGATATTAAATAAGCTGCGAATAAGCTCTTCAGTAAGAAAAGTGGGTGTGCCACCACCAAAGTGAAGTTGTGTAACTTTTCGAGTGTGGTCCAGCATCAGACTACGTAACCTCATTTCTTCACCGAGCAATTCAACATACTCAGCACCTTTTTCATATTGTTTAGTCACAATCTTATTACAAGCGCAGTAGTAGCAAAGGTGAGCGCAAAATGGGATGTGGAAATACAAACTAAGCGCTTTGTCTGACGGTATCATCATCTTATCTATTAAAGCGATTTTGCTGATGCTTGAGTTAAATTGTGGTGCTGTTGGATAAGACGTATATCGAGGCCCTGATAAATCGTACTTATTAATAAGTAAAGAATCCCAAATCATGATGTGTTCCTATTAAAAATTCTAATAGAAATTTTACTCCTTAGCCATCAGGAGTTTTCTGATCCAGATCAAGGGATATTGCTCTGTTCTAAAATAAGCCTTTTAACAAAATGGGGTTGGATAACCTACTAAGCATTCATATAATCAACGCCAAAATCACTTTTAGATAAATTCATTATGACAGACTTACCTTTTTACCTCGCTCATGGTGCTGGTGCTGGTCACAGCAATGCTTTTTTGAATGCATTAGGCGTTGCGATTTCAAAGCAAATGAATCAGAACATAATCCCTGTAACTTTCGCTTATATGGAAGAGCAGCAAATCAAATCTAAAAAAAGGCCTCCACCTCCCTTTAAAAACCTTGTTCCTGAATTTGCAAATAACATTAAAAATGAAGAGGCCTGTATTGTCGCAGGCAAGTCGATGGGAGGACGCGTAGCAACTCAGTTGTCTAGTTTATCTATGGTCAAAGCTATCGTTTGTTTTGGCTTTCCTTTTTACCCTGCAGGAAAGCCTGAAAAAAACAGACTTTCTTTTCTTGATAATCTACAAGTACCTTGCTTGATTATTCAAGGAACAAGGGATCAACTTGGATCATACGATTGGGTTAGTCAGCAATCATTACCGAATAATGTCAAAGTTATTTGGGTGGAAGGCGCCGATCACGATTTTAAAACCTTAAAAAAGCAAAATCAGAGTATCTCTGATACTATTTCGAATCTTGCTGAGATAACGCAAACTTGGCTTAATTTGACGATTTATAAACAATCACCAGAATTTAAACAATACCAAAATACTTTATCGAATTGAGTTATATAGAAAGAGAATCAATATGGAACACCAAGCTTTACTTGATGCAACAGGCTTACTTTGTCCGGAGCCTGTCATGATGCTGCATGTAGAAATGCGAAAAATAGGGCCAAAAGACATCCTTAAAGTCATTGCTACAGATCCATCTACGACACGAGATATCCCTAAATTTTGTCAATTTCTTGGGCATAAGCTTATCGATCAAGAGCAAGATGAGGATACGTATTTTTACTGGATAGAAAAGAAAGAGGCATAAAAAATACCTCCATATATAGTGTATGGAGGCATTTTGATTTATTGACATAACTAAGAGTTTCTAACTCTTGTTATGCCACCTTGAGGCTTCTGCTTTGAAACTTCTGCCCTAAAATAGCACTGTGATAGGTGTGTTCGAAGCTTGAAAAAGCGACATCAACGTCTAATCTAAGCTGGCGTACAATATCATTAGATGAAATCAGACCACGTATGGTTTTTGTTCCTTCATCAATAACTAATAAGTGCTGTAGCGTATTTTCTCTTTGGCTGTATAAAAGCGATTCAATATCTGAATTCTTAAGGGATGTATACGATAATGCTAGTAACGTTTCTTTTGGCCTCATCAAATCCGCAACCATCAGTTCTGAACGTTTATAACCTTCAGCTACTTGTTTAATAAAAACATCCTCAGATAAATCTTCAAGACTGATTACACCAACAAAATGGTTATGCGTATCAACCACGATTTTCATGCGGACGTGTTCTTTTTTCATCAATTGAACCAATTCGTCAGCTCGAGTATTTGACTCAATAACTCGTGGTCCAGCGGTTTGGAAATCGGTTAATACAGATAATGCGGAAGAATATATGTTTGTATTGTCGTAAGTTGTAGGCCAAGTAAGATCGTTAACGCTTTTTGTAGAAACATAAGTTAATGTTTTCATGATAGAACCCCAATAAAAAAGAAATTGATAAGAATGGGTAAGTTAAATCGATGAAAAGGGTGGTGCTCTTGGGTTGATGTCTCCGTAAATATTTTTTGTATTAGGGATGTAGCGATACGAAAAATATTGAGGTAAAGGTAGGGAGGGAATACTGGAAGTAAAAGCTGAGGCAATATAATTATTATCAGAACCTAACTCTTGATCTGGCGCAACGACTTCATTAAAGCGTTGCTCTACACTAGGCTCTAACCAACGTAACTGACTTACTTCTTGAGCACTGGCGCGTTGAGATATCGTCAATAAAGACGATAAAATCACGGCAATGATCATAAGTAATTGAGTTTTCATGATGGTAAGCAAACCTTCTTGCTATTAAGCATAAATATATTTTCTATAATAATTAATATATTCTCACTGCTTTACAAATCCCAGTCTTTTTTAAACAAATGACCTTTCTTTCCTCGATTATGCACTTTATCAATGAAGTGTGACCTACTTGGAAGAAACTTGATCTAGATTGCCTCTGTTTTGTTAGTAACTCAGTTAATCAGGGGGGATTGGCCAGTCAATCCTACATTATCCTTAGTGCCGTGGCATGAGGGGCTTGGTGAAGTGGGTATTCCTTGGCTTTAAAGAGCTTAGTGCAGATGAAATCAATTCACAAACAAAAAAAGAGCGACAGCCAATAGGTCTGCCGCTCTTTTTTATGATGTTCATCTATCTACTTTAACAATGAGTTAAGCCGTTGCTGCTGGCAGCATAATCGTGGCTTCACCTGTAACAACTACTTTATCTTCACATTCACATACTGTTTTCAATGTTGCACGACGGCGGCGTTCATTAATATCTGTAACCGTAACAGTAGTTATCACTTCTTGCCCAACAAAAACAGGAGCACGAAACTTCAATGTCTGCTCAAGATAAATACAGCCTGGCCCAGGCAATTTGGTACCAATTGCTGCTGAAATGAAGCCAGCCGTTAGCATGCCATGAGCAATGGTTTTACCAAATGCTGTAGTCGCTGCGTATTCTGCATCCAGATGAACAGGATTTGTATCGCCTGTAACATCTGCGAAAGCTTGTACATCTGCCTGAGTAACGACTTTACGATACTCAACGTTTTGATCTATAGAAAGTTGTTCTAATGTATATCCAGAAGTCATCACCTATCCTTATATTGTAATTTATCGCTATGGTACACTTTCGGCCCATTATTCTTAAGAGGTATCTATGGTTAAGTTAGTGATTTTTGATTGGGACGGTACCTTATTTGATTCCATCGATACAATTTGTCAAAGCATGTTGCATGCGGCTCTATTAGCAAATGCCCCGCAACGTAACAAAGAAGACGTAAAAAACATCATTGGTTTATCATTAGATAAAGCGGTTCAGGTGATTTGGCCAGAGTTAGCTGAAAACGAGCAGGGTGTCATTATTGAGCACTATAAGAAAACTTATGTTGCTAAGGATCAAACACCTGCTGACCCATACGCAGGTGTAATTGAAACATTAAATAAATTAAAAAAGTCTGGTATTAAAATGGCAGTTGCAACAGGTAAAAGTCGAAGAGGCCTAGAAAGAGCCATGTCTCTTACGGGAACAAAAGACTTCTTTGTCAGTACTCGTTGTGCTGATGAGGCGCTTTCTAAGCCGCATCCATTAATGCTAGAACATATTCTGGCTGAGCTAAGCTTGCCTCCAGAACAGGCTATCATGATTGGAGATACTGAATACGATCTAAACATGGCAACAAACGCAGGCATGAAGAGTATTGGCGTGACTTACGGTGCACATAAAGAGGCTCGCTTAAAAGCTTGCCAGCCACACGCACTGATTAACAACTTTAACGAACTAACAAATATTTTAGGATTATAAGAAATGAGTTGGACTGAAGAGGAAGATCAAAAAACATCTCGTGGACAAAATAGAGATTTGACTGAACAGCAAGGAGAGCTGAATAAAGAGGAGGGCGCACAAGAAGAACAGCGTCTAGATCCAAATAAAGAAATTTGGTCGTTACTTGAAAAATCACTGAGTGAGAACCTTATAGAGAAACGTCGTACTAGACGCTGGAAAATATTCTTCCGCCTTGTGACTCTTTCTATCATTTTTGCCATTACAGCAGGTTGGTTCTTACGCTCGGAATTACCTGAAGTAAACCTAGACGGTGATGTTGTTGCCATGATTCCAATGCGAGGTGTGATAGGTGCTGACTCAGAAATTGAATCTTATGAGTTTGTTGGTTTACTAGATAGTGCATATCGAAATAGTCAGTTAACTGGTGTTGTTATAGAAATGAACAGCCCTGGCGGAAGTCCTGTGCATTCGGGCATTATTTATGATGCGATTCAAACTAAGAAACAAACTTACCCTGAAATTCCAATAATTGTCGTTGTTGAAGATATGGCCGCATCTGGTGGGTATTATATCGCTTCTGCAGCAAGTGAAATTTACGCAGATAAAGCCAGCTTAGTGGGTTCAATCGGTGTAATCTCTTCTGGTTTTGATGCAAGTAACTTGCTTGAAAAACTAGGTGTTGAACGTCGGACGTTTACAGCGGGGCGAAATAAAGCATTTCTTGACCCTTTTACCCCAATGACAGAAGAAGCAACAACAAAGTGGCAAGCGGTATTGGATGAAACGCATCAGCAATTCATTAAAGCGGTCAAAGATGGTCGCGGCGATAGATTGACTGTAACAGACGATGTTTTTAGCGGTATGATCTTTACTGGTTATCAAGCCGTAGATATTGGTCTTATTGATGGATTATCAAGTGTTCATGACTTGTTGAAGCTTCGTTTTCCTAATGCTAAACCAATTAATTACGAACCTAAGAAAGATTCATGGAGAGAGTTAGCAAAAGAATTTGGTGTTGAAATGGCAACTAAAATAATGAGTTCAACGACCATTCGATAAATCACTTCAGGATAATTAAAAAGAAAGTAACAACTCCCTCTAATTGTTATTAAAGGGTGTTTTTTATTAATTATTTAAGATTGTTAACCGCTTGGGTTAACGCAGACTTTCTTGAGTCACAAAATGCATTATGAGGTAGGCGTTTTAGAACGCCTAGTTTTTCTAATCGTTCTGTCGTTTGCCCGTTTGGACTGAAGATATAAACGTCGCAGTTTGCCTCTATCGCATCTTTAATCGCATTTTCTAAAGCTAGGCCAATAGTTAAGTCCATCATAGGAACAGCGCTTAGGTCTAATACTACGGCCTTGTAGTTATGAATGCGGTTATGATGTTTCGCTATCGCTTTACTGGCTCCAAAAATCATTGGGCCTGTTAGATAAAATAGTAAAACTCGACCATCAGCCTGATCAAGTAGGGCTTTTTCATCATCAGATAAAGAGATGTCGTCGTCAGCATCACTGATAGCTTTTACATTACCTGATTGTAAACGACTTAATTTTTCAATAGTCATAATGTTTGCAATGAAAACACCAATACCTACGGCAACCATCAAATCCACAAATACAGTGAGAGCCATTACTCCATACATAATAATGGTTGGCGAAAGTGCAACTTTGTGAGCTCGCTTCAAAAAACTCCAATCAAGAATGTTAATCCCTACATATAAGGCGATACCAGCGAGTACCGCCATTGGAATTGGACTGATTAGATTGGATGCACCAAGAACAACCAAAAGCAGAATTAAAGCCCTTGCAATAGCCGCTAGAGGAGACTTACCTCCTGATTGAATATTCACAACAGTTCCCATTGTTGCACCAGCACCAGGCAACCCACCTAATAAGCCTGAGAAGAAATTTGCAACACCTTGACCGATTAATTCGCGATTTGAATCATGCTCTTTACGAGTCAAACTGTCTGCAATAACTGCAGTTAAAAGCGTATCGATACAACCTAATGTACCAAGCACTAAGCCATTTATTATCATCTCAATAATGACTGCCATTTCAAAATGTGGCCAATGAATGCTAGGCAAACCTGATGGAATAACACCAATCCGGCGTACATCGGCATTGTTAAATAATATAATTGAAACAAGCGTAATAGCGACCAAAGCAACAAGCTGAGGCGGAACAAATCGACGCCATTGTTTAGGTAGATAAAATAGTACGCCTAAGGTTAAAAGACCGAGGAAAAGTTCTGAAAATTTCAAATTGAAAATAAGATCAGGGAGGGCGCTAATTGTCCCTATTACTCCGCCTGATGGCGATGGGTGCCCTAGGAATGGCGCAAGCTGCAGAATAATTAAAATAATGCCTATACCAGACATAAACCCAGAAATTACACTGTACGGCATTAATGTAATGTATTTACCAAGTTTTAAATAACCAAGTGTAATTTGAAAAACACCTGCAATCATGACGACAGTGAATGCCATCGCTAAACCATTTTCTGGACTGCTTGCCATCATGCTAGTCAGTACTGCGGTCATGATAACCGTCATTGGACCTGTTGGCTCAGAGATAAGACTCGTGGAGCCACCAAATAGCGCAGCAAAAAAACCAACTAGAATGGCTCCCCATAAGCCAGCTTCTGCTCCTGCCCCCGAGGCTACACCAAAAGCCAGAGCTAAAGGAAGAGAGACGATTGCGGTAGTTGCTCCACCAAATAAATCGCCAATAAGAACCCAATCTTTAAAGCGAGAAAAATCAATGATCATTATGGTTTACCTATACGTGATCTATGTTCATATTAGACTATTGATATTATATATTTTATCTTATTTACAAAAGAGCCCGCATAAATGCGGGCTCTTTTTTTGGTTCAAATAAAACGTTAGATTACTCTGCGTTTGTATCTGGACTTGCTTCCGCGGCTTTATTTTCTTCAAGTGCTAGCCTTGGGTCATTTTTAACTCGACCTGCGGCTGAGCGTCGACGAGAAGTAGTCGCATTACGTTTTTCTTCCTGTTCCTGACGCAGCTTTTCTTGCTGAGCTAAAATGGCAGCAGGCAATTCAACAGGCGCTTTAGTCTGGGCGCTGGCTTGTTGTACTGCTGGCTTACCACGTCCACGACGAGGTGTTCGAGTTGAGAGACCTGCTGTGGCTGGTTTCTCTTCAGCTGTTGTTTCAGCTGTTGTTTCAGCTGTTGTTTCAGCTGTTGTTTCAGCTGTTGTTTCTGATTTTTCTTCAGTAGGCGTTTCTATTGCTACTGAATCTGTAGCTTTAACTTCTTCCGCCGCATTTGTTTCAGAAAGGGTAGCTTCTTCAACTAGCACTTCAGTAGGAGCTTCAATTTTTCTCATTTGAGCTTTCACCGACATTTTAGGTTTTGTCGGCTTCGCTGTTGGAGATACGTCTACAGGTGTTGCTTCTTCAGTTTTTGTTGTTATCTTCTCGGCTTCAACGGCTTCAACGGCTTCAACGGCTTCAACGGCTTCAACGGCTTCAACGGCTTCAACGGCTTCAACGGCTTCAACGGCTTCAACGGCAGGTTTAACATCTTGTGCTTTTACTGGCGTTTCTTCTGTTTTTGCTGTGTTTTCAGTAGCTGTATTTTCAACTGTCGTGTTCTCAGCAACGGCCGCTTCGTCTTTAATTTCTGGTTTTGTTGCTTCACTAGAATTATCGGCGACTGTTACCGCTTCAGCTTTGGTCGTTTTTTCTTCAATTGCTGAAGTGTTATCCGTTTCTGCTGTTTCTTGTGTGTTAGCATCATCTTTTTGTGGGCGACGAGAGCGACGAGAACGACGAGAACGACGTTGTGGCTCATCACCATTTTCGTTGTTCTCTACTTCAGCTAATTGTGCTGCTTCAATAAGTGCCGCATCTTCTTGCTCTTGCAACTTAGTTGCTTCAAGAGCTTCGTCTTTTAGCTTACCGCTACGACGACGATTGTCATTGCGATCACGTTTACGTTCTTTAACTTCAGGAACCACTTTTTCTCTTGGTTGTTGGCGAGGTGCTTTTACAGCAGCTTCTTGCTTTTCAACTTTCGCTTCAGGTGTTTCTTGTTTGTTATTACTGCGATTATTGTTATTGCGGCGATTGTTGTTATTCGGTTTTGAACCTGCTTCAGCTTGTTCTCTACGAGACTGACGAGTAGAGCGATTATTCTCTGTCGTGTTATCGCGATCAGAGTTCTGATGCTTTACATTACGCTTGTTGCGATTTGTGCGAGTGTTGGTGCTTGGTTTGCTAGTACTACGTTCATTACTCGATGTAGTTGTATTTGCACTCGTTTTCGTTGTTTTTTTCGTGTTTGCTTTACTTTGTGGCTCACCAAATAACGCTTTCATTATACGAGTGAAAATACTCGGTTTATTTGCTTTTCGTGCAGTTGGTGCAGTTGGTGCTTGAGTTGTCGGAGTTTGTGCAGTTGCTGTGTGCGCTGGTGCTGGTGATTTCGGTGCAATGCTAGTAACCGCTGCTTGTGGACGAACATTTTCATTCGTCTGGCGCGGTTCATATGGCGGTTGCTCTGGTGTTTCCACTAGCGTGTAGCTGTTCTCATTTTGAGAAACGACTGAACTGTCATCACGAATGCGTTCCACTTCGAAATGTGGCGTTTCCATGTGAGGATTTGGTACAAGAATGATATGAACACTATTGCGCTTTTCTATTTTAGCAATGTTGGTTCGTTTTTCGTTAAGCAAGAAAGTGGCAACAGAAACAGGCAAGACGGCACGAATTTGAGACGTGCGCTCTTTAGAGCATTCTTCTTCAATAAGGCGTAGAACTGAAAGAGCCAGCGACTCTACATCACGGATAAACCCTTGTCCATTACAGCGAGGACAAACGATACCGCTGGTTTCACCCAGTGATGGACGTAGTCGTTGACGAGACATTTCTAGTAAACCGAAGCGTGAAATACGGCCAATTTGGACGCGTGCACGGTCGGCTTCTAACGCATTCTTCATGCGGTTTTCAACTTCTTTTTGATTGCGAACTGGTGTCATATCGATAAAGTCGATAACCACCAAGCCACCAATATCTCGCAAGCGTAATTGACGAGCTATTTCGTCTGCTGCTTCTAGGTTTGTTTGTAGTGCCGTTTCTTCGATATCACCGCCTTTGGTTGCGCGAGCGGAGTTGATATCGATAGAAACAAGTGCTTCTGTAGGATCGATAACAATTGAACCACCAGAAGGCAAACGGACTTCGCGTTGGAAAGCAGTTTCGATTTGGCTTTCAATTTGGAAACGGTTAAATAAAGGTGTTGTATCCGTGTACATTTTAATGCGCGATTTAAAATGTGGCATAACCTGCATAACAAAGTTGATCGCATCTTGGTAAGCATCTTTTTCATCGATCAATACTTCACCAATGTCTTCGCGAAGATAATCACGAATAGCACGAATCACTATATTACTTTCTTGGTAAATTAAGAAAGGCGCTGGCTTTTCTGAAGCGGCTTTAGTGATCGAATTCCAAAGCGTATCTAGGTAATCCAAATCCCATTGAAGTTCTTCAGTAGAGCGACCGACACCGGCAGTACGAACAATCAACCCGCCATTTTCTGGTGTATTAAGGCCAGACATTGCTTCTTTGAGGTGTGATCTGTCATCACCATCGATTCGACGTGAAATACCGCCAGCACGTGGGTTATTAGGCATCAAAACTAAATAACGACCGGCCAAGCTAACAAATGTTGTTAGCGCCGCGCCTTTGTTACCGCGTTCTTCTTTATCTACTTGAACAATCACTTCTTGACCTTCGCTTAACACATCTTTGATGTTAATTCGGCCTTCATGATTGGACTTTTTAGAGAAGTAAGTTTTAGAGATTTCTTTTAGAGGAAGGAAACCGTGGCGATCTGCTCCAAAATCAACAAAAGCAGCTTCAAGACTCGGCTCAATGCGAGTGATGCGACCTTTATAAATATTGGATTTTTTCTGTTCGCGCGAACCGGATTCGATATCTAGATCATATAGACGTTGACCGTCAACTAGGGCGACGCGCAACTCTTCTTGTTGAGTTGCATTTATAAGCATTCTAATCATTGTATGTGTGAACTCTGTTAGCTGAAACGAAAGAGTCACTGCAGTGATAGGGTAACCATTAATAAATCTGACTCAGCACTAAAGCTAATCATTTAGTCTTCTCTGGCAAGAGGAGTACGCGTTTCGTTTACTTGTGTTAAACGCTTTTGTGCGGTCGCTGCCGTGATTAATACTAAATAGTTTCTTTAGGCGGTCTCGTTTCTTTGCTTTTTTATGGAACGACGCGAACGCGCGGTCGAGCAATATAATGAGAATTCCTTCCACTGAAGCGGATTTTTCCGAATCATGCGGTTTATTATTTAAGATTGACTGTTACAAAGGTAAGATAGGTGCCAAAGTGTCGCTTTGGTAATTTATATTCAATTCTTCATCTTATCTTCGAGGTGTTTTGTTGCCTCTTACCCTTTGCGATATAGAATATAACAGTAAAAACTAAGTGCTTCAATTATAAAGGAAACCAATCTTTGCTTATCTCGAACTCAGAACAAAACTCAGCAGAGCGCCCAGCGGTTCGTTACGTCACCATTGACGAGAACAATTTGGGGCAACGCATAGATAATTTCTTGGTTACCTTCTTAAAAGGAGTACCTAAAGGAAAGATTTATAACTTGCTTAGAAAAGGTGAAATACGGGTTAATAAAAAACGTACTAAGCCAGACTACCGTCTTCAAATCGAAGACGTAGTTCGTATTGCGCCTATTGTTATTGCACCGGAATCAGAAAAACCCACTTTATCTGATCGATTAAAAAACGAGATAGAGTCTCGTATCGTATATGAAGACAAGGGTCTAATTGTTATAAATAAACCTTCTGGATTGGCTGTCCACGGTGGTAGCGGCCTAAGCTTTGGGCTTGTTGAAGTGGTTCGACAAATGCGCCCTTTAGAAAAATTCATTGAACTTGTGCATCGCTTAGACAGAGATACTTCCGGTCTGATTATGGTTGCCAAGAAGCGAGCGGTATTAAAAGAATTGCATACGGCATTACGAGAAAAAGAAGGTGTCCAAAAAACGTATCTGGCGTTGGTTTATGGTAGTTGGCCAAAACGTAAACTTCAGGTTAACGCACCACTATTGAAGAATGAGTTGAAGTCGGGTGAACGAGTTGTAAAAGTTCACACCGATGGAAAGGAAAGCTTAACGAGATTTAAATTAGTTAGACAATTTGAAGGTTACAGTCTGGTTGAGTGTGAGCCAGTAACAGGTCGAACTCATCAAATCCGTGTTCACACTTTACACGCAGGCTATCCAATTGTGGGCGATGAAAAATATTCACCTATTGAGTCGTTGAAAGAAACGAAAGCGTTAGGCTTTAAGCGTTTGTGCTTACATGCCACACGTTTGGACATCATGCTTAATGGTGAACGTATGTTATTTGAAGCGCCAATAGAGAAAGAATGGCAAACGTTAATGAATGAAAAATTAATTTCAGCATTTCCTTAATGAAATCATTAGATTGTCGAATATAGGCAACAATATAGAGACGCTTAGGAATAATCGTTATAATGCGTTTTCGCATAATCGTGCATCTATTAATAAGAAGAGATAATGAGTAAAAGTCAAACAGTCATTAAAGATCTATCAACGATTAAAGATTTTATTCGATGGACATTTAGCCGCTTCCAAAAAGCAGATTTGTTTTATGGTCACGGTACTGACAATGCTTGGGATGAGGCTGTCCAGCTTGTGATGGGAGCACTAAAACTACCATTAGACTTTGACCGTGACATGCTCGATTGTGCGCTTACTTATGATGAGAAAAAACACATATTAAAGCTTGTTCAAACTCGTATTACAAAGCGAGAACCTCTTCCTTATTTACTAGGTGAAGCTTGGTTTATGGGCTTGCCGTTCAAAGTCACCAAAGACACCTTAATTCCTCGTTCGCCTATTATGGCTTTGTTAGAAAGCGAATTTGTGCCTTGGCTTAAAAACTATCCTCTTAATATTCTTGATATGTGTACGGGGTCTGGTTGTTTAGGCATTGCAGCTGCGTTAGTTTTTGAAGACGCTCAGGTTGATATCACTGATATTAGTGAAAAAGCACTATTGGTGGCAAACGAAAACATTCTGCGACATCAAGTTGAAGACAGAGTCGAAGCTATTCATTCCGATATGTTTAAAGCCTTAGTTGGTAAGCAATATGATTTGATTATTTGCAATCCACCTTATGTAGACGCAGAAGATTTCGAAAGCGCCCCTGCAGAATTTCATAATGAACCAGAGCTGGCTCTTACATCAGGTGAAGATGGGCTTACATTTACTCATGATTTTTTGGCTCAAGCCGCGCATTATCTGAGAGATGACGGTATATTAGTATACGAAGTAGGGAACACAGAAAACGCACTACAGGCTGCCTACCCAAATATTTCCTTTATGTGGGTGGAGTTAGAGCAAGGTGGTAATGGCGTTTTCATCCTAACAAAAGAACAACTTAGCGAACTACTACTTAGCTAACTACAACAAGAGCAAAAATAACTTATGTCTGGCAATACATTTGGAACACTTTTTAAAGTCACCACATTCGGTGAAAGTCACGGTATTGCATTAGGTGCAATTGTTGATGGTTGCCCACCGGGAATCGAGATTTGTGAAGCGGATTTACAGCATGATTTAAACCTACGCAAACCCGGCACATCAAAACACACAACACAGCGTCGTGAAGCTGACGAAGTTAAGATTCTTTCAGGTGTGTTTGAAGGCAAAACAACCGGCACTCCAATAGGATTGCAGATCGAAAACACCGATCAACGCTCAAAAGACTATGGCAATATTGCAGACACATTTCGTCCAGCTCATGCCGATTACACTTACGATCAAAAATATGGTTTCCGTGATTATCGCGGTGGCGGTCGTTCATCTGCTCGTGAAACTGCAATGCGAGTTGCAGCGGGTGCGATTGCTAAAAAATACCTAAAGCAGCAATTTGGAATTGAAATTCAAGGTTTCTTATCTCAGCTTGGCCCAATTAAGCTTGAAGTAAAAGATCTTAGCCAAGTGTATGAGAATAGTTTTTTTAGCCCTGATCCAGACGCGATTCCTGAGCTTGAAGCCTACATGACAGCATTGCGTCGTGAAGGTGATTCTGTTGGCGCGAAGATTACCGTTATCGCAAAAAACCTCATGCCTGGATTAGGTGCCCCTGTTTTTGATCGTTTAGACGCTGATATTGCGAAAGCGATTATGAGTATAAACGCGGTGAAAGGCGTTGAAATCGGTGATGGCTTTGACGTTGTTGAGCAAAAAGGCAGCGAACATAGAGATGAGATGACACCGGAAGGTTTTTTAACTAACCATGCAGGTGGTGTTTTAGGTGGCATTTCATCAGGACAAGATATTATTGTTCATATGGCTCTAAAACCAACCTCAAGTATTACGATTCCAGGCAAAAGTATCGATCGTTCTGGTAACGCCATTGATGTCATCACCAAAGGTCGCCATGATCCTTGTGTTGGTATCCGCGCAACGCCAATCGCAGAAGCTATGTTGGCATTGACGATAATGGATCATTTACTAAGACATCGCGCACAGAACTCTGATGTAGTATGTGCTACGCCGATTATCAAAGGGCAAGCATAACTAAAGAAATTGAATTGCTATTTAGCAATTCAATTGGAATGTTAGATCAACCAAGAGAGCCGCTATTTATTTGTATATAGCGGCCTTTTTATTTCTGAAATAAAGTAAAAACTAACAAACTTCAAATCCATTCTCCAAAGGTAAGGAAAGATCATGTCTAGCATTATTCGCATCATTGTAGGTTCAACTAATCCGGTGAAAGTGAACTCGGCAAAAAATGCTTTTTCCGCTGCTTTTCCAGACCATACCATTCGGTGTGAAGGCTTTTCAGCGTCATCTGGCGTTGCAGATCAACCTATGACGGAGCATGAAACACGTTTGGGCGCACAAAATCGAGTTCGCTATTGCGCTCAACAATACACCAAAACAGCTGATTATTTGGTCGCAATGGAAGGTGGTGTTGATGAATTTGAGGAGGGCGCAGTGACCTTCGCTTATGTTGCTATCATTAATTGCAAAAATAATACATTAATGACAGGCCGTTCAGCGAACTTACCTTTACCAAATAAAGTATTTAAACGATTAAAAAATGGCGAAGAACTTGGTCTTGTCATGGATGACTTATTTAATACCTCTAATATTCGACAAAAAGGCGGTGCAATTGGCCTACTCACCAATCATAACGCAACAAGAGAAAGCATCTACACGCAGGCTCTAATTCTAGCGCTTGCACCAGCTTTACACCCAGAGCATTACTCATAACTTTATTACTCATAATTTTTGTAGATAGAAGCCAATAAAATGAAATATCAATGGATCTTATTTGATGCGGACGAAACAATTTTTTATTTCGACAATTTCGCCGGTCTTAAAAATATGTTCTCACGTTACGATGTGAGCTTTAGCCAAACTGATTTTGATGAGTACCAAAGCTTAAACAAGCCTTTATGGGTCGAATATCAAAACGGTCAGATTAATGCTGAACAACTTCAAAATCATCGATTCAAGCATTGGAGCGATAAGTTAAATATCAGCACAAGCGAATTAAATTCTCAATTTTTAGACTCCATGGCTGAGATTTGTAAAACGTTACCAGGAGCAACTGAGTTAATAACGTATCTGCATGAAAACAACATTAAGATGGGTATCATCACAAATGGATTTGCTCAATTACAGCAAATCCGTTTAGAGCGTACAGGGCTTCAATCTTATTTTTTGCCTGTAGTCATATCTGAATTAGTTGGGGTCGCCAAACCGAACCCTTTGATATTCCAACACGCATATGAACAAATGGGTGCACCAGATAAAGCTCAAGTTCTTATGGTTGGCGATACGTTAGAGTCTGACATTCTTGGTGGCAATAACTTTGGTTTTGATACTTGTTGGTTGAATCATCATGACAAAGATTATACAGCGGAAGTTCAGCCAACATTTCAAATTAGAAACTTACAGGAATTATTAGATATTATTAAAAATAATGCCCCTCAAAAATAAGCTGGAACGATAAAAATGAAACCAAGAAGACGCTACCATGCACCATCAATTTACTATTTCGATGCTGTTTATCGTTTAGGGTCGATTCGTGAGGCTGCTCGCTCTCTTGATATTGCGTCTTCTGCAGTCAGTAGGCAGATTCAGAAGTTAGAATATGATTTAGGCGTACAATTATTTGAAAGGTTGCCAAAGGGGATAGTATTGACCGCTGCAGGTGAGAGCTTTGCACAGCATGTACGTCTTGTCTTACAGGACTCTGAACGGGTTTATTCAGAGCTAGAAGCATTACAAGGCTTGCAGCGAGGCCATATTGAGATCCTTAGTGTCGAAGGGCCCACGGTTGAATTACTGCCAAACCTTTTAGAGGATTTTAAACAGCGTTACCCTAATGTTAGCATTGGCATTCGTATTGCTGGATCGAATTCTATTCCAAATGACATCATTGAAGGGAAGGCTGATATTGGAATCGTTTTTGATCTTGAAAGACATCCAGATTTATACCAAGTCAAAATGGGGACGTTTCATTTTGGTGCTGTTGTAACCCCAGACCATCCACTCGCCAGTAAAGCACAGGTAACTTATGAGGATTGCTTACCGTTTCCTCTTATATTGAGTAAATCTGATTTATCCATGTATCAAAAGCTGGCATCACTAAAGGGCAAACTGCCTACTTCTTGCTCTATTATTGAGTCAAGCTCTGTCGCTTTGTCCCGCAATCTTGCACTGAAAGGCATGGGCATTGCGTTTCAAACTAAGATAGGCATTGAATCGGATATTGAACAATGTCGGTTGGTTCACATCCCTATTATTAATCGTGTTCAATTGATTTCTGAGCTTGGACTTTATGTTCGAGCTAAACGCACGCTGCCTGTTGCTGTGGATTTTTTGGTAAGAGAGATGGCCAATGAAATTGAAAGGCTATCCCTTAAACATAATGATGCTAATTTGGCATCAGTGTGATCTAAAATAATCTCTATTCGGCATCAATTCTACTTGCTATTGTGTTCTGATCTTATTAGTAAAACGAAAGGCACCAGTGATGAAAGAGCAAGAAGTAAACAAAGAGAAGCATGAAAACGGCTTACCTATTATTAATATCGAAGGCTACGCAACAGCAACACCTGAGAAATTATTAAGTCTGGCAAAGGAAATAGGGCACGCTTGTCGAGATAAAGGTTTTTTCTATATTACGGGACATGGAATAGATGCCTCTCTTATAAAACAGTTAACGGAAGAGGCTAAATCTTTTTTTAATCTCAGTGATGCAGAAAAAATGCGACTTGATAAGAAGCACTCAACGGCCAATCGTGGTTACGAGCCTATTAGAAATCAAACCCTAGAAGCTGGCGCACCACCAGACTTTAAAGAGGGGCTTTATATAGGCATTGAGCACGGCGATGACCACCCAATGGTGAAAGCAGGACGCTTTAATTATGGTCAAAATCAATGGCCGAAAAACGCCCAATATTTTCAAAAAGCCGCCACCCAGTATATCCATGAGATGACCGAGTTAGCGAAAAGTTTGATGTCTCTTTTAGCCTTGTCGCTAGAATTACCAAAAGATTATTTTTCTGAATTTAATCATGATCCAACAACACTTTTACGCATGCTACATTATCCGCCACAACCTAAAAATCCATTACCGAATGAAAAGGGCTGTGGTGCTCATACTGATTTTGGCGGGCTTACTCTGTTGTTACAAGATGACAATGGAGGATTGCAAGTATGGGATAGAAAAAACGATGCTTGGATAGAGGCACAACCGATTGAAGGCAGTTTTATTGTCAATCTGGGCGATATGATTTCTCGTTGGACCAATGATAAATACAATTCAACATTACACAGAGTGATCAACACAAGTGGTAAAGCACGATATTCAATGCCTTTTTTCTACAGTGGTAATCCTGATCATATTGTTTCCTGTTTACCAACTTGCTTAGAACCTAATAGCGCCCCTAAATATCCACCTATTAGTGTGGAGTCTCATATGCGTGATATGTATAAAAAAACTTACTCGGGGAATAATAATGAAAAATAAAACAACAATGCCTCATAAGAATTTAGTTTTTATACATGGCGCTTGGGTCAGTGGCTGGGGATGGTCAGCATTAAAGCCGTATTTTGATGGCGCTGAATATCACTGTTATTGGCTAAATTTACCAGGCAGCCAAAGCAAAGAAGAGTCCCTTGAATCTAGAGCATCATTAAATGATTACATTGCTCATGTGTACGATTTAATTGATGAATTAGACGAACCTGTGTGGCTTATTGCTCACTCAGGAGGCGGCTTAACAGCAACCGCCGTAGCTGAAGCAAGGCCAGATATGGTATCGGGCATTATATATGCTGCCGGAATGATGCTTCCATCAGGAATGTCATACGGTGAAATTAGCTCAAAAGTTGGACAGAGAGACAATATAGACATCAGTGGTATTTCAACTTACTTGAAAAAAACCAAGTATGGTAGTTATGTTGACAGTCTTGATGGCATCAAGAAAATCTTTCTTCAAGATGTTTCTGATGAAATCATATCTGAAATAGCGCAAAAAATGGTGGTTCAGCCAGACGAATCTCGTTTAGTTTCCGTGACATTGACGAATGAACGAGCAGGTAAAATACCTAAGTTTTATATTGAAGCGTCAAATGACAATTCAATTTTATTGACAGTACAAAAAGAAATGCAGTCATTAACAAAAGTAGATAAAACAGTGAGTTTAGATTGCGGACATTTTCCACAAGTGGTCATGCCAGAAGAATTATCAATAATTATCAAAGATTTCGTGCTCTAGGTGATAACCGATACTTACTCACTAATTCCGATAAATGTTATTATCGGAATTAGTGAGTAAGTATGTATTACCTTGGTGTTATGACTTATTGCCTAGCTTTAGGCCTTAATTTAAAACTATCAGCATAGGTTTAAAGTTAAAGTACGACACATTGCTAAATTTGAATAACCAACCACACACCATTTTTCTTAGGGCCTTGATACTCTATACGCCCTTCTTTCTTTAGCTTTGATACAGCTCGCTCTACAGTACTCACAGAGCGACTGATACGACTAGCAACGTCGACAAGTGCTAAGTCTGGGAACTCTGTTAAGACGGCTAATATTTGATCTGTTGTTTTACCCGCGTTTTTCCTTCTGAATGAATCGCTTCCGTAAGCGATTCATTCATAGCAGATAGTAAAAATTCAATAAAAACACTGCTGTCAGATTTGGCATCTGCTTCTCGAAGTGAATGATAGTATTCTTCTTGTATCTCTTTAAAGCCGAGAGTTTCCACTATCTACTCATCAGGCTACTTACTCAGAGAATTAGAGACCAAGTTAACAAACCTATTTTTAAGGCGAAACAAGATCTTTATTAAAGAACATAGTGGAAGTTAATACTAGATTAGAAAGAAAACACAAAAAAGCCAGTTAGACGTTAATCTAACTGGCTTTTCGTAGTACAACTAAAATGATTATATCGCTTCAGTTCCACTGGAATAATGGCGGTGAGCAAGTCCGCCATAATAGGTTCCATTAAAGTTCACTATGATATATTAATTCATTATATATCAGTAACTTATAGAAATATCTTTTCCAATAGCGTCCAGCGAGATATACTAAAATCTAGCTTCTATTGATGTACTGGTTGATGTACAAGGTGATTCGATGCCAAAAATTGCA
This sequence comes from Marinomonas ushuaiensis DSM 15871, assembly GCF_000521805.1. Lineage (GTDB taxonomy): Bacteria > Pseudomonadota > Gammaproteobacteria > Pseudomonadales > Marinomonadaceae > Marinomonas > Marinomonas ushuaiensis. Next base: position 70,215 of record NZ_JAMB01000003.1, read on the forward strand.
AAAGAACTTACTGCCCTTGCTGTATCTAAGATAAAAAAAGAAGGTCGCCATGCTGTTGGCGGTGTCAGCGGTCTGTCTTTAAAGGTTGCTGGTAACTCCAGGAGCTGGGTGCTCAACATGCTCATGGGAACCAGGATAAACAAAGAAGGCAAAAAGGTTCCTAACCGTCTATTTCTTGGCTTGGGTAGTTATCCTGAAGTTACACTTTCTGAAGCGAGAGATAAAGCCAGAGAGCTTCGTAGTGAAATCAAAGCAGGTATCAACCCTATTGAAGCTAAGCAAGAAAGAAAAGCTGAGGCTATTCGAGAGCAAGGTAGAAACACCAGCTTTAGTGAGTGCGCTCAGTTAGTATTAAATATGAAGGAAAAAGAACTTAAGAATATAAAGCACATCGCCCAATGGCGATCTAGCTTAGAAAATTACGCTTTTCCAATAATTGGCCATCTAGCCGTTAATCAAATCAACAAAACACACATACTTGAAGTGCTTCAGCCCATATGGCTTGAGAAAAACGAAACAGCTAGTCGTTTACGAGGTCGTATCGAAACAATCCTAGACTACGCTAAAGCAAAAGAGTTTAGAGAAGGCGATAATCCAGCTGGTTGGAAAGGCATGCTAAAACCATTACTTCCAGAACCAAGTAAAATCCAAAAACGTAAACACCATGCCGCACTACCCTACGCTGAAATAAGTAATTTCATGAAAGAGCTATCTAAGCGCCCCGGCCTTTCAGCCAGGGCGCTTGAATTTTCAATTTTAACCGTTGCTCGTTCTGGTGAAGTTCGTGGTGCTACATGGAATGAAATAGATTTTGATAACAAGATATGGATCATCCCAGCAGAACGTATGAAAGCGAGAAAAGAACATCGTGTGCCACTTTCTTCTGGCGCAATGAAGATACTAAACGAGCTTCCTCGCATCGCTGGTGGCAATTTAGTCTTTCCTGGTCAACAAGGTAAGCAGATGTCAGACATGACGCTTACAGCGGTTCTCAAGCGCATGGATCGAAAAGACTTAACTCAGCATGGCTTCCGTTCAACATTTAGGGATTGGGCTGGTGAAACCACCAGCTTCCCTAGAGAAGTCATTGAGCACGCCCTGGCGCATAAACTGAAAGACCAAGCCGAGGCAGCTTATCAACGTGGGGATTTATTACAGAAAAGAAGGTTGCTTATGGAGGATTGGAATAAGGCTACAACAATATAGATATAGGGAGAGTCTATAAACTCTCCCTATATCACTTTTCTAATACAGAATGTCAGTTTACTTTTCGTTTACTATAAATATAGAAGTACCCTTGGTTCTGGATCGGATATTGATATTTTCAGAACATGATTTAATAGCTCTCGCTTGGCTCATTACACTAGCTTTAAAATCAAAGGTCTTGCTTGAGCGTGTCTCCCAACAACCAAGCCCTTCGTCTAAGTAAAGTTTTAGTATTTCACCTGAATCAAAGGTGATTTGCATAATACGGCTATGAGCTACCTCCGTCTTTCTAGATGAATCAAACCGTATCGACTTACCTGTAATATCTTCTAGAACGCATTTAACCGCTTGCTTTCTAGCCTCTAATGTATCCCAGTTATCATTAAATGACTGAGCATTAGTATTATAAGCAAAATTCGCAGTCTCAATTTCGATTAGACTATATTGATTTATTTGCTCTGTCAGGCCATTCAGCAAGTTAAATAATAACGAGGCATGTAAAGGTGTCACCAAGTACCTATCCCTAAAATAGATCTCTTTAATCATGCCTTTTTCGAACAAATTAGATTTTATTCTACGATTAATAGCATGCCAAAACTTTTCAGGAAATTGCTTAATACTACCATCACAGTCATTTTTCAGAATGAGATGAGTTGTGTCTGGAACATTCCAGTCTGACATATCAATTTTCTTTAACGCTACTGCTTTTTCAGTATTAGAAAATATCACAACCCCATTACTCGCATGCCAATCTTTACTGGGGCAATTTACTCCCAACTCAGTATTAGCAATGGTTATCGTTTTATTCTTACATTCAAACTGAGCTACTATTTCATGCTTATCAGGTTTACCTGTGAAGAATTCAAAACCCTGTATATTTAAACGGTAAATCACTTCTTTTAGCTGATCATTTAATGCATTTTCTGGGACAACCAAATTAACCTGGCAATTATCTTCATACATATATCGCAACAAGATATTTTTAAACTCCAGCGCATTCAAATCCCAATCAGTGACATTATCACTTAGCCACAAATTTATGCTGGATAAACCTCTATCCATATAGGTTTTAATAAACTCACCAATGGAACTGTGGTAATACTGCCCATCATTAAGCAAATTAAGCACTTCAGAACTACCATTATGATTCAGAAAATCAGCGCCTAACCATTCCAGCGCTTTCATCCGGTCAAGCTTATCGACATCGTGGCGAGAGTCAGACTCCAACAGGCAATCGTTACAGCAAGCCTCACACTTCTCGCAAATTAACTTACTTGCCATCATTTCTAATAAAGTTTGAATTCTTTCTGGTGCTGATGTAGCAAACCCTGCGCCACCACTAATCGCATCATATAGCTGAATAACCGTCGCAGTATTCGTTTCATCTACAATTGCTGGACGTGTCGCATAGCCAAGCTCTCCTGTTGAAATCCCCAATTTCTCAGCTAATGCAGAACGTAAAGCAACCGCCAACGTGGTTGCAATAATACGGCCGTCTTTATCTTCCGCTATATACTCCTGAGTCACAGGGTGTCTTAACACCAACTCAAATACATCGGTGTTAGTATGATAGCCAAGGTGTATACCTTCTTGAATGGTCGCTTCCCCATGACAGTAACTATCACTTTCAGTCTCTTTACTCTGTCTGTTTGGCACAAGTGGATGATGTCTCACACCTGTATTAAACGTGGATGGTGGATTACCATCTTTATCTAATGAAGCCGCGCGACCACATGACAAACAAAGCGCATAACCTTTACCGCTAACGCCAGATGAATGATAAAATATTGTACCATCTACATCCGCCGTCATATGTCCCATAGCAGGGTTTGGCAATGCATGTTTTTCGCCTCGTGTAGACAGCCAAGCTGGCTCAATTGGCACATAACTTTGGACAGAAATATCATTATTTGGTTCTGCATAGAACTCACTCACAAAACCTGTTGGCTGCAATACTTTTCGTGTATTCGCAGACTTAATAGGTTTTGCACATGTGCTGTTACTACATACTAAGTTTTTAGATGCTTGTGTTACCCCTTTCTCATAACCCGTTTGACCACAGTGACCACATCGCCAAGCCATATCAAACTGCTGCGCTTCCTTAATATCAGTATCCACCATATTGTGCCAACTCAAAGATACACCGCCTGACTTGAAAACGCGGCCATCTAATACTAATTCAGTACCGGGTGCATATTCCTTGATAGCAACTGCCAAATTACGGCTAGGTAACCCCCTTACTCTCGCAAGATTATCTTCTCGTCTTTCTTGAGATGTTTTGCCTTTCCCTCTGTTCTTACTACGTTTAAAGTCGACAATATTATTATTATCAAAGGTCACTACATCTGTAGGGAAACCATAACCAGGTAAAAATGCTTTAGCTGCTAATTCTTTTAGTAAATACTCATTACACAAGCGTTTTACTTCAATTTCTATACGATAGGAAAACGGACTCCCTTTCTCCGCACTCACTTGTTCAGTTATTAAGTATTCGTGATCTTTTTGCCATTTCTGCATGTGTACTTCTATTGCTTTAGCTGTATTTTCTCGTAACTTAGAGGCTGGCAATTCAGATAAATCAGTACCTTTACTTATCCCCAGTATCGCCTTATTGACTCTATTTGACCCAGCTTTAAGCCAAAGGATAAAACGAGAACAGATAGAGTCTTGACCACTAAAAAACCACTCAAGTTTAAGAGATGTTTTATCTGTGCTGGTATCTCCAACTTCCTCTTTGAGGTATATCGATAACAAGATAGCATTCACATGCCTCTGAACTAAACGAGGTGAATTAAATGCCACATAAGGAGCTGCAATATCTGTCTCAAAAGCCCACTTAGGTTTGGAAAATACCTGCTGATCATGAGGGTTTGACTTACATAAGGTATAAGAGATAGCACGGGACTCTTTACTCCTACCCGCTCGGCCTGCTCGTTGTAAATAATTAGCAGGATGAGGTGGTACATTGTTCATGACAACAGCAGATATACCGCCAATATCGACCCCCATTTCCATAGTGGTTGAGCAATTTAATACATTAATTTGACCTTTTTTAAACATATCCTCATATTTACTTAAAGCACTTGATGATTGCTGTGCTGAGTGTTCTGCAGTACGATAATAAAAACCACCTTCTACAGCTCTGTCATTGATATCCGTCCAAAGGTTTTGTGACCTTAGAACCTGAATGTTTTCATCTTCTGAAACAGAGTCACGAATAGTGTCAATACCTTCATCATAATCTTTCTGAGATAAATCAAAATCACTCAGGAGAGGGTAACTTACCTCCTCACATATAATATTATGACCATCTATTTTTCTAGGTAAATAAGGAGTGAGATTTTTAAAACAAGTATCAAATAATTTATGTGTTATAGGACATATATAAACTTTATTCGTTAGGGAAAATGTCATCTCATGTCGTCTAAGATGAAAACGATTTCCATCATGGCTTAACACTTTAGATGTTTGGGTTAAATCCAACCAAGCTTGCTTTAACCAAGCATTGATCAATTCTACATGGAGCAAGTGCTGAAGATCTAAACCAGCACCAAGCATTAATAATTTAACTAAACGACCTTGAGCGCCTTTTCGATTAACTTGGGGCCACTTTTTAACACGCATTTCATTCGCTTCTTCCGAAGAAGGTATAATCAATTCTTTAGATGAAAAGCGTTGACCTATCCATTTTTTCCAACCGTCATCCTCAAGCTTGACATAAGAGTTTTCTCTGACAAAAAAGTCTAAACTGACTTTTAGAAAATCTATCCAGTCATTTAAATCAAGGCCATATTGCTCCCAATATTCTGGCACTTTCTTTATGCGACTTAAGCCTTGGTAACCCACTTTAACTAAACCTTGGGTTTCAGAACTATTTTGTCGTTTCGGGCGCCTTGAAAACTCCCTAAATAACATCATATCTGCCAACTTATATGCGCCATCTGTTTGATCAAAAATTTCAGGTGACAGTTGTTTATTGGAGATCAAAATACTGCCTTTAAAATCACTTAGACCGGCTAACTCTTGCGCCATTTCAGACCAAGATAACTCAATCGGTTTTAATGATTTTACACCCGATTTTAGGCTTAATGCTTTTTGCTCTAGATCTTCAGCATTGCTAATAGCACCTAGGTTTCTTAGGATTTTTGCTTGCTCTAATAGCGCTTCAGGTGTCACATCATCATTTAGAACATCTTCAATTGGTTGTTTATTTTGCGCCTGCTTTAGCGACTCTAATACAGCCCCGCGTAATTTTGAACGCTCGGCTTCTTGCTGCATTTTTACCGCTAACCTTGCTGTCCCTTGCCGACTATCTGTAAAAGTAATCAAGCGACGACCACGTCCAGGTAGACTTAAGCGCCCAATATTTTTAGTTTTATCATCCTTATCTATTTCAAAATCAGGGCAATATTCTAAAACGGTTGGCACCACGCTAGTCACATAAAAAGGGGCTGACAAAAGAGCTCGTTTAAAAGGCAACCCACCATGATGAGGCTGATAACCACAAGCAGAACAACACATCACCTTTGGATCTGCTTGAGCTAAGATATAACCCTCTTTTTGATGAACTTGATTACCTTCTTTATCTAACCCTATAAGATTAAAAGACTCGCTCTTTGTATAACAACTCGCATAAATATCTGGCAGAACCGATTTACCCTCTAAATGTACAGGGGCTTTTTGCTCTTCATCTTCATCTTCATCTAACTCATCATTTTCTAAAGCAAACTCATTATGTGTACGGGTATTCCATTGAATGATTTTTCCTCCTTTATTTTCACCTAATAAATGAGGTTCATTGCATTCAAGGCATGAAGATAGCTCAAGCACAGGGGCTTGGCATTCACAGCGACTTCTTTGTGTCGCGTAGACCATACCAAAAGGCCAGTTTGTGGCTAAATGGGTATCTTTTTTTGCAGGACAATGGCTATCCACACAAGCCCACAAACCTTGTGTCATCCGTTGAAAAAAATGTGCTCTAAGCTTCAAAAAAGCCTGACTATCAAACTTAGTATCCTTTACTGTTCCTGTAAGAATGTCTATCCATCGCAATAATATTTTCTGCTCGATTGGCTCTTGATTTAACATCTTACCCATAGCCCTAGCTATGTCATTAAGCGTCATAGGACCTTGGCTATTTGCTGTCATAACAGATCGCAATGCTTTCGCTATGGGTGACATTTCAAGTGCGCTAAAGCGTGCTAAAGATACCTTTTCATCATATTCTTTGTCACTGGGGTCTAGATCAGCAGGGATACTCTCTATTGCTTCTAATGACTGAGAAAGGTTAGCTGTATCATTTATCTCAGGGATAATACGTTGACCACCGATCACCTCTATTTGATCTATGCCCACACCAGCAATATTTGATAAGAAAGTTTTTAATTGTTTCTCGGCATCTTTATTCGCTATCGTCGCTGATGTAGCGACAAAGCGAACATTCTTGGCTTCAACACCAAAAGCATATATCACCCGACGCAACTGTAGCGCGAGCTCAGCCGCTTGAGAGCCCATATAACTATGAGCTTCATCCAATATAATCCAGCGTAATGATTGAGCTTGTCTTGAGGCTTCAATAATCGGAGAGTCAATCTGTCTGATCAACATATATTCCAACATAGTGCCATTAGTCACCAGCAATGGCGCAGGCTCTTTACGCATTAATTCGCGGGATAGAATCTGGTTCTTACACTTCTTTTGTGCCTGATAAACCTTAGCCTCATCATTAGGAGTGTTACCGTTATAAAGGCAATAACGTATTTTATCTCCAAAGGCTTGAGTCCATGCATCAAGACGCTCCTCTTGAGAGTTGATTAGCGCATTAAGCGGATAAAGAAATAACGCTCTGACACCTACTAAAGGAGCTTTTGTCTCTTTTTGCTCTCGACATAAATCATTCAATACAGGCACCATAAAGCACTCAGTCTTACCAGAACCAGTACCTGAAGTAACAATAACGGATTTTTTCTCTTCTTCTATTAAGTATTGCCACGCTTTAAGCTGATGAGCGTAGGGCTGGAACTCCTTACCAAAGCGATATTTATTTTTTTTAAACTGCTGTTTGTCACTATCATTACGATTCATAATCTGTTTTTGATCAAGCGAATTAACCAATTCATGACTTAATAAGCTACCTTCTAAATCTGACATTAAAGGTTCCGCTTTTTCCCAACCAAACATATGTTCGAACACAGGGTCCGCTAAAAAGGCATCACCTTGACCTGCAGTTACTGACATCTGTTCAGATAAGTGATTTCTTAAAGACGGATTAGTTATCGATAAAATACTTAAACTAGATTCTTTCGCACGGCTAATTGCTTGAGTGACTAATGATGAAAAATAGGGTCTCATTTAATGTCCTTATTTAAAAATTGAAATACTGCAAATTGATACATGGGCTTAAACCAATCCATGTCGAAGTCTCGAATAGTGCGAAGATGAAAAGCTTTTGTTGCATCTAATTTATTATTTACTCTGTTATTTTTATTAAAAAGCGCCTCTGAATCCAACTTACCAGCCGCTACCGCCGCTGCATAAATAGGTAATAAAACAACCGCTTGATGATGTCTATGAAAAGTATGAATAGAAAGATTGAAATTCGAATCAAAATTAAACCAACGCCTTAATTCTTGGTCATATTTTTCTGGCCATTTTGCATCCAGATGCTGCTGTAACAGCTTTTGATACCAACTATCCTCATTATCAATAATCAAACCTTGCATTATTTGAGTAGGAAACGCTTGGGGTTTACTACCATCCTTCAAATACGCTTGATAGGCCCCTTCATAAACCCCTATTTGAGTACAGATTCTATCAATTAACCCCCCTATCACCTGAGTAACTACAGCCTCAGGTAACTTAGCCTCTAAAAGGTCTGATTTATAATGTTCAATGGCATATCGCCAATCTTCTATTCCGATTAACTCCCAAACAATCGGGTACTCTTTTTCTAATCGAGCGATTAAGCCAGCATCCGCATCAAACTTTAAAATTGCTAAACATAATGCTTTAGGTTGTTTAACTAACTCCCCCCAAGCTTGAAACGTCGTAAGCGGTAAATGGTAAAATTGTTTTTTAAGCGTAATAAAATATTGCCAACTTGAATGGCTCGGCTTATCCGCCATGCAAGCAATAATTGGGGTGAATGCATCAGGGCAAAATTGAGGATGATAAGCCATCACTGCTTGAGAAATATGTTTTAACACTTGCCCAACATCAAACTTCTGTGGTCGACCTAAAATAAATTTAGGTCTAAAGCTAATTTTAGACCCAGCTTGCGGGATCACTAACCAAGGGCCAGTATCCTCTAATTGTCTTGGTAGCTCGTAATCCCCTGTTGCAGCATTTTCACTGCGTCGACTATCAAGTAGATAAGCTCTTTCTTCGGGCGCGGCCAACTTAAATAGTTGAGGCTTAATCTTTGATGAATCAAAGCCAGAGCCTTCTTGTAAACAAATAAGATTACGCGCTCTGTCGTGATCAAGTACCGCCTCATATCGCTTAACGATAATATCCAAATTTTTTGCTGGCCCACGCACTGTCACTAGAACTTCACTATCTAGCTCGGGTTTAAGTGACATGAGTTCTTGTATGTATTCTTTTAAAGCATATAGAGAAATGACCTTAGGCTCATTTTCCACCCGATAACGCCATTGGAAAGTTGGTGTATTGGCATAATTCACCTGATAGTCTTTAAGGCTTATTTCTAGCTCAAAGTAATTTGACTGTCCTGCATCTGAAAAAAGGTGTAAACGACTACCCAATAGGGCATCTAAACTAATTTGGCGCTTAAGCACTTGCCCTTCTTTGTCATATGCAACCGCCCCCTTTGAAGGAAAAGGTAGGGTTAAAACAATCGGATCACTGGCCAAATTAACAAACACGACTAACTTAAAGTAATCTGGCGGTATGCCCTCTCCCTTCAAGTGAATATGTTGGGTGTTCGCTTCACTCTTATCTCTTCTAACTTCAGTCACGCCTTTTATTTGATAACAGCACAAACTCCTGGTTTTAAGTGTCACTATGCCTTCATTCGGTTTATCGGCTGAGGTTAAACTCAGTTCAAAATCTTGCGGTAAAACCCCCACTCTTTTGCGTAATAATGTTTGGTTTTTGGCATTGCGATAGGATAAGGATTGGCGGCCATAATTTTCTGCCAACGAAAGGTTGTTTTGGGCCTGTCCATTTAGAAATAAATTTAAACTTTCTCTTTGTTCAAATGGCACATTGGTTGCCCACTGATAACTGGGAATACCAACAAATACATGGGAAGGCTCACTTGACCATTCTAGAAACTTCCCTTGCAAAGATAACTGATCACCCGTGTCATTAGGTGCATTAGTTTCAATAGTAAAACATTCCTTAGTCTCATTCTCAAAACACACCTTACCTTGGCATTTTACTAGACTAAGCCCTAAGTACTGCCCTTCTTGGATCATACTAGGTTCAACATCATTTGAATTCTTATCCAAACTATTAAGATCATTTAAATGTGTGTCGACAACATTCGTTACTTGGCAGTTTTCTGGTAATAACAACCACACATTAGGCGTTTTAACCTTAAAGCTGGCTTGGCCTGCGTATATCAGCATGTCATTTTTTTGGATAAAACCAACTGGGACCTGTCCGATTTCTAGCCAGGAATAAGGGATAAGCATTTTGGCTAATTGCTGACCTGCTTGCATCGCCACTAAATAGAGGTTTTTGTCTGTATTTTGACGCGTTACCTGAAACTTCTCCAAGCGCATTTTTAAACGCGTATGCAAACCTTCAAAATGACCATGAAAGACCCCTGCATTAGCAAGGCAGACATCCCCCTCATATACAGCCAACTCAATACGTGCACTGTTGACGTCCTCTTTTGAAAAGCCAAACGTCAGGTTTGTGGGTAAAGTAACTTCACTTTTAATTACATCAGATTGCAAAAACAGGAAATGCTTTGCCTGTAACTCTCCTCTTTTAATACCTTGTTTTTTAACTTCTTTGGTGGCACTAGTTAATAAGTTATTTAAAAAATCAGAACCTATCTGGTCATCTAACGGTAATGGGAATTGAGAGCGCCAATGACCATTAACTTGATCTAAATGCTTAGCTGGGTCTTCTTTGTTTTCTAGCTCAAACACATCCACCATAGACAAGAGTTTATCTGCCATATCGCCAATCAACTTAATCGAGGTATTTTCCTTAAAAGCCTGTGGCAATTTATTAACACATTCCTCCACCAGCTCATGGGTTGTCTTTCCTAACAAAGTCGCATGTTGATAGCGACTCAGTACTTGTTTGAATAGTTTTTGAAAATGATTGTTTTTATCAATCAGTAATTTGAAAGGTAAGCCCCCTTCGCTGAATACTGAGCCTAAATAGTTATTGTGCTCACTTTGATACTGTAAAACAGACCTTTGCCAATAATCACTTAATCCTTTCTCTACGATATTTTTGACATCTACTGGGTTTAATTGAAAACTTAAGCTTTGCCAAATTGGCTGCCAGCTCCATTGGTTTGTATATTCACGGCGAAACCATTCTGAGCAAAATAAAACAAACGCAGCGCTCCAGTCAGGGCACAAGTCTCCAAACGAATTTTGGGCATCAGCTTTGCTAACGCAACACTTTAAACTTAAGTACTCATCAGCACTTACCTGATATTGATATAATGGTTTTCCTGTTACACCTGATAAAGCTCGCTTTATAAAAAACTGCTTCAGCCATAATTTAGGCTTTATAATATCTACTTTAACAGCCACATTAATTTGTGAAAGACCGTTTGTTACATCACCCATGTTAAGTCCCTTTGTTATTACCTTGTTATAGCAACATATGAAATATTGGTATGATTTTGAAATTAAATATTTTTAGGGGCTAGCAAACCAATAATTTAACAACCTCTATGTGTTAATCAGATAGCTATTCCTCTAAAACTTCTAATCTGTAGCTAGTATGTTGCCGCTGACATCTATATTTAGGCTTACCTTTATAAAGAATCATTAATTAATTCTATTTTTAATCTATTTTCTTCAATTCGAGCTTTTGCTTTCTTTATTCCACCAGAATATTTATTAAAATCACCAACATTTTTACCCCATTCTTTTAAGTCTTGTACACGTCGCTCATCCATCATGATTAATGTGTTTAAAGCTGTTACTTTGGCTGTTGATGCTTGCTCATCTATGGCTTTTTTCAGGACCGTAAGGGCTTCGACCTGCCCTTCTAGTGATTTTAAAGTAACCTCTTCAAATTGATTATTCTGTTGCTGCTGTAATACAAATGAATATATAGCCAACCCTAATGCAGCACCAGAAAATAGATTCGCCCCAATACCAAAAGTAGTTGAGAAGTAAGAGGCTTCTTCAAGGCTTGGGTAAAAATTCATTACACCAAATCCAAGAAAAGGAATTATGGCAGCAAACACAAGAACAACTGAACACATTTTCTTCATACATATCTCCTAATAATAATTAATAGATATATTGCGAAGACCGTGCCAATTATTTAAACCTTAAAATTCAACAACTTAAATAAAACCTAATCATAGATAGATAAATTAATTTATTATTAAATAAAATAAATTATGTTTATTTTTTATTATTCTTCGTTTCACCGTCCTGTTCACTCAGCATCAAGTAGCTTAGACAAGCTGTTTTTACAGAAGGTAACAACTGATAAGCAGCACCTAGATTGTGCCGATTTCTATTTCACGTCGTATTTATCTATCCAGTTGGTTAGTGTTTGGTAGTTTTTAAGCCCTAATAAGTCAGCTGCTTTGGACTTATTTCCATTTGAATGAGCTAATGCTTTAGGAATATAGTGCCTTACCAAATCAGAAATAATATTTTGAATATCAATACCTTGAGAAATATCTCTATTTAACAAGCTGGTATTATTATGAGGACGATCAAACAAAGCCTGCTTGATGTCATTAGCCGATATTGCGTCTTCATTACTCCATAGAGAAGCTCGCAATAAAGTAGATCGTAATTCACGTATATTACCCGGCCACTGTTGTGACAAGATAATATTTTTTGCCTTTGCAGAAATTTCTTTACCTACTAGAGCAGCATCCTCCTTTGACATATCCATTAATAACGCCTCTGCCAGTAGAGTTATATCACCCTCTCGCTCTCGTAATGGCGGCAATAATAAAACACCAACAGCAACGCGGTAAAAAAGATCTTCTCGAAAAAAACCATCATGGATAGCTTGCATCAAGTTTCTGTGAGTCGCTGTGATAATACGAACATCAACACTTTCTTCTTTAGTCGCTCCCACCGGAGTAATGACGCTTTCTTGTAAAACTCGCAGCAATCTAACCTGTACGTTAGGTTCTAGCTCACCAAACTCATCTAAAAAAAGTGTTCCACCATTAGCTTGCTGGAAGTACCCTTGTCGGTCAGCTGACGCCCCTGTAAAGGCCCCTTTTTTATGACCAAACAAAATCGAATCCACCAGCTCTGAAGGGAAAGCACCGCAGTTCACTGCAATAAAGGGTTTATCCACACGTGAACTTGCATTATGAATGGCTCTAGCAAAAAGTTCTTTACCTGTCCCTGTTTCTCCTTGTATCAGTATAGGAACTTCACGCTTGGCAAGAATTTCAGCTTGTTGTTTTAAACGCTGTATTATGGGGTTTTGGGTAATGATATTTTCAAAAGCTGCACTGGAAATAACACCATCATTAGATAACTGTGTAAGTTGCTTGGAATTCAGTTTAATGGCTGGTGGTGTGTATTCGGCGGAAATTTCAAAGGGTATATTTACTTCTTCAGCGCCCTGTTCTTTGCTTGATCGATAAAAGCTAGCAGAGTATTTCGCCTTCCCAAGTAAAATCCAAATGGATTGCATGGCCGGTGTACCAGGGCTCAATAAAATACATATATCAACATTTGATCTTTTAAGAGAGCTTAGGTGTTTATCTGCAGCCTGAAATATAGATTCATAATCAACAGGAGTGACTAATGTTTCTTGATAACACTCTATGGTATGACTAGTTTGGCGCATCAGCCACTCTATATAGGGAGCACTCCTAGTTTCTGGGTAGGAACACAGAAGAATAACTCGATCAAAGGTGAAGTTCGCTAAGGTAGACGATATAGGTGCATCGGATGGCACATCAGAAATAGCTGCTCTTAGGTCTGTTTCACCAATCCATGAAATAAGTGTTTTTTCTGCCACAAATACATCCTTTATAAACTGCTAATTAATGGTGAAGACTACTACAGTTTCTTCGGCAGAACATTAATAGATGTTAGTTTCTCGCATTGCTATCTTTCATTTTTTTAACATGCTATTAGACACTCAGTAACATTAAATTCTAATTGATAAAGAGGTATTTTATGAATTCCAAACGTTATATAGTATTAAGACTAAAAGTGATTATAAACGCCATCATATTCAAGGCGGCAATGATGATTTTATGCTATTTAATGTTTGATTTTCTAATTAAATCCTTGATAAGAAATAAATACTTTAGGCTTTTCTAGACAATAACATTTTAATCTTACCAGACCTTTGGTAAGTCTTGCCATTTTGTAGTGTAGCTTGGTGATAAGTACTCTCGTTTCATTACCCAGGTTGGAGATACGCCTTGTGAAGCAAAGAATACGTTGCCCAGGCCGCTATGATTTATATGGTCTACAACATTCATCAACGCTCTAGAATACGCTTTATTTGATGATGGTCGAAACAAGTCTTCTTGGAATGTTCCATATTCATAAAAGTCAGAGAAGATGACACCTGCTTTTGCATAGTGAAATCCTTCCTTATAAATACACTGAAAGATTGCCTCAGTGACTTCTAATAGATCTCTTGTGTCGTCCGTTGGGTTTGGTAGCTCTACTGTTAAGGTTTTAGCATACTGAGGTTGCCCATGTATGAAGGGACTAGTTCTAATGAACGCGCTCACTACACGACATAAACGCTTCTCTCCACGCAGTTTCTCTGCAGCACGGGTTGTGTACTTTGCAACAGCTTCCCTTAGCTCTTGTTTATCTGTCACCTTATGACCAAATGAACGGCTGCAAATTATCTGTTGTTTAGTTGGCCTTACCTCTTCTAAACCCAGACAAGACACGCCGTTCAGTTCCTGTACTGTTCGTTCTAGTACAACAGAGAATTCGCTTCTTATGTCTTTAGGATTTCTTTTGGCTAGGTCTAATGCTGTATTAATCCCTTTGGCTCTTAACTTTTCTGCTGTCCGCCTACCCACGCCCCAGACGTCATTTACATCTACCAAGGCCATTAACCGTCTTTGTCGTTCAATGTCCATCAGATCGACTACAGAGCCTGTCGCAGGATATTTCTTCGCCGCATGATTAGCTAATTTCGCCAAAGTTTTTGTTGGGGCTATTCCCACACCAACAGTAATCCCCGTCCATTGATCTACCTTTGCCTTAACCTGCTGACCAAAGGCGAGCAAATCCATTGCATACTCAACCCCCGTTAAGTCCATAAACGCCTCATCAATCGAATACACTTCCACCCGAGGTGCTTCTTCTTCAAGTATCGTCATCACCCTATTTGATAGATCAGCATACAACGCATAATTAGACGAAAAGCACACAATGCCATGCTTTTTGATTTCATCTTGAATTTGAAATACTGGCACCGCCATTTTCAAACCCAACGCCTTAGCTTCTTTCGAGCGAGCCACGACACAGCCATCATTATTAGACAATACGACAACCGGTGTATTCTTTAGATCTGGACGGAAGAGTTTTTCACAGCTGGCATAGAAGTTATTACAATCGACTAAAGCAAAAACAGATTTCACTGACTGCGCTCAAACTTTCTAATTACACTCGTCACTACCCCAAATATCTCTAATTCAGACTCTTCAGTAATAGTAATCGCGGGATAGGCTTTATTCTTTGGTCTAAGAACAACGTTAGGCTTTAGCTCTAATATCTTCACTGTCATTTCCCCATAAATACAGGCAATAACAATATCCCCATGGCGAGCATTTAACGATTTATCCACCAGCAGTACATCGCCAGAATGTATACCCGCATCAATCATTGAGTCGCCTTGAGCACGCACGTAATAAGTAGAAGCTGGATGAGAAACACAAAACTCATTTAGGTCTAATGTACGCTCAACAAAGTCTTGTGCTGGTGAAGGAAAGCCAGCAGAAACAGATTCGATATAAAGAGGGATACGTATGCTATTTGAAGCAATAAACGCAGAAGATTCAGAAACACCAAGATATGAAACACGCATAATACGACTAGCTCTATACTGTATGTTTATACAGTATAGAGCTGAGTGTAAATAAAGGCTATGTGAATTTTTACTAAATGCTGCAGCCTATTTCCTTAAATTCGATTCAGACTTACTCGTCTCGCCAATTTCATAGCCAGTCATTGCCCTTGTTTTCTTATCATTCGATATAAAGCCCAAGTTATAACAGCATCTAAAGTAATACCTAATCCAAACATTATTGCCACTTTGTTAAGAGAAGGTATAAACCAGCCTTGCTGATAACCTATAAACGCAGCACCGTAAAACAGAGTATTCACAATTAAGGACTGGTATAGCATTAGATCCGTTCGACCAATGCCATAAAAATAGCTATCAATCACATTATTGAGTGCAAAAACCACATAAAAACCAATCATAATGAGCACTAGATGAGTAATGCTAGTTGAGTCCTTTATTCCCATTACAGTATGAATAAACTCTTCCCAAAATGGCATCGTCAACAACCATAAGACGACAACACCGAAGGTAATTATTAAGTAGCTAGTAACTCGCGACTCACTGAGCCCATTACTTGTTGCCGCTTCTCTTTTAACAACTTGGCCGAGAGTCATCACAGGCAATAACAACCACCCCCATATAAATCCATTGGCAACCCAAAAAGTTCCAGACTGCTGAAGCTGATTCATTAACTGGAGAATCATAACTACAAATGCAGTATTTCTAACCAAAGACTCTAGACCAGACTTACTACCCACCTTGAACCAAAGCTTTAACCAAGTTTGATTTTTAAATCGGAGCTCTTTAAACGACAACTTCATACCGTTGTACTTGAGCACCTGAAAAGCAACAATGACCAATAAGCTATTTACCAAAATATTTGTAATGGCAATGCCATTAACACCAAGTTGATAAGAGAATGGCAATTGGCTAACAAGAACACTGTCACTTATTACGGTAAGAGCCGACTGGATAATTAACAGGCTGTATAAAGCTTTATATTTACTATGCAACACTAGAAGTAAGTTTAAAACCGTATACACACTGGAAATGAAAATGGCGACTGTTTCTAATCGAATATAGTCAATGGTGTCTTGTATCAATGAATTGCTTTGCTGCATACCTGCTACTAATTGAGGGGTAAATAGCATCACAAAGATGGTCACGATGCCATAAACTAAAACAATGACACCTAAAGAAGATATTGCACGTTTCTGAAACTCTAAAGGGTTAAGGATTGCCTGGCCCAATATGAAAGCCAATGGAAGAATGAGAGCTTCACTAATCACCTCATAGCCAATATTTAACCAAGCAACTTGAGCTGCAATACTGAGCGCCCAACTATCCGGAATACTCCCAAGAAAATGAATACGTGTTGTCGTATAGATGAGTGGTATGAAACTACTAATGATTAAAGCTAACCAAAGCTTATAGTCTATTTGCTTAAAGTCCGTTTTGAACACAAAAATCCCTATTAATTCACTTAATAGTGTTACTGGCCATAGATTTATTGATAGCTAAAATATTTCTATAATCACGCAAAAAACTTCAAATAGTCGGCACTTTAAATTCCAACCATTGCTTTTGCTTAAGTCTTTCAAAGGCTGCGAGTATGTGAGCTGGCTTCATTCCTGCTTTTCTGGCATTCCAGTTATGTACTTTACGAATGAGCTCTTCACTAGATATATCTGCACTATCTGCACTATCTGACTCTTGAGTTGCGACCCAATGTACCGTAGATAAAAGCTCCATACCGTTTTGCGATTCAAACCCCTCAATCAGTTCAGCCACTTGATTGAAACGTTGTTTTGTTTCGATATTCTGATCTAGAAAGTGAAGCGCTTCTTCTGCTGCTTCACTTTTCAACTCAATAGGTGTCTCAGGCTTATTTGATCCATCGGCATACCCTGTGATGAAGTGCCCTTCCATTCTTTCAAGCACATGACGCAACACATCTGCGTATGGGCCATAATGGTGTTTTTTAAAAATCACCTTGTTTAAAGGCTCACCAGAAAGAGTCAAAAAGTATACGAGCTTCTGAACCTCTAAAAGTGAAAGACGGTATTCAAAACCAGTTGATACATACCGATCTATTAAACCTAATACAGCCGCTCTACCCGCAGTCATTTTTGGACGAGTTGTTTTATTTGGCATAGCATCGGCCTCGGGCGCTGATTGAGGTGGGTAAATCAACCATTCAATATCTGGTAATTCTGAAAGAGAATTTTCAAGCAGTCTTTCAACTTTACCCCATGGTAATCCACCCAGGCCACTACCTAATGCAGGGATAGCAACCGATTTAAGACCTAAACGAACCGCTTCAGACTTTAGGCTTTCTAGCCCTTGCTCAATATATTCAAACTTTGAATTACCTTTCCAATGTGATTTGGTAGGAAAATTAATAATATAAAAAGGAGCACTCATTGAGTTCAATGGTACAGAAAGCACTTGGCCAGTATGAAAAGATTTATCATCACAAGCCTTTTTGTATACATTGAAGTTTTCTGGAAACGCTTTTTTAAATTGCAGAGCTAGCCCCTTCCCCATTACACCAACGGTATTAACCGTATTGATAATGGCATCAGCTTGATCGTGCAATATGTTTCCAGCGTGATAAGTAATCATGACAACCTCTAGTAATACCATTCTGGTCGAACTTGGACCACAGGTTTATGTTGGGCAGATTGTAGCAATAGATTCACATCATCGGCTACCGTTTGAGATCTAACACCAATACGTTTAACGGTATGCCACTGTACAGATTCATACGCTAAAAACTCCGCTTGTTTCTCTTCTTTAAAATCTTGCCAGTACTTTTCATTAATTATTCTCTGGATATCGAGCTCTGACAGTCGAGAGAAATCATCAATTTGCTCTGCGTAATCAAGGTCTGCATGAATATCAGTAAAGAAGCAATGTTCATTAGATAAACTGATCGTTTCAGTATCACTGATTAAGTGCAGTACGCGATCCTGACCTCCTTGAAAATCGGCATGACCGCGGTGTATGACGTAAAGCATCACAGAGCGTGGACAAAAATTAAAAGGTACATACTGTCCAATCATTCCGCCAGCAGCTACATTAACAGGCCGTAAAAGCCTACGTTGTTTGATATGACTATAACCAATGTTCTGATTAACCAAACCTAATTCAATACGTTTTGCATCAGACCACAGGCAACCTTCACTTATGATGTGAACCAAATTATCTATATGTGTAATGTGGGATACAGATACTGTCATAAAACTCCCTCAACCAAAATTCCCTTACATTCAAAAAATTAACGTAGACCACAACTAAAGGCCTAGTCATAATCTCTTGGTTCACCGCTAACTGTTAGCTCATAATCTTGTAAACCAAAAGAGCCCATAACAGGCTCGCAGGTAACATCAACGTTCACAGTTAAATCCCTTCCAGGTACATCAGCTTCCTTACGGTGAGAACCACTCGCATATCCACTCATTTTCACATCAAAGCTTGTATTTAAATCATGGCTATCAACTGATAGCTCTATTTCATCAAAAATGGTATCTGTTTCAGCCATAGGTCCAGAAAGGTCCTCTCCCATTAATAGATCATTAGAATCTTCATTAACCCTTTCAGAAATTTCTTCCACTAATGTATCTTCTGATACAAGCTTAAAAGGCAGCTCCTCAAATAACATTTGAATATGATTAAATAGTAAATCAGAACTTAAATCTTCATTATCTGAGTTTTCTCGCTCACATATAGCATCTAAATTTTTAGCTAAACCGTCATCTAAAATAATATATTTGAGTTTAGTCAGATATTCATTACTAAAATCTTTATCGTTTATAAGTTCGTCTGTTGTTTCATATCCAAAAACAGCTGCAATACATGAAACAAGCCCTGACGCTGTTAATACAACCCTGTCCTGCTTTAAAGAGTCAGACAATAAATTCATAAAATAAAAAACGGCGGGGAACCTATGTGAAGCCATCGTTGCATTATGAATTGCAGACTGCTCTTCATATCGCTGCTTTTCTTTCGTTGCTTTTCGCTGTTTTTCCTCTAGTTCTAAACGCTTTTTCTCTAAACTAATTTGTTCAGCTTCAGCATCAGCTTTGGTTTTATCTGCTAGTGCAGAAGCTGTTTTGACTTTTTTATCAATGAATTCTCGAATTTTATCTCTTCGCTCTATTCTATTTTTTTCTTTTTGGATATCTAAAGCGACATCTTGTGCTAAAAAGTCTTTCTCTGGGTTTGATCTAAGTCTTTCCTTATTAAGCTCCCATTGCTTTCTGGTATGTTCGATATCTAAATCAACAGCGTGTGAGTACTGCAAAACAGCAGTCTTTTTTTGCTTTTCTTTCACCCACAAGGAAGCCAAAGGGAGTATGAACAAGTAGCCTATTGTCAATGCTGTAGGGATTAGTAATAGTCCTAAATCTTGTTTTAATAAGCTTGGATTTGACAACAAAGCCATACTTTCGACTAAAGCACTTATTCTTTTTTCTAAGTCACCTTTACCCCAAAACAAAAGAGCTAATTTATCCCAATTACAAAAGCACCAGGAAACAATAAATGTTCCAACTATTGGATCTTTGATTCTAGTTTTAGCATTACCCTTTATGGTGGACCAAATATCATCTAACACTTGCATACTCTGACCCTAAAATAATAGTCATTAATAATATTCCTTTATATACCCATACGCTCTATCAAACAGTATTTGGTCTTTGTGTAGTTGATATTTGAGTAAGGCTTTACGCAATGATTTTTGTACGTCTCGTTCTCCGCCGGTGCTGTCTTGCCAGCCGGGGAAGCTTACGATTCGTACGATGGCGTCTATATCTGTGACGATACGTTCTACGACGGCTGGTGTTTGGTCGTCTTTTAATTCTAAGAACAAATCAGTCAAAGCTGCTTTAGGTGTTTTTTCTTGTCGTTGCTCGTCTAGGTCTTTTTCGGCTTGGACGGTTTCTTTGGCGATTTTACAAAGTTCTTTTACAAAGTCGATTGAGGCAATCAGTCCTTTTTCGGCTTTGTCGCGTAGTGCTTCTAAACGTTCACTAAGAGACTTAAATTCTGGTAAATCACCACGGTCTTTAAAACGTTTTGCTAGTTCTTTTTCTAACTGCTTGGTTTTACGCGGATCTGGGTTGTTAAAGATATTTTCGATGACATCGGCATCAAGTACAAACTCTTCTAGGTTATGTACTTCACCTACATGAATATTGTCATGTATTAGCTGTGTGGTTTGCGCGCCAAGGGCCAACCACAACAACTTGCCAATGTTATCTGTCGCGGGTCTTACTGATTCATAAACCTGAGCAAGCCATCGATAGTCTTCGTTATATTGGTCCAGCACGCTATCAGGCGAAAGAGATTCCCAAAGCTTCGCCAGGTACTTAAAGTCTAAAGCGAAGGCGTCTTTCTTTTCGTTATCACCTATGGCGTTCTGGGCTGCTTCTAATCCATCAAAACCTTCTAGCGTTCTATCAACGGATGGAAAATGCGCTAAGGTATCCAGCATTGCTTGAGGCAGTTTTGAACGCAGCTCACTTAGGTTAGTAATAACCTGCTGTACGCTTTCTTCATCGAACTCTAAGGCTTTAGCAGCATCATCAAACACACCAAAGTAATCGACGATACAACCAAAGGTTTTATTAGGATATAAACGGTTAGTACGACAAATCGCTTGGAGCAAGGTATGGTCTTTCATGGATTTGTCTAAATACATAGTTTGGCAAATTGGCGCATCAAACCCGGTTAACAGCTTCGCGGTGACAATGAGAAATTTCAATTCTGATTTAGCATCGTTAAACTCATCGACGAGTTTTTCTTGTTGGCTTTTATCAACGCCCCACTTCTGTTTGAAGTCAAAATCGTCATTGGCGCTGGTGGATATAACGACCTTACTTGCCGCTTCATCAAAGTGTTTGTCGAGTGCTTCTTTGTATTGCACGCAGGCATAACGATCTGGTGTGACTATCATGGCTTTAAAACCGTGGGGATCGACTTTGTCCATAAAGTGAATAGCAATGTCTTCTACGATTTTTTCAACCCGTTCTGGGGATTTTAAGAAAGCCGACATTTTGGCCGATTTTTGATTGAGTGCATCAGCCTCTTCATCACTTAAAGCCGCGCTTTCTTTAAAGTCTTTAAAGGCTTTGTCTAAGGCGTCTTTATCTACGTGAACATCCACTAAACGAGGTTCGAAATGCAGCGGTAAAGTGGCTTCATCACGTATGGAGTCATGGAAAGTATAACGCGACATATAGCCGCCTTTGTCTTCTTCGACACCAAATGCCCAAAAGGTATTTTTATCGGCTTTATTTACGGGCGTACCGGTTAAACCAAATAAGAAGGCATTCGGTAACGCCGCGCGCATTTGACGACCTAAATCGCCTTCTTGCGTTCTATGTGCTTCATCCACCAGCACGATAATGTTATCGCGCGTATTCATGTTCGGCTTGGCATCACGAAACTTATGGATCATCGAGATAATGATTTTACGGGTATCACGTTCTAGCATTTGCTGAAGCTCTTTAATGCTGTCGGTTGATTCCACATTGGCGACATCAGCGGCATTAAAGGTGCCATTGATTTGAGTGTCTAAGTCGGTTCTGTCCACCAGCACAATAACGGTTGGGCTTTTAAGTTGAGTGGCTCGGCGGAGTTTTTGTGCAGCAAATACCATTAATAACGATTTACCAGAACCTTGAAAATGCCAGATTAAGCCTTTTTTGATTTTGCCATCGATAACACGCTGAACAATTTTGTTCGCGCCTTCGTACTGCTGGAAGCGCGGTATGACTTTAATACGCTGTTTCTTTTTATTGGTCGTAAATAACGAGAAGTTACGCATAATATCCAGCAAGCGTGCCGGATGTAATAAATCGCTTAACTCAAAACCCACGCCCGACAAGCCCACCGCTCGACTTAGCTGAGCGTCTTCTACACGCCAAGGCGCCCAAAACTCTAACGGACAACGAACAGCACCGTAAAATAACTCTCTCCCTTCAGTCGCGAAAGACAGCACATTAGGCACAAATAGCTGAGGCACGGTTTTTTCATAAATATTGTGAACTTCGTGCGCACCATCAAACCAACTAATACATGAACGAATCGGTGTTTTGGCTTCACCCACCACGACAGGAAGTCCGTTAATCATCATCACCACATCGGGGATTTTGGTTTCACGCTGATGGATACGAAACTGATTGGTAATCACATAGACATTGCGAGTCAGGTCATCAAAGTCGATTAACCTCACAGGGACATAGCGATTATTCTCGCCAAAGGGCATGGTTTTTTCGCCTGTCATCCAAGCGAAAAATTCTTCAT
This sequence comes from Marinomonas ushuaiensis DSM 15871, assembly GCF_000521805.1. GTDB lineage: Bacteria > Pseudomonadota > Gammaproteobacteria > Pseudomonadales > Marinomonadaceae > Marinomonas > Marinomonas ushuaiensis. The sequence goes on from NZ_JAMB01000003.1 coordinate 92,922, forward strand.
TGGCTTTTACCAAACCAACTTGGTTTACCGAAATTAAAATAGTACGGAGTTTATGTATGACTTCATCCGCCAAATGTGGATTGGCTTCAATCTCAGGGTTAAGGCGAATTAACGCTTTAGCCAATTCAGACTCAATCAAGACCTCATTCACACTGCGGCCTAATTGTTCTGGCGACTTGAACTGCCATTGCACACCAAAGTTTCTTTGAGGCTCTGCAACTTCATTTTTAGTCTGAGAGTCGTTCAAATTGACGCCACTCATTTGATGAATGATGTAGTGCTCCACACTATTTAATTCGGTAAATCCCATACCTAAAACACCTTACTAAGTAATGAAGTTAATAATTCTTTAGTATTATGAGCTTTTATCTCTAACAGTCTTATATTGTTAGCTATTCTTTCTAAAGTATTCGCTATTTGGATCTGTTTATCTTTATTTCTATATGGAACAACAACTTTCTGTATGTCTGAGCCGTATACATGCATAACTGTTGCTCCTGTTCCAAATTTGTTCAACTGATGCCTCACTAGTTGTGAATTCATCAAATACCCTAAATAAGTACCATCCATGTCTTTCGGGCGGAAGATTAAAATATCACTCCCTGCATATGCTTCAACTTTTTCTATGAAAGCCGCTGATTTACCAATTTCTGTTATTGTTTCTCCAGAACCGGCAAACAAAATATCATTAACTTTAAGCTTTACGGCTTTTTCAGATGATTTTGAGGATATAAAAGAATGAAATTTTTTAATTATTCGGTGATGTTTTGTATAAAGCTCACCATATCTGACACAAGGGATTCCGCTCTCTATAACTTCTGACTTAGCGATACCTTTTCCTTTTATTATCTCACCCAGTTCTTGTAATTTTATGATTTCTTTCTTACTAGACAAACAGTTAATTACTTGATTAATAGTTTTGCCATTCAAATTTTCACCATGTATTTGATATTCAATTTGAGCTTCTAAATTAGAGGAAAGCTTTTGTTTAAGGCTCAATTCATCTTGTAAAGATTTATCTAATTTCTCTAAAAGTAAGAAAAGCTTATGCTGACCAGTTTTACTTGGAAGAAAGAATTCGAAATTGGCTAAATCTTTGAATTTAACTCTTGGTGATAACCCACCTGCTGAATGAGTAATTGCGTGATCAAAAAAACTGTTGTTGTTTACAATAAATGGTAATAGCTCTGGTAAAAGCAGTTCCTCTCTAGCTCTCATTACAGTGATATCACCAGAACAAATCCCTTCAAAACCTGCTTTAGCCGCTTTCTTTAAATAAGCTCGACGTCGCCCGAATAATACATCACCTTTACTGAATTTCTTTGTAAACGTTGTACTTTTTTCAATGCTCGCTGAGCGGCGCAAGTGCATATCTTCACTATCAATATGTTCTAAACCAACTATATGTTCTATACCTTCAGCAACAGGATCTTTAACCGTTTCTTTTGGCTCAAACACCAAATCACCAAACTTCACTTTTTGCCAGTCTGATTTATCGATAGAGAAGTTTTTAATCGCTTCCATGTCAAACATTAAACTAGCTCCTCAAATAAATTTTCCATTGATTTTTTTAAGTCATCTGAGGACTGTTGCCAGCCTTGATAAACCGTTGCAAAGTCAATTTCTGCATTATTTGATAAGGCATCTGGGCGAATATATCGGTTGATGGCCATGTTGCCGTTTTTATCAAGAACATCTTGTGTGTTTACCAGTACAGAAAAGTTTTCGACACTTTTAAAATTGCTATAAGTTTCGAAAATTTTATCGATATGAATTTGATCTAAATACCCAATATTCTTATCTTGCCTTACTTCTTTCACCGCATTAATGATCAGTACTTTACCTTTTTTACTTTCTTCCTTGTTGGTCTTGGTGATCAACAAGCAGGCTTCCATAGGCGAGTTGTAAAAGAGGTTTGGCCCTAGACCAATCACACATTCCACTTGGTCTCGCTCTATCATTTTAGTGCGCATTGCGGTTTCTGCATCACGGAACAAAATACCGTGCGGCCATAATGAAATAGAACGCCCATTGTCTAAATCAAGACTCTTTTGAATATGTTGCTGAAAGGCATAATCAGCACAACCTTGTGGTGGTGTACCCCATAGATTACGGCCAAACGGATCACTTTCAAATGACTTACGATCCCAAGATTTGATAGAGTACGGCGGGTTAGCGAGTATAACGTTGAATTTTTTTAGTTCGTCATTTTCGAGTAATCCGGGATGAGACAAGGTATTACCACGGACAATATCGAACTCCTCAATACCATGCATAAACATGTTCATACGGGCAATGGCTGAGGTTAATAGATTAATCTCTTGGCCGTATAGTTTAAGTGTGCGGTATTCTTTGCCTTCGTCTTTTAAGTGCAAGGCACAGTTAAGCAATAAACCACCGGAGCCACAGGTAGGGTCGTACACGGATTCACCCGGTTGTGGGTCCATGATCATTGTCATTAATTTAACCACGGTACGGTTAGTGTAGAACTCAGCGGCGGTATGGCCACTGTCGTCGGCGAACTCTTTGATCAAGTATTCATAGGCATTGCCTAACTTATCATCAGGTACGTTTTTTAAATTCAGCTTATGCTGTGAATAATGCTCGATAAGGTCCGTTAGCATGGCATCGGACAAGCGTTCTTTATTGGTCCAACTGGCGTCACCAAAAATACCGTCTAACGTATCTGGATTGGCCTTCTCTATCTCACGCATGGCGTTTTGTAACGCCATACCAATGTTGGTTGTGGTTTCACGCACATCATTCCAATGAGCACCTTCAGGAATGAGAAAATTATGATTCTCAGCAAACGCAGCGCATTCAATATCGCCATCATTTTCGGCTAACGCATTTTCAAACTCTTCGTCATACACATCTGAAATACGCTTAAAAAACATCAGCGGAAATATATATTGCTTATAATCACCCGCATCAATCGTACCTCGAAGCGCAGTGGCTGCGCCCCAAAGGTATTTTTCTAATTCTTGTTGGGTCATCATGCTGATTGATCCTCACTGATCAAATCATTTTCGAACGCTCTGTAAATATCTTCAATTAAATTCGCCAATGGCGTAATATCATTATGATTTTTATCAAGTTGAGCTAGCTTCTTGAAAGGGATCGATATTGAAATGTAATAACCAAAAGCGATATTAACTACCGTTCTATTAGAGTTTATGATTTTATCTTCCCAGTTACATTTGCTTTTCCAATCGCAGGCTAAATATTGGTCCAGTAGATCCTCAATCTTACTCCAGTTATCTTTTTTTATTCTACCTGTATGTTTTTGAAAATTTTCTTTGGTAAAGAGGTTCTGTGTAAAGTCATTTTCATTAAACCATAAGCCTGTTATATATTTCTGCCCCATCATTTTTATATGATAAGACAATTTTGTAACGTAGCTATCACCATCAATTTCTAACTTAGAGCTGAACAATGGCTCTTTATTAAAGATATGGTATCCCTGACTTTTAGTATTTCCAGGGTAAATATCAGCAATCAAATCACCAGTGTCTTTATCTACTTGAAATAAGAGTTCATTTGACCAACCTTTTGAAAAATCAGTCCCTAATCTATCGTAATAAGTTAAAGGCTTGATTGATTCATTGTTCTTACAGAATTCTGTTAATGCAGACTCAATTCTCCTATAAATAGAGGCAGAGTTAACATTCTTCAAAGAGCCAATTGGCGTTTCTGGAAGCCATCTGAAATTATGATCTTTCACTAGCTGAATGAAATCAGTGAGAAAACGATTACTATTCCCCATTGTTTTTTCGAAGCTAGCGACCTTAACCGCAATTCTCATTAATTTTTTCCAATTCAAATCAACAGGCGTTATATCGCCTCTACATTCATGTATATTTTTATTTTCTTTTTCAAAGATATTGAATATTTGATTGTACAGTTGAGCGGTGCAGTCAATATTGTCACGCTTAGCTTCAATAACGATTAATACGTTATCAATCGTTATTACTAAATCACAAACTGGGTCATAGCTTGCACCGTCTCTCTGTTTCCAAAAGTTAGTCATTACTGCTTCGCTTAATGAAACAGCATACACCTTGTCAAACTCAGTAATTTGACTAGCTTGTTTTTGTATCTCAACTTGAATATTTGTTTCGCTATCAAGGTTTTCAAACAATTCACCAAACAAACTGGAACCACTAAAAATTGACTTTAGAACCTCATGAGAAAAAAGAGCATCTTCTTGCAAACATATAGCTAAAGACCTTGTTAAATCGTTTTCAAGTTGATAGCTGCGGTTATCTTTCGCATAGGTAGTGAAAATATTTAGATGTTTATTCATTTATAAAAATCCTTTTAGTACTTGTTTGAATTTTTCTTCAGCTTCAAGGCTTGCTTGCCATGCTTCTTTTAAATCAGCCATAGCCTCTTCTACTGAAGGTAAATTGTCTTCAATGATTTTCTCGACATAAAGTGGAATATTTAAGTTGAAATCGTTTTCTTCTAGGTCAGCCACGGTGGCAACTTTGACGTAGTTCTCTACATCTTGATAGCTGCGGTACCAGTCAAATATTTGTTGTATGTGTTTTGGTTCTAGGAAGTTTTGTGCCCGGCCCACTCGAATCTGATCAGAAGCATCAATAAACAAGACTTTGCCTTTTCTATCTTCCGCTTTGACTTGTTTAAAGACCATGACACAAGCGGCAAGTTGGGTGCCATAGAATACGTTAGGACCTAAGCCTATAACCGCTTCTAACATGTCTTGCTCTAACAAGGATTGTCTAATGCGTCCTTCTGCCCCTTTACGGAACAGTGCCCCGTGAGGCAATACAACCGTCATACGACCAGTGCTGTTCATGGATTTAACCATGTGTTGCACCCAAGCCATGTCACCATTACCTTGAGGCGGTACACCGGCGATATTACGACCATATGGATCGGACGCCCAATTATCAGCGCCCCAGTTTTTAAGCGAGAAAGGCGGGTTAGCTATTACACAGTCAAATGTCTGCAACCCATCTGCTTCAAAAAAAGCCGGATTACGCAGGGTGTCACCCCTTAGTATTTCGAAATCTTCGATACCGTGGAGGAACATGTTCATTCTAGCGATACCACTAGATGTCAGGTTCATCTCTTGGCCGTAGAGTTTTAAGGTTCTTGCATCTTCATTGTTGTGTTTAAGGTGATCAACACACTCAAGCAACATGCCGCCTGTACCACAAGCAGGATCGTAGATTGTCTCACCTTCATGAGGGTCTAAGATCATACCGAGTAAATGCACAACAGACCGAGGCGTATAGAATTCCCCAGCTTTTTTGTTGGTTAAGTCAGCAAAGTGTTTTATTAGATACTCGTAGGCATTACCAAGCATGTCAGGCTCAACATTGTGGTTACCTAAAACATATTCAGAGAAATGCTCGATGAGGTTGATGAGCAATGCATCAGATAGTTTGTTTTTGTTGCTCCATTGAGCGTCGCCAAAGATACCGTAGAGGTATTCTTGATTTGATTGCTCTATGCCTCGTAATGCTTCTTCAATGGCTTGACCAACGTTTGTCGTCGTTTCACGAACGTCTTGCCAATGACCGCCATCAGGAATTTCAAATCGATGCATTTCTGGTAAGGCGGCGTATTCTTTGTCGCCATCCGATTCATCAAGCGCGGTACGGTATTCTTCTTCGTACACATCGGAAATACGTTTAAAGAACAGTAGAGGAAATATGTAGGCTTTGAAGTCGGAAGCGTCTACTGGACCTTTAAGAATCCAAGCCGCTTTTGAAAGGTATTGCTCTAATTGTGAAAGCGTTATTTTCTGTGTCATTTCTTATTCTCTTCTATCCATGCTTCTAGATCTTCACGCTTAAAGCGCCACGAGCCGCCCACTTTAAAGCCAGGCAACTTCCCTTCGCTTGCTAATCTGTATGCGGTTTTCTCTGCCAACTTTAAATAAGCGGCTACCTCTCGTAAGGTAAGGATTTGATCTTCCATTCAGAATGCCATCTTGCTGGATTGGATTATTAATAATTGATACTGAGAGAATACGAGAAAATTGAGGAATGGACAATGAATCGAATAAGGGAAATGGATTAAGTTGATGTGCAATGGTGACTTTGAAAAATTTGATTCGACTAACATCTAGCGTCTAACCGCACCTGTAACCATTCTTGAACTTCTTCCTGCACCCAGGCCACAGCTCTTGGGCCTAGTTGTATTGGCTTTGGAAATTCGTCTTTTGCCATATAAGCATAAATGGATGACCTTGATAAACCTGTTGTGTTGATTACGTCTTTTAATTTGATGACTCGCATGATGATGCCCTCATATTGGTTCATCAAATGCCATGGGCGTAAATTCCTACTGGACTGAAGTTTCAATTTCAAATAAAGACAGACCTATATTACCCCTGTGCATAAACAATCACTTTAGGAGAAACGTCATGCACAGCTCATCCTTTACTTACCAATCAGAAACCGAAGTAGTAGCCGCAGCAGCCAATATCATTGAAGAAAAATTACGGAGAGAGAGCGAGACATACAACCATTGCAGTCCCGTAAAGAAATTTGTAATGAGTAAGCTATCCTTAAGAGAACAAGAGGTATTTGCCGTGTTATTCCTAGACTCTCAGAATCGCTTGATTGCGTTTAAAGAAATGTTTTACGGAACGATAGATGCAGCAGCGGTTTACCCTAGAGAGGTCGCTAAAGAAGCTCTGAAGCACAATGCAGCTTCAGTTATACTTGCTCACAACCACCCTTCAGGAATCACACTACCGTCTCAAGCAGATAGGCGAATCACCAAATCAATAAAGAATGCTTTAGAACTTTTTGATGTCAGAACCTTGGATCATATTATTGCTGGAGAAGATGCCTACTCATTGGCAGAAAACGGAGATATGTAATAGGAGCGGGGGAACAACTCCCCCACCCCTATTTATTTTTTTTTGAACTTATATTATTTAATAAAAAACGCTTATCTGCTGCATCCGAAAGAACGTACACCCGTTCCGTATACCTTCGTTCGTTTTTTGGCAAAATAACTAATACGGTAATACAGATCACCGTAGATTGAGTTAAAGCTAAGCGAATTCTTATCTAAAATATAAACGCCTTTTTTCGCATAATGTACTAGTCCACCAGAATTATCCGTTTTACATAACAAAGCGCTACACCAAGCTTTTTTGATACGCTTCGCTAGATTAGCTTTTGTACTTTTAAAGTTGCCTAAAGCATAAAAAGCATCCTTATTAAGAATAATGACAACATGAAAATGATCCTTCTCCGCTCCTCCATTTTCTCGTACCCACGCATACTTGAGTCTATTTGGATAAACCCTACCACCTTGCCTCAGAGTTTTATTTTCCTTCGCCTTTATTATTGCTTTAAGTGACTCAAAGAATTTAGTGATTACTTTTGTATCATCACCCTTGTACCCAACAGGAAACCGTAGATCGAATCTAAAGGCGATCGTTCTTGTCGTTTCCTCTGTACTTTTGTCTAACAAAGCTTTTAGCTGCCTTAGGTAAAGCTCACTAGATTCTGCCAGTGGGCTGTGAATTTTTAGACTTTGATATGTATTGATTGGCTTGATTGTACTCATGATCATTTCCTTGTATTTGGTTGATTCATACAAGGGGTATCAGCGTAATTTTCTACGTACTTTTTCTTATACGTTCTTGCTCCTAAAGGGCAATCACTCTTTGTATATTATTAAACCAACATTAAACCTTACCACATACATTGAAATGCAAAACCAATTCACCAACCTACACAGTCAAAATTGACATTTAGAGAGCTCTGATGTTAAGTGTCATTTGAAAGCCATGAATTCATTTTGGAGTAAGTTGAGTCATGGAAAAATTAACCTATGGAGACTGTAACCAAAATCTTACACCTACACTTGATTGCTGAAAGAGTATAAATAGCTAGAAACTAAAAAATTGACACTTAATCTACCCTTAACCCCCATTTTTAAAGAGATTAAAGAAAGAAAAAGGTACGAAATTACTACGGTTTTTGACATGGAATTACTACAATAATATTGGCATTATTTTGCGCCAAGGATTTTTTATGCAAGTAAAATCAAAAATTGATTTAATAAGAATGATGACTGTCTGTCATTTATACTTGGAAGATCAGAGAGATGATAAAAACGAACTAGAGCCAATTCAACTTCTTTCATTAACTGAGAGCGGCATCTTAAGTCGATTCAAACACCATTTCATAAATACGGCAAAGTACTTAAACTCAAAAAGTAGCACTTATACCGCAGAAATTGATTCCGTTGAATCGGCTGACAATGAATCTGAAAGGCAAGCACAGTTAATCTATGATATGACTGCAATTGAGTTCATTAATCTAATAAGCAACAATAACGCTGAAAGCTTAATACTTGATCACACCAAACTTGAGTGGCTCAAAAAAGATAGAATTACGCTGTACAAAATTAATGCGATATTAGCCAATTTCGTGCGCTTGGTAAAATTCCCAAACAGGAGAAACAACACCATGACGCCGATGGATTACAGTCTACGTTTAGATGGCAACGAGACCTTGATACATAATGGTATGTTACCACATATAAATAAACTCTCTACAGATGAGCTATATCTGAGCACATTAATAACACTCGACAATATCGATTCATTTAAGCGTCCTATAGTTAGACACAAAAGAATCAACTCCATAAAAAGCTACTATTTTAATATAGATAAACTAGTTCACCCCCTTCAAGATTTCGTTTCAAAGCATCCAAAATACATTCAAAAGTCGTGGGCATATCTATTAAAAAAAAGAGAGTTCCAAAATCACGGAGGAATCTACTCTAGATTTAATATCAATTACAAAGTAGATAGAGAGACGTTAGAATACTTAATTATTGAAATTGGATATGAAAACAGAAAAAGCGGGGATAAGATTAAAGAAATAGATAGGCTTTTACGCAAAGTTTGGTCAGTTGAGAACACAAGAAAAAGAGACAACATAGTAAAACCAATAACATTAAGCAAAAAAAATTATGAAAAACTGCAGACATTATGCAAACAAAACGGTGTTAGCGAAAAAAAATTTATTTCCGATTTAATAGACAGGGAGCAAAAGAAGATGAACAAATAAAACTCTATTGATGTACTTTTTGATGTAAAAAATCAAGGATCACTCTGTAACCCTTGATTTTAAAGGAATAATGGCGGTGAGCAAGAGATTCGAACTCTTGATGCCTTTCGACATACACGCTTTCCAGGCGTGCTCCTTCGGCCGCTCGGACAGCTCACCAAAATAATCTATAAACTAGTCATAAATTATGTGGCGTATTTTAATGATCAAGTTTCTATATTGCAACTTGTTTTCTTCAAATTAACCTTAAAAATTAATCTCTTACCCATTCCAAACAATTTTCCAAGTTAACTTCAGGAATGGATGATGGTTTTTCTTTTGGTGTTCCCACATAAATTAGACCAACAATTTGGTCTGTTTCTTCTAAAGAAAGCAATTCTTTGGTTTTTTGAGTAAAGCATGCTGGGCCACTACGCCACATAGCGCCATAACCAAGAGCGTGTAAACCAAGTAACACTTGTTGAGTAGCGGCAGAAACAGCCATGACTTGCTCTATTGCAGGTACTTTAGGATGATCTTGTATATTGGCATAAACCAGTAAAACGGTTGGCGCTCGAAAGGCTTTTTTCACAAAAGCTTCTTCTTTGCCTTCCGGCATTGAGCTGACTTCAGATAGCGCATGATGCCAATAAATTTGTCCTAGTTTCGCTCTGCCCTCACCTTCATAAATACGAAAGCGCCACGGTTTAAGGTTGCCGTGATCTGCCGCTCGACTTGCAGCACTAAGAATAGAAACCCACTCACCGTCGGTCGGAGCAGGAGCAACTAAAGCTGGCTGAGATACACGATTGCGCATGAATGCTATAAACTCTTTACTCATAATATTTATCATTCCGTAAACGTAGGAAAAAGTAGCAAAATCGTATAACGATTTGTTGTATGTTAATGTCAATCAATAATATACCCATTACTTTGATAGCTAGGGGAATTTTATGTCAAAGTTGTTAATTTGGACACTACTTGAGCTCACCACCTTTCTTTTTTTGTTGAGTTTGGTCTTCTTATTGCTATCGCACTCGCTTAATAAAAAGATAAAAGATTTACAAGAAAAAAAAGATAACGAAGAAAATGCAGTTGAACTTTCCAAAAAAGAGAAAGCCATTAAGAGCTATAAGCGTCTTGCTCATTTTCTAGATAAGCAAATCAGTTTTGCTGTTAACGCTATTCGCCCAAATACAGAGGATCATCATGAGACCAATACCATAAAGTTATGGGGAACTATTCTAAGAGCGGAAAGAGCTATAATTTTAAATCAAGCCGATCAGAAACCAACCCCTATCTTAATTCGATTCCTATCAAGCCTACTCTATGCTTTGTCTTCGCCAAAGTTACAAATGGCCGATGCCGATAAGCTACATCAAACTCTCAAGGAGCTTGAGGCAGAAATATTCCAAACGACAGAGTTATTGGTTGTTAAAGAATCATTAACAATTAATCAGGTTTTATTAAACGAAGATTTACGAGACAGTATGGATCGAGCAAATAGAAGGTTAGCGCAATTAAGAGCTAAGCAAAAAGAACAGCAACGATTAAAGTTAGAGGTATGTGAGTTACAGAAAAAAATCAAAAAACTGGAACAAAGCCAAATTGACGACCTAAATATAAAGTTAAAAATTACCCCTCCTCATGCTCAAGAGCTAAATAAAGACAACAGAAATACAGCGTTCAAACAGATATCTGCATTGCATCACCTATCTGATCGACAAGAAATTGTCATAGAGCAATTGAAAAATGAGATGAAAAAGGTATCAAGCAATAAAAGTCCACATGATCTAGTTGAGACACAAAAAGTCGCCATTGCAAAGATGGAGCGCATGTCGGAAGAGACTCAAACACTAGTCATTCAGCTTGAAACAGAGCTACAAACATACAACTTTTCAATTGACTCATTAAGAGAAAACATCAGCATCCAAGACGCTAGGCTTGCTGAAGTGGAAAAACAATTATCCAGCAGTAATGAAACAGCAATAGGGAACCTCAAAACACTTAACACAAATAAGAAGGAAACATTGAGTTCTTTACGAGACTATCTAAGTACTGAATTAGAAAATCGCTCTTCTGTAAGCTTGATTGAGCAAGAAAAAGACATCAAGATGCTAGAGCGACTATTACAAGAATCAGAAACTTGTGTGGTCCTGTTAGCGCAAGAGCTCGATGCAGCAGAAGAAAAAAATCAAGAGCTAAAGCAGGAAGTTGAAATTTCAATGGTAAGTAATAGTGAGAGTAATCTAGGTCATTCTCAACTCTTAAATGAGTTGAGAAAAACAAATAGAGAGCTTGCTCAAACTACGGTCGAATTGAAAAACAAAATACTTGATATGTCTTCTGCCAAAGACCATCAGGAACTAAGGATAATTTATAGCAAGAAAACCCTAGAGTACAATCGATTAGAATTGGCTTCTTCTGATTTGGAAATGAAGTTTTTGGGGACGCTTAAATAAATAAGCTTACCCCATATAAACATTAAAGTAAGAAAGCAACTATATTTGGAAATCTAACATGCGCTGCAATGGGATAAGAGCTTTAACTCTTGTCTCTTCAGCAATATGAATTTCTCCCGATGCATTCCTAAGTGAATCACGAAGCATCTCCAAGCTATTTAGAGCCATCCACGGACAATGCGCACAACTTCGGCAATTTGCCCCTGAGCCTGCTGTTGGGGCTTCAATAAAACGCTTATCAGGCGAGGCCTGTTTCATTTTATAGAAAATACCTCTATCAGTTGCGACAATGAAGGTACTATTTTTCATTACTTTAGAAGCATTTAGCAATTGTGATGTTGAGCCAACAACGTCAGCAACCTCTACAACTGATTCAGGGGACTCTGGATGAACAAGAACGGCAGAATCTGGATAGATGGCTTTTAAGTCTAAAATCCCTTTTGCTTTAAACTCTTCATGAACAATACACGCACCATCCCAAAGAATCATATCAGCGCCTGTTTCACGTTGAATATATCCTCCCAAGTGTTGATCCGGTGCCCAGATGATTTTTTCACCTTGATCAACCAAGTGATTTACAACATCTAATGCAATACTTGAAGTAACAACCCAATCTGCACGCGCTTTAACAGCAGCAGAAGTATTCGCATACACGACAACTTTTCGATCTGGGTGTTGATCACAAAATGCAGAAAATTCATCTATTGGACAACCAATATCTAATGAACAAGTTGCCTCTAGAGTCGGCATTAGAATGGTTTTCTCAGGGCTTAAAATTTTTGCTGTTTCACCCATAAACTTCACACCAGCAACAACCAATGTTTTTGCTTCATGATTGGCTCCAAAGCGTGCCATTTCCAAAGAATCGGCAATAACTCCGCCTGTTTCTTCAGCAAGCTCTTGAATAGCATCTTCTGTATAATAATGAGCCACTAAAACAGCATCTTTTTGTTTTAGTAAAGATTTTATTTCATTACGAAGTTGCAAATTATCAATGGGGGTTTTGTCGATGTTTTTTTCTGCTTCTGAAAGATACATCTGAACCGTATCACGAAGGGCTGCTTTATTGAAAAGTTCGGACATATCATTACCCCTTAAAAAACTGGGAGCTAAATGAGTGTTTTTTGGTGGGTCGTACTGGATTCGAACCAGTGACCAATTGATTAAAAGTCAACTGCTCTACCAGCTGAGCTAACGACCCAAAAATCACAAAAGGAATAAAAAGATGTTGGTGGGTCGTACTGGATTCGAACCAGTGACCAATTGATTAAAAGTCAACTGCTCTACCAACTGAGCTAACGACCCAACGGGTTGCGTATAATACAGAGCCCGCTGAGGAATGCAAGTTATTTAACTTTACTTAAATAACCTGTCGCTAGTTTTGAAGCTTTACTATCAGGAAAACGTCTAATAACATCCTGTAAATAAGACTTAGCTTTTGCAGTATCACCTAATTGATCGCTGACTGTGCCCAGCTTGTATAATGCATCTTGCTCTTTACTGTGTCCTGGAAATGCCTTAATTACAGTGGAAAAAGCATCTACTGCTTCTGTAGACTTCCCTTGAACCAATTTCACTTCGCCTAACCAGTAATAACCATTACCAGTTAATGTGTTATCTGGATAATCTTGAACAAACTTAGTAAATGCTACTTCTGATTCATCAAATTTCCTTTCACGAATCAAGTTATAAGCATTGTTATAGGCTTGTTGAGATTCTGCAGATGGTGGCTGCAAGATAACAGGAGACAGCGGAGGAGCCAATTCAATCGACGTACTATTCTCTTTAATAACAGCTGGTGACTCAGGTTTTAACACTTGCTGTACTTGAGGGGTAGTAGTGACTGAAGGTGCTTGTTGAGAAAGAGATGAAGACATAAGCAGCGATATGCGCTTATCAAGATCAATATAACGATCTCTTTGACTTTGCTTCATTATTTTTAATGCATGTCCTTGCTCTTCTAATTGACCGCGAAGATGTTGAACCTCTTGCTGCAATGTTTCCAATTGGAAAAGCAGATCAGCAGCAGCACTTGAAGAAAGGCCGCCGTTTACCTGTTGAATTTCGGCTGATGCAAGTGGTGCTGTAAAAAACAGCACCACTGCAAAAGAGCGAATTTTCACGTCTTTAAAGATCATTTTTCGTAACGAACTTCAACACGACGATTTAATTGCCAAGCATTGTCATCATGACCAAATGCAACTGGAACTTCTTCGCCGAAACTTACACTTTCAACTTGAGATGCAGCAACACCTTGGATAGTCAAATAACGACTAACCGCTTTAGCACGACGTTCGCCAAGTGCGATGTTGTATTCGCGAGTACCACGCTCATCACCATGACCTTCCAATACGATACGAGCGTCTGGGTTAGATACAAGGTATGCAGCATGCTTAGCTAACGCTTCACGAGACTCTGGACGAACAATTGATTTGTCGAAGTCAAAGTAGAATACAGTTTGTACACCAGCCAAAGAATCAGTAACTGTTTCTTCTACAGCTGTTTCATCAACTATAACACTTGTCAAAGCGCCTTCTTCACCGGCACCGAATGCTTGGTCTGAAGCATCACTTATCGCTTCATCAGCTGCTTGTTCTGTAGATGTAGCATCTTCAGCAACAGTTGAAGTATCAGTGTCTGTTGCTGTTGTACTACAACCTGCAATCCAAGCTGCAGATAAACCAATTACAGCAAATTTACCTAGTTTGTTTACGCTCATTATTCACTCCTCAATGTCTTTATTTGAAATACGGGGACCAAGATGGCTCTCGTACATCACCTTCTGCTGATGGTAACCTATATTTAACAAGTCCATCAACGGATACTACAGCTAAGATGCCCTTCCCTTTATAGGTTGTGGCATACATCACCATGCTTCCATTTGGTGCAATGCTTGGTGACTCGTCTAAGTAAGTTTCTGTGAGAACTTGAACTCGTCCAGTTTTCATGTCCTGTAAAGCAACATGATAACTGCCATCGTTCTTCTGAACCGTCACAAGATATCGACCATCTGGAGTCATTCTTGCTCTGGTATTTAGATCACCTTCAAAGGTAACCCTCTCAACACGCTTACTATTTACATCTAATCGATAAATTTGCGGGTTACCGCCTCGATCAGATGTGAATACTATTCCTTTACCATCTGGTTCCCAGCTTGGCTCTGTATCAATAGAGTAATGATTTGTCATTCTCTGTAGTTTTTGAGTGGCAATATCTAAAGTATAAATCTCAGGGTTGTTATCTTTAGATAATACTAATGCAAGTTTCTTACCATCAGGCGACCAAGCTGGCGCTCCATTTAATCCTCTAAATTGAGCGATTTTCTGACGCTTACCACTTGCCAGTTCCTGTATGAAAATATTTGGACGACGGTTTCTAAACATAACATAGGCAATGTTTTTTCCATCACTACTCCAAGAGGGAGATAGTATCGGTTCTTTCGACTCCACAACAACTTGAGGCCTATGTCCATCAGCATCAGCGACTTGAAGTTTAAACAAAGGCGCTCTTTTATCACCATCTGCCGTTACATAGAGAATCCTTGTGCTAAAGGCACCTTTTGTACCCGTTAAGATTTCATACACTTTATCACTAATGTAATGGGCTGCGTCTCTGAAATTGCGTGAAGAGACATCAATTGAGCTATGCTTTTGAACCGGCTTTTGACTTAAAACATTTAACAACTCAAAACCAATTCTATATTGATCACCCGCAATTTTCTTAACGGTACCAATAACAACATAATCACTTTTTAAAAGGCGCCAATCACGATAAAAAACCTCTGATTCCTGTGATGGCATACTGAGCATACTAGAGCGAGGGACAGCTTGAAATAGACCACTACGCGCCAAGTCATCTTCTACTATTTTAGCGATATCCTCAGGCAAGGCTTCAACACCATCATAACCAAAAGGTACCACAGCAATAGGAAGAAGTTGATCAGCACCGCTCGTTATCTCAATAACTAATTGAGCATTGGCTGACGCCATAAATAATAAACTGGTAACAAAAGCACTCAACCATTTTTTAAACATCATTAATTTCTCAAATCTTGCGGGTTAAAAATCAAATCTACCTCACGAAAGTTACGCTCGAAAGTATAAGAATCGACATCGGCTAACTCTTCAATACGTCTAACTTTATAAACAGCATCAACCGTTCTTTGATCAAACAAGCCATCACCACTACTTTCAGTAATTTGTACATTCATCACTTCACCATTAGGTAAAAAATAGATACGCAACTGAGCCTTCATATTATTTCTAGCGCTTGGTGGTCGAATCCATGCTGCAGTAACCCTACTATTTATTAAACCACTAATAGATTGAACCATCTGAGCTTCTTCTACTGCACGTAGCTCAGCGGCTTCTGCCGCCGCTTTCGCTGCAGCCTCTGCATTTTTTTTCTGCTCAGCCTGTCTAGCGGCTTCTTCTTGGCGTTTTCTTTCCTCTTCCGCTAAACGTTCAGCCTCAGCTTTACGTGCTTGTTCTTTTTTCTTTTGATCATCAGCTGCTTTTTGTGCCTGAATTTTCTTCTCTGTTTCTTGAGCTATACGTTTTTTTTCTGCTTCTTGGCTTAGACGTTTTTGTTCTGCCTGTTGTTGTTTTTTTGCTTGTTCTCTTTTTAGAGCTTCAGCTTCTTTTTCTTCATTTCTTTTAGCTTGAGCAAGTTTTTTTTGCTTATCTTCTAATGCTTTGCGCTGAGCTTCTTTTCTTTTGCTTTGTTCAGCATCTCTTTTTTTCTTCTCTGCTAGAGCCGCTTGCTGTTGATTTGCTGCTCTTTCTTCTGATTCACGCCTACCTATTATTGTCTGTGATATATCTACCACGGTGGCATTTACTATAATAGGTCGTTTAGGTTCTTGTATTTTATCATCACTAAAATCAACAGCAATCAAGCCAGCAATAATTATTACACCATGTAGCCCCAAAGCTAATAATGTCGGTACACCATAACTGTCACTACTTAACCATTTCATTACTTATTATCCGGTTCAGTAACCAGTCCAACATTTGGAACACCAGCACCTTGCAGGGTAACCATCAAACCAATAACGTCACCATAAGGTACACTTTTATCCCCCCTAACTAATACTGCCATTTTAGGGTTTTGGCTCAATACTTTTCTCACTCGATCCTGTAACTGCCCTAACGTAATCGACTCTTGCTTACCGCCAACGTCTAAATAGAATTTACCAGACGAGTCAACAGACGCAATCATGACATCGTTCTCTGTTTCTTGTATTGGAGCCGCATTTGCATTAGGCAATTCTACATCAACGCCTTGAGTTAACATGGGTGCTGTAATCATAAAAATAACCAGTAACACCAACATAACATCAATGTATGGAACTACGTTGATTTCCGCCATTGGGCGGCGCTTATTACGCCTTCTAGAGCGAGCCACTATTCAGCGCCTCCCTCTCTAACATGCACCTTGCGATGCAATATACTTGTAAACTCATCTGCAAAGTTCTCATAACTAGAACCAAGAGACTCTGCAGTAGATGAAAAGCGGTTGTAAGCAATAACGGCTGGAATCGCTGCAGCCAAACCTATCGCTGTTGCAATAAGCGCTTCCGCAATACCTGGAGCGACGGCGGCTAGTGTTGCTTGCTGCACTTCTGCCAAACCAATAAAAGAATGCATAATCCCCCACACAGTACCAAATAGACCAACATAAGGACTTGTAGATCCTACTGTTGCCAAAAATGGTAGATGTTGATCAAGCTTTTCTTCTTCTCGATAAAGCGCAACACGCATTGCACGTTGCACACCGTCCATAACAGCATCTGGCTCCATATTTTGACTTTGTCTTAATCGAGTGAATTCTTTAATTCCCGATGTAAAAATAGTCTCCATACCTTCAGCGCTTCTACCATCTTGAGTAAGCTTTCGATAAAGTTGGCTTAGATCAATACCAGACCAAAATTGCTCTTCAAAAGCCGAGCGAATTTTTTTTGCCTGTTTTAGTATTCGAATTTTTTGAAATATTACAATCCACGAAAATATGGAAGCGGCCAGCAATGTCAACATAACAAGCTGAACAACAATACTGGCACTGGCGATAAGTCCCCAAATTGACATTATTAACCTCTATTTAAAGTCCGTAGGTAATTGGTAATTAAAATGTTCATAAGCTCGTTTTGTAACCTGTCGACCTCTTGGTGTTCTGATTACAAAACCTTGCTGAATCAAAAATGGCTCTATGACATCTTCGATTGTATCTTTGTCTTCACCCAGCGCAGCAGAAACGCTATCCAAGCCAACTGGTCTTCCGTCAAACTTTTCTATCATGGTCAATAACATACGTCGATCTAAGTGATCGAAACCTTGACTATCTACACTTAACATATCCAGTGCTCTTTGGGCAACTTTTTGACCAACAAGTTCCTCACCACTAACTTGAGCTACATCTCTTACTCGACGCAATAATCTGTTTGCAATACGAGGTGTACCTCGCGAACGTCTAGCGACTTCAAAGCAACCTGAATCGTCTAGCTTCATACCCATTTTGCCAGCAGATCTAGCAACGATCGTGGTCAATGAAGCAACATCATAAAATTCTAATCTTTGCACAATACCAAAACGATCACGAAGTGGTGATGTTAGCAAACCGGCTCTCGTTGTAGCTCCGACAAGTGTAAAAGGCGGTAGTTCAATTTTTATCGATCTCGCAGCGGGCCCCTCACCAATCATAATATCCAATTGGTAGTCTTCCATTGCGGGGTACAAAACCTCTTCAATGGCTGGGCTCAATCTGTGAATTTCATCAATAAAAAGAATATCCCCTTCATTCAAATTCGTTAACAACGCAGCCAAATCACCCGCTCTTTCTAAAACAGGGCCAGATGTTGTTTTAACATCGGCATCCATTTCATTACCAATAATATTCGCTAACGTTGTTTTTCCTAAGCCTGGTGGGCCAAATATTAATGTATGATCCAGTGGCTCGCTTCGTTGCCTAGCGGCCTGAATGAATATCTCCATTTGCTCTCGAACAACAGGTTGACCTATATATTCAGAAAGCATCTGCGGACGTATTGCGCGATCCACCTGCCTATCATTAACCTTTGGCTCTGCTGAAATAATACGATCTTGTTCAATCATAATTAACTACCTCAACATCCCTTTTAAAGCGGCCTTAATAACATCTTCGCTACTCGCTGCATCCATAGGAACGCCAGCAATAGCTTTAGCGGCTTCTTGTGGTTTGTAACCAAGGGAAATCAATGCTGCCTCAGCTTCCTGCCTAGGATCTGATTGAACCTGTCGCAATACCGCTGGCGCAGAAAATAAATCTGTTTTGGCTGCTTGTCCTAGCTTGTCTCGCAACTCAATAATAAGTCGCTCAGCTGTTTTCTTTCCCACACCTGGAATACGAGTTAATGCTGACACATCAGAATCTTGTACATTTGAAATAAGCTCTTCTGCCGACATACTCGATAAAACAGCCAAGGCCATTTTAGGACCAATGCCGTTTACCTTAATTAACACTCGAAACAAAGCTCGTTCGCTTTTATCAATAAACCCATAAAGTGTTTGAGAATCTTCTTTTACTAAAAAATGAGTATAAAGTATCACTTTTTCGCCGACTTGTGGTAAATCATAAATCGTCGTCATAGATGCGCTAATTTCATAACCAATGCCACCCACATCAAGAAGTAATTCTGGTGGTGTTTTTTCTATCAAAGTGCCGACTATTCGTCCGATCACAACGTTTTCCTTACATCTTGTTCAGTCCAACGTTTCGAAGAACGCCCTGCACGCTTACCAACGCCATACTCTAGGCCGCCAGATGTGCGGGTATTAGCATGACACAAAGCGATGGCCAAAGCATCTGCCGCATCAGCTTGTGGCTTTGATGATAATGCTAATAATAGCTGAACCATAGATTGAACTTGTTCTTTATCAGCATTTCCGTTCCCAACAACAGACTGCTTCACGCGTCGAGCTGCATATTCATGCACGATTAAATCCCGTAAAGATGCCGCAACAATCGCAGCCCCCCTTGCTTGTCCTAGCTTTAGCGCTGAATTTGCATTCTTGGCTAAAAACACTTCCTCGATCGCAAATTCATCAGGTTTATATTCTTCCAATAACGCTGAAACATTTTGAAATATATGCTTCAACCTGACAGAAAGCGCTTCATCCGGTAACCGAATGCAGCCGCTATTTACATAAACGGATTTTCCATTTGAAACATCAATAATGCCAAAACCAGTTATTCTGGATCCAGGGTCAATCCCTATTACTCTAGTGGTGGCCATTATTTTTCATACTCTTTGTAATTGTTTTATATTTCAGCAGTCCTTACATAAGTATGCAATGCTAAACTATAAAAAAGGCCGCTTATTAGCGGCCTTTTACGTTTTTCTTTCAATCTCTTAACATAACATACTGTTTTAAAATAAGTTTAAGAGAGAGGCTATCACTCAACAATCGGTTTTCTTACACGAATACTTAATTCTTTTAATTGTTTTTCACTTACTTCACCTGGCGCTTGCGTTAACAAACAGGTCGCACTTTGCGTTTTAGGGAAAGCAATAACGTCACGAATAGATTGTGAACCTGTCATTAGCATCACCAAACGATCTAGGCCAAATGCTAAACCACCATGTGGTGGCGCACCAAATTTCAATGCATCAAGTAAGAAGCCAAACTTCTCTTCTTGCTCTTCTTTACTGATATTAAGAAGCTCAAATACAGTTTCTTGCATAGAAGATTGATGAATACGAATAGATCCGCCGCCAAGCTCTGTACCGTTAAGAACCATATCGTATGCCTGAGACAATGCGGTCAAAGGATTCGCTTTAAGATCTTCTGGAGAGCATGAAGGTGCTGTAAATGGGTGGTGAATTGCAGTAATGCCACCATCACTTGTTTGCTCAAACATTGGGAAGTCAACAACCCAAAGAGGTGCCCATTTGCAAGTATAAAGATCTAAGTCTTCACCAAGTTTGCAACGCAGCGCACCAAGCGCTTCGTTTACAACTTTTTCAGAGTCCGCACCAAAGAATATCAAGTCGCCATCTTGCGCTTCAAGACGAGTTAATAACGCTTCACGCACTTCAATTGGCAAGAATTTAACGATTGGAGACTGTAAACCTTCTTCAAGATTAGATTTGTCGTTAACTTTGATGTACGCCAAACCTTTAGCACCATAAATGCTAACGAATTTAGTGTATTCGTCAATTTTCTTACGTGTCAGAGCATTACCGCCTGGCACTTTCAATGCAGCAACACGGCCTTTTGGATCTATTGCTGGACCAGAAAAAACTTTGAAATCAACATCGGTCATTAAGTCAGAAACAGTCATGATTGTTAATGGAATACGAAGATCTGGTTTATCACTACCGTATGTTTCCATCGCCTCAGAATAAGGCATGCGTGGGAATGTACCCAAGTCAACATCCATCAATTCTTTAAACAAACCAACAATCATGTTTTCTGTCATTGCCATTATTTCTTGTTCGCTCATAAAAGATGTTTCAATGTCCACCTGAGTAAACTCTGGCTGACGATCAGCACGTAAATCTTCATCGCGAAAACATTTAGCAATTTGGTAGTAACGATCAAAACCAGACACCATCAACAACTGTTTAAACAATTGTGGAGATTGCGGCAGAGCAAAAAAACTACCTTGCTGTGTACGGCTTGGTACCAAGTAATCACGCGCACCTTCAGGTGTTGCACGAGTCAAAATAGGCGTTTCAATATCTAGGAAGCCATTATCATCTAAGTAACGACGTAATACAGAAGTTACCTTAGAGCGGAAACGCATTTTTGCCTGAACTTCAGGACGTCGTAAATCGATAAAACGGTTCTTTAATCGAACATCTTCACCAACGTTTTGATGATCGTCCAATTGGAATGGAGGCGTTTGTGCTGCATTCAGAATTTCAAGTTCTGTGCCAAGCACTTCAATTTCACCCGTGTTCATATTCGGATTTACTGTGCCTTCTGGACGAGCGCGAACCAAGCCTTTTAGCTTAACAACAAATTCGTTACGAACGCTGTCCGCAAGTGCAAAACTGTCTGCACGATCTGGATCAAAAACGACTTGAGTAATACCTTCACGGTCACGAATATCTAAGAAAATAACACCACCGTGGTCACGACGACGATGTACCCAACCGCATAAGGTAATTTCTTGTGAAATGTTAGAAGCATTTAACTCGCCGCAATAATGGCTGCGCATAATTTCTTTCCTATTACTATTTCAGTAAGCTATCTCAGTAAGAGATGAATGTGTTCTTAGAGAGCTTTCTGTTTGGCTACATACTTAATATGTTTATTAGCACCAAACAGAGAAGCTGAATATTTTAAGGCAAAGCATTATATGCGAACAGAGGCTGACTCTCTAGAGTCTGAGCCAAATTTGTCCATCACAAGATTACTGCTTTATCTAATAGTGACTACCTCATAGGTTATTTGTTGACCATTTTGACGCAGAACAACTTCATCATCGATCACTTTCCCTACCAATATCTGACCAACAGGACTTGAAGGCGTAATCAGGTAAATCGTCTGATCATCAAATTTAACGGTAAGTCCGCCGGCGCAAGGAGAGACAAAAAACCGTTTTGAAATATCATTTGAGTTCAATAAAGCTAACTCAACCAAACACCACAACCCTATTGAATCATTCTCATCATATGGGACAAATGGTTTTTTATTAAAAAATAGCCAGTCTTTTTCACACTCTAATACTCGCTGGGACTGTCCGTGAGCCAAATAAGAGGCTTCCAAACCAAATGTATCGTATTTGTTTTCAGCAACACTTTCTTCATTCGTCGCTGCATCATGCGCTTGCTTCGCAGCCCATTTAGCCGTTTCGAAACGGCG
Source organism: Marinomonas ushuaiensis DSM 15871 (assembly GCF_000521805.1). GTDB lineage: Bacteria > Pseudomonadota > Gammaproteobacteria > Pseudomonadales > Marinomonadaceae > Marinomonas > Marinomonas ushuaiensis. The sequence goes on from NZ_JAMB01000003.1 coordinate 115,284, forward strand.
CAATAATACAGATGTGACTGCATCATGTACTTCTTTCTTATCCATACGCTCATCTAACTTATTTTATATTTAGACATTGTAGAGGTTCAGTTTGATAAAGGAAGCGTCTGGAATAGGCATAGCCCGAATAAGGATAAAATGCGTCTTTTCTAACACCAACAAAACCTTAGTTGACTAAATCAACTGAGAATACTATATTGATAATCACTCTCAAATAGAAGAGAATTAAAAGTGGAAAACTTAATAGCAGATTCATTGCACAAACTAATGCATCTTCATCGTAGCCAAATGAAAGCAACCATCGAGACATCTGGAGTCACGCTTTCAGTAAGTCACATCCGAGCACTTAAATGCATAAAGTATATCAATGACTGCAACGCTAGTGATATTGCACATCGACTCTCTCTTGATAAATCACAAATCGCTAGAGTGTTAAAAGAACTGGTAAACGAAAAATACGTAGAAAAAATTCGAGACCCAAGAAATCACCGCTGTCAATTGCTTAACTTAACGAATACAGGTAACGAATTACTAATAGAGATCACTAAACTAAACACAGAAATTATTGAAAACATGACTATTGGATTAACAGATAAACAAATCAAAGACTTTATTCATACTACACAAATAATGACAACCAACCTTCAACGAGCATCAACAAAATCTGGAGCTTAAAATGAGCAGACCTCAACCTAGAGAATTAATTGTCATCCGAAAAGAACAAATATCTCCAAATATGCTGCGAATTACGTTTGGCGGTGAAAACATAACGACTATTCCTGACAATCAAGAGAGCGGTTATGTAAAGTTAATTTTCCCCAATGAAGACGCTAAGCCATTATTGAGAACCTATACAATTCGTCATCAAAGGTCAGATGAAATTGATATTGATTTCATGCTACACGAAGACAGTGGCATTGCTTGTACATGGGCAAAACAAGCACAACCAAATGACTTTCTTCTTGTCGGTGGGCCTGGACCTAAGAAGATGATCGAAACATCATCTGACTGGAAGTTACTAGTAGGTGATATGACAGCCTTACCAGCAATCAGTGTTAATCTCGCTGAGTTACCAAATGACACCCAAGGCTATGCGGTCATAGAGGTTATCAGCAAAGCGGATATCCAAGACCTAAAATATCCACGTGGTATGACATTAAAATGGGTTATTAACCCTCACCCGGGGCAAAACTCAAAGGCATTACTCGATCAGATGAAATCTTTAGATTGGCTAGATGGACAAGCTTCAATTTGGGCCGCTTGTGAATTTAGTAGCATGAAAGCTTTACGTGATTTTTTCAAAAAAGAAAAAAATATCTCAAAAGAGCATTTATACATTTCAAGCTATTGGAAATTAGGCAGCAATGAAGACCAGCATAAAGTTGAAAAACGCAACGATGCAGAGCTGGACGTTATTTAAAGTCATCGTAACAAATAACAAAAAAGCACCAAGATAGTCACTTCATAAGTAATCTTCTTAGTGCTTTTTTAAGCATACAGTTTTGTTTTATTGGCGGGCTAAACGATCATTCCCTAAGACTAAAGGAGCCGAAGAACGATAAGGATTAATATCTAAGCCTCCTCGCCTAACATAACGAGCATAGACAGTTAAACTTTCGGGCTGGCACTGGCGCATAATATCAATAAAAATTCGCTCAACACATTGCTCATGGAAGTCTGTATGCTCTCTAAAAGAAACAATATATTTAAGTAAATCTTCATGGTTTATTTTCGGCCCTTTATAATCGATAAAAACTGAGCCCCAGTCAGGCTGATTGGTTACGGGGCAATTCGATTTAAGAAGATGACTAACTAAACGCTCTTCAGCCATATCTGATGGATCACCCGCTTTTAAAAGCTCAGCATTTGGATGGTATTCAATAATTTCAACATCCAATTCATCAATGCAATAATCAGGTGTCAAAACAACTAACGAAGACATAGATTCAACATCACGAATAACAACTGTAACACGCGCTTCAGCAGCATTAGACAAGTCTCTCTCTAAAAGCGCCTGCACCTCTTCCGTAGAGTCATAACGCATTTGATTCAAAGAGTTCAAGTACAATTTAAAAGACTTAGACTCAATAATATTTGGAGAATCACAAGGCAAACGAAACTCAGCCAAAGCAACAACTGGCTTCCCTTTTAAATTTAACCACGACAACTCATAAGCATTCCAAACATCTTCCCCATAAAAAGGAAGTCGCTCAGACTCTATATTCATTTCAATCCATTTATCAACTCTTGCGATTGGGTAAAGCAACCCTGAGTCGTATTCAGAAACATACTCTGTTTGCTGACCTAAAGGTAAAAAGCCCATATACACAACCTCAACTTCTAATGCCTCTGCCCTGATTTAGCAAACGTAGGCCGAATGAAAATAACACCGCAATAAATACACAGATAATCACCAACGCCCAATAAATATTAATATCAGACACGCCTAAAATACCATAACGAAAGGCATTAACCATATAAAGAACAGGGTTTAACAAAGAAACGGATTGCCATAAATCAGGCAATAAATCGATGGAGTAAAAAACACCACCTAAATAAGTGAGTGGCGTTAAGATAAACGTAGGTACAATGGATACATCATCAAAACTTCTTGCATAAATCGCATTAACAAAACCGCCTAATGAAAACATCACAGCCGTTAGAAATACAACCAACACAGTTAAAAGTAAGCTAGTTAATGCTAGGTGAGTAAAGAATAGCGATAAAACAGTTACAATAAGGCCAACTAATAATCCTCGCACAACACCACCAAGAACATACCCAATTAAAATAATCCAATTAGGCGTTGGTGATACCAACAACTCCTGAACACTATGCTGAAACTTCGCAGAAAAGAATGATGAAGCCACATTGGAATATGAATTGGTAATTACCGACATCATAATCAGTCCTGGTACGATGTATTGCATATAACTAAAACCACCCATTTCTCCAATTCGTTCACCTATTAGGTTACCAAATATAGCAAAATACAATGTCATCATGATAGCTGGCGGCAATAACGTTTGTGGCCATATACGAGTAAAGCGGCGAATTTCTTTAGTTAAAATGGTATAGAATGCGATCCAAATTTCTGAATTTTTCATCAATTTAACCTTTAATTAATTTAACGAAGAGCTCTTCGAGTCGGTTGGATTTATTACGCATACTGACAACATTGATGGATATTGTGTCTAACGCACGAAAAATAGCATTAACAGACTGCCCCTTGATAACGTCCACTTCAATAGAGCTGCCATCATTAATTTTCATCACCTTATAGCCAGGTAAAGACCAATCATCAGGAAGATTTGAGTCTAAATCTAAAATAAAGGTTTCTTGATTTAGTGTTTTCAACAAAGCTTTCACGCTAGTATTTTCGACAATTTCACCCGCATTTATGATGGCTATATTTCGACACAATTGTTCCGCCTCTTCTAAATAATGGGTTGTGAGTATAATTGTTGTGCCCTGTTCATTTAATGTTTTAATGAACCCCCACATTGAACGACGTAACTCAATGTCTACTCCTGCTGTTGGCTCATCTAATATAAGTACTTCAGGCTCATGAATAAGAGCCCTAGCAATCATAAGGCGACGCTTCATTCCTCCAGAAAGCATTCTAGATTGAACATCTCTCTTATCCCAGAGATCTAACTGCTTTAGATATTTTTCTGCGCGCTCCATCGCAACAGTTTTACTAATACCGTAAAATCCAGCCTGCGTAACAACCACATTAAAAACAGTTTCGAATACATTAAAATTAAATTCTTGCGGAACAACACCTAAGTATTTTTTAGCTTTAGCAAAATCTTTATCAATATCCGTACCAAAGATAGAAACAGTCCCTGATGTTTTGTTTACTAAAGAACACAAAATACCAATAGTTGTAGACTTACCAGCCCCATTTGGCCCAAGCAATGCAAAGAAATCGCCTTTTTTAACTTTTAAGTCGATTCCTTTTAACGCTTCGAAGCCACCTTCATAACGCTTTTTAAGGTCACTAATTTCGATTGCATATGTCATAATTGAAGTTCTCGTACGGCAGCAGCCGACTTATATTAGTTACTTTTTTTCAAATAGGTTTTTTTGTGGAATCACGCACACAGTACATACTTGACGCCTTTGCAGATCTACGCCAACGCATCAAAGAGCATGCCCCTTTTAATGAGCCAGATTTGGCTGAAGAAGAACTAGACTTCTTGGAAAAATGGGATGACCTGATAACACGTATACAAAACAATACGCACGATTATTCGTTTGAAGCTCAAGAAATATTGTCACGCTTCATTCGCTGTTATGCCAATTTAGTTCCGCTCATCAAACGTGAATTGTTATGGTTTATCGGTGGAGAATGTTTACATTTTCTGGGTGATGAAGAAATCACTCTCTACCAACAACTTGAAGATCATTTATATGAACTAGACAGCAAAAATAAAAGCTACGATATATCTAAAGAAATTAATATATTACGTGGACTACCGGCTCAAGTACATTAATGGAACAAAAGCGGGTGATACTTCACCCGCTTTTCGCATTTAAGACATTTTCTTAAATACTAGAGTGCCATTAGTTCCACCAAAGCCAAATGAGTTGTTTAGAACAACTTCTATTTTGCGCTTTTGAGGAGTTCCAGGAACATAATTCAAGTCACAACCTTCACTAGGCTCTTCTAAATTGATCGTTGGAGGAGCGACTTGATCTCGAATAGCCAAAATAGAAAAAATAGATTCTACTGCACCAGAAGCCCCCAACAAATGCCCTATCATTGATTTTGTTGAGCTCATCGCCACATCAGAGGCATCGTCAGCCATTAAATATTTTACGGCTTGTGTTTCTGCTAAATCACCAGCTGGCGTCGATGTTCCATGGGCATTGATATAATCAATGTCTCTAGGTTCAAGCTTGGCATCTTTCAAAGCCGCACTCATAGCTGAAGCGGCACCTTCACCAGTTTCTGGTGGCGCAGTCATATGATAGGCATCATCGCTCATACCAAAACCTGCAAGTTCAGCGTATATCTTTGCCCCACGAGCAATGGCATGCTCATATTCTTCCAATACAAGAATCCCCGCACCTTCTCCCATAACAAAGCCATCACGGTCTTTATCCCATGGACGGCTAGCAGTTTTCGGGTCATCGTTACGTGTAGACAGAGCCCTTGCTGCCCCAAACCCACCGATACCTAAAGGAGTGACTGCCATTTCAGCACCACCGGCAATCATAACATCCGCATCACCATAAGAAATCATACGGCCAGCCATACCTATATTATGAGTACCTGTAGTGCAGGCAGTAACAATAGAAATATTGGGGCCTTTGAAGCCAAAACGTATCGCAACATGACCAGAAATCATATTAATAATCGCGCCCGGAACAAAAAATGGAGAAATACGTTTCGGACCTGATTCCTTCAATAGCTCTAGATTCTTCTCTATCATTGGCAATCCGCCAATACCAGAACCTATAGCACAGCCAACACGCTTTAAATCAGCGGTATCAGCGTTTAAATTGGCGTCTTCGAGAGCTTGAACTGCTGCACCAATACCATATTGAATAAAGAGATCCATTTTGCGAGCTTCTTTTACACTCATATACTGAGTTGCATCAAAACCATTCACTTGAGCCGCAAAACGAGTGGAAAACTGGCTAGCATCAAAGTAAGTGATATCAGACACACCACTTTTACCTTCCAATATATTATCCCACGTATCTTTCACATTATTGCCAAGGGGTGTCACCATTCCCATCCCTGTGACCACAACCCGACGACGAGACATAAGACTCCTCCAACAATTCGCCCAAAACTATCAAGGCCTATTAATAAGAAAAGCCGCTGTAAAAAATACAAGCGGCTTTTCGGGAAACTCAGTAAACCAATATCTTACAAGTTAGCGTTGATATAGTCGTTCGCTGCTTGTACGGTAGTGATTTTTTCAGCTTCTTCATCAGGAATTTCAGTATCAAATTCCTCTTCAAGAGCCATTACTAGCTCTACTGTATCTAGGGAATCTGCACCTAGGTCATCAACGAAAGATGCTGAAGCAACAACATCTTCTTCTTTAACACCTAGTTGTTCACAAACGATTTTTTTAACGCGTTCTTCAATGCTACTCATTAGAAGTTCCTACTCTACTCATTAACAGCTCAGTGTGAGCATATTATAATATTCGGTCACCTATAAAAGGCGTGATTCTTAACTTAAACCAGAGACGTATTTTCGTCGAATTAAATATAAAATTCAACTCAAATTACGACATATACATGCCACCATTGACATGTAATGTTTCACCAGTGATGTAAGCTGCGCCTTGCGACGCCAAAAATGCGACAGCTGCCGCAATTTCTTCTGGTTGACCAAGACGTGAAGAAGGCACTTTTTCGACTAATTTAGCCTTGTGCTCTTCAGGGAGTACTTTAGTCATATCCGTTTCAATGAATCCCGGAGCAACACAATTTACAGTGATACCACGAGATGCAATTTCTGCGGCTAAAGAGCGGCTAAAACCTTCTAGCCCCGCTTTTGCTGCAGAGTAATTCGTTTGCCCACCATTGCCCATAGAGCCAACAACAGAGCTAATACTAATCACACGACCGAATTTTGCTTTAGTCATGCCGCGTAAGCAAGCTTTTGTCACACGAAAAACAGACGTTAAGTTAGTGTTGATAACTTGATCCCATTCATCTTCTTTCATGCGCATCATAAGATTATCACGTGTGATACCGGCATTGTTAACCAAAACCGTTGGTGCACCACATTCAGTCGTAATTTCTTTAATAACAGCATTCACTGATTCGCTAGATGATACATCTAAGACCCAGCCCTTACCATTTGAGCCTAGGTATTCACTAATGCTTTGTGCACCTGACTCACTCGTAGCTGTACCAATAACTGTCGCGCCCTGCTCAACCAAAGCAAGCGCAATCGCTTTACCGATACCACGGGTAGCTCCAGTTACTAGAGCAATTTTTCCTTCAAGACTCATGCTTGTCTCCAACGATCTATTCGAACAATTGTATAAATACTATTTACGCAGATAAAGCAGCTTCAAAACCAGACAAATCACCTAGAGACGATGCCACTAATCCTTTAACGATTCGTTTATTCAAACCACTCAATACTTTGCCAGGGCCACACTCTAACGCTGTCGTCACACCAAGGTCTGCTAACAACATAACAGATTGAGTCCACAATACTGGCTCGCTCAACTGAGACACCAAATTTGCCTTTATTACAGAAGGATCAGAAACCGCTTCGCCTGTAACATTCTGAACCAGAGTACAAGTTGGCACATTAAATACAATGGACTCAAGCTTTTCTGCTAATTTCTGGCCCGCTGGAATCATTAATTCACAATGAGATGGTACGCTAACAGGTAACGGTAATACACGCTTAGCTCCTGCTTCTTTTGCATTTGCCATTGCCATTTCTACCGCAGCAACATGACCAGCAATAACCACCTGACCTGGAGAGTTAAAATTAACAGCACTAACAATTCCAGGCGCAGCGTCACAGGCAGCAACGACTTTATCGTCCTCCAAGCCTATAACTGCAGCCATTGCGCCTTCACCAGCAGGAACAGCTTGTTGCATATACTCACCACGCAACTTAACCAAGGCAACAGCATCAGTAAATTTAATTACATCAGAACAAACCAAAGCAGAATACTCACCAAGACTATGCCCAGCAACACAAGCCGGCTTTTCACCGCCTTGCTGTTCCCAAAGGCGCCATAATGCGACACTAGCTGTTAACAATGCAGGCTGTGTTTTATCTGTCTGGCTCAGTTTTTCTGCATCATTCTGAACAAGATCCCATAAATCGTAACCTAGAACGTCGGATGCTTCTGCAAAAGTTTGCCCGATTATATCGTGCTTCTCTGCTAAATCAGCCAACATACCTAACTGTTGAGAACCTTGACCTGGAAAAACAAAAGCTAATTCAGTGCTCATTTTATCTCCTAACTGTAAGGCTTAACTACGAAGCCTCATTACAAAGTCGTGCTTCAACTGCAGCACATAAATCTGCTCGCGCAATATCAATTCCATATTCAATCGCACCAATCATGGCCGATAAATCAGAACAACCATGACCTTTTACCAAATTGCCACGCACACCGACTAAACAAGCCCCATGTCTACGCTCAGTTTGGTAAAAAGTCTCAAATAAAGACGACACATCATTCACGCCTTTAAATTTATTCATCAAGAAAGACAGCAATCCCTCTGATGCTTTTAAAACTGCATTCCCGACCATGCCATCACATACTATGACATTTTTTTCACCGCTAAATAATTCCGTTCCTTCAGCGTAACCAAGGTATTCTGGCCAATCTCTATTCGATAGAAGGCGATCTGTCTCCTTGATAACCATACTACCTTTTGAACTTTCCACACCAACATTCAACAAGCCAACTTTTGGCGTTTCCTTACTTAATGCTTCCACATAAGCCGCACCCAATTCAGCAAAGCCAACCAACATAGAAGGTGGACAATGTACATTCGCACCCAAATCAACCAAACAGCGCAGAGGGTTTGAATATAACTCTCGAATTAATGCAGGGTATAACTTAGGTTTTATTACTCCCAATAGATGACGAGCAAGTGCCACCATAGCCCCAGTATTACCTAAAGTAACAACTACATCCGACGTTTTTGTTGCTAATGAATTCAAAGACTCATAGAGCGTACTGTTACGACGGCGAAATAAAGACAACACTATTTCTTCATCTCCATCAATGACATCAGAGCAAGAAACCAGAGATAAACGTTCGTGAGGTGCCGGAAGATCAAGACCAGAACTTGGGGAATAATAAATAGTGATGGCGACATCTGGTTGCAGAGAGAGAACATCGAGTGCGCCCTCAAATGCAATGCGGGGACCTAAGTCCCCGCCCATAGCGTCTAAAGCTACCCTGATCATGGGTACCTTAGTTACTCACCTTTAGGGGTGATAACTTGACGACCACGATAAAAGCCATCAGCAGAAATGTGGTGACGACGGTGAAGTTCACCAGTAGTCTTTTCTACAGATAGAGTTGCGCTAGTCAAAGCATCGTGTGAACGACGCTGGCCGCGACGTGAACGAGTAACTTTACTTTTTTGTACTGCCATTTTTGGAGCTCCTAACTTTACTTGGCCTTTAATTGGGCCAATATACTAAATGGATTCGGTTTTTCGTCATCCGGTGCGTCATCGGTAGACGATGCATACTTTACAGCTGTTGGGTTGCAACCACTTTCTTCGTGATAGGCAACAATAGGTAAGGCAAGTATAATTTCTTGCTCAACCATATTTGCCAGAATTACTTCACCATCGGTCATGACAACAGGATCGTAACTCGCTGGTAGATTTTTCGCATGGTCTTCGTCATAAACAAACCCCAATGATAAATCTAACGCCAAATCATACGGCACAGGCCCAAGACAGCGTTGACAAACAACCTGTACTTGAGCTGTTAATGATCCAGTAGCAATATATCGCCTATCCTCATCAACTCTAAAGTCTAGATGAATAAAAGCATTACCCTCATCAGAGGCTAATATAGCACTAAGCTCCTCAAATCGATTAAGGGGCACGTACCCTTCAAAAGATTGCTCATTAAAAGCAAATTTTCGAGGGTCAAAATATTTAGGTAATGTGTCATTCAACATGGCGGCAAATAATATTGCCAAGGGCACTGATTGTCAAAGTCTAAGTGCTGTTAAAGCGTTTTTTTTCACTCTTTTAAGGCATTCGAAGCAAAAAAAAGTAAAATCTTCACTTATTCTCATAAATCGGCTTAAAAAAATGCAAAAAAAACTCATTCTAGGATCTTCATCACCATACCGAAAAGACTTACTAAACCGCCTAAATCTAACCTTCGAATGTCACTCACCTAATATCGATGAGAGCCCTTTAGAACAAGAAACAGCAGAAGGTCTAGTAAAACGCCTAACCATCGAAAAAGCCTTTGCTGTTCATAATAAGCAACTACAAAACAACAAAACAACAAATGCCATTATAATTACGTCGGATCAAGTCGCCGTACTCGACAATCAAATTTTAGGGAAACCTATAACAGAAGAAAACGCCATTTTACAATTAGTCAGCTTTAGTGGCAGAAAAGTTTCATTTCTAACCGGACTTTGCGTATTAAACCAACAAGACGAAACCTACAAATACACACTAAATATATACAATGTATATTTTCGAGAGCTAAAACGGAATGAAATTAAACGCTACGTTACGATCGAACAACCTTTAGATTGCGCAGGAAGCTTTAAATGTGAAGGCTTAGGTGTCTGTCTTTTTGACAAAATGGAAGGAGATGACCCTAATAGCCTAGTAGGCCTACCCTTGATTTCTCTTTGCCAACTATTGAAAGAACAAGGAATAAACCCAATAGGCTGAGTCTCTCCTAATAACCTTTAGGGAAAGAGTGATAACTCTTAGAAGGCGATTCCAAATCATCAATTGCCTTCTGAGTAACATCATAACCGAAGTCAATTAATTCCTTCGAACGCCAAAATTCATAAAAGCCAGTAATGTCTTTTGGGATTGAAATCAATAAGTCTGGCGGGTAACCTGCAACCTTATATTGAGTAAGAGATTCTTGCATCGTCTCAAACATCATATTAATTGTTTGCAACCGCCCCCAGCTCTCTGCAGAGTACTTAGGTTTAGTATCTTCCCCGTCTCTACTAAAGAGCTCTTTGGCTGTCTGCCACCAAGCAGGCCCTTCTTCAGATTCTTTTGCCTTTAGCTCTTCGGCTTTCTCCTTCAATACACCGTCCGCAGGACCATTAAGATCAACGGCAATAATATAATCCGCACCAGCCGATACCGAAGGAATGATAGGTAAAGGATTTAAAATACCACCATCAACATACAGCTGTCCGTTCAAGTTTACAGGATAAATAATAGAAGGTATGGCAGATGAGGCACGCATAGAGTCTATCAAGCTACCACGCTGAAACCAAAACTCCTTTTGATTCAACAAATCCACAGCAACAGAAGTATAATCGATTGGTAAGGACTCAATATCAGGCGTGCCAACAAGACTTTGAATTTTTTCAAAGAAACGATCACCCTTAATATACCCACCGTTAAAGAAAGACATGTCTAACAAACGAATTACAGCAACTTTGTCTAAGGATAAAGCCCATTCTCGATATTCTGAAAGCTTACCAGCTGCGTATACACCACCAATTATGGCACCAATAGAACATCCTGAAATACTGATTATTTCATAACCACGGTCTTCAATTGCCTGAATCACACCAATATGTGAATGACCACGTGCAGCCCCACTACCCAGTACAAGGGCAACTGTTTTTTTCGTATTCACCAACACCACCTAAGGACGGATATAAACAAAAGAGATTCGATTCACACCTAAAGATTCACGACCTAGATCTGCCAAATTAATAAAACGAACTTTTTCATTAAGCTGGTTCCCCAATCCAGCAGACAGACTGGAAATCAATTGATCCCCGGACTCAATAGCACCTAATGGCCCGGACCTTTGACTGGTAACAAAACCCACAACATGCTGACCTGATGGTAAGTCACTTAAAAAACGTCGAATCCTTGGAGTATCTTGAGCATCCATTTGAGCAACAATTTCAAACTCAGTATCTCTTCCTTCAACAGACTTTACTTCATCCAAGCGAACAATAACGTCACCCGCTCCGCGACGATTAAGATAAAGTGTTTGATAGATATCTTGTGCGTTTTTTACAACAAACAAATATTGATTTTGATCCGCCCCATATAACAGGTAATCACTAAAAAAATCATTAGCCCAAGCATTACTACTACCACAACTACGGCTTTCACATTCAAATAAAACCGTTTGCCCCTGTTTGAGCATTTGTGCACGATAATGCGCATACACATCTGACAACACCGCGTTTCGATCGATTTTATAAAGTGATGTAAAATAATCGCCTTTCAATCGAACCACAGATTCAGGCTCCCAGCCGCTTCCTGCTTTGCGTATTTTACTTAGCGGAATTTCAATCAACTGCTCCGCTTGCGCATTACTTTTTATTAATTGTGCATCTCGATAAGGAGTAATTTCCAAAACCCCAGCAAACGAAACACCACTAAAAAATGCAAATAAACATAATACTTTACGAAACCGAACCATAAACCCTCTCAACCATTCCCTTAAGAATGAATTAACGTATTAGTTTTGATCAATAAACTTCTGAATCTCAGTAGCGACTGAGAAGCAAGTACTTGGCTCGAGATGAAAATGATGATTTCCTTCCAGCCATTTTAGTTTGATCCAAGGAAATTCAGCAGCACGTTTTTCAACAAGTAAAGTGTCGCCCTTATAAATACCATCTTTTGCCATCAACGCCAGAGTTGGGCATTTAATATCTTTAATGAAAGCTTCAATGCTCTCTTCATCCATTCGAAATGGTGATGGAAAAGTAAGCTTACCATCATGATTCCAACGCCAAACACCATCCACTCCTTCCTTCGCGCCGCGCTCCACAAGAGGCCCTGAGGCAAGCTTTGACAACCTAGTAAAACCATTCATCCTCGCAAGCACCATGGCTTCTTTTGTAGGGTAAAGGGTTGCTCGATCTAAACGATGCTTAGTCATTTTATTAACGGCTCGCTGCAAGGTGGCCACCCTGTCTTTTGGCGAACCACTTAGCGGCCCCATATTGTCTAAAATGATTAACCCTCTCACTTTATCAGGCGCAATTGCTGCCACTAACATAGCAACAGCGCCACCCATACTATGACCAATCAACCAAACGCTTTGTTTTGATTGATTTAAAATAGACACTACATCCAAAACATAGTCCCACAAATGATAAAAACTGCCTGCTGGGCGATGCTGAGAACGACCATGACCAGCTAAATCTAAAGCAACGTGAGAAAAGTCAAAAAGATGTGAAGATAAATTAGAAAAGCTAGCGGCATTATCAAGCCAACCATGCAAAGACACTACCTTTAACGCAGATGAATCTATTGATAACCACTGTAAAGCGGCAACTTCCGTATGAGGAAGCTGATAAACAATTTCATTTCCCATATTCGTTCTTTCTTAACTCTTTGTTATTTGTACTTAATAACATCCATTAAGATGGAGACATGTGCCAACGATATTGACAACAAGCCCCAGCAAACACTTCACCTTCAATCGAAGCGAGTGTTGCCGTTGTCATTGCAAAATTGATTGGTAAAGGTTCATCAATCATATAATCAATAAATTGATGCGCAAAAGGTTGATGTGTTACCAATAGAATAGAATCGTAAGGCTGCTCACTCAACCATAGCGCTACATCAGAATTACACCCATCAGGCGTAATCAAAGGACAATCCTTCACCTCAACAGAAGCGTTAAGATTCGTTAAAAATGTGTTAACTGTTTGTTGAGCTCGGACATAAGGACTTACAAAAACCACATCAAAAGTTTCATTCTTTAAGAGAAAACTTTCAGCTGTAGAAATAACTTCCTTTTCACCAAGTTTTGTTAACTCACGCAATTCATCTTGACCAGAACGATAAGGCTCAGCATTTCCATGACGCAAGACATAAAGTCGTTTAAGCTTCTTCATCCGACTTTACCTGAGGCCATGATTGAAATGGAAATGGCTTTTCCTCTTCCGCAAAAGACAGAAACGAAAAAATCTGTTTAATAAAAGCAGTAACACTTTTAAGCCAAACTATTAAGGTCATCGGCTCATGCCTTGAACCTAGTTTCATCAAACTAACCAAGATAACGAGAATTCCAAATACAGTGATGGCAACGTTTAACACCAGCCAATACAACACCATAAAAATCAAACGAAACCAAAAGCCTTGATCTGAATAACCTGGTTTAGACATTATTATTCTCCTCATTTGTCGCGAATTCGACATCCCATTTTTGCTCGCCCGTCATCATCGAACCAATTAACGACTCGAGCTTTGCACCATCAAATAATAGCTTAGAAAGGCCTTCAGCAAGCGGCATATACAAACCGTGTTTATAAGCCTCATCCACTACCATTTTTAACGTATTCACACCTTCAGCAACCTCTCCAATAGAGACAATTGCTTCTTCTAAATCTTGGCCTGAGCCAATAGCAAAACCCACTCGATAATTACGACTCAATGGTGAAGTACACGTTGCGATCAAATCCCCCATTCCAGCCAAACCCAAGAATGTCATTGGATTGGCACCAAAGTGCACAGCAAAACGGCTCATTTCAGCCAAACTACGTGTCATAATCATCGACATCGTGTTTTCACCAACATTCAGCGCTTTGGCAAGGCCACAAACAATCGCATAGATATTCTTTAGCGCTCCAGCGAGCTCTACGCCAGTGCTGTCTTTATTTTCATATACTCGAAATGTCGGTGACTTTAATAACTCAATCACCCGCTGCCTAACCAGGTCATCTGAACTGGCAATAACCGACCCAGTCATTTGACCCGCTGCAATTTCTTTTGCCAAATTTGGCCCGCTCAGCACACCAATTTTTTGCGTTATAGGGTTTCGACGCAAAATATCACTCATAAGTTCAAAACGATTTGGATTAAATCCCTTTGTCGTACTGATTAATATTTTTTCTGCCGTTAATAAAGGCTCTATACGCTGAACCACTTGCTCAAAAGACTTCGAAGGAATCGAAACAAAAACCGTATCACTTTCTCGGATCGCTTGCTCCAAATTCGAAGTTGCTAACAGCTCACAATGCAATGGCGCATTAGGTAGATACCGACTATTTAACCCAGTTAAATTAATTTCTTCAACTTGCTCTTCGTTGCGCATCCATTGGCTTACTTGATGACCATTATTAGCCATAATATTTGCCAAGGCTGTACCAAAACTACCGCCACCTAATACACATACCGAATGCTTCATAACAATAAGCTCTCTTTTCTTATCAACATCATCTTAAATTCAATCAAGACGAACAACTAACTTCTAATGACTTACCCCACTCTGGCGCACGCTGTGCAAGCAAACTGGATTCTGGATGTTCATCAAACGGGTGACAAAGAACATTTAATAAACGCCTAAATGGTAAATAATCTCCTTGCTCTGCCGAAAGTATTGCATCATGAGCCAAATAATTCCTCAGTATAAATTTCGGATTAATCTGAAGCATAGATTCACTTATTTCTTGCCAATCGGAAGGATCGGCAATACGCGCCGTTTGATATTTTTCCAACCAACTCAAAAGCTGATCACGATCTACCATTTCATCAAGCAAAAGAGCAAAACTGTCTTTTTCAAAATAACTCAGTAGACGAAAGAATACAGAATAATCCATTTTTTCACTGGTCAAAATATTGAGAAACTGGGGCAGTAACGCACGTACATCTTGAGATGAACTTAAACCTAATTTCTTCATCATCAATGCATCGTAATGAGCCTGCAATTCAGCTTCATAGCATTGTAAAATGGCAATTAGCTGATCCCTTTCCAAATGTTTTGAAAAGCAACGCATCAAACAATTTAAATTCCATAAACCAACACCTGGCTGACGAGAAAAAGCATAACGCCCTTCGTGATCTGAGTGATTACACACCCAATCTGGCTCATAATCTTCCATAAAGCCATAGGGACCATAATCAATAGTTTCGCCGGTAAATGAAAAATTATCAGTATTCATAACCCCATGCTGAAAACCAACCGATTGCCATTTTGCAATCATACGAGCCGTTCGCTTCACTACTTCTTTAAGCATGTTTTCTAATGGCGAGTCTGTCATTAAACAGTCGGGTAATAATGCTCAAGACAATAATCGATTAACTCATTAAGCTGCTCTTGTTTACCT
This sequence comes from Marinomonas ushuaiensis DSM 15871, assembly GCF_000521805.1. Taxonomy (GTDB): domain Bacteria; phylum Pseudomonadota; class Gammaproteobacteria; order Pseudomonadales; family Marinomonadaceae; genus Marinomonas; species Marinomonas ushuaiensis. The sequence continues at coordinate 131,057 of NZ_JAMB01000003.1, forward strand.
TGATAAAAAAAGTACTCGAAATGACCAAAGCGAATATGCCCTTGAGCAACTCTCAGCAACATAGCACCAGCTTCTGGTTGTTCACGATAAACCGCTTCACGACTGTCGTAAAGCCCCAACGCACGAGACGTTGGAATCGACAATGCCGCCATCGCTTCGCTTGCTAAATACTCACGAATACAAGATCGCAACACAGCACGACCATCTCCACGACGAGAATAAGGCGTAGGCCCAGCTCCTTTCATATGCAAATCATACAAAAGATTGTCTTGACCTCGAACTTCGCCTAATAATACTCCTCGCCCATCCCCAAGCTGAGGTGAAAAACCGCCAAACTGGTGACCTGCGTAAACCATACTCAAACTATTGGGAGATACGTCTTCGCCACTCAGTAAGCGTTTGGTTTGAGCGGATTTAATATCGATAGATAAAAAAGTAGCTAGCGAATGATTAAACTCAACCAATCGCTGCTCGGAAAGTGGCTGGACAACTGTTTTTGAAGAAAACATATCGCCCAGATTTGAAAAGTGGTGCTCTAAATTCATCTTATCTCACTTAAAAAGTAAGCGATGTTTATTGAGACATATCAACCATGTACTCACAGCGAATACTCTCACCGACGACACGCTCGATTTCTGGAATCATGAAAGCATCATCTTCACTTGCAAAACTCACGGATTTACCCATTTCACCACCTCGACCAGTACGACCGATACGGTGTACATAATCTTCAGGGTCTTCAGGCAAAGCGTAATTCACCACCAACGCAACATTGTCTACGTGAATACCTCGTCCAGCAACATCCGTCGCAACAAGCACTTGAATGATACCATCTTTAAAGCTTTTCAGCGTTTTAACGCGCTTGTCCTGAGCAACTTCGCCTGACAAAATAGCACAGTTGATATTGGCCTTACGCAAACGCTCATACAGGTCACGAGTTTCATCACGTCGATTAGCAAATATAATCGTACGTTGACCGCCATTCTCTTCAATTAGCTGTTTCAACACTGGCCATTTTTGATCTGCTTCTACGGTATAAATCACTTGGTCTATATTTTGGTTTGTTGCTTCTTTCGGAACAACTGACACTTCTTTCGGGAAATAAGTCCACTGCTGAGCAAGCGCCTGTACGTCTTTAGGGAAAGTCGCACTAAACAACATAGTTTGTCTAACTTCTTTCTGTGGAGTCATGCGGATAATGCTTTTCACATCAGGAATAAAGCCCATCGACAACATACGATCCGCCTCATCTAGGACAAGGCACTCAACCTTACCTAACTGAACTTTACGGCTCCGCGCAAAATCCAACAAACGTCCCGGCGTCGCAACAACAATATCAACCGTTTCATGAGCTAAAGACATTTTTTGTTTTTCGTAGTTCATTCCACCAACCAGTGAAACAACGTTCAAATAACAATTTGATGTTAGCTTTTCAGCTTCGTCAGCAATTTGTAAGGCAAGCTCACGCGTTGGAGCAATAATTAGGCCACGCGCAAAATTATTACCTTCTCTTTTTTCCAGAGGGTAATCAAGAAAGTCACTGATCATAGCGATCAAAAAAGCAGCCGTTTTCCCAGTACCTGTTTGAGCCTGACCAATAATGTCATAACCCTGCAAAGTCATCGGCAGAGTTTCTGCTTGAATTTCACTGCAGTATTCAAAACCCATTTCGGCAATGGACTTGATAACTCGATCTGGAATATTTAAATCGTGAAAACGCACTTTCCCTTCAACTTCTTCAACTGGAAAATCTTCTATAGACCATGCGTCAGCTTTCGCGTCACTTTTTACATTAGCGACTTCAACAGCCGTAGACTCTTTATCAGTTTTTGCACTAACTGATTTTTCTTCATTTTCTTGAGGGCGCTTACTTGGGCGACGGGCACGTTTTGGTTTTGTCGTTTTTTCTGATGGCACTTCTTGAATTTGGTTTTCCATATTGGAATCTATACGCTTCTATAATGTTTTTGAGGTTATATGCTTGAAGTTAATCAACTGTGCAAAGAGTGTACCTAATTGGTTAGTCTTTATCACCCTTTGCTTACGCTTTGTTAAAGCAACTTATTGATATCGATAAGGTGGCAAGCTGTTTATTAATTGAGAGCCATAACGTTTTGTTTTCAAACGCTTGTCTAAAATATGTATTTCACCTGAATCCTTTTCATTTCTCAATAATCGCCCAGTCGCCTGAACCAAACGCAAAGAAGCATCCGGTATGGTAATTTCCATGAAAGGGTTACCGCCACGCTTTTGAATCCATTCCGCCAAGGTTGCTTCAACTGGATCATCAGGAACTGCAAAAGGTATTTTGGCAATATACACACAGGTTAAATAGTCACCGGGTAAATCAACCCCTTCAGCAAAACTTGCCAAACCAAACAGTAAACTTCCCTTACCCTCATCAATTCGTGATTTGTGAGAGTCTAAAATCACACGCTTGGACTGCTCTCCCTGCATAAGTAAAATTTCTTTTAACTTATCTGAAAGTGACAAAGACACCTCCTCCATTTGTCGACGGGAAGAAAATAACACCAAGCTACCTTTTTCAATATTTACCAGTTTGTTTAGATACGCAATAATTTCTGCCGTGTGCTGCTCAACACGATTAGGTTCATGCTCCATATCAGGAACAACCAGCAATCCATTCGTTTGAAAATCAAACGGGCTTAATACTCGTAAATATTCACTTTCACGAGGCACCCCAGAACGCATATTAAAACGATGAAATTGATTCAACGCGGTTAACGTCGCCGATGTCACGACAGCACCAAAGCATTTATCCCACAACTGTTGTCGTAACGTGTTCGCAGCAAGAATGGGCGATCCACCAAGCTCTATATCTTGCTCCATTCCTTGTCCAGACAAAATCAGCCAACGAGCATTTGGGGGGAAGTTCTGATCATCTACAGCGGAATACAAGCGCCACAAGCCGACACATTGCTCCAATCGACCAAGAATTACACCCAAAATAGGCTGCCAAGCTTCCGCCGTTTCTGGCGTCACCCCCATACCTTCATTTTGTTTGGTTTTCTTACATTCATCTTGAATGCTTTCGATGTTATTAAATAGTTTTTGATAAGAAGTTTGTAAACTGTAAGCCAGCTGGCGCAGCTCGTCAGGGATCAAACCAAACTCAAAACGGTGCAGATTGTTTTCCTGGTCTAAACCCAAACCTTGAATATAAGGTGCTAATCCTTGTTGAGCGTATTGAATGAAATTCACAATACTCTGTATTTGCTGAGGAATTTTAAGTAAAAGCTGGCCTGTTAGGCTGACATCATCAGTGAGCTCTTGTTTTAAATTAACTAGATTTTTTTCGAGCTGACGAAGCCAAGCAATACTTTGCTGCAATCGCACTTCATGTCGAAAATGACCAATGGCTTTATCGGGGAGGTGGTGCCCTTCATCAAACACATAAATCGTTTCTTTCGGTGCAGATAAAATTGCACCTCCTCCCAGAGACAAATCCGCCAAAACCAAATCGTGGTTTGCAACAATAACATCGGCAACCTCAATCTCCGCTCTCGCTTTAAAGAAAGGACAAGCTGAATAATTAGCACAATTACGATTCGTGCATTGCTGATGATCTGTCGTTAAACGACGCCAATCTTGATCACGAACAATACCCGCCCAATTATCTTTATCACCATCCCAATCGCCCTTCTCTAATGCCGTATCCATTTCTTGGTATAGGGCCGTGTTAACATCATCTGATTGCAGGTGCTGTTCAAACAGTCCAGCAAACATATCGTCAATCGCTTGCTCTTCGGTCCCTAAAAAACCTTCCAGATTATTCAAACACAAATACCGTCCTCGCCCTTTGGCTAACGTGTATTTGAAATTCAACTCTGTATGCTCAAGTAAATCAGGCAACTCTTTATGAAGGATCTGTTCTTGCAGTGCGACAGTCGCGGTTGAAATAACCAATTTTAGGCCACGAGCCTTAGCAATAGGGATTGTCGCTAGACAGTAAGAGAGCGTTTTACCTGTCCCTGTCCCTGCCTCAATGACAGCAACGTGCTTTTCATCCAGCCTTTCACCTTCAGAGCCTTGTTTAATACTCCCCAATGTACGAGCGATAGCACCTATCATCTGGCGCTGTCCAGCCCTTGGTTTATGGGACTTCGCATCCAAAGAAGCTCGGTATGCAAGTTGAATTTGTTTTTTAAGTTCGTCTGAAAGCATTTATATTATTGAGATTAGTTAAGAAAGCTGTATATAATAACAGTTACTGTATAAACAACCAGACTCCTTATGATTAAATTAACCAAAAGACAATCTGACGTACTAGAAACCATTCGCGAATTTATTAATGAAACGGGGTTTCCACCTACTAGAGCAGAAATAGCACGTCGCCTTGGGTTCAAATCCCCCAATGCTGCCGAGGAACATTTAAAAGCCCTATGTAAAAAAGGCGCTATAGAAATGCTACCTGGCGCCTCACGAGGCATACGCGTAGTCGATCAAGCCTCTAACGATGAGCAAGCAGAAGAGCTAGGCTTGCCTATCATTGGAAAAGTTGCGGCTGGCTTCCCTATTTTGGCTCAGGAAAACATCGACTCTCATGTCAACATACCGCCAAGTATGTTTTCGCCTCAAGCCGATTATTTTCTCTCTGTCTCAGGGACCAGTATGAAAGATATTGGCATTATGGAAGGCGATTTATTAGCCGTCCATAAAACTAGCACTGTTCATAATGGACAAATTGTTGTCGCACGCATTGGCGACGAAGTCACTGTTAAACGCTTTGAGCAAAAAGGTAGCATTGTTCGTCTTATTCCTGAAAACGAAGAATTCAATGACATCATTGTCGACCTTGAAAGCGAAGATTTTGCGATTGAAGGCCTATCTGTTGGCGTCATACGACAAGGCATTTAATTGTTTAAAATAACGACAGAGAGCAATAAAAAGGCGAAGAAAACGCTTCGCCTTTTTATTTCTTTTCTAATGCATTCAACGTTAGCTAATTCAGTAATAAAATACAGATAACTAATGTAAAATTTTAGGCCTAAGCTCTTCCATTTCTTCTGAATGCTCAAAACCTTCATCAAAGAAGGCTTCCTCTGAATAAGCGAAATCAATGCCTGCATGAAACATGCATTTTGCTAACTCAAAATAACTGTCTTTTAGATAAGATTTAGTTTCATCTGAAATATTCAGAGTTGCTAATGGCAACGTCTCCTCACCATCCTCACTGACTGGACGTAAAACAATGTCGCCGTTATCCAGCTCAACAATCTCTAGGTAGGACTCTTTCATACTCAATACTCTGATGACTCTTCTCTAAAACGTAACACCAATTCAACTAACTTGGCCAAATAAAAATTGATTGACGTACCGGCATCGTTACCTCGACCAATCAGATTGTCGCCCTCAATTAAAGCCATAGAGCCACGACACTCTAACTGCACTAAATAAGCTTGGTTTAATTGGTAACACCAAGAATCAGAACGCGATAACAAATCGGACAATTCACTTAATACCGGAACCATCATTTGCTTACTTTCAGATTCAACCAAGAGCTTATTTACATCCAATGACCCGGACAAAGAATAGGAAACAGATACTTCCCTTAACAAACCATTCAACGCACTTTTTAATTGAAAAATGGCCGAGCTCTCTAACCCTACATTCAACCATTTTTCTTCATTCGCCTGACTCAGTAGAATCAAGCGTTTCGCGGTATCTAATTTCTGATTTGTTAGACTCGCTAAATTAGCGACACTCATTTCTTTTTGCCTTCCTCAATTACCCATTTGGTGCCAACATAATAAGCTTTCCAACCAGTTGGCTTACCTTCTTCTTCTGTCATAACATACTGCTCTTTCGTCTTACGACTATAACGAATAACGGCAGGGCGACCTTCAGAATCTTTAACTGGAGCTTTAGAGAAAAAATGATATTTAGGATCAATTTGATCCATATAAGGTAATAATTCTTTTACTAACGGCGCTCGTGTTTCTCGTTTTCTAGGAAATTGACTCGCCGCTAAAAACAGCCCCGTCGCGCCATCACGCAAAACATAATGATCTTCAACTTTTTGACAAGCAAGGTCTGGCATAGGGACAGGGTCCATTTTTGGTGGCGCAGCTTCACCACTCTTCAATAACTTACGAGTATTTTTACATTCCTCGTTAGTACATCCGAAGTATTTACCAAATCGGCCGGTCTTCAACTGCATATCTGACGTGCATTTATCACATTCAATAACAGGACCATCGTAACCTTTGATTTTGAACACACCCTGCTCAACTTCATAGCCAGAACAAGCAGGATTATTACCACAAACATGAAGTTTACGATGCTCATCCATCAAGTAACTGTCCATCGCGGAACCACAAATAGTACAACGATGTTTATTGATAAGTGCCTTAGATTCACCCTCTTCATCATCAACAGCAACCGCTTCATCACCCCGCACTAGATTAATCGTCGCTTTACAACGCTCTTTCGGTGGCAAAGCATAACCAGAACAAGACATAAACACGCCTGTGCTGGCGGTACGAATCTGCATAGGACGAGAACACTTTGGGCATTCGATATCTGTCGGTGTCGGCTCATTCAGCATCATACCACCGTCAGGCGATTCTGCTTTTGCCAACACGCCACTAAAGTCTTTATAAAATGCATTTAGTGTTTTGATCCAATCTTTATGGCCTTCGGCTATATCATCCAGCTGTTCTTCCATTTGCGCGGTAAAACTAAAGTTCATCAAAGAACTAAAACTATCGACCAAACGTTCTGTAACAATATCGCCCATTTTCTCAGCATAAAAACGACGATTTTCAACGCGAACATAACCACGATCTTGAATCGTTGAAATAATTGAAGCATAAGTAGAAGGTCGACCAATGCCTCTTTTTTCTAACTCTTTAACCAAACTAGCTTCACTAAAACGAGCAATCGGTTTAGTGAAGTGCTGCTCAGGCAATAGCTCTTTCAGGTCGAGGTATTCACCCTTACCTACATCCGGCAAAATATTATCTTCGCCTTTTTTAACAACTGTTTGCATGGCACGAGTGTAACCATCGAAACGTAAAATACGCCCTTTAGCCTTAAACTCATATTCACCACTGGTAACGGTAATTGTTGTTGAGGTGTATTCTGCTGGCGTCATTTGACAAGCCATAAACTGGCTGCGAATCAAATCGTATAAGCGATGCGCATCTTTTTCCATGTTAAGTAAATCATCAACACGAACAGTGACATCAGATGGACGAATTGCCTCATGGGCCTCTTGAGCGCCTTCTTTACTGCTATATCGAATAGGTTCTTCTGGTAAATAAGCATCACCATACATCGAAGAAATATAACCTCTTAACGCCTCTACCGCATCCACACTCAAATTTGTAGAGTCTGTACGCATGTAGGTAATATAACCACCTTCATACAAACGCTGTGCAAGCATCATGGTTTTCTTAACGCCATAACCTAAACGAGTACTTGCTGCCTGTTGAAGTGTAGATGTAATAAACGGTGCAGAGGGTTTACTGCTTGTTGGTTTATCTTCTCGACTACTAACTAAGTATTTAGCGCCGTCAAGACGGCTAAGATGCTCATCAGATTGAACCTGATTAACTGGACGGTATTCTTTATTCTGGTATTTGGCTGCTTCAAATTTGATAATTTCTTTAGAAGGCGTTGCCAACATCGCGTCCAACTCCCAAAATTCATCAGGAATAAATGCACGAATTTCTTTTTCACGCTCAACAATCAAACGAACCGCGACAGATTGAACTCGACCTGCAGACAAGCCACGCGCCACCTTAGCCCAAAGCAAAGGAGACACCATAAAACCAACAACACGATCTAAAAAGCGACGCGCTTGCTGCGCATTAACACGATTCAAATCCAATTCAGACGGTGTTTCAAATGCCGCTGTAATGGCTTTTTTCGTTATTTCGTTAAAAACCACACGTTTATAACGACTATCATCGCCACCAATCGCTTCACGAAGATGCCATGCAATTGCTTCTCCCTCTCTATCCAAATCGGTTGCGAGATAGATGGTGTCAGCATTTTTTGCCAATCGCTTCAGCTCATCGACGACTTTTTCTTTGCCAGGTAGAATTTCGTAATGAGCTTTCCAATTACTTTCTGGATCCACTCCCATTCTAGAAATTAGCTGTTTACGGGACTTTGTACTTTTGTATTCAGCTTTTTCTTCTGGACTCATTTTACGCGTCAAAGCAGCTTGTTTAGCGCGCTCTTGAGGCGTTGAGGTGGAAGTTGCACCTGTTGGCAAGTCTCGAATGTGTCCCACACTCGATTTAACAATGAAGTCATTGCCCAGATATTTATTGATGGTTTTCGCCTTAGCTGGCGATTCCACGATAACCAGTGATTTTCCCATTGAACTGTGTAAGCCTTTTATAAAGTAAGTCTGCAAAAATCGACATTGCACGAAGTTTAATCTGTATGGGCGCTGATATTAAGCAAACACCTTTTATATGACAAGCGATCCCTGTATTGTTTCACATATTAAATCTTGCTGAACTTAGTATTTCTTATTTAACATACTGAATTCATTGTTGAAGGACAACCATGGCTACGCTTCAAATATTAACAATTGCATTTCTAATCATCATAGTGCTTTTGTCTGTTGTTATTGGATCACGCGCACACCAAAAAGAAAAAGAAATAACAGCACGCCGTATAAAACAGCTACAACTATCAAATAGAGCTGATCGTGTAGAACAACATATACGAGGCTTAAAAGATATAAATACAGACACAATTGCCACTGACGTCCTGTACGATTTCTATCTAGACACACTTCGAGAGCTTCTGCAATATTCAGATGACCCAGAGAAAGTTGAAATTCGAATAGCAAAGGCTGAAGAAGGAAGAAATAACGATCCAATAACATTTAGCCCAGAACCAGCTATTTTTAGCTTCCAAGAGAAAACAAACTATAAAGAACGCTTAACAAAACTTGCAAAGATGCTTCTGTACCTGCGCAGGAAAGGTCGAATCAGCAGCACCCATTACAAAGAATGTTACGACTATTTGCGCTGGTTAAATTTATGGATTCAACTAAACCGGCAAATGGTTCAGGCAAATAGCAACTTTGACAATGGTGATTCTCGCGTCGCAAGAACTCTTTACAGCGTCGTGTTATCGCACCTTAAATCGGATGGCATAGAGCGCCCAGAAAAGAACATTTTAAGCACCTTTGTTACTGAACGAATGAAAGAAATACTGTCGCCAACTATTGAAGCCATACAAAACAGCGACGACCCAGAAAAAGCATTGAGTGATTTAATAAGAAACATCGAATTGCCTGAAGAACCAAAAACATAAGCCCTTACCGAAATCGATAGTAATCAACTTACGATACTAGACTATCGATTTCTACCAAGCTGAAAACAAGTTTGCTAAGCTCTTCCAATACAGTTACATCACCCCTCTCATCCCAATAAAACGACACACTATCTTTTGTGATTTGCACACCTAACAACAATCCGCCTTGTTTTCTAAGAATTATTTTAGACTCTTCTGTGAGATTGAGAGACCCATTCGACCACCACCCATCCACCACACTATCGTATTTCCATACTTCATAAGGCAACAGCAGTACTCTGTTAGACAATGAAGTAAGAGGTTTTAAGCGATAATATGAATATGCCGCGACTTTATGACTATTCGTTGTCTTATCCCACTTGTCAGGAAGGTTAATTGATGTAAGCTGAACAGTAAGGCCAAGTTTACGAGCATGCATACGCAAAGCCATACGTTGGCGCTCTTTCACTGGAGGCAAAACCCACAATGCCGACCCCATTAAAGATAGCGTAATAAAAATAACGATTAGAGCAGTCATAACTAATGTTTCTCTCTGGCATTCTAATTTTGAGCTAAAATAAACAAATCAAGTTAAATTTGGAGGAGTTTCACCATGTATAACAGAGTCTTACTTGCCGTTGATCTGACCGATGAAAGCATAAAGGTAGCCAACAAGGCTGCAACATTATGCAAATCAACGGGCGCAGAACTTACCATAGTTCATGTTATCGAATCACTTAATTACGCCTACGGTGGTGATGTTCCGATAGATATCACAGATATCCAAACCCAATTACAAGAAACCGCAAAAGAACGCATTGCAATTCTAGAAGCTCAACTTAATATTCCACTTCAAGAAAGCTGCATTACCCAAGGCGGTATAGAAAGTGAAATCCACCGAATCGCAGAAGAAAAGAAAGTCGATCTAATCATTGTCGGAAGTCATTGCCGCCATGGATTAGCTTTATTACTTGGCTCGACTGCTAACGGCGTACTTCATGGCGCCCCCTGTGATGTCCTTGCTGTAAAAGTAACAAAAGACTAACTGCCAAAAAACACACGCATTTAGATAGAAAAACGCCAATGTAAATCATCACATTGGCGTTTTTATTGGTCTACATTCTATTAAGCATTTACTACATGAAAGCATTATCAGTAACCGTATGGTCTGTTGAATCCTTAACTCCTGTTAAACCAGGCACTTTCTCTATAAGTGTTTTCTCAACACCTTCTTTTAATGTCAAATCTACAGCACTACAACCTTGACAACCACCACCAAACTTCAACACTGCAATCTGACCATCGACCACCTCCAACAAACTAACCTCACCACCATGAGACGCTAAGCCTGGGTTAATGTCAGAATACAAAACATAGTTGATTTGATCTTCAATTGGGCTGTCAGCAGTCACCTTCGGCATCTTAGCGTTAGGGGCTTTAATCGTTAATTGGCCACCCATTTTCTCGGTTGCATAATCTACAAACGCCTCATCTAAAAAATTAACCGACATTTTTTCGATGAACACTTTAAGCTTTGGTAAATTTAAAATTTCATCCGTCTCATTTACTTCATCTGGCCTGCAATAGGCGAGACAAGTCTCAGCATAAGGTGTACCTGGCTGCTGAATAAAGATCCGCACAGCAATCCCCTCCACGCCTTGTTTCTCTAGTAATGAAGACAAATACTCTTGGGCACCATCCGTAATTGTAATATTCATAATAACCCTTTCTAAATCTATATAACGATTGATGGCTACATATTACCGCAGATACCTAATAATTCCAAAGACCAAGTAAAGAAGTAAGGTATTTTTTTTCCTTCATTTAAAAAACCAATTGATAACTCTTCACCTCAATAAGCCTTATTGAAAAAACCGCTAAAGATATAAGTAAATATTCGTTTTTAGTATAAAGGATGTTTGTTAATATAGATTTATCAAATTTTATTAATCACGGTTCCTAACTATGTATCAATATGACGCCATAGACCAACAGCTTGTTGAAGAACGTGTCGCTCAATTTCGCGACCAAACACGCCGTTACCTAGAAAAAGAATTAAGCGAAGAAGCATTTCTACCTCTACGCCTTCAAAATGGGCTATATGTCCAACGCTACGCTCCAATGTTGCGAATTGCGATTCCATATGGAATGCTTTCTAGCACTCAACTACGAAAACTAGCAGATATTAGCTGTCGTTATGACCGCTCTTATGGTCACTTTAGTACCCGTCAAAACCTACAATTAAACTGGCCAAAACTCGAAGACGTTCCTGACATTCTTGCCGAACTTGCTGAAGTGCAAATGCACGCAGTACAAACAAGTGGCAACTGCATCCGAAACACAACAACAGATCAGTATGCTGGCGTTATTGCAGATGAAGTCGTTGACCCTCGCCCTTATTGTGAATTAATTCGTCAGTGGTCCACTTTTCACCCTGAATTTGCCTTTCTACCACGAAAATTCAAAATTGCGGTCAATGCAACAGAATCTGCAGACAGAGCGGCAACACAGGTACATGATATAGGCTTACACATTAAGAAGAACGATGTCGGCGAAATTGGTTTTAAAGTCATTGTTGGTGGTGGCCTTGGTCGCACACCTATGGTTGGAGTCACGATAAGTGAATTTATTCATCGCGCAGATCTATTAACCTATTTAGATGCCATTATTCGCGTTTATAACCAACACGGTCGTCGTGACAATAAATACAAAGCTCGTATCAAAATATTGGTTAAAGCGCTAGGTATAGAAGAGTTTCGTAGCCGTGTTGATGCAGAATGGGCTCACCTTAAAGGTAAAGAAAGCACTGTTCCAATGACTGAATTTGATCGTCTTGCAGGTTTCTTTTCCGAGCCAGCTTACGAAGAACTAGTAAATCAGCCAGAAAGCTTAACAACAAAATTGGCTAACAGTGCAGGGTTTGCACGATGGTTCGAGCGTAATACGTTTGAGCACAAAAAAGCCGGCTACCGTATAGTCACTTTGACTCTGAAAAAAGCAGGTCAAGCACCGGGCGACGCAACAACAGAACAAATGCAAAAAGCTGCCGATTTGGCGGATAAATTCAGTTTTGGCGAGCTTCGTGTAAGCCATGAGCAAAATCTTGTGCTTTCAGACGTGCGCCAAGAAAAGCTTGAAGCATTATGGGAAGCGGCAAAAGAAGCAGGGTTCGCAACCCCTACCCTAGGTTTATTAACAGATATGATTTGCTGCCCTGGTGGTGACTTTTGCGCTCTTGCAAACGCAAAATCGATTCCTATTGCAGCACAGATACAAGATACTTTTAGTGATCTAGATTACCTCTTCGATCTTGGCAATATTGACCTAAATATTTCCGGTTGCATGAACGCTTGTGGCCACCATCATGTCGGCAACATCGGCATCCTAGGTGTAGATAAAAAAGGTGAAGAGTTTTACCAGATATCTATTGGTGGCGCATCAGGTCATGATGCCAGCATAGGTAAAATTCTTGGCCCTTCTTTTGCTCAAGAAGAAATCAGTAATGTGATTCAAAAATTGATGAATGTATACGTTGAAAATCGCTCTGAAGAAGAACGATTCATTGACACTTATCGCCGCGTTGGTATCACACCATTTAAGGAGGCTGCTTATGCCAAAGCTAATTAAGAACGGCGAAATAATTGAAAACCAATATGTGTGGCGACAAGATGCCGACCAAGAAATCACAGCAAACAGTATTGTGTCTGCTCAAAAATGGCTATCAGAAAAAAATACAATCGGCAAAGTTGCTGGTATCTGGCTAGACGCTGGTGATGGCACAGAGTGCCTACAAGAAGTCGACCTCACACAATTTAATGTTATTGGCATACACTTCCCTGCGTTCGCTGATGGGCGAGGCTTTAGTTATGCCCGCTTACTAAAAGAAAGATTAAATTACCAAGGTGAAATAAGAGCGCTTGGTAATTTTATCCCAGACCAATTGGGCTATCTATTGCGTGTTGGCTTTAACAGCTTTCAATTTAATGACGACGTAGATTTAGATAAGGCATTGTCTCTGCACAGCCCTTTTTCTGTTGCTTATCAAGGCGACGCCTCAGATCCTAGACCTCTTTTCCTTCGCCGCTAGACGTAACATTTACAATAAAATATCTATAAAAGGCCATTTCGATGGCCTTTTTCTATTGCGTATTCGCTTCCTCATGACTATCGTAATGAACAGACTAAAGTGATTGATTGTTAAAGGAACTTAACGTGCCCAAAAAACGTATTATAGGCCTAATTGCAGGCACACTACTCTCTGCTACTGCGCACTCTGCGACAGTTTATGTCTCTGATATACAGTTTGTTGCTATCCGAGAAGGTTTAGATAACAGCACAAGAGCAGTAGAAAGAGGTATCAAAAGCGGTACCCCGCTAGAAATCCTTGAACAGGGGGACGGCTACACAAAGGTTCGCACCCCAAGTGGAAATCAAGGCTGGGTTGCTGATTATTTTCTAAGTGACGATGCAGTAACAAGAGATCAACTCGACACACTACAAGCAAGCATAAATAGACTTACCAAAAGTCGATCAGAAATATCCAACTCATTAACAATTAGCCAACAAGAAATCAAAGAGTTAAATGCGCTAAATTCATCGCTTAAAAATGAAAACCGCACATTAAAACAGCAAATTGAAAACAACACCGAGCTTTCAAAAAGAGCGCAAGACATTGTCACACAAAATGAAGATGTAAGTTATCAAATTGAAAGCCTGAAACAACAAGCGAATACCGCCATAGCACAATCAAAAAGACTACATGACTCAACTGAGCAAAAATGGTTCATGATTGGTGCAGCCACCTTACTTGGCGGCCTACTACTAGGCATATTAATACCAATGATGCGTCGTAAGAAAAACGGCTCAGGATCTTGGTCTTAAATAAAGTAGATAACAAATTGATAGCTTACCTTTGCCCCTCAAAGAGTAAGCTATCACTTTTTAAAAATAGCTTTGCATACTTCCAAACACAATCGAATACGCATTTCCACCCCATCCCCTCTAGCAACTACAGTACTGCAACCAACCAATCGCATACCTTTCTAACCTATTAAAAAGAACTTATTGAGTATTTATAAAATGCTTTTCGTTACCCTCTTCCTTTAAACACATAAAATATAATAGAATAGCGCGAAATACTTGACCACAAACGAACAAAGTCTTGTATACTAACGCGCAAATTTCGTCCTCACTTATTTAGAGTAATGTAATGGCTGACTTATCAAAATACAGAAACATCGGTATTTTTGCTCACGTTGACGCGGGCAAAACGACTACTACAGAACGTATCCTTAAACTTACCGGTATGATCCATAAAATCGGTGAAGTTCATGAAGGTGAATCTACAACTGACTTCATGGAACAGGAAGCTGAGCGCGGTATTACCATCCAGTCTGCGGCTGTAAGTTGTTTCTGGAAAGATCACCGTTTTAACGTAATCGACACACCTGGACACGTTGACTTCACTGTAGAAGTTTATCGTTCTCTTAAAGTTCTTGATGGTGGTGTTGGTGTATTCTGTGGTTCTGGTGGTGTTGAACCACAATCAGAAACAAACTGGCGCTATGCCAATGAATCAGAAGTTGCACGTTTAATATTCGTAAACAAACTAGATCGTCTAGGCGCTAGTTTTTACCGTGTCACTGAACAAGTAAAAAAAGTACTGGGTGCGACGCCATTAATCATGGTTCTTCCAATCGGTACTGAAGATGAGTTTTGTGGTGTCGTTGACCTTCTGAGCCGTAAAGCTTATGTATGGGATGATTCTGGCCAACCAGAAAACTACAGCATTGAAGACGTTCCTGCTGATATGGTTGATCAGGTAGAAGAATACCGTGAAAAACTAATCGAAACCGCAGTTGAACAAGACGATGATGTAATGATGGCGTACATGGATGGTGAAGAACCAGCTATGGAAGACATAAAACGCTGTATTCGTAACGGTACTCGTGATCTTGCATTCTTCCCGACTTACTGTGGTTCTGCTTTCAAAAACAAAGGCATGCAACTTCTTCTTGATGCTGTTATCGATTACCTACCAAGCCCAACAGATGTTATTCCACAAGATCTTACGGACGAAGAAGGTAATCCAAATGGCGAGAAAGCAATCGTTGATGCTAGCGAACCATTCAAAGCACTTGCATTTAAAATCATGGATGACCGTTTCGGCGCCTTGACTTTCGTACGTGTTTACTCTGGCGTTCTTAATAAAGGCGACACAATTCTAAACAGCTTCACAGGCAAAACAGAACGTGTAGGCCGTATGGTTGAAATGCATGCAGATGACCGTAAAGAAATCAGTACAGCGCAAGCTGGTGATATCATTGCAATTGTTGGCATGAAAAACGTACAAACTGGTCACACTCTTTGTGATCCTAAACACCCTTGTACACTTGAAGCAATGGTTTTCCCTGAGCCTGTAATCTCCATCTCTGTTACTCCGAAAGATAAAGGTGGCAACGAGAAAATGGGTATTGCGATTGGTAAAATGGTTGCAGAAGATCCAACATTCCGTGTTGAAACTGACATCGACTCAGGTGAAACAATTCTTCGTGGTATGGGTGAGCTTCATCTAGACATCAAAGTAGATATCTTAAGACGTACATACGGTGTAGATCTTATTGTTGGTCAGCCGCAGGTTGCTTACCGTGAGACAATCACAAAAGAAATCGAAGATACTTACACGCATAAGAAACAGTCTGGTGGTTCTGGTCAATTCGGTAAGATCGATTACCGCATCAAACCAGGTGAGCCAGGTTCTGGCTTCGTATTCTCTTCTACAGTTGTTGGTGGTAACGTACCGAAAGAGTTCTTCCCTGCTGTAGAGAAAGGCTTTAAATCGATGATGAATGAAGGTGTTCTAGCTGGCTTCCCAGTACTAGACGTTGAAGTTCAGTTGTTCGACGGTGGTTTCCACGCAGTTGACTCCTCTGCTATTGCCTTCGAAATCGCTGCAAAAGGCGCTTTCCGTCAGTCAATTCCAAAAGCTGGTGCTCAGTTGATCGAACCTATCATGAACGTTGATGTGTTCACTCCTGATGATCATGTTGGTGATGTAATTGGTGACCTTAACCGACGTCGCGGCATGATCAAAGACCAAGAGAAAGGTGTAACTGGCGTTCGCATTAAAGCCGATGTACCTCTTTCTGAAATGTTTGGTTACATCAGCACACTACGTACAATGACTTCTGGTCGTGGTCAGTTCTCTATGGAGTTCTCTCACTACCTACCATGTCCTTCTAACGTAGCTGAAACAGTCATCGCTGCTGTTAAAGAGAAGAAAGAACAAGAGAAAAAAGATAAGTAATATCTAATTTCTTTTAAAAAGCCCGATACATTCGTATGTATCGGGCTTTTTTATAACTTCGAATAAAAGCAAAAAAAAGAGCACTAAAAGCGCCCTTTTCATCAATACAATCCCACTAGAATGGTGCCGGATACTCTCTAAAGACAGACATCACATCCGCTAACACGTCATCTGATAAAGCCAAGTCAAAAGCACTCACATCTTCTTTGAGCTGATCTAAAGACGTCGCTCCGATAATAGTCGAACTGACACCATCAACCTGATCGCACCAAGCTAAAGCCAACTGAGCCGCACTCAAGCCATGTTTCTTTGCCACATCAACATAACCTGAAACTGCTTTCTCAACCAAATCTGTATCACGAAAAAGCCCATTACGCTGGGCAAAGCTCCAACGACTACCTTCAGGACGAGCACCACCAAGATACTTGCCTGTTAATGCACCAGCAGCCAAAGGCGACCAAGGTAAATAAGCGACATCTTCATGGACACAGTTTTCAATTAAATACGGCCAATCTTTTGCGTGTAACAAACTGAATTCGTTTTGGATCGAAGCCACTCTTGGCAAATCGTATTTATCACTTAGGCGAATATATTCGTTAATCCCCCAAGTAGTATCATCAGATAAACCGAAATGACGGATTTTTCCTGCTTTTATACATTTCGCAATACCCTGCAGAATATCAAGCATTTGAGCAGAGTGAGCTTCACGATCGACATCTGAAAAAGAAATATGCCCTGGAAAATGCTTCGCAAAATGAGGAGAAGTTCGATTAGGCCAATGTAGCTGGTATAAATCAATATAATCCGTCTGCAAACGCTTCAATGAAGCATCAACAGCAACAACAACAGCATCCCCCGTAATTGGGCCGCCATCACGAATATAATGTAAGCCTGGACCTGCTATTTTGGTTGCTAAGATAATTTCTCCACGACGAGATGGATTACGAGACAACCAGTCACCAATAATAGTTTCTGTTTTACCATAAGATTCAGCCGTTGGTGGAACAGAATACATTTCAGCAGTATCAAAGAAATTAATACCGTTTGCTAAGGCATATTCAATTTGAATATCAGCATCAGCTTGATTGTTTTGAGTACCCCAAGTCATGGTACCCAAACAGACTCGAGAGACTTCCAAACCTGTTCGGCCAAGTGGCGCATATTTCATCATTCATATCCTTTATATCCGAGCAGCACAGAAAAATGCGCCACAAAATAAACTAAAGGGTCAATGTAATAAAATTTTCGCCATCAAGCCAGTTTTATCAATGAAAACAATAAGGAGCTTATTGTTTTCATCTACTTTCCTTCCAATAAAGGCTCATAACGTTTGTCAGTTAATGTCTTAAGAAATGCAACGATCGCGTCCACCCGTTGATCCGGCAAAGCTGGACCAATTTCTAAATTTTCAAAATCAATATTTTCTGCGACTTCAGGTGCAGCCCAAGGCTCTCCAGTTTCAGGGTTGATAGTACGAGTTGGGTTATTGTATTTATCATAAAACAAAACAGTAGTACGCAAATCTTGAAACACACCGTTATGCATATAAGGACCTGTTACGGCGACATTCCTCAAAGATGGCACTTTAAATTTCCCAGCCTGTAACGGGTCTGTTACCTCTGGGTTATCTAGTAAACCTTTATCTATAAAACCACCATTATGAGCCGTTAAAGCTGCATTAGCAGGTACACCAATATTACGATACTCATAATTTGTGAAGGTTTCTTGTTCATAAAATGGTGAAGTATTTAACTGATGACAGGCATTACAATTCGTAAACTGCTGGGAAAAGAACAAAGTCTTACCTAACTCTTCTTCCATCGTAAATTTGTCTTCGCCTCTTAAAACGCGATCATATTTTGAGTCGAAAGGCATAAATAAAGTCGTTTTTTCAAAGGTTGCAATGGCATCAGTAATCGCGGCATACCCTTTCTCGTGATCATCCAACACTCCAGGTTCATATAAAGAGTTAAACATATCCTCATAACGTGGATTTTCCTTCACACGAGCAACAACACTAGCATTGTCAGGCATTGCCATTTCTACGGAATTCAAAGGCGGCCCTGCAGCCTGATCAGCCAACCCTGACTCTCGTCCATCCAAAAACTGTCCTCCTTTATATTCACCGTTAGACATTTGATGAAAAGGCGGCGAGAAGGCCGCATAGGCTGCCGTTGGTGTATTACGCGTACCAACAGAATGACCATCGCTGCCTAATGATACTGCTCCAGAGAAGACATCATTTCTTTTATCAACGAATGCGTTCGCAATATCATGACAAGTTGCGCAAGATTGATTTCGCTCTTTTGATAAGTTTGTATCGAAGAATAACTGAGAGCCCAATAACGCCTTAGGATCAGCAAGTGGAATAGGAAGCTCTTGAGCAACCTTAGTGATTTTAGGTTGATCTAGAGCTTGTTTGGATTCACTGCATGCAGAAACAAGCAAGGAAACAGCAATCACACCAAGAGAAAAGCGTAGCATTGTATTTTAGCCATCAAATAATAAGTCAGCGAATAATACACTTATGCAGAATTTGAGTACAACATTGACAATGATTCTCACTTATTTAATACACAAAAAAAACGCTAAACAAGATCCATATCAAAAATCTCGTTTAGCGCTTTGATGTTTACTAAATACACAGCGCCGAAAACTCACTTAGCTCTTTAATTCCATTCATTAGCTTTGCTCTGGTAACGTCACATTTAGCTCTAGCACGGAACAGTCATCCGTATTATCAAGCTGAATCTGCACATCCTCACTACCAATTTGCACATACTTTCGAATAACATCAATAATTTCTTGCTGCATTTGAGGCAAGTAGTCTGGCTGATGTCGCTTACTGCGCTCATGAGCAACAATAATCTGTAAACGATCTTTTGCAACAGAAGCAGAACTTGGTGCATTCTTGCTTTTAAAATAATCAAAAATTCCCACTCTAACCTCCTAACAACCGTTTCATAAAGCTTTTTTTCCGAACTTCCAGGAAGCGCAAAGGACACTCTTCACCAAGTAGTCGATTAACAGCATCGGTATAAGCTAAGCCTGCCTCCGATTCTGTATCAAGGATAACGGGCGCCCCTTGATTCGATGCCTTAAGTACTGCTTCCGACTCTGGAATAACACCAATTAATGGAATCGCCAAAATATCTTCAACATCGGAAACACTCAGCATTTCTCCCAAAGCAACACGCTCTGGATGATAACGAGTTAAAAGCAAATATTCTTCAATCGGCTCTTTACCATCTTCGGCACGTTTAGACTTGCTCTGCAAAATACCAAGAATACGATCTGAGTCACGAACAGAAGACACTTCAGGATTTGTGACAACAATCGCCGCATCAGCAAAGTACAAAGCCATTTGAGCGCCCTTTTCAATTCCAGCTGGCGAATCACAAATAATATAATCAAACTCTTTAGCAAGCTCCTCTAAGACTTCTTGAACGCCTTCGGTCGTCAATGCATCTTTATCACGCGTCTGAGAAGCAGGAAGAATAAACAGGTTCTTAGTACGCTTATCTTTAATAAGAGCCTGAGACAAAGTCGCTTCTTTATTAATGACATTAACAAAGTCATAAACCACACGACGCTCACAACCCATAATAAGGTCTAGATTTCGTAAACCCACATCAAAATCGATAATAACGGTTTTATGACCTTTTAATGCAATACCAGTCCCAATAGCAGCACTGGACGTTGTCTTACCGACACCGCCCTTGCCTGAGGTGACCACTATAATTTTTGCCAATGTTATATCCTCCGATAAACTCATATAGAGCACATCTAAATAATCAAATGAATAATAAATTTTAAAGCGGTACGATTTCTAAACTATCGTCAACTAATAGCACTTGCGCGCTGTCTTTCCAAACAATATCTTGAAGTGCGTCGCTCAACATGAAGTTGCCTGCAATGGAAACCAATTCCGCTTCCATGCTTTTACAAAAAATTCGTGCTTCCACATCCCCTTTGACACCGGCCAAAGCTCTGCCTCTCAATGTGCCATAAACATGGATATTTCCATCAGCTAATACTTCAGCGCCAGCACTAACCTGAGCCAAGATGATCAAATCACCTTCAGCATAAACTTGTTGCCCAGAACGAATCGGCTTGGTTATGACTTTCGTTGCTTGGGGAACCAAACGCTCCTCCACCACAGTTTTCACCACAACATCTGGACTTATGTCTTCTTTTGTTTCTGGTGCCATTTGAATTGCTCTTGCCTTACTCGCAGGCAAAAGAGGAATCGTCACAGACGCTTTCCATACTGGCAAATTTTCCGGATCACAACGCCAGCCAATAACACCAAGACCGAGTGATCCGACCGCCTGAATAAGCGCTTCAAATTCATCTATTGTGATACCTCGTTTCATTTTCGAAATATCAATAATAATAGGCGCCTGATTAAAAAAGTGCGGCACTTGGTCAATCTTTTTCTTTAAATGAAAAATAATGTTATCTAACGAAAAAGTCTGAATTTCCAATAAAATCGTCGTAACAACACTTCCTTTTAGTCGGAAGCCTGAGTCTGTCATGTAAACAGTCCTTTTTTAAAAACTTTAGTAGTGCTAGTTATATAAAAGACGCTAAACGCCTCAAATAGCATACAGAAATCTATTCTATCAAGCTGAATGATTAAAGGAAGACGTCAGAACACAGCCTTTACACTCCATCAGATACTTATTCTGCTCTTTTATAGTGCTAAGAATAACGTAAAATGCTCAATAATAAACGAAAGATTAACCTTTTGATTTAATTAATATTTTACAACTTACTTACATACTTGTTCCCACTTTTCTGGGGAAAACTTTCGCACCATAAAAATCCGCTTCATACATCAAATTTAATTAGATGTATGAACAGCAAATTCAGGCGCTAAACGACTCACACCTAAACCACTTTGCTTTGTCAGCTTGATTTGAACAGGAATACGCTCTTTTAATGCACTTATATGACTGATAATCCCAATGGTTTTCCCAGATGAATGCAAGTTATCCAAAGCATCAAGAGCAGACTCTAATGTTTCGCTATCCAAAGTGCCAAAACCTTCATCCAAAAACAAAGAATCAATGCTGGTTTTATGGGACACCAAATCAGAAAGCGCCAACGCCAACGCCAAGCTCACCAAGAAAGATTCTCCGCCAGACAAAGTTTTCGTGTCACGAGACGCATTTGCTTGCCAAGTATCCACCACAGCTAATGACAAAGCCTCTTCCTGTCTTTTTAACTGATAACGACGATGTAACACGTTCAGATGCTGATTTGCCAAATACACCAAATGGTCCAAAGTCAGGCTTTGTGCAAACCGGCGGAATTTCGCACCATCTGCAGAGCCTATCAAATGATTCAATCGTTCAAGATGAACTACGTCTTCTCGCAAAATTTGCAACTCTTCTACTGAAGCTTTTGCCTGTTCTCGACGTTGCTTTTCTTCTTCGATCTTATTCGCGACTTCTCCCCAGTTACGATTGAGCAATTGTCGTTGATTTTCAAATTGCACAACCAACTCAGATAACTCTTCAGGGGAAGTCGTATCCATTACGTCACTTATGGGTTTGTTATCCATGTGTGATGCTAGGGACATTTCCGCTTGTATCAACAATGCAGCTTGTCGCGTGTTTACATCTTTTAGCTCACTATAAGTCTGCTGTAAAGTATTCAGATCGTCATGAGATAAACACGCCATTTTCCAGGATAAAACATCCTCAAAACCTTTCTCTTTAAGCACACCTTGCCAAGCAGATTTCGCAACGTCCAATTCAGCTTTAAGAGCTTGCAACGATTTATCAAGCGCCTTCAAAGTCGCCTCTGATGCCGCCAATGTTTTCTGTTTCTGCTCGTGTTCTTTTGAAATAGAATCTAATGCTGATCGGCTGGATTCTAAAGACGCTTGAGCATCAGAACGATATTGAGCAAGTGTTTTCTCGCCTAACTTTTCAAAAAGACTCTTATCAATCCTTGCCAGTTCATTTTTCAAATCCGTTAATTGAACTTGTATTTTCTCTAGCTCTACAGCATTGTCACTCACACGTGATTCTAACGACGTAATTTCATAACCTAACTGGTCAACTTGTTGACGCTGCACATCAAGATTGTTCTTGGCTGCTCTCCATGACCGCAAAGAAGTCTGTAATGCCAACAAAGAATCACTCAAAGGCGATACGAGATACTTTTCTGGAACACCAGCAGATTGAATGGAAGCCATTAAGGACTGAGCAACCCTACTTTTTTCTTGAGTGATTTTCTGCTGCTCATCGAGCTTGCTATCAAAAGCCTGACGAAGCAATCGACCTTGAGATTCTTGCTGCTGAAGTTGCAATTCTATCTTCGGCAGATCAGCCGTCGCGTTATTAAACTCTTCTTCTAAAACCAAACGCTGCTGATGCTTTTCCAAAACAACTTTGTTGGTTTCAGTCACTTGAATCCAATCTTTTTGCACGGCTTCCACTGTTTCTTTGACGGTCGTTTCTTCAAGCACTTCGACCGAATCAATTGCCAAACGATTTAATAGCACAAACAATGACACCTCTAAATCCGCCAAGGCTGCCATTGAGGATTGCCTCTGCTCAAGACGCAGCTCTTTCTCGCTGGCAGATACCTTTTGATCAGACTTTAACGCCAAACCGGATTGCTTAAGCACTTCCAATTCAGCTTGCAAAGCGTCTAATCTTTGCTGATTTTCAACATTGGTTGCTTGATGCAAGGCATGGCCTAAATCGTGCTCGATAGAACCACACAAAGGGCAGTGATCATGCTCAGTTAAATTTTCCCTTAGTGTATTAAGAGCAATAATATGGCGCTCTGCGTCCACCAGCTTAGCAAGATCTGAACAATGATGACTTTTCTCTTTATAAGCTTTTCGCTGCTGTGCAAGCTGCTCTTCTTGTTGAATGACTTTATTTCCCAACGCTTGAATTGTGTCATTTACATTGCCAAGTTCGATTTTCTTCGATTGATACAGCTTGTAATTATGAGCAAGCTCATTAGATTTTTGCTGTTGCAAATCCAGCTCACGAACATACTCTTGCCATTCATTCAGCTCACGGCCGGAGGAAAGGCGAAAATAGTCTTCAAGGGTATTTTTTAGCTGTTGTTCCAAATTAGCGACAAGGCGACGTTGCAGCTCTTTTTGATCTTTACTGGCGGCAAAAGTTTTAAGCGCTGCGTCTAGCGCATTTTTCGATGTAGCAATATCAGCCGCCAAATTCATTAGAGCTTGATCTTGCGTCTGAATAGAGTCTTGTTGGTATTGCCAGTTCGATAACTGTGCTTCAATTTGCTCAGGTGCTTGCCATTCTGACAAGCTGGTTTCGCTTTGCTGACAGAGTAACTGCCCCTGATTAAGCTTTTCTTTTAAAGCCTCTAACTCTTTTGAACTAGATTGATGCTTTTGATTAAGCTCCTCGTGGCGCTTGCTAACGCCAATTAACTGCTCGTTAATATTTTCACGGCGAGAAACCAAAGGCTGAATAACATTGGTTACTTCGTCATTCAGCTCCCCCCATTGTTGAGCTTGCTCATCATACGCCAACTTAGAAGCTTTCACCTGCTCTTCGAGTGCTTTAGAAGTAGCGGATTGCTTAGTTTGTTGTTGAAGTGCTGCTGCTTTTTCTTGTTCAAGCTCAGTTGTTCGCTTGACCATTTTCGTCAGCACGTCATATTGAGACTGCAAACTATTGGCCGTTTCCGCCTTATTCAATAAGACTAAATTAGGCTGAAAGTTTTCTAATGCTGTAATAGCGTCGGCACTTTGCTGTTTAGTTTGTGCCAATTGTTGCGTTAGATGAGATTCTGTTTGACACCACTCTAAACTTTGCTGATGTTGTTTTAAGCGCTGAGCAAGCGTTTTATCCTGCCCGTCATATTCTTTTTCTTGCTGAACCAAAGCATCAAGTTCATCATTGCTTAACAATTTTCGCTGAACATTAATAACTTCTAGCTGGGTGATTTTTACCTTTTCAGCTTTGTGCTTCTCAAAAATCCATTTAGAAACCTGACCGTAAACTTCCGTACCTGTGAGCTCTTCCAATAGTTCTGCACGATCATTAGCCGTAGCATTAAGAAACGCCGAAAAACCACCTTGCGCCAGCAGCATGGATTTAGTGAAACGAGAAAAGTCTAAACCGGTAATTTCTGCAATTTTATCTATTTTTTCATTGATTTTACTTGTAATGATGGTGCCGTCGATTTCACACAACTCACAGGTCATTGGTTGCAATTTACCATCGCTGCTCCCTCGAGCACGACGCTGCCCCCAAAAAGCTCGATAGCCTTTGCCTTTTATTTCAAATTCCACTTCCGCAAGGCATTCTGCCGTATGGCGCGTCATCAACTCATTTTGACTAGGCGAGACTTTCAAGCGTGGCGTTTCATGGTACAAAGCCAAACAAATGGCATCGAGCAAGGTAGACTTACCCGCGCCTGTTGGCCCCACAATGGCAAACACCCCAGCGTCATCAAAAGGCGCTTTGGTAAAATCGATTTCCCACTCACCTTTTAATGAATTTAGGTTTTTCAGTCGAAGCTTACAAATTTTCATGCTTGCTCCTCTTCATGACTTTCACTGTCTTCTTCACTGTTCTTTTTGGCATTTTCTGAATAAGTTTTTTCACTCACTTTGATATCGTCAGATAACTCATTTTGAGATTCTTCCATTTCAGTAAGACAAACATTAAATAGTTTTGTTAGAGTCTTCGCTTCTTCCTCTTCAATGTCCAAATTAGCTTGCAGGCTTTTCTCAAAAACATCGCTAACCGTTAACTCAGACAACGTTTGGCGAGATTCAAAAGCATCCGTCTTTTTTTCCAAAGCGCTTTTTCGCATCACTCGCAGCAATTCAATCGGCTTATCATCAATCACTTCCATTATGCGTTTCTGTACATCGCTCAAATAGTCATCGGCCACAATAGTGACTTCCAACCAAAGCGTTTGACCTGGCTCGAAGCTTTTTACAAAACCTTGTTCGTTAAGCTGCTTTGTCACTTCTTTTAAGCTTCCTTTAAGACTCGCCATTGGCTGAAACATAGGAATACTCACTAATCGAATCGGCTCTATTTTGTCTTCTGCAGACTCCCTAGCGAAAAGGTCTCCCATTACAGGAAGCTCTTTCTCCTCAAGCTGCTCTGAAAATAAATCCGTGTCGACAATAACTAAGGTTTTCTCTCGCCCTAATTCATCAAAGCTCAATGGAATTGGCGAGCCGCTGTAACGAAATCGACCGTTTTTGGTAATCGCCTGCGCTCGGTGTATATGACCAAGCGCGAGATAATCAAAGGCTGGAAATACAGACGTTGGCAAGGCTTCTAACGTTCCCACATAAAGATCACGAACCGATTCACTGACTTGCCCACCCATCGCAGTAAGATGACCCGTTCCTATAATCGGCACAGGCGTTTTCAAGGTTTTATTCTTCTCAGTAGCAAGAAGGTAAACTTGCTGATAAAAATCACTTATGTGTTGCAGTAACCCCATTTTCTTATCTTGCTCTGATTGACCAGACAGGCTCTTCATCACATCTTTAGGGCGAAGATAAGGCACAGCACAAACCCAAGCAGAGATTTCGCCTTGCTTGTTCATCAATGGAATAACATGGGATTCAATATCATCAAGGTTAGCTTGGCTGGAAACCTGTGTGTCTAGATAAGAAAGGAGGCTTTTGGATTCATTGAGCATACTCACAGAATCATGATTTCCTGCCACAATGACTAGCTGACACGCTCGTGCTTTCATATCCAACACAAGCTGATGATACATTTCACGGGCATAACTTGGTGGCGAACCCGTATCAAAAATATCACCCGCGATAATAACAGCATCAATATGGTCACTGTCCACCAGCGCCAACAACCAATCAATAAACGCCTTATGTTCATCTCGACGAGACTTTCCCATAAAGTGTTGTCCAAGATGCCAATCAGACGTGTGTAGAATTTTCATGTGTGGCCTTTTAGATTAAATCGATGAAGCTAAATGTTTCTTAACGTACAAAATGCAATTGGTTAGTTCGGATTCTATAAGGACGAAGCGCTTGCTCCCAGCCTTTTTCTGACAGGTTTTGACCGTGATAAATAATATGTAATGCCGTTCCAGATTCAGCAACGGCATCTTTTAGAAAAACAGTAAAGGTATCGTCTTGTAATGGACTAATAATGCTATTTATGGAAGAAAAACTAAAACATTCAATTTTGTGATTAGAGAAGTCTTGTAACGCATCACGCCAATAAGGTTCAAACACACCATTATCAGCAGAAGACACAACCAAAACAGGAAGATCACTCAAATCCATTTCATAGAGTAAACGCCCTTTTCTTACGCCAGATAAAGTCTGAACACGCAATGAGTCGTTAATGGCAAGCGCTGTTACTTTTTGCCACTCCGCCTTAGAAAACGCACTTTGCTGTAAAATAACTTTAAGCGGTGCGCCCGCCTGATTTAAAGCCATACACTCAACAAAGTGGCTCTTCGGCTCTAATAGATCATCAGCAACATCCTCTACGAGCACAGACAGAGAAATTCGATCACCAAAGGAATCATCACTTGGACCTAACAGGGTTATTTCAACATTAGAGTCATCGAGCGAATTCAAAGCCAAGACAGAAAACACAGCAGAAGCGACAGGCGTTTGTGTACTTAACGCCATATCAGAAGATATCGATGTTTGGCAGGACAAAAGGGACTCACAGTTATTCAGATCATAAAGACGACACGCACCACACGCGCCAGCACGGCAACCGTAACGAACATCTGCACCTTGTGACAACAAAGACGACAGCAAATTGTCTCCGCCATCTACATCGAAGACATTGTCATCCAATCTTACCGTCATTCCTTGAGAACTCATCACCCAAACCTAACCAAATTATGATCTTGCTATTATGCCATACTCTACTCGCCTCACCTTCTCTCTCTTTCTAAAAACAAAAAAGAGAGTTCAAATTTACGCTTTAGATGATTACCATAGTGGCAAATAATTAGAATTTCATATATTACGCTTACCTCTTTTTCATCAAGGATTGTACGATGTCTAGCTATAACGAATCCCCAGAAGAAATATCCCAAGCCACGCAAGGTTATGTGATGCAGCAGACCATGTTGCGTATTAAAGACCCTGCGGCGTCATTACCTTTTTATCAGGATGTATTGGGTATGAAACTGTTGGGAAAATACGATTTCCCCGCGATGCAGTTTACTCTGTACTTTTTAGGTTACGAGCAAGCACTACCTGAAGGCGATGATAAAGCCAAAAACGATTGGGTATTCCGTCGCCCTGCTTTGATTGAATTAACACATAACTGGGGTAGCGAGAAAGACGTCAATTTCGCTGGTTACCACAATGGCAATGAAGATCCACGCGGATTTGGTCACATAGGCATCAGCGTACCAGACGTGTATGCGGCCAGTGAACGTTTTGCCAAATACGATGTGGAATTTGTGAAAAAACCAGACGATGGTTCCATGAAAGGGTTGGCTTTCATTAAAGACCCAGATGGTTATTGGATTGAGATCTTATCAGCAGAAGGCATTACTGAGATTATTCTCTCTCAATAGCAGATACATAGGTAACAATAGAAAATATGAAAAAAAGGGAGCCGCATTATTAGCTCCCTTTTTTCTTGGTTGTCACGGGCAAATTTACGATCAATAAACTCTAAGCCGCCTTTGTTGTTGACGCTAATAAAGCCTCTAGCAATCGCCAGAAGTCCCCTACTGAATCAATCTCCATACGTTCCGTCGGTGAATGGGCACCACGAATGTTCGGGCCAAAAGACACCATTTCCATCCCAGCGTATTTCGCGCCGATAATGCCGCATTCTAAACCCGCGTGAATCACTTTCACATTGGCCTCTTGCCCCATTACTTCTTTATGAACCTCAAGGAAGTGTTTGAGTAAACCCGCCTTTGGGTCTGGTCGCCAACCCGGATAACCGTTTTCTAAATTCACGTCAGCTTGTATCAATGAGAATGCCGCTTTGGCTTTATACGCCAAATGCTCAACCGCAGAATCCACCAAGGAACGTACCAGCAAACAAGCATCAAATACCTTCTCACCTTCTTTAGAACTCTTAAGATTAATCACACCAAGGTTACAAGATGTTTCTGTCACACCTTCCAAATCCGCACTCATTCTATGTACACCATGAGGCGCGCAGTAAATTGCGTTCAATAAAGCATCCTTGTCATCGGCTTCCAATTCAGTATCAACTTCTGAGGGAACAAGAGAAACCAGCAACTTAGGTTCAGTACTAACAAATTCAGCCTGAGTGCGTCTTTCATATTCAGTAACAAAGGCAAATAGCTTAGCTTCGTCAATGGAACTTACATTAATAGTTGCGCAGGCATCACGAGAAATAGCATTACGCAAAGTGCCGCCAGTAAAACCACTCAGTCCAAAATCACACTCTTCTTTAAGCAGATTCAACAAACGAATCAACAAGACATTCGCGCTCGCACGGCCTTTGTGAATGTCTAAACCAGAATGGCCACCACGCAAACCTGAAACAACAATCTCGAAGGCTTTTTTATCACCAGTAACAGGCAAGGCTTTGTAGTGTTTTTCTATGTTGATATCAACACCACCAGCACAACCTATATACACATCACCACGATCTTCGGAGTCTAAATTCAGTAAGATTTTACCTTTTAAAATGCCTTCTTCTAATTGCAAAGCACCACGTAAACTGGTTTCTTCTTCTATGGTAAAAAGCGCTTCAATTGGCCCATGAGCCAAGTCGGTTGATTCCAATACCGCCATCGCTGCCGCGACACCAATGCCATTGTCTGCGCCCAGCGTTGTGCCTGTCGCATGAACCCAACCATCGATAACCTGAGTCACGATTGGGTCTTTGGTAAAGTCATGAATAACATCGGCGTCTTTCTGCGCCACCATATCCAAATGGCCTTGTAGGACAACGGTTTCCCTGTCTTCCATGCCTTTCGATGCGGCTTTACGAATCAAAAGGTTTCCAGCAGGGTCAACATAGGTTTCTAATCCTAATGACGTCGCCCATTGAATAAGGTGATCTCTCAACTGTGCTTCGTAAAACGACGGTCTTGGTGTATTACATAAAGTACGGAAATGTCGCCAAATCGCACTGGGTTGTAAGGTATTCAATACTTGGTTCATGGAACTCCCTTCAGATCGTTAAAACAATATGAAAACAACAGTAAAGAAGAGCAAGTATTGAGGCAATCGAAATAAAGACAAGGCTGATAGAGAAAACGTATGTGAGCACTCGATTGGAAATATTCTTTCAATATTAAATTTTCTTTTTTATGCAGCAAACTCTATTCGAAAAAGTGGTTTTTTAGTACTCTCATCGCTCTGTCATCATTGAGTCATCCACTTTGAACATGTTTAAAAAAGTTATTTTTTTCGTCACTCTAACAATATTCAATCCGATTCAATTCACGTTTGCGGCACAAGACTTCGCTCATATACAGTCTATGGCCATATTGGCTGATGCCGCTTATTTAGAAAGAGGCGCATTGGAGGCAGAAACATCTGATAGTCAAACTTCAAGCTCTCAAATTGTTAATGAACTGTCTCTTGAAAATGCATTACAAGAAGCTGGACAAAAACTTATCCATCACACAACCATTCCTGAATCACAAGTCAGTTATTTTATTAGTCAAAGCAATGGAGTACAGACAATTTCGATACGAGGAACCGCAAACTTAGAAAACGCCCTATTAGATTTGAATGTGTCATTACAAAACGATGATGTTCTGAACATTATGCTGCACCAAGGCTTCGCTTCTGCCGCAAAAGCCGTTTATAACGACGTAAAACCTTATCTTGATAAAAACCAGCCTATTCAAACAACAGGGCACAGTTTAGGCGGTGCCATTGCCGTGATATTGGCCATGTATTTAGAGCAAGACAACTACCCATTGTCTCAAGTCATTACTTTTGGTCAGCCCAAAGTCACCAATGTCACCGGGGCAAATCAATTTTCTAATCTGTCATTAGTCCGCGTCGTGACACTAAATGACATTGTGCCATTAGTACCACCGATCAGCCCTTTGCAAATTAAAAACTTGGACATTTATTGGCATATGGGTGAGGAAGTCATTTTGATGAAAAACAATGAATACGCCCAAACAAACGGGGTGAAAAGCATGCTAAGAGCGACTAAATTTGTCTCTGCTATTCCAAGCGAGAAAAACCTAATCGCCCATAAAATGATCACTTACCTCGCTTTGATTAAAGAACAGGTCAAATCGCCAAATGAAGTTCCCTACAAAACAAACATCAGTTTATTCGGGATATCTTTTGATTAAAGAAAAGCTCTTTGTTCAATAAAGATTATAAACGCAAACCTATCGGTAAACTTTCACCAAGTAAGGCGTTCAATTCATCACTATTGATTTCAATCTGGCTTTCTAAACGTTCTAACCATTGAACAGGACATTTGTCTTTTTTGAGTTTATTCGCTACTTTTTTTCGATAGCCTTTTAGTTCATTTGATTCATCCAAACTGACTTGGCTCATCAAAACAGCAGCAAGACCGGCTTGCTTACGTTTTTTCCAATCTTCTTTTAAAGCAAAATCTAACGCAGAAAAAAGAACTTTTTCTTCTATGCGGTTTTCTTGGTGCCCTGATAAAAGGTGACGAGAAGCCATCCTACCAATGGTCCACCAAGCCGTATCTGGCTCGGAGCTTTTCGACAACCGCTTCATAAGCCAGTCCATCGCTGTCACTTTATCGTCGCTTGGCAAGCTCTCTAACGCACCAACAAGACGAATCAGGTCATCACTCGACTTAGTCACGAGCGCTTTCACTTTCTCTCGAGAACGCTGTCCTGTTGGTGAATAATATTGGCTGAACTGTTTAAACAAATCTTGTTGTTGCTCAACAGTCAAACCGCCAGCAATGCGACGATACAAAGTCCAGTATTGCCCCCATACAGGCGCAGTATCGAACTGTGTTCCCGCTTTGGTGACATTAATAACCTGCTGAACTCTAGCCAAATCATCTGCGGCACCAAAGCCAGGACGCAAGCAATATCCAATCAACTGCAACCATTGGCGTTCATGCTGAGCACTTTTCATTCGGCCTGATTTCAAGCTCAATAACTTATCAACCAAACGACGAGAAGTCGCAAGATTCCAATATTCTCGCCCTCCCAACCATTGATCTAGGTCTTGTTTAAGCGATTTCACTAAGTCTGGTTTTTGCTTTTGTCCTACAGCAGAAAAACATTGCGTAAGGTGTTCTTCCGCTTGGCCCATATTGCTATGTAATGTACCTGCTGACGTGTCTGATTCTTTGGTTTCATTTGATTCAGTGGAGAAGTCGAGCTGCCATTTGTCTAGGCCATTTTTTCCATTTAATAATACTTGTAACACTCCCACTTCTGTCATTTGCACAGACAAGGTAACTGGTAATTCTTCACTGTCTTGCGAGCTATCTAGCTCAGTGGCTAGATTAGAAATGTAATGCAAACCATTTGAATCTCGAACGTCACCGACAACACACTCGATATGGTCATCAGAGCGATACAAGGGAAATTGAACTTGCTGGCCTAACATAACAAAGAAGTCCTGCTCTAACGTGATATGTTCACCTTTTAAAGTGCCTTTTGGAAGAATGCCAACAAATTGATCGTCACCAACCTTCAAATACAAACTGTGCGCCACACCACTTTCAATACGTGTGCTTTCGCCAGCCAAAGCACTCAAATACATGACAGCGCCTTTCGCGACAGCATCATTTGGCTCATCAGCAGTACAAACAAGAATGGAGTCTTTTGACCAAGCATTTAATTGTTCTAATAACCGTGCCTTTAAAATTGAGCTGTTAAATAACCCACCATTAAATAAAACCGCATCAGGCATCTTAGAACCTGTGGTAGCCATAATGTCAGATGTATTTTGATGCAAAAATGCAGCTAAATGACGAGTAAACGCAGGGTCGGACTCATAAGGTAATCCCAATGTGTGCATGGCGTAATCGTTCTTTTGGACTGGGCAGTCCGCCTCAACCAAAGGGAAAAAGCCTGTTTGAATCTGTTCTAATAAAGTATCTCGTGACACATTAAACTTCTGTGAGCCACCAATTAAACGACTTCCGCCACCTAGTACTGTGATACTTAACGATTCCGGTGCATCTTCACTTAACAAGCTCTCTTTTGCCAAGCGGGTTTGTTGCACCAAAGCCGCTAATCGAGATGCGGATAAGGCAGATATTTTTTTAGGATCAAGTTGAAAAGCCAAGGCCTGGTCTAAATTGTCACCGCCAAGTAAGAGGTGCTCACCCACAGCAACACGTTTTAACGAAATCGCGGCGCCTTTCATGCTATTTTTAGAAGCCTTGATAGCAACCAAACTAAAGTCACTGGTTCCACCGCCAATATCAACAACAAGCAGCATTTTCTTATCAGTTAAAGCGGCAAGCCTTTCATTGTTATTGATGTAGTGATAACAAGCCGCTTGTGGTTCTTCCAATAGATACAAATCGTTTAGGCCAGCTAACCTAGCGGCTTCAAGTGTCAATGAGCGTGCTTCCTCATCAAATGAAGCGGGTAAGGTGAGCGCGATAGATTGATTTTCTAAAGGCGAATCAGGAAAGTGGTGATTCCAGCTTTGCTTAATATGTGAAAGTAATATTTGGCTTGATTCCAGTGGGCTTAGTTTTTTTGCAACGTCACTTCCCCACGGCAAAATTGCTGAACGACGATCTACTTGTCTATGACTCAACCAGCTTTTTGCACTCTGCACTAATTGCCCTGCACGGCGTTGACCTAATGCTAAAGCTCCTACGCCTACAATGCGTTCTTTATCCTGATGCCGCCAAGGTAATACAGGCTCAAATTTACCCATTTCATCATTCGCTAATAGATAAATTGCACTGGGTAAATGCGTAAAGTCTTGTACAGAGCCATCTGCCATCACTTGAGGAATAGACAATAACACTGGAGTTGATAAGGTTTGTTGATCTACTGGAAGGTAAGAGACAACACAATTGGTTGTCCCTAAATCAATTCCTACTCGATAAGACGGACGAAAAGCAGATTGCGCCATGGATTAAGCCTCTCTTACTTGAAACTCGATGGTCCAACTTAAATCCGAATTGGTATCGTGGGCTTGTAATAATAACAAGCCTAATTCCGTGACTTGAGCCGTTAAATAAACTCGCACCATATCACCAGCTTGATAATGACCTGCATCTAAACGAATAGACAAAGGATTCAATTCATTCAACAAACCCAATGAAAACGAAGAAATCACCTTACCAACGGTTTCAACGTCATTATGTTTGGATTGGAAAAAGCGAAAATTAACGCTTTCCCCAACGATTAGAGAAAATTCATTCGGCAGCATTTGCTCATCAGAACCTTCTTCTAAACCAAAAGGCGCAACACAAATTGCATCAACGGGTGGTACCATACCTGGAATGGCAGGCATTGGGCTCGCTACACCTATGTAGTAATTAGCGGATAAACCACTTTTTACTTTCACGCCGCCCTGAGCTTGGACTTGTGCATAATAGGTCGCACCTTTCGCAACGGCATAATCCAAATGGGATGGCGTTAGCATGGTGAGGTTAACATCACCTAATAAATTTTCAAGACGAGTTTCCAATGTTGTGCGAATTAATTCCGCGTTAAAAACACCACCATTCAATAGCACTTTCGTTGGCTTAACATCTTGTTGAGCAAGAAACCCGCTAATATGGCGAGTAATCGCTGGGTCGCTTTCGTAGTTCAAATTGATAGCACTAAAACCACTGCGAGTGACTTTTTGAGCTTGCTCACCAAACGTAGATTCGGGGAAAAAACCATCAATCAGCAATTGCTGAACATCTGTTTGAGTTAATGTGGCTTTGATACTGTTATTAAACAAACTACGTCCGCGACTAGGAACGACGACACTGACATCAGAAAGTTCTGAATTAGACAGTAGACGCTCTTTGGCTTCACGACAAGCTTGTGTCAAACCTGTAATTTGCCACGGCTCAAGATTTGTTCCGTTCTGAGCAAGTTGCCCTGCAAGATGGTAAGTCAGCGTCATATCCATGTTGTCGCCGCCTAATAGTATGTGTCGACCAACCGCAATTCGCTCCAATCCAAGCTCGCCATCTTTTTCAACAGTTTGAATCAAGGATAAATCTGTTGTACCACCACCCACATCAACAACCAGAATGTGCTCATTAACATCTAAATTATCTGCCCAAGATGATTGATCAGACAACCATGCATAAAAAGCGGCTAATGGTTCTTCAATTAGACGAGCACGTAGACCTACCTTTTTTGCTGCCTGTTCTGTAATTACTCGCGCCGCAGGATCAAATGATGCGGGGACTGTAATAACGACTTCTTGATCAGCAATTAGGGCATGTGGAAACGAAGTATTCCAAGCATTTACGAGGTGAGTCAATAAAGCCTGAGTAACCTCTGCTGGGGAGACTTTTTCAACTTCTTCTAGCGCATCAATAGGCAATATCGCTTCTTCAGCACCCACTTGTGAATGACATAACCAGCTTTTTGCACTTTGTACTAATCGCCCTGAAGATTTAGAACCTAACTCACGAGCCAATTGCCCAACAATAGAGGTCGCTTTCCCCCAAGGGAGCTGGAAATCACTGTCTAAGAATTCCGTTTGATGTGGGAAATAAACAAAAGAAGGCAACAAAGGCAATTCATCGATCTGCCCTGCTGCTGTAAATTGTGGAATATTAAGCTGTTGAATCTTGCTGGTGGCTTGCTCATTTGAAACCAATGAAGCGTTAGAGTAATAGACAGCCGAATGGGTGGTACCTAAATCGATACCGATAAAATAATGTCCCATTGGTTATACCTCGACTTCAGCTGGCGCCAAAATGGTCAAATTTTCCGTATTGGTCACTTTAGGCAAACGCGTATCCGTCACTTTCCAGCCAGGATGAATTAAAGTTCCGGCATAAGGACCAGAGCCTTCGACTCGACCTTCTAGCTTGATTTGTTTAGCGTCGTAACCTGCAGGAATTTCAACTCGACTATTTTCAGAGGCAGAGTTCACCACATCAATAGTAAAGTGCTGATTCAATACTTTTGCACAACCAGAGTGAATCTGACGTGCTGCGGCACCAACATCTGCATCGGCATAGTCGTCAATACTTTCTTGGAGGAAATCAATAAAGCGGGCTTCTTGCTGCAATAGTTGTAGTAGTTGATGTGCGCCATCTTCATTGACGGTATCCAAAATTGGCGCGGCCACTTCGATTTCGCGAATGGTTTCTATTGTTTCTGTAATTACGGTCGGTTCTGCTTCAAAAGCAAATACATCGCCTTTTCCAGCATGTTGACAGCGAGCGGCATAATCGCCGCTCCCCATGTATTTAAAAAACTGACCAAAAGCGCCAATAAAACGCGGCACAAAAGAAAGTGGCTTTACTTCTTGGGACGTTATTTTCTGAGTTTTCGTATTTTGAGTCATAGTTATTGAACCATAGTCTTTCGGGTAATTGCTTACCCGTTTTGCATTTCTTCAAGCTCAAGCCAGCGTTCCATTGTTGCTTCAAGTGCTTGTTCTTTTTCAGTGACCTTTGCCAAAGTACTTTGTACTTTTTCTGCATCGCCAGCATAAAAATCCGCAGCAGCTGTTGTTGCATGTAAAGAGGCTATTTCAGCTTCTAATTTGGCGATGGTTTCTGGCATCGAATCAAATTCACGCTGCATTTTGTAACTTAGCTTCGATTTCGGCTTGCTTACCTTTACTTCAGCAACAGATGTATCAGTTTTGACTTTTGCTTTGGTTTTTGGCTCGTCTGTTTGTGATGTGGATTCTGTTGGGAATTTACCACCTTGACGAATCCAATCCTGATAGCCACCTACGTATTCTTTGACATGCCCTTCGCCTTCAAAGGCAATCACACTGGTAACAACGTTATCTAGGAAGGAACGGTCATGGCTCACCAATAATAAAGTGCCGTCGTAGTTCATTAGAAGCTCTTCTAATAGCTCTAATGTTTCAACATCCAAATCGTTTGTTGGCTCATCCATTATTAATAGATTGGCAGGACGAGTGAAGAGTTTCGCTAATAACACGCGATTACGTTCACCACCGGATAAAGCTTTGATTGGCGTACGAGCGCGTTCCGGTGGGAATAGGAAATCACCAAGATAGCCAATAACGTGCTTGTTTTGACCATTGATTTCGATAACGTCTTTACCTTCGCCTACGTTCTCTGCAACCGTTTGCTCTGGATCAAGCTGTTCACGTAATTGGTCAAAATACGCAACGTTCAACTTGGTTCCTTGACGAACCTCACCTGTTGTCGGCTCAAGATCTCCTAATAGAATTTTAAGGAAAGTACTTTTACCACAACCATTCGGACCAATCAGACCAATACGATCACCGCGA
This sequence comes from Marinomonas ushuaiensis DSM 15871, assembly GCF_000521805.1. Lineage (GTDB taxonomy): Bacteria > Pseudomonadota > Gammaproteobacteria > Pseudomonadales > Marinomonadaceae > Marinomonas > Marinomonas ushuaiensis. The sequence continues at coordinate 167,992 of NZ_JAMB01000003.1, forward strand.
TTAACCACGAAGTCCATTGGACGCAAAATAACTTTGTCTTCAAAAGAGTGACCAACTTGGTTAAATTCTGCCACCAATTTGCCAGACTTCTCTTTCGTTTCAATGGCCATTTTTGCATTGCCTTGACGACCAATACGTTCAGAGCGTTCGACTCGCAATGCTTCCAAAGCGCGAACTCGGCCTTCGTTACGGGTACGTCGTGCTTTGATACCTTGACGAATCCACACCTCTTCTTCTGCAAGGCGTTTATCGAACAATGCATTCGCACGACTTTCTTCTTCTAATAATTTTTCTTTAAAAACAAGAAATTCGTGAATAGTGCCATTGAAAGAAATCAGGTTGCCACGATCCACTTCAATAATACGATTGGCCAGTTTTTCTAGGAAGCGACGGTCATGGGTAATAAAGAGGATCAAACCGCGGAACTGTTGAAGCTGCTGCTCCATCCATTCTATCGTTGGGACATCCAAATGGTTAGTCGGCTCATCAAGTAGTAAAACGTCTGGGTTTGAAATCAGCGCTTGTGCCAAAATAACACGACGACGCCAACCACCAGAAAGCTCTGACATTAATTTGTCCGCAGGCAAGGCCAAACGCTGAATCATGTGATTCACTCGTTGCTCTAAATCCCAGCCTTGGATTTTATCCAGTTCGGTTTGAATATCACCCAATTCATCTGAATGATCGTTTTCAAAGTCCTCTAATAGTTTGAAGTAACGTGTCATTAAAGAATGCGCCGGTCCAGCACCTTCACTTACAACTTCACGAACTGTTTTACCATTCGCTTCAGGTAATTCCTGTGGCAACTGAGCGATCGTCATTCCGCCTTCAAGTCGCACCATACCTTCGTCTGGAACTTGTTCACCAGAAATAATTTTTAATAAGGTAGATTTACCCGCGCCATTACGACCGATAATAGCAACACGTTCGCCAGCTTCAGCCGCAAAACTAATTTTTGATAGCAGCGGATTATGACCAAAAGCAACGCTGATTTGTTCTAACGATAATAGACTCATATCTACCCATATAAATGAAAGAATTTTGTGGCGGTATAGTATCACTCTTCCCGTAAAAGAATCAGTAAATACCCATACTTGCCAGTTCAAAAATAGAAAATTTTAGAGCGAATAAAATGAAAATCAAAAAATTCCATCATAAATTCAGATAATAATCTTGTTATTCTATTTACAATTCTTGAATAAAAAGAACGCTATTGATCATTATTTAATAATATACTCAACTCAATATAGATATTAATTTTTCAAGTTTGGAGTGTTAAATGGAGCTTAAAAATAAAGTGGGGCCAATTACAGCTGTTGTCGTTACAGCAATCGCGGTAACTTGGATGATAGTTGGAGGAAATGGCGTCACTGTCAGCCCTACAGAATCAAGCTCAAAAGAAAATGCTGTTTCACCCCAAACATCAGAATCCAAACTAATTTACTCCGTTCAAGCCAAAACGCTCACGGCCAAAACCATTGAAATGCATTTACCATTAAGTGGGACAACGAAAGCAGACGATACTCTTTCCTTAATTAATACCTACCCAGGGCGAATTACAAAGCTCCCGATAGAAAAAGGTTCCTTTATAAAAAAAGGGACGCCAATCTTAGAAATTGATACTCGCACCCTTAAAACAGAAATTGAACAAGCTCGTCTCTTGGTTAAACAAAAAGCATTAGAGTTAGATGGTATTAAGCAGTTAGCCGCCAACAATTTTTCGTCAAAAGTAAACCTCGCTCAGGCGGAAACGGAACTTGCTGCAGCAAAATCAGCAGAACTTCGATTATTAGTGGACTTAGAAAACGCGATTATTGCTGCGCCCTTCTCTGGCATATTAAATACGCTTGATGTTCAAGAAGGCCAAGTTATTTCTGCTGGTGATCCTATCGGTACATTGGTTTCTTTGAACCCAATAAAAGTAAGTGTCAATATTCCTCAAAATAAAGTCCAACAAATAAAACTAGGAACACCAGGTGAGATTCGCCTTGAATCCGGTTATGAAGCAGAAGGTTTTATTTCTTATATTAATACAACCGCTAATGAAGCCAGCCGAACCATCACTGTAGAAATGCAGGTAGAAAACCCTGACAACATTATTCCAGCTGGCTTAACAGCTGCGGTAGATTTCACTATTGACGAACAAAAAGCGCATGCCTTTTCGCCTGCACTGCTTACGTTAGATGATTCAGGAAAAACAGCCATTAAAACCATCGATCTTGATAATCGTGTGGTTATTTCTCCTGTCAGCATTGTCAAATCCGAGCGAGATCAAGTGTGGGCCAGTGGCTTACCTGATAATGTGAATATTATTACTGTCGGACAAGGTTTTGTGTCTGCTGGCGATAAAATTGATGCGCATTATCAAAACTAAGGAGGCTCAGTATGCAAACATTGATTGAGGCGGCCTTAGCTCGCTCCAGAACAGTTATGATGTTTTTCGTCCTAATACTTGTTATGGGCGTAGTGTCTTACATTGAAATAGCCAAAGAAAGTGATCCAGATATCACTATCCCAATGGCATATGTTTCGGTCTCATTAGAGGGTATTTCACCAGAAGATGCTGACAGTTTATTGGTCCACCCTTTAGAAAAAGAACTCAAAGGATTGGAAGGATTAAAAGAACTCAAATCAACAGCCTCTGAAGGTCACGCCTCCATCATGCTCGAATTCGAGTCCGGTGTAGACATCGACCAAGCTATCAGTGACGCAAAAGATAAAGTGGATCGTGCCAAAAGTGAACTCCCTGATGACGCGGATGAGCCAACGGTTACAGAAATAAACTTATCTACCTTTCCTGTACTTCGTGTCAATTTATCGGGTAATGTGGATTTTGCTACACTAAGCCGCACAGCAAAAAACTTACAAGATTCCATTGAAGCGATTGATGGCGTATTAGAAGCGCAAATCAGTGGCGATCGTGACCAACAAGCTCAGGTCATCATTCGACCAGAACAACTTGAATCTTATAACCTATCTCTTAGCGACGTAGCCAATTTTGTATCAGGCAACAACCGATTAGTCGCTGCTGGCAATCTAGACACTGGCGCAGGTCGTTTCTCATTAAAAGTACCGGGATTACTGAAAACTAAAGAAGACATTCTTAATTTACCCATCAAAGCAGAAGGCGACCAAGTTGTTCTTTTAGGTGATATTGCAACAGGCGAGCTTACCTTTGAAGACCCAAGCAGTTATGCCCGCGTTGAAGGTAAACGCAGTATCACCTTGGCAGTTTCCAAACGTGTTGGTGTAAACATAATTGAAACCATTGAAGCGGTAAAAGCGGTCGTTGAAGCTGAAAGCCAACAATGGCCAGAGAATGTTGAATACAATCTAACTGGGGATAAATCTACCGACATAGAAACCTCACTAAACGATCTATTTAATAACGTATTAGCCGCTACATTATTAGTGATGATTGTCATTGTTTGGGCCCTTGGTATTCGTAGCGCCTTATTGGTTGGTTTGGCTATTCCCGGCGCGTTTTTATCAGGCATTTTGATTTTAGACTTACAAGGTTACACTATTAATATGGTGGTACTTTTTGCCTTGATTCTAAGTGTCGGCATGTTGGTTGATGGTGCCATTGTTGTTACTGAATATGCAGATAGAAAACTGGCAGAGGGAGCCTCTAAACGCCAAGCATACAGTGAAGCTGCAAAACGTATGGCATGGCCCATTACCGCATCCACGGCGACGACACTTGCTGTGTTTATGCCATTGCTGTTTTGGCCAGATATCGTTGGTGAATTCATGAAATTCATGCCTATCACCATTATTGCGACCTTATCATCTTCTTTAGTGATGGCATTGATTGTGTTGCCTACCATTGGGTCTATGATAGGTAAAAAAGGCGCTTACAATGAAAAAACCTTACACGCCTTACGTATTACCGAAAGTGGCGATTTAACGGAGCTAACAGGACCAACAGGCTTTTATGGAAGAATGTTAACGCGTTTAGTAGAGCGTCCAATCTGGGTATTAATGTTTACCATCACCCTACTCATCAGTGTTTTCATGATTTACGGTCAGTTTGGTAAAGGGGTTGAGTTCTTCCCTAATATTGAGCCTGAGTCTGCTAACTTGGAGATTCGTGCCCGTGGTGATTTATCTCTTGATGAAAAAGATACCTTGGTCAAACAAGTTGAATTACAGCTTATCGGTACACCTGAGCTAAAAAGCATCGTAACCACCACCTATGCGACACCAGGAAATAATGCTTCACCAGATAGTATTGGCTCTATCAGCATGGAGTTTATTGATTGGTATAAACGAGAACCTGCAAGTATCATCTTGGAGCGTATCCGTGATAAAACCAAACAAATTCCTGGCATTGAAGTCAGCGCAGAAAAAGAACAAGGCGGCCCGCAATCTGGTGCTGACATTCAATTGCAGCTTACTTCCAATTATTCTGAAGCTCTGTATTTAGCAGCCGATGAGATCAGTAAGCAGCTCCTTGAAAGAGATGAAATCATTACAGTAAACGATGATAGATCTTTATCTGGTATAGAGTGGCGTATTGATATTAATCGCGCCGAAGCAAGCCGTTATGGTGTGGATGTAAACAGTCTTGGCAACGTCATTAAACTGGTCACAACAGGTATCACACTGAGTGATTTCTTACCAGAAGGCGCTGATGACAAAATAGATATAGTATTACGCTACCCTGTTAACCAACGCAGTTTAGACCAACTTGATCACCTACAGATCCCAACGAACCAAGGGAGCATTCCTGCCAGTAACTTTATCACTCGTTATGCAGCACCTAAACAAGGTGTTATTAATCGAACGGATGGTAAAAAAGCGGTTCAAATTGATGCTGACGTTAAAGATGGCTTAGTGGTTGATGAAGTTATCAAGGCAATTAAAATCAAATTAGACAATGCAAATATTGATAAAACAGTAAGCTATGAGTTCCGTGGAAACACGGAAGAGCAGCAAAAATCGATGATTTTTTTGATGAAAGCCTTTGGTGTCGCCTTCTTTATTATGGCGATTATTCTCGTTACTCAGTTTAATAATTTTTTCCAATGTTTATTAATTCTAAGTGCAGTTGTTTTTTCGACTATGGGTGTTTTTATTGGATTGATGATGAAGGGGCAACCATTCGGTGTCGTCATGAGTGGTGTTGGCGTTATTGCTTTAGCGGGCATTGTGGTGAACAACAACATTGTCTTGATTGACACCTTCAATGGTTTACGCAAACAAGGCATGATGGTTCGTGAGGCCGCGATTCGTACTGGCGTACAGCGTTTAAGACCGGTTATGCTGACTACCATCACAACGGTTCTTGGTCTTATCCCTATGGTCTTTCAGTTAAACATCGATTTAACACATCAATCATTAAGTGTTGGCGCACCATCCGCACAATGGTGGACACAATTATCGACCGCCATTGCTGGTGGCTTAACATTTGCAACTCCGTTGACACTTATTCTGACGCCTTGTTTACTGGTACTCGGTTATCGTAGAAAGGAAAAAAAGCAACTTGAAGCGTTGCAGAGAGAAACACTGCAAACGAATAACACTCATCAAGATACATTTATAGATAATCAAGACACTCTACATAAATAGAGCAATCTAATTATTTATTCGCAATAAAAAACGGACTTAGAAAATTCTCTAAGTCCGTTTTTTTATCTATCACTCAATAAGACCAATGTTACATTGGGTGCATCATATCGCTACTTTGCATTTCTTCAACAGACGCCTTATTTGAATCATTACGAGCACCCTCAAGACCATCTAAGTAGGCTTTATCAATATTACCTGTAATATAAGTACCATCAAAAACCGACGTATCAAACTCTCTAACATCTGAGTGCTTTTCATCGATACACGCTTCAATCAAATCATTTAAATCTTGGAAAATTAATTTATCTGCGCCAATAATTTCACAGATTTCATCAACATTACGATTATGCGCAATTAGCTCTGTAACCGCTGGCATATCGATACCATATACATTTGGATAGCGAACTTCCGGTGCAGCAGAAGCAATATATACTTTCTTTGCGCCAGCATCACGCGCCATTTCAATGATCTCTTTACTTGTCGTACCACGCACAATCGAATCATCAACCAATAAAACGATTTTATCTTTAAACTCAAATGGTACTGGGTTTAATTTTTGACGAACTGATTTCTTACGTATTTCTTGGCCTGGCATGATAAAAGTACGACCGATGTAACGGTTTTTTACCAAACCTTCACGAAACGGTATATTCAATGACTGGGCTATTTGCAGCGCAGCCGTACGACTGGTATCAGGAATAGGAATGACCACATCAATATCATGATCTTTCCACTCACGTTCAATTTTTGCCGCTAGGCGATCACCCATGTTCATACGCGCTTTATAAACCGAAATACTGTCAATAACCGTATCAGGACGAGCAAAGTACACGTATTCAAACAAACAAGGTCGCGCTACTTTTTTAGGAGTACATTGACGCATATGAACCTTATGATTCACGTCAATAAAAATTGCCTCACCTGGTTGAATATCACGCTCTACTGTAAAACCTGCCGCATCAAGCGCAACACTTTCCGAAGCAACCATGTATTCAAGGCCTGTATCTGTTTGCTTAGAACCATAAATTAGTGGGCGAATGCCATCTGGATCACGAAAAGCCAAAATACCATAACCAGTAATCAAGGTAACAACAGCATAACCACCCTCAATACGCTTATATACTCGCTCAAGCGCATTGAAAATATCTTCTGGAGTTGGAATGAACTTCCCTTCTTGATGCAGCTCATGCGCCAATACGTTAACCAACACCTCCGAATCAGACGTTGTATTGATATGACGTAAATCAGATTCAAATACTTCTCGCTTCAGTTTAGTGGTATTGGTTAAATTACCATTGTGTGCAAGAGAAATACCATAAGGAGAGTTCACATAGAATGGTTGCGCTTCTGCTGAACTGGATGTGCCAGCCGTTGGATAGCGAACATGCCCTATTCCTATATTACCTTGGAGTTTTTTCATATGACGTGTACGAAATACTTCACTCACCGGACCATTGTCTTTGCGTAAGTGTAATCGTCCGTTATGGCTAGTTACCATACCCGCAGCATCTTGCCCACGATGCTGAAGAACGGTTAACGCATCAAAAATAGCTTGGTTAACCACAGACGTGCCTACGACACCAACGATACCACACATGTTCTAGATCCTCGTGTTGGGGAATTGCGGCAAATGCCGCAAAAGGTTCTTCATCTATTTGATTGCTGTTCTACTTAAGAAGCAGCAACTAATTTCCAAGGGCGCGGTCAATGAGAGAGGAATCAATAAGATCCGTACTCTTGCCTAACATATCACGCGTCCAGTCATTCAACTGACCCAGTTGTGGGATCAATTGTGATGTCTTCCAAAACTCAGTTTCTTCTATTGCCGGACTTAAACTCAACAGAGAAATAAAGGCCACAATAATTAAACTACCGCGAGCAAAACCAAATACCATACCCAGGACTCGATCTGTACTCGATAAACCTGTTACTTGAATCAAAGAACCCAATAAAAAACTAACTAACGCGCCAACAACCAAAGAAGCAATAAATAAAGAGACAAAAGCCACAATATAACGAATTTGGTCATTCTGTACTTGCTCTATGAGTAACCCTTGCATTTGATCAGCAAACTTAATTGAAACAACAAAAGCAACAACCCAAGTTAACAAAGACAACACTTCTTTTACAAAGCCCCGCTTTAAACTCAATAAAGTTGAAAGAACAACGACTGCGATAATTAACCAATCAACTGTTGCCATTGAATTAGCTTGTTCCATGAGTACCTCTAATAATTGCGGCGAAGTTTAACAGATGACTTACCTATTCAACATATAGGAATCAGTCTGCCGACTTTAATTAACTGAAAATTTAACGACAATGCCAGCTAAGTTGAATTTTTTCTTAATGTCATTTCTTATTTTTTCAGACGTATCACGCTTAAACTCTGGCCCAACATACACCTTATGAAGAGAGCTTGTCGTTGTACTATAAGCATCGTATTTTGCGCCTTTAAGCTTCTCAACTAAACGAGTCGCGTTATCTCTGCTTTTGAACGTCGCTATTTGAACAACCCAACGGTCAGCCGCTATAGTTGTTTGTTTTTCCGGCTCTTTTGTAACTGTTTTCACTTCTGGCTTAGTTGCAGCCGGTTCAGCTTTGACAATAGTCTTTACATCGTTGGCAGGGCGAGGCACTGGAATCAAACTAATTTCATTCGGTGACTTACCTTCGGGGGATGAAGACTTAACCGATAAAGAATCAATTGGTTGAACTGGCGCAATTTCCACTATAGGAAACGCTGGCGGCGTAGTGACTTGAACTTCAATATCTAACTCTGCAGGACGCTCGCCATCTAAAATCAAAGGCAAAACGATTGCGGCAGAAAGCACCATAATACTGGCACCAATAAGTCTGTATGTAATGGTTCTATCTATCATAAATCACTCTTTATTGGCTAAGTGCCAAATAATCTGAGACGGTTATAAAGGACCCAAATACGATTATGGAGCGCTGCTCTTTTTTTGCTTTTACAAGTGCAGCAGAAAATGCCGCTTGTACCGAGTCGAATACGCTCACACATTGAGAAAGGTTTGGTGAGTTACGTAAAACATTATCAATAATTTCTTCGGCTTTGGCGCCTCTTGGTCCTGATAAATCACAGCAATACCAATCAGAAAAGCTACTAGCAAGATGTTCCACTACACGGCTAATATCTTTATCTTTTAACATCCCACAAACAGCGATAGGAGACTTCGATAAATCCTCAATACGATAAGCTAACTCAATGGCTGCTTCAGGATTATGGGCAACATCAATAAATACATCAGGAGCTGATGATACTTTTTGAAAACGACCAGTTAATTCCGCTGTATGAAATAAAGAAACAAGATCATCCTGTTTAGGATCAAGTCCCATATACACCAAAACAGCAATAACAGTCGCTGCATTTTGAAGAGGAAGTGAAGGCATAGGCAAATTAGAAAAGCTTTGACCATGACCAGACCATGACCAAGTACAAATATCAGAGTCAGAAATAAAACTAAAATCTTCACCTTTTTGTTTTAAATAAGCACCGATTTCTAGCGCTGTTTCAGCAATCGTGATAGGGGGATTAACCACACCACTAATAAGTAGCTTATCTTTTCTTGCTATACCTGTTTTTTCACGCGCAATAACATCAAGATTATCACCTAGCCAGTCAACATGATCTAGAGAGATGGATGTCACTACAGCAACATCTGTATCGACCATATTTACAGAATCTAAGCGCCCACCTAGTCCGACTTCAAGAACCCAATAGTCTAAACAAGATTCTTCAAAAATCCATAAAGCAGCAAGGGTACTGAATTCAAAATACGTTAGTGGAATATCTCCACGTGCGGCTTCAATCACCTCAAATGCACGGCAAAGAATATCATCGTCACAAGGAGTATTATTTAAGGCAACACGCTCGTTAAAGACAAGAAAATGAGGAGAAGTATAGGTACCAACAGAATAGCCTTGAGCACAAAGATATTGAGTCAACATAGCACAAGTGGAGCCTTTTCCATTCGTGCCTGCAACAGTAATTACTTTATGTTTCGGTCTAGATAAGTTCAGTCTATCTAAAACTTTTGCACCTCTATCTAAACCAAGTTCTATTTCAGAGGGATGTTGACTCTCAATGTATGAGAGCCAACTTGCTAATGACGTGTGCGTCATTTATTTAAGCTACCTTGTTAGTAAGCATGGACAACACATTGTACAAACGATCACGCATTTCTTCACGCTTGATAATCATGTCCAATGCGCCCTTATCTAATAGAAACTCACTACGTTGAAAACCTTCAGGCAATTTTTCGCGAACCGTTTGTTCAATAACTCGAGGGCCGGCAAAACCGATTAACGCATTTGGCTCAGCAACATTTAAATCACCTAGCATTGCCAAAGAAGCTGAAACACCACCGAATACAGGGTCTGTCATAACAGAGATGTATGGAATGCCTTCTTGTTTCATTCGCTCTAAGCCTGCACTGGTTTTCGCCATTTGCATCAAAGAAATAAGTGCTTCTTGCATACGAGCACCACCACTTGCAGAAAAACAAACAAGAGGTATACGTTTTTCTAAACAAACATTAACAGCTTGAATGAATCGCTCGCCTACAATTGCCCCCATGGAGCCACCCATGAATTTAAATTCAAAAGCGACAGCAACAACTGGCATACCATTTAATAAGCCTTGCATAGCAACTAAAGCGTCTTTTTCACCCGTTGCTCGCTGTGCATCAACAATGCGATCTTTATAACGCTTTGTATCTTTAAACTTCAACTTATCTTCTGGCTCAAGATGCGCACCAATTTCATGACGGCTTTCTTTATCTAGAAAAATATCAAGACGACGACGAGCGCCAACACGAAGATGGTGGTCGCATTTCGGACAAACATCTAAGTTTTTCTCTAACTCTGGGCGATACAAAACATTTTCACATTTTGGACACTTTTTCCAAAGCCCTTCAGGCACGGAAGCCGATGAACTACGTCTTGATTCACTACGAACAATGGAAGGTACAAATTTATCTAGCCAGCTACTCATTTACTTCTCCATATTTCTTGTTTGCTGCCGCTTACGCGTCCATTTCACTACGCATTGGAGCTAAAATAGACCCTATAGCGTCAGCTATATATTCTTTTTGACGATCTTTATTTTCTGCAATGGCATTTACCAGCACACTGCCAACAATGACACCATCAGCACACTTACTTACAGCTGCTGCGGTTTTAGCATCACGAATCCCAAACCCGACACCAATAGGTAAAGAAGTAATGGTTCGCAATGTATCGACGTGTTTCTTAACACTATCGACATCTAATTCAGCCGATCCTGTCACACCTTTTACTGAAACGTAATAAACATACCCTGATGCTAAGTCGCATATTTTCTTAGCACGTTCAGGCGTTGTCGTTGGTGACAATAAGTAAATAAGATCAATCTCGTTTTGTTTGAAGCATTCTACTACATCTGTCGCCTCTTCTGGAGTCAGATCTACTAATAAAATACCATCAACACCGACTTCTTTTGCCGCATCTGAAAATGCCTGATAACCAAAAAACTCTATTGGATTCAAATACCCCATCAAAACAACAGGAGTCTCTGTGTTTGTTTGACGAAATTCGTTAATAATTTCCAGCACTTTCTTAACACTAGTACCTGCCGCCAAACTACGTTCACAAGCAAGTTGTATTACAGGACCATCTGCCATTGGATCGGAAAAAGGCATACCTACTTCTATTACATCCGCCCCTGCTGATACCAAAGCATGCATCATAGTTACTGTATAATCAGGCGACGGATCACCTCCGGTAATATACGGAATGAGCGCTTTTTTACCAGATTTCTCTAAATTTTCAAAACATTGTTTAATGCGACTCATACTTCTATCCCATCTAATTCAGCAACAGTAAGAATATCTTTGTCACCTCGACCCGAAAGATTAATAACGACAATTTTATCTTTTTCCATTGTTGCCGCTAATTTCATACCGTAAGCAACCGCATGACTTGACTCTAAAGCAGGCATAATACCTTCTAAACGAGTTAGATTTCTAAAACCATCCATTGCTTCATCATCATTAATCGCAACGTAATTTGCACGACCAATATCTTTCAACCAAGCATGTTCTGGGCCAACGCCAGGGTAATCTAAACCGGCTGAAATTGAGTGCGTACCAATAATTTGGCCATCATCATCCGCCATAACATAAGTACGGTTACCGTGAAGTACACCTGGACGACCAGCTGTTAAAGGCGCTGCATGGCGGCCAGTTTCAATACCGTCACCTCCAGCCTCAACACCATACATAGCAACATCTTCATCTTTAATAAAAGGATGAAACATACCTATCGCATTTGAACCACCACCAACACAAGCTACAAGCGCATCAGGAAGACGACCTTCTTGAGCCAAACACTGCGCTTTCGTTTCACGTCCAATCACTGCTTGAAAATCACGAACCAGTTTTGGATATGGATGCGGGCCAGCTGCAGTACCTATGATGTAAAAAGTATCGTCAACATTACCAACCCAGTAACGCATTGCTTCATTAAGCGCATCTTTTAAGGTCTTCGTCCCTGACTCTACAGAAATAACTTCTGCGCCAAGTAGTTTCATGCGGTAAACATTCAATGATTGACGACGAATATCTTCCGCCCCCATAAACACCTTACATTTCAACCCCAATCGAGCGGCAACCGTGGCAGAAGCAACACCATGTTGCCCAGCACCTGTTTCAGCAATAATATTTGGCTTGCCCATATGCTTAGCCAGTAAAGCCTGACCAATCGTATTGTTAATTTTATGGGCACCAGTATGATTAAGGTCTTCTCGTTTCAAATAAATTTTTGCGCCGCCAGCCTTTTCAGTTAATCGCTCTGCAAAATAAAGCGGAGATGGTCGACCTACGTAATGCGCCAAATCGTAATCAAAGGCAGCTTGAAACTTACTGTCTTTAGATAACCTCTCATACATTTCTGTTAAATCATCTAAAGCAGACATCAAAGTTTCAGAAACAAACACACCGCCATATTGACCAAAGCGACCATGAGAATCCGGTAAATCTAGATTAATTTCGTTGTTATCCACATTTTGCTCCACTAATAAATTCTTGAACCTTAGGCTCACTCTTAATGCCTTTCGATAATTCAACTCCACCACTTACATCCACAGCGTAAGGTATGACTTGCTTTATCGCGTCTTGAATATTATTTGGAGTAAGGCCTCCAGCTAATACAATAGGCTTAGTTAGTTCTTTGGGAATCAATGACCAGTCAAACACCTCTCCAGTTCCACCTGGAACACCGGCTTTATAGGCGTCTAATAAAACCGCACTGGCCGTAGGGTATTGATCAATCAAGGCAGCGACGTCATCGCCCTGCTTCACCCTTAATGCTTTCATATAAGGTCGTTGATAAGCCAGACACTCAGCTTCAAGCTCTGCTCCATGAAACTGAATAATCCAACGTGAACTTCCATTAATAACAGTTCGGACAATTAGTTCATCGGCATCAACAAATAAAGCAACGGGAGTCACAAACGGTGGCAGTTGAGCAACGATAGAGTTGGCAATTTGAGGTGAGACATACCTTGGACTTTTTTCATAAAAAACAAAGCCCAATGCATCAGCTCCATGGCGACACGCCATCAGCGCATCCTCGATATTCGTTATGCCACAGACTTTAACTCGACAAGTCATAAGAAGGCTCTTCTACGTAAGGTAAAAAATGAGGCCCTAACTTGCAGACCGGAATATTAAAAATGTCAGGATATTGAGCATCAACAAAGTATAAACCATCGGATGGCGCAGTAATCCCACCTTTACAACGATCTTTCGCATCTAAAACTTCTTTTGACCAAGAAACCGTTTTCTCACCTGCACCTATACTCATTAGAACACCGGCAAAATTTCGAATCATATGATGTAAAAATGCATTCGCTCTGACATCCAACACAATGTATTGACCTAATTGCTGAACATCAAAATGCAGGATAGTACGAATGGGGGTATTAGCCTGACAGCCAATGGCACGAAAAGAAGAGAAGTCATGAGTACCAACAAATACTTTGGCTGCCTCTTTCATAACTTCAGCATCAAGTTTTTTATAAGTCCAAGTTACGCCTTTCGCCAATATGGCTGGGCGTAATTCAGACTGATAAATGACATAGCGATAACGACGACTTAACGCACTAAAACGTGCATGAAAGTTTTCTGAAACATGACGAGCCGCCACTACGGAAATATCGACAGGAAGATAGGTATTAACCCCTAACGTCCACGCTCTCTCACTACGCTCAACATTGGTTTCAAAATGAACCACTTGCGCACTGGCATGGACACCAGAGTCTGTTCGACCAGCACAAATCACCTTAACAGGATGATTTGCAATCACGGCCAATGCTTTTTCTAAATTTTCTTGAACACTCGGAACACCAAACTTTTGTGCTTGCCAGCCCTTGTATGCAGAGCCGTTATATTCAACAACCAGTACAACTTTTTTAGTCACTTGGGAACATTCGCTCTATCATATTCTGGGCTTCAGAAATTTGTTTTTCATTACCTGATTCAACAACATCTTCCAAGATAACTCGGGCACCTTCTTCATCCCCCATATCCATATAAGCTCTTGCTAAATCTAACTTAGTTGCCACTTCATCACCACTACCATCAAAGAAATCGAATTCTTCCTCTTCGTCACTTTCTTCTTCATCTGCAGCGGCTTCCGCCTCGCCAAATGCAGGAACTTCAAATTCACTTTCGTTTTCTTGTGCTTCAGCAAGGGTTTCTTCAATGGTACTTGCGATAGAATCATTAGACATACCATTGAAAATGGCTGACTCATCGACATCTTCCTGATCAACATCATTCAACAAACTAGAAACAAAAGACTCTTCTTCTCTTTCTGCTTCAGAACTTACATCTAATTCTGGCTCGCTATTTTCCACATCAACAACGTCTGGCGTCATTGTTGGAATATCGTCCTCAACAAACCCCTCTAATTCATCATCAGAGTCTAAATTAATTTCTGGCTCAGGAAGATCATCGGTTTCATCAAAAGAAGAAAAATCTTCCTCTAAATCTATCTCGTCTTCAACAGCACTTTCTAATTCTGTTTCAGGGTCTTCCGAAAAGTCCATATCATCAACAGGATCAAGTTCATCCATTGATGCAATACCAGAGTCAAAAGAATCATAATGTTCCATATCATCTGGGTCATCATCAGTATCAAAATCAAATGCGAAAGGATCTTCTTCTTGAAGCTCTTCTTTTACCTGATCATCTTGCGCATAATTCATTGACGCCACTGTTGCGGCTGCAGCCGAAGATGAAAGATCAAACTCATTCTTTTTTAGTGACTCGTCTCCCTGATTTTTTCCAGATCGACGCATCACCAAACCAATTAAAAAGCCCAACAGAAGAATAACCACAGCACCCATAGAAACAATAATTGGATTACCGAATATTTTATTAACTAAAGAGTCGGCTTCGACCTGTTCTTTTTCTCTGCGGATTTGATCTGCTTCCAAAAGTTGATCGACAGTATTTTTTTGCTCTTGAAGTGTTTGTTGAGCATTAACAAACTGCTGCTGTAAATCTGCCAGCTGTTCATCTTTCAAACTAATTAATCTTTCGAGCGTTTCGAGCTGTTTATTCAAATCACCCAATTGCACTGAAAGCTCTGCTTTTTCACGCTGTTCTTTATCAAGCAGCTCTTGCGAAGCAGATAGCTCTGTTTGCAAATCATTTAGGCCGGCACGGCTATTTTCACCAGCATTGGAGCTCGCACTATTTTCAGGTAAAGAACTTTGACCAGAAGACAAAGTTAATTTATCTGCACCAGCACTTGGCGTACTTTCGGCATCTTTTGCTTTTGCTTGCGTATTTAACTGTGCCTTTTCAACACTAGATTGCCCTTTAGACGCTTTAAGCGCCATCCAAGCATCATGCTGACGCTTAAACTCTTCTTCTGAGGTTGTTTTATTGAAAAGTGCAATTTGATCTTGAGTTGGTAAACGTAAAACTGCACCTTCTTTTAAAAGGTTGATATTATCCGAATAAAACGCCTCTTTGTTAAGCGCTTGAATTGCCATCATTGTTTGATAAATTGTCAATTGATTTGTCGGGCGATTTTGCCCCGCAATAGACCACAGTGTATTGCCCTTTACAACATTTGCTTGTCCATTTACTGGCATAGCCTCAGCAGACGATGTTGCTTGACTAAAAACAGAACCAGTTGAATCTGGAAGCGTTGAGGCAGACGAAGATACTGGTGCAGATTGCACTACTTCTTTTTGAGATTTTTCAACCAATGCGGATTGATTAAGCGGTGCTTGATACTCTCTAACCACTTGGCCACTTGGCCAGCGTGCAGCTAAAATAAAATGCAACTCATCAGCTACCAATGGTTCATTAGAGGAGACAGCAACAACGAGCTCACCATTCTCATTAGTCACATTAAATCGGAGCTGCGATAACACTCTTGTTGGCGCTAAACCCGCTTGACGAAATTCACTCTCACTGCCCAAGCGAATTAATATATCGTCCGTTGTTAATGTGCCTACGTCAGATATTTCTATCTTACCACGATAAGGCTCATCCAAATTTGATTGAGAGGTTAACTCACCCAGTTCCAATGCGTAACTGCTGGACACATATAGAGCACCTGACACAGCAATACTAATGAGGGTTTTTCTGAGCATAATCTTCCCTTTATTTACAAAATATGGACGCGAATATATGGACAAGTATCTTACACAGGTGAGGATTTATCAATAGCTTTAGAATCAATGGTTTGCAGTTAGAGCAAGAGATTCAAAAAAAGTGCTTCCTAAAGCCAAAACAGCTCAAAAAACAAACAAATCATAAATCAACCAAACCCTATCTAGATTAAAAAATCTGCAGAAAATAGTTTTAAGAATACATACCACAAACCAAAAACCATAAAAAAAGCCCCACTAATAAATAGCGGGGCTTTCCTAGTAACAAGGGTTACAGGTGCATCACATCATGCCGCCCATACCACCCATTCCGCCCATGCCACCCATATCAGGCATGCCAGCAGCGTCGTCTTTTGGTAAATCAGCAATCATTGCTTCTGTTGTGATCATAAGACCCGCTACAGAGGCTGCTGCTTGAAGTGCAGAACGCGTTACTTTTGCTGGATCCAGGATACCCATTTCCAACATATCACCATATTCGCCAGTAGTAGCGTTATAACCGTAGTTACCTTCGCCCTGCTTAACTTTATCAACAACAACAGAGGCTTCAGCACCTGCGTTTGTTACGATTTGACGCATTGGTGCTTCCATCGCACGTAGCGCTAGAGCGATACCTACGTTTTGATCTTCATTGGCACCTACAAGATCAACCACTTTCGTCAATGCCCGTACCAGTGCAACACCACCACCAGCAACAACACCTTCTTCTACTGCTGCACGAGTAGCGTGAAGAGCATCGTCTACACGCGCCTTCTTCTCTTTCATTGCCACTTCAGTTGCTGCACCGATTTTGATAACCGCAACACCGCCTGCTAATTTAGCAACACGCTCTTGAAGCTTCTCTTTATCGTAGTCAGAAGAAGAATTAGCGATTTCAGCACGAATCTGATCAACACGACCTGTAATGTTCTCTGCAACACCAGCACCATCAATAATCGTTGTACTTTCTTTCGTCAGCGTAACGCGTTTTGCTGTACCAAGTTGCTCTAGCGTCGTTGTTTCAAGTGTTAAACCCACTTCTTCTGAAACAACCATAGCGCCAGTCAATATCGCAATATCTTGCAACATGGCTTTACGACGATCGCCAAAACCAGGCGCTTTCGCAGCTGCTACTTTAACGATACCGCGCATAGTATTAACAACTAAAGTTGCCAACGCTTCGCCTTCAACGTCTTCCGCTATGATCAATAAAGGGCGAGATGCTTTTGCAACGCCTTCCAATACTGGTAGCAAGTCACGGATGTTAGAGATTTTTTTATCAACAAGAAGAATGAATGGATTTTCTAATTCTGCACTCATTGTTTCTTGATTGTTGATGAAGTAAGGAGATAAGTAACCGCGGTCGAATTGCATACCTTCAACAACAGCAAGCTCATCATCAAAGCCTGAACCTTCTTCAACTGTGATAACGCCTTCTTTGCCAACACGCTCCATTGCTTCTGCAATGATTTGGCCAACAGATGCATCAGAGTTAGCAGAAATAGTACCAACTTGCTCAATCGCTTTTGTATCTGTGCAAGGCGTAGACAAAGCAGCAAGCTCTTTTACAACCGCAGCAGCAGCTTGATCGATACCACGTTTAAGGTCCATTGGATTACGGCCCGCAGCAACAGACTTAAGACCTTCTGTTACTAGAGCTTGAGCCAAAACAGTCGCTGTTGTCGTGCCATCACCAGCAACATCATTTGCTTGAGAGGCTACTTCTTTAACCATTTGCGCGCCCATGTTCTCGAACTTATTTTCAAGTTCAATTTCTTTGGCAACGGTCACGCCATCTTTTGTCACCAATGGTGCGCCAAAAGATTTTTCAATAACAACAAAGCGGCCTTTTGGCCCCAAAGTAACTTTCACGGCATCGGCAAGAACATTTACGCCTTTTAGCATTTGCTGACGTGCGCTGTCTCCGAATTTAACTTCTTTAGCTGACATTCTTTATACCCTTAATAACTGTTTTAAATGCTACAAATCGAATATGAACGGTAAGTATGAATAACTATGACGCTTAGGCTTCAACAACACCGTAAATTTCGTCTTCTTTCATAATAAGCAATTCTTCACCATTGATTTTTACTGTCTGACCTGAGTATTGGCCAAACAACACAGTATCACCAACATTAACAGCCAATGCTTGTACATCGCCATTAGATTGAATACGACCAGTACCTATAGCCAAAACCTCGCCTTGCGTAGGTTTTTCTGTAGCAGATCCAGATAATATGATACCGGATGCGGTTGTGGTCTCTTCTTCTTTACGGCGAACAACGACACGATCGTGCAAAGGACGAATATTCATCAATCATTTTCTCCAATTCAAACAATACCAGGAGTCCCCTGGCAGGATTAAAACCTTGCGACATACGCAAGAATCTCTATTGAGCTTTTATATACGGCTAGTAATTTATATTTCAACCCAAAAAGTTTATTTTTTATCTATTAAATCATTTTCTTCATTTACATATTCACCTTCAATGATTTCTCCACTCTCTTGCGAGGTGTAATTCTTTCCACCACGCCATTGAGAACCTCGAGCCATCATTGAACTGATAAACTTAACAATTAAACCTGCAGCAAATAACTTTCTTAGTGGCGGCACTAATAACAAAGCACCAATAGCATCTGTTACAAAGCCTGGAATTAACAAACACAAGCCTGCAAACATCAACATCAAACCTTCAGCCACTTCTGATGCCGGTAATTCACCACGGCTCATTTTTTCTTGGGCCTTCAATGACGTCTCTAAACCTTGCTTACGAATAAGCGTCACACCCACGATGGCGGTAAGAAATACCAAACCAACAGTTGCTAGTGCACCTATTTCACTGCCGACTTGAATCAAGACAGTCATCTCAACGATGGGTATTAAAATAAAAAGTAAAAGAGCGAACCTCATAATAACCTTCTTTTGTTTTATACTTGAATTCAACTAATGATATCTATCTATGGGCGAGCCAGTGACTAATCAAGCGATGGACCACTTTAAATCTCAAGTACTCCTTATTTTAAACGAAATCCCAGCAGGTGAATGCATCGCTTATGGCGAACTCGCTAAACTAGCAGGCTTCCCTGGCTATGCACGGCAAGTTGGGCGCTTAATGAAAATATTACCCAAAGACACTAAATTACCCTGGCACAGAGTTATTAATTCACAACGAAGAATCAGCTTCGCAGAAAACACAGACGCCTATCTCAGACAAAAAGCAAAATTAGAACAAGAAGGATGGACAATCGTTGGCAACAAACTGACTGTGAATGAACTATTCAATAGATAGCTAACGCTATGAAATTACTTTCAAATTAAATTCTAAAGAGTCGCAGGCAAATAATTACCCGCGCCCCCTTACAAAACAGCTTAGTCCCTAAAATTAGTAAACTGAACTGGCTGCGCAAGTTCTGCGCCACGCAATAACGCCATAACTTGTTGCAGCTCGTCACGCTTTTTACCCGTGACACGAAGTTGGTCACCTTGAATTTGCGCCTGAACCTTGATTTTGCTCTCTTTGATTATCTTCACAATTTTTTTAGCCTCGTCTGTTTCAAGGCCTTCTTTCATTTTAACCGCTTGTGACGCTCGCATATTTCCTTTCACAACAGATTCTTTTTCTAAACTTTTCAAATCAATACCACGGTTAACCAATTTTTGATTTAAAATATCAGACATCTGGCGAAGTTGAGGTTCTGCCTCGGCTTCCATTACAACATTGGTCTTATCTTTAATTTCGTAACTTGCTTTTACGCCCTTAAAGTCATAACGAGTTGTAATTTCTCGGTTAGCTTGGTCAACTGCGTTACTGACTTCGTGCCAATCTAGTTCAGATACTACGTCAAATGATGGCATTTTCTGCTCCTTTGCATTTTCAATCATGTATTTTGGCGCGATAATAACAGGTATTGAAATAAAACACCTAATGGGAAACCTATTATGAATAATACGCCTTGGCTAGTCATTGGCGCTGGAGCAATCGGCCTATTCTGGGCTTGCAAGCTACAAACGCTCGGCCACTCAGTCCATCTTGTATATAGATCAGAAAGCCCGGGGAAGAAAATTACACTTGATTCTCTCATCGATGAGAATGGCCAACAGCAAAGCACCTCTACCAAACATAAAGTAAAAAGCTTTATGGCATCTGAACTGACAGAGCAATACGACAAGGTATTACTTTGTACAAAATCTTTTGACCTAAAAGATGCCTTTTTACAAGTTTCTGAGCATGTGACGGACGATGCAACCATTGCCTGCTTATGTAATGGTGTCGGTGCTCAAGAAGAGCTTCAAAGCGTTTTATTGGACACACAAGCACTTTGGGCAGCTATCACAAGTGAGGGTGTTTTAAAGATTGATAAGAACCACATCAAACATACGGGTTTAGGGGATACTTACTTCGGTCGATGGTTGCAAACAGACTCCAATCGCGAGTTTCCAATTGATCATTTAACCGTGACCAACATCCATCAAAGAGTCATTGAAAAATTGGCAGTTAATGCGGTTATCAACCCTATCACCGCGATTTTCAATATTCATAATGGCGATATTCTTGATGAAAATTTTAAGCCTCTGATTGAGGCAACGCTGGCTGAATTAGAAAGTGTCTTTACTCATCCGAAATTCAGCTACATTGAACAGAGCAAACATTTAACGCGAGCCAACCTAAAGAACCGAGTAAACACCATAGCTCAGTTAACTCGCCTTAATCGATCTTCCATGTACGAAGACATTAAACTTCAAAGACAAACTGAGAATGAATTCATCTCTGGGTTTCTCCTCAAAAACAGCCCAATAGAACTTCCCATTCAGCGCTTACTTTATGAAGGCGTCGCTTTCTCAGATCAACGCGAAGAAACCAAAAAAAAGCTGCTAAGTATCACTTAGCAGCTTTTTAGTTTTCTATAATAAGACTGAATCAATTTACAGCTTTGTTACTTTTTCTTTTGTCAGCGATATTTTCTTATCTTTATAAAGTGCACCTAACGCTTTTTTGTAGGTCGCTTTACTCACTTTAAAAACAGCGTAAATAGCTTCTGGAGAAGCTTTATCCGTTAATGGTGTTTCACCACCGTGAGCGTCCAAGTAATCAAGAATGTCGTCAAGAATATTACGGACTTTTTTATAGCCTACCTCTTGGAGACTTAGGTCTATTTTACCGTCTTCACGCATTTGCTTAATAAAACCGACTGTTTTTTCACCTTTACGAAGCTGTCTGAAAGCATCTTCGAAAAACAAAACACCCCAAAAACGGTTATCAATAACGCATTTGAACCCGATATTGGTTTTATCACCAATAATGATAGACACTTTTTCGCCGACTTTATAAGGCGCTTCTTCACGATTTAAAAGCGCATCAACACGCGTTGTCGCGACAATACGATTGGTAATATTGTCTAAATAGATGAAAAGCAAATGTGTTTCGCCCTCTTCCACTCGGTTTTTTTGTTGACTAAAAGGCACTAATAAATCTTTTGGAAGCCCCCAATCAAAAAAGGCACCAACCTGATTTACTGCAATGGCGGTTAATGCGGCAAACTCACCGACTTGCGCCTTTGGAAATTCCGTTGTTGCTATTAATTTATCATCTGAATCTAAATAAACGAATACTTCCACATCTTGGCCTACCGCCAGACCTTTTGGAACATAACGTTTAGGCAATAAGATTTCACCCAATTCATCAGCGTCTAAATACACGCCAAAATCTTTTTCTTTTACGACTCTTAATGTATTTAAGCGCCCAATTTGAGTAGCCATGAATTCTCCGGCAAGCAATTTTTTTCGAACTATACGCACTTCATTTATAAGCGCAACGTTGATACTTAAAAATAGCTAATTAGTCGTTATCTGCTTTCATACAGGTAGCAAACACATCGTCTAATTTCGCTCTTCCAAGTGTTTCCATTTTTTCAATATTTTCATTCGGTATGTCTGATGTATCACCATAAAATTCAATGGCCTTTTCTACACTGGCCTCTCTTAACAAATGCAACATTGGGTAAGGTGATCGATTTGTGTAATTCGATACATCATCGGGCTCCGTACCTGAAAAACAATAATCAGGGTGGAAGGTTGCCAATTGATAGACACCTTCACATTCTTGTTCGAACATTAGATCTTCTGCCATCTCAACAAAATCCAAATAACGATGAAAATCATTAAACAAGGTGGGAAAAACAAGTAATGTAGTTTCCGTCTCGGATTGTTCATCCAACCATTGAACTTCCGCCATTAATTCTTCTAACGCGACATCTATTTTTTTAGAGCGCAACACCATGACGCGAACACTCTCTTTTTCCACTTCACGCTTGGCAAAAGGGCAAACATTGAAACCCACAATAAAGTCTTTTACCCACTTCATTGTCTGGGCAGTCACCAATTCATCCGATAACAACATAACAAGTCTTCTTATCAATATTTTCAGCTATTTTAGAGCAAAGCGAACACAGGGTCTAACTTATCCCATCATCATCTGATGTTTAGATTTCGAAACCTCTGAAAACAAGGTATCATGCGTCTAATACAGTCCATTACAGTGGCTAGACAATTAATTTAGAGTTAATCATTAATTAATTGCGTCATTTATCCCGCTACAGAGAGTTTACATGTCATTTGCCGATTTAGATCTGGATTTCACCATAGAACAAGCCATTAGTGACCTTGGTTTTGAAACTGCAACAGAAATCCAAGAACAAGCCATTCCAATCGCTTTAGATGGTTCAGACCTTCTCGCAACGGCGCCAACGGGCACAGGCAAAACCATCGCCTTTTGCGCACCGGCAATTCAACATATTCTAGACCGTGACGAGCAATCCACAACGGCTCCGAAAGTACTTATTTTAGCACCTAGCCGAGAACTGGCTCGTCAAATTTTTAATGTGGTTGAACAACTAACAAAACATACTCGCATCGAATCGCAATTAATTATTGGTGGCACGCCTTACGGCATGCAACAACAGCAACTCAGTGAAAACTGCGACATTCTAGTGGCAACACCCGGCCGACTAGTTGAATTGGATCAAAAGCAATGGTTGGATTTAACGGATGTTTCCTACTTTGTCATTGATGAAGCTGATCGTATGTTGGATATGGGATTCGTAAACGCCATCAACCTCTTAGCGAATGAATTACCAAAAGAACATCAAACGCTTATGTTTTCCGCTACGTTAGAAGGCGAAAAAATGGGCCGCTTTGCCAGCGCCCTGCTAAACAGTGACACTCAACAGATTCGCCTTGGTGAATCTTCTCGTACTGTCCCAAGCCAAATTCGACAAATCGCCTATCGTGTAGACAGTGAAGAACACAAAGAAGCTGTATTGAAACACCTACTAACCCAAGAACGTGTTCAACAAGCGGTGTTATTCGTCTCTAACCGTGAGCATGTAGACATTTGGGTGCAACGTGTTCGCAATATGAATTTAATGTGTGATGGCTTGCATGGCGAAATGAAACAAGGCGACCGAAGCGAACACATGAAACAAATGAAGCGTGGACGCTTGCAAGTATTGGTCGCAACCGATGTTGCCTCTCGTGGCATCGATTTACCAGAAATCAACACCGTCATTAACTTACGCCTTCCTCGTAAAGCCGATTCTTACATTCACCGTGCAGGTCGTGCGTCTCGTGAAGGTGCTCCAGGTGATTGCATTTCGCTAATCGATGTTAATGATCTTCCTATGATCGAGAAAATCCAACGATTCATGCAAGCCAATATCAAATTTGGTCGGATTGAAGGGTTAGAAGCAAAAACCAAAGCGCGCTCACCAAGCGCAAAGAAAACCAAAAAGAGAAAACCAATAGATAAAAAAGCCATCGCAGGCGCAGTTAAAGCGAAAAAAGCAGCGGCAAAAAAATAACCGCAGCACTTAGCTTCAACACAATCAAAAAAGGCGCTTTACCTCACCTTATTAAGTGAGTTAAAGCGCCTTTTTTACAATCTAACCAAACATCTAGTCTTTTACTAAATCAAACGTCAAGGTATGAAACTTACGTTTCGCCTTGGTTTCTAAATATTGCCGATTGTATTTATGAACATGCACTTTCGTCGGTACGATTTTGTCAATATTAATGCCATGCTCTTCAAGCTGTTTTGCTTTATCGGGATTGTTGGTAAGCAGTCGAATACGGGTCACGCCTAAGGCTTTTAACATATCGGCAGCGATTCCAAAATCTCGGTCATCTTCTGGTAAATGAAGCATTTCATTCGCTTGATAAGTGTCATAGCCTTGATCTTGCAAAGCGTAAGCATCTAGTTTTGCATACAAGCCTATTCCACGACCTTCTTGACGCAAATACAGAATGTAGCCACCCTCTTCATTAATACGGTCGATGGCTTCATCTAATTGCTCACCACAATCACAACGGCCAGAGCCAAATACGTCACCCGTCAAACACTCTGAATGCAATCGAACCAATGGAACAAGTTGATCGTTAGACTCTTTTTTTCCCTCAAAAGAAATACCAATATGTTCTTTGCCCGAGTCATCGCCATCGAAGGAAATAAACTCAGCCATTACGTCGCCCGCTCTCATGGGAATCATTACTCGACGCTTTACTGTTAAATTACTCATATATCTCTCTTTCTTAGGGATCTTTACTTAAGCTATCGGTCATTAATTAGGTCATAAAATAATAATTCAATAGCTTGTTATATAGTAACGTTATTTATTAAGTAAATGCTTTAACGGCAAAGCTGTACTTTCTTTGACACTTCGCAATAAAAAACTGGATTGCACACCGGTTACACCAGGGATACGAGTCAGTTTTCCTAATAGAAAATCATGGTAAGTTTCCATATCCTCCACCACAACTTCTAATAAATAGTCACAATTTTGACCTGTCACCAAATTGCAGTTTCTGACTTCTGGAAACTCATTCACTTCGTCTTCAAAAACACTAAACCGATCAGGCGTATGCCTATCCATACTAATTTGAAGAAATGCCGTTAGCTTTAAACCTAAACTAGAGCGTTTTAAAATCGTTACTTTACGATCAATCACTCCACTTTCCTCCAACACCTTCACTCTTCGCAAACAAGGCGATGCGGAAAGACCAACCCGATCAGCTAACTCCTGATTCGTTAAGCTAGAATCTTGCTGTAACTCTCGCAATATATTTAGATCAATCTTGTCAAAACTCATACCTACAGCCTTTAATTACTAAAATATCTTGCTAATACGCAATATAATGCCATACAAAATGGTTTTTTCATAAAAAACGCAATCTTTTACTCAAAAAAATTCGTTATGATAGAGACACAGCAAAGCACTTACTTCTAACCCCTGA
Organism: Marinomonas ushuaiensis DSM 15871; assembly: GCF_000521805.1. GTDB lineage: Bacteria > Pseudomonadota > Gammaproteobacteria > Pseudomonadales > Marinomonadaceae > Marinomonas > Marinomonas ushuaiensis. The sequence goes on from NZ_JAMB01000003.1 coordinate 193,521, forward strand.
TGATAAGTGCATCAATATTAAAAATTAGAGCTTATCCGCTCTCACACTAAAAAGGGAAAGATCATGACATCTTTTGACCAAACTGCCTTTAATCATAAGAAATATACGCCATTTAAATCTGTCGATATTAAAAATCGAACTTGGCCAGACCAAGAAATCACGACTGCACCAATCTGGTCTAGTGTGGATCTGCGTGATGGCAACCAAGCTTTGGTTGAACCTATGACAGTGGAACAAAAGAAACAATTCTTCGCCCTACTTGTTGATGTTGGCTTTAAAGAAATTGAAGTCGGATTTCCTGCGGCTTCTCAACTAGATTTTGACTTTGTACGTTGGTTGATTGAAGAAGAGCAAGTACCAGACGATGTTTATATCCAAGTATTGACTCAGGCTCGTCCAGAATTGATCGCTCGAACTTATGAATCATTGAAAGGGGCTAAAAAAGCCATCGTCCATGTTTACAATTCAACGTCTAAAACACAACGTGAGCAAGTTTTTCGCTTAGACAAAGACGGCATCAAAGACATCGCAGTAAAAGGCGCTCAGTGTGTTAAAGAACACGCCGCGAAACACCCTGAAACAGAATGGGTTTTCCAATATTCACCTGAAAGTTTTACTGGCACGGAGATCGATTACGCGGTTGACGTCGTGGATGCTGTCGCTGACGTTTGGCAACCAACCCCAGAAAATAAGATCATCATTAATCTACCGGCAACGGTTGAGGTCGCAACACCTAATCGCTTTGCTGACCAAATTGAATACTTCTGTCGTAACGTAAAACAGCGTGACAGCATGATCATCAGCTTACACACACACAATGACCGTGGTTGTGGTGTTGCAGCAGCAGAGCTTGGCTTGATGGCTGGCGCTGATCGTATTGAAGGTACATTGCTTGGTAATGGCGAACGCACCGGTAACATGGACGTAGTGACTATGGCTATGAATATGTACAGCCAAGGTATTGATCCAAAATTAGCATTAGGCGACATGGATCGTATTATCAGTGTTGTTCAAGCTTGCACCTTGCTACAAGTTCACCCTCGCCACCCATACGCAGGTGAATTGGTCTTCACGGCTTTCTCTGGCTCTCACCAAGACGCCATTAAGAAATGTTTGGCAAACCAAACAGACGACAAACCTTGGGATGTGGCTTACTTACCAATCGACCCTCGTGATGTTGGCCGTAGTTACCAAGAAGTTATTCGTGTAAACAGCCAATCCGGTAAAGGCGGTGTCGCTTATACTCTTGAGCAAGAATACGGTTTAGCCTTGCCTCGCTGGTTGCAAGTTGAATTCAGCCCAATGGTTCAGCAATATGCCGAACAAGACGGCGGTGTGGTTGACGCTGAATCCATGAAAAAATTGTTTGAAGAAAGCTTCATGACTGGTGCAATCCCGTTCAAATTAGGTAAGTACGACCTAACCAAAGACGATGTTGATACTGTGAATGCTCAGCTTATAAGCAACAACGACAAGGTTAGTATTACAGGTAACGGCAACGGTGCTTTGTCAGCGTTTAGTGAAGCATTAGGCAAACATTTTGATATGCGCATCGATATTATCCAATATCAAGAACACGCATTAACGGTTGGTAGTGACTCACAGGCTATTGCTTATGTTCAAGCCAATATCAATGGTGATCGATTCAACGGTGTGGCGATTGATAACGATATTGTTTCAGCTTCAATTCAAGCTTTATTAGCAACGGTTAACCAAAAAATCACACAGAGCTAGCCGTGGAAATTGAAAAGTAGCAAAAAGCCGAGAATCTATGATTCTCGGCTTTTTAATTTGTCGTTTAATAATGGGTACTTGGTATTCTGAAGCGTTTCTTAAAAAAAGAATCAAGAACGATAAATTACCTTATTACGGCCTGTTGCTTTGGCTTCATATAAGGCGTCATCTGCACGCTTTAATAGTGTTTCTTTATTCTCTTTATTGCCTGTAAATAGAGCAACACCAATACTTGTTGTTATAGGGATTTCTCGACCTTCATGCACAACGGGATGACTATTGATAACACTTCGATAACGCTCAAAAATAGCCATTACTTCTTCATCAAGAATGTTAGCTACTATGATACCAAACTCCTCTCCGCCCAAACGCCCAATGATATCACCCTCCCTTAAAATGGATTTAATTCGATTGGCAACATCGACCAAAACGGCGTCGCCGCCATCATGACCAAAGGTATCGTTCACGTTTTTGAATTTATCTAAATCAAAAATGGCGCATGCGATGTGCTTACCGTATCGACGAGTTAATGTCATTTCTCTTTCTAGCATCACCTCGAAAGCGCGACGGTTAGCAACACCGGTTAAATGATCGGTAGAAGCTAATTCTTCTAATACTTTGTTAGACTCAACCAAACGACGCCTCATGTCGGCAATACGCTGCATTGCCAACATTTTTGCAGATAACACTTTCTGGCTAATCGGCTTAATTAAATAATCATCACCACCAGCCATAATTCCATCTTCTACATCGTCTTCTTCCGCACTAGCACTTAGAAAAATAACGGGGATCCATTCTTGTTTTTGATCTGCTTGTGCTTTTCTAATCGCCTTAACTGCTTCAAAACCGTCCATCTGTGGCATTTGCACATCCATCAAGACTAAATCTAAATCTTGAGAATGACGCATAAATTGATCTATGGCTTCCTGTCCGTTATTTGCCTCTATCACCTTATAACCGAGCTTAGTAAGATGAAGCTTTAATAATAAGCGATCTGTATTTGTATCATCTACAATCAAGACTTTCATAATTCAGCCACTATTTTTTTAAGATCATTTTTTACATCATAATACATCGCTGCTAGCTCCGGTATTTTCTCATCTAATTTAGGAACATGTCCCTGACGACTTTCTAATTCAAGCTCAGTAGCCATCAAAGATAAAGTCATCGCCCCCACACTTTGACTGATCGATTTCAAACTGTGTGACAGCCTTGAAACACTATTATTATCTGGCTCATCAGGTGAACTTAGCATCGCTTCGAAAGTCGAGATAATAGTATCGGCATCTTCAAAGAAAGCCGCTAGCAACAAACGAAAGTCTTCACCTAAAACGACTTTTAACTCATCAAGAACAGATACATCAACAACAATGTCAGATTGAACATCAAAAACAGATGAAACCTTCAAATTTGAAAGTTCTGGCTCTGGTTCTGGTTCTGGCTCTGGCTCAAATACAATTGGCTTTATTGTCGTCATTTTCGCTTCTTTTTTATCTATCATTAGATGCTTATTAGGTAGCCATTCTTCCAATGTTTTTCTGAACTCTTGCTGCTTAAAAGGTTTTGGTATTAAGCCATCACCACCAGCTCGAAATACTTCGGTTAAGGTTTCTTTCATAATATCCGCAGTCAAAGCTAATATTGGAACTCGCTTGTTTGGATCACTTTTCTCAGACTGTCTAATACGTCGCATCGCAACAAAACCATCCATTACTGGCATATGCAAGTCCATAAAAATAAGGTCGGGTTGATGTGTCTCCCACATTTCTACGCCAACAGCACCGTTTTCAGCTTCGATAACGTCAAAACCCATTCGAGCTAAAATCCCACAAGCAACGGCTATGTTAGTTTCCATATCATCAACAACTAATATTAAACCTCTTTTTTCACCATCATGTTGAATATAACGACTGTCCTCGATTTCATTTTCTATTGAGTTCGATTCTGAGTAGGTAACTTGATGTCCTAGTAAATGAGAAGTCATAGCTGACACTAAAGCTTTTTTAAGTGTTATGCCAAACATAGGTTTAGCAATGCACACATTAATTCCTGCTTCTGATAGCTCCTTTCTAGGTAACAAGCCTGCAGACGATGTCATAACGATGATTGGCTCATTTATTGAACCACTCATTTCTCTAATTAAACTGGATAGCATTAAACCATCTAATTCCGGCATCATATAATCCACCACAATAATTTGGTAAGGACTACCTGCTTCCCAAGCATTTTTAATACAAGACAATGCATCAACTGAACTAATCTCTACATCCGCATCTATGTCACAGGACTTCAGTTGATTTCTTAAAATAAGCAGATTGGTTTCGTTATCATCAATAACCAGCACTTTTTTTCCAGTCAACACACCTTCATCTACAATTCCTTCTATATAAGGCATTGCATGACTTTCTGGGAAATTAAGCGACACTGAAAATGAAGAACCTACACCAAGCTCACTAGTTAATGAAATGTCACCGTGCATCAACCCAATTAATTCTTTTGTAATCGCCAAGCCTAAACCTGTACCACCAAACTTGCGAGTGGTAGAGCTATCAGCTTGAACAAATGCACTGAATAAATAAGGCTGAACATCCTTAGCAATACCGACACCTGTGTCTGATACATCCATAACAATTGATACAATCCCTTTTTTATCTACAGAGCCTTTTATAGAGATTAGAACATGACCAAAGTGAGTAAACTTAATGGCATTGCTAATTAAGTTCGTTAAGATTTGCTTGATACGAAAAGCATCACCGACAAGAAAACGAGGACAACTCTCATCATACTCGATCAATAAATCAACACCTTTTTCTTCTGCCTTCAATACTAAGATACGAGTAACATCATAAAGAGTCTTTTCTAAATTAAAGTCTTCTCGTTCTATGGAAAGATGACCAGCCTCTATTTTAGAAAAGTCCAAAATGCCATTAATTAGCTCTAAAAGCCCTTCACCGGATTCAGTTAATACATGCAGCTGTTGTTTTTGCTCGTGATCTAAATTTGTTCCAGATAGCAGTTCTGCCATTCCAAGAACACCGTTTAACGGCGTTCTAATCTCATGACTCATTGTGGCTAAGAAATCACTTTTTGACTTGCTGGCCGCGAGGGCTTGCTCACTAGCCGCGCGCAATACTCCCTCTGTTTCTTTACGCGAAGTAACATCCATATTGACGCCTATCAGCCGGGAAGGACGCCCTTCTTCGTCAAAAACAATCGTTGCATTAGATTTTAAATAACGTGTTTGCCCATCTTTTCGTATAATTCTAAAATCGACATCTAATTCGTAGGTCGTATGATATGTATTCTCTTTATTCTTAATTGGCATTCTACCGTTCCTGACACTTGTCAGAATACCTTCTATTCGCTCTTGATCTTCCTTGAAAACACAATCTTTCCAAACTTGATAAGGGGCACTGCGCTCTTCTTTTGTGAACCCATATAGCCGGTACATCCAATCATCCCAATGGAGAGCATTTTCCTTTATATCTAACTCCCAGACACCAATACCTGCCGAATCCGTTGCAATGGATAAACGAAGGTTGGTATCTATCATTTTTTGCTCAGCAATCAATCGCTCACTCACATCACGCACATGTCCAATATACCCTCCGAAGCCTCCGTTAGGTGTTTTGATCATATTACCAATCGTTTCAGAGTGAAAAATTTTGCCTTGGCTATTTTTATAACTCACTCTGTAACGATTTAAGATATCTTTAGTCGTACCGTTGTAGGCTGCTCCTTTTTCAACAAAATCACTCTCTTCTGCATAAAGCATTTGAGTTGTTTTGCCTACAACTTCGTTTAATTGATAACCAAACAATTTAGTAAAAGCAGGGTTTACCATTTTAATATCGCGGTTAATGCCAACTAAGACAATGGCTTCAGGCGCATTAATAAACAATAACTCAAACAAAGCTTTTTGTTCGATTAAGGCATTTTCAGCTTGAATTTGCTCAGTTTTATCTTGAAATGAGATAACGACGCCTTCCACAATACCGACTTCTGAATGCATTACGACGCAAGCATATTCGCAGACAAAAGCAACGCCGCTTTTTCTACAAAAGCGTTCACCTCGAGCCCAATAATCTTCACCATCTAATAAACTTTTTTGTATTGGGTTCAACTCTAATGAAAATATCTGACCTTCTTTATCCTGGTGAGAAACCAGCTCAACGAAGTTATAACCAAGCAACTCCTCTACAGAATACTCTAGAATATGAGAAGCGGCCGAATTGGCAAAAGTAATATTGCCACTCACATCAACCCTCAATATGCCTTCATGTACCGCTTCCAAAATCAGATGCTGTTGCTTTGCTGCAACCTTGAGGTTTGTTTCATCTTGGTATTGAGTGATTTCATTACCAACCCATTGAGAAAGCAGTTTCATTATTTCGTAGTCATCATCACCAAACGCCTGATTTTTGGGGTTGGGGCTAGAAAAATTCAATGTTCCCCAACGCTTTCCACTAACATAAATGACAATGCCAATATAAGCTTCCAAACCAAATGCTTTGTAACAAGGGTGCTCTTTAATATCGCTGATCGCAGTATGAGAATAAGATGTCGGTAAATCACTCTTGAGCGTATGGCTACAATAGGTACTACCTAAATCAAACTTTGCTCCTGAAAGATTCTCGCCATCAAGCACATAACTGTATTCAATATGGTAGTCTTCGCCTTCAATTCGACTAATTAAACCAATAGGCAAGGAAAACTGCTCCACTCCAATCTGTAAAATATTTTCTAGCTTTTCATCTAACCCTAAATCAAGATTAGCGGTAACTTCATGCAATCGTTTCAGGGTAGTCAAAGTACGTTGCTGAGAAGTAACATCCTGCATGTACAAATACAGCCCAGTTATTTCCCCATCCACCACTCGTGGAACATATAAAGCATCAATAAATTGCAATTCACCTTTAGAACCTTGCTCTAAGACGTATTGAAAATTAGCCGTAACACCTGACAAAGCCTTTTCGACATGTCTTTTAGTCGTCTCACAAATTTCTGCAGGTATGACATCTTTTACATATTTTCCAATAATGTCTTTTTTTGACAATGAAAAACGTTGGGCATAAGCCTCGTTTATAAATTCATAACGAAGATCTTGACTCACTAATGCGATATAAATCGGAATATTATTGTTTAATCTCAGAAGATCTGTATGGCTAACTTGACTTAATTCATCGATGCTTTCTGACAAGGCTTTAGATGTGTGTATTTGCAGACCTTTTACTGAAGTCTCAGGTGCATGCAAACATGTTAAGAGATCAGCCGCAGGAGAAAGTAATGCAGAGAACATATCAACCAGAGAAGAAAGGTGCTTTTCTAGTTCTATATGATCTAATTGATAAGTGTGGTTACTCACAAAAACCAAACAAGCCTCAACATTAGGTAAAGGCTCAATAATACAGCTTGTTAATGCAGGTTTTCCTGATAGAAAAAGTGGTTCTAAAGAAGGGACTTCAGTATTAAAATATCGTGCAGCCGGTAATAAATGCAACCGTAAAAATGCATCAGATAACTCTTCTGATGAAATGCCATCGATTTCACCAGAAAGAACAACCGTTTCGTCCTTAAAAATCAAACCGACACAAGGCATTCCTAAAAGAGATCGTGCAACCTCTAAAGATGCATCTAAACCTTTCATTTGTTTACTCTTCTTATTGGTTTTTTGAAAATGCTGTAGAAAAACCTCTATTTCAGAGACTTTAATCTACTAAGGCATAGTATAAAACATAACAGAAAAGTAAAAATTTACGTTATAAAACACGGATATTTATCAAAATAACTCATCCATAAGAATACAATCGTTTGTTTCATTACGACTTGCCTTCACCTTATCAATAACCTTTTGAGCCATTTCTTTCTGACTAGAACTGATGTACTTAGAATCAACCGTTTTTTCTGCCTTCTCAATATACGAATTCAACTTAGGTGTACAGTAATCGTCAATAGCAAAAGCATTGGTAGAGGTTAATGCAGTAAGACTAGTAAAAAAAACAACTGACAAGGATAATTTGAACGACATAAGGCTTTCCTAAATAGTATTTTAAACAATGAGATATTTAGAAAAATTAGACCATAGGCCAACACAAAATCAAACCCAAAGAACGGTCAACTTCATATTTTTACACCCAAACGACACAACGAATAATAAAAATGACCAAGGCACCGCCTCATCCTTCACTTTTTTACTCATATCTCTGGTACATTTATACGACTATGCGTTTATGGTCTAAATATAAGATCAATAAAAATAATCAACATTAGGAGTGAGTTATGTTATCAGGCAGCTGTTTGTGCGGTGGCGTTCAGTACGAAATACAAAGTGAACTGGGCAATATTATGCAATGCCATTGTCAGAATTGTCGCAAAGCGAACGGAGCGGCTTTTGCTGCCAATGCAGGCGTTCCAACAAAGGCATTTAGTTTATTAAAAGGTGAAGAACTGATAACCGAATACCAATCAACACCGGGTGTCTTTCGTGTATTCTGCCAACGCTGTGCTTCGCCGCTTTATAGTCGCCGACCTAGCATGCCAGATATACTTCGTTTAAGAATTGGCACACTCGACACCAAACTAGACAAAACACCAGCATTTCATATCTTTGTCGGCTCAAAAGCGGAATGGCACAACATCTGTGATGACCTTCCACAGCATGAAGAATTTCCTACCGCTTAATAGAACAAAGCAAAAACAAGGCAGTCAGTAATCTAGTCAAGACATTACTGGCTGTTTTTTAGTGCACCGGTGGACCAACAAACGTAGTAAATAAAGCGGTAACCATGAGGATAGAAACACCAACGCACTTTTCAATTAAAATAGATTTTTGGATCTTTTCCGCACTATTACTTTTTAATACTAGCGGCACAAGGTGCCATTTATGATAGGCCGCAATAGCTAGAATAACAAAAACTAAAGCCAGCTTAATGAGTAACCAGAAAACATAATCTGACGAAAACCAACCTTGCCAGCCGGTTAATACATAACTCAACCATGCACCACAAAGTATTAATAAAAACACCGCATAAGTCGCCAATCGACTAAAGTGATCCAATACATTGCTTGAATCCTTTACTGTCATATTCTTAGTCGCTAACCACAAAGGGAACAATAAACCCAACCACCAAGCAGAGATAAGAACATGGGTGAAAAAAATAAGCTGATAGTACCAAGTCTGTTCTACTGAATGCCCTGCAAGTGAAAACGCATACATCAGAAAAACGACAGCCACTACGAAAATAGATAACGAAAAATCGGAAAATGGCCATAGCGTGTCTTTTCGTTTTTTGCCAAGTAATAACAAAGCAATCAAAACTGACATATAGCCTATCAAATTAACAAAAAGAACACTTCCTGCAGGAGAGCCCCAATAAATGGAAACCATTTCAGGGTCAAACATAGCCAATAGGCCGTCTTCCATTGTTGTACCAACAAGAACGAAGAAATATGCAGCTGATGACAAACCACCAACAAACGCACCAACCAATACATACCATTTGATTTGATCTAGTAATCTGGATTGATGCCGTAATAAATAGAAGGAAAATAAACCGCCAACAACACTTAAAACACCAAAATACATTAACCACCGTGCCAGCAGTTGCGCGACTTCCCAACCCGTTAACGCCATAATACTTCCTTATAATTAAGATAGGCCTATCTAGACGGCCTATCTTCTAACACACCAAATAAATCAATTAGTGCTGCATAAAACCGTATTTTCCTTTAACGGTATGGCCATCTTTGCCCATAGCACGCCATTTGACAAAGTAATTATCTGCTCTTAATTTCGGCAACATGGCTTTAAAAACTTTTGCATCTGGCGCGTTACGGTCAAATTTAACGTCTATTTCTTTTCCTGCATAGTTCTCTACTTTTAAGCTTATCACCTTCATAGGGGCTTCAAAGTGAAGTTCCACTCGCTCTGCTTGTGACATCAACATATCACCATCCCTTGGGTAGGTTTCTTTTATATTTCCATGTGCAACAGCATTGACAGAGAAAATCAAAGATGAAGCCAAAAGCGCGCATTTAAACAGTGTCATAAGAGCATCCTTTATCTAATATAAAATACGAGGTTGTGTTATCGCTCCCTATTGTTTACTTAAAAAGAAATCTGCCTTTTCAGTTAGGTAGCTTAATAAACGAGAAGCATTTTACCTTTTGATGATGGAGATCACAAAAAATCACAAAAAATCACTAAAAAGCAACAGAACCTTTTGTTCATTTTATTGCCTTAGTATCCACAGATAAGACATGTCATAATTCCCTTTAATAACAAACATAAGCGACGAGAGAGATAAGTTTATATGAGCAAACCATACAACGACCTAACCCCAATTGAAGCTGATGTCATTCTTAACAAAGGCACAGAACGTCCATTTACAGGTAAACTTACAGACACAATGGAAGGTGGATTATATGTTTGTCGCCAGTGTGATGCGTCACTCTATACTTCTGAACATAAATTCGTCTCGCATTGTGGCTGGCCAAGCTTTGATGATGAAATAGAAGGTGCAGTAAAGCGCGTTCCTGACGCTGATGGTCGCCGTATAGAGATTGTTTGTGCTAAATGCGAAGGCCATCTTGGACATGTTTTCGAAGGGGAAAGGCTAACAGAAAATAATATTCGCCACTGTGTTAATTCGATCTCAATGAAATTCATAAGAAATGATGCTTAGAAATCGAAATAACCATTTAACGTACTTGTTCTACTATTCTTATTCTAATACAGGATAAGTAAGTTAATGCGTGTCAAAAGAGGACATGGTTATAGCTTAATTTTTTGGTGTGACTCTTTTTGGGTGAAGATGGAATTTTAATTATTTACAAGAGGGGAATTAAGGTGGCATCTCTACCAGCCGCACCTCGGCACACGAATCCATCGCTGTGGCTGCTTCCTTCCGGATCTGACCAGATTAACGATTTATCATTGCGAGGGGACCAGCAGAGACACCATAAAGGAGGCCTGTGACCTTGGAGCGCAATTATACGCAGGAGAATTGAAATATCAACAAGCTTTTCTTACGTTTTTCAAATACTTAGTTTTTTCCTTATTCACCCCCTTCCCTCCAAATAGTTTTTAACAATTTGCGCACCTTCATCATAAATCTGACTTTAGAAATAAATACATAGCATTGGCAAGATACACTCTACTTGCAGTAACATAGTCACAATTAAAACGTTCAATTCCTACGACTTTTAAGTACAACTATCAATTGAAATACGACTAAAGTCGCGATTAAAAAAGAAGGTATCAACATGAGTTTAAAAGAATACGAGAATCTTGCTAAGGGCGATCGTATCGCACTAGACACAATTTTAGCTAATTTGAAAACAGACGATTCAGGTTTGATTGCAGCGATTGCTCAACAACATGATACCGGCGAAGTTTTAATGCTTGCTTACATGAATGAAAAATCCATTCGTGAATCTTTAGAAACAGGACAAGTTTGCTATTGGTCTCGTTCCCGTCAAACTTATTGGCGTAAAGGCGAAAGTTCTGGTCACAGACAATCATTAGTATCAATGTCGTTTGATTGTGATGGTGATTGCATTCTTTTAAAAGTCGATCAGAAAGGCCCTGCTTGCCACACCAATCGTCGCGACTGCTTCTTCTTCGCTGTAGATGGTGACGATGTTGTGATCAGCTCAGAGCCTTCTATCGAAAAGTAATAAAACAGAAAACACACACTTTTCGCGCACAAAAACAGTGCGCGATAAGTAGGAAAACGTACCCTTTTACGCTAACATTACACATCTATCGCACTATTTTTTGCACTGCAACTACAGTTATAAATATTTTTATAGGGATACCCATTAACTTCCTTTGACACAGAATCTGTTACTAAATATTTTTTCTTTTAACGCCTCTGCAAAAATGTTTTTTGATCAAAGAAAGAACAAATCGTAGAAATATGATTACAAAGTTCACCATTCGTGAAAAACCTTACATGGTTTGGTATAAAAATTGCTGTCGTTTATATGACGAATAAACACCATTCATTTTATTGGATTCAAGTATGTTTAATTTTTCTGTTCGCACAAAAATACTTTCTCTTATCGCTCTATTTTCAATCGTAATTGTTGGTATCAGTGTTAGTTCTGCCCTCACCAGTAAATCGGTTTCCTCAGAATTACAAAGCCTCTCTTCTCAAAGCCTTCAGCTCATGAAAAACCTAGAAAAAAGCCGTCAACTATTACTTCAACAATCAGTTGAGTTTGAACGGGGATTTTTTCAGGTATCTATTGCAAAATCTCTCGGTGGATACGGTGTAGAACTAATTACAGAATCTGAAGAAAAATTTAAAACTTATACAGGCGAACTATTTACTAGCATAGAAAATGTTAAGAGCATTTTAGCAACAATGCCAGAGAACGAAGGTTTAGATGGATTATTAGAGCAAATTAACGCTCTTGAACAACAACAAGCAATCTTTTTAGAGGCCAGCACAGTAACTTACAGCTGGTGGGTAAAGCTTAAAACCATGCAAGCAAACCGATCTCGACGTACAGCTGATGAAAGCTTAATTGCCGTTAACCAACAAATGGAAACCATCATTACTTCAATTGATGACTACAACACCAACGTCGCAGCAAATCAAAACAGCAAATTAGATCAAACCATTTATACCAGCGGCGCTATTGCCGCTGTTCTTATTGTTGTTGGGATCTTAGTGAGCCTAATTATCGTCAACGGTATTTGCGCACCTTTAATTAAAGCAGTACGCCGAGCTGAAGAAATTGCATCAGGCCAACTGGTACACTCTCAAATTACCAGTACCCGAAAAGATGAAATTGGTATGCTTGAAGTCGCTATGGATAAATTGGTGATTCAGTTAAGCAGCATCCTACATGACGTTGCAAAGTCCAGTTCCATGCTTACCAGCGCCGCTAATGATTTAAACAGAATCACAGATGAATCCTCAGTTATGGTGGAACGTCAACAAGAAGAAACCAGTTTAATATCTCACGCCATTCAAGAAATACAAGGCACAGCAGTTCATGTATCTGAATCAACAGCAGATGCAAGCCAAGCTGCGCATACCGCTGAAATCGCCGCCAATGAAGGCTCCGCCATTGTCATTAAAACAATTAATAGTATTGAAGCGTTAGCCAATGACATTGCCACATCGGCAGAAACCATGAATCAACTACAATCCAATACAGGTGAAATCAGCAATTTCCTAAATGTTATTCTCAGTATTGCAGATCAGACCAACCTACTTGCTCTTAATGCAGCAATAGAAGCGGCTCGAGCAGGCGAACATGGACGTGGATTCTCTGTGGTTGCAGATGAAGTTCGTCATTTGGCTAAAAATACTCAAGATGCCACACAAGAAATTGAAAAAATGATTGCGCTATTACAAACAGGCACAAGTTCCGCAATGAAAGCGATGACATCTAGCCATCAAAGGTCTACAGAGGCTGTAGACCAAGTTAAGCACGAAGAGGAAGCACTAAACAACATCAACCTGTCAGTCTCTAAAATCCGAGACATGAACGATAGAATTTCGGCCACAGCTGAAGAGCAAGCATCAGTAACGGCCGAAGTAAGTCGTAATGTATCGAACATTACCGATATCTCATCACAAACAACAGATTCCATACATAAGATCAGTAAGTCTGCGGAGCAATTAGCGACCTTGGCAACGCAATTGTCCGCAAAAATCAGCTACTTCAATGTCTAAAGCTGCCATATTCTCCTATAGAAGAATCTTGCTTTAGCGTAAAATAAAAAGGGAAGCTAGTTTGCTTCCCTTTTTTGTCACTAGGAGAAATACATGTGTCGTTGGATGGCCTATCAAGGTGATTCTGTTTACCTTGAATCTTTATTGTTCGAGCAAGAACATTCATTAGTTCATCAAAGTTTAAGTGCTAAAAAATCAGAAGTAACAGTAAACGCAGATGGTTTTGGCCTTGGCTGGTACGACGAAAGAGAAGAGCCTGGCTTATATCACGAAATATTACCGGCCTGGAGTGACTGCAATCTCAAAAGTTTGGCACGACACATTAAAAGCGGCCTTTTTTTTGCTCATGTCAGAGCGTCAACAGGCACAGCGACCAACCGCTCAAACTGTCACCCTTTTAGTTACAAGAATTGGATGTTTATGCATAACGGCCAGATCGGTGGTTATGAATCTTTACGCTGGCAATTGGATCGATTAATTCCAGAACATTTATATGGAGAACGACAAGGAGCAACGGATTCTGAAGTGATCTTCTTATTGATGATTGCGAATGGATTGGAAGAAAATCCAGAGCTTGCGATATCAACCACTTTGATGCAAATCTTGGATCTGATGCAAGAGAAAAACATCTCTGAGCCATTGCGATTTACATCAGTTGTATCAGATGGAAAGGAAATGATTGCCATTCGATTTTCAAGTGATGATCGTGCACCAAGCCTTTATTACAAAGAATTCGAAGATCATATTGTGGTTGGGTCTGAACCTTTAGACTTCTCCCATAAAGAATGGAACTTGGTTCCAGCAGGTCACATAGCCAAGATTAAAAACCATACTTATCAGATTATTCCTTTACCCGACACATTAAAAATGAGCGCCTAAAGAAAGCCCGAATACATTATCTAAATCTCAGTCTTTCAGAGAAACCATCAAATTAAACGTGGTTCTCTCTCTGAAAGAAAAAGGGTCAACGATCATAATGTAGTGACTTTATAAAACCGATTTCGTTTTACTCACCTGCTTCTATCGCCCATAATTGCGTCAAATGACGTCTTTCCAATAATCTAATTTGATAGATTACTGCAAGTAACTCGCCCAATCAGTGGAACCCTAATTCAATGGAAATCAAAGTTAACTTTCTCGACAACCTCAGACTCGAAGCCAAGTTTGACGACTTTACCGTGACTACAGACCAGCCAATTCGCTACAAAGGCGATGGTTCTGCTCCAAGTCCATTTGATTATTTTTTGGCGTCTTCTGCTTTGTGTGCCGCGTATTTTGTAAAAGTCTATTGCAAGGCCCGTGACATCTCAACGGACAACATTCATCTGTCACAAAATAACATTGTCGATCCAGAAGACCGTTACAATCAAATATTTCAAATTCAAGTTGAGCTTCCAGACGACATTTCAGACAAAGATCGCCAAGGTATTTTGCGCTCCATTGATCGTTGTACCGTTAAAAAAGTCGTACAAACAGGCCCAGAATTTAAAATTGAAACCGTTGAAAACCTAGACTCTGACGCCAATGCCATGCTGATGGGACAATCTGATGTCAGCTCAGACGGGGCAAGCACTTTTATATTGGGTAAAGATCTTCCTGTGGAACAAACCATTGCCAATATGACAGGCATGCTGGCTGACCTTGGAATGAAAATTGAGATTTCATCATGGCGCAACATCGTACCGAATGTATGGTCTCTGCATATTCGTGACGCCGTTTCGCCGATGTGTTTCACCAATGGCAAAGGCGCATCGAAAGAAAGCGCCTTGTGCTCCGCTCTTGGCGAATTTATTGAGCGTTTGAACAATAACTTTTTCTACAATGACCAATTTTTTGGCACCGACATCGCCAACAGCGAATTTGTCCATTATCCCAATGAAAAGTGGTTTCCACTGACAGAAGACGACGCCCTACCCAGCGGCATATTAGACGACTACTGTTTAGACATTTATAACCCAGACGAAGAATTGTTCGGCTCGCATTTAATCGACACCAACTCAGGCAATAAAGAACGCGGTATTTGCACCATTCCATATACTCGCCAATCCGATGGCGAAACCGTTTATATTCCATCAAACCTGATTGAAAACCTCTTTTTAAGCAACGGCATGAGCGCAGGGAACAACTTACAAGAAGCGCATGTACAGTGTTTGTCAGAAATTTTTGAACGCGCTGTAAAACGCGAAATCATCCAAGATGAAATTGTTTTACCCGATGTGCCCATGCACGTACTGGAAAAATACCCTAGCATCCTCGCCGGGATTAAAGGCTTAGAAGAACAAGGCTTCCCTATCGTCGTGAAAGACGCATCCCTAGGCGGTCAATTCCCCGTCATGTGTGTCACTTTAATGAACCCAAAAACAGGCGGTGTATTTGCCTCATTTGGCGCGCACCCAAGCCTTGAAGTCGCACTAGAGCGCAGTTTAACGGAATTACTACAAGGCCGTAGTTTCGAAGGCTTAAACGATGTACCAAAGCCAACCTTTAACAGCATGGCCGTCAGCGAACCTGAAAACTTCGTAGAACATTTCATTGACTCTACTGGCGTTATTTCATGGCGCTTCTTTAGTGATAAACACGACTATGAATTCTGTGAATGGGATTTCTCTGGCACCAGTGAAGAAGAAGCAAACAGCTTGTTTGGCATTTTAAAAGACTTAGAAAAAGAAGTGTATGTTGCAGAGTTAACAGATTTAGGCGCCTCAGCTTGCCGTATTCTAGTACCGGATTATTCTGAGATTTACCCTGTTGAAGACCTAGTGTGGGACAACACAAATAAAGCTTTGGATTATCGCGAAGACATATTAAATCTACACTCCTTAAACGACAAACAACTCGCCATGCTAGTCAGCCGTTTAGAAGAAAGCCAACTCGATAACTACACAGACGTCCCGACGCTCATCGGCATTGTATTTGATGACAATACCGTGTGGGGACAACTCACCATCATGGAACTTAAAATCCTGATTTACTTGGCACTCGGTGCACACGAAGACGCCATGGAGTTAGTTGGTGAGTTCCTACAGTTCAACGACAACACCGTCCAACGTGGACTCTTCTATCAAGCTATGAACGCCGTACTGGAAGTCACTTTAGACGAAGAACTGAAACTGGATGACTTCATCCACAACTTCAGCCGCATGTTTGGCAAAGACCTTATGGACAATGTCGTCGGCTCCGTTACAGGCGAGGTACGTTTCTACGGCCTAACCAAAACCAGCATGCAACTTGAAGGCATCGAACCCCATTTACGGTTAATTGAAAGCTACAAGAAACTGCACCAAGCCCGTAAAGAAAACGCGGTAAAATAAGAAAGACGAATTCAATATTTTATCCTTTCATCCATATTAGAGTGAGTGAGTGAATGACATGACACATACAATTTTAGGTACGGCAACCTCAGCAAGTGCAACCAAGGCATTATTATTAGGCTCAGGCGAATTAGGCAAAGAAGTTGCTATTGAATTACAGCGTTTTGGTATCGAAGTCATTGCCGCTGATAGTTACGAAAACGCACCAGCAATGCAAATTGCACATCGTTCACATGTTGTGAGCATGCTAGATGGAAAACGTTTAGAAGACATTATTCGCTTAGAAAAACCTGATTTTATCATTCCTGAAGTAGAAGCCATTGCAACCGATACTTTATTGGAATTGGAGCAACAAGGCTTTAATGTTGTCCCTACTGCCCGTGCTGCAAAATTGACCATGGATAGAGAAGGTATTCGCCGTTTAGCCGCTGAAACCTTAGGTGTAAAAACCTCGCCTTATATTTTTGCCGATACTAAAGCAGAGTATTTACAAGCGGTTAAAGAGATTGGGCTACCTTGTGTGGTGAAACCTGTCATGAGCAGTTCAGGTAAAGGACAAAGTGTTGTAAAAAGCGAAGCAGATTTAGATGCGTCATGGACATACTCTCAAGAAGGCGGTCGTACTGGCGAAGGTCGTATTATCATTGAAGGGTTTGTGCCTTTTGATTATGAAATTACATTATTAACGGTTAGTGCGGTAGATGGCATTCACTTCTGCGCACCGATTGGCCACCGACAAGAAGATGGCGATTACCGCGAATCATGGCAACCACAAGTAATGTCTGAAACAGCATTACAAACAGCACAAGCCATTGCGACAAAGGTCGTCACTGAATTAGGTGGTTTTGGTTTATTTGGCATGGAGTTTTTTGTAAAAGGCGATGACGTGTATTTCAGTGAAGTGTCACCTCGTCCTCACGATACGGGTTTAGTTACCTTAATTTCACAGGACTTATCTGAATTTGCGCTGCATGTGCGCGCTATTTTAGGCTTCCCTATCGGTAACATCACGCAATACGGCCCTTCTGCTTCTAGTGTTATTTTAGGCAATGGCACATCACAAGATATCCGATTTGAGCATGTCGCCAATGCGCTAGGGAAAGTAGCAGGTTCACAAATACGTTTATTTGCAAAACCCAATATTAACGGCGGTCGTCGTTTAGGTGTCGCCATTGCTCGTGGTGAAAACATTGAACAAGCGATTGATAATGCGAAATCAGTCAGTGATACGGTAAATATTATTTATTAACGCTTACATAAGCGGAAAATTATAGTTGGCTAAAATGTTTGAGGAACGAAAAACAGCCAACTGTTATTTTTCCGTTTGATGTTCTTGTTAGGTATTTAGTGCTCATTACCTGCGTAAACCCACATAGGCTCAGTATTACCAGCACGCTCGAAACCAAGTCGTTTATAAAATTCAATAGCTTCACCATCAGCAGTTAACATTTGTTGATGAAAACCATTATATTTCGTTTGAAAGGTTTCCATCATTTTACGCCCGACACCTTTCCCATGAAATTCTGGATGGACAAGCATATGAGGATAATAAACAACCAAATGCCCGTCAGAAATAGCATTACCAATACCAATTAATTTACCACTCAATCTAGCAGTAACAAGTGAGTGCGAGTTTGTTAATGCAGCCATTAACTCTTTAGGCTTTTCAGCAGATGACCACTTGTTAGCTTTGTATAAAGCGATAACTTCAGCTTCACTTATATTTTTATCGAATGTTACTTTAAGGCTCATTATTTATTCAAATCCTTTATAAATACCTAACGCCTCATTAAGAGACTGATAATAGTTTGCTATAATGTGTATCGAAGCGGAACCGAGCAAACTGTTAGCAGTCCTGCTTAAATGACTTGTTATATCTCGGGCTAAAAATAAACCTGATAAATATCAACTTTAAAGCCTTGAATGCTGGATGATTTAAGAAATGAAAAACCAGATCTTGTTGCAACTTTAATTGAAGGTACATTATTAGGATCTATTAACGCTGATATGTATTTCCGTTTTAATTTTACTTTACAGAAATCCACCACGCCTGAAGTAGCTTCCGATGCAAATCCTTTACCTTGTTGAGATAAAGATAATCGATAACTTACATGTAATAAATCTTCACCTTCTACTGAGTGAGAGTTTAGGCCACATATACCAATAAAAGCACTATCTGCTTTTGAAAAAATAGCCCATTGACCATAACCTTTAGTGTCGTATTGTTGTTTACAATTAGCTATATATTTTGTTATATCTTCGTCACTATGCACACCAACAATGGAGTATTTCATTATCTCTGGGTCTGACAAAACTAGGCGTAATGCTACAGAATCTTTGTCTGTAATTTCACAAATATATAACCTTTCAGTTTCGAAAACGCTCAAAATATACACCTTAGAGATATAACGCCTTGCTAAGTGCCAAAACGTCATGCGTCCGTCTTAAGCAATTTGTTATATGCGATTACGTACAACTTTAATTACTCTAAAATCATACGGAAGTATATTCCGTACTGCTGGAATTGTAGCGATCTGACTCCCGTGTAACTTATCAGAAGTTTTAACTTCAATAAACAAGACAACATCATTCTTTACCAAGGTAAGATCAGGCCATCCATTTCTGTAAGAATAAGGGTCTGTAGCAATCAATTTTGCTAGTGATATTAACACCCTAGTGTCCACTGTACGAAACATTGCCAAACCGAATTCAAGTGATAAATCTGAATATGCACTAGCTATAAATGGTTTTGAGATTATCTCTTGAAAATTATCTATAAATCGGCTTTCAGTCACACTTTCTATTGACGAAATTATGTCATCAGTTTTATTTTCTAGAATAATAAACTGTGCCTCTAGATACCTTGTACAGGCATCAGACCTACTTTGAAAAGTATTATGTTCAGCAAGTTTATCTAACATTAATGCCTTTAATATAGTTAATATACCGATCCCTTCTAGACATGAACCAATATAACCAAGTGATTTAAATTTTTCTAATAAAGCAGGTTCAGGTTTTCCAGTATAAGATAAATCAATAACCTCTAAATCAAGAGACATTTCTGAACATTGTTTTTTTAAGGGCATTTTAGAAATCGCATAATTTTTTCCAATTTCATTCAAACAATTATTATCATTTAATAAATGACGTTCTTTTAATGCCTTTAGAGTAGATTTATTAATACATGATTCTGATGACTTATCATATAATTCTAGAATCGAGTTATTCATTTGCTTCGTAAGTTTTTTCAAGAATACCTCATCTATCGGTAGCATATAACGCCCAATTAACAGGCAACTGTTTTTTGTCCTTGTTTAATTTCTTGTTAGGTTTTACTTACCAACCGCTCTTCGATTACCTTTAAATACTCACCTTCGGGTGTTTTCCAACTTTGTGGTCCACTGCGACTATTGCCTGCAACTAATGCAGCTGCATATGAAGATGAGCTCATAAGTTTATCTTTAACCAACAAATAAAAAGTACCTTTGTCTTCTAAAAGACCATCTGAGATCATTTGCTCTTTAATGAGTAAATTCTTTCCGGGCATACTAGGTGAAGATTTATGTGCTATTTGCGAGCCTTGTAAAAGTAAAAAACCGTCATCGGTAACTCTGCCTTGCGCAGTTACTTTATTAACTTTAAAGCTAAATTCATAATTTATTAGTGAGTCTTCTTTTGGCTCTACAATAGCTTGAGTAACTACAGAAGAAACAGACTCTAAAATTCTGTGACTTAAGCTACCTAGAACAATACGAATATTATCGACAAATTCTTCCATCGCTGCAGCGTCAGCGCGAGGAAGACTAGACTTCGTTGGTGTATTACTATTTTCTAATTCATACCTATCGGCTGACTTACTGATTTCTACGAGCCTTGCCTCTAGATATTTAATATGGCCTTTGGTTAAGTTTTCATCTTTACTTGTAAAGATTATTACCTCATTCCAAAATTCTTTTTTGCGATCATGATCTGCCAGTCGTTTAAATACGTCTTCAGATTCACCAATGTATGCAACGTTGTTATCACCCGCAGAATTCTCAAATAGAAAATATACGCCAGGTCGTTTTGATTCTTCCCATTTCCCTAATTCCGAAAATCGGCTTCGAGGACAAGCTAAAGCTTGACCAGACCAGTTAGCTATTTCAACATGACGTAATCCAGTCGGACTGCCATCAGCTAAAAATATTCTTATACTTCGACCAAACTTAGACATATTCTCGAAACTTCCTGTAAAACCTAACAGTTTAATAGTGCGCTTGCTCGTTTACACATTTTAAAAAACTCTAAATAATTCCATAAATTACTGAATTATACGTATTTTTAAAGTTATTCATAAAATCCAAAACTGAATAAACGAGCGTGCGCGTTATCACTTATTCCTACATTAAAAGCCAGCGCGTTATCTCAATGCTGGAAACTCTTATACATTGATACTAAAAGACTTTTTATTTATCTACCAGTATAAACACGCAAAACAATGATTATTTTTTAGACAAAACAAGCAAAAACTGGGAGCCAAAGAAATAGACTGTGTATTTACATCGTATTTTTTATTTACCAACAAGGAGTATGTGATGTCTGTTTTGCTCGCTTTTCATAAAACAATTGCCGGATTACGCCTCGTACCTCGTCTAGTCTGACCTACGATTTGGTGATGTGGTGTATTGTAGGTTTGACTAGGGAGGCACGACCGTAATCAAACACTGTGGGCGGTGGTTTTGTAAGTCGTGATTTATCGCGACTGGTGGCTTTTCTTGTCGGTCTAAAGGCGCGACTTACATCGAATACAAAAAAAGGACGCCTAAGCGTCCTTAAATAACCTATAACTAAATACTCTACTCGCTGGCGCGGTAAGAGTAAGTGGCGTTTAGTCGATATTGAATCCATTCTCCGCCGAGTATTGGTTCATACTTGGCTGGGTTTTCTGGAGTAGCGCAGCTTGGTACGCATTCCACTTTGGTTTCGTAGTCAGGTTCTACGAAGAATGGGAAGGAGTAACGATGTACATCTGTGGTTGAGGCTCGAACTCGATGGGCGGTAGAAACGTATTCGTCGTTCGTCCAATGCTGCATTAGGTCACCGATGTTGACGACGATGGCGTTTTCAATTGGTGTGGCATCAACCCATTCGTTGTCACGATTTTTAACTTGTAAACCACCGATTTGATCTTGCAGTAATAAGGTGACACAACCGTAGTCTGTGTGCGCGCCGGCGCCGTTATCATGTTCTGCATTGGGACGAGGTGGATAATGGATCATACGTAATACGGTCACATGGTTGGTAAAACCACTGGTGAAGAAGTTATCTTCTAGCGATAAAGCTTGCGCCATGGCCGTCATCAGTTTTTGCGCAACCGAAAAGGCTTCCACGTAATATTCTTGCAGCACTTCAACAGTCGTTGGGTCTGTTGGGTTTTGGTTTGGCCCATACATTTTTGGGTATTTCGCCGCCAGTGGATGATCTGCTGGAAAATCGAGTGCCATATCGAATGTTTCTTTCCAGTCTGCATGACCGTTTTCATCCAGTTGTTCTTCGCCAATGTTTCCGTAACCTCTGTGGTTAATGCTGTTTCGAATGTCGATAGCATCTTTCACGTCTTGTGGCTGAGCAAAAAAACGTTTTGCTTCTCGCATTAAGGCATTCATTAAAGGCACTGGAATACTGGTGTTTACAAGATAAAAGAACCCAATTTCACGACACGCGGTGTCTAATGTTTTGATTTCTTGTTGGCGAATTGAATCGCTTTCGTGGGTTAATTTTGCAAAATCTATTAAAGGAATAGACACTTTTTTCTCTCCTGATTGAGTTTATGTTCGTGAAGAAAGTTTCACTAATCGCGTGTGTTTTGGATTAAAACGCTTTAACCCGATTTCACAAAAATCAACAAAGATCATTTGCTTGCTACCTTGCTCTTGCCGTACAACAACACCTTGGCCGTATTGATCATGGCGCACTTTATCACCTGGTTTTAGTTGGTTGGTATTTTCTACTTTCTGTTTAAAAACCAGTTTAGGTGACGATGCTGTTGCTGCTAAATAACGCTGAAAAACAGCGCCTTTAGCCGTATTAATAGACGTTACTTGGACGTCTGTATTAGTTTGTTTTTTAAGGCTCCAAGCCTCACAAATTCGACTGACCGTATAAGGCTGTGCTTCAAAAACAAATCGAGAGAGTGATAAACTTTTTAATCCTTTACTGGGAATGTCGCCTTGTTTCAAATAGGTATATTCGTCGGCTGTTGGTGTTTCCAACAAAACGAGTTTCTTTTTCGCTCTAGTAATCGCCACATAAAACAAACGTCGCTCTGAGGCTAAATCACTGGCGGCTTGTTTATCAATCGCACTGAGGTCCTCATCGTAATAAGGGAATCGCCCTTCTTGTAAGCCAGTTAATAAGACCTGATCAAACTCCAACCCTTTTGACTTATGTATCGTCATTAAATGCACCCCATGGCTGACATCCGTTTGACGCTCATTCAGTTTAGCAAGTTGCTCTAGAATCGATTGAGCATCGCCACCAACACCACGAACATACGCCATAAAAGCATCACAGGTGGCAATTTTCTCTTGGGTTTGTATGTCTTTATTACTGGTGCTTTCGAAGTAACGGTAAATCCCTAATTTTTCTAATGTGTGCGCTAACCCTTGTGCGGGATCGTTTCGATAAATACCTAAACTGCGTAACCAATCGGCACGTTCGTATAATTTTTTCGCTCGCCAACCATCGGACGAATCCGCCAAGGTTTCAATGATCTGTGGCAATAAATGTGGTGATTGCTTAGCCTGTTGAATAAGCGTTTTACGTTGAGATAACGAACCACCAAGGCTGGGAATCATCAATAAATATTCGATGTCATCAGGGTGAAAAAACGCCTTGGCATTTTCTAAGCCGTTTGCCATCACTGCCAAATAGGCCATCAACATACGAATCTGTCGGTTTTCCAATAAAGGCGAATCACCGTGTAACTGATACGGCACACCTTTGTGCATTAACGCCAATTGTACTGGTACCATATCACTGTACAAACGCACTAAAACGGCAGTGTCATTGAGTGCGCGCCCTTCATCAACCCAGGCCTTTAATTCGCCTAATAACGCCTTGCCTGTCTTTGGCGCTCGTGCAAAAGAAACACGTGTTTGCTCTCCTGCACCAATCACTAACGCATCTGGATCATTTTCACTGATCACGCTCGATGCCATTAATCCAACCGAGTGACCAAATCGAAAGCTCATGCTTAATGGATAAGTAGTGACTTGCTCAAAATCCTCATCAAACTGTGTGGCCATGATTTCTGGGCTTGCGCCTCGCCATTCATAAATGCATTGTTGCACATCTCCGACAATCATCCATTGACAATTCTCAGGGTAAAGGCATTTTAAAAGTTCATATTGGCAAGGATTAATGTCTTGAAACTCGTCAATCAGCAAATAGCGAAACTCAGGAACTAGACCTCGAATCTGCATCCGTTCTGGCTCTGCTAACGCACCAATCAAATCGTGAGGATCACTTAATAAGTCGGCGAAAAATCTAATGTTGTTACGCTTACGGAGTTTTTCTAGCTCGTCAAATAACGCAGGAAAAAACTGTCTTTCTTTTGACCATCCAAGAGCATCAAAAACAACGTTCGCTGGTTGATCAGATGCTTTCACTTGGTCGATAAAAAGTAACACGTCTTCGAGCCAATCTTTTTCATCTTGCAGTGCGATTTTTTCGCCTTTGCGCACTAAGCGCTGCAAGGCTTCGCGTAGCATTTTTACTAAGCTGAAATCATCCGTAATCAATTTCGCAGGCGCTAGCCAGCCCTGCTGCTCTAATCGTCTACAAAACTTCATTCCAAACGCATGAAAAGTCATCACGCTGGGGGAACGAAAATGCCCTTTTGCTTTTAGCTGCTTACTTAAACGCTCGGTAAATTCTTCCTGTGCGCTTTTATTGAACATGAAGACGCCAATATGAGAAGGATCAACACCTTGCGCCAATAAATGCTCAATTCGTGAAATCAATGTCGTCGTTTTACCCGCACCTGCCACAGCAATGACTTTGGCAGGTGTAACAAGGTCATGATTAACAACATGAGCTTGCTCATTGGTTAGCAGAGCCTGCTGTTTCTTTCCATCAGGCTCTGCGTGAGTATGTATTTCATCGTGGGGTTGTATCAAAATAGTCGAGCCTAGTCTTCAAATAAGTGGCCACTTTCGCGAAAAG
This sequence comes from Marinomonas ushuaiensis DSM 15871, assembly GCF_000521805.1. Lineage (GTDB taxonomy): Bacteria > Pseudomonadota > Gammaproteobacteria > Pseudomonadales > Marinomonadaceae > Marinomonas > Marinomonas ushuaiensis. Next base: position 218,464 of record NZ_JAMB01000003.1, read on the forward strand.
CAAGATGCTCTTTGCCTGCGATTTTAGCAATAGATTCACCACACACGACTAAACGTCGCTGTACTCTGGCAAAAAATACACCATTAGTACGGGCAATTAAAGGATAACGGGATGTGTCGACATCATCGTCCATTAGGTTAACCACTTCGCCAATCAACTCACCAACTTCAACCTCTTCGCCTATGGCTTTGTGATAACAAACAATACCTGCGCAAGGTGCTTTTACTAAGTCCATGGCATCTAATGGAAAGTACTCAACTTGGCTGTCATCAATAACAGGTAAATCGCCACCTACTACACCACGCAGCACCAAGTAAGAAAATAAAGCATCTGCATCTTGTTGAGCGAACTCATTAGAAATGTCATTCTCGCCGCGCAGTTCAACAGTTAAAGAGCGGCTTCCCCAAGGAATGAGATTTGAGTATTGGCCTTTTAAATCTCGCCACACACTGACATTGGTTTCATCAAAAGACGATGCGCCAGTTTCCACTTCAGACAAACCGACTCTAGCGCCAAGTAATGCTAATAAAGGCTTAAAATGCGACTCAAATTCTTGCGCCACATAAGCATGCATACTCGCCTCACCAGAACAGTGCAGGTCAATAACTTCATCCGCATCCATAGACAAGGCTAACAAGGTTTTTTTCATGCCTTGTAGTTCCGTTGTTTCCGGTAACAAAATTAATTCGTTTTGAATCGCTTTACGGATAAGCAATAAATTCTCGACGCTATCATCTGTGATATCGTCCTTAATTCGTTTCTCAACTTTCGCCCCTAATTGAGGCCAATTGCGATTGAAATTGCCGCCACCATCAGAAAAAGCAAAACGCCCCGGTATGTAACCATGAAAGTTTTGTGCTAAACCAATAGGATTAGCAACAGGAACAATAATAATTTCCCCTTGGATCAGACCTGCGTCATCTGCTTTTTTGAGTAATTTAATGAGCGTATTTAACACCAAAAAACCAGGCCATTCATCCGCATGAAGTCCTGCGTGAAAATACACTTTAGGGCGAGCACCAGCCTCACCAAAATGATGAGCTTTTAAAATACGTTGAGTGCCTGGTGTCGCACTAGGCAATACATGAGAATAAATTTGATAAGACATAACACCTCGGGTTTTGGGTTAAACTACTCGCCTTATTTGAGTGTGCGACATGGTACGCTAAATCTGAAAGTTAATAAAAACCTTCTCAGCAATAAAAGCTTTGTAATAATTGAACCTTATCAACGTCTAATGTTCATAACTTAATATTTTTAGGAGAAACGAATGAGAAAGTCGTTTGCAGCCGTCTCTATCACAGCCGCATTAGCGCTAGCCAGTTTACCCGCTCAAGCTTCTTGGCAAGACACTTTAGAAGAAGCCAAAGGCCAAACTGTTTACTTCAATGCATGGGGTGGCGCTGACAATATTAACGACTACATTCAATGGGCTGCAGATCGCATCAAAGACGAATACGACGTCACCCTTAAACAAGTTAAACTGACCGATACATCTGACGCGGTAAACCGTGTTCTTGCAGAAAAAGCCGCAGGCAAAAACAATAATGGCTCAATCGATTTAATTTGGCTTAACGGTGAAAACTTCCGAGCAATGAAAGACAACCAATTATTGTCTAAACCTTTCAGCCAATCTTTACCAAATTACATAAAGTACATTGATGAAAGTGCTCGTCAGAGCTTAACACTTGATTTTGGTACACCTGTCGAAGGCATGGAATCCCCTTGGGGCATGGCACAGGTCATTTTCATGCATGATACGGAAACGCTTCAAAATCCACCTAAGTCCATGCAAGCACTATTAACTTACGCACAAGCCAATCCTGGGCGGATTACTTATCCTGAGCCACCACAATTCCTCAGCTCTACCTTTTTGAAACAAGCTTTATACGAATTAACAGCGCACCGCAAAGCACTCTCTCAACCTGTAGACAGTGTCGACTTTGATACAATAACGACACCTTTGTGGGGATATCTTGATCAGCTCCATCAAGTCGCATGGCGTAACGGCCAAAACTTCCCTTCTAGTTCAGAAGAAATGATGCGTCTATTAGATGATCAAGAAATTGACGTGGCACTTAGCTTTGATATTTCCGCGGCGTCTGTTCAAATTGATAAAGGCAATCTACCTGACACAGTTCGCTCTTATGTATTTGATCAAGGCACAATTGGCAACACACACTTCCTGGCCATACCTTATAACAGTGGTGCTAATGCTGGTGCACAAGTTGTAGCAAACTTTATGCTTTCTCCTGAAGCTCAAGTTCGTAAGCAAGAGCCAACCGTTTGGGGCGATTTAAGTGTGCTGTCTTATGACAAACTATCAGAAAATGAGCAAGCTCAGTTTGATGATTTACCACGCGGCATTGCAACATTGAGCATTGAAGAACTTGGAAAAACATTGCCTGAACCACACAGTAGCTGGGTTGATGCATTGGAAACAGAATGGCGTCAGCGTTACGCACAATAGTGATGCGAACCCTATCTGTTCCTATATAAATACTAATTTACCAAACAACTATTTACTAATCAGTTAAGAAGTAAGATGCCACTTAAACACACACAATGGATTACAGCTTTAATTGCTGTTCTACTCACATTACCTGTTATCATTGGTTTGATTGGCACCTTGCTTCCTGCGTTTCAGTTTTTCCCACCACTTGGCGAATATCAATTTTCTACCGCACCTTGGCGAAATGTTTTTGCACAAGGCGAGTTTTATTCCAGCTTAAAACTTACTCTCATCACGGGAATTGGTGGACCATTACTGTCACTTTGGTTAGCCTTGTCCTTGTTAGCTTGGGGTTATGAGCGACCTTTTTTTCGTAAAATAGAAACCTTGCTGTCGCCTATTTTAGCGGTTCCTCATGCGGCTATTGCGATTGGGTTATTATTTTTATTAAGTCCATCCGGTTGGCTAGTTCGTATTTTTAGTCCTTGGTTGACTGGTTTTGATAGACCGCCAAATTGGATAACAGTACAAGATCCTTTCGGCCTTTCCCTTATCTTTGCTTTGATTATCAAAGAAATGCCCTACTTGCTGTTTGTTATGCTGGCAGCCATGAAGAGCATTAAAGCAAGAGAAAACATTCAAGCTTGCCAAGCACTTGGTTACAGCCGCTTTACTTTATGGCGAAAAGTTTTAATTCCTCAGCTTTATCCTATTATCCGTTTACCGATTTTTATCGTTGTCGCCTTTAGCCTTACTGTTGTGGATTTGGCTTTGGTTATCGGCCCAAATACGCCTTCGACCCTAGCTGTCACTTTATATCGTTGGTTCAATGACCCAGATTTATCCATGCGCTTTATGGCAAGTGCAGGCGCCACGTTTTTAATGGTGACCATTGTTCTTGTATTAGGCGGATGGGAAATCGCACATAGAGCATTCAGCGCCTTCACACGATGCGAACGAAGTGATGGTAAACGTAAAGGCATAACTGATATTTTATTAGGTGCTGGCGTTGTGTTCGGTTTAGTGACGCTCTTAAATGCTTTTGCTGCTTTAGCCTTGTTACCTATTTGGTCTTTAGCGAAACGCTGGCGTTTTCCTGATGCGTTACCATCTACATGGACATGGGACAATATAGAACGTGCGACGCCATTATTAATAGAACTTACATCCAATACCTTACTGATTGCTTTTTCCGCTACATTGATTGCCTGTGCGGCCAGTTTGTTCATGCTAGAAACGAAACGCCAAAGCATGGCCAAATCAAACAAAGCCTCCCAGCAACACGCTTTTGATTGGCTAATTTATGTGCCTATCTTGCTCCCACAAATTGGTTTCTTATTTGGGCTGCATGTTTTACTCATTTATCTAAACCTAAATGGCAGTATTTGCGCCATCATCGCATTGCATCTTATGTATGTACTGCCGTATGTTTATCTCACATTAAAAGGCCCTTACTTGGCTTATAATGAAAACTATTTATTACAAGCTAATCGATTAAATAACCGTCCTTGGCGTCATTACTTTATTATTAAAATAGCCATGCTGAAACCCGCGTTGTTTACGGCTTTCGCTATGGGATTTTCCGTGAGTATTGCTCAGTATTTACCAACTCTCATTGCAGGTGAAGGCCGACACAGTACATTGACAACAGAAGCCATCGCACAAGCGGCATCGGGTGATAGAAAACAAGTTGGCAGTATGGCATTGTTACAGGCGCTCTTCCCTGTCATTGTATTTTGGTTAGCTCAAATCATTCCAACTCGTTGGACAAAATGGCGACTTGCCATGAAGAACTTTTTTCAAAAAGGATAAATTGTGCTCAGCGTAAAAGGTTTTACTCTGTCATCCACTGACAAAACTCTTATTAGAGACCTAAGCTTTGACATTGCTGACGGCCAAGTATTATCCATCATGGGTCCAAGCGGCATTGGTAAATCCAGCTTGTTGCATTTTCTAAGTGGTACCTTGTCTCATTCCCTAACGGCAACGGGTGAGGCTTTCCTTAACGATGATGCACTTCACACAAAACCAACCGAAGCTCGCAAAGTGGGATTATTGCAACAAATGCCCTTGTTGTTTCCTCACATGAGCATTATTGAAAATCTTCTCTTCGCTATTCCTGCCGATGTCACAAAAGAAACACGCCGCGAACTGATTCGAAATGCTTTAGAAAAGCTGGGCATGTCAGATAAAGCCAACGCCATGCCTAAAGAACTGTCTGGCGGCCAGCAAGCTCGTGTTGCCCTGCTTCGTACTTTACTCGCCAAACCTGACTATCTTTTACTGGACGAACCCTTTAGCAAGCTTGACCCTGCCCTGAGGCGTGACGTGCGAGCATTTGTTCTGGCGGAAATCCGTCAAGCCAACATCCCTGCATTACTTGTTACACACGATTCTGAAGATGCCAAGGCTATGGCTGGGAAATGTTTGGAAATAGATGCAGCGAAATAAAGTGAACCTAAAGCAACACGTATGTCTAAATTAACCACTGAGTTTGCAATCGCAAAACCTAGCTAAAACATATGCTAGAGGCTGATGATTCTGGAAATTATGATTTGTATATCAAACATTTTGAATTAAAAGACCTGATTGGTTTCACCAAAGAACGCTTTGAAAGTGATGTTAAGCAGATGCATGAAAAAATGGCATCTGGTATTTAAACAATGCTTCGGTTCATTAAGCTAAACCAACCCTTAAACATGGATTAAGAGACAATACTTAAAGCAACACTTTAGTTCTCTGATCTATTTTATAAATGGCTTTTTTCACATCATCTACATGTGTCAGGTTAATAATATGACTGGCGCCTTCTAACATAATGACTTCTACCTTCGATGATTTAAATATTTCAGGGGCTTTGGTCGCACTACCAGGGCGAACCAAGGTGTCATCTGTACCTTGTAGAACCGTGATGGGCATAGTAATAGCAGCAAACTGGGCTTGTAGATTTTCTAAGCTTGGACGAATAGCCAACACTTCATTATTAGAGTTCATCCACATATTGGGGAGTAAAAAATCCGGCACCCAATCCAACACATAATTAAACCATCGCGCCTCTGACAATACGGGATCTAGATCTCCTGCTAAAACAATGACACTCTTAACATAATTTGGATAATCTGCCGCTAACTTAGGGACTAACGAACCACCAAGGGAATGCCCAATCACGATGATTTTTTGTTGATTATTTGCTTGCCAAATTTCTTCTAAGATAGGCTCAATCAAACGCGACTGATCGCTAAGCGAAACAGGAAATTCGTCGTCAGGATAGCTAGATTCACCCCAACCAGGCCGGTCAATTGAATGCATTTTAAAGTCTTTTCTAAGAGCCGAATCCTCAAAGTATCGTGCAAAGGTTCCCCAACTTCCCGGTGTGCCATGCACAAACACAAGACTGGTTTTTTGTACCTCTGGATTTATATTGACACTTTTCTCACCTAAATTTGCTTGTTCAAAAGGTGAAGGCTGACTGGCAACATAATGAAGCTGGTAATTGTCTTGTTTGATGATGTGATTCGTAATCAAACCAGCCGCATTCATCACACGCCCAGCAATGATTTTATTATTATCAATTTCATTGTTTTTATCCAATTCGCTATCGACAGAACAAGCACTTATAAAAAAGACAGCAAAGGCAAGAATGCCTATACGGTAACAACTAGGTTTAAACGTCATGGAAGTGTTTACTCATTGAATTAAGATCACAAAACAGCAATATGTTTATTAGACGTTAGAGAATTTTAAAAATTACAGTTCATCCTAAAAACGATTTATCTTAAAACAGCCGACGTTAGTTAATGACCCACCACCCTTTGAATCAATACTTCATAGTTGGAAAGTAACAGGTCCGATTGATATTGATTCACTTGTGGTGCTGGTGTTTTATTTTCAATCAGTTTTTGAATGAGATCTACGGCGTATTTGGCTTCTTGCTTTGGATTACTAATATCACTTTGATATAAATACTCGTCACCAAATAGTTCTGGGTAAACTTGGCGATTCGGTAAAACAGGAACACACCCAAGAGCAACCGCTTCTAACACTGCAAGACCTTGAAATTCGTGTAACGCCGTAGATAAAACAAGATCTGATGAACCAAGAAACGCTAAATAGTCCTCTCTGTTTTCGGCAAAACCAAATTGTCTAATACGATGAAAATACTGCGTTTTAATTTGTTCGAATTCTTTTGGAATCGAGCGAAATTGCTCTCCAAGAATCGCAATTTCATACGCTATCGAACGCGCTTCTAACTCTTCTAAAATAGCCAATAGTCGATCTGGCCCTTTGTCGAACTCCCAACGGGCCGACCAAACCAACTTAACGCTATCAGTACCGGATTTTTCAATTCTATTTTGCTGTTCCATTGAATCTAGTGGGACAGGCAGTATTTTAGATTTTGCTTCTGTATTGATAAGCCAATCTGGCGATACATAGTCAGGCAGTTTTTTTAATAACGCCCGTGCACCATCAAAGAATGAATCTTGATTGAATCGACTGTTAAACACACATAAGTCTGCGGCCAAAGCACTGTATAAAGTGACCATTTGCATTTCTATCAAACCTTGCTGCTTATCACTGGCTGGATAAGCAAACTGGTTCTCATGGAAGTACAGCAACCAAGGAATGTTTTGCAAATCAGGACAAAACGCTTTTAAACCAACACAGTCCGTCATTGATGTCGCAATAACAAGATCGTAAGGCTTTTCTAATGCGCTTTTAAATTTAGGATCAAAAGCAAAACTCATCGCATTCCCACGGATTCGCCATGCAAAATGACGTGCGGGCAAAGATAAGTATTCCCAACGGTGCTGATTCAAACCATTCATTAAGGTGTTCGCCCACGCTTTGTGGCTGCTCGCTTCATAGGCGCTAATCAACAAAATTCGCACGTTCCCGTTTCCTTTTTGCCTTAATTTTTATTTGCTTTATTGTCGCTGGCTCGCGGGTCGAATATCATGGTGAAAAATTCAGAATTATTAAAGGTTTACTATGATCATCCAACATCACGATCAAGATATTAACACGCCAACAGGCACCATGCGCTGTACTGTTTATCGTCCTCAAGCTGAAGGTCGCTTTCCTTGTATTTTCTTTTATTCTGAAATATTTCAACAGACGGCCCCCATTGCTCGTTCTGCTGCAATCATGGCGGGCCATGGTTTTGTGGTAATTGTTCCTGAAGTCTTTCATGAACTAAATCCAATCGGTACCGTATTGGGTTATGACGATGAAGGTAAAGACAAAGGCAACGCAGATAAATTCACTAAAACACTAGAAGCGCATGACAGCGACACAGTTGCGATGATCAGTTATTTCGAACAGGAAGATTATTGCACTGGACAGTTTGGCTCTATGGGCGTTTGCCTTGGCGGTCATTTGGCTTATCGAGCTGCGTTGAATCCTTGTATTCAAGGCGCTTTCTGCTTATACGCCACAGACATTCATTCAAACACGATTCCTTGTGATGAAGGCAATGACTCTTTCACTCGAACCAATGAGATTGAAGGTGAAATTACGATGGTGTGGGGCAAACAAGACCCGCACGTTTCAACGCAAGGTCGTCAGAAAATTTACCAACAATTGATCGACACGGACCGTTCATTCACTTGGCATGAATTCAACGGTCAACATGCCTTTATGCGCGACGAAGGCAATCGATATGATCCTGCCCTCGCTTTAGAATGCTACAACAAAGCGGTTGCCTTCTTTCAGCGCACCCTTCGTTTAGCCTAACAATTCAAAAGCAGTTTTAATCTAAGAAAACAGTGTCAGTCTAATAAGGTGACGCGAGCTTATTGCTCGCCTCGCCACATTGGCGTCATGGCGCATTCACCCAGCTCACCCGAAATCCACATTTCACCGTCTTGTATTGTGACGTTAAGCTGCATAGAACGAGTACAGATTTTAGCTAAGGCTTGTACCTGTGATTCTGGAAACTGCAAGACACGCAGATTATTAAAACGACTGGTTTTACTTTTATTCTGATCCCACCAAATATCGGACTTGTCATTATAATTAACCACCACCACATTATGAGCGCGACCACAGGCTTTACGTAAACGCTTTTCATCTGGCTGCCCTAACTCAATCCAAAGTAACACTTCATCAGAATAGTTTTTTTGCCACAGATCGGGCTCATCTTCTGTGCTAATGCCTTTTGTGAAACTAAGTTGCTCGCCACCTTCTTTTTCATCAGCCAACAAAGCAAACACGGCCAAACGCACCATCATGCGCTCTTCTGTTTCAGAAGGATGTAACGCCAAGGTTAAGTCATAGCTTTGATAATGGTTTCGATCCATATCGGATACTTGTACCGATGCTTTGTAAACAGTTGCTTTAGTCGCCATTGGAGTCACTTACTACACTTATTAAATTTAAGAAAAGGACAATAAAATTCGCGACGAATTATACAGTAAAAAATACATACTATGTGTTTATCTAAAAACTGTTTTAATGATCAATAGAAGTTTCATGATCTTGCAACAAATCACTTTCTGTAACCTGCCCTTTAGTCGCGGATGAAATTCGCCGAATATACTTGGCAGGAGAACGTTTATGAATATGAAGCCAATTCCATACATGAGCTTGCTTTACTCCTAAAATCTGAGCAAGTGCTGTTTGACTTCCTACAATTTTAACGGCTTTCTCAATTGCTGACATACCACCTCCATTAACAATTTTTATTGTATATAATGACAGTTTTTATTGTTTGTCAAATACAGATAAAGTTGTAATTATCGGCTCATGACAATTGCCGATCGCGTTAAAGAAAAAAGAGCTGAATTAGGACTGACTCAAGCAGAGTTAGCGAAGCGTGTCGGTATTTCGCAACAGTCGTTACAAAAAATCGAAGATGGAGGAACTCAAAACCCTCGAAAGCTCCTAAACCTTGCAAAAGAACTTAAATGCACCCCTGAATGGTTACAACTGGGTTATATTGGTGAAGTAAGAGAAAACGCATCATCATACCTTGATAACATTGCTTATCAAGGTCACTTCAACAAACGCCCTGTTATCAGAGACATTCAAAGCATTGATTGGTCTAAAGCTAATGACTTTAATAGCCAAGAAGAATGGTTAGAAGTTTCAAGCGGAACATCGCAAGATGCTTTTTGGTTGACTGTTTCAGGAGACAGTATGATGTCCACTTCAGGTATAAGTATTTCTGAGAAGCACCTAATACTCGTCGAACCACAACAAACCGCACACAACGGTGATATGGTTATCGTACGAATGAAAGACAGAAATGAAGTGGCATTTAAAAAACTGGTTATAGATACTGGTCTTATTTACCTTGCCTCTTTAAATTCTAGTTATCGCCCAATTGAAATGACAGACAACTTTTCCTTTATAGGAATTGTAAAAGAAGCAAGACTTCTTCTTTAAGCTATTTACAAAAGCCTGCCTAAATACTACCTTTACGCCTTATATGAAAAAGTTATATAACTACAACTTAATAATTGACAATAAACAAATAAAACTGTAATCATTATGTGTCAACAACAATCAAAGGAGTGAATTATGTTAGTCATTACACGACGCATAGGAGAAACCATCAATATCGGAGACGATACGGAAGTCACAATATTAGACGTTAAAGGTAGCCAAGTTCGTATAGGCATAAAAGCCCCTAAAGAGGTTGCCGTCCATCGCGAAGAGATTTACAACCGTATTAAAGAAGGCGATGCTACAGAGTCAAAGCCTTAATAAAAAAGAGCATCTTTAGGTCTAGAAATTAAAGCACAACCTTTTGTATAGAATTTACAAAAGTTTCTCTCTCGATTGAGTAGGTCAATTTTAGCTAGTCGGATCTGAGATGGTTTAGTCGATCCAGCTTCGCGTTATTTTCGCCTTATCAAAAAATCAGCATTAAAGTTTACCTTAGCAAGCCTTAGTGCTGATTCGCATTCACCTAAAAACCACTTATAACATCTCGATAATTTATAGGAATATCTACCAGTACCCGAGAACCTTCCACCAAAGTCCGCCAACAACACCCCAAACACTTAAATTGACGACACTCATAATAAACCCCATCACCCACCAATTTTCCATAGAAACATACCCTGACCCAAAAATAATTGGTGACGTTCCTGTTGCATAGTGTGTTAGTGACATCATTAAAGAAGAAGCGCCAGCGAGTAATAAACCAAGATATAAAGGTGGTGCACCTAACGCTAAACCAGCGGCATAAAAAGCCGCAAACATTGCTGTAATATGTGCTGTTGTACTGGCAAAAAAGTAATGAGCATAAAAATAGACCCCAACCAAAATGATGACAGAAACAGCCCAATTAAATCCTAATTGTTCAATATTGCTTTCAACGACACCCGAAAACCAAGCAACTAAACCCAACTCGTTTAAAAAAGTTGCCATCATCACTAATGCAGAAAACCAAACAACAGTATCCCAAGCAGACTTTTCTTTAAGTACATCCTCCCAGCTCAAAACCCCACTCACCAATAAAACCGACAAACCTAAAAAAGCAACAGCGGTTGTATTAACCGCATAAGCAGCACCAAATATCATGGCTGGCACACCAGCCCAAAGAACAAGTAAAAGAGCAAAAACACCAATCATCACCTTTTCACCGTATGCCATTGGCCCCATTTCAGCGAGTTTTGACTCTGCATAGCCTTTAGCATCTGGCGTATTTTTAATTTCTGGCGGATAGACTGCATAAACAACCAAAGGTACAAGGGCAATACAAACCAAACCAGGCAAAAGCGCAGCAAGCGCCCAAGTACCCCATGTAATACTAATACTCGAACCGGTAGCGTCGGCAATAAGCTTCACGATTAAAGGGTTAGGTGCCGTTGCTGTAATAAACATCGCAGATGTAATTGGATTGATATGGTAATTCACTAGTGCAAGATAGTGGCCTATTTTACGAGATGTACCTTCTTCTGGAGAAGAACCAAAACTGGTAGCAATAGACTTCATAATAGGATGAATAATACCACCACCACGAGCTGTATTACTTGGTGTTACAGGAGCGATAACCAATTCAGAAAGCGCTAAAGCATAACCAATACCAATAGTTTTTCGACCGAATAAAGAAATAAAATAATACCCTACCCGATTCCCCAGGCCTGTTTTCGCCAATCCCCGTGAAATAATAATTGCGACACCAATCAACCAAATCAATGAATTGGAAAAACCGCTCAAAGCGTCTTTGATTGCACCAGATGAACTGTCACTGGTGACACCAGTCAGTGCAACTAAGGTAATTGCCAAAATGGCAATTGCACCAATTGGCATAGCTTTACCAATAATGGCAACAACAGTACCAATAAATAATGCCAATAAATGCCATGCATTTGATGTTACGCCTTCGGGATTAGGGATGACAAACCAGAACAATAGAATTATAAAAACAGAAATGAGTCCGGGAACAACTCGAATGTCAGTAGTTTTCATTTCGGCACCTTACATTACAGAAAATCGTATATTAAAAACATCAAAAAACGCTAGCTTTAATAGTAGCTCACTGCAGTATAGTAAAAGCTGATGCACATCATACAAATAAGAGAGGGCGAGCTGTCAGGTTATGCTTGTTATTATCAACAACAATAACCACCTAAGATTTAGACTATTTCAGAACATAGGACATAAAAAAAAGCCGCTATAAAAAGCGGCTTTTTAGACTAACAATATGGATCAAGTCAACTCATTAAAGAGACAAACGACGCACATCACTTAGCAATGAGTTTAAGTACGTCATAAAACGACCTGCATCACCACCATTTACAGCTCTGTGGTCATAAGACAAGCACAATGGCAACATTGTACGAGGCTCAAACTCTTTACCATTCCAGCGCGGCTCAATGTCTGCTTTAGAAACACCAAGAATACCCACTTCAGGACAATTAACGATAGGAGTAAATCCTGTACCACCAATTGCACCCAAGCTAGAAATAGTGAAGCAACCACCTTGCATATCGATAGGCTTAAGTTGCTTATCAAGCGCTTTCTTAATTAATTCATTTGCTTCTTTAGCAATCTGAACGACAGACTTCTTATCAACATCACGCAATACAGGAACAACCAAACCAATTGGTGAATCCACTGCAATACCAATGTGTACATAGCCTTTCTGGACATAGCTTTCGCCATCTGCCATTAGAGACACATTAAAGCTAGGGTTGGCAACCATTGCTTGTGCAACAGCTTTGATTAGGAATGGCAGTGGTGTCATTTTAACACCTTGCTTCTCCATTTCACCCTTCAAGCCTTTACGGAATGCTTCAAGATCTGTGATATCTGCTTTATCAAACTGCGTAACTTGAGGCACAACTAGTGCGTTGCGAACCATGTTTTGAGCAGTTAGTCGCTGAATCTTACTCATTTTAACAACTTCGATATCACCGAATTTGCTAAAATCTTGATCTGGAACCGTTGGTAAACCAGCGCCGCCAGTAGTACCAACACCTGACGATGTCGATTCTGCTTTTTGAACAGCTGCTTTAACATAAGCATGCAAATCTTCTTTCGTAATACGGCCACGAGGACCAGTAGCACGAACAAGAGTAAGACCAACACCTAGCTCACGAGCAAGCATACGAACTGCAGGCCCAGCATGAACTTTTGTTGACGGAGTAGACAATACTGCCGACTGATCAACTGGCGCCGCGGCTTTCGCAACACTTGCTTGAGGCGCTGCAGAAGCTGTTGGTGCCGCTTTTTCAGCAACAGGTGCCGCTACGGCAACAGAGCCTTCAACTTCAAGCTCAAGAACAGGATGACCTTCAGAAACTTTATCACCGACATTAATCGAAACAGATTTCACTGTTCCAGACTTAGGCGCAGGAATTTCCATAGAAGCTTTATCAGTTTCAAGAACGATAATAGAATCGCCCTCTTTCACCTTATCGCCAGCAGCAACAGCCACTTCGATAACTTCTACGCCTTCAGCACCACCAATGTCAGGAACATTAACAGACTCAACACCACCAGAAACTGGTGTCGCAGTAGACTCGGCTGCTGGAGCAGCCGATTCAACTGGTGCAGTGGCTTCTGTTGATGCAGGCGTTTCAGACGATTCCGTTGTTATCATAAGGATGTCTGCACCCTCAGAAACAGTATCGCCGACTTTGATAGAAATTTTTCCTATCTTACCTGTAAATGGAGAAGGTATATCCATTGAAGCTTTATCAGTTTCCAATACGATTATAGAGTCACCCTCTTCAACCATATCGCCTTCTGACACACAAATTTCAATAACTTCAACATCCGTCGCGCCACCAATATCAGGCACAGAAACTTTTGCTTCGCTAGAAGATTTGGCCGCTACAGGTGCTGCAGCTGGAGCCGGAGCTGCTGCTGATGTTTCTTTTACCGCTTCAGGAGCGGAAGCTTCAACACCTTCTACTTCGATGACAAGAACTTCGTCACCTTCAGAAACCTTGTCACCTTCTTTAACAGATATGCTTTTTACTTTACCTGCCATAGAAGATGGAACATCCATGGAAGCTTTATCCGTTTCTAGAACAATAACAGATTGGTCAACTTCAATAATGTCGCCAACCTTAATGCTGATCTCGATAACTTCGACATCAGTCGCACCACCAATATCTGGTACTCGAATGATTTCAGTACTCACAGAAATCTCCTTTGTTGTATAGACGCATCAAACTTAAAAACTCATTTGGCTCAGGAAACCCTAAGCCAAATACCTAGCTTGTTGGGTAATTAGCAAGTTACCGGATTTGGTTTCTCAGGATCTAAACCAAACTTAGCAATCGCCCCACTAACTACAGATGCATCGATCACACCGTCTTTCGCCAGCGCATTCAAGGCAGAAACCACAACCCAATAACGGTTAACTTCGAAGAAGTGACGTAATTGAGCTCGAGTATCACTGCGGCCAAAACCATCGGTGCCAAGTACGTTATAAGTACCTTTTACGAATGGACGAATTTGATCTGCGAACAATTTAATATGATCGGTAGATGCAATTACAGGACCTTTGCCGTCTAAGCAAGATTCGACATAAGACTGACGAGCTTCTTCTTCTGGGTGAAGCATACTCCAACGACTTGCATCAAGACCTTCACGACGTAATTCATTGAATGATGTAATACTCCAAATATCAGAATTCACACCGTAGTCGTTAAAGAGAATCTCTGCAGCTGCTTCAACTTCACGAAGAATAACGCCAGAACCAAGCAATTGAACTTGTTTCTTGTTGGTTTTCTTCTGATGAGATTTAAGCTTGTACATTCCTTTCAGAATGCCATCTTCAACACCTTCAGGCATATCTTCATGAGTGTAGTTTTCATTCATTACCGTTAGGTAATAGAAAACACTCTCTTTATCCTTGTACATACGACGCAAGCCATCTTGAACAATAACAGCCACTTCGTAAGAGTAAGTCGGATCATAAGATACACAGTTAGGGATAAGTCCTGCTTGAATATGGGAATGCCCATCTTCATGCTGCAAGCCTTCGCCATTTAGCGTAGTACGGCCTGCTGTAGCACCAATCAAGAAACCACGAGCTTGAGAATCACCTGCAGCCCAAGCTAAGTCACCAATACGTTGGAAACCGAACATTGAGTAGTAGATGTAAACAGGGATCATTGGAAGAGCGCTGTTTGCATAAGACGTAGCCAATGCTAACCATGCAGAAAACGCACCTGGTTCATTGATACCTTCTTGGAGGATTTGGCCATCAGAAGACTCTTTGTAATACATAATCTGAGTATGGTCATGAGGCGTGTAACGCTGACCTTCAGAAGAGTAAATACCAAGCTGACGGAACATACCTTCCATACCGAATGTGCGAGCTTCATCCGCAACAATTGGTACAACTCGCTCACCAATATTCTTATCTTTTACCATAACATTCAATGCACGCACGAACGCCATAGTAGTAGAGATTTCACGTCCTTTCGTTCCTGCGATCTGGGCTTTAAAAGCTTCCAATGAAGGAACCTCAAGCGCTTCACAATCGTGGTTACGAATAGGGAAAGCACCATGCAATTCTTTACGACGAGAACGCATGTATTGCATTTCTGGACTGTCTTCAGCCGGCTTGTAATACGGTAAGTCTTTTAGCTCTTCATCGCTAATAGGAATACCGAATTTATCACGGAACTGAGCAAGAGACTCTTCATCTAACTTCTTAGTTTGGTGCGCAGTATTTTGCGCTTCAGCCGCCTTAAACATGCCGTAACCTTTAACGGTTTGCGCCAAGATAACAGTCGGTTGACCTTTATGAGAAGTTGCTTCGGAATACGCCGCGTAAACTTTATAAGGATCATGGCCACCGCGATTAAGATTCATAATCTCATCGTCAGTCATGTCTTTAACCATTTCTAGCAATTCTGGATATTTGCCGAAGAAATGTTCACGAGTATAAGCGCCACCATTTGCTTTGTAGTTCTGAAGCTCGCCATCGCAAACCTCATTCATACGCTTAACAAGCAAACCGTTGTGATCTTTCGCGAAAAGAGGATCCCAATGACGACCCCATAGACACTTGACTACATTCCAGCCAGCGCCACGGAATACACCTTCAAGTTCTTGAACAATTTTACTGTTACCACGAACAGGGCCGTCAAGACGCTGCAGGTTACAGTTGATCACGAAAATAAGGTTATCTAGGTTTTCACGTCCAGCAAGAGCGATTGCGCCTAAAGATTCAGGCTCGTCACACTCACCATCACCTAAGAACGCCCATACCTTACGGTCGCCTTGATCAATAAGACCACGACTATGCTGGTACTTCATTACATGAGCTTGATAAATAGCTTGTAATGGTCCAAGACCCATAGATACCGTTGGGAACTGCCAGTAGTCAGGCATCAACCAAGGGTGAGGATAAGATGAGATACCTTTGCCATCAACTTCACGACGGAAATTATCTAGCTGCTCATCGGTTAAACGACCTTCAATATATGAGCGAGCGTAAATACCTGGAGAAATATGACCTTGGAAAAAGACCATATCAGCTTGTTGTTTACCGTCATTACCACGGAAAAAGTGGTTGAAGCCGATATCATAAAGCGTTGCTGCAGAAGAGAAGCTTGTAATGTGACCACCAAGTGTTGAATCAACACGGTTTGCCTTCATTACCATAGCCAATGCGTTCCAGCGAATTATAGAACGTATACGACGCTCCATAAATACATCACCCGGCAATGGCTTCTCATTTTCAGGAGCAATTGTATTCCGATATGCCGTCGTGATAGACGAAGGCATTGATGTGCCAGCTTTAGAAGCTTCATTTGATAATCGATCTAAGATGTATTGCGCGCGATCAGGACCTTCTTCGCGAAGGACAGACTCAAGCGCATCGACCCACTCTTTGGTTTCAATTGGATCAATGTCTTCGAGAATATGCTGCTCAGTCATCGTGTTAATAACTCCCGCTATTAGAACAGATACTTAACCATCCAAGGATTTTCATGTGTATTTTAGCCTTGGAGGCTACTTAAACGAACCACTGAAACCCACATGCATAGCAATATGAATTCCAGCCGACCTAGGATAAAACGACACCCTACAACTATTCATTTTTAAAGCGTCGTTTTATCCGTTCCAATGGTAATTCTTGTTGTTTTTATATTCTTTCCACTGCATCGACCACTAACTTGTTTAGTCAGCTCGCTTCCAATTTGGGTTTGGTTCATCAAACCCAACATTAAGTTTCCACATACAATTAGAGTAACTAAATTGCACATAAAAATTCAAAACTGTTTCTTTCTATATTTTTCAAAAAATCAAAAAAAAATATTTCGTTGATTCCACTTTGCTAAGCGTTTCTTACAAAACACTTACAAAAAATAAGGTTTATTTTTACCTAAGGGACTTCCATTTCGGGCGTAAGATTAACACCTAATCAATGAATCGCATAGCCACACCCTTTAAGTTTGGAGTGAATTACACAATCCGAAAACGTCTAAACGCCGTGAATCCTATCTAAAACTGAGTAAAAAAACTACGTACTTACATTGAAATACAGTGAGATCCATTAAAAAAAGAGCAAATCGTATAAATTATAAGAGTGAAAAAGCACACCATATCAAATATTTAAAACATCATTTTATGCTCAAAAATACCCGAATCACCTCAAATATTGAAGAATCAAAGTTGTAATTTTTTTACTGCGCCCAATCGAAGTCCAAAATTCAAAAGCCCTGTAAGCGCAATGAAAATCAATTAACTTGTAAAAAACAACACTGACTAACTATTAATATAACGCTACAATAGCAATTTTATTGTGTAGAAAATAGGATAGTACATGACATCTTTGAGCGCTCTTTTAATCGAGCACATTAAATCACAAGTGACTTTTGCATTAGATGAGGATGTCGGCTCTGGAGATATCACGGCCCAATTAATACCTATTGACCAAGAAATCACAGCAACAGTTATTAGTCGTGAACAGGCTGTCTTGTGTGGGCAAGCTTGGGTTAATGAAGTCTTTTCTCAGTTAGGAGGTCAAGTCATTCTTAACTGGCACAATAATGAAGGTGATCTTTTAGAGGCCAACCGTCCATTTTTGACAATCAAAGGCAATGCTAGAGCTATTTTAACGGGTGAAAGGGTCGCTTTGAATTTTTTACAAACGCTATCTTATACCGCTACCATTACTCGCCAATACAGCCAAATTGTAGCGGATACTCAACTAACCATTCTCGATACACGAAAAACACTACCCGGCATGCGCCAAGCTCAAAAATATGCAGTCACGATTGGTGGTGGAAAAAATCATCGCATGGGCCTATATGACGCATTTTTAATAAAAGAAAATCACATAATGGCTGCAGGTTCGATAGCCAATGCCATTTCAATAGCTCAAAACATTGCCCCTGGCAAAACAATAGAAGTTGAAACAGAAAATCTAGCCGAAGTCGCTATGGCTGTTAAAGCGGGTGCTGACATTATTATGCTAGATAATTTTTCTTATGACGATATGGCGAAAGCTGTGTCAGACTTTAAAGGACAAGTAAAATTTGAAGCATCCGGTAACATGACCAATGAGCACCTTTTAAACGTTGCTAGAACTGGCGTAGATTTTGTTTCTATTGGTGCTTTGACAAAACACATTCAAGCAATAGACCTGTCTTTGCGCGTAACTCAGGAATTGTCATGAAAGATAGTATTTTAGTCATTAATTGCGGAAGCTCCTCTTTAAAATTTGCCATATTAGCCAATGACGGACAAAAAATACTTGTTGAAGGCATTGCTGACAGACTTGGGCTTGACTCAATCGAAAGCAGCATTACATTTAAGCACGAAGGTAAAAAGCAAGAAATTGCACTTAATGATGGCAATCACAAAAACGCCGTTGATCAAATTAAACACTGGCTAAACTCCCACCCGTCTATAGAAAAATCTTTAGTTGGTATCGGTCATAGAGTTGTACATGGTGGCGAAACTTTTACTAAGTCGGTTTTAATCAATCAAGATGTACTTGAAGGCATAAAGAGCTGTGCTCGCTTTGCTCCACTTCATAACCCTGCTCACATAAAAGGAATAGAGGTCGCTTTCGAGCTTTTCCCTGGATTACCGCAAGCTGCTATTTTTGATACAGCATTTCACCAAACTCTTGCTCCAGAGCAATTCCTGTATCCAATTCCAATGAGTCTCTACAGAGACCATAACTTTCGTAAATACGGTTTTCATGGCACCAGCTACCGATTTATAAGCAAACAATTAGCGACAATCTCTAAAGGAAGTGAGCAACAAGGCGTTCTTGTTGCTCATTTAGGTAACGGTGCAAGCACTTGCGCCATTAATAAAGGCCAATCATCTGACACTAGCATGGGAATCACACCATTAGAAGGACTTATGATGGGCACCCGCTCTGGCAGCCTAGACCCAAGCTTAATTTCTTTCATTAGCCAGGCAGAAAATATTTCAGCCGATGAAGCACTTGATATCTTAAACAAAAAAAGCGGTTTACTAGGCGTTTCTGAAATTTCAAATGATTGCCGAACTCTAGAAGAAGCCATGGCGTCAGGTGATCAGAGAGCGAAACTAGCACTTGATATGTTTGCTGCCCGCACGGCAAAACACCTAGCAAGCGTATCAACAACACTAGATAGTATTGATCATTTAGTTTTTACTGGTGGTATCGGAGAAAACTCTCAATATTTACGTCAGGTTATTTGCAATCATTTAAAAGCGCTGAATATACATATAGATGCAACATCAAATATAAATGCACCTCGTGGCGAAACATCAAACATTAGCGCAAATATCAGCAATACGAACGTTTGGATTATTCCAACAAATGAAGAGCTTATGATCGCACTAGATACCATTAGCTTAATTCAACATTAATCGAAGTTGCAAAACCTATAACGGACTAATTTAGGATTTATAAAATATGTCAATTAATGTACTCATGACCGTCCCTACTGGACCAGGCGTTGGTTTAACATCCGTGTCAGTCGGCTTAGTTCGAGCGCTAGAACAGCAAGGATTAAAGGCCAGTTTCTTTAAACCAATCGCTCAGCCTCAACCTGGCGACAAAGGACCTGACAAATCAACAGCCATGGTCGCTCAAGGATCTACATTGACACCTGCTGAGCCGATCCCTTTACATGAAGCTGAACGCTACCTTTACAATGACAACATCGATGAATTGATGGAAGAAATTGTTGGTCGCTTCCAAGCTAGCGTTGAGCCTGATTCAACCGTTATCGTAGAAGGTTTAGCTCAAATAGCAGGTCACCCTTATGCAACCAGACTTAATAAAGCCATTGCAAGAACACTTGATGCAGGCCTCGTTTTAGTCACCGCGCCCAATAATATGCGCGTGAACGAACTAGAGCATCATGTTGAAATCGCAGCAGGGTCTTATGGTGGAATTAAAGCAGCAGATGTCATTGGTTGTATTTTAAATAAAACCACCCCTGGCTCCTTAGGCGTCAAATCTTACGGTGATCTTTTTGCTCAACGTGGCATTTTTAAACGCAATTTCAGCTTACTTGGTCAAATACCAGCCGCTGATGAACTAACCTACCCTCGAGTTAAGGATGTGGCTGATTTTTTAAATGCTCGCATCATCAACGCTGGAGAAATTGACACACGCCGTGTGCAATCTTACACATTATGTGCTCGTGGCGTTGAAAACATGTTAGAAGCCTTACGCCCTGGCGTATTAGTATTTACTCCAGGTGATCGTACTGACGTAATCATGGCAACCGCTATAGCTGCACTGAATGACATTAAAATTGCAGCTCTTGTTTTAACAGGTGGATATCAACCAAGCGAACCCTTAATGACTCTTTGCGGTAAAGCAATGGCCAAAGGCCTACCTGTTCTGTCGGTTGAATCAAACAGCTGGGAAACTGTCATTAACATGCAGTCTTTCAACCAAGAAATACCTCTAGATGATAAAGAGCGCGTTCTTATGGTGAAAGAGCACATTGCTCGATGCATTGATCATGACTGGATTAATTCATTTGCCATGAATCAGGATGAACGAAAACTCTCTCCACCAGCATTCCGATTCCGTTTAATTGAGCTAGCTCGCTCTCTTAATAAACGTATTATTTTACCCGAAGGTGAAGATGTTCGTACGATTCAAGCAGCGTCTATTTGCTCTGAACGAGGTATTGCTCGTTGTACTTTATTAGGCAATGAAACTGAAATTCTGCGTATTGCTCAAAATAATGGTATTGAATTAAATCACGGTGTCGAAATCATCAACCCAGTTAGCATTCGAGAACGCTATGTTGCACCTATGGTTGAACTTCGAAAAAGTAAGGGTTTAACTGATATTGTGGCTCGTGATCAATTAGAAGATAACGTTGTGTTAGGCACAATGATGCTGCAAGTTGGTGATGTTGACGGGCTGGTTTCTGGTGCTATTCACACTACTGCAAACACGATCCGCCCTGCACTACAACTGATCAAAACATCTCCGAATGCAAGTTTAGTATCATCTGTTTTCTTTATGTGCTTACCGGATCAGGTATTGGTATACGGTGACTGCGCAATCAATCCAGACCCAACCGCTGAACAGCTTGCAGAAATTGCCATTCAAAGTGCAGACTCAGCAACTGCTTTTGGCATTACCCCTAAAGTTGCCATGATTAGTTACAGCACTGGAGGTTCAGGTATTGGTAATGACGTTGATAAAGTGCGCGAGGCAACAACTATTGCTCAAAAGCTTCGCCCTGACCTTTTGATTGATGGCCCATTGCAATACGATGCCGCTATTATGGAAAAAGTTGCCAAGCAAAAAGCGCCTAATAGTAAGGTTGCAGGTAAAGCGACTGTCTTTATTTTCCCAGATTTAAATACAGGTAATACAACTTACAAAGCAGTGCAACGAAGCGCAGATGTTGTAAGTATAGGCCCTATGCTGCAAGGAATTCGCAAGCCTGTAAACGACTTGTCTCGTGGCGCATTAGTCGATGATATCGTCTATACAATCGCCATCACAGCCATTCAAGCAGGGCAAAAAGAAAACATATAAGATGCAAGCCAATGTGGGTGTTGTTAATACCCACATTGGACATATTGCTTAATGGCTATTACTATCTAAAAACAATCATTCATTCGGTGGTTATTATGTCAGGCAGCCTCCCTCATACCATTGCACTATCAAACCATACGCCGGCAAATACAACCCAGCCTGGCTATGTTCCATTTGATTTACGCTCAGATGAAGATATCAGTATGACTGCTCTTAATGCACGCAATGCAAAAGCCTCTAGCGATCATATAGTAACCTTATCCGAGCAAGGACAAGCACTTTCTCAACGAAAACAAAAGAAAACAGACGACGTCAAAACAAGTAAATACAACAAGCTTTTAGAAGAGCTAGAGGAAGAATTTATTGATGATCTTTCTCTACTCTCCCATACCAATAAAAAAGACATAAAAACAAATTACGAAGAAAAAACACCGACAGGTGACTATCTAGATCAAATCGTTTAACATCATATTTAGAATATGTGAATCCATTGGCAGGATGCTAATAATCAATAATCTTCAAGGAGTGAAGAATGCTACTTTCTCGTCTAACAATGCGAGGCTTTACACTATTAGAATTAATGGTCGTTATTGCCATTATTTCTATTCTAGCTAGCCTATCCGCACCGACTTTCACACGACAAATATCTAAAGCCAAATTAATAGAAGCACAAAATCTCGCCACTCAACACCAATCATTAACAGAAGAATTTATTCTTTTATATGGCTATTTTCCGAGCACGAGTGACTTTAATCTTATAAAGCGCACCCTACCCGAAGACTCTATTGTCAAATCCATTACGGTCGATAACCAAAGTGACAGTACTGGCAATATTCTCTTAAAGCTAAACAGCAACACAGGAATCACTGAAGACCAATATATTCAATACACCCGAGATGCAGATAGAAATTGGATTTGCACCTCTGATCTCGATGCAAATATTCTCCCTGTACAATGCAAAAGCATAGCAGGAGAAGACGAATGACATTAGAAGAGATTATTTCCAATGCTGTCGGCAACCATGCCACCGATGTTCATATTGAGCATTCAACAGCTGGCGTTTATGTTTACCAACGCTGCTATGGACAACTTCATAAAATTGCAGACCTTCCTGAAAGTGGAAACCTTATTAATCGTATTAAAATGCGATCCAACTTAGACTTATCAGAAACAAGAAGAACTCAGGAAGGTCAGTTTTTATTTGAAGAAAGAAACAGGAGTACCTTCATTCGCGTCAGCATTATTTCAACCGTCAAAGGCGAAAAAGTCGCCATGAGGCTACTCCCTGAAAAGAACAGACTGGCTCTTGATGATATAGGTATACAAGCCAGCCTCCTCAATACATTACGTTCCGTATTAAATACATCATGTGGATTGGTTCTAGTTTGTGGCGCAACGGGTGCTGGTAAAAGCACAACGCTTTATTCATGCCTAGATACTCTCAATAATGGAAAAAGAACCATATTCACCATAGAGGATCCAGTTGAGTATGAAATTCAAGGTTTGTTTCAATGCGAGCCCAATCAAGCCATAGGTTTAGATTCTGCAACCCTTTTAAAGTCATTTCTAAGACAAGACCCAGATGTCATTATGGTGGGAGAAGTACGTGATGCGATCACGGCCAATCTTGCAGTAAATGCAGCGTTAACCGGTCACCTTGTACTTGCTACACTACATACAAATTCAGCATTAGATGCAATTCATCGTTGTCATGGCTGGCAAGTCGACTTCTTCTCTCTGGCGAGCTCGCTAAAACTTATCATTCACCAGTCCATGCTTTATAAATCTGCGTCTCAGTGTCCTGCATTTAATGGTTTACTACCATTATGGCAAGACACTTTACCTAAAGACTACGATCACCTAATCTCCTCACCTGCACTCTGGCAGGCTTTTATTCATCAAGATAATGAGATAAACCATGCCTTGGTATAAAGTCAAATCAAATAATGACGACATCGACTATCGATACGCATTATCTGAAAATAACTTACTTTTCGATTTGATTAGAAATGGACATTGGCAAATATCCATTTTTGAGTGGAAACCTAAAAAATTAGACTACAAAGCACTATTGATTTTTTACAAGGAAGTTCAAAGCGCTTTACAGTCTGGATTACAACTTAACCAAGCCATTACTCATCTTGCTTTATCTTCAACGCACCCGACTATCGCTATAGTAAGTAAAGCATTATTAGGAGAGTTAGAACGAGGCGCATTATTTAATAACACACTAAGCAAGCTAACAAACCAATCTACATCACCTTATTGTCAATTATTAAACTCTCAAGGAACAAGAGAAGACTGTGAAAAGAGCTTAAGCGTGTCTATCGAACAACTCAACACTTTACTTAATTGGTCCCAGCGATTACTTAAAGCCATCGCCTATCCATTCAGCATCATTCAAATAGCCCTTACCATCATGATCGCCAATCGAGTATTCCAATCAACAGCATTGACGACAAAATTTTTCTCACTGATCAGCGACATAGGAATTTATATCTTATGCAGTTCAGCTCAACTTTTGATCATCCATAGTCTATACAAAGGAAACGCCTGTCATTGGTTAGAAAAATTCAGTGATAATTTTCGCTTAACAAAACTGTTCTCTCTTTTAAGCACCACTAGAAAAACAGGATTGACCCTACAAGACGCACTAAAAAGCATGCCAGAATATTTCAAACATGCAAAAATCAAAGAAGACATTCTAAGCATTTACTACACACTCAAACTAGGCCAAAGTTACGCAAGCAGTTTCCCGATAAAATGGTTTCCAAATGAGTCTGCCATTGCTCTACACTCTGCAGAACAAGATGGAGACATAGAAAGAGCCTTAACTCTCGCGGCTAAAGAACATGAAAAACGCTGGCAAAAAAATGTTTCATTATTGGAAAAAATAATTCCTGCCTGTTGCCTTTTTATTGCAGGTGGATTTGTGACCTCAGCCCTTATTTCCTTGTATGCCCCTTTATTGGAAATGCCCACATGAGCACAACCAATATTGAACTATTTTTCTACGTAATTTTCGCTTTAAGTCTAGGAAGTTACTCAGCTGCATTTTCAGTACGCTGGCCAACCAAGTGCTTTTATTTATGGCGTAAAGAAGCACATCATCTACTGTCCATTCCTTTTATCGACAGTAAAGACTCAATAAAAGCAAAAAGATCACACTGCAGCCACTGCTCACATTTATTAGCATGGTTTGATTTACTTCCTATAGTTAGTTTTTTACTGCTTAAGGGTAAGTGTCGATATTGCAAACATTCGATTTCCTATCGATATCCCATCATAGAGGCTTTACATCTGATTTTATGCCTACCTTTGTTATGGCTTCCTTTAGATACGTATTCATTAATATTACACACAACCCTAATCAGTGCCTTAATAACAACTACCGTTATTGATTTGGAACATAAACTCATTCCAGATGAATGTTGTGTCATCATTTTAATCTGCGCTTTATCAATCCACCTATTGAATATGACACTAGAGACCAGCGTACTTGGAATCCTTATTGGTTATTGTTTTGCATATTCTTTACGTCTGTTTTATTCAACAATCAGAAAGCAAGAAGGAATAGGCTTAGGCGACGTAAAATTAATATCAGCCCTTAGCGCTTGGCTGGGCATTTCAAATTTGTCTGCCTTACTACTTTGTGCAAGTCTAGTCGGAATCCTATACACTATAACCTTCAATAAAGGTGGCTCCGAACAAATTCCATTTGGTCCGTTTTTAATTTTTTCAGGAATAATAGTGTTTTATTTATGATGAACAATACAACTCCTATTATTGGCCTTGCTGGTGGCATAGGTTCAGGCAAAAGCACAATCACAAAGTGTTTTAATGCGATAGGTATTCAAAGTGTCGATGCTGATGATGTTGCTAGATTCGTGGTTAAGCCAGGGTCTGATTGCCTTAGTCAAATTCATCAACACTATGGTGACAGTATTCTTTTAAAAGATGGCTCTTTGAACCGAAGCGCTCTTCGCACCATTATTTTTAACGAACCCAAAGAACGATTATGGCTCGAATCACTTACACACCCAGCCATACGAAAAGAAATTCAAACCCAACTGAACAACACCTCTTCAAAATATGCGTTGCTCGTCCATCCCTTATTATTCGAAACAAAACAGAATACTATTTGCCAATTCGTAATTGCGATTGATGTTTCAAGCGAGATCCAGCTACAACGAGTAATAGCGAGAGACCAAATAAGCCGAGAAAATGCAGAAAAAATTATTGCGACACAATTAAGTAACAGTGAACGTATAAATAGAGCGGATCTAGTCTTGGAAAATTCTGGTAATATTAACGAAATGAATGCTAAAGTCATTACATTGCATGAAAAAATTTTAGAGTTATTAGTATGTTAAAGAGTAATACCGTAACCTTAGTTGCTTGCCCTACATGTCAAAAAAAGTCACCTTGGTCTCAGGAAAACCCTGATAGACCCTTTTGTAGCGCAAGATGCAAACTCATTGATTTAGGTGCTTGGGCAAGTGAATCTTATTCGATACCACAACAGACCTCTGAAGAAGATGAAATTTTTTCAGAAGATCTCGTTGTCGATAAAAATAAGTCTTTTTTATAACAGCTAAAACTGGAATGTAATTATTTATGGCTCAAATGGATTTCTCTAAGAAAAAAGCATTACTTATAGAGGACATGGCAGAAGCACGCATCATGCAGCGAAAAATGCTGACAGACTTCGGATTTACATCCATTGATATCGCAATGAAAGCCGAAGCTGCTATTGAGCTACTGCAAAGTAAATCTTTTGATGTCATCTTATCTGATTACAATTTAGGCAACGGCAAGGATGGCCAACAACTGTTAGAAGAAGTCAGACATTCAAAATTGATCCCTAATACAGCGACCTACCTTATGGTTACGGCTGAAACCTCTATTCAGATGGTTATGGGTGCTATTGAATTTCAACCTGATGGCTACATTACTAAACCTTTTTCTCAAGCCATATTACAACGCCGCCTAAGGAAATTATTAGAAACAAAAGAACGACTTTATAATGTTAATATAGCTCTTGACGCAAACGACTACCGAAGAGCAATAACTGAAGCCGAATTGGTCATAAAAAAATACCCCACCCTAATTGGCAAATGCGAAAGAATTATCGGAGAAAGTCTTCTAGAGCTACAAGAATATAAAGACGCTCTTTCATCATTTAAAAACACATTAAAAGACCGAAAAATGCCATGGGCATTATTTGGTAAAGCAAAATCTTACTTTTTCCTAGATAATTTAGAAAAATCAGAACAATGCTTTCGCCAATTAATGCTTGATAACAGGTTTTTTGTCAGTGCTTATGATTGGTTGGCAAAAATCCAATTAGCTCAAGGTGATCTTACTTCAGCACAAGAAACATTGAGTGAAGCTATTGCTCGATCACCTAAAAATATATTACGCCAGATGGAGTTAGGTAGAGTAAGTCTTTTATTGAAAGATAATATAACGGCAGAAATGGCTTACCGAAGAGCCGTTTTTTTAGCAAAGCATTCCTGTTATAACACGGTAGAACCTTATATTTGTCATTTAGAGTCTCTTGCTAGAATTTCCGATGAAGGGCCTTTAATACCTCGCCAGAAAGATAACTTCGATACTACACTTAAAAAGTTCAATGAACTCTTTTTTGAAGATCCTATAAACAAAGCAAAAGCATACAGTTACGAGATAGACGTCTATTTAGCAGATAATGATATCCTAACAGCCAAACAAATATTTGATACTTGGCTAAATGATACTGCGATTACACCAACCAAAGAACAAAGCGCCACTTATCTTAAAGTATTTGAAGGCTAGAAATGAAAAAATTAAATATTAGTACTATTCTTGCTAGCGCCATACATGAAAGTAAAAACCAAGTGGGTACACTTTTATACCAACTTCAAGGTCTAAAAGATTCGATAGATAATAAAGACTCAAGCCGAAATAAAATTGTATCAATCGAAGAATCTTTAAAGAAATTAAACGATGAATGGGTGGAATATTTATACCTATATCGTTTGGCATCTGATGGCTATGAACTACATGTTGACACCTTTTTAATCGATGAGTTTTTAGACGACCAAGTATTTGCCTTACAACCTTCTGCTCAAGCCAAAAACCTAGATTTAAATTACATCTGCGACCCTAGTTTAACCGGCGTATTTGATGAGCGGCTAATGACAGCTGTTGTTGGTACAGCTGTTTATAATGCCTTTCGCTTTGCGAAATCAAAGATACTGATTCAAGCTAGAAAAAAAGACAATTTTCTCATTATCTCTATAGAAGATGATGGCAAAGGATTCAAAGATAGTCTAAGTGACGATTTCTCTGAAGACTTCATTGAAGCAAATACTGGCTTAGGCTTATATTTCGCCGAGCTCTCAGCCACAGCTCATACTGTGAATGATATCCAAGGCTATATTAAGAAAGAGACATCGTCATCTATTGGTGGTGCCAGCTTGGCTGTCTACCTACCTCAATCAGAATAGCTCTTACTAGAACTCTTTAATCTCTAGGCTTTTCAAGTATTGAGTAAGCAATTTACCCGCCTTTTCAATATGCTCTCTCAAATAAGTAAGTGCTAATTTTTTGTCTTTGGATTCAATTAGCAAAAGCAATGCCTCATGTTGTTTTTGACTCGTTTCTCGATACCCTAAAGGACCATATTGAAAGCCAAGATAACGTACTGCTTGTTTATTTAATCCTTCTACCACTCGCAGTAAAGTTGGTCTATCTGCAGCTTGATATAAGGCGTTATGAAAAAACCAGTTAAGTTCACCTTTTTCTACTAGTGTTAAGCTTTCTTTATTTAGCTCAGCAAAAAAGGCTTTCGCATGCCTAATATCTTCATTGGTAATTTTATCAAATGCCATGCCAAACAGCAGACACTCTAATCCTGCGCGCATTAAATAAAGATCTTCAGCTTCTTTCCAATTCAAAGCAGGAATCATGACTCCGGCTTTACCATGAGGCACTAACCAACCCTCACCTTTCAAAGATAAAAGTGCGTCTCTTATGGGAATTCTACTGACATCATAACGATTTGATAACTTAACTTGACGAAGGGGAACGCCCCTTGCTAATCGATTGTTTAATATGTCTTCTTTAATTTTTTTACTAATTTCCATTGAGAAAACCTTACTTAAACCTAATTTTCGATATCAAAAGGCAAATAACACCAAATAAAATCCCCCAGAATGCAGAAGCAATACCACCAAAAGAAACACCTGAAACCGTCACTAAAAAAGTAACAAGCGCCGCCTCTCTGTTAGCATCATCCATCATAGCTGTTTTTAAATTCATACCAATTGTTCCCAGCAAGGCAATCCCAGCCAAAGCTGCAATCATAGTCGCAGGAAACACCGAGAATAAAGCAACAACAGAAGTACCAGCTAATCCGGCAATGGCGTAAAAAACGCCAGCAGATAAACCTGCTATATATCGACGTTTAGGATCTTTATGGCATTCCTGACCAGAACAAATCGCTGCCGTGATTGCCGCTAAATTGAAAGCAAAACCACCAAATGGCGCCAATACAACAGACGTAAAGCCGGTCCAACTAATCAATGGTGATACTGGTGTTTCATAACCACTACTGCGCATTACTGCAACGCCAGGTATATTTTGAGAAGTCATGGTAACAATATACAGGGGTAACCCTATACCGATGAGAGCACCGACATTCCATTCAGGCCAAACCCAAATTAGAGAACCAATATTGAAAGGAATATTTGATAAGAAATGAGTCTCAGAGCGACCTAATACAAAAACAACGCCAGCTATTAAAACAAAGAGAACAGCATAACGAGGTAAAAGCTGTTTACCAATTAAATAAGCCAGCAGCATAGTGCCAACAAGAAAAGCATCACCTACCATTGAGTCGAAAATTGAAAGGCCGAACTGAAATAAAACACCTGCCAGCATCGCACAAGCAATAGGCAAAGGTACCAAGCGCATGACTTTATCAAATAAACCAGACACGCCGGTTAATACAGCTAACAGGCCAGCGAAAACAAATACCCCAATCACCTCAGGATAAGTAATAGAGCCTAAACTCGTAGCAAGTAATGCGGCTCCAGGTGTTGACCAAGCCGTAATAACAGGGAATTTATACCATAAAGATAGGAAAAAACAGGTTGCCCCCATACCAAAGCCAAGAGCCATAATCCAAGACACGATCATATTTTCGTCTGCACCGGCGGCTTGGGCGGCCTGAAAAACAATGGCGACTGAACTCGCAAAACCAATTAGCACAGCAATAAAGCCTGCAACTAAAGCACTCACACTCATATCATTTACTATCTTGAACACAGACTCATCCCTTTAAATTGTTAAAGCATGATCACTATATTCTAAATGATTAATTTTTGTATACATTTTTATCTATTATTTAGAGTCATTAACAAGCGTAGTAGTCTTGTAAAGGCCTCATTTAATGACTTAACATAAAACCAACTAAACCAAGAGCAAAACCCATCACAGCTCCCATTGGTGGCGCCCAATGTTTTTCTAATACAACTTTAGGTGCAATATCCTGAAAGACTGCATATAGAATTCCGCCAGAAGCAAACAACATAACACCAGAAATTAATGCTGGCCATTCAGCAAGCCAGATAAACGCAATAACCCCAGAAACAGGGCCACATAAAGCAAGAATAAAAAAATAAAATACGATTTTATAGGAAGAATAGTTCGAAGAACTCTTTAGCTCTCGAAAAGCATTGAAGCCTTCAGGTAGGTTTTGCATAGCAATAAGAGCTGCTAACAATACGGCTTCTGAACCACCTAAAGCGATAGCAGCACCAAGAGCCAAGGATTCTGGAATAAAATCTGCCAACATCGCCACTAACTGACTCATTGATGTTTTGCTTTTTGATAGTTGAATATCAAGTAGCATGAATGCGATGCCGCCTAATAAAAACAAAATAACAGAAGACCAAGGAGAGAATTGCTCGATTCCTTCTGGCACTAATACTAAAGCAATGGCAGACAATAATGCCCCACCACCAAAAGCCGTAATACCATGTATTAATTCATCTTCTAACAATACTGATTTAATTTTTTCAAAATGAGCAAGTAGAGCCCCTACAGGCATAGCCAAGCCCGCAAAAAGCGTTAACAAAATAACGCTATATAACGAATCCATACAATTAACACCCAATAAAATTTGAAGTAAATTATACAGTCATTATCAATAGAGCTTCTATTAATTGTAGTTCGTGCTTAATAGTAGCTCTGCTCATAGCTCTTAATTATTGTCCAAGGTAAGCATTTAAAAATGCTTTTGTTCGTTCTTCTTGAGGTTGTGTGAAAATAGCCTCCGGTTTACCCTCCTCCACAATAGCGCCTTTATCAAAAAAGCACACCCTGTCACTAATTTCACGAGCAAAGTACATTTCATGAGTTACAAGTAGCATAGTGAAGCTTTCTTCTTTAACAAGGTTACGAATGACATCCAACACCTCATCGACTAATTCTGGATCCAAAGCCGATGTAATCTCATCTAAGAGTAATATAGATGGCTTCATCGCAAGAGCTCTCGCAATCCCTACTCGCTGCTTCTGACCACCGGATAAATCATTTGGGTAACTATCCGCTTTATCAGCCAAACCAACAAGCTGAAGCAACCTTTCTGCTGACGCTTCGGCTTCCTCTCTGGAAATCCCCTTAACTCGCATTGGAGCTTCAGTAATATTACGCTTGACGGTCATATGCGGAAACAAATTAAAATGCTGGAAAACCATGCCTAGATGATTTCGCATTTTATGTAAATGCTTGTTATTAGCAGGTACATATTGCCCCTGCCACAGCATGTGCCATAAGGACTCACCCGCTATATTTATATAACCGCCATCAATCCCTTCTAAGGTCATCAATATGCGCAATAATGTACTTTTACCTGAGCCACTTGGCCCAATAATAGAAACTATCTCGTTCTCTTCAACTTTGAAGTTGAAGTCACTAAAAATAACGGTTTCACCAAAGCACTTTTTAACATTTTTAAACTCAATAATAGGTGTGCTCATTTCAAACTAAATCCTTCTTTTGGAAAGCGCCTTTCAAGCTGATGAATACCAAAAGCAGCTAAAAGACTAAACACCAAGTACATAACCCCGACCAAAGTAAATGGTTCTAAATATCGAAAGTTTTCAGAGCCAATGATTTTCGCCATTTGTAGCATTTCTAATAAAGTAAT
The DNA here is from genome assembly GCF_000521805.1 of Marinomonas ushuaiensis DSM 15871. Lineage (GTDB taxonomy): Bacteria > Pseudomonadota > Gammaproteobacteria > Pseudomonadales > Marinomonadaceae > Marinomonas > Marinomonas ushuaiensis. The sequence goes on from NZ_JAMB01000003.1 coordinate 250,555, forward strand.
GGCCGAAAGCTGTGGCGTCTCCTTGAACATAGCAATAATGTAATTGCCTGTCGCAGGAATCATTGGACGAATCGCCTGAGGAAGAACAATGTCTTTGTAAGTATCTAACTTAGATAAATTTAACGCTCGAGCAGCTTCCCATTGACCTTTTTCAATGCCATCAATACCGCTACGAAAAACTTCAGATAAGTAAGCGCCATAATGAAGACCAAGAGCAAACACCCCAGTAACCAACGGAGACATACTGATTCCGAATTCTGGCATAACGTAATAAAGAAAAAAGATCTGAACTAACAATGGTGTGCTACGAATAAATTCGACGACCCAATAAACACTCAATCGTATTGTTTTACTTGAATTACGTCGTAATAAAGCAAAAACTAACCCCATCACGATAGCAAAAATACTGCCTAGCAAGGTAGCCAACAAAGTCACTTTAGCGGCAGACAAAATGATAGGAAACACTTCCCACATGAACGCCCAGTCCCAATGAAATCCATTCATGAATGAATCCCTCCACGACCTAAACCTTTACTAAGGCGTTTTTCTAAACGTTTAATAAAAAACATCAAACACTGAGCCATCACAAAATATAAGACCAAAACAACTCCGAAGATTTCACCAACTTGCAGTGTTGTATCCGCTAGAGACTTTGCTTTAAATGTTAAATCACCAATCGTAATCAGAGAAACAAGCGATGTTGCTTTTACCAACTCAATCGCTAAATTACCAAATGGTGGAATCATATTAACAAGCGCTTGCGGCATAATAATGCGCCATAGTCGCTGAGTCGCTGTGAAGTTCAGTGCTATTGAAGCTTCAAATTGCCCTTTTGGAACAGACTGAATAGCACCTCGAACGACCTCTGTCCCATAAGCCCCAATATTCAATCCTAACGCTACAACGGCGGCTGTCATCGCATCAATCGTAATACCGAAAAACGGCAAAACAAAATAAATCCAATACAACTGAATTAATGCGGATGTACCACGGAAAAACTCTATATAAAAAATTGCAATTTGTTTGAATGGTGCAGATGCATAAAGACGAATTAAACCAAAGCTAAATGCCATAATAATGGCGAGAGGCAAAGCCATTGCTACAATTTCAATTGTAACAACAGCCCCTTGGAGTAATACGGAGACAATCTCTCCAAATTCCATGAATTCAATTCCCTAGTATTATTGACACAGTTTCTTAGCGGTCATATCGCCAGGCGAAGTATGTTTACCAAAACCGTAAGTTTCCACCATTGCTATATGAGACTCTGTATCAATAAAACCCTTAAGCTCCCCATTGAATGCATCACGCAAAGCGGTATCTGCAGGACGGAAACCAAAACCACCGTATCCTTTAATAGATTTACCTTTAATCATAAGAGGAGTAAAAGGCTGCGCTAATTCAACACGGGTATCTTTCTGAGCTAAAGAAGCCATCGTCAAACTTGTCCCCGCAAGGGCATCAATACGGCCAGACTTAAGAGCTGCTACACCTGATGGATAATCTGGCAATGTCACAATGTTACTAAGTGGAATACCAAAATCACGAGCATAACCATACTCAACGGAACCAGACATCACACCTAACTTCGCAGACTTATCTTTAATATCATCGTAACCATTTAGAGCTTCTGGATTACCGTTCTTAACCAAAAAGCCTTCACCGATACTATATGTAGGATTGGAGAATAAGATCTGCTCGCAGCGTTTCGGCGTAATGTACATACCTGCCGCGATGACATCAAAACGACCAGCTCGAAGACCTGGAATCAAGGAACCAAATTCAGTTACAACAACATTTACGTCTGCTACACCTAAATTATTCAGAACATGCACGGCAATGCTCGGCGCCTCACCTGCAGGCTCTCCATCTGGAGTGGTATAGCCATAAGGAACTTCATTGGCAACACCAATTGTAATGGTATCTGCCTCTTGTACTTTTTCTAATGTATTTGCTGATGCAAACATAGAAGAAAAAACCATAGAAAAACTAATTAGAGATATAAGATATTTACCTAAATTCCCTCTCATTATCGACCTCGTATTTATTAATTAAAAGATATATACCCTTTTAACAATAGAGAAAAATAGTAAATAACTCAAGTATTAATTAGTTCTGTAATCATTAGTGCACATATTATTTTTATCAGCCAACATTTAAAACAAAAAATTGATAGCATAAACAAATAAAGACCCTAAATCATGCAATCGCAGATTATTCCAGACGTGCACCTAACAGTCACATTAATTAGTTATCCCTACCATAAAAATTTATTTTGTATTTTTAAAACAAAAAAAGCCCTGATTACTTAAGTAATCAGGGCTCTCTTAATTAAATCTTGATAACGACCTACTCTCACATGGGATCCCCCACACTACCATCGGCGATGACGCTTTTCACTTCTGAGTTCGGGATGGGATCAGGTGGTTCAACGCCTCTATGATCATCAAGAAAACTGGTTTGCTTCATTAGAAACTGTCTAATGAAATCAATTTTCTACTAACCAATAATTAGGTTAGATTTAATTCAAGCTTGACGAAGAATCACCGTCTCACATGAGTCTCTTTGCAAAACCCCACACAACATGGTCATATGGGGTTCTTTTTAATTCAAGCTTGACGACGACCTACTCTCAC
>NZ_JAMB01000004.1 GCF_000521805.1 Marinomonas ushuaiensis DSM 15871
CTCAACGCGTCAGCGCAAATGCCAATAAAGAAGCGCTTCTCTTTAAAAGCGAAACCTGTCAGGCGCTAGTCAATAGTAGATACCATCTCTCCTAACTACTCGCAACTTAATTTTTAAGCTGTGGGTAGTATTCATTTTGGTGCCTAATAACACCAAAACAAATTTGTACAAGCTTTCGCATAGCGGCACCTAAAGCTTGCATTTTAGTCTTTCCATTTGCCAATAATCGTTCATATTGATTTTTAATATCTGGGTTGTATCTTATGGCAACAATGGCGGCCATATACAGTTTTGATCTGACTTTTGCTGGGCCTCTTTTACTTAATCTGCTCCGACCTTTCCATAAACCTGACTCTTGAATCTTAGGAATAAGACCAAGAAAAGCCGACACTTGCCCTGCAGATTTAAATCGATCACTATGAATAATGCTGACCATTATTCGTGATAAAACAGGTCCAATTGCAGGTATGCTACAAAGTAATTCCTGGTTCTTTTTTAGGTGAGGACGGCGGTTAATGTGACCATCAATATCCTGTTCTAATCTTAATTTTTCATCTTTTAAATGCTTCATCATTAAGCCTAAAGACTCAATAATACGATTAGATTCTTGACTCACTTGCGCTTTCTCTAAGCGGTTAAACTCTCTTTGATAATCCATTTCAAGTGCTTGTAAGCGAGAAATTAAAGATCTTAACTCTTTGATTTCTAATGGTTCAGGTTCCCATACGTCAGGCTTCATAGCCTGCCCAAATAAGGCTAGAGCCAAACTGTCTTTAGTGTCCGTTTTATGTTGATGGCCTAAACTCTTTGCAAACTCCTTCGCTCTAGCTGGGTTTACCACGCATACGATAAAACCTTGCTGGTGAAGTGAATACGCAACGGCTTCGTGGTAAACACCTGTTGCTTCTAATACGATTCTTATATCAGATGCATCTGCCTGTGTTTGCTCTAATAGCCAACGTCCTAAAAGCTGATGTTCCTTAGACGTATTTTTAAATACTTTCGTTTTTACTTTATTGAGTTCAGGGTCTTTTAACCACAAGCAATCCAATTTATGTTTACTGATATCTATCCCAATATTATTCATCTTTTATTACCCTTGTTCATACGGCGTCACTAATAAATAGGCACCTGGATACCATTCAATATAACAAGATGAAGAACCCGGGAGCGTAATCTACAAAACAGCATTTAATGCTAAGGTCGGACACGGCTTCACCGGATTCTTAGAGCCTCTATTAGCTAAACAGAAACTCTAGGAGAGATACAAGGTCGGATGAGATGAGGTACGAAGCGTGATCCGACGATAAAAGTGATGTGACACAATGAAATTACGCATCATCTAAAACCACAACAAGAGCCGTTTGATCACGGTCGTGCCTCCCTCATTAAATCTACAAGACCCAATCAGACTCTATCCAAATTATTGGGTGAGCGAAGCGTGAACCGCCGGTTTTAAGGTCAAGAAAAAAGCCACCTGTCGTGATAAATCATGACCTTTTTGAGCTGTTAATTGTTTATTAGCGTTTTCCGATAATATATATTGCGTGGATGACGCCCGGAATATAACCAAATAAAGTTAATAGTATGTTTAGCCAGAAAACGCCGCCGATACCAACTTGTAAAAATACACCTAAAGGTGGCAGTAAAATTGAAAAAATGATTCTAATTAAATCCATCTGATGACTCCTTAATTTAATAATGACTTCACTTTTACATTAACGTTTCAAGCGTCTAACTCTCAAATCAATTTACTAATTAATTAAACTTTATCCTTGGGGTTTACCTAATACAGTGAACAATAATGGTGCTGTTATTTTTATTTTAGTGATTTATTTCAGGTTAAATGCTGTTAAAAAAGGGAGAGGGTTACCTGGAGTAAGACAAGATGAGGTATTTTTTATAGATTTTATATAACAATATTTAGGCTAATGCTTTGGCTTCTTCAGCTAACCACTTTCTTAAATATTGAATGGCGTCTTCATTTTTTCGACTTTCTTTATAAGCCAAATAAAAATTGTCACCTGTCTCAAAAGCATTGCAAGGTAGTTTAACCAGTGCTTGCTCGTCATTTTTTTCATTCATCATATAGTCATTGACAAGTGCAATGCCAAGGGAGTGCTTTGCTGCTTCATAAGCCAGCATGAGATGACTAAATCGATGGAATTGTACAGTGCTTGGTAGTGACTGTTTTTGACTTGAAAACCAACATTTCCAATCCTCTGTGTGACGATCGTAGATACTATAAGAGGTAATTAATGAGAATTTAGCTAAAGGGCTGGGTATTGTATTTAGTTTATCTGTGAGTTCTTTGTGTGAAGTAACATTTAATTTGTTTTTAATCGTCTCGAGGTAATGCTGACTGCAAACAGGAAATAGTTCTTCTTTATAAAGAGGTTTAAAGCAAAACCCTCTTTTTTCTTGTTTTGTAGTTATGAAAAGATCGGCGGTACGATCTGATAAATCAGGTGATCCATGGCTCATTTCAATGCTTAATTCTAAATTTGGATATAAACGTTTTAATTCAGGTAGTCGAGGGATCAACCAGTAAACGGCAAATGAGCTATATACAGCCAATCTTATATGGGTTTCTTGCTCACCTTTTATCTGGTTTGTTGCTTGAGCTATTTGTAGAAGTGAGTTACTGATTACATCTAGATAATGCCTCCCTTCAGCTGTTAATTCTAAATTTCGGCCTTGGCGATGAAAAAGTGTTTCCCCAAGATGATTTTCTAAAATTCGTATTTGATGAGATACCGCACTTTGGCTGACGTTTAACTCGTTTGCCGCCAACGAAAAACTATTCAATCTGGCTACAGTTTCAAATACAGGGAGTGATTTTAGAGGTGGCAACATGTTTATCATCCAAATAACTAATGCTTACTCTAAATATATCATTTTAACTAATATATATAACTGATTAAACTACAAGTATAAAATATTAAATGCTATTCAAGAGGAAATGTTATGTCAGGACGCACTGTCGCCAGCGCTATTTTTGTCCTAGTGTTGGGGAGTTTTTTTGCTACCTTGTGCGACGTATTTATTAAGTTAGCTGGTCCTGATGTTGCTGTCTTTCAACTCACCTTTTTACGTGCTGCTTTCATGTTTCTGATTCTATTCCCAATAGTGTATATCAGGCATTTATATCGTCCTCAATCTGTTGTTTTTGTAGGTTTGAAGCTTCATTTTCTTCGTGGAAATATGTGGGTTTTAGCTGGGGTTCTTCTTACCTTATCTTTGTCTGAGCTCTCTTTGGCAACGGCAAACTCAGTATTTTATACGGCGCCAATTTTTATTATGCTATTTGGTGCTTTCTTCTATAAAGAGCGTTTGTCGTTTGAAGTAGTTGTTTCAGCTGTGCTCGGCTTCATTGGTATATTGGTTATCCTAAGACCTACTGAAATTAGTTCAGGAATGATCAGCGCTGTTCTTTTTGCAATTGTGTTGGCAACGAACAGTTTGCTAATTAAAAAGTTACCACAGAATCAAGGTATGCTTTGTGGCTTATGTATCACACAGTTTTTTGCTTTGCCCATGGCTGCTGGGTTGGCCATTTGGGAGGGAGAGGCTTTTCAGGTTGATCTATTGCTTTACTCCGCTTTGTCTTCAGTTTGCTCTATTTTATATGCAGTGTCTTGTTTGATAGGGTATCGTTATATTGCATCGAGCAAAGTGACCAGTGCTGAATATTCAGGCCTCATTTTTGCTTTTCTGATTGGTTGGTTAATATTTGGGGAAGTGCCTGATTTAGGTCTATTTATTGGAGCTCTTTTTGTTATCTTACCTTTACTTTATTTAGGTCATCAAGATGTTAGAAGATTACGAAAAGAGGAATCATTGTCTAATACTCGAGCTAACCTAGGCGCAGGTTGAGCTGTCAATGCATAGGTTTTTCACCATTTGATCTATCATTTCTGATAGGTCAGATTGCTCTAGATAAATGCCATCTATAATGAGTCTTGCGAGCCCGTGTAGGCTTGCCCATGTTGTTTGTCCAATTCTTAATGGAGTATTAGTATCTGTTAATACTTTTTGATCTTGTAGGACTTCTACCCACTCAATCCATACTTTAAATGTGCGCTTTGATACTGCTTTTAATGCATCATTTGGCTCACCTGCTTTCCAAATTGCTCTGCCATACATTAGGTCATAAGTTTCAGAGTGTTGTTGGGCATACCCCAGGTATAAATGAACATATTGAGTAAAAGACTTTTCCCCCGACTGCTTTTGTGCGATTAAGTTATTGAGAATTTTTTCTTGTTCGTAAAATCCTTGTTCAGCTAAAGCGCAGAGTAGGGCGTTTTTGTCTTTAAAGTGATGATAGGGGGCGGTTCTTGATACGCCAACGACGTCTGCAAGTTTACGCATGCTGAGACTTTCTACACCTTGTTCTTTAATGATCAAAGCGGCTGATTCGAGTAGCGACTTGGTTAAGTCGCCATGATGATATTGCTTTTTTAGAGTAGACATTTTTTTATTAGAACCTCTTATCTTGACAGTGTCAAAATTTAAATTTATCTTGACGGTGTCAAAATAAAAAATAAAGAGAGTTGTTACTATGAGTCATTGTACCTATCCGCACTTATTTGAACCGTTAGACTTAGGTTTTACACAATTAAGAAACCGAGTGTTAATGGGGTCTATGCATTTAGGCTTAGAAGAGATGAAGGGTGGAATCGAACGTATGGCTGCTTTTTATGCAGAACGTGCGCGAGGTGGCGTTGCGCTTATTGTGACAGGTGGTATTGCACCTAATTCTGAAGGTGCGGTTTATGCTGGCGCAGCTGCAATGACATCAGAACATGATGCAGAAAATCATCGCCTCATTACGGATGCCGTTCATAAAGAAGGTGGAAAAATCTGTATGCAAATATTGCACACAGGTCGTTATGCCTACAATCCTAAATCTGTTGCGCCATCTGCGATTAAAGCGCCAATAAATCCTTTTGAGCCAGAAGCATTGACCGAAGAGGGGATTGAAAAACAAATATCGGATTTTATAAATACAGCCATTTTAGCTCAAAAAGCTGGATATGATGGTGTTGAAGTGATGGGGTCTGAAGGCTATTTCTTAAATCAGTTTATTGCCGCAAAAACCAACCATCGGGATGATGAGTGGGGTGGAGAGTATGCTAACCGGATTCGATTGCCCATTGAAATTATTAAGCGTATTCGGGCTTCGGTTGGTGAACACTTTATTATTATTTATCGCTTATCTATGTTGGATTTAGTTGAAGGTGGTAGCAGTCTAGAGGAAGTGGTACAGCTTGGTTTAGAAATCGAAAAAGCGGGAGTAAACATTATCAGCACTGGGATTGGTTGGCATGAGGCTAGAATTCCAACCATTGCTACCAAGGTTCCTAGAGCAGCATTTACTTGGGTTACCGCCGCATTGCGTAAATCATTAACGGTTCCTTTGGTAACTTCAAATCGAATTAATACGCCTGATGTTGCTGAGCAGGTTCTTGCTCGGGGTGATGCTGATATTGTCTCTATGGCCAGACCGTTTCTTGCAGATCCTGAGTTTGTTTTAAAAGCTGAACAAAACCGTTCCGATGAAATTAACACTTGTATTGGTTGCAATCAGGCTTGTTTGGATCACGCCTTTGCAAACAAATTAACGTCTTGTCTTGTTAATCCTAGAGCTTGTCATGAAACAGAATTAGTTATTTTTCCAGTTGAGAAATCAAAGCGAATTGCTGTTATTGGTGCTGGGCCTGCAGGATTGGCATTCGCCACAACGGCGGCAAAACGAGGTCACTCTGTAACCTTATATGATGCATTAAGTGAAATTGGTGGTCAGTTTAATATTGCTAAGCGTATTCCTGGTAAAGGGGAGTTTTTTGAGACCTTGCGTTATTTTCAACGTCAAATTGAAATTACAGGTGTAGACCTTCAGTTGAATACACGGGTTGATGGCGAGTATCTCAAGGCGGCTCAATATGATGAAGTGGTTTTAGCGACAGGGATTTTGCCAAGAACGCCAGCTATAGAAGGTATTGAACATAAAAAAGTACTGAGTTATTTGGATGTGATGAACGGGGCTTCTGTTGGAAAGCGTGTCGCTGTTATTGGCGCTGGCGGTATTGGCTTTGATGTTTCTGAATACTTAATACACAAAGAGGTACCAAAGCAGCAAAGCATTAAAGATTTTATGTATCAATGGGGTGTTGATATGACTTTGTCGGCTCGAGGTGGTATCGAAGGGGTGAAACCTGTGTTCGAGAAGGCTGAAAGAAATGTTTTTTTATTGCAGCGTAAGAAAAGTAAAGTAGGGTCGAAATTAGGTAAAACAACAGGTTGGATACATAGGGCCGAGTTACTTGCGAAAGGCGTTGAGTTTCACTCTAACTGTGATTATCAACGTATTGATGATCAAGGGCTTCATCTTTCTATTAATGGTGAAGATTGCTGTTTGGATGTTGATACTATTGTTGTTTGTGCGGGTCAAGAGCCGAATCGATTGTTGGAGGATGAGATCAGCCAAAAAGTTCATTTGATTGGTGGTGCTGATGTTGCGTCAGAATTGGACGCAAAGCGCGCGATTAAGCAAGGGACTGTGCTGGCTGCGGAGATTTGATTTTTTACAATAGAGACTTATATCTAATGATCTTAGGCTATCAAACCTCTTTTATGGGTTTGATAGCCTAAATTTTTATTGTCCAGCTGATCTTGTATCGTTTGGTTCGCCAGTTTTCAATAGCTTAAGTAAGTCTTCCCTTTTCATACTGCCTTTTTGGGCAAGATCTAATTGATACTGGTATTCATCATTCCAATCTGTTGTTCTTGGGACAATGTCAGATAAATCTTTCATTGCTAACTTCATTACTTTTAGATAAGCCTGAATGTTTTGCTCTTGATTGATGAGAATATTTTTTAATGCTGTTGCACTGCTGTGTCTGAGATAAAGCTGCAAGACATTATTTTGATCCTTCATTATTATTAGTTTTGTATTTTGCTCTTCAATGGACTCCTTAAAGCTAAGGAGTAGAGCATCCTGCTCATTATCTTTATCAGTAATTTTGTCTTCTTCGGGAAGCTGCATAAGAAAAAAAGTAACCCCAGAAGAGGTCGCTACACTGAATATGAAACACAAAAAGAAGGCGATCAAAAGTCCTTTAGATTTTTTGTTTGGTGCTTCTGTTTCGAATAATTGTTCGTTGTCGGGTTTTGATTTCATGATTGTGTGTACTTTAATCTATGTATGTAACCAGTAGTCTGCTTGTTTACAGAAAAAGAACAAGTTTCGCCTCGTTTTTTTCTGTGTGTGTTTTGTATTGATTGGGTAGTGCTATGTTTTCTGCCAATGATGCATTATGAAACCACATTCTTCGGTTTAGTTTTCCTCTCGGTACACGTAAAATACAGCTCGATTATTAGAGGTTGTAATAACCTACTAAAATAGTCAGGTAAATACTTGATAGAAACAGTAGGTTTTGTGTACTATTTACCCTCACAGAATAATCTTAATTGGATAGCTTATGCGCCTGACAACAAAAGGTCGTTATGCAGTCACCGCCATGCTTGATTTGGCGTTGCATTCGGATCAAGGGCCAGTGTCTTTATCGGATATTTCGAATCGACAAGAAATATCACTTTCTTATCTTGAACAGTTGTTTTCTAAGCTTCGCAAAAAGTCACTGGTGACCAGTGTAAGAGGTCCAGGTGGTGGTTACCGTCTTAGTCGTTCAAATGATGATATTTTTGTTGCGCAGATAGTTGATGCAGTGAATGAATCCGTTGACGCCACAGGATGTAAAGGTCGTAGTGATTGTCAAGGTGGTAATACCTGCCTTACCCATCACTTGTGGTGTGACCTAAGTGATCAGATACATGATTTCTTAAATAACATTAGTTTAGAACAATTGGTTCGTCGAGAAGATGTTCGACAAGTGGCCGAAAGACAAAGTTTTGAAGGCCGACAAAGTCAGTTTGAACATGACAAAATTAGTGCGGCGATTGTTGATTAGGTAAAGAATAAATTTAGTAGAACAAATGCTCTGATGCTCAGTGTGTTTGTTCCTAGCAAAAGTGGGTTTTTATATGACTGAGCAGATAGATAAGGCGCTGGCAAGGGAATACGAAGCTGGTTTTGTGTCTGATGTAGAATCGGAGACGTTTGAGCCTGGTTTGGATGAGAGTGTCATCCAGCGTATTTCTGAAATGAAAGGCGAACCTGAATGGATGCTTGAATGGCGCTTAAGTGCATTCCGTGAATGGCTTAAAATGGAAGAGCCTGATTGGGCATTGGTCGATTATCCAAAAATAGATTTTCAGGCTATCTCCTATTATTCCGCACCAAAAAGTATGAAGGATAAACCTAAATCTTTGGATGAGGTTGACCCTGAGCTACTGCGTACCTATGAAAAGCTTGGTATACCTCTGATTGAGCAACAGATGTTGGCGGGTATTGCTGTCGACGCTGTTTTCGACTCTGTTTCTGTTGTAACAACCTTTCGAGATAAATTAGAAGAAGCTGGTGTTATTTTTTGTCCAATCTCCGAAGCAATTAAAAAGCATCCAGAGCTTGTCAAAAAATACATCGGTAGTGTTGTTCCTAAGAAAGACAACTATTACGCTGCATTGAATTGTGCTGTGTTTACGGATGGTTCTTTTGTTTATATTCCAAAAGGCACTCGCTGCCCAATGGAATTATCAACTTACTTCCGTATCAATGAGCAAAATACCGGTCAGTTTGAGCGTACTTTGATTATTGCCGATGAAGGCAGCCACGTAAGTTACTTGGAGGGTTGTACGGCACCTCAGCGCGATGAAAATCAATTGCATGCCGCGGTTGTTGAATTAGTTGCTATGGACAACGCTGAGATTAAATACTCGACTGTTCAAAACTGGTATCCAGGTGATGAAAACGGCAAGGGCGGTATTTATAACTTTGTAACTAAGCGTGGTATTTGCCACACCAGTGCAAAAATTTCTTGGACACAAGTAGAAACAGGCTCAGCTGTTACTTGGAAATACCCTAGTTGTATTTTGAAAGGTGACAACAGTGTTGGTGAGTTTTATTCAGTCGCTCTTACTCGTGGGCGTCAACAAGCCGATACTGGCACCAAAATGATTCACATTGGTAAAAATACCAAATCGACGATCATTGCCAAAGGGATTTCCGCTGGTAAAAGTAATGGTAGTTATCGTGGTCTTGTTAGAATGAATCCAGGAGCCGATGGTGCACGTAACTTTACTCAGTGTGATTCATTACTTATTGGTGATCAATGTGGTGCTCATACTTTTCCTTATGTAGAAAGCCGTAATCCATCTGCGATTATTGAGCATGAAGCGACTACGTCTAAGGTCAGTGATGAGCAAATGTTTTTGTGTCGTCAACGTGGTCTAGACCCTGAAAAAGCTGTTTCTATGATAGTGAATGGCTTCTGTAAGGAAGTATTTAAAGAATTACCAATGGAATTTGCCGTAGAAGCTGGCAAGTTACTAGAAATTAGCCTTGAAGGCTCTGTAGGTTAAGGAATTGTTAAAGATGTCAAATACCAAAAGTTTACTGACGATCGAAGATTTGTACGCAAGCGTAGAAGAAAAGCAGATCCTTAAAGGATTAAGTCTGGATATTAAACCTGGCGAAGTGCATGCCATTATGGGGCCAAATGGCGCAGGTAAAAGTACTTTAGGTTATGTTTTATCTGGCCGTGATGGTTATGCCGTAGACGATGGTAGCGTTACATTAAACGGTGAAGATTTGTTTGAAATGGAAACAGAAGAGCGTGCTCGTGCCGGTTTGTTTCTTGCTTTTCAATATCCAGTAGAGATTCCAGGTGTAAGTAATCTAGAATTTTTGAAAGCCTCTGTTGATGCTCAACGTGAAGCGCGTGGCGAAGATGCGATTACATCCGCTGATTTTTTGAAAGAAGCAAAAGCGGCTTGTAAGCAAGTTAACTTGCCTATTTCATTCCTTAAGCGTGGCGTGAACGAAGGTTTCTCAGGTGGCGAGAAAAAGCGTAATGAGCTAATGCAGATGCTATTACTTAAGCCGCAACTTTGTATTCTTGATGAAACTGATTCAGGTTTAGATATTGATGCATTACAGGTGGTTGCTGAAGGTGTAAACAGCCAAAGATCAGCTGATCGTAGCTTTATTGTTGTGACGCATTATCAGCGTCTGCTTGATTATATTAAGCCTGATTTTGTTCATGTTTTGTCTGACGGCAAGATCGTGAAAAGTGGCGATGCGTCTCTTGCTCACGAGTTAGAAGCGCAAGGTTATGCTTGGTTACAGAAAGAGCCAGCTGAAGACGAACTTGAGGGGTAATGCATGAGTGAATGGTTAGAAAGCGCCATTACTCGAGCGCAAGATGTAAATGATTGGCTCGCTCCAAAACGAGCGAATGCTGTTGAGTTGCTATCAAATACTAACTGGCCAACGCGTAAAACAGAAGCATGGCGTTATACACCACTTCGTTCTGTTGAACGCTCTAACGCTAAAGTCATCACTGATGTGATTGGGTTGTCTCCCGTTGAAGTGACTGGTTTATCTGCGATTGAATTGGTTTTTGTGAATGGCAAGTATGATGCTTCACAATTAAGCAAAATATTGCCAGAAGGTTTGTCTATTTCTCTTGGGCAAGACTTGGAGGGTGTGCAAAAAGCAGAAGCACTAGACGTGTTTTCAACGATTAAACCAGAACGTCATTTGTTTGGTTTAGTGAATGATGCGCTTGCACAAGATGTGATTGTTATTTCAGTTACTGAGGGTGTTGAGATCACACAGCCTATCCGAATTAGTTCTTTATTGAGTCAAGGTGCAGAGTCTCACACTCGCGTTCAAGTAAGTTTGGCTGAAGGTTCTCGACTAACGGTTATTGAAGATGTTCAAGCTTCTGGTGATACCTTAAATACCGCTTTTGTAGAATATGACATTGCTAAAAAAGCGCATCTTGAACATTATCGTTTTGCTTTGCAGACAGGTTCAAATGTTGCGATTGGCGGTAGTCATTTTAATCTACGAGATCACGCCTCGATGCACAGTACGATAGTTGCTTTTGGTAGTGATTTATCTCGCTTGGATACAGACATTATTCATGCCGGCGAATTTGCTGATGCTAAGTTAAATGCTATGTATTTGCTAGATGGCAAAGAACTTTTTGATCTTCATGCGACGGTTGAGCATGCGATGCCAAACGGCACAACGGAAGAAAACGTTCGTTGTATCGTAGCTGATCACGCCCGTGCTGTTTTTAATGGTCGCATTCATATTCATCGTGATGCTCAGAAAACATTAGCCGAGCTAAATAATCGTAATCTATTGATGTCGAATACAGCGGAAATTAACACCAAGCCTGAGCTTGAGATTTATGCTGATGACGTACGTTGTGCTCATGGTGCAACAGTGGCTCAGATTGATAAGCAGGCTTTGTACTATTTGCAAACCCGTGGTGTAAGTCGTTCAAAAGCACAGGTGATGCTCAACTTTGGTTTCATTAATGAGTTGATTGATTTAATGCCAAATGCGGCGTTAGCGGAATGGATTCGTCCTGTTATTCGTGAGCGTTTTGCGCAGATGGAAGTGAACTAAGCGAGAATCGAATGAGTTTTGATGTAGCAGCTATCCGTGATCAATTTCCTATCTTGAAACGTGAAATTGATGGTAAGCCTTTGGTTTATTTAGACAATGCAGCCACGACACAAAAGCCACAATGTGTTATTGATGCTTTGGTTGATTATTATACGACGTGTAATTCTAACGTACATCGTGGCGCACATCGTCTTGCGGATGAGGCCACTCGTCGATTTGAAGCGGCGCGTGACATTGTTAAAGAATTTATTAATGCGCCAAAACGTGAAGAAGTGATTTGGACAAGTGGCACAACAGAAAGCATTAATATTGTTGCCAATGGTCTGGGTTCATTGCTTTCTCCTGGTGATGAAATTATTGCGACGGGAATGGATCATCATGCGAATTTGGTGACATGGCAGCAGGCTTGTAAAGTATCTGGTGCGACCTTGAAAACGGTTCCTGTGACAGATAAAGGTGAATTAGATCAAGACGCCTACGATGCGATGTTGAATGAAAAAACCAAGTTTGTGGCTTTTCCTCATGTCTCAAATGCGTTAGGTACGATTAATCCAGTTAAAGAAATGACCGCCAAAGCCAAGAAATTTGGTGCTTGGGTTTTAGTCGATGGAGCGCAAGGTGCAGCTCATGGTTGGGCTGATGTGCAAAATATCGGTTGTGATTTTTATGCTTTCTCGGCTCATAAGTTGTATGGGCCAATGGGTATTGGTGTGCTTTGGGGGCGTGAATCTGTTCTTGAAAGCTGGCCTGTTTGGCGCACTGGTGGAGAAATGATTTCCACGGTAACTTTAGAAGAAGCAACTTGGAACGTTTTGCCTTATCGCTTTGAAGCAGGCACGCCAAATGTGGGCGACGCTATCGCGACAGGAGAAGCTATTCGTTGGTTTAGTGCATTGGATCAAGAGGCCGTTACGGCGCATGAAAAAACCTTATTGGATTATGCTACTGAGTTGGCGGAAGCGTTTGAGGGTTTGACTATCATAGGTACAGCGAAAGAAAAAGTTGGTGTTTTGAGTTTTATCATGGATCACGGGCATCCAGCGGATATTGGCTTCTTATTAGATCGTCAAGGCATTGCTGTTCGTACTGGAGATCATTGCGCACAACCGCTAATGGCTCGTTTTAATGTGCCGGGTACGGCCCGTGCATCTTTCGCAATTTACAATACATTAGAAGAAGTTGACGCCTTGTTTGTTGCACTGAAAAAAGTGCGCACAATGTTGGCTTAGGAGGTTTCAATGACAGCAACAACATTTGACCCTGCCTCTAGCGTGTCTCTAACCGCTTCTGCGCAGAAATATTTTGCCTCTAAATTGGTTAAGCAACCAGAGAAATTGATTCGGTTGAGTACCAAGGCAAGTGGCTGTACGGGCTTTGCCTATGTATTAGATATCGTTGATGGACCATCAGCAGGAGATTCTGTGCTGTCTTTTGATAGCGTGACTTTGGCGGTGGATTCGCAGTCGATTACTATGCTTTCTGGAACAGAGATTGACTTGGTGCGTGAAGGCGTTAACGAAGTTGTGAAGTTTAATAACCCTAACGTTGTGGCTGAATGTGGCTGTGGCGAAAGCTTTAGTGTGAGTTAATCTTTCATGCAAAAAATGGTCGTAACACAGCGTGCTTGTCCAGCACGTCGAGTGCCAAGCGGTGAGCCGGTTAGCATTCCAGAAGGTCAATTTATTACTATCAACCAAAGTCTCGGTGGTAATTACACAGTGACGTGGCAAGGGAATATGCTACGGATTGATGGTACCGATGCTGAAGCCATTGGCCAGCAGCCAGAAATATTAGAGTTTGCAGACTTAGGTTCAAGCGATATTAATGAAGAGCAAGTTTGGCAAGCAATAGACACGGTTTTTGATCCGGAAATTCCAATCAGTTTGGTGTCTCTCGGTTTAGTGTATAAAGTCGAATTAGATCAAGATGCCAAAACGGTATTGATTGATATGACGCTAACGGCGCCGGGTTGCGGAATGGGGCCGGTTTTAGTGGGCGATGTAAAATATCGCGTGGCAAAAGTCCCCAATGTTAAGGACGTTAAGGTTGAGTTGGTATTTGATCCACCTTGGTCCCGTGAAATGATGAGTGAAGAAGCGCAATTAGAAGCGGGTCTTTTCTTCTAATATCTTTGGAGTTGTAACCAATCCCTATAGATAGGTGAAGTCGAATATAATAAGCGGCCTTGGTAACTTACTAAGAGCCGTTTTTCTATTTTTATGGTTTTAATACAAAAGAGGGGGAGTCATGTCCTTACCTAGTACAGAAGATATCGTTGATGATCTATTGTTTTTCGATGATTGGGAAGACAAATACAAGTACATAATCGATCTAGGTAAATCTTTGCCTGCGTTTGATGATGACTGGCGTACACCTGAGCGTCTAGTTAAAGGGTGTCAGAGTAGCGTTTGGATTCAGCCTGGCAGTGAACAGGATGCTTCAAAAGGTGAAGTTCTGGTTTTTTCTGTAGACAGTGATGCCATTATTGTTCGTGGTTTATTGGGGCTTGTCTTATCCGCTTTGAATCATAAAACACCCGAAGAAATTCTGGCGTTTGATATTTCGAGTTATTTTGCAGAATTGGATCTTGAACGTCACTTAAGTCCGACTCGTGGGAATGGACTGCGATCTATTGTTAATCGTATTAAAAGTATTGCGCAGGCTGCGGCTTAATTTAGAGTGCTCTTTATGATTTAAAATAATTTTTTGTCAGCGCTTATTTTTGCCTGAGATATTTTTGTTATCCGAAACTGTTATTGGAGCGTTTTGAATGAATACCCCGGTTTATCTAGATAATTCCGCCACTACACCGGTGGACCCAAGAGTTGCTGAAAAAATGATGGCGTGCTTAACGCAAGATGGCAACTTTGGTAATCCTGCGTCGCGCTCCCATCTTTTCGGTTGGCGAGCAGAGGAAGCGGTAGAAGAGGCTAGATTGCAGGTGGCTAATCTTATTGGCGCCGATTCGCGTGAAATTGTTTGGACGTCAGGTGCGACGGAAGCAAATAATCTTGCTTTGAAGGGGATTGCTCACGCTTATCGTCAAAAAGGTCGTCATATTATTACATCAATGATCGAGCATAAGGCGGTACTTGATCCTTGTAAACAGCTTGAAAAAGAAGGTTTTGAAGTGACTTACCTTGAGCCCGATTTGCATGGTGTTATTTCACCTGATCAAGTGGCTGGAGCACTTCGTGATGACACTATTCTTGTGTCTTTGATGCATGGTAATAACGAGTTAGGCGTACTGACTGATATTGCTAAAATTGGAGAGCTAACACGATCTCGTGGTGTGTTCTTACATGTAGACGCTGCGCAAACAACGGGTAAAGTAGTGATTGATGTAAATGCCATGAAAGTCGATTTGATGTCACTTACTGCCCATAAAACTTATGGACCTAAAGGTATTGGAGCTTTATTCGTTAGACGCTCTCCTAAAGTGAAGTTGGAAGCGCAAATACACGGTGGTGGCCATGAGCGTGGAATGCGTTCAGGTACATTGGCGACACATCAAATTGTTGGTATGGGGGAAGCTTTTCGTTTAGCTTCTAAAGATATGATTGTGGATTGCACTCGTATATTGAAACTTCGTGAGTATTTATGGTCATCCTTGAATGAGTTGCCTGATATTCATTTAAACGGCGATTCGGAAGAGCGTGTCGCTGGTGTGATTAATGTTGGTTTTGATGATGTAGATGGTGAAGTGCTATTAATGTCTTTGAGTGATATCGCTGTGTCCTCAGGATCTGCTTGTACCTCAGCAAGTTTAGAGCCATCTTATGTATTGCGTGCGATCGGTTTAAAAGATGACTTAGCGCATAGTTCATTACGCCTTTCTATTGGTCGTTTCACTACGGAAGAAGAGGTGGATTTTGCTGCTGAGACAATTAAAAATGCGGTTACTCGTCTTAGATTGATGAATGAATAAGAGTAAAACCTTCTTTTATTCTATTCAGTGCAAATAATCTTGATTGGAGCATACAATTTTCATCAATTGATGCGTATAATCCACGCGCTGAACTTTTATGTCCTAGGCCATGCTAAAGCATCGCCTTTTAAAATCTAATTTGGAGTTATATCATGGCGTTAGAACGCACTCTATCTATCATCAAGCCTGATGCTGTTGCAAAAAATGTAATCGGTGAAATCTACACTCGTTTTGAACGTGCTGGTTTTAAAATTGTTGAAGCAAAAATGATTCAATTGGATGACGAATTGGCTGGTGGTTTTTACGCTGAGCACAAAGAACGTCCATTCTACAAAGATTTGGTTGCTTTCATGACTTCTGGTCCTGTTGTTGTTTCTGTTCTTGAAGGTGAAGGCGCTGTTCTTCGTCATCGTGAACTAATGGGTGCAACTAACCCTAAAGAAGCGACTGCTGGTACTTTGCGTGCAGACTACGCAACATCTATTGATGCAAATGCTGTTCATGGTTCTGATTCTGTTGAATCTGCAACACGTGAAATTGCTTACTTCTTCGGTAAGTAATTGATCGGAAGGGCTTCTAGTCCACCCGATATAGAGAAGGCGGGCATTAGCCCGCTTTTTTGCAGAGGCTTCTGAAAAGACACTATCTTTTCAGAGGCTTTTTTCGTTTAACTTAATGCTAAAAATAGCAAGCGATCTTGATTATGACTGACACTAAAAAAGTAAACCTGTTGGGTTTATCACCAGAAAAATTGATTGAATTCTTTGAGTCGATAGGTGAAAAAAAATTCAGAGCGACTCAGGTGATTAAATGGATTCATCAAAAAGGCGCAGAAAATTTTGATGAAATGACAGATGTCAGTAAGGCGTTGCGAGCGAAGTTAGAAACGATTTGTGAGATTCGTGGGCCAGAAGTTGTTTCTCAGAATATCTCTAAAGACGGTACTCGTAAGTGGATCATCCGTACTGATGGTGGAAAAAATGATTGCGTAGAAACCGTCTTAATTCCTGATGGTGATCGTGCAACTTTATGTGTTTCTTCTCAGGTCGGTTGTTCCTTGGATTGCAGTTTTTGTTCAACAGGTAAGCAAGGTTTTAATCGTAACCTGACTCCAGCTGAAATTATTGGCCAAGTTTGGATTGCTATTAAATCGTTTGGTCCGATGGATCCTAATGGTCCTCGTCGTGTGACAAACGTTGTTATGATGGGAATGGGTGAGCCATTGATGAACTTCGAACCTGTCGTCGATTCAATGATTCTGATGATGCATGACCATGCATATGGTTTGTCTAAGCGTCGTGTCACATTGAGTACGTCTGGTGTGGTTCCTAAAATCTATGAACTGGTTAAACGTACCGATGTATCTTTGGCCATCTCTCTGCATGCGCCAGATAATGCTTTGCGTGATGTATTGGTACCAATTAATAAAAAATATCCAATCGCTGAGTTGCTTGAATCTTGTCAGCATTATTTGGCTAATCTACCCGATAAGAGGCACATCACCATCGAATATACAATGATGTCTGGTGTAAATGATAATGAAGAGCAAGCACATCAGCTGGCTGAGTTGCTTAAAGACTTAGAATGCAAGATTAATCTAATTCCGTTTAACCCATTTCCACATTCAGGTTATGAAAAACCGTCAAATAATCGTGTTCGCCGCTTTCAGAAAATCTTAGCTGATGCGGGATACACGGTCACGGTTCGGACGACACGTGGTGATGATATTGATGCTGCATGTGGTCAGTTAGTTGGAGACTTTCATGATAAAACTCGCCGTAGTCAGAAATACATTGAATTGAGAGAAGTGAAAAGCTAATTTAAATTATTCACTTTTATATACGACAAGGATGTCAGTATGCGGTTATTGTTTTTTATAGTATGTGGTTTTTTTATAACATCCTGTGCTTATCAGGCTGTTCAGCCTCAACCTTTGGAAGTGTCTGCAGCTAAACGGCTGTCATTTATTCAGGCGCGTCTTTTACTTGGGCAGTGGCCGTTAGCGAAAGAGCAACTTGATCAAATAGATGAGCCAAACCAAGGTCGAGAATATTGGCGATTATTAAGCTTATATTGGTTGAGTGTTGAGCATCATGAGGAGGCCGTATTAATCCATGAAGCAGCGCTGTTAAATTATCCTAATGATGATTTTATTTTGAATAATTATGGAGTGCTGTTGGGTGCAAAAAAACGCTGGGTTGAGGCTTGTGCCGCTTTTGAAAAAGCAGGCGAAAATGGTTTTCCTCAACGCCAAACAGTGCAAATAAACCTGGCCAGATGCGCAATACGTCAGAATGACGTAAATTTAGCTTCATTCTACTTAAAACAAGCAAAAGAAATTGCTGATTTACCTCTGATTGGTTTGATGACAGAGCTCAATCTTGTTTTAATACAAGGTAATAATGAAAAAGCTCGCTTAATTCTTAATAATATCCAGGCTGGTAAAAAAATTGCCCGAGGATCGGTGCATTTTGATGAATACAATTGTCTGTCGTGGCACTTAATTGCACGCGAGACTGACCCTACACTGCATTCATCTGCGAGTAAATTTATATGCCTGAATGGCTCAAGGTATTGACATGACAACTGAATTTAAAACTGACGTTTCTCTAAATAAAACTAGTACGAATACTAATGATAGCAATGCGGATCTTATTGCTGATGATACTAGTGTAAATGATGCTCCAAATGATGAGAATACAGAGAATGTTATTGATAATGTCGTTATTGAAAGCGATGTAATGAAAGTAATTGATATCGGTAACGAATTAAAAGAAAAAAGGTTAGAGCTAGGGTTTGATGAAAGAAATGTTGCCACTAAGCTGAAAATTCCGATCGATCAAGTTCGTGCGCTTGAGTCTAGTGATTTTAGTTATTTTAGGTCAGTTACTTTTGCTCGAGGTTTTCTCAAAAGTTATTGCCGCCTATTGGAATTAGATTATGTTGTTATGGTCGCTGCGTTTGACAAAGAACGAGCTGGTGCTGAGACAACAATTAAGCCTGTTGATAAAGTTCATAAACAGACGCATCTAGGCGATCCAATTGTTATCTTCATTTCTGTAGTTATTGTGGCTGTTTTAGTGTTTTTGGTTTTTTGGTGGCCAAGTACGTCAAGCGTAACTTCTTTAGACGATATTGTTAATGAAACAGTTGAAACTATAGCCGATCCAGAAACGTCTTCTACAGCGAATGAAACTCTAGAGTTAGAAGAGCCAACTAACAATAAAGAAGTCGATGTTCAGTCGTCTGTAGATCAAAGAATAATAGCTCCTGCTGCAAACGCAATACCTTCTAAGGCGATTGCGGACGCGGATGAGAAACCTGTGAACGAAAATGATGTTGTAACTGGGTTGTCTGCTGAAACTGTCGCTATTTTAAAAGAAGCCGGAGTAAGCCCGGATGAAGTGGTAAGAGCAACTAAAGTTGTGCCAGCTACTGAAACATCTGTTGTACAGCAAACAGTAGCGTATCAAGATGATGTTGAAATTGCTTTTAGCGGAGACTGCTGGGCAGAAATTCGTGATGCATCTGGAACTATTTTATTTTCAGGTGTGAAGTCAGCGGGTAGCTCATTGGCGCTAACAGGTGATGCACCATACCGCGTTGTATTAGGTTACGCCAAAGGCGTTTCTTCTTTGATATACAAAGGCGAGCAATTCGATTTTTCTCCTTTCACACGTAAAGATTTGGCTCGATTTGAGCTCAAGTAGAGACTTTTATGCATTTTGAATCACCAATTAAACGTCGTCACTCTCGTCAAATTATGGTTGGGAATGTTCCTGTCGGTGGTGGAGCGCCAATTAGTATTCAAAGTATGACGAATACGGAAACTTGTGATGTGGATGCCACCGTTGCACAAATTCATGCCATTGCTGACGCTGGAGCAGACATTGTTCGCGTTTCTATTCCGTCCATGGATGCGGCTGAAGCTTTTAAGAAAATTCGTGAGTCTGTTTCTATTCCTTTAGTAGCAGACATACATTTTGATTATAAAATCGCACTTAAAGTTGCAGAATATGGAGTTGATTGCCTACGTATCAATCCTGGTAATATCGGTAATAAAGATCGTATTCGTGCTGTCGTTGATTGCGCCCGAGATAAAAATATTCCAATTCGAATCGGTGTTAATGCAGGATCGTTGGAAAAAGACCTTCAAAAGAAATATGGTGAACCAACACCTGATGCGTTAGTCGAATCGGCTTTTCGCCAGATCCAATACTTTGATGAGTTAGACTTTCATGAATATAAGTTGAGTTTAAAAGCCTCTGATATCTTTATGACAGTGGAAGCGTATCGAAAAATAGCCAGCCAGATTGATAATCCGTTGCATTTGGGTATTACAGAAGCGGGTGGCTTGCGCTCAGGAACAGTTAAATCTTCGATCGGCCTTGGCTTGTTGTTGATGGATGGTATTGGTGACACCTTGCGTGTGTCGTTGGCCGCTGATCCAGTTCAAGAAATTAAAGTCGGCTGGGATATGTTACGTAGCTTAAAACTTCGTAATCGTGGTATTAACTTTATTGCCTGCCCAAGTTGTTCTCGTCAGAATTTTGACGTAATCAAAACCATGAATGAATTAGAAGAGCGTCTTGAAGATATCGTGGTGCCAATGGATGTTGCAGTTATTGGCTGTATTGTTAATGGTCCAGGTGAAGCGAAAGAAGCGGACATTGGTCTTGCTGGAGGTTCTCCAAATAACTTGATCTATCAAGATGGTAAGCCAAACAGTAAAACGAAAAATGAAACTCTGGTTGATGATTTAGAAAAAATGATTCGTGGTAAAGCCGCTCTTAAAGAAAAAGAGCTAGCCAATATTATTGTAAAAAGCTAAGGATCCATTGTGGCTCGTAAAATTCAAGCGATCAGAGGAATGAATGACATTCTGCCTGATCAATCTTCTGTTTGGTTATACCTTGAAAAAACAGTAGCAGACGTTGTTAAGTCTTATGGGTATCAACAAATTCGTTTTCCCATTGTTGAAAATACAGACTTGTTCAAGCGTGGTGTTGGTGAAACAACCGATATCGTAGAAAAAGAAATGTATACCTTTGATGATCGTAACGGTGAGTCTTTGACCTTACGACCTGAAGGAACGGCAAGTTGTGTGCGTGCTGCTGATCAAGCTGGATTGTTGTTCAATCAAGTTCAGCGCTTGTGGTATACAGGTCCTATGTTTCGCTATGAGCGCCCACAGAAAGGACGTTATCGACAGTTTCATCAAATTGGTGTTGAATCCTTTGGTATTGGCTCTGCTGATATTGATGCTGAACTGATTATTCTATCTGCACGAATGTGGAAACAGTTAGGTCTTCTAGAACATGTTGAATTGCAGTTAAACACGATTGGTTTAGCGTCTGAGCGTGAAGCTTTTAAAGTCGCCTTAGTTGAGTATTTAACTGAGTTTAAAGATCAACTTGATGAAGACAGCCAGCGTCGTTTAACAACGAATCCATTACGTATACTAGATTCAAAAGATGAGTCTACTCAGTCTGTATTAAAAGCGGCACCGAGTCTTGATGATTTCATTGGTAAGGAGTCAAAAACGCATTTTGATCTATTGCAGGCAATACTTAAGGCTAATAACGTTCCGTTTGTTATTAATCATCGCCTAGTTCGTGGCTTAGATTATTATGGAAAAACCGTTTTCGAATGGGTGACAAGTCATCTTGGTTCTCAAGCGACGGTTTGTGCCGGTGGTCGATATGATGGCTTGGTTGAGCAGTTGGGTGGTAAAGCAACACCTGGTGTAGGTTTCGCGATGGGAATAGAGCGTTTAGTGCTCCTTCTTGAAACCTTAGATTTAATCCCAGATAGCGCTAAGTTTTCAACTGATGTATTCATCGTTAGTATGGGTGATGCAGCAGAAATTGCTTCCTTTGTTTTGGCTGAACATATTCGAGAAATTGATTCTAGTCGTGTTGTGTTGCGTCATTGTGGAGGCGGAAACTTTAAGAATCAAATGAAAAAAGCGGACAAATCAGAAGCTCGCTTTACCATTATTTTAGGTCAAGATGAAATTGATCAAGGCGTATGTCAGGTAAAAGATATGTCCACAGGTGAACAGCAAACTTGTTCCCTGGTTGATGTTCCTGCCTATATCGATGATAAATTATAATTGGATTTAACAGAGTGGCGCTTTAAACAATAAGTTCCACCTTGAATGAGGAAGTAAAAGTGTCTGAATTAAAGACTGAAGAAGAACAAATTGAAGCGTTTAAAGCTTGGTGGAAAAAGAATGGCGTTAAATTAGTTGCTACTATTGCTGTTGTTGCGGGTGGTTACTTTGGCTTTCAAGGCTGGCAAACAAGCCAAGCTAACCATATAAATAGTGCATCGGCACTTTACCAAGATTTGGTTCAGGCTTCGACGGATTTAAGTGATGAAGATAACCAGAAAACGGTTGTTTTTAACGCGAATCTACTTACTGATGAGTATGCTGACACAGGTTATGCAGTGTTCGGCCAGTTGTTTTTAGCGCGAGTTGATGCTGAAAAAGGCAATTATGATGAAGCAATTACAGCATTAGATATTGCGATTGAGAATACTGAAGATACTGCTTTTATTGCGATTGCAAATTTGCGTGTTGCGCGTTTAATGCTTCAAAAAGAAGATTATGAAAAGGCAATGGCACGTGCTGAAAAAGTTTCTGAAGAAGAATTTACTGCGCAGCAACAAGAGCTAATTGGCGATATTTTATTATCACAAGGTAAGCGTGACGATGCTCGTACTGCTTATGAAAAAGCAAGTGAAGCCTTGAGCGCTGGTGTAAATCATCCTTTATTAGATATTAAACTTAAAGACTTGGTGAAAAGCTAATTATGAGTAAGTCTCTTTTTGTTGTCGTATTATTTACAGCTCTGCTGATCCAAGGCTGTTCTAATGCTCGTCCATCATTGTCTAGTCCTCCTTCTATAGACAGTAAGGTGGACTTGCACACGTCATGGCGAAAAGGTGTTGATGGCAACTTTGGTGAATCTAGCGAGCGCTTTAGTTTAATAGCAGAAAATGGATCTTTATTTTTTGTGACGGAAAAAGGGACGCTTTATGAGCTTAATCAAGAAAATGGTAAAGAAAAAAGAAAGCTTTCAACAGAATATAAGCCAAGTGCTGGTGTAACTCGTAATGGTAATGTCTTGTATTTTGGTACCTACGAGGCTCAACTGGTTGCTGTTTCTTTAGATAATCAGTCTGTCTTGTGGGAAAAAACACTAAGCTCTGAAATATTAGCAGAAGCTTCTTATGCAGCAGGAAAAGTAGCGGTCCAAACAGCGGATGGTTGGTTAAATGTGCTTGACGCTAGTACAGGTGACGTTTTGTGGCGAGCTAAAGAAGATTTGCCATCGTTAACTGTGCGTGGTACAAGCGCTCCTATTATTACAAATGGTAAAGTTATCTCGGGTTCTGCTGACGGCCAACTAAAAGCTTTCTCTTTAGAGGAGGGCACTTTATTGTGGTCATATGAAGTCGGAAAACCTGAGGGTAGGTATGAAATAGAGCGATTAAGTGATATTGATGGTCGTTTAGTTGTTAAAGATGGTGTTGTTTATTCTGTTGCCTATAATGGTACTCTTTCCGCAATTTCTATCGAAAATGGCCGTTTATTATGGCAACGTAATATATCAAGTTCAGTTGGCGTTGCCGTTAAAGGTGGGTTCTTGGCAGTTGTTGATATGAAAAGCAAAGTAATTCTTCTGAATGCCAGAAATGGCGCAGAAATATGGGAAAACGAAACACTTGTTGAACGTGACTTAATTTCTCCTGAGTTTTTCCGCGATTATGTTGCGGTTATAGATCGTGCTGGTTATGTTCATTTACTTGACTTAACTACTGGTGAAGTCGCAGCGCATAAAGTAGCTGATAACGAGGTTTCACCTGGTAGCCGTATGGTAGCGAACGATAAGCAGTTGTTTATTCTTACGCCGAAATCTAATGTGACGGCATTAAGCTATTAAAGTCAGTTTTTGATTTCTTTTTAGCGATTTTTTAGGGGCTGCCACTTCTTTAATGGAAGTGGCAGCCGCTTTGTATTTATTATAGGTAAAAAAATGATTCCAGTTATTGCATTGGTAGGTAGACCCAATGTTGGTAAATCAACACTTTTCAATCAATTGACGAAATCTCGTGACGCCTTGGTAGCAGATTACCCAGGCCTTACTCGAGATCGTAAATACGGTGACGGAAAGATTGGTGAGCATGAATTTATTGTTATTGATACCGGTGGTATCAGTGGTGATGAGCAGGGTATTGATGAAAAAATGGCGCGCCAATCTATGCTCGCTATTGAAGAAGCAGATGCTGTTTTATTCTTGGTTGATGGTCGTCATGGCCTAAACCCAGCAGACGAAATGATTTCTAATCATTTGCGGAAGTCCAATAAACCTATTTTTGTTGTTGTAAACAAAACGGACGGTATTAATGAAGATATCGCATTAGCGGATTTCTATTCGTTAGGTCTTGGTGCATTGCATCCGATTGCGGCATCACATGGTAAAGGTGTGCATGTCCTAATTGATGTTGTCATGCTGCCATTTGCAGAAAGAATAGAGGAAGCTAGAAACCAAATTAATTTGGAATCTCGTGGTATTCGTATTGGTGTTGTTGGTCGTCCAAATGTTGGTAAATCTACTTTAGTTAACCGTATGCTAGGTGAAGATCGTGTCATTGTTTTTGACATGCCAGGAACGACTCGTGACAGTGTTTATATTCCTTACACACGTAATGAAAAAGAATACACACTTATTGATACCGCAGGTGTTCGTCGTCGAAAGCATGTAAAAGAAGCGGTAGAAAAATTTTCTATCGTCAAAACACTGCAAGCGATTCAAGATGCCAATGTAGTGATAGTTGTTATCGATTCGCATGAAGACTTGGTAGAGCAAGACCTTCATATGATCGGCTATGTGTTAGATGCCGGGCGTGGCGTTGTCTTGGCGATTAACAAATGGGATGGACTTCAGAAAGATGAGCGCGAGCACATCAAAAGTGAGGTTGAACGCCGTCTGGGCTTTGTTCCTTATGCTAAGGTTCATTACATCTCAGCCTTGCATGGTACAGGCGTTGGTGATTTGTACGACACAATTGAAAGCACGTATGAGTCTTGTTACTCAAAATGGTCTACAAACCGTTTAACGCGCATTTTAGAAGACTCTGTTTCTGAGCATCAACCGCCAATGGTGAATAGTCGTCGAATCAAACTAAGGTACGCACACCAAGGTGGATCGAATCCGCCACGTATCGTCGTTCATGGCAATCAAACTGATGCTTTGCCGGGTAGCTACAAGCGTTATCTTGAGAATAAATTCAGAACGGTACTGAACATTACAGGTACACCAATTATTTTTGAATTTAAATCTTCTGAAAACCCATACGCGCCGAAAAAGTAGTCTTTTTTGCTGTAAGGTTTTTAAGAATTAAGATCCCTAAGTGTCTTCTTAAGTTGAAGATTCTTAGGGGTTTTTTGCTTTCAATTCATGATGTTTATAATTTAGCTAAGAATAAGCAATCATTGAGTTGCAATTAATGACACTTTAATTATATCTAGGATGCTTTCAGGACAAAGTAAGTAACAACCGTGTCATTGCTCTGTGTTATATCGTTTTTTTACTTTTTTTTCACTAAAATCTCGGCTTCATTAGTTGAGGTTCTTCATGTTTATTCTTCGTGGTCTGATTTATCTTTTTGCAGTAGCAGGTATTGCACAGCTTGTTTCTTTAGAAGGTTATCGCTCATTAACTCTTTCTGAATACAGTGAACATTCATTAACTGAGTATATGCAAGATGTAATGAGCTTTTTAAGCTGTATGTTGTTTCTATATGCATCTCGTTTAGATGCTAAATTAAAGATAGCCTCAACATTGCTTGCCGCTTTATTAGGTATGATGTTTGTTCGTGAATCGGATTCTTTGTTAGATCATTATGTCTTTGATGGTGCATGGCAAAGTATTGTTTTGTTGATTTTTGCCTGTGTTATGATTTTTTTAATAGGACGGTTCTCTAAGATCTATGCGTCTTTAAAAGAATACTCTTTAGAGGTTAGTTTTGGGATTTTCTTAGCCGGTTTTGTTACTTTGTTAGCCTTTTCAAGAATGATGGGAAGATCATCTTTTTGGCAAGCGGTTATGGGTGACTCTTATATGCGTATTGTGAAAAATATAGTGGAAGAGAGTATTGAGACCTTTGGTTATAGTCTGATTTTAATCGCAGCAATAGAGCTTGTATTTGTTTGCCTAAAGCGAAAAAAGCAAGCAGATTTGCTCGTCTCTGATAGTTAATATTTTAATCGTTTTCTTTTATCTGAATAAAAAATACTTCACGCTGTTAAAGCGTGAAGTATTTTTTTGTCTATTCGGTATGTGATAGCAGGTATTTAGCGAGATTTGACTTTTGGCTTACGGCGTTTGGCTGTGTTGCCATTTGTTGGTGTACCTGATGCTCGACCAGTTGCTGTTGTTGTGCTGTTGTTTCTTTTTGCTCGTGTTTTTTCGTTAGTCGCATTTTTCGCCATCGTTGGACGATTCGATGTATGGGAAGCGCCTGTAGCTTGTCCCGGTTTAGCATTTTTAGGGCGGCGAGGCGTTTGAATATCTTTGTCAGCGGATGGCACCAATTTATTCTCACCATTACCAATCAAATCAGGGCGACCCATTTGAATAAGCGTATTACGCAAGTCTTGCCAGTTATTTGAATCGTGATAGCGCAAGAAGCTTTTCTGCATGACACGTTGCTTGGCGTCTTTTGGCGTATACACGTCTTCACTCTTATAAGTCACAGGTTTCAGTGGGTTTTTGCCAGAGTGATACATGGCCGTTGCCAGTGACATAGGTGACGGATAAAAGGTTTGTACCTGATCAGGTTTAAAGTCGTTGGTTTTCAACCAAAGCGCCAAATTCATCATGTCTTCATCTGAGCTGCCAGGGTGAGCGGCGATGAAGTACGGAATCAAATGTTGTTTTTTGCCCGCTTGTTTCGAGTAAGTATCAAACATACGTTTGAAACGATCGTAGGTTCCCATGCCGGGTTTCATCATTTTCGACAAGGTGTCGTTTTCTGAATGCTCAGGCGCAATTTTTAACAAACCGCCAACATGATGGGTCACCAATTCACGAACGTATTCTGGGTCTTCCACCGCGAGGTCATAACGCAAGCCAGAGGCAATAGATACGGTATGAATGCCTTCTACCGCTCGTGTTTTACGGTATAGCTGAGTTGTCGGGCTATGATCTGTGTTTAAGTTTGAGCAAATAGTTGGGTATACACAGGATAGCTTACGGCATGAGGCTTGAACTTCATCATCATTACAATTCAATGTGTACATGTTTGATGTCGGTCCACCAAGGTCAGAAATATGACCTGTGAAACCGGGCACTTTGGCTTTTATATCTTCAATTTCATTCAGAATAGATTCATGTGAACGAGATTGAATGACACGACCTTCATGCTCTGTGATCGAGCAAAAAGTACAGCCACCAAAACAACCACGCATGATATTGATTGATGTCTTGATCATGTCATAAGCTGGAATACGTGCTTTTTTGTATTTCGGGTGTGGCACTCGGGCATAAGGTAAATCAAACACACCATCCATCTCAGGTGTTTCCAATGGAATTGGTGGTGGATTTACCCATATTTCTTTTTTACCGTGTTTTTGAATCAAAGCACGAGCGTTATGTGGGTTTGATTCAAGATGTAAAATACGTGAAGTGTGGGCGTATAAAACAGGATCTTTTGATACTTTCTCAAAAGAGGGAAGACGAATGTAAGTTTTTTCTGGGTCAAGCTTTTCGCCGCGACGTAAAGGCGCAGGAATAACGCGAATTGGCATCACATCGGATTCTTCTTCACCATCTTTGGTTTGGCATTTACCTTCAGGAATGTATTCGTAAGGGCTGTAAATTTGGTCTACTTTTCCCGGCCAATCAACACGTGTTGAATCGATTTCGGTATAACCGCCCGGTGGTGTGTTTCTGATAATGGTCGTGCCGCGAATGTTCGTTAATTCGTCCAGCGTTTTTCCCATCGCCATTTCGTGAGTGACTTCAATAATGGCGCGTTCAGCGTTGCCATAAAGTAGAATGTCGGCAGTAGAATCAACCAGAACTGAACGACGAACTTCATCACTCCAGTAATCGTATTGAGCAATACGACGAAGGCTGGCTTCGATACCACCAATCATCACAGGAATATCATGGAAGGCTTCTTTACAGCGCTGAGAGTAAACAATAACAGCACGGTCTGGGCGTTTTCCGCCAACACCATAAGGTGTATAAGCGTCATCATTACGTACTTTTAAATCAGCAGTGTAACGATTAATTAGAGAGTCCATATTACCGGCGGTTACACCGAAGTACAGATTAGGGCGACCAAGACGCATAAAATCGTCTGTGTTTCGCCAATCAGGTTGATCGATAATTCCCACTCGATAACCTTGCGCTTCTAATAAGCGACCTAATACCGCCATACCAAAACTTGGGTGGTCTACATAAGCATCGCCCGAAACAATAATGACATCACAACTATCCCAGCCAAGCGCGTCCATTTCTTCCCGAGTGGTTGGGAGGAAGGGTGAAACACCATAACATTCAGCCCAATATAATGGATATGAAAAGAGCTGTTTGGCGGTTTTATGTCGTTTGATCATTGTCTACTCTTGGTATCGTTATCACCACTGAATGAATATAAACAGCAGATGATGGGGATACATGGTTTATCGATTAAAAATTGTGCCGTATTATCCCAGAAAAGCGTCTCGGTAGACAGTCTAATCTAGGGTTTGATATGCCAGATACTTTCTTCAAATAGTGTATGTCCGCGTTCTTTATATCTAGGCATGGTTTGTACTAAATTCTCAGAGGAAATTTTTTGTATTTTGTCTCCCCATAAAGATATTACAGCTTGCTCATCGATTGAAAATGGTGGCGTTTGATCATCGCCATCATGTTGCAGCGAAATTAATAGCACAGTAGCCGATGGTGTTAAGCGTTCTAGAGTGTGAGATACATAATTTGCGCGTTTAGAATTCGGCATAGCCACCATGGCTGCTCTATCATAACAAGCATCAAAGTTGTTTTCGGTGAATTGAAAGTAATCGCCTTCAACAATGCGAAGCGATAAATCCTGAACAGTATGGATTTTCAATTCGCCTTCTTGATAGGT
Source organism: Marinomonas ushuaiensis DSM 15871 (assembly GCF_000521805.1). Classification (GTDB taxonomy): domain Bacteria; phylum Pseudomonadota; class Gammaproteobacteria; order Pseudomonadales; family Marinomonadaceae; genus Marinomonas; species Marinomonas ushuaiensis. Next base: position 28,626 of record NZ_JAMB01000004.1, read on the forward strand.
GTCGTAAGCTAAGTCGTTATCACTTAAGAATTGAATAACGGCTAAAGAAGAGAGTTCAATGCCAGTTACTTGATAGCCTTGCTCGGCTAACCAAATCATATCGTTTGATTTTCCGCAGAGAGGAACAAGTACACGGCTGTTTTTTGGCAGAGTGGGCCAGAACTCAACAAGTTTTGGATCGACGCCTTCTTGATGAAAACCAATTCGCCCTGTTTGCCATCGATCTAACCAAAATTCATTTGTAATCACAGTAACCTCATATATGAAAATAAGTGATGGAGTAAAGAGTCTTTTGATAAGACCCATCCCAGTATAGACTTAGATTAATATGTATTAAGTCATTTATAGACTATTTTTACACATCAATTACTTCATTTTAAGTGTGGTTTTATTATGTCTTTAGAAGAAGCGCCAGCTCATGTCCAATTAGCAGTTGATTTGATCGAGTTGCTAGAAGCCAATGAAATAGAGACGCACATTGCGATAGAAGCGTTGAAAATTGTGCTATCGGATTTTGAAGGGAAGTTGAACGATATAAAATAGAAAAGCCCGAATGTTTCCTAATGAAGAAAGCATCGGGCTTAGAGGTAACGTATTTAAAACGAATATTTAGATTTTAAATACATTCGCTTTTGTTTGATATTCTTGAGTAACAGAATGAATTTCTTCACTATTTTTCGTAAGTTCTTGCATCAGCTCAGCAAGTAATTGGATCGCTTGTGCGTTTTCGCTGACTCTACTACTAATAGAAGTCATTACTTGTTCTTGTTCCGCTGAATCTTCGGCGATGCTCTGGCTAGATTGCATAATACTGGCCACATCTTTCGCTCGTTTCATTAAGCCTTCAGAAATCTCTAACGTATGGTTTACATTAAGTGTGGTCCTTTCTTGGCCACAAGCCATCGACTCAACGGTTTTATTTACGCTTTCATTTAGGTTAATCAGTACCTTTTCAATGTCATCAGTTGAGTCGCTAGAACGTTTCGCTAATGTACGAACTTCATCTGCCACGACGGCAAAACCACGGCCTGTTTCACCCGCTCGTGCGGCTTCAATTGCAGCGTTTAGCGCAAGTAAGTTGGTTTGCTCTGAAATACTGCGAATCGATTGGAGTAATTGAGTAATCGCATCAACATCTGTTGTTAAAGCTTGCAGTGAATCGGAAACAGAAGAGGTGTCTTTTGCTAAAAGCTCCATGTCTTTCATGATGGTCAAGGCTTGTTCACTGTCTTGAATCGTATCTTGTTCTAAGATTCGAACAACATCGGCAGATTGTGTGCTTTTTTGTGATACTAATTGGATCGATTGAGACACTTGCTCAGAAGCAATAGCAGTGTCTTGAGAGCGATACTTACTTGCTTCAACACTAATATTTGCTTCTTTCGTTGTTGTTTGAATCTGATTGCTAGAATTGACTAAAACAGTAGCAATATTACGGTAATCAGAAAACAGCGTAGACAACTTGTCTAGCAAGCTATTAAGAGAGATTTCAGCATTTGATGTAGGGTTGTTTACTCGAATAGAAAGATCATTGTCTTTTGATATTTTCTCAATAGTATTGGCAATATTTATATTGGTTGATGTCTCTTTTTTCATCAAGAAAGCCATATAAATTAATGCTGCTGCTTCCGAAATAGCAAACACACAATGCACAATCATAACGCCCATATTATGGTGACCAGAAAATATCATAATTGGCATATCACCAATATGAACACCCGCCATTTGAACAAACATGAAGCCAATATGATAAAGCGCTGTCGTCACGAGTGCTGCAAGAATAGGCTGCCATTTTTGGTAAATTAGAAAAATAACCATCGAGGCGAAAATATGGAAATGCATTTCAATCATGCCTAGCTGACTTTGAATCAGAGAGGATGAAACCAGCATCATAAATACGCCGGCTAAAATAGAGAAAGCCAAAGTACCTTTGAATAGACTGTAAGCTATTTGGGTGATAACAACCAAAATGATGGCAGCAACGAGAGTAAAAGAAAATAAGTTAGCGCCAATCAATCCACTGATTAATAAAACAGGAGCTTGTGCCATTAAGAATCGATAAATAAAGGCATCGTTTTTAAGAGTGTTTTGTTGCTGAGCGGTCATTGTGAATCCAAGTTGAGTTATTAAAGTGTAAACACTAGCTTTTAGCCAAACCCTATTTTATAAAATATTTCATTGTATAATGTCTTATTTTTGTAAGGAGCTGTAGGGGTTTGTAATAGTTGTTCGATCGGTCAGGATTATATTGATTGATCATATATTAGCCAATAGTTATTTATAGAAAAAGACACTCAAAATGTGTAATAAAAAAGTTTTTCAACAGTAATGGGATAAATAATGACCTATATCATATTTTTTAGTTTGTAATCATTATCTTTAATAGTGGGTTTTGGTGCGTCATGGAAGGGAAAAAGATTACTTAACGATTAATCAAGTGGTTTTTGAGAAGTGAATAGTGCTTATAACAGTAAGGTATTAGAATGACAGAACATTTAATGGAAGAGCTTAACTTTGCAGACACTATCTCAACTTAATAATGGCGAATTAAAGGGTGTGGCACGACTTCAATTATCAGAAAGCCTAACGACTTTCCCAGTCGCTATTTTTGATCTTGCGGACTCGTTAGAAATTCTGGATTTATCAAATAATCAACTCAATGAATTACCAGACGACCTTTATCGCCTTATCAATCTTCGTATTATTTTTTGTTCAAATAATCTGTTTACTGAGTTGCCCAAGGTGTTAGGGCAGTGCCAAAAGCTTGAGATGATTGGTTTTAAATCCAACCAAATTCAGACGGTGTCTTCGGAGTCTTTGCCAACTTGGACGCGCTGGTTAATACTGACTGATAACCAAATAACGTCATTGCCAGAAGATTTCGGACGACTAACACGAGTGAAAAAACTTGCCTTAGCGGGAAACCGACTGACATCTTTACCTGATTCCATAAAGCAGTGCGAAAGCTTAGAACTTGTACGTCTTGCCGCGAATCAATTAACTTCCTTTCCAATGCAGATTTTAAACTTGCCTCGTTTGGCTTGGCTCGCGTTTTCAGGGAATCCATTTTGCGCCAGCCGAGACCCACATAATGAATTTAAAACAGTAGCCTTTCGCGATCTCGCTTTGCATCAAGTGTTGGGGCAGGGTGCCTCCGGTGTTATTTCTTTAGCAACTTGGAAGCATAGTGAATTCGATTTTCCTGAAGAGGTTGCTGTAAAGGTTTTCAAAGGCGAAGTCACCAGTGACGGTTATCCAGAAGATGAACTGGATGCTTGTTTAGCGGTTGGTCATCATGACAACTTAGTGACGCCATTAGCAAAATTAGAGGAGACAGATTGTTCTGCTTTGGTGATGGAATTAATTCCAGCCCATTATACTAATCTAGGAATGCCGCCGAGTTTGGTGTCTTGCACACGAGATACCTTTACGGATGGTTTGTCTTTTTCAATCGAAAAAATTGCTCATATTATTAAGCAAGTTGATGATTTGGTTGCACACTTTCGTCTGCGAAAAGTCAGTCACGGTGATTTGTACGCACACAATGTATTGATTAGTGAAGAAGGTCATGTTTTGTTCGGTGACTTCGGTGCGGCGTCAAAATATGAAAATCTATCAGTAGAGCAGCAACAAGGTATTGAGAAGATAGAGCAGAGGGCACTTGGTTTCTTTATTGGTGACATGCTGAGTTTATGCGAAGAAAAGGATAAAGAGAGTCCTGTTTATAAAGCCTTAGAGTCTCGTCGTCTAAATTAAAAGCCAGTTGAAAAGAAGCGGTTATATAGTGAGTTTTAAAAAAATGCCCGCTCTTCAAGAGAGGAGCGGGCATTTCCATTTTAAAACGCATTATCAAAAGATAAGGTTTATAAAGCTTTCGCGCTTTCAGTCAAGCGAATCGCTTGGTCGCATGCGTTTGCAAGCTCGGCACCTTTTTTAACGAAGTGACGGCTAAAATAATCTTTGTGCTCGTCATGTTCATGGAAGTTATGCGGAGTCAGCACAGCGGTTAAAACCGGTACTTCCGTTTCCAATTGAACTTGCATGAGTGCATTACAGACAGTTTGAGCAACAAAGTCGTGACGATAAATACCGCCATCCACAACCAATGCGCTGCCAGCAATCGCAGCGTATTTACCACTTTTTGCTAATAGCTTTGCTTGTAGAGGGATTTCATAAGCGCCGGGTACAGGGATAACATCAATCAATGATGCATCATAACCGCGAGAAACCAATTCAGCTTTAAAGCTGTTGACGCAATTTAAGACAATTTCTTCGTGCCAGGTAGCGTGAAGAATCGCGATGCGTTTTGTTGCTGGTGTGAAATCAATGTGATTCGTTGAGCTCTGATTCATTTTAAAATCCTATAAATATAAGGTGAATCAGGGCGAACGGACAGGCAAATACACCATATTTACATGGCATACCTATTATACAAAGGTGCATAAATACAACTTTGTTTGAGGTTTTGTCTGACACGCTCTCTATCATCCGGACTGTAACCGTCGGCTCTGGAATCACACCAGATCTGCTGACCCTAAAGGCACTTTAATATAAAAAGGCTTAAAGGCGCTCGCGGGCTTAAACTTTATCTATGTATTAATATACATAAAGAGAGTCTTTACCGCCGGTGGGGAATTTCACCCCGCCCCGAGAACGAAATCGGAATTATCCGATGCGGCGAATATACTTGCTTTTATAATTGGCTGTCAAAGTGTAATCAGTGTTGAAATGTGGTCTTTTTAAGGAAACCTTACAAATAGTAAACACAGTGAACATTTGAGTAACAAAAAGTAACCAATCGCACTGTTTTGGGTGTAGAGGATATAAATACGGCCGATATAGTATGGTGAAACTATATATGTTTGTTGAAATCATATTGTTCATCTAGAATTTTAATGTCGTTGGATTTAATAAGAATGGAGTCTCATATAATGCAGATTAAAACATTACCTTTAACAATCTTATTTTTAAAAAAATTACTTATCATTTCTTCTGTCGTGGTAATTACCGCCTGTAGTTCATCAAAGAAAGAGGATTTCTTTGATGAAAAAAATTACGAAATAGACGATGTCGTACAAACAAATTCAGCTGTTTATTCATGTGATAACCATCCTCTCGGTATTTTCTTTCACGCAGAACAAGCACAGATTAATTGGAAAGATAAAACCTACAAGCTCAATCATGCGGTAAGTGCATCAGGCGCTTTTTACCTTGGGGAAGGCATCTCTTTCTGGATTCATGATAACAAAGCTGAGTTAGCGCTAAATAATATGGATAAAACGGCCTGCCGTTTGATTCGCGTCGATTCTTAACCCATTTTCACCTGAACATATCTCACGTTAAATCTTGGTGTTTTCATCTCGTCGAACTGGTAATCCGTGTACAATAGCGCCATTCGCGTTGCATGACGCCAGACTTAATGTAGAGATAGAATGAGCAAGTTATTTGTAATGGGCATGGGGCCCGGTGATTTAGGCTTGGTTGCACCCAATGCAACCAAAGCATTAGCTGCCTGTACTGATTGGGTGGCGTATGGCTATTATTTAGAATTGCTAGGCGAATTGAGCGAAGGTAAAACCTTCCATGATTTACCGTTAGGCGAAGAAATTGGCCGAGCACGTTTGGCTTTGTCACTTGCGGCAGAAGGTAAAACAACTGCGCTTATTTCCAGTGGTGACATCGGAATTTATGCCATGGCGACCTTGGTGTTTGAATTGCTCGATTTACAGTTACAGGGTAAAGAAAACCATCCTGAATGGCTGGATGTTGATATTGAAGTGATTCCTGGTATTTCTGCAATGCAAGCGGGAGCCAGCCGAGTTGGTGCTATGCTAGGTCACGATTTCTGTACTATCTCTCTGTCTGATTTATTAACCCCTTGGGAAACCATCGACAAACGTTTACATGCTTGTGGCGCAGGGGATTTTGTTGTGTCTTTTTATAATCCTGTTTCGAAAAAACGCGATTGGCAGCTGAATCACGCACGTGATGTCTTACTGCAATATCGTCCCGCTAGTACGCCAGTGATGATAGGTCGCCAACTGACGCGCCCAGAAGAAGAGATTACCTTCATCACATTGGGCGAATTAGACGCCAAAGACGTGGACATGTTTACCATGGTCAGCGTCGGTAATTCGGATACTAAACACATAGTGAATGGCGAGAAAGAGTGGATTTACACACCTCGCGGTTACTCTAAAAAGCTCTAATATCTTTTTAAAAACTCGAAGAGTGACAACAAATGACAGTTTATTTTATCGGCGCAGGTCCCGGTGACCCGGATTTGATGACAGTGAAAGCGGTCAAAACCATGGAACGTTGTCCTGTTGTTTTGTACGCAGGTTCTTTGATTCCAACGCAAGTCATCGACAGTGTTCGTGATTCAGCCGAAGGCATTTATGACACGGCAGAAATGAATCTAGACGAAACCACCGCCGTGATTGAAAAAGCCGCCAAAGAAGGTAAAGACGTTGCGCGTTTGCAATGTGGTGACCCTGCTTTGTATGGCGCCATTGGCGAACAAATTCGTCGCTTGGAAGCACTCGATATTGATTACGAAGTGATTCCCGGTGTGAGCGCGGTTGCTGCATCGGCGGCGATGTTGAAAAAAGAATTAACGCTGTCTGGCGTATCTCAAACCGTCATCATGACGCGTTACGAAGGCAAAACACCTTTCCCAGAAAGAGAGCGTTTACCTGCATTGGCACAAAGTGGCGCGACCTTAGCGATTCATCTTGGTGTCACACGTATTCATAAAATCGTCGAGGAATTGATTCCTCATTATGGCGAAGATTGTCCTGTCGCGGTGTGCTATCGCACTAGCTGGCCAGACCAAGATTACGTGGTTGGCACCTTGTCCGACATTGTCGTGAAAGTGCGTGAGAAAAAATTCACTCGCACCAGCTTGATTCTTGTCGGTAAAGTTTTAGACACTGAAGACTTTGATGATTCGTATTTATACGACAAAGGCCAAGCGCATATTTTTCGTCCAATCCATAATTTGAAAAACAAAAAGCCAAAAGAGCAGGATTAATCATGCAACTTAATAAAATTCCAACAACGATTGTCACAGGTTTTTTAGGCAGTGGTAAAACCACTTTATTGTCCAATGTATTGAAACAAGCGGCAGGCAAACGAATCGCCGTTATTGTTAATGAGTTTGGCGAACTGGATATCGATTCCGATTTGTTGCGTTCTTGTCCACTTGATTGCCCAGAAGGCGAAGAAGAAAGCGGACAACGCAGCGACGATGGCTTTTACGAATTAGCCAATGGTTGTATTTGCTGCACGGTAGAAGAAGAATTTTTACCTGTGATGGAACAACTTGTCGCGCGCCGTGGCGATATCGATCACATATTAATTGAAACCAGCGGATTGGCCTTACCAAAACCTTTGGTACAAGCCTTTAACTGGCCGGGTATCAAAGAACATTGCACCGTCGACGCTGTCATTACCGTAGTTGATGGTGCGGCTGTTGCCGCCGGTCGTTTTGCCCATGATGAAGACAAGGTTCAAGACCAACGCCAAGCAGACGAAAGCCTTGATCACGACCCAAGCCTACAAGAATTATTAGATGATCAGCTCAGCGCAGCGGATCTAGTCGTTGTCAGTAAAAACGATTTACTCGACGAAGACGCTCGTGCTCGGGTACAAAAAATCATCGCCCATAAAGTGCCAAACACCGTAAAAACGGTCTATATCGAAAACGGTGAAGCGGCGTTAGACGTTTTGCTTGGCATTGATGCCGCGTCAGAAGCGCATATTGATCATGTCCATAATCATCACGACCATCATCATGCACACGGCGCACATCACGATCACGCCCATGATCACTTTGATTCCTTCGTCATTACCTTAGGCGAAGTGCAATCTGACTTGTTGCAAGAAACCCTAACTCAGCTGGTGGAAGAAAATAATATCTTCCGCGTAAAAGGCTTTGCTGCCGTTCATGGCAAACCAATGCGCCAAGTATTTCAAGTGGTTGGCACGCGTTTAGATCGCTACTTTGACCGTCTATGGCAACCAGAAGAAGCTCGTAAAACGCAATTAGTCTTCATTGGTAAAGGCATCAAAAAAGAAGAAATTGAAAACATTCTATATGATGCGTTAAGCGCGTAAGAAAGAGTCGAAATATGCATTTATTGGCGGCCAAACCGGGTGGATTCGTAGACGATGAAGGCATTGTCGATCTCGGGCAATCACCAGCGAATTTGGTGATATTGGCCGCGGCCGATTCTGTTTTAGGCGCGCTAGGCAATGCGCTTGATCAGGTCGTGAAAAATGTTTCAGAAGACGTCTTTCCGACTGTTCGCCTTGCGAATTGGATGCAGCTGGTGAAACCTGCCGCTTATGATTTGTACGAGCATAAAGTGTTGGAACACGCGACTGTCGTCGTGGTTTCCTTGTTAGGCGGCGAGCATTATTGGTCCTACGGGTTTCAACAGTTACAAGTCTGGGCGAAAGCCAAACCCAATCGCACCTTGATTGTGGTTCCCGGTGATGACACGCCAGATCCTGCCTTAATGGCGGCGTCTAATACCGAGATGGAAAACGCCCATCGAGTATGGCGTTACCTTCGAGAAAGTGGACAAGACAACAGCGAACAGCTTTTCCATTTCCTTGCGAGTCAATACTTTCGTCTAAGCACAGAATGGCGAGAGCCAGCACCTTTACCATCAGCTCTGATTTACCATAACGGCAAAGCCTCCAGCTTGATTGAATGGCAAAGCCATTATGAAGCCGCCTTATTGACTCATCCTGTTGTGCTGGTGGTGTTTTATCGCTCCCATTTGCAAAGTGGCAACACGACAATGTTTGATGATTTGTTGTCGATCATTGAAGAAGAAGGCATGTTGCCGCTGGCGATTGCGGTCAGCTCGCTAAAAGACCAGGTCTCTGTTGAACTGGTCGAAACTCTTGCAGAACAAACCCAAGCCAAGGTCATTTTAAACACCACAGGTTTTGCCGCGAATCGTGTTGGCAGTCCAGATTTGGCGTCCGAACCAACCGATTTTCAATCGGCGTTTAACTTATCCATTCCTGTGTTGCAGCTTATTTTATCGGGCAGTACGCAAGACGATTGGGAAAACCAAACACAAGGTTTGCGCAGTCGTGATGTTGCTATGCAAATCGTCTTGCCCGAAATGGATGGCCGTATTATTACCCGCGCCGTCAGCTTTAAGGCCTTGAGCCACTACAATGACGCAGCGCAAATCGATTTGATTCGTTATGAACTTCACCCAGAGCGAGCGCGTTTTGTGGCGCAACTCGCCAACCGTTATGCAAACTTAGCGAACAAACCCAATGCCGAAAAACGCATCGCGTTTGTCTTGGCGAATTACCCAACCAAAGACGGACGCATTGGCAATGGCGTGGGTTTAGACACGCCAGCATCGACAATTAACTTGCTCAAGGCCTTAGAAGGCGCGGGTTATCCAATCGCTAATGTGCCAGATCACGGCAACGCCTTGATTGAGGAATTGCTTGGCGCGGTAACGAACAATCCAAACACCTTGCACGAACGCGGTTGCTGGCAGAGTTTGGCGTTGGAAGATTACCTTCATTATTTTTACCAGTTGCCTTTAGAAAGCCAAAACGCCGTTTGGGATCGTTGGGGGCCACCAGAAGACGACCATAAATGCCGCGAACAAAACGGCGAACGTCGCATTATGTTAGCCGGCATTCGCCTTGGTGAAACCTTTGTTGGTATTCAACCAGCGCGCGGCTTTAACCTTGATTTACTCGCCAACTATCACGACCCAGATTTGATTCCGCCGCACAGTTACTTGGCGTTTTATTTCTGGCTTCGTCATGTTTATAAAGTGGACGCCTTTGTTCATGTTGGCAAACATGGCAACTTGGAATGGTTGCCGGGCAAAGGCACCGCGTTATCTGATCAATGTTGGCCAGACATCGCGCTTGGCCCCATGCCGAATTTTTACCCTTTCATCGTCAATGATCCGGGCGAGGGCGCGCAAGCCAAACGCCGAACCCAAGCCACGATTATTGATCATTTAATGCCACCTATGACACGCGCTGAAACCTACGGCGAGATGGCGGAATTAGAAAACTTAGTAGACGAATATTACCAAGCCATGGGAATGGATATTCGTCGAGAAACCTGGCTGCGCGAACAGATATTAGAAAAAGTCCAAAGCTCTCATTTATTAGAAGAGTTGTCAGGAATCGAAACCACTGGCGATAAAAACAGCGATGACGATTCCGTATTGGAAGGCTTAGATACCTATTTATGTGAGATAAAAGAATCACAAATTCGTCATGGTTTACATCGCCTTGGCGAGTTACCAGAAGACGACAAACTCGCCGATACGCTGGTGGCGTTATTGCGATTACCGCGAGGAAACGAAACAACCAGCCAAGGCATTCTTCATGCCTTAGTCAAAGATTTTGAGCTTAAAGACGTTGAGTTGGACGGTTCAGCACTGAAAAGTGAAAACGATTTCGATCCAATGCAAAGCCTTCGCACACCTTGGCTTGCTAAAAAACCAGATGAATTGTTGGCGATCAGCGACGAAGCATGGCGAACCCACGCCGACACCAAAGAGCGACTGGAATTGTTTGCCAAGCAATTGGTACTGAGTTATTTAATTCAAAATAATTCTACTGTGGACTTAATGGGCCCTTATCCACAAACGGCGATACTGTTATCGCACAGTAAAAAAACACTCATGCGCGCCTTAGAACAAAGCGCACAAGACGAAATTCAAGCCTTGTTAATGGGATTAGAAGGCGGCTTTATTCCACCGGGGCCAAGTGGCGCGCCAACACGAGGGCGCCTCGATACCTTGCCAACAGGACGTAATTTCTTCTCGGTTGATAATCGTGCGATTCCATCACCAGCCGCGTGGGCGATTGGACAGCAATCCGCAGAAGCCTTGGTGCAACGACATTTACAAGAACACGGCGATTACCCGAAAGACTTAGGTTTGTCCGTTTGGGGAACCGCGACCATGCGAACCGGCGGCGACGATATTGCCCAAGCCTTCTCGCTCATGGGGGTTCGTCCTATTTGGGCAGCGGGATCAAACCGCGTCACCGATTTTGAAATCTTGTCATGCATGCAACTGGGTCGTCCTCGGGTGGATGTTACTCTGCGCGTGTCTGGCTTTTTCCGTGATGCTTTCGCCAACGTCATGCGACTTTACGATGCGGCGGTTCAAGCCATTGCCGACTTTGAAGAACCGGGCACAGGCAATACCATTCGAGCCAATGTGCAAGCACGCAAACAAACCTTGCTTGACCAAGGCATGGACGAAGACTTGGCTAATCGCCAAGCGACCTATCGAGTCTTTGGCAGCAAACCCGGCGCGTACGGAGCAGGTTTACAAGGCTTAATCGACGAACGCTGTTGGGACACCAAAGCCGACTTAGCGGAAGCTTACGTAAATTGGGGCGGTTACGCCTACGATGGTAATACGTACAACAAAGAGCAAGATGGTGTCGAAGCGAAATCCGCCTTTGTTGAACGCTTGTCTCAACTCGACGCCGTGGTGCAAAACCAAGACAACCGCGAACACGATATTTTAGATTCCGACGATTATTATCAATTCCAAGGCGGCATGACCAACGCCGTGACAGAGTTTAAAGGCCAAGCGCCCAGCGTCTATCACAACGACCACTCGAACCCGAGCTCGCCGAAGATACGCACGTTACAAGAAGAATTGAACAGAGTGGTGCGCTCGCGAGTATTGAACCCGAAATGGATCGACGCCATGCAAACACATGGCTACAAAGGCGCGTTTGAAATGACAGCCACGGTAGACTATTTGTTTGCCTACGATGCGACGACCGATTTGGTGTCCGATTACCAATACGAAATGGTCACCGACCGTTTGTTACTCGATCCAGACAACCAAGCCTTTATGCGCGATAATAACCCTCACGCATTAGAAGAAATGGGCGAACGCTTATTAGAAGCGATTCAGCGCGGCATGTGGCAAAATGCCGAACAACATCGCCAACAAATACAGTCTTTGTTGCTTGATTTAGATCAGCAACAGGAACAAGAAGATAAACGCCAGTAACCTTGGGCAGAGCGTTACTGGTACCCTTACAAGCGTTAGAGTCAACAAAGAGAGAGGCAATGAGCAAGATAATGAGCAATACAGAATCAGTGAAAAAACAGGGCATCATGATTTGTGGCCACGGCAGTCGTGATAAAGACGCAGAACGTGAATTCGGCTTGGTCGCAAAAGGTCTAAGAGAGCGCTTTCCTCACTTACCTGTTGAATACGGTTTTCTAGAATTTTCCGCACCTAACATTCACATGGGATTGAACAGCTTATTGTCCCAAGGTGTAGAAGAAATTTACGCCGTACCGGGAATGTTATTCGCTGCAACCCATGCGAAAAATGACATTCCTTCTGTATTGACCACGTACGAAGAAAAAAACGAAGGCTTGCACATCACCTATGGTCGTGAACTTGGCTTACAAGACGACATGATCGAAGCCTTCCAAGCGCGCATTTATGAATCCCTTGGACTTGATCCACAAAACCCACCAGAAAACCTATACGACACATTATTGGTGGTTGTTGGTCGTGGCACATCAGACACAGGCGCCAACGCCGAAGCCGCTAAACTGACGCGAATCGTCAATGAAAACATGGGCTTTGGTTGGGCAGACACGGTTTACTCTGGCGTCACTTATCCATCGGTTGGTGTTGGCTTAGAAAACCTAATGAAGCTTGGCTACAAACGCATCGTCGTCGCGCCTTACTTCTTATTCACAGGGCGATTAATCAAACGCATCCAAGGCTACGTAGACAAAGTGGCTCAAGCCAACCCAGCGATTGAATTTATCCAAACGCCTTACCTCAGCGACCACCCAAGAGTCATCGACGCCTTCCAAAACCGCGTCGAAGAAATCATGAAATCAGAACTACCAACAGGCGAAGAAAGCCTAATGAACTCCTTCAAACGCCGCCTAGCCGCAGGCGAAGTAGACATTCATCATCACCATGCTGAATTCGTTGATCCACAAGACGACACACAAGGCTTATCCGACTTCGACGTGAAACACGCCACCTTCGCAGCAACGGACAACAAACCATCGTCTGTACTGACACCACAAGCGCATTCACATTCTCACGGACATGATCATAGCCATGACCATTCGCACGGTCACAGTCATTCTCATGACCACAGCCACGGACATTCCCACGGCATCTACAAACACATCGGCCACCCAATGGGACCAAGAACCATGATAGGAGAAGGCATCTGCTGCTGCTTCATGGGACAATTCACCGATGAAATCCTAGAAGAAGAAAAAGACAAAATAGACGGCGACTGCACGAAAACGGCCTTTGCCCACAAGTAGACTTTTGTGACATAAAAACTAAAATGCCTAGCAGCTTGCTGGGCATTTTTTTGTCTTCAAATTGTAGGCCGTGATTTATCGCGACAAGGGTTGTCACTAGTTCCTTCCCCTTTGTCTTGGAAGGGGAAGACGGAAGATGGGGTTATATCTGGCTCTTGTAGGGGCGATTAGCGAAGCGTAATCTACCATTTGAAACCCTGATAAGAGTGTTTCTTTATCGCTTTGCAATTGTTTCCTCTTGGACTGTTTTTATAGGCATATAATGTATATAAAATTAACTTCTTGTATCCTGTAGTGATGGTTCAAGAGGTCATTGAAAGGTCAAAAATCAAAAAATGAAAGAGGAAGAATGCTTAATTATCTAAAGTGCGCCTTTACGTTGTGTTGTATCTTTGTGTGTTTACCGCTTAGTGCGAAGTTGATCACGATTACTGAAAAGCAATATCAGAGCGGTGGTTATCTTGTTGTTCAAGCGGCGCCTTATTCAATGGTTGAGTTCCTCGATACTTCTTATACGTTAGATGCAAAAGGTTATCTTTCCATTGGTTTGAGCCGAGAAGTCTCAGGAAACAAGCGTATTTCCATTACTTCGCCTTCTGGTGAGGTTGAACGCAAGACACTTCGTATTACACCACGAAAATATAAGGTGCAAAGAGTCAACGGTGTTCCTACTTCTCGTGTGACGCCACCTGCAGAGGTGGTAAAACGTATTCAGGCAGAAGCGAAAAAAGTACGAGATGTGCGCGCTAAGATTGGTGATTATGATTATTGGCGAACCGATGTGTTTCAGTGGCCAGTACAAGGTCGGATTACTGGTGTGTATGGCAGTGAGCGCTTTTATAATGGCAAAGCGGGCAGTCCACATTGGGGAATTGATATCGCTGCACCGAAAGGCGAGTCTGTTTATGCGCCAGCAGGCGGCAAGATTGTATTGGCGGAAGAGGATTTATATTACAGCGGCGGAACCATTATTTTAGATCATGGTGCTGGGGTCTTTAGTACTTTTTTGCACTTATCTAGTGTTGATGTAAAAGTGGGGCAGTTCGTAAAGAAAGGCGAGCATATTGCAGCTGTTGGCTCTACTGGTCGATCTACCGGTCCTCATCTTGATTGGCGAATGAATATTCGTGATGTCCGAGTAGACGCGGCTTTGTGGATCAAAGAGTAATTTCTAAGGATTAGAATGGATTATTAGTAAATCGAAAAAATCGGGGCAGAGTTAAATTCAAATCAACTCTGTTCCCAAACCTCACCTAAAACAAATCACTATGTGATCCAACCCTAGTAAGCTGCAATACATTCTTAAAAATTCACAATAAAAGATGAATTCTTTTTAAATCATGACTTGGCTTATTTTTAATAAGATCTTATTTGATATGATGTTGTTGCAAGTAAGCTAGTTACATACTATTAATTGCTGTCGATTAGGAGACGCAATTTGACCACGAATCCTTTTAAGCTTTCTCCAAAAGCATTGCGTAAAGTCGGTGGGATAAGCCAGTTATCTTATGGTATTCGAGTGTTTATCGCTTTGTGTGGTGCAATGGCATTGAGCTGGAGTATTGATCATATCGATTGGATTATTCCTCTTTTCTTGGGGGTTATTGCCAGTGCGTTAGCGGAAACGGAAGATGGGTGGAAAGGGCGGGTTCGCACCTTATTGATTACCTTGGTTCTGTTTATGATGACGGCTTTCGGTGTACAAGCTTTGATGCCGTATCCGTGGGCGTTTGGTAGCTGTCTTGCGGTTATGGCTTTTTCATTGACGATGGGTGGCGCTCTGGGTCGTCGTTATGCGGTGATTGCTCAGGCGACGCTCATTTTGTCTGTGTACACCATGATTGGCCTCAACCAATCAACTCATGAAATGCCAATCTGGTATGAGCCTGTTCTACTGACCTCTGGTGCGTTGTGGTACGGGATTTTGTCAGTGATTTGGGCGGCCTTTTTTGTTCATGTGACGTTACGTCAAGCATTGGCTTCTCTGTATATTGAAATTGGTTTGTACTTAAAACTTAAGTCTAAGTTTTTTCCACCGCCTTCTACTGCGGCCGTCGATACTTTACGTCTAGAATTGGCGCAGCAACATGGCCAAGTGGTAGTGGCGTTGAATAAAGTGCGCGAGATTTTAGTGAGCCGTATTGGTAGCAGTCCAGGTAATCCACGATTAGGCCGTTATATTCGTTTCTATTTTATCGCGCAAAGTATTCATGAGCGGGCGAGTTCTTCCCACTATAATTATTCCGATTTAGCAGACACTTTTTTTCACAGCGACATCTTGTTCCGCTTGCAGCGCCAGCTTTCAGAATCGGGCACAAGTTGTCGAAAAATAGGAGAAGCGATTCGGGGTGAACATTCGATTGATTTGCGCGACAGTGAAGAAGCGGTTGCCGGTGTTTTAAAGTCGATGGCGCATTTGGAAAGCGAAGCGCAACCCGTTCAGTGGCGCTTGTTCCGTTCTTTAAAACAGCTGACAGACAATGTACTTGAACTGCAAAAAGAGTTGGATAAGACACCCCAGCTAGAGGATGAATCTGTGACGGATGCTTCTCTTCAAATCCCTCAACCTAGAGTAACGTTACGTTCTATTTGGGGACAAATAACGGATCAGTTAACGTCTAAATCTCAAGTGTTTCGTCATGCCGTTCGTATGTCTATTGCACTGACATGCGGCTATGTCATCATCCAAAATATGAATATTAGTGTGGGTTATTGGGTGTTGTTAACGACTTTGTTCGTTTGTTTACCGACGTTTGGTTCCACTCGAAAACGACTTTATGAAAGGATTGCGGGAACCATAGTGGGTTTGGTTGCGGCTTGGTCTTTGATTACGTTATTCCCGATGGAGTCGGTTCAGCTTGTGTTGGCGGTCGTTGCTGGCGTGGTGTTTTTTATTACTCGTACCCATCGTTATGTGTTGGCGACGGCGGCGATTACGCTCATGGTTGTTTGTTGCTTTAATCAGGTATCGGATGGCTATAATGTGATTTTTCCGAGGCTCATTGATACCTTAATCGGCAGTACGATTTCTTGGCTGGCGGTGTTCTTTATTTTACCGGATTGGGCGTATCGACAATTGCCAATGACCTTTGCTGAAGGAATGCGACGCAGTGCGGAATATTTACGAGAGCTAATGCGCTTTTATCAAGAAGAAAACGTAGATGAACAGGTTTACCGGCATACTCGCCGTCGTGCTTACAATGCGGATGCTTTGTTAACGTCTACCTTGGTGAATATGCAACAAGAGCCGGGGCATTATCGAACAGACACGGAACTGTGGCAACGCTTGGTGATTCGTAGTCATACTTTGTTTAACTATATTGCGGCCTTTAGTGCGCATCGCGGCATGTTGATAGAGCAATCCAGTAATCAAGTACTGGCGGAGGCGAGTGATTATATTGTTGAGAGTTTACTTGAAGTGGCTGAGAGTCTTGAGCAACGGCATTCTGTGGCATTTAGCCTAGCGGAGTTTGAATTGTGGCAGAAAACACTGGAAGACTGTGCATCAGATGAAGACGAACGACGTTATTTTTTACAGTCTCAATTACAGTCTTTATTTGGGCAATTAAAAGAGATTCGACGCTTAACACATGAACTGCAAGTGCAGGTTCATGGCGATAAAGTAAAAGCATTAAACTAATTGGGAACGGTGTTTGGCTTAATCTTTTTTTTGAAAAAGAGTGAGCTCCTAGCTATAGGAAAAAACCATTTACCAACGAACAGAGTAACCACATAACAATAGCGTATGGCGCGCTGTTGGTGACTATGTCTTTGGTTGGTATTTGGTACCGACTTGTCATGAGTAAGCCTAAACCGGTTAAACCGCTGCTGCCTGCTGAAATGGCCCAAGCACTTAAAAATAAGAACCCCAGCTGAGTTGGGTCTGGATTTAAAGGCAGAAGCATTGGGCTGGCGATGGCAATACTGACAACAGGATGTACGCCAACAAGACCGATGATAATCATGCCAGCTAAAGTCAATGCAAATAACACTGGGCTGAAGGTGAAGTTATCTAAGTTGAAAAACTCTGGGTAACTCAGAATAATGGCACTGATACCATTTGAAAAAATCCCTGCGGCCAAAAATAAAGCAAACTGGCTGCCGATTTGTGGCAGTTTCTTATTTACAAAGTGCGTTAAGGTTTGTCGTCTTGAGGGTGTGCGCATCAGTGCAATAGACGCACTAGGCGCTAAGAGACAAATCAGCACCAGTATGCTGACATCCGGCCAAATAAAATGCAGCAATATAATTGCCAGCGCCATAAAAAGAGGAATAAATAGGCTTTCTCGTCTAATCGGGTAACCGAGAAAATCGCCTTTTGTGCGTTGGTAGGCTTCTACGCTGGAAAATACAATCGCGACGAAAGCCATCGCTATTCCTGGAATAAGTGTTTTCTGCCATTCCATGCCGGGAGCGTAAATTAAGGCTATGCCTGTCGCTACAAAGAAAGGTGACCACCACGCCGCTGCCGCAAAATTACGCGTTAAAATAAATTGCTGTATTGGGGTGAGTTTAAGAGCGCCTTTCATGCGATCTGCAAATACCATGATAACTGATAAATTAATCACAGCACCTAACAGATTAACACCGATAGCGGTGTTAAATATGGCACTTAAGCCTTTGGGTAGTGGTCTACTTTCATCTTTTGAACTGGTAAGATCCAAAAAAGACACGGCGACGAACATTGCCAGCATAGGCAAATTGACAGCAAAGACTTGTTGCCAAGACATCCACACGCCTTGAGTCGCTGCAAATAATAGTGCGGCGACGCCAATTCCCATTAGCCATGACACTTGGCGCTTCGCACTCGGTGCTAATGTATGCCACATGGCCGTATTTGCGAACCAAGCGAGTAAAGTCGGTATCAGTACAGAGGTGAATTGAGTGACTGAAAATAAGTAAAAAATCAATGTGCCGAGTACAAACCAACCAGTGTATTTCTTTAAAATGTCCACTACTTGAAAAAAATCCTTGTTTGAGGTCTGCTAATAAAAGCGAAAGCGATTCAGCTTTTATGTTTTAGATTCGCATAATAAGTGCAATTTCTATTGTTTATGTAAACGTTATGTCGATGAGGCTTTGAGCTAAGAATATTTTAATTTAGTCATCGTTTGGGTCTTTGGTAAAGGCTAGGCCTAGGCATCAGGTAGTTCTAGATGAAGGTTGTAAATGTTTATTGGATAGTAACTCTTTGACTATCATAGTCAGAGAAATAAGAAATGAAAACCTTCGTTTGGCTCTTAATAAAAATAACCCCATGATTTGATAAAATGATGGGGTTATTTTTTATAGTTTAAAACTGAGCGTTAGTGTTTTAAACCTTCACTACAAATTTTTCCATGGACTCCAATAAGGAGCGGTGTTGTAAAATACTTAAACATTCGTCTTCTTTTAGGTGGTTTAGCAAACCGTGAATGTCTTGGTTGTGGATAATCTGCCATTCTGCACAAATCCATGTTCGGCAAAATTCTTTTTGAGATTCTTCTTGTTTTGATGACGCTAAATTGGCGTCTGGTAGTTGCGCTAGATGCCAATAAAACAAATCTGGGTTAGAGGTAAGGCGTATCAAAGATGGTATTTCCACATCTGAAATAAGTGGTTTAAGAGCATTGTCGTGTTTATTGAGTGCAGTAATAATAGCATTTGTATGCTTTTCCTCTGGTGCTCTTAGTAAGCCTAGATAACGAATAATGTTGCCTCTGTTTTTACCACCACTTAGCCAAGACAAAGGAATAGAAAAGGTTAATCCAAAGGTAATAGGTAGAGACCAGTAGAAGAGTTCAGGACTTAGAAATAAAGCACTACTCGCCAAAGCTAAACCTAATGCTGTGTGGCTATAGTGGGCTCGACAGACGACTTTCCAAGAGTTAGCGCCATCATCACGAGATTGCGGTTTCCAGCCACTGTCACGGCCTCGTAGAATGTCGTAAACCACTTGGAATTGAGAGAACATAAGAATCGGAGCGTATAAAGCAGACAAAAGTGTTTCGACAATAATGCTTAATGTCAGCAATATCGGACCGCCAAATGCAAAGCAACGGCGAATATTTAATAGGGCCGCAAACCAGCCATAGAGTTTAGGCGCTAACACCAGAGACATAGACAACACAAATAAAGAGCGTGCTTTTTCGAAGTCGAATACTGGCCAAGTCGGAAAAAGAGAGGGGTTGGCGAAATATTCAGGGCGAACAAAATAAGCCTGTACTGCCAAAGCAAAGCCTACGGCTATCAATAAAAGCCAAAATATCGCGCTTAAATAAGACATAATGCCTGTGATTAAATGCAGTCTCGTAGCAAAATGAAAGCCCTTGGCAAATACGAAGGCTTTGTGTTGTAAGTTTCCCTGACACCAGCGTCTATCACGCACAATGACATCGATAAGTGACGGTGGCGCTTCTTCATAAGATGCCTGTAAATCCGTGTCAAATCGTACCCCCCAACCAGCACGTCGTAACAAAGCGGCTTCCATAAAGTCATGGCTCATTACATGACCACCAAAAGGTGCTTTACCTTCAAGAATTGGCAGACCACAAGCTTGAGAAAAGGCCTTGGTTCGAATGATGGCGTTGTGCCCCCAAAAATTTGAGGCACTGCCATGCCATGCCGCTAAACCCGAGGCGTAAACAGGGCCAAAACAATGATTAGCAAACTGCTGAATACGACCGTATAAAGTGTTTGCTCGAATCAATGTTGGCAAGGTTTGAATGAGACCAAGAGAAGGCTCTGCTTTCATTCTTCGAGTTAAGCTTTGGAAGCAATCAGCACTCATTAAGCTGTCTGCATCCAGAACAATCATGCATTCATACGCACCACCAAATCGAGTGACCCAATCGGCAATATTGCCTGCTTTACGTTCTTTGTTGTTGTTACGACGACGGTAATAAATTGGACAAATAGACTGGTCGTTATTTAGTAATGAGTTGAAGGCTTCTTCTTCGGCTATCCAAGCGTCGGCTTTATTCGTATCGCTGAGAATGAAGAAGGCAAACTTACCCGGTGCTTTTTTGGATATGTCTTCATGCATTGCTTGAATACTGGCGCGAATACGAAGCGGATCTTCATTATAAACAGGTAACAAAATGGCAGTAACATTTTCTACTTCTTGCTCTTTTCGACGACGAGAAAAAGGAGACAGCTGACTGAATAACCCTAAAGTTGCTTGAGAAAAAGCAAAAGAAATCCAGCTAAAGTTAATACAAAAAAGTAATAGAAATAACCACTGTAATCCAGCGATGCCATTGATACTAAGTACCAAATACATTTCAGTCGCGCCATACCAAGACAACGCGATAGTCATAAGGACAACAAATAATCGTGCTAAAAAAGTGGTTAGTGCAAAAGATTGAAACATGGTCCCAAGAGGTTTACTTGACTCATTCACTGCGTGACGAGGCATGTTAAGAGGGGACTCCTGCGGTAATGCGAGTTTCGCTTTAGTCAACATTGTTATTCCTCTAACCAGCGGTATAACCAAGTGGGAGCTGCGGCTTTATCATCTTGTTTAAGTTGAACGCGTAGTTCTGTGCTGCTTGCGCCTTCAGGGTCAAAGGTGAAAAAAGCTCGTACGCCATTGTTGTAAGGGTTTTTTGTAAGGTGCGCTTCAACGACTTTACCTTGGCTCGTACTGGCCTCTATTGTTAAATCATCAATGTTGACGTCTGGCATCTTGTTAAAATCAATAACGACTTCTGGATCTTTCCCAAACAGCTTGGTGCCTTTTGCGCTGCGAACAATACGAGGGAAGTTAAGTGATACAGGTGTGTCATTTGACCATGTCATCAAGTATTGGTAAGTGTAGGCGTTGTCTTTTTTCAAACCATCTTTTGGCTGCCAGAAGGCGACTATGTTGTCATTACTTTCTGCAGCGGAAGGAATCTCAACCAATTCAATATGCCCATCTCCCCAATCGTTTATTGGTTTAATCCAAGCGGAAGGGCGTGTTTGATAATGTGCTTCTAAATCTTGATAGTCAGACAGGCTTCGACTGCGTTGAATCAAACCAAAACCTTTTGGTGATTTGTCTGAAAATGCACTGATTTGTAAATCTTTTGGATTATTTAACGGACGCCATAGCATTTCGTCTTTCCCTGTAAGGATTTGCAAACCGTCAGAATCATGAACGGCTGGACGATAATCAGGAATGTCTGATGCATCAAGCGAGCTGTTGTGCATAAACATCGACGTCAAAGGGGCAATCCCGACATGCTGTAAATCCACTCGAGGAAAGAGGGTAGATTTCACTTCCATGCGAGTGGGTTTACCTGGATAAATACCAAAACGATACGCACCGGTAATGCTTTTGCTGTCTAGCAATGCGTGAACAACAATAGCGTCTTGACTTGATGCTGGGCGCTCAATCCAAAACTGTGTGAACATAGGGAACTCTTCACCTTTTGGTTGTGCTACATCTACAGCAAGACCACGAGCAGATAAACCGTATGTTTGGCCTTTTGAAATGGCTCTGAAGTAACTTGCGCCCTGAAAAACCACAAATTCATCGTTGTAATCTTCGCGATTAATAGGGTAATGCAAACGTAATCCGGCGTATTTTCCGACCTCAGAAATTAACTTTCTGATTTCTTCATTTGGTGTAGAAAAAGAATCTGGTGACATTGCTAATGGAAAAGAGTGCGCGTTTTCAACCACATTAATTGACACTAAATCTTTGAATAAAAAACCGGGCGCAAACAATTGTACGGAAAACTTAGTTGGAGTATTTCCCCACACGGCTTGGTTTTGTTGAAAGTTGATTTGGCGATAAGTGCTGTAATCCATATCGATTAAAGATTGTGGCGCTTTGCCGATGGGCTGCATTGGTGCCTGTGACAGTTTTTTGGCCAGGTCAATCACGGTTTGATATGAAAACGGTGACCCTATCGGTTTTATATTTTCAGTTGATTTTGTATTTGCCGTGCTCTTGGTACTTGTTGAAATATCAGTGCTCGAGGATTCTGCATGGACTGATATGTTGATCATGAAGGACGCAAGTATAGAAAAGACAGTAACAAACAATGATTTGACAGAATGATAGCTAGAAAATGCAATAGATGACTTCAAGATGAAACTCCCTTATTCCGTATTTAATCTTCGCCATTTATTAGGGCTACTTAATTAAGAGTTATCATATCTTAGCTATTTGTAAGGTTGGGGATGGGGAGTTTCAGTTAATTGTAAAGAGTGAGCGTACACGGTGTTTTCTTAGAAGGAAGATGAAATAAAGCCCACATTATCAAACAGATAGCATGGGATTTTACGTTGTTTGTCTAAGTGAGACGAGTAGAAGTCATCTGAATTATTCTTGAGAGCCTAAAAGAGTAATCGTTTGCTTAATTTGTCTTAGAATAAGTTGTAGTTCATTTTTATAGTCGGATCGAAATTTTTTATTGCTCAAGCTGTCTCCAACGCGCCAATAAATCGAATATAAAAGCACTTTTGTGATTTTATCTCTTAGTTCAATAAGCTCTGCACTGTTGCCGGGAGTGGAATAGTCAGATAAAAAAGAGTGATAACCATTGTTCATTCATTGAAAGTGTTTAAACGCAATATCGTCGTCTGGTTTGATAAAAGACAAACCGCTTTTATCTTGGATACTCTATTGTGAAGGGGTCTTTTAAAAAAATCAGCTACAGAAAGTGAGAAAAAAAACGATAGCACCTCTAACTCTGCTTTTTGGAGTGGTTTCTTTGTAAACGCATTGAACCCTAAAGCCGCTGTGTATTTTATATCTTTGTTTTCTGTGGTTCTTTCACCAAATATGTCAATTTCAAATCTAATACTGGTAGTCGTGTTGATTATTTGTCTTCAAATGGCATGGTACTTAACCTTTATTTTCGTTGTTACTCTTCCAAAGGTAAGACCTATATTCAATCGCTATATTCACTTTATAGACAGAATATTGGGCGGCGCCATGTTATTGATGGGAGCTTATAGGGTTGCTTTTTAGATAGTGAATTGCGTTTTAGATAGTAGATTAACGACGTCGAATCCAGAGCGTCGTAGATCAAATAATTTGATTAAAAGGCCATATTATCTGATATTAAAACCCAATAGATAATATGGCTTTCAGTACAGTAAACGATTTAACCAATGCGTCAAAGAACCGATTACACAATGCTTGTTATCGTTAAATTCGGTTAAGCAGTTCTGTTTTTTTCGCGTTATATTCGTTTTCAGAAAGGGCACCAGCGTCTTTTAATTTAGCCAGTTTTTCTATTAATTGTATGGTTTCATCAACAGAAGATGTATTAGGCATATTGCTGTTTATTTGCTGGGCATGGTTACTTGTCTGAGACACACTGTTGTTCTCTGGCGTAAAGGTATTTTGCATTGGTTCAGCGAAATTACGTTGTGGTACCTGTGCAATACCAGCTCCTGAGATAATAGGTAAACTGTTTACAGAGATGGTGCCGTATTGGCTGCTAAAAGTAAGTGACGTATCACCACCTTGTTGTTGGCTTACGCCACCAATATTATTGTCTAAGGTATTATAAACGGTCACTTGACCATTAAGTTCAACCGCTAAACGATTTGGAAATACAGCGTAGC
The DNA here is from genome assembly GCF_000521805.1 of Marinomonas ushuaiensis DSM 15871. GTDB lineage: Bacteria > Pseudomonadota > Gammaproteobacteria > Pseudomonadales > Marinomonadaceae > Marinomonas > Marinomonas ushuaiensis. Next base: position 52,513 of record NZ_JAMB01000004.1, read on the forward strand.
GAATATTATTTTGTGCACCACTGCTGAATGGTTGTCCTAAATCTTCTGGCCACCATAGACTACTGCCTGGTGTCCCTTGTGGAATAGGAACAAATATTTCAAGAGTCGCAAGGCCATTCGATAAGTCATTACAAAGGTTGTCTACCGTGTTTTTTAAACCATTATTAAACATATCGCCAACCATGGTCATGCCACCACGCATCCATTGACCACCACCACCTAATTCTTGGCAGTTAAATTGAGCCATGCTACCAGAACCGTTATTGACTGCGATCAGCATATGAACGACAGCGTCGTAACTAAGGTTGTATTTACTACAAAGACTATTAACCAATTGTTGGCCACTTTGAGTAAGGTTTTGCATGCATTTCTCCCTAAATAAGTTGATTAACGGAGAGCTGTTCAGCTTCGTGTGTTAGCAGGTTCCGCGGTGCGTGCAGTCTATCATAATGATGATGAACTAAATGCGACTTAATTGTTTATTTTTCGAACAGTTTTGATTGGCTTTATAATATTGAAAATAAAAGTGAATATGATGGGTGTAAACACGATAACGAAGCTGATGTATAAAAAATAACCTCGCAACCTTTAACAGGTTACGAGGTTATTTATTTATCATTATCTTGTTGTAAACTAACGCTTAAAGCGTAAAAGGGCGGTCACCATTTTCATCTTTAATACGAGTCGGAAGACCCATGTCGTTAAGCAAACCTAGGAAAGGTTTTGGATCAAGCTGCTCGACGTTACGCATTTCTTTTGTATCCCAAGTACCATTAGCGACAAGGATTGCTGCTGCAACAGGTGGCACACCCGCAGTGTAAGAAATACCTTGGCTGCCTACTTCGTTGTACGCATCTTTATGATCCGCTACGTTGTAAATAAAGACTTCTTTTTCTTTGCCATCTTTGATGCCTTTCACAACATCACCGATGCACGTTTTACCTGTGTAATCAGGCGCAAGAGAATAAGGATCAGGAAGTACGGCTTTTACTACTTTAAGTGGCACAACTTCTAAACCTTCAGCCGTTTTTACTGGCTGCTCAGAAAGCAAACCTAGACTGTTTAATACAGTAAATACATTGATGTAATGCTCGCCAAAGCCCATCCAAAAACGTACGTTTGGCACGTCTAGGTTTTGAGAAATAGAATGCACTTCATCGTGGCCTGTCATGTAAGCCGTTTGCTTACCAACAACCGGTAGATCGTCAGTTCGGCTGATCTCGAACATTTTGTTTTCTTGCCAAGCGCGATTCTGCCAAGAGTAAACACGACCGGTAAATTCACGGAAGTTAATCTCTGGGTCAAAGTTCGTCGCGAAGTATTTGCCGTGGCTGCCAGCGTTGATGTCGATAATATCGATATCGCTAACAGTGTCGAAATAATCATTGTACGCAAGTGCCGCGTACGCGTTTACAACACCTGGATCAAAACCTACGCCAAGAATAGCGGTTACGCCTTTGTCTTTACATAATTCGCGGCGTTTCCATTCGTAGTTTGCGTACCAAGGTGGCGTTTCACAAATTTTCGCTGGGTCTTCGTGGATCGCTGTGTCTAGGTAAGCAGCGCCTGTTTCAAGACACGCTTCCAATACAGACATATTGATAAAAGCGGAACCCACATTGATCACGATTTCAGATTCAGTTTCTTTGATCAATTTAACCGTAGCGGTGACATCAAGAGCGTCTAGGGCGAATGCTTGAATGCGGCCCTCTACTTTCATGCTGCCTTTGTCGAGGACACTGGATACAATATCGTCGCATTTCGTAACGCTGCGCGAAGCAATTGCGATATTGCCCAGTGTGTCATTGTGTTGGGCGCATTTGTGGGCTACAACACGAGCCACGCCTCCGCCGCCAATTATTAGGACATTCTTTTTCATTAAACTATTCTCCAAGGTTTGAGTCGGACAGAATTAAGATAAATTCTGTTCAAAGTCGTTGTAATCAAATTCTCTAACGAGTTCAATGCTACCGTCCAATTGACGTATGGCAATAGAAGGCATTTTTACGCCGTTAAACCAATTCTTTTTCACCATGGTGTAACCCGCTGCGTCTTCAAAAGACAAACGGTCACCCACTTTTAATGCTTGCTTGAATTTAAATTCGCCGAAAATATCCCCTGCTAAACAGGATTTTCCGCAGATCATGTATTCGTGTTTACCATCGCAGGGCGCCATTTTAGCATTTTCACGGTAAATCAATAAATCCAACATGTGGGCTTCAATAGAGCTGTCTACCACCGCCAAGTTTTTACCATTAAATAAGGTGTCTAAAACAGTCACTTCAAGAGTTGTACTCTTAGTGATCGAGGCTTCGCCTGGCTCCAAATAAACTTGAATATCGTACTTTTCTGAAAAGGTTTTTAAGCGTTGGCAGAATTGATCAATCGGATAACCTTCGCCTGTAAAGTGAATGCCACCGCCTAAACTGACCCATTTCACTTGTTGGATAAGGTGGCCAAAACGCTCTTCGATTAGCGTTAGCATGTCAGAGAAACGGTCGAAGTTATCGTTTTCACAATTGTTGTGGAACATAAAGCCAGAAATGTCATTAATGACGGTTTCGATTTTTTCAGGATCCCATTCGCCAAGACGACTAAATGGACGCGCTGGATCGGCGATTAAAAACTCAGACGTACTTACTTGAGGGTTTACACGTAAACCGCGCGTTTTACCTTCACTGGCCTTTTTAAAACGAGTGAACTGACCAATGGAATTGAAGATGATTTTATCGGAATGTTCTAACACTTCCGCGATTTCATCATCTGCATACGCCACGCTGTAAGCATGAGTTTCGCCTTGGAACTTGGTTTTACCCAGCTTCACTTCATACAAAGAAGAAGACGTTGTGCCGTCCATGTATTCCTGCATAAGATCAAACACAGACCAAGTTGCAAAGCATTTCAGAGCGAGCAAAGACTTAGCGCCAGACTGTTCGCGTACATAAGCGATCTTCTCTAAGTTCTTTAAAAGAGCTGCTTTGTCGATGAGATAATAAGGAGTCTTAATCATGGCAACCTGCCCGCTAGTGAAAGCGCTGTATTCTAGTGAAAGGAGGGGGCTTTTTCTAGCGTAAACGAAAGTATTTTAATGAAGCTTTTACTGCACTTTTTTCAGTGCTTGCGGCTGCCGTCAAAGTTCGAATACCCGCCAAACATAAAAATAAGGTCATGATAAGGGAGGAACGACCGCAATCAGACACTGAAAACGCAGTTTTCACCACCTGCAACAACCGTATGGTAGGTTTTGTTGGTATGAATGAGAGAATCTAACAGACCATTCCCCACCCAACTGCTCATTTATATGCTTGCTCTTATTTTTAGATCAAAGTGGGTCCCTTGAGTGAGGTCAAACGATAGTGTCGAGTGTTGGGTTTTACCTTGTTCTAAACAGTGCGACGTAGTCAACAAAGAATCCCCTCCTAAAGGCAAAAAAAAGCCCCGCAAATGCGGGGCTATCAAACTAGAGAGTGACATAACAATAAGGTCACATGCTGTGGTTACACAGCATTCTGATCTAATGAAGTGCCTTTCAACACTTCATCAAGATGCAGCCAGGTTTCGACAACGGTATCGGGGTTAAGAGACATGCTCTCAATGCCCTGAGCCACAAGCCAATCTGCGAAGTCAGCGTGGTCGGATGGGCCTTGCCCACAGATTCCCACGTATTTTCCTTGTTCACGGCAGGCTTGTATCGCCATCGTTAGCAGTTTTTTCACTGCTGGATTTCGTTCGTCGAATTTGTCTGCGATCAATCCTGAATCGCGGTCAAGTCCGAGGGTTAATTGGGTTAAGTCGTTTGAACCGATTGAGAAACCGTCGAAGTATTGAAGGAATTCATCCGCCAACAATGCGTTCGAAGGTAGTTCGCACATCATGATGACTTTTAAGCCATTCTCGCCACGAGCCAAGCCTTGTTCCGCAAGCAATTCGGTTACTTGTTGTGCTTCTTCTAACGTACGTACAAATGGAATCATGATTTGGACGTTGGTTAATCCCATTTCATTTCGAACTCGACGAATGGCTTCACATTCTAGGGCGAAGCAATCACGGAAGGAGTCGTCGATGTAACGAGCCGCACCACGGAAACCCAACATTGGGTTTTCTTCGTCTGGTTCGAACAGAGGGCCGCCAACAAGGTTGTGGTATTCGTTCGACTTAAAATCAGATAAACGCACGATCACTGGTTTGCTAGAGAAAGAACAAGCCAATGTGGCGACACCTTCAACTAATTTGTCGACGTAGAATTCGACCGGTCCAGTGTAGCCAGCGATTCTGTGGTCAATCTCTTCTTTCAATGCTGGCGTCATGTCAGCGTAGTTAAGCAGTGCTTTAGGGTGAATGCCGATCATGCGGTTGATGATGAATTCCAAGCGTGCCAAGCCAATGCCCGCGTTTGGTAGCATGGCGAAGTCGAACGCGCGGTTTGGGTTGCCCACGTTCATCATGATTTTCACTGGTAGTTCTGGCATGTTGCCTACTTCCGATGTAATGACATCAAATGGCAATGCACCTTGGTAAACAAAGCCCATGTCGCCTTGTGCGCAAGACACGGTGACTTTTTGTCCGTCTTTCAGAACTTCAGTAGCATCGCCACAACCAACGACCGCTGGAATACCAAGTTCACGTGCAATGATTGCCGCGTGACAGGTTCGACCGCCACGATTGGTAACAATCGCGGATGCCCGTTTCATGATAGGTTCCCAATCTGGGTCAGTAATGTCAGTAACTAATACGTCGCCTGGTTTGATGCGATCCATATCAGCAATAGAAGACAGTACTTTCACTTCACCTGTGCCGATTTTGTGACCAATAGCGCGGCCGGTAATCATCACTTGTGAGGTTTGTTTTAGGTTGTAACGTTCCATGCTTTGGGCATTGCCTTGGCTGCGGACGGTTTCTGGTCGAGCCTGAACAATGTAGATTTTTCCATCGATGCCGTCTTTCGCCCACTCAATGTCCATAGGACGTTTGTAATGGTCTTCGATGATGCAAGCTTGTCGAGCAAGGTCTTCGATCTCGTCATTGGTTAACGCGAAGCGATTTTGGTCATCTAGTGCTACTGGAACGATTTTGACAAATTCGTCATCGCTGCCGACTTCTGCGTATTCCATTTTTTGAGCTTTACTGCCAAGGCTTTTGCGTACAACCGATGGACGGTTCGCCGCAAGTGTTGGTTTATGAACATAGTATTCATCTGGGTTTACCGTGCCTTGTACGACCATTTCGCCAAGACCGTAAGCCGCTGTAATAAAGACTACTTCGTCAAAACCTGATTCTGTATCAAGAGTGAATAAAACGCCGGATGCACCAATGTCGCTGCGTACCATTTTTTGAATGCCAGCAGACAGTGAAACGCCTTGGTGTTCAAAGCCTTGGTGAACACGGTACGAAATGGCACGGTCATTAAACAAAGACGCAAATACGCGTTTGATCGATGCTTTGATATCGGCCAAGCCAATGACATTTAAGTAGGTTTCTTGTTGGCCTGCAAAGGAGGCGTCTGGTAAATCTTCCGCTGTTGCAGAAGAGCGGACTGCAAATGAGGTATCATTTGCGTTGTCATCGCATAATAAAGCGAAAGCGGCTTCGATTTCTTGGTCGAATTCAGCAGAAAAATGCGCTTCTTCAATCCAGGTTCGGATTTGCTCACCTGTTTTGGCAAGTGCCTGTACGTCGTCCACATCAAGTGCATTAAGTGCATCGTGGATTTTATCGTTTAGGCCGCTTTCTGCTAGGAAGCTTTGATAGGCATAGGAAGTGGTAGCGAAACCGTTTGGTACTTGAATACCAAGGTCTGTCAGGTTAGAAATCATTTCTCCTAAAGAGGCGTTTTTGCCGCCAACTTCACCGACATCTTCTAGGCGAAGATCTTTAAACCACTTAACGAATTTGCTCACGAAGGACTCCAATTATTATAAGTTGTTTTATTTGGCTGGTTTGCCAAGTAGACATCAAGCGATGTTTTCTAGAAATTGATCGTGTTTTTCTAGAAAATATAGGTGCTTGTCAAAACGCTTGGTCTGGGTTCATTGTATGTAGAGGTATTGCTTTGAATAAAATCGATTATTCGATGTAGTTTTATTTCAATCGAAAAAGTAAATGTCGTTAGATAACAACAAAATAGGTAGAAACGAATGAAAGTGTATTTTGTTTCAGATGGAACAGCGATTACCGCAGAAGTATTTGGGTCGGCGATGTTGTCGTTTTTTGATGTAGCTGTTGAAACCAAAAGTGTGCCATTTTTGGTCACTAAAGATCAGGCGGAAGGGTTGAAGCGACAAGTTAATTTGGAAATGAAACAGGGTATTAAGTTGCTGGTTTTTTATACTATTTCTGATGCGGATATTCGTGAAATTATTCAGTCTTGTGACTGTCATTGTTATAATTTGTTTGGTGATTTATTGTCGCCAATAGAGAAAGCGTTAGGTGTAAAAGCACAGCCAACAGCGCAAAAAGCCCATGGCATGAAAGAGGGGGTTTACGATGGCCGTATAGATGCCATTAATTACGCTTTGGCTAATGATGACGGTGTTTCCGTAAAGAATTTTAAAGAGGCTGATATCATTTTATTGGGTGTGTCTCGTTCAGGTAAAACGCCAACGAGTTTGTATTTGGCAATGCAGTACGGGATAAAAGCGGCGAACTATCCGATCACCGAAGATGACTTTTCTTCTTCTGGTTTGCCTAGGGTTTTAAAAGAGCACAAGAAAAAACTGTTTGGTTTGACCATAGACGCGCAACGTTTACAGGAAATTCGAACTGGACGAATGGCGGAAAGCAAATATGCTTCCGCTCGTCAGTGTCGTTATGAAGTAGATGAAGTGGAGTCTATTTATCGCCAAGAGCGCATTTCATTTTTGAATTCTACTAAACTCTCTGTGGAGGAAATTTCCACCAAAGTGATGGCAGAGATGAATTTGGTTCGTCATAGACAGTGATTTTTATTCGACAATCAATCGAATAATTCGATAGGTTTAGGGTTTTTGGCATAAAAACTGACAAAAAAAGTGATAAAAAGAAATTGTTTAGGCCAAAAAGGCATCAGGAGTTGAGAGGTGATTCCCTAGAAACGAGTGTGATTTACTCGTTTTGTTGTGTAATTACCAAATAAACCATAAGAGAGTGGGCAGATAATGATAAGAGCTACGCTTACTGGGAGAGTATTTGATGAGAATGCTCTATAATGTCCATTAATTGAACGCGTAAGCAACTTGGTTCGGGGTGCTGTTTGTAGCGATGTCTATAGAAGTACGGATCATAACGATACTGAAAGTGACACCAAAGCGCGGAACACGTTCTGAATAGTAAGATGTTCACAATTCTATTTTATAAAGGATGCATCTTATTTAAAAACACCAAGGATAAATATACATTGAGTAATAAAAAAATTAACGATCCACACATGCAACGAGAAGCGTCTAAGTACGACAATCCTGTACCGAGTCGTGAATTCATTCTAGAGTTTCTAGCTACCCAAAACCGAAGCATTGGTCACCTTGATTTATGTACAGATTTTAATCTTACAGGTGAAGATGAAATAGAAGCACTCCGCCGTCGATTGATCGCTATGTGTCGTGATAATCAGTTAACCAGTAATAGAGATGATGAATACCAACCGATTTTAGAAAGTGACCTTATAGAAGGTTACGTTCAGGGTAATAAAGAAGGTCACGGCTTCTTATTGCGCCCAAGTGACGACGATATTTTTCTTTCTGCTCGTCAAATGCAAAACGTGATGGACGGCGACAAAGTAAAAGCACGCCTTTCTGGCCGTAGCGTAAAAGGCCGTTTAGATGGCGTTGTGGTTGAAGTGCTAGAACGTAAACATACCCAAATGGTAGGACGTTACTACCTGGAAAGTGGTACGGCTTTTGTAACCCCAGAAAATCCACGTATCGCCCAAGACATTCAAATTACAACCGATTCTGGCTTAACGCCAAAGCACGGACAGTATGTTTTAGCTGAAATTGTATCTTATGCAGAACGTGGTAAACCAGCCCAAGGTCTTGTGAAGAAAATTCTAGGCGACTTCATGGCACCAGGTGTCGAAATTGAAGTGGCTATGCACCGCTATGAAATTCCGAATGAATGGCCAGCAGCGGTTGAAAAGCAAGTCAAAGATTTTGTTGCTGAAGTAGCTGAAGAAGATAAAGCGCATCGTGTTGATCTTCGTGAAACACCGTTCGTTACTATCGATGGTGAAGACGCTCGTGATTTTGATGATGCGGTATATTGTGAAAAAACACCAGGTGGCTGGAAGTTGTTTGTTGCCATTGCCGATGTTTCTCATTATGTGAAAAAAGACACAGCGTTGGATGAAGAAGCGATTGTGCGTGGTAACTCTGTTTACTTCCCTGGCCGTGTGATTCCTATGTTGCCAGAAGTGTTATCGAACGGTTTGTGTTCATTGAACCCAGATGTAGATCGTTTGGCGATGGTGGCAGAAATTTCACTGACGACAAAAGGTAAGATGCGTGGCTTTAAGTTCTATGAAGGCTTAATCCGTTCCCATGCTCGTTTAACTTATACGAAAGTAGCGAAAATGATCGCAGCCGAGCCAGAAGAACAAGGTTTGGAGTTGCGTGAGCGTTACGCCTCTATTATTTCCCATATTGATGATTTGAATGGTTTATATCACACCTTGAAAGGTGCCCGTGATGAGCGTGGTGCGATGGAGTTTGACACAGTTGAAACTCGCATGGTGTTTGATGAAAACTCGAAGATCGAATACATTGTTCCAGTTGAGCGTAACGATGCGCATAAACTGATTGAAGAATGTATGTTGTGTGCAAACGTTGCGACAGCTGAATTATTATTAAAAGCTGAATTGCCTGCTTTGTTCCGCGTTCATGAAGGGCCAAAAGAAGATCGCTTGATGACCTTGCGAACTTATCTTGGTTTGCTTGGTTTGGAATTGTCCGGTGGTTTGAAGCCAACGCCAGCAGACTACGCAGTATTGTCTGAACAAATAAAAGATCGTGCCGATTCTCGCAGCATTCAAACCATGATGTTGCGCTCTATGTCTCAGGCGGTTTATCAAGCGGATAATTTGGGCCACTTTGGTTTGAATTACGAAGCTTATACTCATTTCACATCGCCAATTCGTCGTTACCCAGATTTATTGGTACATCGTGCGATTCGTTACTTGATTCGTGGAGAAGGCCGTCCTGATGTGCGTCAAGCCCATCGTGTGGCAGGTAGTCCAGAACTTAAAAAACGTAAAATCTACGGCTATGAACATGCGGATATGGATGGCTTCGGTGATTCTTGTTCTGTGACTGAGCGCCGTGCTGACGAAGCCACTCGTGATGTTGAAGCTTGGTTGAAGTGTCAATATGTTGAACAGCACCTCGGTGAAACCTTTGATGGTGTTGTGACTGCAGTGACGTCGTTCGGTTTGTTTGTTGAGCTGCAAGGTTTGTTTGTTGATGGTTTGATTCATATCTCAGGACTTGGTCAAGATTATTTTGTTCATGACATTGAGCATCAAGCGATTATTGGCGAGCGTACTGGTCGTGTTTTCCGCCTCGGTGCGACATTGAAAGTTCGTGTTGCCAATGTGAATTTGGAACAACGCAAAATTGATTTGAGTCTTGCTGAAACCACACCTGCGCCGCGTAAGAAAATTGCGCGTGACGACAAAACCGAATTGGAAATGCAATTGGCGCAATTACCGCCGATTGAATTAGGTGGTCGTTCTAAGTCTAAAGGCTCTGCAAAAAGTGCTGAAAAAGGCACTGATAAGAAAGCCGCACCGAAAGGTGATAAAGCAGAAGCAGGCAAAGATGCTAAAGAATCAGATGGGAAGGCGAAGAAAAAACGTCGTTCACCTATTTCTAAAGGTAAGCGTATTAGACTGAAAAAAACCAATGGCACCGCTGCGAATGGTAAACCGGCTTCTGCGGTTAAAAAACCAAAGAAACCAAAAAAACCAAAGAAGAGCAACGCTAAGCCGAAAGCGAAAGATTGATTAGAAATACGACGCACGACACACAAAAGAATAGAGTAAATAATGTCAGATTTAGAATGGATATACGGCATTCATGCCGTGGAAAATGCGTTAACTCAACAACCTGAGCGCGTGAAAGAAGTACGCTTTCAGGAAGGCCGAGAAGATAAGAAAAATCAACGTTTGGTTCAGCTTTGTAAAACCAACAAGGTGCGTTATAGCGTTGTGCCTCGTCGAGACATTGATCAGTTGTTTACCAAGAACAAAGATCGCGTCGTACACCAAGGCGTTGTGGCTTTCACTACCATGACCAAAGCGGGTAACGAAGCGGATTTGCATACTTTGGTTGCTGGGTTGGAAGAAAATCCTTTGATCATTATTCTAGATGGTGTAACCGATCCGCATAACTTAGGTGCGTGTTTACGTAGTGCTGATGCGGCGGGTGCTCATGCGGTTGTGATGCCAAAAGACAACTCTGCTCCATTAAATGCGACGGTTAGTAAAGTAGCCTGTGGCGCGGCTGAAAGTATGCCTGTTTTCTCAGTAACAAATTTAGCTCGCACCATGAAGAAATTGCAGGATCAAGGTGTTTGGATTTTTGGTACCGCAGGCGAAGCAACGCAAACCGTTTATGAGCAAGATTTTACTATTGGCACCGCTATTGTAATGGGCGCGGAAGGTGAAGGCATGCGTCGTTTAACCCGAGAGCAATGTGATTATCTTGTGAAGCTGCCAATGGCTGGTGTGGTTTCTAGCCTAAATGTTTCTGTTGCAACGGGTGTTTGTCTTTACGAAGTCGTTCGCCAGCGTGCTGTAAAAGCAAAAGGTTAAGATTCAGCTTAAGGAGATAGTTTTGTTTCCAACGTTTACGATTCAAGCGCCTTCGTCTTCAATTGAAAGCGCATTGCAGCAAAAAATTGATAATAAAACTAAGCCTTTAGGGGCGTTGGGAGAATTGGAAAGCATTGCTTTTCAGCTAGGGAAAATTCAAAACAGCATTACGCCTGATGTATCAAAAGCAAAAATGATTGTATTTGCTGCCGATCATGGTGTTGTTGCGCAAGGTATTAGTTTGTTTCCTCAAGAAGTGACACCTCAAATGGTGATGAACTTCTTGCTGGGAGGTGCCGCCGTTAGTGTGTTTTGCGATCAGCACAATGTGCCTTTGCGCGTTGTCGATGTGGGTGTAAATGCAAAGTTGGATGAGCATCCTTTATTGGGCGCGCGTAAAGTGGCGTTTTCTTCCAAAGACTTTAGTCAAGAAGCTGCGATGACATCGGCAGAAGCTGTACAAGCCATTCAAGCGGGTGTTTATGAAGCGAATCTAGCCATTGATGATGGTGTGAACTTGTTGATGTTCGGTGAAATGGGCATAGGCAATACTTGTGTATCTTCATGCATGATGACGGCTTTAATTGGTATCAGTGCGGCAGACAGTGCAGGTCGCGGAACAGGTTTAGACCCAGCGGGTGTGTCCCATAAAGCGTCTATTATTGAGCAATCATTACAGCGCGCGGAACAAGCAACGGGTCAGGCGATGACTGATTGGAATGCTCAAACATTGGCCGAACAAGTTGGTGGCTTTGAAATCTTGGCAATGGCTGGTGCGATGTTGCAATCAGCGGAGCGTCAAACAGCATTTGTTGTTGACGGTTTCATTTGTTCTGTCGCCTTGTTGTTTGCTCAAAAAGTAGAGCCGAATGTTCGTGAATTCGCTGTTTTTGCCCATCAATCCAATGAAAAAGCACATAAAACCCTACTGGAACATTTTAATGCAGAACCGATTTTGTCTTTGGATTTGCGTTTGGGTGAAGGTTCTGGCGCTATTCTCGCTTATCCTTTGATTCAGAGTGCTTGTGTATTCTTGAATAAAATGGCGAGTTTTAAAAGCGCTGGTGTCAGTGACTCTCAATAATTGTTTTGAGCAGCGATGTTAAAATACAAAAGTAAGAAGTAAATAAATATGAAAGGCATGGTACTTGGTCCATATTGGCAAGGCTTTAAACGTAGCCTTGTTACTTACACTCGAATTCCGCTGAAAGTGGATTGGAGTGATGATATAAAGCACATCTCACCGGTGTGCTTTTTGCCATGGATAGGTATCGTTGTCGCTTTGATTAGCGCTTGGCCACTTTGGTTTGATTGGTCTTCGTCTTTGCAAGCTATCTTGATGTTGTTGACAGCCGTATTACTAACGGGCGGTTTTCATGAGGATGGCCTGATGGATTCTTGTGATGGCTTGATTGGTGGTTGGGACAAAGAACAACGTTTGTCCATCATGAAAGATTCTAGAATTGGCAGTTATGCCGCCTTGTCGATTTGGTTTTCCCTTTCTATTAAATGGTTATTACTGAGTGAACTTTTAGAGGTGATTCCTGAGTCGTTCCTAGGACTGATTTATACCTTAAGCGCTTGGTGTATTGTTCATGTCATGGCGAGAATTATGCCATTAATGCTGATGAGCACGTTAGATTATGTGACATTAGGGAAGAGTAAGGCATCTGGTATGATTGCCAAATTAAGCCCGATTCATTGGACGATTGCGCTTGCGCCATGTTTGGTTATTGGTTTGTTGGCGTTCAATATTATTGCTCTTATTATGACATTGCTTATTGCCGTTGGTGTTGTGGTGTTATTGCGTATGTATTTGCGTAAAAAAATAGAAGGGTTTAACGGAGATACGTTAGGAGCGAGTGAGCAAATTGGTGAGGTGCTTGTTATCGTTTGTTTGTTGGCGTCCTATTCGTGAAATTATTTTTAATACGACATCCAAAGCCGGATGTGAAAAAAGGCTTATGCTATGGCGATATGGATGTACCACTTTCGCCTGACTGGGAAGAGGGCGCGAATGCTCTGATGAAATCCCTTTTATTGGATTTTTCTGACGCGTTGAATGTGTGTTATCACAGTCCATTAAGTCGAGCAGCACAATTAGCCGATCATATTAGTAACGGACATTCTCAATCGGTTGTCGCACTTAAAGAATTAGACTTTGGCGATTGGGAAGGGCTGTGCTGGCAAGATATTCCAAAGCAAGAAATTGATGCTTGGATGGAAGATATTGTTAACGGTGCGCCTTATAATGGCGAATCATTACAAATGGTTGCAGATCGAGTTTGGAGCTGGTGGTTGTCGATAAAAGACAATCCTGTTGATGCTTGTGTGTTGGTAGCCCATGCAGGCGTGATTAAGGTATTGGTAAGTTTGCTTTGTCAGTGGCCACTTGCTCAGGCGCATCGTATCGATGTGGGCTTTACTAGTCTGACCGAGTTTATGGTTCAAAGGGATTATGTCACCTTGAAGCGTCTCGGTGCTGGTGATTGGGTAATAGCGTAAGGTTTGGTGTTCGCCAAGTTTTCTTTGATTTTATTGAGATAAAATACATCATGTTGCTATATCTTTTGGGTATGTTTGGTATTGCTGCTTTTGCAATCACTGGCGTTATTTCATCTGGCAAAAAAGACATGGATCTTTTTAGTGTCGTCTTTCTTGGCATGGTGACGTCGCTTGGTGGCGGTACGATTCGAGATACTGTCTTATCTGTTGAAACGGTTTATTGGGTCGCTGATACCTCGTATTTGTGGGTAGCATTTGCGTCTTCTGTTTTTGCTTTTTTCGGTGTTCGTTTTATGAATGACCGACAAAAAGTGTTTCATTATGCCGATTCTTTTGGTCTGGCTTTATTTACCGTCGTTGCTACGGAAAAGGTATTAGACTTAGGTTTCGCGGCACCAATTGCCATTACCATGGGCATCATCACTGGTGTCGCTGGTGGCATTATTCGTGATGTATTAAGCCATCGTCCACCTTTGGTTTTGGGGCGTGAATTTTATGCTACGCCTGCTTTTTTGGGCGCCTTCTTGTTTGTGCTACTTCACAAAAACATACCTTCACATGAATTTAACTCCATTTACGCGGTGTTGTTAATCTTTATACTGAGAGTATTCGCGATACATAAAGATTTGTATTACCCAAGTTGGCTACTTTATAAAAAAGAGATAGATCATGACCCAAGAAAAGATGACCAAAACTCCACTAACACCAAGTATTGAAAAAGACACTGCAGACCAAGATGCTTTAGACAAAAATGAAGCACGTTTGCTAAAAAAGAAAGCTGTTGTTGATAAGCGTATTGCTTCGGCAACAGAAGAGCGCGGTGTGACCATTTTGCTAACAGGCAATGGTAAAGGTAAAAGCTCAAGTGGCTTTGGTACAATGGCTCGAGCGTTAGGTCATGGCCAAAAATGTGGTGTTATTCAATTTATCAAAGGCCGTAAAAAAACAGGTGAACAATTGTTTTTTGGTGAGCATCCTTTGGTTGATTTTCACGTGATGGGCCACGGTTTTACTTGGGAAACTCGTAATCCAGAGCTGGAAAAAGAAGCTGCTGAACAAGCCTGGGATTTAGCGAAAAAAATGTTATCTGATCCAAGTATTCATTTTATCCTGCTGGATGAAATAACCTACATGTATAAATACGGTTATCTAAATGAAGATGATCTGGTTGCTGCCTTAGCTGCACGTCCAAAACACCAAAATGTGATGATGACGGGCCGTACAGCACCACGAGTATTATTAGACAATGTAGACACACACAGTAAAATTGCCGATGAACGTCATGCTTTTGCCAATGGCGTAAAAGCGCAAGTCGGTATTGAATGGTAGGGCTTTTATAACAGAGACACCAAAACAGATACGAGTGGTCAATATCGGATTAAGGTACGCATTACGAGCTATAATACTCTATTAAGTCGTACCTTTTCTTGCTGAACGACCATCAACTTTACCTTCCCCAAAAAATACCTTCCCCCTAGACTCTGCAGAACTTTCCAAACATAAAATCAGAACCAAATGAGATTTATTCTCAAAACTTCTGGATTTATTTCAATTCTTTTACGATAATGATTCCCATTAGTGTTGTTGATCTATAGTAAAAGACCGTGGAGGCAAGAATGCAAAACTGGGAACGTTTAACAAGACAAGCCAATAGAGCTTATTCAAGCCATGCTTTCTCTGATGCTGTGGATTTGAATCGTCAAGCATTGGCGCAAGCTGAAATGTCGTTTGATGATGATTTTCATCGAGACGCAGAGTCTGCTGTTGCTGCAGCCGCGGTCAGTTTCTTGAATATTGCAGAATCTTATACCGCGTTGGGAGACTTCGTATCGGCCAACACACAATATGAAAGTGCAATGAATTTCTTACAAACCATTATTACACGTACCGATGTTGATGATGAGCAACACAATTTGATTATGCGAACAGCTACGCACATTCGATTCGAGTGGGAGTTGTTTACTCAAAGTCACAGTAAAAACATTACCGCCCAGAGCAAAATATTAATGCAGGCGTTATCGAGTGCGGTTTCTAGTTCGAAAGCTGCAATACATCATTGATACTTTTGTTTGAGTTTATTTGGCCTGATTGTAATGAAATTTAATGACTTATTCATAAGGATATCTAATATGAAATCTATTTTTACTGCCTCGCTATTAAGTTTCTTTTTTGTGATGAGCCAAGTTGTACAAGCACATCCTGGTCATGATCATTCCCATTGGATGAGTAACACCATTCATATGTTAAGCATTTTTTCAGTCGCTGCATTAATAGTTGGTGGCTTTGTTTATAAGCAATTGGTTCGCCGTCGTTACTCTGTTAAAAAGAAGGATATTAACCATGATGCATAGTGTGATTAAAATTCTAGACAAAGTAATTGGCTTTAAAACCGCGCAAGCTCATTGCGATATTCCTTGTAAAATATACGATCCATCAACAGCACAGCTCGCGGCATTAAGCTGTATTCGTCTATTGGACTTGATCAAAGAAGTGGAAGATAAAGGCGACCTTGATGTTGCAGGCTTCGCACAGATTTCTCGTTTAGTGATAGAAAAAGAAGCGGCTTGTACAGAAGTGAAAGAAGCGGTTCGAATCATTTGGGGAGATTATTTCAAAGCAACACAGTTTGAACAAGTGCCGACTATTCATGATTTAACGCATGCCATCATGCTTCAAGCGTCAATGTGTAAACAAAGCATTGACCACGTAGAAGGTGAAAAGCTGGTTGAATTGGTGAATCAATTTGCGGATGCTTTCTGGTTAACGAAAGGCGTCCCCACGTACCGTGCAACTTGTCCTTATCCGCCAATGCTAACCGTGGTTTATCCTGACCTGAAAGGCTAGGTGACTGCTGTTCTAAACAATTCATAAGAGTAAAAAGGAGGCAAAATGCTGAACCTAATAAAAGTACAAGGAGAAAGTATGTCTCCTAGATTACAAGATGGTGATTTTGTTTTTACCAGTCGATGGCATAAAAAACTCAAGATCGGCCACCTTGTGGTAGTTGATCATGCTTTTTATGGCTTTATTATTAAAAAAGTTTTACATATCGCTCCTGGCGGACAACTCTGGTTGGGTGGTGAAAATAACTGGAGTATGCAATCAGAACGTATTGGCTGGGTATCGTCACGACGGGTTGTTGGCAAAGTAATCTTCTGTATTTGCTCTTCAAAAGTGTACAAAAATAAAGACACTTTATTAAAATGACATAAAAATGCTTTTTGGTTTGATATTGGTCTTGTGCGAATTTTTCTCTAGAATCCACGCCATTGCACGACCCCTTTTCCTTTATTAAAACCAAAGAGATATTTATGTCGACAGTAGACGCAAATAAGTCACAAAAGCACACTCGCCTTGAAGATGCCCAAGCTATGGTTCTTGGTACCTTAATCATTTCGTTAGGTGTCAACCTTTTCATCCAAACTGGTTTGCTATCTGGCGGATCTGCAGGATTGGCATTTCTTATCCAATATTCAACCTCTTTCAGTTTTGGACAAGCGTTTTTTGTTATCAACTTACCTTTTTATGTATTAGCAATTATGCACTTTGGTTGGGAGTTTACTTTAAAAACATTTTTTGCCGTTTTTTGCCTATCAGCATTTTCTGATTTAACCGCGATGATGATTTCATTTGAAAGCGTTAACCCTATTTACGCGAGTATTGTTGGTGGTTCTTTAATTGGTGTTGGTTTTTTGATGTTGTTTCGTCATAACGCAAGTTTAGGTGGTTTGAATATTTTGGCTCGTTATGTCGCTGAGAAATATGGTATTTCAATGGGTAAATTTCAGATGGTAGCGGACTGTTGTATCGTCTTGTTGTCTGTTTTTGTGGTGGATTTCACCTTGATTGTTATTTCTATTGTAGGTGCGATTGCATTAAATATGATCATCGCGGTAAACCATAAACCAGGTCGTTACATGGGTAACGTGTAAACACGATAGAAAATGGTGAGAATCTAGAGAAAGGCGGCTTAGGTCGTCTTTTTTAAAACAGGTAATGTTTAATTGACATTAATGAACTCATCCAGCAGGATGAAAATATGACTATAAACCTTACGAAACAAATAGCGCGAATTATCATCATTCCATAGGAATGGTGGGATTTTTGATGCGTTGTTACTTTGTCAAACCCGCCCAAGAGGCGGGTTTTCTATTTCTGCCTCATAGGGATAATCTCAATGAAGGAAGATAGATAACATGAAACAAATAGCCGTTTTTGGAAAACCGGGCAGTGGTAAATCCACTTTGAGTAAAAATCTAGCCGCAGCAACAGGTTTACCTCTCCACCCATTGGATTCCATTGTATATAAAGTAAATGGTGATTTAGTTGATCGAGAAACATACAACAAAAATCATGACAGCATTTTATCCTCAGACCATTGGATCATAGATGGCTTTGGTCCAATCGAGTCATTTTACAAACGACTTGATGCCGCAGACACCTTGGTCTACATAGATCTACCTTACACAGTTTGTTATTGGCTAGTAACCAAACGACTTATTAAAGGTCTGTTTGTCAAACCAGAAGGGTGGCCTGACGGCAGCTCTGTTCTAAAAGGTAGTTTGGAAAGCTATAAAGTATTAAAACTTTGTCCAATGTTTTGGAATGATGGTTTTTTAAAAAAGCTGGAAAGTATGTCAGCAGATAAAACTGTGTACGTGATTCGAACGATGGCAGAGTTGAATGACTTTAAAGACCGAAAACAGAAGAGTTTTAATAGGACACACCTTTAAAGCCCAGTAATAGCGTGACTCTTGGTATGTGTGTCCTGTTAAATTGTATGCATGTGAACTTTTTTAAAGATACGTATCGCGAAAAGCCAATTGAAATCGAAATGTTATAGAAAGCACTACAGAATAGTTGGTGAGGAATAAATAGATTGTAATCGACGAACGTCACTATTTATGTGGGCTTAAAAAAGCCAGATCCCTTAAGGTACATATATGTTGTAACACTATATACGAGTTGCTTCTTAAGGGCTCTGACCGCTTTAACGGTTTATATTACTAAACATTAAAGCATTATAACGCCACGACCAATTGAGGTAATCGGGCCTGTTGGTTTCCCTGTTGGGGAGCCTGTTTCTTGCTCTAAGGTTAACTCAAACAGCTGATTTTCAGTTAATGGAGGAAGCGTATTAATATCAACGTTAAGCGTTTCGCCTCTTTTCACTAGACCTAAAGATACGGGGGCATCCCAACCTTCTGCTTTCGTCCAGAATTGTAACGCTTTCCCTTCTGGAATCTGAACAGCCGCCAATGGCACCAATTGCATTTGATTCGTATTTTGACTGGTTTGAATCACCCATCCTGGCGTTTTATTTTCAGGAGCCACTAAAACAGCGATGTAAGTGGGTTCGCTCATTATTGGCTCAATCGTTTGTAACTGAATAGCGAACACCATAGCGACAGCCAAACAAGTCGCCGAGATTCCACGCCATAAAGCCAAACTCTGCCAAAATGACGACAGCACTTGAGGTTGTTTTATAGATCGTTTTTGAGCGTCTTTGATTGATTGTTGCTCAAGTTCATCCAAGCTACGTTCAATCCGAGCTGATAAAGGCTGCGGAGCTTGCAAGGGGTCTAAACGATCAGTGATTGATAAAAAATGCGCTTGCCATTGATTAACTGCTTTTTGCAATTCAACGTTGTTAGTTAATCGTGCTTCAAAAATAGCCTGCTCTTCGGGTGATAATGCACCCAAAACATATTGTCCTGCTAAATCATCATCGGTGTCTGGAACACTATTGGTATCTTGATTCATTCTAAGCACTCCTTTAAGGCTCTCAAGCTGCGCTTAATCCATGATTTAACCGTACCAAGTGGTTTATCAAGCAACGTGGCTATTTCATCTTGTGTATAACCATCGACATAGGCATGTAGTACGCAGAGTTTACGCTCTGGTTCTAAATGTTCTAAACACACTTGAAGTGATGCTTGTGCTAATGGATCTTGAGCAAGTTCTGATAGCTCATCTGGATGATCCTCTGTTTCTAACACCTTGTCATCGCATAAGTTCAGAAGAAAATCTGGCTCAGCAAGCACTTGGCGTTGGCTGTATTTTAGGGCGTTTAATGCTAGGTTTCGCGCCAATGTATAAACCCAACCTCGAGCAGAACCTAGGTCTTTATGGTACGTGTTTGCATTTTTCCAAATCTTAATAAAAGCATCATGCACAACGTCTTCTGCTAATGGGCGATTTTTTAAAATTCGCATAACAACCGTCAGTAGTCTCGAAGATTCTTGCTCATATAACTGCATTAAGGCTCGTCGATTACCTTCGGCACAGCGTTGCAAAGTACTTTCATAATCAAAGTTTGTTGATGATGACACGCCATTTCCCTAATAAAAAAACCCAGTGTACAAAACTGGGCTTTTTAAGTCATTAAATACCTCTACTATAGAAAGTCTGACACTTTCTCTGGCGCACTTCTGCTTACGAGATTATTTGGCTTTCCAAAACAAATATTCGCCAGAATAATTCACCACGATTTTATGGCCAACTTTCTCGATATTACAGCCTGTTTCAGGTGCAGCACCGCCACTCAAATTAATACGTTGAACATAAGCAACATCTTTCAATGCTCCCGGACGAGCCGACTCATTGGCTTTTACTAATTGCATTGGGATACTGCCTTTTTCAGATGGAGATATCGCCAACTGTGTGCCTGTAATGGATGAACCATCAAGTGATTCCCATGTTGCTGGCGGTCCAAAGTAAGACACTAAATGATTTCCTTTATTGTCACTTAAAACCGCTCGAGGACCAGCAAATGCCCATTTCGCTTTTTCTGCGTTAGCTGTATCAACCTTACACTCCCACGTAATATTCCCTTTCGCAGAAGTAAACATAGCGACTTCATGACCCGCCGGGACTCGCACTTCGCTAGGGAGTTTGTCTTGTGAAAAAGTCCACGCATAAGATTGAGTAGCGGTTGCCATTAAAATAGAGGCTGCAGTGATTTGTAGGCCTTTGATCATGTATTGATTTTTCATTGTCGTTTTCCTATTAATTGATAGATTTCGAATTTGAAAAACAGCTAATTTCCTACTGTTAATAGGTACTACAATTCAGAAGGCGTTTTGGATGCAGGAAGAATAAAAAAAAATTAAAATATTTTTTATTTGTCTTTATAGGATGGTTTAACACGCTAGAAATTAGATGGTGCCCTTTTTGTTTCTCTCTGTTTTCTGGCTTTTGACTTTATCTGGTTGATACAAAAACTGCTCACCAGTTAGTACGCCATCCCACGCTTCGCTAATCATATCTTACAAGACCATCCCATTTTTGACTTTCCATTTGTGAGCTGAAATTCAAGTCTATCTAGAAAAGATCCGTTTCCTAAGTTTTCGCCTCTCCTGTATGATTACGCCAATCAAAAGACTGAGGAAACGAGTTTGGAGTTACTTAAAGTAGACAATCTTAATCCCTACTTAGATGATCTTATCGAGTTGTTATGTGACGCTGTAGATTCCGGTGCTCCGATTGGTTTTTTACCACCCATGAGTGAACCTGAAGCGAAGGCGTATTGGTTGTCAGTAAATGATGACTTACAAGAAAATGCCCGCCAAGTATTATTAGTTCGTGAAGACGATAAAGTGGTTGGCAGTGTGCAAATTGCTATGTCGCCAAAGGCAAACGCTTTACATCGTTGTGATGTTGAAAAGCTAATGGTTCACACCCAAGCTCGTGAAAATGGTTTGGGAGGTGTTTTGATGCAGGGCGTTGAGCGAGTTGCTGCCGCCATGCAAAGGCAATTGCTTATTCTTGAGGTCAGAAGCGATGATATCGCTCACGACATGTACGTCAATATGGGCTATATTCCCTTTGGTGAAGTACCAGGATATACGCGCAGTGCGAATGGTATGCTGCACAACTCGACTTTTTTCTACAAAGAAATTGAAACCACCCACGAAGTGTTCTCTTAACCTGAACAAAGCTATAGGCGATACCCTTGAGACTTGATTTTTATTTATCCCATGTGACTGAGTTGGCTCGTAAAGCTGCGAAAATTGCCGCTGCAAAAAAACGTGTCACTGTAAATGGTGACATTGTTAAAAAAGCGAATTACGCGGTTAAAGAAGGCGATGTAATTTGTTTGGATGGTGAGCCGTTGGCTTGGCCATCAGAAGGCTATTACTTACTAAATAAACCAATGGATTATGTGTGTGCGAACCAAGATCCTGAGCATTCTATTGTGTTGGATTTATTGCCTTCTCATTTAGGACAAACTCTTAATATTGTTGGACGTTTGGACAAAGATACAACCGGATTGTTGCTTTTGACCACAGACGGTCAATGGTTACATCGTATTACGTCACCGCGAAATGCGTGCGATAAACGCTACCGTATTACATTAACTGACCCAATTAGTGATGCCGATCTAAACCATCTTGAAGAGGGGGTTTTGTTGAATGGCGAATCTGACCTTACTTTGCCCGCGGTGACAGAACGGATTAGTGAAAATGAGATTTTCTTGACGATTCAAGAAGGCAAATATCACCAAGTAAAACGTATGTTGGCTGCTGTTGGAAACAAGGTTGAAGTGTTACATCGAGACAAAATAGGCAAATTAACATTAGATGCAGATTTGGCTGTTGGTGAGTTTCGCGAATTAACTGAAGAAGAAGTTGCCTACTTTTAAGGTGAGGTTGAAATTATGAAACAGTCTACAAATGAAAAATCTACGAAAGAGTTATCAATGGACGAGCGCGTTCAGTTGTTGGTTGCTCCCGATAGTGAACGATTGGCGTATTTTGTTGAACAAGTAAAAGCCACTGAGCTTGTTTGGAGCCTAAGCAATGACGAAGGCTTTGTTATGGTAGAAACTGACGATGGCGATTGTGTCATGGTTTGGCCTGATGCAGACTTTGCGAGCCAATGGGCGATTGATGATTGGGACGATTGCGAACCAGTTTCGATTTCTCTGGATACCTTTAAAGGTGAATGGTTGCCAAGTTTGACTTTAGACAATATCACGGTAGCTGTATTTCCGAATATTGAAGATGAAGGTAAGTTATCAACCGCTGCGGAATTGACTGAGTTGTTTGTCTAGTTCGTTTTTTAGATAGAGATTACATTTAGCAACGGGATAAAATAGATATAAGGACTTAACTCTCCATGAGTAAACGCCAAAACAACCGTGAAGAAGTGTTTGTTAAAATTCTGGATGCTGCAGAAATTGAGTTTGGTTTGAAAGGTTACAATGGTGCGAGTTTGCAGCATATTGCAGAGCGTGCTGGCTTGCCGAAGCCAAACATCATTTATTATTTTCAGTCTAAAGCCAACTTATATAAACAGGTACTTGATCAAACCTTGATGGGCTGGAATGACCTTTTAGATCAAGCTTCGATTGATGATGACCCTGCTCAAGTATTGGATGGTTTTATTCGCGTCAAACTTAAGCAGAGTTTTGAAAAAAGCGTCGCGTCGCGTTTATTTGCCATGGAAGTGATTGGTGGTGCAAACCATATTGGCGATTATTTAAAAGAAGAATTAAGACCTTGGTTTATGTCACGAGTGGCATTACTTCAAGGTTGGATGGATGCTGGAAAAATGCAGCAACGTGATCCCGCAAGTCTAATCTATATGATCTGGTCAACAACTCAGCATTATGCTGATTTTGAAGCCCAGATTTTGGCGTTGAATGGTACTGAGTCATTAAACGAAGAGGATTTGAAACGTGTCGGAGACACAATAAGTAGCATTATTTTAGCTGGCTGTGGATTGAGTCTTCCGACCCAATCCTAAAACTAATTTGTTATTCAGAATCTTCTCTTAACTGATGAATGTGTTGAACCAAAGCCCGTAATTTTGCGGGCTTTGCTGGTTTTGCCATGTAGGTAATATTTTGTTGCTTGCACTCTTCTACCAGTTTCGGGTCGCGTAGGGCGGTAATCAACACGGCAGGTATGTCTCTTCCAGCTCGTGCTCGGAGCGCTTTGATTAAAGAAACGCCGTCTTGGTTATCATCGAGATGGTAATCCACCAAGAGTAACTCGGCTTCTCCTTCTGC
The DNA here is from genome assembly GCF_000521805.1 of Marinomonas ushuaiensis DSM 15871. Lineage (GTDB taxonomy): Bacteria > Pseudomonadota > Gammaproteobacteria > Pseudomonadales > Marinomonadaceae > Marinomonas > Marinomonas ushuaiensis. The sequence continues at coordinate 75,813 of NZ_JAMB01000004.1, forward strand.
TTGTAGCGCGTCTTCAAAACGATTAAAGGTGCGACAGTCACATTGCCAATGGCTTAATAATGTATTCATTGCGATGAGGTTGTTCTTTTCATCGTCTATACACCAGACATAACAATGAGCCAATTTATTTTGTGGTTCTATGACGATTTGAGGGGCTGGAACGTTTGCGATGACATCGCTCTGAGCCAACGGAATACCAATGCTAAAGCAGCTGCCTTTTCCTGGTGTTGAATGGATTTCAGTAGCCAAGCCTAATTGCTTTTGCATACGGCGAACTAAGCCAAGGCCGAGTCCCATCCCAGGTTCTTGAGTGTTTTCCCAGCGATAGAAATCGTCGAACACTTTTTGTTGTTCGGCTTTTGGAATACCAACCCCAGTGTCCCAAACTTGTAAATACACTAAGCCTTTTCTTGGTCGCACGCTTAACAGTACTCGTCCTTTTTGTGTGTATTTCACCGCATTCGAAACAAAGTTTTGAATGATCCTGCGTAAATAAATTGGATCGGTATGAACCCGTAACGGACGAAGGTGTGTGGTTAAACGTATGTTTTTACTTTCTGCAATGACATCAAATTCTGAAATAATTGGTGTGAGTATGTCTTGCAGATTACAGTCGACTAATTTTGGTTGTATAGCACCTTGGTCTAAACGGGCAATTTCAAGCAAGGTGGAAATGAGCACTTCGGTGGATTCTAGAGAATCAAACAGTTTTGTGACAACTTGGTTGGTGTCGTAAGGAAGTTTTGTCGATTGCAAAATGCCCATGTAGAGTTTTGCAGCATTGAGCGGTTGAAGAATGTCATGGCTGGCCAAGGCAAGGAATTCTGTCTTAGAGGCGTTGGCTTGTTCCGCTTCTGCCTTGGCGCTGATGAGTGCTTTTTCTGCTTGATTACGGCGTTCGATTTCTTGCATGAGTTCGTTATTGACGCCTTGTACTTCTTCAGTGCGAGCTTCAACACGTTTTTCCAAATCTATGTTGGCTTCTTTTAATGCTTGCTGACTTTCAATGTGTTCGGTGACATCGGTAAAGCTGGTTACGAAGCCGCCGTCTGGCAATGGATTACCGACCATTTCGATCACTCGTCCACTGGCTCTGCGTCGCAAGAAGCGATGTCCTGTGCCTTTGCGGAGATGTTCTAAACGTTTGCTTACCAGTTCTTCTATATCACCAACACCGCACTCGCCACGTATGGCATTAAATCGAATGAGTTCTTCAACAGGAAGACCAACCGTTAGCATGCCTTCTGGGTAAGGGTAAAGTGAGAGGTACGTTTTGTTCCATGCGACGATTTGCAAATCTTTGTTTACGACACTAATACCTTGGTCCAAATTATCCATAGAAACGAACAAAAGGTTTTGGCTAAATTGGATGGCTTGGGTTGTTTCATCCAAGTAAGTTACCATTTCTTCCACTTTGATTTTTTTATCGACTAAGATGGAATTGATGATAGTACGAGCCGATGAACCGCCCAGTACGCCACCTAAAATGCGTTCGCAATAGTCCACGAATAAACGATTAGGTGCGGCATTGGATGGAATGCTTTGGCTGTAATCCTGTTCGTAATTTACCAGTACTTGCTGGCTTTTTTGTTTGCCTAGAAAAGTTTCTAATAGAACGAAAAAGTCACCATTGGTCGCTTTACTCTTTGGTTTGAAGAAGCCTTTTTCGAGTTCTGTTGTTGGGCTAACAAAAGCGGTGGCTTGAATGCGATCAATTAACCGTTCACTAGATAATAAAGAGCCGATCACATAGCCAAAAATATTTGCCAATAAACTAATAAAAGCGCCATAGCTGATGAGTTCGGATCGAGACTGAGGGCTGTCTAATCCCCAATTTACACCGCCAGTTAGAGGCAGCATCATGAGTAAAACCCAGCATAAAAAACCAAAGGCTAAACCAGTATAAACACCATAGGCGTGAGCGCGCTTCCAATATAATCCACCTAGTACAGCGGGCATGAGCTGCAATACAAGAGAGAAAGCCAGGACGCCGGTTCCTGCTAAGGACTCATTATTGGCCATTTTTTGATAATACAAAAAGGACAACATAAGAATGCCAGCCATGGCCAATCGTCGAATCATTAATATCCGTCGTCGATATAAAGGCAGGGCTTGTTGCTGAGTACTGGCGCGTGCCAGCATGATTGGTAAAATGACATCGTTGCTGATCATGATACTTAAGGCAAAGGTGGCGATGATGATCATGGCGGTTGTTGCTGACATTCCACCTAAGAAAATGAGCATTTGCAATGGCAAATTGTCAGAAGCCAGTGCGAATTGAATAACATAAGTGTCTGGGTTTATATCAGCAGAAAATAGATTCTGACCAGCAATAGCGATCGGTGGAATGATAACCGCGAAGATAAGCAGGTATAAAGGGAATAACCAGCGGGCCATATTGGATTGTTTATTATTTTGATGATCCACTACGGTGACGTGAAATTGGCGTGGCAGACAAATAACCGCGGCGGCTGACATAAAGGTTTGCATCAAAAAAGGAAAGGACAACATTTGTTCTGGTGACCAAACGGACAGATCGACATTGCTACTGAGTTCATCAACATTGAGGTCTTGAGTCATAATGATTGCCACTAAACCAACAGCAACAATGGCGACCAGTTTGAACAAGGATTCTGTACCAATCGCCAGCATCATCCCCGAGCGATATTCTGTGACTTCTACCTTTCTTGTGCCAAATAGCATGGCAAACACGCCAATTAAAATGCTTGCTATTAATACAACTAGGCTGGTGGAAGATTCATCTTGGTTTACAAAAAGCGCAAAGTTGGAACCAATGGCTTTGAGTTGTAAGGCGATATAAGGAATAACGGCAAGCATCCCAATTAATATGACCAAAGGTGCTGTCATTGGACGTTTGCCATAACGGGAAGATATGAAGTCGGCAATGGAGGTAATGTTTTGTTTACGACTTACTGTGATCATCTTGCGCAAAATTGGAAAGGCAAATAAATACAAGAGAATTGGGCCTAAAAGGATTGGCAGGTAGCTCCAACCAGAACGAGAGGCTTCTCCAATTGAGCCGTAAAACGTCCAAGCGGTGCAGTAGATGGCAAGAGATAAGCTATAGACGATAGGGTGTCTAGTCAGTTTTTTAGCTGTTGGACTTTCCTTATCGCCCCAAATAGCGATCCAGAACAACCCCAAAACATAAAGAATAGCTAATAGAATCCAGAAAACAGTCATGTGGTAAATTACCTGAATAGGGCCTTTATTATTTAAAGTTTAATGTAGCACAGTCGAATTGATAATCCTCTACGACTTAGGTCTTGGCAATAAAGTCATACTGGCTGTTTTCCTATTTAAAGTGGCATGAGACTATACTATTGAGATATGTGACTTTTAATTGAGAGAATCGTAAATTAAAAGTTCAAAAAATTAGGAACTTAGAAATCTATAAATTATAAGGTTAAAAGGCACTATGACTCCAATTCCATCACACCATGATATTACCGCTTTCCATGCTCATCTTTATTATACAGATGAAGCGGGCGTTGAATTGGCGAAGAAAATAGCGCAGGCTGCGTCTGAATTATTTGATATTCGTATCGGTCATTTTCATCTTAAGCCCGTTGGTCCACACCCAGTTTGGAGTTGCCAATTGTCATTTTCGGCTGAAACCTATGGCGCGATTGTTCCTTGGTTGATGTTGAACCGAGGGGCGATTGATGTGTTTGTTCATCCTGTAACGGGCAATGATTACCTTGATCACACTCAAGCCGTGAGCTGGTTAGGAAAGTCCTATACTCTAGATACATCGATATTTACGCCTTATTACTAATTAATGCCTCCAGTAATGGTGTTAAAAAGTGCCATTCGATTTAGGTTTTTTTGTCTTTTTTATATTTAATGATTAAACATCCCTTTAAAAATCGTCGAACGTACCAAACTTCTTTGTTATACGGTAGTTATTGAGTTTATGGGACGTTATCATAGACTGACAAATTATCGTTTGGGTTCGTGTTGTGGCGGTGTATCGCTTATTTTTTGAAATGTAAGTTTGCTTGTATCAAGCGCTCGTTCCCTTATTTATTATTTATTATTTGTTTATTAGGAGAATACAATGCAAATTACAGAAAACGCCGTTGTCAGCATGCACTACACTTTGAAAGACGAGCAAGGTCAAGAATTAGATTCTTCTATTGGTCAAGAGCCTTTAGTATTTTTAAGTGGCGCGCAAAACATTATTGATGGATTGGACAAGTCTCTTCAAGGTAAAGCGGCTGGTGATAAGCTTGAAGTATCTGTTGCCCCAGAGGACGGCTACGGTGCGATTCATGAAGAGCTTATTCAGAAAGTACCCACTGAAAACTTTCAAGGCGTAGATGATATCCAAATCGGCATGCAATTCATGGCACAAACACCAGACGGTCAACAACCTGTTACGGTTATTGGTGTAGAAGAAGATGGTGTTATGTTGGATGGTAATCATCCATTAGCAGGTAAAACGTTGAACTTTAATGTTGAAATCATTGATGTTCGTGAAGCATCTGCAGAAGAACTAGAACATGGTCATGTACATGGTGAAGGCGGTCATCAGCACTAAAAAACGTAATACGTTTTTTTAAAAGAATTAAGTTAATAGAAGCAGAGGCTGGAAACAGTCGCTGCTTTTTTTTGTCTTTTAAGTAAAGAATCAGAAAGGACAGGGAGCCACAAACGCGACCCAAGCTTTAGTAAAGGGATGACGAAACTCCAACCGATAAGCGTGAAGCAGCAGTCGTGGTTCGTTGGTGTATTGGTCGTCATAGAATTCATCACCTATGATACCGTGACCAAGGCTTTGCATGTGCACGCGAAGCTGATGAGACCGGCCAGTGTAAGGCGTTAGTCGAACACGTGTTGTGTTGCCTTCATAGGCGATGGGTTCCCATAAAGTAATCGAATCCTTGCTCCATTCGTCGGTACAAACTATCTGTCTTGGACGGTTAGGCCAATCACATCGTAATGGCTTTCTTACTTCGCCTTTTTCCCCTAAAAGATGACCGCGCAATAGCGCGCGGTATTCTTTCTGTACTTCTCGTTCACGAAAATACGCATTCATGCGTTTTTGGCATTCATGGGTTTTCGCCACAAGAATGAGCCCTGAAGTGGCTTCGTCTAATCGATGAATGGTAAAGGCTTCACCAAATTTCTGCTCGGCTCTGTGTAAAATAGAGTCGAGTTTATCTGCGCCTCTTCCAGGCACAGACAAACAATTAGCAGGTTTATTGATGACGGCGAACCATTCATCTTCGTAGAGAATATCTAACAACTAAGTTTATTCAGGTTTAGTTGTTAAAATGATGCGAATCGCATCGAGACGAATTTGATGTTCATCAATTCGAACCAAACCTTCCTGCATGTTGTTTTCCAACAATTCAATGTCTTCATCACGAATAGCATTGTTGAACGACTTCAATTCAACCAAACGATCGATTTCATTTTGACAGCGGTGTTGATAAGACGTTTTCGCTGTATGAACAATCGGACGTGCTTGGTCTTGGGCATTTAGCTGATGAGCTTGCAATACTTCAATGAGGTTCTTGCGCAATGCAGCGACCCATTGCTCTGCGACTCGGTTCGGCACGCCTTTGAGTTTTTCAGCCCATTTGTCTGCGGTAAATTGCTGATGAAGGAATTTACCATTGGAATCTGACAGCTGCCACATTGGCGTCATAGGTAATGATTGAGCCAGTTTCAAACGTGGATGAGCTGTCGCTTCGATAACAAACATACTTTCGACCAATACCGTGCCTTCTGGAAGGGCGGCAATCGGCAAAATCGCGGAGGTTAATTTACCAGAATCGAAGCCTTGGACTTCGTCCATTAGCATGGTGATAAGCGGGTGTTCCCACGTTGCAAAGGCGACGTTTTCACGTTGGCTTGCTTGGCGACGATCCAGCATTAACATTTTGCCTTCTTCTTCAATACCCGGTAAGGCTTCTAGCATCATGTCGGTAGAAGGGCGCAAGAACCACGCGGCTTTTTCTGGTGTGTCGTCCATGCAGTCTGCATAAATATTGAAGGCGTGAGTTACTTGTTCAATATAGTGATGTAAACCTTTTGTCGCTTGATGATTGATTTGTTCTATCAAGTCTCGCGCTTGTTCTGGACGGCAAGAGCTCATCTCAAGTAATCGATTGCGACCTTGTTCCATTTTCTTCAATAGCGCTTCGTGGTAGATACGTGCTTCGTTAAGCAAATCGGTATCGTCGTCTTGACCGTGAAGGTAAGCATGTAAGCTATCGCCGAACGCTTCTTCCACTTTATCGCCAGAACCCGTTGTGCGGCAGAAAGCATTCAGTGCGTGGTGATACCAATGGAATAAACGTTCTTGAACACTTTCTTTGATGAAAGGTACGTGAATTTGTACGTCATTCAATTGCCCTAGGCGATCCAAGCGTCCAATACGTTGTTCCAATAAATCTGGATGTTCAGGTAAATCGTACATAACGATATGATGGCTGAATTGGAAGTTTCGACCTTCACTGCCAATCTCAGAACAAACAAGAATTTGTGCACCGTCGTCATCGGCAAAATACGCTGCGGCTCTGTCACGGTGAATCAAAGGCATTTGTTCGTGGAAGTCAGCGCTTTGGAAGCCAGCAAAAGTTAACTGATCATTCAGCCATTGCGCCATGTCGGCGGTATGACAAATAACCAAGACTTTGTCAGCTTGGCATTCGAGGAATTCTTTTAACCAAATCCAGCGCGGATCTTTTTCCCATAAGCCATCATCAACGTCGGTTTCTGGCTGAACATGGTGGCTTGCGGAAGCAAAAAACTCATTGTTTTCCAATGGGTAAGAATGCAAGTAACGATCTGGGAAACCACCCACGGCAGCACGTGTATTACGGAACATTTCACGGCCTGTACCGTGACGGTCAATCAACCAGCTAATGGCTTCTTGTGCGGCTTGTGAGCGGTCTTTGTTCTTCTTATCTGTTAGTGAAATAAACCAATCTTTTGATTTTACTTCATCTAAGTACTGAGCAAATACTTCTTGCCAATTGAGTGGCTCAGACGTGTCGCCCTCTTGTGAAAACGGTAACAAAGCTTCCGCCAATTCAGCGGCTTGTTTGAATTCTTGCTGTTGAGCCAAGTAATGATCGAAATCGTGATAATGATCAGCATCTAAAAGCTGCAAGCGAGAGAAATGCTCTCGTTCGCCGGTTTGTTCTGGCGTTGCACTCAATAATAAAAGCGACTCAGTTTTTGCTGCTAAGCGTTCTACCACCTGATAGCCAATACTTGGTGTTTCAGGGTGCCACGCAAGGTGATGGGCTTCATCAACAATGACCATATCCCATTCGGCATCTATCATGTGCTGAGTGGCTTTTGGATGCTGACTCGCCCAATCAATGGGGGCAATAACAAAAGGTTGTTGCTCAAATGGGTTGTCGTCGCCATCCATGAAGTCTTCATACACGGATTCATTGATCAGTGAAAAAGGCTGATGAAAACGGCGCAGCATTTCAACAAGCCATTGGTGTTGTAAGTTAGTTGGCGTCAAGATAAGAACGCGCTTACACAAGCCGTTTAATAGGCGTTGATGCAATATCAAACCCGCTTCTAGGGTTTTACCCATACCCACTTCGTCACATAAAAGCGCACGTGCTTTAGGACGATTGGCAATTTCATGAGCAAGATAAATTTGGTGAGGTAAAAGCTCAGCCTTTAAGCCCATTAAACCGCGAACTTGAGACGCGGCATTTTCAGCTTGATGCTCTAATGTGTGACGACGAAGATCAAACCACATACGGCGAGCAGGAGACAAGGCTAATAGCGAATCCAGTTCGTTTTTGTCGTTACGAGGAAATTGAATCAAGGATTCTTCTAACCAGTCTTCGTCATCACTAATGCGATATTCGATAAGGTCATCTACATCTTCTACTTCTAAAATAGTAAATGTTTCACCTTGATAATGAAGTTGGTCGCCGACGGTTAATGTTCGTCGTACAAGACTGGTTTGGTCGTGTGAATATAAACGATCGGTTTCTGCATCAGGGAAGTGCAAGGTAAAAGATTTGCTTTGTTTGTCTACTATCATGCCAACGCCGAGATCAGGCTCGTTGCGGCTACTCCATCTTTGTCCAGTTTGATACATGATTATGCTTTGTCCGATTCAATTAAAGTTAAGCTACCTTGGCACAAATCCGTCAATATGACTTTTTGTTCGGGCCAAGTACGTTCAATGACAGCAAGATCAATCATGATGCTGTCACTGTATGTTTTGTTGGTAATTTCTATGTCGCTTTGCTCTAGCCAATATTCAACCTTTCCCAATAAAGGATAGGTTATTTTTAGCTGAACGGGGCTGCGTGGGTAAACACTTTCGTAAATAGTTTGTGAAAGGGCTTCCTGTACTGCTTGACTATAGGCTCTTACTAAGCCGCCAGCCCCAAGTTTTATACCGCCGAAGAAACGTGTCACCACAACCGTTGTTTCTCCAAAATCCGAATGCTGTAATACGTTTAACATGGGTTTTCCTGCCGTACCTTTCGGTTCGCCATCGTCACTTTGATCCCATAAATGCGCATTATTTGGGACACCGGCAACAAACGCCCAGCAATGATGGTTTGCATCAGGATAACGTTGCTTCATTTCATCAATGAAGGCTTTTGCCGCAACACGACCTTTGGTTCGGCTTACTGTCGTAAGGAACTGGCTATTTTTGATTTCTAGATCAAAGCGTTGAGTGTGTGTTGGGCTTAGGTAGTAATCCATGTAAACTTGCTTAACGGTTGTTTTCTCTATAAAAAATAGCGAGTTTTAATTTATATGACAGATTGGCTTTCACAATCAGTTTGGGTGTTATCGGGCTTTTGTATCGGCACGATTCTTATTTCTGGCGTTGCTGCCGCTATTGTACAGGCTATGCGTCGTCAGTGGCAGCAGGCAGAGGAAAAAATGCGGCAACAAAATGAGGAATTACTGCGTCTTTTGGAGCGATCTAAAGATCAAATTCATTATTTGGAGAAAGAGTCCCTGACGTTAGAGCAGCAATTCGCCGCGGCTCAAAGTGTATGGCAGGAAAAAGAAGCCTTTTATCGTGAACAGAAAAAGCAAAATGAGACAGAATTTAAGCAACTAGCCCATGAAATCATGAGCCAACAAGGTCAGCAATTAGCGAAAGAAAACGAACGTCAGCTTGGCACCTTGTTAACCCCTTTGGGTTCACAGATTCAAAAGTTCCAAGAGAGTGTCGAAAAAAGCTATCAGGAAGAAGCCCGCGAGCGTTTTTCTCTGGTTAAAGAGATCAAAGGTTTGCAGCAGCTTAATCAAAAAATCAGTGATGATGCCACCAGTTTGACTCACGCTTTGAAAGGTCAAAATAAGTTACAAGGCGGTTGGGGCGAAGTGATTTTAGAACGAATTCTTGAGCGTTCTGGTTTGGAAAAAGGCCGAGAATATCAAGTTCAAACGTCTTATCAGACTGAAGAAGGTCGTCGCTTACAACCTGATGTGGTAATTCATCTTCCTGAAGGTAAGCAAATTATTGTGGATTCAAAAATGATCCTGATTAGCTATCTTTCTTATATGGAAGCGGAAACGGATGAAGACAGAAGTCGCGCATTAAAACTTCATTTAGATGCAATCCGCCGTCATATGAAGGATTTAAGTTCCAAGTCTTACCATGATTTACCCGGTATAACTTCATTGGATTTTGTCTTGCTGTTTATTCCTATTGAAGCGGCATTCGGTCTGGCGTTACAAGCGGATAATGGTTTATTTAGTGAAGCGTTTGAGCACAATATTATCATTGTTGGACCATCGAATTTATTGGCAACCTTGAGAACGATTCAAAATATTTGGCGTAATGAAAAGCAGAGTCAAAACGCCATTGAAATCGCTCGTCAAGCGGGTGCCATGTACGATAAGTTCTCTGGCTTTGTGCAAGACATGGATGACATTGGCAGTAAATTAGAAGCAGTAGGGCGCAGTCATGATTCTGCTTTGAAGAAGCTTACGGTAGGGCGCGGTAATCTTGTTTCACGGGCAGAAAAACTCAAGCTCATGGGGGCAAAAACCAGTAGAGCGTTGCCGGTTGAATATTTAAATAATGACGAGTCAGATTAACACAGAGTTCATTGATATAAATGAACGCAAGTTAAGAGCCGAGGTCCCACAATACCGTTGCAGTTTGAATGTAGTTGACTGTTTGTAAATCCAGCAAAATACCTGCAGTCAGTCGTTTCAAATCGGCACCTTCGGGCGCTTTTTCAGACAGAGCTATAATTTCTAAATTCAGATGGTTATTTAGATAATGCAGTCTGGTGTTTGGAATATCCACGTACGCGGCATGTTGACGCAACAAGAAACCTAAATCCGCAAGTATTTGATGACGTGCTGGCAATTTAAGTTGTGGTGGTTTCTCCGATGTCGGTTCATGAATAAAACTGTCTGTCTGAATTTTCTCATCTGTGTCTATATGTACCATCACATCTTCAACTTGAGGGTGTGCTTGTTTAATTGTATAAGCCACTAAATCCCCAAGATAATGACCTTCACTAACACTGGCGTGACTGGGTACATGAATGTGCATGTCTAGATAGATTTTTCCTGCCATGGATCTGGCTCTCATATCATGAGGCGCCATGACGTGTTTTAAACTGTTTGCCGTTTCTTTGATTCTCTCCATCAGTTTTGGGTCGGGTGCGGTATCGACTAATTCAGCAAGGTTTTCCCAAACCATGCTGACAGCCATTTTACTAATCAATAAAGCAACCACGATGGATGCGACCATGTCAGCCCAAGCATAACCAAAATACACACCGACCAACCCAATGAGTACCGCAATGGAAGACAAGGCATCACTTCGGCTGTGCCATGCATTGGCAATTAGCATTTTACTGCCAATCTGGTCACCCGCTTTTTTCGTGTAATGGAAAATGGCTTCTTTAACGATAATTGTCATTAGAAGAGCCGCTAAACCGTACCAAGTGAATTGAGCCTGTATGCCTTCTGTTTGCGCTTCAATGGATTCATAAGCAATGCCAAGGGCGACAATGATTAATACCATGCCTAAAAAGACGGTAGTGAGTGTTTCAAAACGAAGGTGGCCGTAAGGATGGTTTTCGTCAGGTCCTTGGCGAGAATTGGCTGAGGCGAAATACACAAATACATCTGTTACCAAATCGGATAGCGAGTGAATACCATCGGCCATAAGGGCTTGAGACTGAGAAAAATAACCGGCAAAAACTTTGGCTAGCCCTAAAATAGCGTCCCAAATAGCGCCCACAAGGGTGACGCGTTTTGCTATGTCTTGTTCTTGCTTAAGTTTTGACATTTATTCACTCAGAAATGATGCTTTGTTCTATCAGATTATTAGAACTGCAGTGTTTAAAATTAAGTATTTAAGAAAAAAAATAAGTTGCTTTTTGGTGTTTTGCCATCGTTGCTGGCTTAGAGAATGTTCTCCCCAAGCTTATCCACGACATCTGTGGAAAAGCTTGGGCAAAAAGTTGCTTAGTTGATTTCGAACCATAAACAGTAAGACGAAAAGAACTCTCTCATAGTCAATGACATTAATGAAAAATTGGCGTCCATGTCTGACAATCCACCACCTTGCGATTCATTGAAAGCGGCTTCTTTCAGAGCGTCATCAAATTTGATTTTACGTAGTGTTAAATCATCATGGAGTACAAAGCTCAATTTATCCGTCCAACGAAGTGCAAGGTTTTTCACCGCCATACCTTGCTCTAGGTGACGTGTAACGTCTTCTGATAAAGGCTCTAGTGCTTTAAAGCGAATGGTTGCTTTGTCTTCTGAAGAGTCTTGAATCTCACATTCATCACCAGTTTCTAGGCTAGCAGGGACTTCGTTTTTCACCAACCAATCAGTCATCAAAGACGACGGAGCAACTTGCGCCTGTAGAGGTGTCATAGGGAAGCTGCCTAGCGTGGTTTGTAGGTGCTTAAACAACAACTCTGTCATAGCAGTATTGGTGCTGTTAATAACTAAGATTTTTGCTTTTAGGTCAATGTATGCCCAGATATCTGTACGCTTTGAAAATGCTTTGGGACGAAGTGTAAAAACTAATTCATCTTTCATGTCGGCTTGTTCTTTACGGCCAACTTTACGTCCTTCGATGAGTTCAATTTCAGCCACTTTTGCTTCCAGTTCTTCACGAACTACGGCAGAAGGTAATACTTTTTCTTCTTTGCCTGCGCGGAAAAGCAAACAATGATCACTTGCTAGACTCCATTGTTCACTGTTACGAATAAGGGGTAACCAGCCGAAAGAAAATTCTTCCTGAGAGCCGCATTCCTTTAGTGGAAATTCAGGTATTTTATCGATCAATTCATTAGTATCGAGTGATTCTGTGTCTTTTAGCTGAAATATTTGGGCATTCTTGAACCACATAATTAGTCTCTCACGGCTTCTTTAAAGTGTTTACGGCAAACAGATAGGTAGCGATCATTGCCGCCAATTTCTACCTGCGCGCCTTCCTTAACGGGAATTCCTTGCTCATTAAGTCGAATGACCATAGTAGCTTTGCTACCACAATGACACACGGTTTTTAATTCTATTAATTTATCAGACCAAGCCAATAATGACTGGCTTCCTTCGAATAACTCACCTTTGAAATCAGTACGTATGCCAAAGGCTAAAACAGGAATGTGCAGTGTATCGACGACTTCAGATAAATCGTATACCTGTTCTTTGGTTAAAAACTGAGCTTCATCAATTAATATGCAATTCAATTTCTGAGAGTCAGTTTCTTCTTTTATTAGCTGTATGAGGTTTGTATTTTTATCGAATAGGCTCGCTTCTGCAGAAATACCAATCCGAGAAGAGATTTTCCCAGTCTCAAAACGATCATCAATTAACGCTGTTAGCAGTAAAACCCGCATTCCACGTTCTTTGTAATTATGGGCTGATTGCAGTAGAACCGTTGATTTTCCTGCGTTCATTGCTGAGTAATAAAAATACAGTTTGGCCATATGAGTCTGTTTATTTGCGTTGCTTTATAAATGAGCTGGGTAGTATATCAAATCAATATTAGAAGTGTTTTTTTTAATATTGCAGGGTTGCTGTGCATTATTAATATTATTTCTAAAAATAAGTGGTTCTATTTTTTAGGTTTCGTCGTTTTGGTTTTTGTTAGGTTGTTATTCACTGCAAGAGTGAGCCATTCTGAGCGCTTTATGCCTTGAGCTTCGCAAAGTTGATCGAGCTTAGTTATGGTTTCTTGATCGATAACCAATTCTAGACGTTTTAACCCCAATGTTTTTTCTTTTTCACGTTGAAGGCGTTTATTGACCTTTAGCTGATCTTTTCTCGTTAGTATTTTAGAACGAGGTCGGCCAGGGGATTTGCCAAATAAGTCGATTGTATTCCGGTCGGATGACGCTTTTGCCATGAGTCTATTTATTCGTGTCGGTAAAATGAAGGTTGCCTTTCTACTGAGTAGATAAGGCAAGTGTCATAAAACGAAAAGCCGTAAAAGACGGCTTTTCGTTTTATAGCAGCAATCTTTTACTGCTATTTTTTTAACTCTTTGGCGTTATTTTTTCGCAGTTGCCTTTGCTTGTTGTTGAGCTTGTTTTTCCGCCATCTGATTCGTTGCGATAAAGTCTAACAGTATTTCAGACGCTTCTTTCGCGTAGGTATCTTCTTCAACTGGCTCTATGTCGTCAACAGAAGTAAGTAATTCTAAATCAAGCGCTTTACGACGAGCATTTTCGCGTCCTAACTCTCTTACTTTAGAATCTTCTCTTTGCTTTATCCGAGTGCTTTCTTTCAAAGACAGTGTTTTATAAATTTCTACTTGCTCTTTGAATTCTTTAATTTGGTCGTTAATAGCAACAAAATTAGGATTCGCCGCCATTCTTGCTTCATGACGAGGCTCTAGAATTGGCAAGTAAGCAGGCATGTTCCAGTATACTGGATAACGTGTTTCATGAATTTTATCCCAAATCAAAGGGTTATCTAATGCGCTTTCACCAACTGTTTCTTTATCTATGATAGAAGGGAAGGCGATATCAGGCATAACGCCTTTATGTTGTGTGCTTTCACCAGAGATACGATAGAACTTAGCTTGAGTGGCTTTCAGTTGACCTTTATCTAACTCTTGAAGGACTTGCACTGTGCCTTTACCAAATGTCTGATCACCAAGGATAAGTGCGCGACCGTAATCTTGTAGGGCTCCGGCAACGATTTCTGATGCGGATGCACTCATGCGGTTAATTAATACGCCCATTGGGCCGCTGTAGGTGATGCTTGGGTCTGAATCACCTAATGGCGTTACTCGACCACTTTGATCTCGTATTTGTACTGTTGGGCCTGATGGAATGAATAATCCTGCCAGTGAATTTGCCTCTTGAAGTGAGCCGCCGCCGTTGTTTCTTAGATCAAGAATTAGGGCTACGATATTTTCTTCACTGAGTTCTTCAATCAGTTTTTTTGTATCGCGCGTTGAGCTTTTATAATCTTTATCGCCAGCTTGGATTGCTTCGAAATCAGAGTAAAAAGTGGGTAATGTGATCACACCTACTTTGTAAGTTTCACCATCACGCTCTATTTCGACAATTTCTTTTTTAGCAGATTGATCTTCCAGTTTTACTTTTTTACGAACGATGCTGATCTTCTTGCTGGTTTGCGTAGCACCTTTGCTTGGCGTGATTTCTAGAATAACGGTGGTATCTCGTTCACCACGAATCATATCGACAACATCATCAAGACGCATGCCGACGACATCAACCATAGGTTCGCCTTCTTGGCCAACGGCAATGATTCTGTCGTTTGGTGATAATTCGCTTTGTGTTGCTGCTGGGCCACCAGGGACTAGACGCACGACTTTCGTGTAGTCGTCATCCATTTGTAGTACAGCACCAATACCTTCTAATGACAGGCTCATATTGATATTGAATGTTTCAGACGCACGAGGAGCAAAGTAGCTTGTATGTGGATCTAATGCTGCGGTAATTGAATTGGCGAATGTTTGGAACACATCAATAGCGTTAGTTTGATCAACTTGTTTAAGCTGATTTTTATAGCGACGTTCGATGGTTGAGATGATTTTTTCTTCGTCTTCACCATTTAACTTAAGCACCAAAGCGTGATTTTTAATGCGCTTGCGCCAGTAATCATCTAATTGAGCTTCCGTGGTTGCCCATTTTTGTTCGTCAGGATCAGCGTTAAGTGTTTCGTCAATCTCATAATCAAACCCTTTGATCATCTCTGGAAGGTGATCTTGGATGTTGGATAAGCGTTTTTCAAAACGCTCTAAGTAAAGATTGTAAATAGTATAAGCAACTTGTGTGTCGCCGTTTCTTAAAGCGTCATCAAAGCTGTTTCTGTATTTAGACAGGTTTTCAATGTCATTTTGTAAGAAGAAGCTCTTTGTCGGGTCGAGGGCGTCAATATAATAGTCAAACGCTTGCGCAGAAATAGTGTCCCCGATATTTGGTCTGTTATAATGAATGCCTTCAAGCATCTCGACCAATTCTTTTGATACTTTGTCGTATTCATGAGGTGGTTGTAACTCCTGATAAGCAAACGCAGGTGTTACGGAAAATGTATAGCCGGTTAAGAGGCAAAGTAAAAGGCGTTTATAGTTCATCCAGTAGGGGTTCTCTCTGTCTATTTTATACGTCATTGGTAAAATCATATTAGACACTGGGCTGGAAGGCTAGCCAAAGTGTTAAAAAGTCACTTTTTTACAGCATTGTGCTTATAGGAAATTATGGAATATTCAAATTTTAATGACACGCTTTTGTCGTTTTTACAATCATCTCCTACTCCGTTTCATGCGACAGCCAGTATGCGCAGCGCTTTGGTAGCAAAGGGTTTCGTTGAATTATTGGAAGAAGATAATTGGGTTCTTGACGAAGGCGGAAAGTACTTTGTGACGCGAAATGAGTCGTCTTTAATCGCTTTCACCACTCCTCAGCTTGATATCAATCAAACTGGTTGGCGCATGATCGGTGCACATACTGACAGTCCATGTTTGAAATTGAAGCCTAATGCGCAAGTGGATCGCTTTGGCTATCACCAATTAGGTGTGGAAGTTTATGGTGGTGTTTTACTGCATACTTGGTTGGATAGAGATTTATCGATTGCTGGTCGTATTACATTAAAAACAACAGATGGAAACATTGTTAGTCGCTTGGTAGATTTCAAAGACCCTATTGCCGTTGTGCCTAATCTGGCAATTCATTTAAATCGAACCGCAAATGAAGGTTTTTCTGTAAACCCTCAAGAAGAAATTTTACCTATTTTATGCGGTGCAGAAAACGAATTTGATTTACATGAGTTATTAAAAGCTCAGCTTAAAGCGCAGTATGCTGATTTATCCATTGAAAAAATCTTAGATTTTGAATTGAGTTTGTACGACACTCAGCCTGCCGCATTGGTAGGTTTGCATAAAGAGTATATTTGTTCGGCTCGTTTGGATAATTTGCTTAGTTGTTTTGTTGGTTTGCAAGCACTTCTAAATCCAAAAGACGATCAAATAACTGCTCGCCCTAGTTTATTAGTCTGTACCGATCATGAAGAGATTGGCAGCCTGTCGGCATGTGGTGCAAACGGTCCATTTTTAGAAGATGTATTGCGCCGTATAACACCGAATCCAGAGCAATATGTACAAGCCATGCAGCGCTCTATGTTGGTGTCAGCTGACAATGCTCATGCTTTGCATCCGAATTACGCAGCGAAGCATGATAAGAACCATGCTCCAGCGATTAACAAGGGTGCGGTTATTAAAGTGAACGCCAATCAGCGTTATGCGACGAACAGTGAGACGGCGAGTATCTATCGTGATATTGCGGCAGAAGAAGGTTATGACGTGCAATGTTTTGTTGTGCGCAGTGATATGGCGTGCGGTAGTACGATTGGACCTATTACGTCTGGCGAAATCGGTGTTCCGACCATTGATATTGGTTTGCCAACGTTTGGAATGCACTCTATTCGAGAGTTAGCAGGCAGCCGTGATGCTTATGGTTTATATAAAGTCTTGGCGAGGTTTACTCAGCGTGAGACATTAATGACTCGTTAATTTTTTCTCTATAGAAGTATTACTTCTGAAGTATTAACGGAATTATCAGTAGAAATAAAAAGCCGTAAATAATGAAAAAATTCATTCTGTTTACGGCTTTTTTATAGGTCAATCTTGCATTGCTGTCTAAATCATTTAGTTTCATTCATTAGCGTGAGTTCATCAGGAAGCTTTTTCAAGCTGCGTTTTAACGCTTCAAAGCATTCTATATCAATAGCGCTGTGCAGATTTTCTTCCATAATTTCTAATGTCTTAGGGACTGGCACCGCGCCGCGATAAGGACGCTCTGCAGTAATGGCATCGAATATATCTGCTGTAGTAATAATCCGTGTTGGAATAGATATTTGGTCTGCAGTAAGTTTGAGAGGGTAGCCTGTACCATCCAGTTTTTCATGATGAGACCCGGCCATATCAGCCAGATTTTTGAACGATGAAATGTGTGACAGGATGTCTTTTGTGTATTGTGCGTGCATTTGTACGGCTTGCCACTCGTCTGAGTCCAGTTTGCCAGGTTTATCTAGAATTGTATTACTGACACCCAATTTTCCTACATCATGTAATAGAGCTGCGCGCTTTAACCATTTTCTTGTTTCTGTATCAATGCCCATTTCTTGAGCAATCATGTCAGTAAATAAAGCGACTCGTTCACTGTGTCCTGCTGTATATGGACTTTTTGAGTCAATGATTTTGCCAAAAGCAGAAACGATGCAATCAAGGTAGTCGTCTTTTAACAGCATATTCGCTTGGGCAGGTGCTAATGCCATGACTTTTTGGAGAATATTTGGAGAGGCGAGTGTTGCTCGAAATGATTCATCTTTAGCTATGTCGTTAAAAATATTAACCAATTCAGGATCAAACCAGCTAGCGCTTCTTTCATTTACTTCGGCTAACGCTGTTTCTAGATCGTTTTCATATTGAAAAACGTCAATGACTTGTGACAATAAGGCAATTCTTGAATGAATTGGAATATCCGTTTTAGCGAGTTTTTCGGGCCTACCATTTCCGTCCCAATGTTCATCAAGGGAGTGTACTCCTAATGCAACATTCTCATTAAACCTAAGCTCACGAGCAATGTCTGCTCCTCGAGTACAACGAGTCTCAATAAGTTCTTGAGCGTAATCAGTACCATTTTTTAGCACATCAATGGTTGTGCTAATTCGTTTACTCCAACTTTGTCCTGTTCCAGAATGTTTCATAACGAAGTTGATAACACTGGATAAGCTAGTGCCAACAGTTTTGAAATTGCGTTTAAATGATAAATCATCGGTTAAATAGAGTTCGCAGATTCGTGCTGCATTACTACTACAACCGGTATCTTTTAGAAGTAATGTGAAATACAAATCATAAAGTTGATCTTTTGTTAGGCCAACTTTCTCGCCAATATGCATACCAATCCAACAACAGCGAATACAGTGCTCTGGCGGTTGCCCTTCTGTCATATCAAGTGCCATCGTTAATGACAGCATAAGCTCCGACAGTTGGATATAATCGGATTTAGGTAGTAATGACATGCGATTTCCCATTTTTTATTTGGGTGTTAAAACCATAGTAATATGTTCGATTCCATCTTCCATGTAAGGTTCAGATGTTTTTTTAAAACCATGGGATTGATAGAAATTTTCAAGGTGAGACTGCGCGCCAATTTTTATTGGTGTATTTGGCCATGATGTTAACGCGGCCTGAATGGCTTGCTTGATAAGAGCGTGACCTAGTTTATCTTTTCGATAATCAGCAACAACCAAAACACGACCAATACTGCTGTGATTTGGGTAGCTAACATTAGGTGCGATTACTCTAACGTAAGCAGCGGGTTGATCATTGTCCATAGCAAATAAATGTTTTGTATCCGGTAATGTATCAACATCATCTAACTCTGGGTATGGGCAATTCTGTTCGACCACGAAAACATCAACACGCGCTTTTATTAAATCATAAAGAGTGCGAACGGCTAATTCATTAAAAAGTAAGCAATGCCAGGAAATCATTTTATTTCTTTCCAATAATATTATTTTGAATTGTCTATTCTGGCTGAAATACTTAGATTTGGAAAAGGATAATTGACATGATTTGTCATTAAAGAGGGAGGCTGGACGTTGGTGCGCTTATATTCTTGTTTTCGCGACCAATCCAGTGAGTAAGCTATATTATCTATTTTTGGTCGATGTATTTTAACCAATAGATGCTTACTCGATATTTCTTTCTTATTGCTGTGTTCTTGATGCTAATTAAGCGTGTTTAATAGAGTAAGGGTTAAGGTTTTTCTTAATTGCTGTAAACACTTTAGCGGCTTTAGTAAAACCAGATACAACAAGGTTCGCAATGAAGTCTGCACGTTCTGTATTGACCAACATAGTATGTTTTTCGGCTTCAGACATATAACTTGTATTAACAGAATCGATCATTTCACTAACCCATTTTTCAGTTTGCATAATATTCTCCAGTTTGATTGTTTATCAATTAATTTCTTTAAGAAGTTCTTTACTTCGATAATCAAATGATAGAGCTCACGCTGGATGATGACAAACGATAAAAAATACGCCAATAGATGAAAAAAACTAATCTATTTTGGAAGTGATGGACTTTCAAGCGTTTGCTAGAAAGTTAGATCGTTGATCGCCCTAGAGTGAATAATGATTCTAGGACGCCATGATTAAAAGGGGAAAATTATGAATGGCTACTGCAAAGAGCCGTTATTAAAGGGTCATCGCTATCAAGTGGATACCAAGTCGTTGATGAATCAGTAGGAGGTTTTGATTCAATAGACGTATCTGATGGCGCACTCAATGATTGAGTAAAATCGGCTCTTGCTTCGTTTACGCAATCAATAATTTGTGGGACGCGTTTTGCTAGACTACGACGTTCGAAAAAATACAAATCGACCAATACAAGACTCGGGTCAATCTTGTTTGTAGCAGAATTGGCAACATCCGCCGCAATAAAGCGCATAGTTTGAGGGTAAATATAACTCCAAGGACGCCATGGCGCTTCTTCTTCAACCGCTTTTACCACCACAACCCCACTAGGTAATAAACTTGTTTGATGGTCATACCAGTCATATTCGCCTTGGATTTGAAACCCTAGCATGGCTATACCTGCAAACGCAGGAACTAACCATTTTGGCGCCATTTGTCTAGATAGTTTTCTGATTAGTAGGGCAATACCCGCGCCGCCGATACCGGCGAAAATCGTCGCAATGAGTTCCCAAATCATAAATCTTCTCTTTTTATTAAGGATTGTTTATTAAGGTGTTTCTTATTAAAAATTGTTTACTAGATAAGGTATTAAGGAATCGAGCCTTCTATCTTCTACTTTTAGCTCTCTAAGCTAGAAAGTCAAAATAGAAGGCTCGATCATTACAGATAGTGCTTTTTTGTACTAGTGCTTTTTACACTAACATTGATCAATGTGTATTAATGATCAACTGCACCGCCAGCACCTTGAGGATAACGAACACTTTCAACTAGATCTTGGATTTCTTTTGGAGGCTCTTCTGTCATTGAAGACACTGTGAAGGCAACCACAAAGTTAATCACTGCACCAATCGCACCGAACGACAGTGGTGAAATACCAAATAACCAGTTATCAGGTGTATTCGCAAATGACGCTGTGCCTGGAATAAATAACCAACCAAGGAATAGAAAGATATACACAAGGGTAGAAATTAAGCCTGCAAGCATACCGGCAATTGCGCCTTTACTGTTTACGCGTTTTGAGAAGATACCCATCATTAACGCAGGGAAGATGGATGCTGCTGCGATACCAAAGGCTAAAGCAACTACTTGGGCTGCGAATCCTGGCGGATTCATACCTAAATAAGTGGCTACAACTATGGCAACAAACATAGATATCCTAGCGGCTTTCAGCTCTCCTTTATCACTAATATTAGGGTTTATCGAACCTTTTATTAAGTCATGACTGATTGCGGAGGATATGGCTAACAATAAGCCTGCTGCGGTTGATAGTGCGGCCGCAAGACCACCAGCTGCAATAAGGCCAATAACCCAACCTGGAAGGTTTGCGATTTCTGGATTTGCTAATACTAGAATATCACGGTTAACAACTAATTCATTACCTTCCCAGCCACGAGCCGTAGCTTCGTTTTGGAATGCAGGAACGTCGTTATAGTATTGAACACGACCATCACCATTTTTATCTTCAAATTTGATTAGCCCCGTTGTTTCCCAAGTCTGAACCCAATCTGGGCGTTCTGCGTATTCAATCGGTTGTTCTGTTGGACCGTCTGGGTAAATAGTCGTTAATAGGTTTAAACGAGCCATAGACGCAACAGCAGGTGCTGTTAAGTACAACAAAGCGATGAATATTAATGCCCAACCTGCTGACCAACGAGCATCAGCCACTTTAGGTACGGTGAAGAAACGAATGATAACGTGTGGCAGACCTGCAGTACCTATCATCAATGATAGAGTAAACAGAATCATATTTAATTTGTTATCAACATCAGCTGTGTAATCTTGGAAACCAAGTTCACGTACTACTTCATCTAATTTTTGTAACAGAGGTATGCCAGATTCAGCATGAGTAGAGAAAAGGCCTATTGCAGGAATGAAAGTATCGGTTAGTTGCAGAGAGATGAAAACCGCTGGAATGGTATAAGCGATGATCAATACAACATACTGAGCCACCTGAGTGTAGGTAATCCCTTTCATGCCACCTAATACAGCGTAGAAGAAAACCACAATCGCAGCGATGATTAAGCCAGTATTGTTATCGACCTCTAAGAAGCGTGAGAAAGCCACACCGGCACCAGTCATTTGACCGATAACATATGTTACCGAAGCAATGATCAAACAAGCTACAGCAACAAGACGAGCTGTTTGGCTGTAGAAGCGGTCACCGATAAAGTCTGGCACAGTAAACTTACCAAACTTACGTAAGTAAGGTGCAAGTAGCATAGCAAGCAGTACATAGCCGCCAGTCCAACCCATTAGGTAGGTTGAGTTAGCGTAACCGCCTGCTGCGATTAAGCCTGCCATAGAGATGAAAGACGCTGCAGACATCCAATCTGCCGCTGTCGCCATACCGTTTAATACCGGGTGAACACCGCCACCGGCAACATAGAATTCTTTTGTAGAGCCAGCTCGTGCCCAAAAGGCAATACCGAAATAAAGCGCGAATGAGCCGCCAACGAAAAGTAAATTAATAGTAAACTGATCCATACGTCTTACTCCTGAAGGCCAAATTCTTCATCTAGTTTGTTCATTCTCCACGCGTAGAAGAAAGTCAAAATGATGAATACGAGGATAGAACCTTGCTGAGCAAACCAGAAGCCTAAATCAGCGCCTCCAATCATAATGCCCGAGAGCATAGGACGAAGTATGATGGCACAGCCATAAGAGGCTAGCGCCCAAACTACTAGACTGCCTAGAATCAGCCTTAAGTTTGCTTGCCAGTATTTTTCTGCATTATTGTTATGATCTGACATTGTAGATCTCCTTATAATTATTTTTATTTGCACTATCTAATCTATCAGGGGTTTGTTGAATTAGAAGTCAGACTTTAGTCGCATAAAGGGTTTATTTATCATAATGATACCGCACAGGGTTTAAGCGTAAACTAAGGAAAAAAAGGGAGAAAATGTATGAATACAAGAGTTAGAGAAAAAATTCTATCAGTATGTGCTGAAAAAATTAAACAAAAAGGTGATGGCGTTCAGGTTTCATTTTATGCTTTTTTTGCAAATAAAAATGATGATCCTGCAGCTCTAATGGAGGTAGCTCAATGGTGGATCGAGGAGCATGAACTTAATCACTTTGAGAAAGCGACAAAAATTCATTCCATGGTGACGGGATTAAATGAATAATCAAGGTCTTAAAAAGCTGAAGAGTAACCTAATGAATATTTAGTAAGAAAACAACAAGCTGCACGATTGCGTAAATTTGCAACGATCGAGGAATATCAAGGCAAAGGTATTGGGCGTTTTGTTTTAAGGCATATAATAGATTCATTGCAGTAACTGTCTTGTATCAAAAAATGGTTGTGATCTTGCCGATTTAAACCTTTAAAAGACGTTATGATACAAAGCATTTGATAGAAAAGTACGTGATAGAAAATAAAATGCCTCAGGAGGCAATAGTTGATTCAAGCGATTTATGTGGCAAAAAAATCTAAGCAATCTCAGGTTGGTATAGATGCCGTTAAAGTAGACGCCGGCAAAGGTATTGTAGGTGATAGAAATTACGGAAAGCGCAGTGAAGTGGGTCAGAACATTACGTTTGTTGAAAGTGAAGCGATTGCTGCGTTTAATGCAAATTTTGGTCAAAGCATTAGCCAATCATCCACTCGACGCAACATCATCACGCAAAGTGTTCGATTGAATCAGTTGGTCGGGCAAGAGTTTTCTATTGGCAATGTTCGTTTTTATGGCGTCGAATTGTGTGAACCTTGCGGTACTCTTGGACGAGCGTTGTCAAACGATTCGTTAACATCCTCTCAAGTTGTGAAAGCGTGGGCGCGGACAGGAGGATTAAGAGCCAATGTTTTGACTACAGGAATATTGCGCGTCGGTATGCAGTTTAATTTATTAAAAAGCTGATTTTTCAGTTTTGTTTTTTAGAAGAAAGAAGAAAGCGCCAAGTTATTTGTTAGCGCTTCCAAACCTTTTTAGAAAAGGTCTTGAACCAATACAAAACGTTTAAGATCATTAAACTCAGTATTAAAAGGTTGCTTTTGAATGGTGTATTGGCCTTCTTGGCAACGATGAACAATCTTCAGAGCTTCTGCCAAATAGGCATTTTTACTGTCTAATCTTTGACTTTCTAAATCGCTATTTTCTAGGTTGTTGTTATCTAGATTGTCGCTCTTATTGCTGTTTTTCTCGTCTAATGATTTCCATAGCAAGTTAGTCAATGACATTGGCGTTGGGCTGTTGCCTTGGAAACGCCATAAATCGGTACTTTGGTCGTAAGCATAAAAAGGCAATAGGGCTAAACCATTTTGAGCGACAAAGTCGATGGCATCCAAAATGAAGTTGGCTTCAGTATCGTCTAAAAAGTAATTCAGATTGAATCGAGCCCAGCCTGGTTTTACCAATTTCTCACCTTGCTTGATGGCCTCTTGAATGCGTTTCGATTCTTGCTCATTGATGTTTAATAACTGATGTCCATATGGGCCAGCGCAAGAGCAACCACCGCGGACTTGGATACCAAATAAATCATTGAGTAGGGCGGTGACAAAACCATGGTGCAAATAGCTCTGCTGCAAAGAGTCACGTTTCGTTTTAATTCGAAATGCCGTAATAGACAAACGACTTGCTTCTTGATGGCCTAAACGTTCTATTAGCGGATTTTTACGCCATCTATTGTCTATCATTTTAACCAGTTCATGTTCACGTTTTTCTATCGCGTCGGTTCCGACTGTTTGCTTAAGTTGGAATACTAATCCTGCTCGGATAGATTCAACGATGCCTGGTGTACCGCCTTCCTCACGACGTTCACCTATTGGCAAAAATGTATGGTCTTTAGGGGTTACAAACGATACGGTTCCACCACCAATAAGGCTCGGTTTTTGATTTTTGATAATGGCTTTCTTAACCACTAAAATACCCGGTGTACCTGGCCCGCCGATGAGTTTATGAGTCGAAAAGAACATCGCATCTTTGACAAATTTAGAATCTTTTTTAGGGTTCATGTCTAATTCAACATAAGGTGCGGCAGCTGCGAAATCCCAAAATGATAGTGCATTGTAACAATGTAAAAGCTCTGTGATGGCATTTTGGTTACATAAAATGCCAGTGACATTTGAAGCCGCACTAAAGCTACCAATTAGGTGTTTACCTTGATTCGTTTTAAGTTGTTGTTCTAAATCGTTGAGGCAAACATCGCCATCTTTTGATTCTGCAATCCGAATGACTTCAACATCTAATTCTCGCCATGGTAACTCGTTAGAATGATGTTCATAGGGGCCGATCAAAACACAGATGTTGGATTTTTCGTCTAGCGATAGTTGACGTAACGCCAATTGGGTAATAAGTGTATTTATTGCGCTGGTGGCGCCGCTGCCACAGAACATGACTAAGTCTTCATCGTTGGCATTCACGGCTGTGCGGATTTGGTCTCGGGCTTGTTCTCGAAACGTTGTGGTTTGTTGGCCTGTCGCATTCGCTTCCGTATGAGTATTGGCGTAAAGAGGAAGAACATACTGATGAATAGCGTCTTCAATGAAATCTAAACTTCGACCCGATGCAGTATAGTCCGCATAAGTTAATAGTCTCTGCCCAAATGGTGTGGTTATTTGAGTGTCTTTACCAATAACGCCTTGACGAATACGAGCCATGATAGTGTCTTGGCTTTTATCGCTTGTTTCCCTGTTTGTGTCTTTTTCAATTCTTGTAAGTGTCGCCGTTGGCATGTGTTGTCCTTTTTTGCAACGGGCATAGCAAACAAAATATCTAGTCTTTACTGGTGGGTAAAGGCAACTCCGTGGTCCATTTAATCTGTTCCATGGCGAAGTTAGACGTTACGTCTGTCAAAGCAGTTGCGCTGATTAAGCGTTTATAAAATTTGTCATAAGAAGGAATGTCTTTTACTAACACTCGCATTAAATAATCGTATTCTCCTGCCATGCGATAGAATTCCACGACTTCTGGAAATTCAGCCACAATACGGGCAAATTCAATGGCCCAGTTAGCATCATGCTGATTGGTTTTCACCTGTACGAAAACAGATACGCCAAGCCCTAATTTATCCGCGTCTAACAAGGCGACACGGCGTTTAATGAATCCGGCTTTTTCGAGTTTTTGAACGCGTCTCCAACAGGGGGTTTTAGACAAACCAACTTGGTGAGCCATTGCTTCTGTTGAAATACTATCATCGCCTTGAATTAAGGCAAGTAGTTGCAAATCTATGTCATCTAAGTTCATTCTGTTCTCTTTATGGTTTGTTTTTTAGGATTATTTTTCATATTATTGATTTTTTATCTGTGTGTCGTCACTTGATTCCTTATTTGGCAAAAAAAGAGGAATGATGGTTTTGAAAAAGATCGAAAAAAATATGAAAATTAGAGGAAAAAAGAGAATTAATTTGGTGAAGTGATATGAAAATGCAGGTTATTAAAACCCTTTAACGTATTTTTAAAGAAACGTTAAAGGGTTCGTTGATTTGATGTCTGGCAATTTTGTTAATCTAATCCAATTTTAGATTTGATAAATCATGATCTTCTTTTTTGCTTTTAAGCCGATCCAAAAGATGACGAGCATCTTCACTAATCATCAGTAAGACAGGAATTAGCACTAAGGTGATTACCGTCGCAAACATAATGCCGTAGCCTAATGACACCGCAGCTGGAATCAACATTTGTGCTTGTTTTGAGGTTTCCCAGAGAATAGGAATTAACCCCGCGAAGGTTGTGATAGACGTTAGCAATACCGCACGCAAACGGCTGCGACAGGCAAGACTAATGGCTTTCTTGATGTGTCCCGTTTCATGGCGTAAATCGTTATAGCGTGACACCAGTAAGAGACTGTCATTTACCACTACACCGCTGAGCGCCAAAATACCGTTTAGCGAGAAAATCCCCAGCGTTAAATCATTCATCCAATGACCAAGCAACGCGCCTATGATGCCAAATGGGATCGCCATCATGATAATGATTGGCTGTGTGTAAGACTTCAATGGAATGGCCAGTAGGGCATAAATGATCAGCATCGCAATGAGGAACATCTCAGACATAGAAGACTGTGTTTCTTCTCTTTGCTCCGCTTCCCCCGAGAAGTAGAAAGACACACCAGAGAACTGGCGTTCCATTTGTGGCACCACGGCATTTTCCAAATATTCGACCACTTCCGTTGACGACATTTCGTCTTTATCTACTTCGGCAGACAAATACAAAGAGCGTTTTCCATCAATACGAACAATGGTGGTTTCGGCTTCTTCTTGAGACAAGGTTGCCACTGCAGACAACGGAATACGTGTGCCATCGTCCAACGTGACTTTGGTGTTCATCACGGCAGCAGGGGACTCTTGCTGGTCATTCGGATAGCCTAAACGCACTTCCACTTCGGCATTGTCTCGTTGGTAAGTCTGCACAACTTGGCCATCAAAATTTGTGGAAATCTGAGAAGCGAGGTCGCTGGTGGACAAACCTAATAAACGACCTTGTTCACTGAGTTTTAGCACCATTCGAGATTCCGTTGGTTCGGTGTTTTGCTCTATCCCTGTCACGGCAGGAAGAGGTTCAAGTTGTTTCAACAGCTCTGTCATAGCGCCGGTTAAGACGCTCGAATCATTGCCTCTGAGTTCAACTCTAAGGGCATCAACGGTTTCCCGTGCACTACGAATTCTGAGGTTCTTCACACCTTCCGGCATGCCAGAGAATTGCTGCCACTTCGCAGCAAACTCTGCGGAGGTGTAAGGGCGATCTGTAATTAACTCAATCCGAATATTACCTGACTGCTCATTGCTTGAGGTCACTTGGATATTTTTGATGGCTACGTCGCCTTTTGGCTTGGTAGCAGGTCTATTCGGGCGATCTGAGTTTTCAGAGCGGTTCGGTCTGTCTGCTGCCGATCTATCAGAAGCTGTTTTGCTTCTTACATCATCGTTGGCATTTGCGCGTTGTTCACCGTTGGCATTTGGTCTTTGACCACTAGAGCGTTCATCTGTATTACTGCGCAACGCAATATCCGCTTGGTAGGCGGCTTTTTCCAGTGTTAGCAATACTTGGCTGGTGCGTCCATAACTCACGTCGTTGTACATGGTGACGCCACCACGAACAGTGTCCCCCGGAATTTGTGGGAAGAAGCTGATACGAATAGCACCCGTGAATGGCATGGACATTACTAGTAAGAAAACGGCAATGAAGAACAAACAGATGGCGTATCTGTGATTCAGAGCGATGTCTATCGTCGGTTTATAAATACGGTCACTGAACCACTGTAAGCCGTTGTCAGCGCCACGTTGAATCCAAGCCCATCCTTTGGCAATAGGGTTAGTTCGAGTTGATTTGCGAGTGTTAATGTGAGCCAAGTGAGCAGGTAAAATGATCTTCGATTCGATTACCGACAACACGAGGCAAATAGCGACGACGATGGCGAATTGAGAGTAAAGCTGGCCCAATCGACCTTCGATGTTCGACAGTGCCCAGAAGGCGGCGACTGTGGTAAACACGCCAAACAGCGTTGGAATGGCGACAATCATGGTGCCTTTAATCGTGCTCCCTAACGTATCGCCTTCTTTTGACCGCACAGTATAAATACTTTCGCCGACCACCACAGCGTCATCCACTACTATGCCTAAGGCCATGATGAAACCAAAGGTCGTGAACATATTTAAGGTTAGGCCAATACTTTCTGTGCCCATAAAAAACAGCGTGCCAAAGAAAATAAATGGCAGCCCCATAGCGACCCAAAACGCCACGGTAATGTTTAAGAAAATGGCTAATAAAACAAACACCAAGAAGACGCCTGTCACCGCATTTTCAACCATTAACTCTAGACGTTCGTTTATGGATTCACTGCGATCATACCAAGTGCCTAAGGTGACATTAGGGGGCAATCGGCCACTGTCTTGCCAGTCTTGAATGACTGATTTAGCGGCAATTACCGAATTGGAAATGTCGCTGTTGCCTGTGGTGAGCACTTGAATTGCTAGGCTGTTTTCGCGGTTAAAACGAGACAGTACGAACTCGTCTTCATCGAACACATCGCGGATCGTGGCGATATCGCTAAGCAGCAAGGTTCCGCCATTTTCGTTGGTTTGCACCGGCACCTGTGAGAATTGGCTTTTGATGTACGCCTGCTCGGATGCGCTGACGCTCAAGTAAATGTCTTCGTTGCGCAGCGTGGCGATTTTGGCAGTCGAAGACTCGGCATTAATGGCGTTAGCAACGTCGGTTAATGTGAGACCGTAAGACTCTAATTTATTTTTGTCTATTTCGACCATCATGGTTGGATCTAACCAACCTGTAATCGAGGTGGAGCTGATGTCTTCCTGTGCCAGTAAGTCTGATTCCAGTTCATCCGTTAGCTTTTGCAAGGTACGACGGTCGGCCTCGCCGTAAAGCTGAACCCAAATTGAGTGTTCTACTCTTGTAGCCTTGGTGACCACTGCCGGGTCAGCATCGTCTGGAAAAGAGGTTATTTGATCGACTTCGTCTTTAATGTCGTCGGTTAAGACATTAATGTCATAGCCATCGACCATTTCAACAGTGACGCTGGTGGAGCTGGCTTTTGATGAAGTGGTGATGCTTTTTATGCCAGACGTGCCTTGTAAGGCTTGCTCTATGGGAATGGCAATGCCTTCTTCGTTCTCTTTCGCGGAGCCGCTGTCATTACTGACAGAAATAGAGACTTGACTTGGTGGTAAGCTTGGAAAGGCTTCTTTGTTAATGGAGCCCATGTTGATCAGACCCAAGGTGATCATCAAGATTAATAATAAGTTGGCGGCCACTGGGTTGTTGGCAAACCAAGGAATGATACCTCTGTTTTGGTCTATTGGGCTCATGGATTATTGCCCTTTACAGTGGATTGCTTCTCTTGGTTAGAAACAATGATTGGGTCAACCAAGGTACCTTTTATATAACTGTTGTAAGGCTGCATAAGAACTTGATAATTACCGTCTTTCATGTCTTCTGGTGCTTGAATGTAGACATAATTTGAATCGACAAAACGTGGCGTCGTTGCGAAAGTGTCGAGTCTATTGTCTTTATCAAGAAACCAAATTTCACTTTTTTGACTCAGTGCGGTATTGGGTAATCGCCACAAATTATTTAACTCTTTGCCTTTCAGAGAGACACTAACAAAAGCACCTGGAATGAGTTGAGGTGACTGAGCCAAAGGTTGATCCAAACCGATTGTTAGGCTGCGCATACGAGTTGTTTCATCAATATGAAGTCCCACATGAAGTATTTTACCTTGCCATGTCGCACCGTCTTCAATGCTTTGAATGGTTACGGGCCAATCCGAGGATAATAGAATGTTTGTGTCTGGCAGTTTTAACCAGTCACTGCTGGAAAGGTCGATTTGAATTTCAGCACGATCAGTACTATAGAGTGTACCTATGTCACTTCCTGTACTTCTTAGATATGAACCAGGAGTGATAAGACGCTCTACGACTAATGCGTCAAAAGGCGCGATGAGTTTTACATTCTTCAAATCATTTTGGGCGCTTTCTAATTCTGCTTTTGCAGAGTCAAATTCGGCTTGTGCTGCAGCAAGTTGTGGTTCACGAAGCACAAGATCAGAATCTGGCGCTTCGTCAAAACCAGATGCTTCCCATTCTGCTCGGGCTTGCTCGCCTTGGCGCTGTTCTTCTTTAAGGGCGAGTTCGGCGCTGGCTAAAGTGTTTCTTGCACTAGCAACTTCGCTGTTGAGTTCTTTATTCGTTAACGTGGCAAGAACATGGCCTTTTTTGATGACCTGACCCGATTCAAACTGGCTGGATAACTGTGTCACTTGGCCACTGACTTGATTCGTTAACGTCAATGAATATCTTGGTTCTACCAATCCCGATGCTTTGATTTCTGCGGCGTACGCGCCCATTTCTACATTCATGACACTGATTTGTAGGGCTTGTTCAGGTGTTTCAGGACGCGTCTTTTTGACTTCGTTGTTTTGCGCCTCAATCGCACTGGTAATGTAGAAATACACTCCAACAACCGAAACCAGAGCCAGAATTAATGTGATCCATAGTGAGAGGCGTTTCATTCTTCGTTTACTCCAAGCCCTAATGCGAGCCCTAAATTGACTCGGTTTGATAAGTGTTGATAAATAATGTCGTCAAGTTGCGCTTCCAAATCGAATGTGGTGGTTTGCACGTCGATTAAGTCGCTGATTTCAATCAGTCCAGAACGGTACTTTTTCTCATATTGGCTGAGGTTTTTTTGTGAGCTGGTGAGCGCATTTCGAATATGTTGTGTTTGTAGCGACAACACTCGTTCTTGTCCTAATGCGCTTTCTACTTCGTTGACTGCCGTGAGCAAGGTATCTCGGTAGGCTTGATAAGTTTGTGCGGTTTCGAGTTTGGCAATCTCTGCTGCGGCTTCTAATTGACCACCCTGATACAGTGGTTGTGTTAGTTGCGCCAATAAAGACCAAATAGGGGAGCCGAATAAAGCGCCGCTAGGCGAGGACGCGGTTTCGCTTAAGGTCGCGCTCAAACTGATGCTCGGCAGCATGTCTTTGTAAGCAACCGTGGTATTGAGGTCAGCGGCTTCAATGTCTAGATAAGCGGCTTTTAAGTCCGGACGACGTTGCAAATTCTGCTCAGGAAAATCGCTGAAGGATAAACTGACATTGGGGTAATTTGTGTTGGCAGTGAACTTGATGGGTTCTTGGCTTCCCAAATACAATTGCAAGGTTCGTATTTCAATGGCGAGGTCTTCTTGAAGTTCAACAAGGTCAGAGCGTGACTGGGAAGTGGTGGTGCGGGCCGAATCCAATTCTTCTAAATCACCAAGACCGTTTTTGAAACGCTTTTGGATAAGTTGCTCGTTTGCTTCAAGTAACGCCAGACGCTTTTCTTCAATATCGATGGCGTGTTGTTTTGCAGTGATGGCCAACCAAGTTTTAATGAGGCTGGCGACTAAGGTGTCTTGGCTTGCTTGATAAAGTGCTTCGTCACTGGCAAGAGACTTAGCGGAAGCTTCTTCGGATGCCGCCAGTTTCTGCCACAAGTCAATTTCCCAACTCACACTCACGTCTGCCTGATAACTTGCACTGTCACCTTCTGACTTGCCTGCTGAAAATCCAGCTTCAACCGTTGGTAAAGAATCGCCGTGTTGGCTTTTGATGCTCCACAAACTCGCCTGTAAGGTGAGTTTGGTTTCTTGTAAGCTCGGGTTGGCGTCTAATGCTTGTTGAATGAGTTGGTCTAATTGCGCATCTTGGATCAAATCGGTGAGGTAGCTCACGGGGGCTACATGGTCTAAACCTTCCCATTGAGAGAAGTTGGCATCGCCAATCGACTCAAGTTCACCTTGGGCCAGCTCTGCGTAATTTTCGCGTTTTTCTGTGTTACTGCAGGCAGCCAATATCAAGCTTAAACAAAGTGCGCCCGCGTTTCGTAACGACTTGTTTATCATTCAACGAATCCTAATCAAAATAAGTAAATACATACGACAAACACGATGCTTATTTGCCTAATAAAGAGACAGTAACGAGATAAATATTACGTCTAGTCTAGTTCAGATTATCGTATTTTCTGTTGGCTTCATTAAATGAAATTTTCACTTCTTTACAAAAAAAATTAATTAGATATTCCATTTAAGCATTCTTTTCTGAGTTATTTATTCTTTTCTACATTAAAGTCAGTAATGATTTTTGCTAAGACTTTAATTGCCCATTCCCTTTTTTCTAGACTCTGTTCACTAAAATTGAGTCTAAAACAGTTTCGAAATTTTCCGGTTGCCGAGAATAATGGGCCAGGAGCAAAGCTCACGCCTTCAGCGCGACATTTTTCTAATAGTTTCATGCTGTCGATGTTTGGGTTGAGTTCTACCCATAAAATGAAACTACCGTCAGGAAAACTTACTCGAGTGTCACTGGGTAAATAGGCTTTGATGGCATTTAACAAATGGTCTCTTTGCTTTTCATAGTGCTGCCTAATTTGACGAATGTGCTTTGTGTAACCGCCTAAGCGAATAAATTTCGCAATGGCAAGCTGAGGAAAAACAGGGCACATGGAGCTGCTGACATATTTTATGTGAGTGACTTTGTCCCGATAACGCCCAGGGGCAATCCAGCCGACTCTCATACCGGGTGCGATTGTTTTTGAAAAAGAAGAACACAAAAGTACTCGACCATCATTATCAAAAGATTTAATGGTTTTGGGACGAGGAAATTGAAAAGAAATGTCGCCGTAAATATCGTCTTCTATAATGGCAATGTCGTAACTTTGTGCCAGTTTATAGAGTCGCTCTTTTTTCTCTTCTGGCATGGTGTAACCCATTGGGTTGTTACATGTTGGAGTGACAAAGATGGCTTTGATTGGCCATTGATCTAACGCTAGTTCAAGCGCCTCTATACTCATACCGGTTTCTGGGTGAGTGGGTATTTCCATGGCTTTTAGGTTGGCGGCTTTAATAGCTTGCATAGAACCATAAAAACTTGGTGATTCGATGGCGATGATATCGCCGGGTTCAGTGACCGCTCGTAAGCAAACAGAAATAGCTTCTTGGCATCCAGAAGTAACAACGAGATCATCTGGATGTAACTGACAACCTGACGCAACGGCTAAACGACAAAGTTGCGTGCGTAGTTCCTCTCTGCCTCGAATATCTGAATAGCTCAACCCTAACTCTGGTTTTTGTTTAGCGAGATCAGACAGCGTTTTTAATAAAGGCTTAAGTGTTGGCGCTTTCATGTCTGGCATGGCGTGTTGTAACTGCACGCCTTTTTGATTACTGCGGTTCATGAGCATGTTGAGAACTTCTTCCCATTGAGAGACTTCTAGTGGTCGCTGTGGTGGTCTAGAAACACTGGGTAAGTTGTCTTTTTTTTGCTGGCAAACAAAATAACCTGATTTTGGTTTTGCTTCGACAAGGAGCTCTTGTTCTAACTGTCTATAGGCTTCTTGAACTGTAGAAATACTGACACCGTGTTCTTGAGCTAATTGACGCACAGACGGAAGTTTGTCACCCGGTTTATAGAAATCGTGCTGAATGTGTTCTCTTAAGCGTTTTGCTAGCTTTTGATAGAGCGTCATAATATGTGTTTAGCCGTGGTGGTTTAAAACATGATGTTGGGATAGTTTTATTGTAGAACGTTTTTATAAAAAGTGTGACCATACAGATTTGGTATTATTATACCATACAGACGATAAAACGCTCTTCTGTATGGTTAATAAAGGTTTTTTTTGAATCTGTATTGTCTTGGCTGTTTTTCCTAAAGTAGATATTCATACACAGCGCCCATGAAAATTTTTGTCGGCGCAGCTTAAAGGAGAAAGTTATGCTGGTTATTAGTTTGTTTGTTCACATTCAACATTGTGTACAGCGTTATCAAAGCCGCAAGGCATTAGCATTGTTAAGCGCTCAACAGATGTGTGATATCGGCATAACAGATGATGAGAAACAAACAGAAATAGCACACGCTTCTGTACTGGGTTTTGTACGAGATTTACTAAGGCAAGTTAAAAAAGGAATGAAAGCGTTGTGATGGATTTATCCTTTTTTATTGCGTTTGTGATATTTTCCTTTGTAATGTCTGGAACACCAGGTCCAAATAATATTATGTTATTGGCTTCTGGTGCTCAGTTTGGTTTTCGACGCACCTTGCCCCATATGCTTGGAATTGGCATAGGGATGGCGGTGTTGATTTCGTCTGCTTTATTGGGGTTGGGTGCTTTGTTCTCCTTATATCCGCCTCTGTATCTTGTGTTGAAGTGGGTTGGTGGTGCTTATTTAGTATGGTTGGCGTGGAAGATTGCCAGTGCCCCTGTGAGCCAAAAAATGAATAATGCTTCTGAAGAGAGTGAGGAAAGTAAACCAATGGCTTGGTGGCAAGCTGCGTTGTTTCAGTTTGTAAATCCGAAAGCGTGGATGATGGCAATTAGTGCCGTGAGTACGTTCACCATCGAAGGGGATTTGTATTTACAATCTGGCCTTTGGATTCTGCTTGTATTTGCTTGTGTTAACTTCCCAACAATTTCACTTTGGGCGTGGTTGGGTGTGAGTATTCGACGCTGGTTAACAGACGCTAAACGACAACGCGTCTTTAACCTTATCATGGGAACCGCAACGGCCTTAACATTGATGATGATTGTTAGAGGGTAATGATTTTGGAGGATATATGAAAACCATTGGGCTTTTAGGTGGAATGAGCTGGGAAAGCAGTGTCGGATATTACCAAGCAATCAATGAAGGCGTAAAAGAGTCACTTGGTGGGCTGCATTCTGCAAAAATTGCTATGTACAGTGTGGATTTTGATCCTATTGAAAAGTTACAGCATAAGGGTGATTGGGAAGGTACTTCTGAGATACTGATTGATGCAGCTAAAAATGTTCAAGCGGCTGGTGCAGACTTTTTATTAATATGTACAAATACAATGCATAAAGTCGCTTCACAAATAGAAAACTCTATTGATATCCCCTTATTGCATATAGCGGACGCCACGGCTGAAGTGCTTGTAAAAAAAGGGGTTAAAACGGTAGGATTATTGGGAACGGCTTTTACAATGGAGCAAGATTTTTATAAAGGCCGCTTAACTGAAGATTATGGTTTAACGGTTTTGGTTCCTAATACAGAAGACAGAAATATTATTCATAATGTGATCTATAAAGAGCTTTGTTTAGGGCAGTTAAATTCAGATTCTAAAGTTGAATACCTACGAATTATTGAGTCTTTAGCAAGTCAGGGTGCTGAAGCGGTTATCCTTGGTTGTACTGAAATCGGAATGTTAGTGAATCAAAATGACACAGAAATCATGCTTTTAGACACGACATACATTCATGCTAAAAAAGCGGTTGAGTGGGCTATATTAGATGTTATATAAAAAATCATAAGAATGCTGGAAACGTCCGTCATGAGGCAGAAAAAAATAGAAGACGCACAATGGAGCATTTACATTGTGAAGACACGCTTCGACACACTCTACACTGGTATTAGCACAGATGTAGAGCGACGTTTTAAAGAACATTCTGGTGACAATAAGCGCGGTGCTCGTTATTTAAAAGGGAAAGGGCCATTGGTGCTGGTTTGGCAACAAATAATTGGTTCTCAAAGTGATGCGTTAGTACTTGAATACAAAGTAAAAAAACTAACAAAACGAAAAAAACTCAATTTAATAGAAGGTCTGATTGATCTTGACTCATTATGCAAAGAGACGAGTGGTTAAGCTTGTGTTTTTATTAAATCATTCGTAGCATTATTACTATTCGTTATTGGCTTGCCATAGGAGGCAAGGAGCTATGATTAGCCATTTTGACCACGTCGTATTGACCGTGGCAAACATTGATAGAGCCGTGTCTTTCTATGAAACGGTATTAAGAATGGAGTCCGTTACTTTCGGTGAAGGACGTAAGGCAGTCCGTTTCGGACAACAAAAAATTAATCTGCAATTATTGGGTGAAGAACTGCGTAACCATGCTATGGAAGGAGCGGGGGATTTATGTCTGATAACAGATTGGTCAATGGATGATGTCGTGGGGCATTTAAAAGCTTGTAAGGTGACTATTTTAGAAGGACCAGTTAGTAAGTCTGGAGCGCAAGGTCCAATTGAGTCTGTGTATTTTAACGACCCAGACAATAACCTTATTGAAGTGAGTGTGTATCTAAACTCCACACAGAATGAACCGGTGGAGCCTTCATTAGATTCGATTGAGAAAGAAGCTAACGAGAAAGAAGCGGAGTAACCGCTTCTAGTACCTCTTGATAAGGTTGTTCTTCGTAAACCGCAAAACCACCCAACTGACGCGCTTTTATTTTAGTAAAAATAGGTTGTGTCAGACCCGTTAAAAAACGTGTGATTAACACTGGAGTGATAGCTGTGTTTGGGCTTTTGCTTTGTATGTGTTGCGCAAACTCTTTGACATAATGAGCAAGGTGCTCTTGCCAGGTTTCGGATAGCGTATTCTCTAGGAAAACGAGCGGTTTGCCACGACAAACCGAACAATGTCCGCAATCTTCAGGTGAATTCTGGTCGCCAAAATAGCGGGCCAAATTATGATTTAAACACCTATCCAGTTGAAAAAATCGAATCATGGTGGCGATTCTATCGATTTCAGCGGTTTGTTTTTCATCCACATACTGATGCAATTGATTTGCTAATATTTGATGATGAAACTCATCTGGATTGACTTGATAAACTTCTGTTAACCCTTTGCTTTCCAAGGTTAAGATATTGTGGTCAGCGGCAAACTCCAATACTTGTAAAACGTCGCTTCGAGAAAGCCCTGTTTCATTGAAGAGCTTATCGAAATCTGGTGATCCCCAAATTTTCTTATACTGAATTCCTTTTAATATGGCTTGGTAAGCTTGTTGCCATTGCTCTGGGATTTGATGTCCAAAAGCGATTCTATCGCCTTCCCATTTAAGTCGAACATCTGCGTAATAACTGTATTTTGGGGTGATTGCACCGAGTAATTCAAGTTGGACGAGTAAGGTTTTTAATGGCAAAGAACGAATGTTGGTTTGGTTTGATAAGCCATAAAGCTGGGTTTCCCATTCTTGTATGTCATTCGCTTGTTGAACCGTTTGCTCTGTGATGTTTCTTAGTAACGTATCTATATCCTGTGTCTCTGGTGTGTCACCATAGACAAAGTTTTCCAAGGTATGTAACCCTTCTAAACTGGCAAGCATTACACATCGGCTTGGTTGGTTATCTCG
This sequence comes from Marinomonas ushuaiensis DSM 15871, assembly GCF_000521805.1. Taxonomy (GTDB): domain Bacteria; phylum Pseudomonadota; class Gammaproteobacteria; order Pseudomonadales; family Marinomonadaceae; genus Marinomonas; species Marinomonas ushuaiensis. The sequence continues at coordinate 113,092 of NZ_JAMB01000004.1, forward strand.
TCCTGCACGGCCAATTTCTTGACTGTAGTTCTCAATGGATTTAGGTAAATCAAAATGTACAACAAGACGAATGTCAGATTTATCAATGCCCATACCAAAAGCTATTGTTGCGACTATGATACGTGTTTTGCTGTCCATGAATCTGGCTTGAATATCACTACGAATATCGTTACCTAGTCCTGCATGGTAAGCCTCTGCAGAATAGCCTTCTGTCCGCAATGCCGTAGCAATCTCTTCAGCTGTTTTCTGCTGAGTAACGTAAACAATGCCAGCGCCCTGTGTTTCATCGAGTACGGTTTTGAGCTTGACGAACTTCTGGTGACCTTCCGTTTGAATAAGATCAATGTCTAAATTGTGGCGATAAAAACCCGTTTGGATAATATGTTCTGGGTGTATGGCGAATTTTTGTGCCATGTCTTTTTGCACTCGACGCGTTGCAGTTGCGGTCAAAAGCAACACTAACGGAATGGCGAGTTCTTGTTGATAATGAGGCAGCTTTAAATAGTCTGGACGAAAGTTATGTCCCCATTCTGAAATACAGTGAGCTTCATCAACAACTAACATAGAAATAGGGATTTGCTTGATAAAGCGTCGAAAGCGTTCGTTTTTGAAGCGTTCTACCGAAATCATTAAGACTTTGATCGAGCCGTTCTGAACGCCAGCCATAACCGCTTGGCTTTCTTCTTTTGTTTGGCTTGAATCTAGGCTTGCGGCGGCAATATTTTTAGATCGTAAAAATTCTAGTTGGTCGTGCATCAAGGCGATTAGCGGCGAAATAACTAAGGTTAAATGGGGTAATTGCGTAGCGGTAAATTGATAACATAAAGACTTGCCTGATCCAGTAGGGAAGACAGCAAGAGAAGAGTAGCCAGATAAAAGCTGTTCGATGGTTTGTTTTTGGCCTTCACGGAATTGATTAAAGCCAAACAGAGATTGTAATGAGTTTTCCATAGTTTCTGTCGAGTCCATTCGTTTCATCGGGAAATATTTCCCCATTCTAATTCACAATTTCTTAATTCATTTAAATGGTTTAGCCAATATTCTTCAGAGCCAAACCAAGGAAATGCTTTTACAAACGCAGGGTCGCTCCATCGACTCTGCAACCAAGCAGCGTAATTGATAACACGCACACTTTTGAACACATCGATTAAGTTTAGCTCTCTTGTTTCAAAAGGCAAATAGTTTTCATAGCCTTCAATAATTTCGCTAAGTTGTTGTTTTGGATTTTCAGTTTGAGTCAGATGAAGCCATAGATCTTGTACAGCAACGCCATTCTGACAATCATCGAAATCCAATAAATGGAATTGACCTTCATGCAGCATGAGGTTGCTACGGTGACTGTCGCCATGCACAGGGCGTAATTGTATTGGCCAATATTTTTGAATGCGTGCTTCGCTCATTTGGCGTAGTTTAGCAACTTGCTGCTTGTAAATAGGTTTGAGCTTTTCTGGTAAGAAGGCGTTCGACAAAATTAGTCTTGCCGCTTCGTCTATTTGAGATAAGGGCGATACGCTGATTCGATGTGTAAACGGTGTTGTCGACATTTGTTGATGGACTTGACCAATAAGCTCACCAAGCTGATACAACTCGTCTAAATTATCCGCTTCTGGATGTTGTCCAATCAATCGTGGTGATAAACAAAAATAGATACCTTTGTGACAGAAAAGGCTTTTTCCTTCAAATTCAAGCGGCGCTACAACGGGTATGCCATCTGCTTTTAGCGTTAGTAATGTCGTATGTTCTTCAAGGATTTGCGCTTCAGTCCAGCGCTCTGGTCGATAAAATTTCGCAATAACCGGTGAGCCATCTTCAATACCCACTTGATAGACTCTGTTCTCATAGCTGTTTAGTGGATAAATTCGAGAGTCACTCCAAAGACCTGACGATTCAACCGCATCTAAAATGACATCAGGAACAAGAGAAGAAAAAGCGAGGCTAGCTGATGTTGCGGCTGTGTCGGTTTGATTGGCTGAAGTGTTATCGTTTGCAGACATGGTTTAACCCTTTACTTTACCTTTATCTCTCATGCCAAGCGTGATGCCAACATTAGAGACAGAAAATCGAACCGTGACGATAACGATGAAGGAGCGTTATAGCAAGTAAGGGTAAAATATAAAAACGAATTATTTCAACCCAAGCCGCTTCTCTAATGTATAAGCTTGAGCATCAGTCAGTGGAGAGGCTTTGCTTGAGTTAATGAGCTGGTTCCATTGCTTCCAAGACTTGATCGCTGCTTCTTTGTGGTTTCGAATTAAATACTGCTGGATCTCGAGTCGAAAAGAGTTAGAAATTGCTGAAGGGTTTTCTTTTCCGAAGATGCGTAATCGCATTAGTATGCGCTTAAATTTTTCGGCCAATTTCACGCTGTCTTCCGCTGATTCCATTAAATGAGTGATACATTTTAAACAATCATAGTAATACTCAATTTTTTCAAAAATCGTTTCATGAGTTAAACGAATAATACGAGAATAGGTATATTCAGCCATGACCCAATCTTTCATGGACATACTTATTTGCGCCAAACGCACAGATCGGTCGATTGCTCTTGGGGATACTTGAATGACTTTAATCATAGCGGTTTGAGCCGCTTTAAGATCACCTAACTTTTCTTGAGAATCAGCGAGTAAATCATAAGCAGATAGAAAATGACGACTTGAGCGAATGGTATCTTCTAATTTTTTGATAGCCGCCGCTATCGTGCCGAGCTTTAGTTCACACGAAGCAACACCAAAGTGAGCCCATGCGAGGTTTTTGTTTTTCTGAATAATTAGCATGTAATGGATTTTTGCATCTTTATAACGCTTACGAGCGTAAAGTGATTCACCGATGATTTTTAAACATTGACTGGTAAACTGCGGGTGTTGTGCTAGGACAGCTTTTGCTAGAGTTTCCATTAACTCGTAGTCTTTTATTTTTCGTGCTGCATTAATATTTTCAAAGGTTTTTTTCTGTTTTTGTACTTGCTCGAATCGTCGAAAGAACTCAGCAGGGGAAAAGGGTTTAACGATGTAGCTGTCTGGTTGGTACTCCAATACATTAACAACGCTTTCGTAAGCGGTATCTGCAGTAACCATGATGAAAATAGTGGAATAAGCGTGAGCACTGTTTTCTCTAACAGTCTCTAAAATCTGCTGTCCATCAATGCTGCCATTGAGGTTGTAATCGGATAATACAATATCGTAAGGTTTCTCTAAAATTTGCTTGATAGCAAATTGACCCGATGATTCAACATCAATATTAGAATAACCCAAAGACATCATGAAAGATTTGAGCATGATGCGCATTTCACTGATATCGTCAATAATCAAAACATGTTTGTTTGATATATTGGCGTTTTTTTGATGAATTACATCGTTATTTTTAAGGCTGGTAAGGGCTGTATCCGTCAAAACATTACCTAATCATTAATATGTTAAATATAAAATCCATTGTTTTATACCGTAATAAAACACTACACCTATTTTGTCACTTACGTTAGAAGCTAAAATTTTTCGTCTGATATTGAATACTTGAGATATGAATTCTTTCTCAGCATTTCAGATAATAATGACTTTGCTTTTTCTTGGTGTTTGCATTGATGTTTTTTTAACCTGATCAATAAAAGCACATTTTTTGAATTAATAATAGCTACTACTTTAGTCGTAGATTTCTTTTTTATATTGACCTTCTATACCCTGCGTTAAACACTAGAAAAAACAACAATTAAAATGGAAGGAACATGTGATGTTATATTTCCAATCTTTCAGTGTTTTGGGGTTCTTTACACTTTTTATTTACGGCTATTTGTCGGATGCTATGCCGCTGCCTTATATTATTATTGGCTCATTGTTGAGCGTACTTTTGGTGTTTTCGAATTTTTTTCGTATAAATCAGAAATCGCAAAAAGAAAATATAGCCGCTGAACAAGAGCAAGATTCTCTTTACTCTGATATGAGTAAAACCGTTACTGATGCAACATCAAAAATGGCTATGGGTGCGGCAGAAGTTTCTTATTTTGTTGATACATTAAGTAAAGACATACATTTAACTCATGATGACACAGAGCAAATCACCCAAGCCGTAGAAACGCTTTCTGATACCGGTTTAGCCTTATCAAATAACTTAGGCCAATTAGTCCACACGATGAATGATACTGCTCAGTCGAGCCGAATGGCGCAAGATGCCCTTACCCAAAGTACAGAACAGATAAATGAGTTGACTAAAAAGGTCCAGACGGCCAGCGAACAGCTTGCTTTATTAACAAAAAGTGCGGATGACATAGACAGTATTACGGATGTCATTAAAGCCGTGTCCGAACAAACCAATTTATTGGCGTTAAATGCCGCTATAGAAGCCGCTCGTGCTGGCGAGCAAGGTCGAGGCTTTGCTGTTGTTGCCGATGAAGTGCGTTCATTGGCAGGCAAGAGTGCAAATGCTTCAGAGCAAATATCCAGTTTGTTATCTGATGTTCGTCTTAACAGCGAATTAACCAATAATGAAATGTTTTCTTTAAAAGAATTAACAGAATCCCTCTCTAGTACTCTTTTAGGTGAAACTCAGCGTTTCATTGCATTAACTGAAGAAGTACAAAATGCGTCTATTGTTTTGGCTGAGGTAGAAAGTGCAGGGGAATCATTGGGTGCAACGAGTACTCAGATAAATGGTTCGATTTCTCGTATTAGTTCATCACTACAAGATATTTCCCAGCGCAGTGATCTTTTGACCACGGAAGCATCTCGTTTAAGTAATGGCGCTGAAATTGTGTTCAGAGAATTGGATAAAGTAGATAAGTCGCTGTTTTTTTCTGAATTGGTTAATCGAGCCAAATCTTGCGCACATGACATAGCAAGATTATTTGAAGAAGCGATTGAAACAGGAGAATTAACTCAAGAAGCGGTTTTCTCAACAGACTATTGTCCAATCAGCGAAACTAATCCACAAAAATTTAGTACCACATATGATGACTTTAGTGATCGTACTTTTCCTATAATTCAAGAAGCCGTTTTAGAGCAACACGATGAAGTGATGTTCGCGGGTGCTGTTGATATTAATGGTTATTTTCCAACTCATAATAAAAAATTCAGCCAGGCTTTAAGCGGTGATTATGAAAAAGATTTAATTAATAACCGGACGAAACGCATCTTTAATGATCCAACGGGAGGGCGATGTGGTTCTCATACCGATACCTTCCTATTACAAACGTATAAACGTGACACTGGTGAAATTTTACATGATTTGTCAGTGCCTATTTATGTGAATGGCAAACATTGGGGCGGTTTTCGGATAGGGTTTAAATCTACGTATTAAAGTATTATGGTTTTTTTAGATAGGTTTTTGAGCTGTTTTTTTGAATTAGTTCTTTGAAGTAAAGACTGGGAAACCAGACAAGAGACAGAGGATTTAGTTGAAAGTAATAAAAAGCAGTGCTGTTATGTTAAATGCCGAGTACTGCTTTTTATGTTTGCTAAGTGCGACTTGAATTTATGAGTCAATAATAGTTTTTAAGTACTGAATTGATGAACCAGTTGACGCAGTTGGCTGGCGCATTCTTGAAGGCTATTAACCGATGTTTGTATTTGATTCGAATTATGATCGGTCTCTTCGCAAATCCCCGCAATATTTTCAAGTGTTTGATGTACAGATTGAGACGACTCGTGTTGCCTGTCTGCTGCTTGGCTAATATTGCGGTTTAATTCAGAAATAGATAACACGCCATTGGCGATGTCTTTGAATGCTTGACCGGCTTGAGAGGTTTGTTCAGCACCTTGGTTCGCTGTATTTTTAGCCAACTCCATAACGTTTACGGTGTTCAGCGTTTGTTGTGTTAACTGCTCAATTAATCCACCTATCTCGGTAGCGGCTAATTGGGAGCGTTGTGCAAGATGACGGACTTCATCTGCGACAACCGCAAAGCCTCGACCTTGTTCGCCAGCGCGAGCCGCTTCAATCGCGGCATTTAATGCTAATAGATTCGTTTGATCTGCTACTTCTGCAATGATGCCTAAGCGTTCATTTATATGAGAAACGTCTTGGCGCAGCTTTTGAATTTGTACCGCAGCATTGCCGACTTCATGAGAGAGTTGTTGGATGTCTTGATTGGCCTTGTTCATCACGCCAAGACCTTGTTTTGAATGTTGCCCAAGTTCCTGAGCCGTATTATTCGCTTGTCCGGCAATCGCTAACGTACTTTCAACGGATGTCATGACACTTTGCATTAGAGAAGTTGCTTGATTGACATTAGATAACTGGTCCTCAACGCCTTGAACGGTTTTATTGGTTGCGTTATTTGTTTCGCTAACAATGCTATCTAAGGTTTCGCTGGAGTGACTAACATTACGTACAATAGATTGAAAGTCATTCATCATGCTATTAAACGCATGGGCCATTTCGCCCATTTCGTCCAACCCTGTAAATTTAACGCGCTGAGTTAAGTCACCTGAGTGCTGTACCGATGTCATAGTTTTACAAAGTGATGTCACACGGCTCGTTACCAAGTGAATAATATAAAGAGCCGTTCCACCAACAAGTAGCGTTAATACGCCAACTAGAATTGCGTAATCCACTAAAGCGTTTAGAAAGAAGTTCACCACGGCATCCATTGGTGTGGTGGCAATTATCGTTATTTGCCATGGTGTAAAGCGCATTGTGCTGGCAATCATATGATGATCGGTTGTGTTTTTATCTTTGTATTCGAATTCTATTGTCGTGCGTTTAGCTTTCGCAGAGGAGGCTGGTTTGGCTTTTTTTAGTGCTTGAGTAAGAGAGTTTGGAGGTGTGGTTGTGTTATAGGTCGATGGTGAATTGATCAAGGTGTTATTATTCGTGTCTAAAACCCAAAGGCTTTGTTGGTCACCATAACGAAATTCAGACAATAATGTGATGGCCTGTTGTTTTGCCTGTTCTGATGTCAATATGCCTGATTGTTGTTGCCCATAGATAGGAGAAAATAACGAGTTGGCTATGTCTAATATATCTTGTGTTCGGTCTTTTCTAGCTTCCACATGACTGTTAAATAGAGACGCGAGCGATACCAAAATAAGAGCGGCAGTACCCATCGACATCAGTCCTATTATTGCCCATAACTTGTAACGAATCTTAATGTCATTGATGCGGTTCAGCATGTATTCTCCGTTAGTTTTTTTAGACTGATATGCGTGGATTAGTATGTTTGGGCTAGTCAGTGTGGGCTAGTAAGTTGAATCTGAACCCAATATATTGATTTAAAGAAGATTAAATGTTTTCTGAAATACTGCCCAGCCAAAACATATGAGCTAAATCATTGTTTTGTTAATTAGTTACTTGTTTTTATAAAAAATGGCGAGAGGACGGTTTTGTCTTATAGTTTTATTTTTTTGATCTCTTTTTTATCAGCGACTATCTTGCCGTTAGGCTCAGAAGGCGCGTTACTTTATTACGCAAGTGATACTGGGTTATCTGTGTTTTGGTTATGGTTTTTGGCAAGTGTTGGTAATACGTTAGGTAGCCTGACTAATTGGTTATTGGGTTTGTACTTGCTTCGCTATGAAGACAAAAAGTGGTTTCCAGTAAATGCTGAAACTCGTAAGAAAGCAGAGCGACTCTTTAATCGTTATGGTGTTTTCAGTTTATTATTTACTTGGTTACCTATTGTTGGTGATGGGATTGCTTTAGTATCAGGGGTGTTACGAACATCGATTTGGTATTTTTTACCTTTGGTTTTAGTTGGTAAATCCGTGCGTTATGCTTTAATTTTATGGGGACAGTATTTACTATTTTCAGGGTAGTGGGTGCAAAGCTTCAATGATGTATATAAGGAATAGAATGATGAAAACATCCCAAAAACTGGTCTTGGTTGTGGCTGGGTTGTCATTAGGTGCTTGTTCATCTACCGATGAAAAAAATACCTTCATGACGTATAACGATTTACAAAGTAAGGTCATTTCGCATGATGAACAATGGGAAACGGTACAAGCAAAACTAGATAAGATTGATGTGTTAGAAGCTGAAGTTGCAGCATTGAAGCAAGACAAAATGGGTGGTTCGGGTTCTGACAATATGACGATGGACACAGATGTTCAAGCGTCACCTATGAGCGACAATGAAACTATTATGGCAGTAGATGAATCGATTCCTTCAGAAGCTATTTCCTCTGAGAATAAGGTTACAGCAGCGCCACTTTTAACTGAGAATGCAGCGTCTGAGAATGACTTAGTAGACAGTGAAATGTCAGAAGAGCCGATTAATGCGGCCGCTATTACTCAAGCTCCGTTAGCAGATACAAAATATGAGTATGGTGTTCAGGTTGCTTCTTATGCAAATCGAGATGAAGCAATTCGTGGTTGGGCTGTTTTGAACAAAAAAGATCCAACCTCTTTCAAAGGCTTAGAGCCGTTAATGAACTCGAAAGAAATAAATGGCCGTACCATGTATCAATTAAAAGTAGGCCCATTTTTGAGTAAATCTTTTAGCAGTGATTTTTGTAAAATGCTAAAAGAAAAAGGCACTGATTGTTATGTAAGTCAGTATAACGGTGATGCGTTTACTGCAAACTAGGTTCCTTACTATTTCTTATGTTTGAACTTTAAAGGCAATAAAAAAGGCACGTCCATGAGGGCGTGCCTTTTTTGTTTGTCTTGTCCGTCCTGAAATAGGTGTCCCGTCCTGAAATAGAAGGGCTTACATCAGTGGGAAAGGTCGTCCGTTGATATTAGCTTGTCCATCTTTAAGCGTTATTTCACTACGATACTGGCTGTCTTCATGAAAGATAAAGTCTTGCTGTTCGAAGCTGTTAATAATGATACGAGCTTGTTGTTTAACATCTGGTGAATTAATCGTTGTACGCATTTTTGTGGCAAGAAAACGTTCTACAAAATTACTAATCAGAGCGTCATCGGCTTCAATATTTATACTGGCTAATGTGTTAAATAGCCAAAATTCAGGGATTAACATTTCATCAAATGTTGGTGTCTCGATGTCAGCCAGCTTGCTTGTTAAGCTGGCATTGAAACGGCCTTCAGGGAAGGTCGCACTAAAATCAGTAATGTTAAATTCTGGCTGATGAGACAGTAACTCTGCAAAACTGTCTTGAAGGAAGGATAATTGCTCAATCAAGAACTCGTCAGACGCTAGGTTTTGGTCAACCAAACTATCATTGAATCTGGTGTAATCTATAAAGAACTGATTACTAAGCTTAGCCAGCTCAGATTTCAAAATAAAATCGCTTACTTGATATTCGTTATAAACCAACTCTTTCGCAAAGTAGCCAACTTCTAGAGAGCCGAGTTGTGTTTCTTCATCCAGTATCATTTTAACTAACATGGACAAGTTTGATGCCTTAATATCAGTACCGACTGTAAACGAATCTATCGAGAAACTTGTGGTGCTGTTATAAAACCCACCTTTTAGAATGGATTCTAAACCTGCTTCCATTTGCATCGATAGCGTGATGTTTTCTGCTTTTACTGGTTGGTAAGGATCATCTAGGTTGACTAGCGCCAATAAACCTTCATAAGCAACTGCGTCACGGGATATTTTACCTTCACCGTTGTAACCGCTAAAGGTTAGGCCATTATCCAATTTTGAAAAAGCAGGGATAGTGTCTTCAATTTTAATATCACCACCAAATCCACCAACAGCAGATAACTGATACAAAGGCTCAGCTTCATCCCATGCAAGAATTTGACGTTGCTCATCTGCTGCGATTTTAAGTTTTGCTTCGTATAAACCGACGATACCTTGATTTGCTAATAAAAGAGGGCCGTATTTCGCGTCCAGTACAAGCTGTAAATCAAGCTTCTGATTTTCGTATGCTGGTTCATACATACCAAGATCCAAACCAAATGAGATGACGTATGTAGAGCCAAACCAAGAAGATTCTGTCGATTCTATAATCGCTGTGTAACCAGATGTTTTGTTGATTTTATCAACAAGCGTAATGACTTGTTCTTGAAATTTAGGGGCGATGAATTTAGGTGTGACAAGGCAAACAGCGACAAGCGCGAAAGCAATCACAGCAAAGATTTTTTTCACTGGAAGTTCCTTTTCATAGGATGAATTTGGTGGGCAAATAATACAGGTTAATAATGCTGAAATACAAAGAAGATGTATCACTTTGATTCTATTTCATATTATTTGTGCAAATGGATTTTGGTACGAATAAATACGTATTACCTGAATGTTGGTCTTTTAAAATTTTATTGCATATGAAGGGATAGTATTGTTTTTTTGAACACCACAATGGGTGGGATTAAGTTTGAAATTCACACTAGATACAGGACCATCCAGTCACTTGGTTAAGTGGTGGATGGTCATTGATAATGCATTTTTATAGAGAGTTTATTTTTAGCGTTCAGTTCTTATTTGATAAAGTGTTCTCTGCATTAATACTAAGCGCCATGGCTTCAGCGATTTTAATACCATCTATGGCTGCAGACATAATACCACCAGCGTATCCTGCACCTTCACCTGCTGGAAATAAACCTTTCGTATTAATGCTTTCAAAGCTTTCAGGATCACGCTTGATGCTAATCGGCGCTGAAGTTCGAGTTTCCACACCGGTTAACAATGCATCGTCAAAGGCAAAGCCTCGAACCTTTTTATTGAACGCTGGAATGGCTTCACGAATTGCTTCGATACAGAAATCAGGTAAGGCATCTGCGAGGTTGGTTAATTTGATACCGGGTTTGAAAGAGGGAACAACTGTTCCAATGTCTTTCGGTGTTTCATTTCTTAAAAAAGCGCCAACGGTTTGTGCTGGGGCATCGTAGTTGCTGCCGCCCATCACGTAAGCCAGACTTTCAAGTTCCCGTTGGAATTGGATTCCTGCCAAAGGACCACCTGGATAATCAGAAGGATCAATACCAACGACAATTGCGCTGTTGGCATTGCGTTCATTACGTGAATATTGGCTCATGCCGTTGGTTACGACACGGTTTTCTTCTGACGTAGCCGCAACAACGGTGCCACCAGGACACATGCAGAAGCTATAAACAGAACGACCATTTTTGCAATGGTGAACCAATTTGTAATCCGCTGCACCGAGAATCTCGTTGCCCGCATTCGGGCCAAAGCGTGCTTTATCGATAGCAGATTGCTCATGTTCGATTCGAAAGCCAACAGAAAAGGGCTTGGCTTCGATGTAGATACCTTTCTTGTGAATCATTTCGAACGTGTCACGAGCACTGTGACCGATGGCAATGGCGATGTGTTTGGAATGTAATTGCTCACCATCAGCAAGAGTAACGCCTGTGATTTGGCCATCTTTAATGTGCATGTCGTCAACACGGGCACTGAAACGAATTTCGCCGCCAAGCTCGATGATTTGAGCTCGCATTTTTTCCACCATGGCAACCAATTTAAAGGTACCTATATGAGGTTTACTAACGTAAAGGATTTCGTCTGGTGCGCCAGCAGAGACAAATTCATTCAATACTTTTCGGCTGTATTGCTTAGGGTCTTTGACCTGACTGTAAAGTTTGCCGTCAGAAAAAGTTCCAGCGCCGCCTTCACCAAATTGTACATTGGATTCTGTGTTTAATATTTTCTTACGCCAAAAACCAAAGGTATCTTTAGTGCGTTCACGAACTTCTTTACCACGTTCTAAAATGATCGGCTTATAGCCCATTTGAGCAAGTACCAATCCGGCCAATAAACCACAAGGACCAAAGCCAATAACAATAGGGCGTTCAGTGAGATTTTCTGGCGCTTGAGCGACAGGGTGATAGTTTAAGTCTGGGGTTTCTTTGATTTGTTGATGCTCTGCGAACTGAGCCAATAAAAATTCGTTGTTCGTCGTTTCCACATCCAAGGTGTAAATCAGCATGATGTTCGTTTTTTTACGCGCATCATAACCACGACGAAAAACATTGACGCTCACAAGTTGCTCAGCCGAAATATTCAGCATAGAAAGAATACTTTCTTCGATGGCAGTATCGTTGTGATCAAGGGGAAGTTGGATGTTGGAAAGTCGTATCATAGGAGTCAATATCTATAAATCTGGTCAGTGGTTAATGGTGTGGATAATACGATATTTTCATCAAAAAAGCTGTTATCAATTTTGGCGTTTGTCGTTACTTATTCTGTTTTAGATATTTAATCTGAAAGCGATATGAGAAAATTCGCCGTCTCCTGTTCTCCTAATGGTTATAAATATTAAGAGTTTAGGGAAATGTATTTAATTATTGAGACTTTGTACATGAGAAAAGTAATAACAGTTCTGGGTGGTGTTTTAATATCCACCAGTTTATTTGCGGTGGGTTCTGGTTGGTTTTCATCGATTTTTTCATCAGAAAAAGAAGATATTTTAACCTTTATTCCTGCTGATACTGCGTATTATGTGGGTGGTGATTCCCTAGATAATATTGCTCAATTGATGAACGACAGCTCACTGATAAATGTTTCTCCACGATTGGCTGATCAGCTAAAAGGGTCACTGGCTTCGATTGATGATAGTGACTCACCAGAAGCGCGCTTTTTCTCTTATTTAATGACGCAATATGAAAGCTCGAATAAAAGCGGCTTGGCAGATGTTGCGAAATCTGTCGGTATTTCGTTAACGGGTTCTTATGCACTGTTTAGTGATGGCATCATGCCTGTTATGCGTATCGAAATTGCGAATGAAGACGCGTTTAATGTTTTGATTGAAAACGCGGTGAAAGACAGCGATTGGCATTACTCGTGGGAAGAATTTGGCGAAACAAAAGTGCGTTTATGGTCATTGGAAGAAGGCGTTTCTCTTGCGGTTCTTAATAATGCAAATGGTGTAGTGATTACAATCGTGACAGAAAAAGATACCTTGGAAGCCAAACAGCAGCGTCTAGGTTTAATCAAACCAGAGGCGTCGTTAGCAACAAGTGAAGAAGTCGAAAATCTTAAAAAACAATACGGCTACACAGGTGACATGATTGGTTTTATTCAAATTGATCGTATTATTCAGGCGTTTGTTGCACCAACTGAAAGTCATTTAGGCCATGACCTTTTAACCTATCTACCTCAAAGACAATTTAATCGTTTCCAAAGTAAGATGTCAGAGCAATGTCGTTCTGAATATCGTGAGATTTCTGCCACCTTACCCCGCTTTGTTACGGGTTACCAAGTATTAGAAATAGGAAAAGATCTAACGTCATACAGAACCAGAGTGCATTCTATTCTTGAAATAGAAAACGAAGCCGTGACTTTGTCACTTCAAAATGCGCAAGGTCATTTGCCTCTTCATAGCACGATCGCAACAGATAAATTAGCGGCGTTCGGTGTGGGTGTTAATGCAAGTAATCTTACTTCTGAAGTTATGTCATTACTCGATCAGTTTGTGTCAGCAGAGTATGAGTGTGATGTATTGCAGTATCTTCAAGCAGATATACAGGATGTGGATCCATATGTGTTAGCGACCACAACGCCTTTTGCTCAAGGCGTAAAAGGCGTTGGTATTTCGCTGTTTGATTTAAAAATGGAAGAAGGCAGTAGGCTTCCCGCGTCGGTTGATTTTCTAATTAGCATTACCGCTGAAAACCCAAAAACGTTTGTTCAAATGGCACAAAACTTTCCGTTTATTCCTCAGACCAAACTACCTGAAGACGGCTCTTTGGTTACTTTAGATTTACCGCCTGATGTTCCTGTTGAGGTAAACGCTGCAATCAAAGGCCAGCATGTGGTGATTTTCTCTGGTAAGAAATCGACTGCATCGGCAAACGATATGGTAACTGAGCCAATCACAAACAATAGCTTGGTGGGTATGGCGTTTAACTTTCACAAGCTAGGAGAGCTACTTAGCTCGGATAACCTAAATACGCTCGCAAGTTCATTACCTTTTGATGATGCGTGTTCTATGCAATATGAATTGTCACACATGTTTCAAAGTCTAAACACGGAAAATGGTCTTCTTTTGAGGGCGGGGTCCGAAGGTTTGACCACGATACACAGCAGCTATCTTGATAAAACGAAAACGAAAGACCTCAACCTTGTTGGTGAATACAACGTAGCATTTTTGAATGATGATTGTGAGTGGCAGGGCAAGAGTGAAGAAGAATCAACTGAAGACCACATCCGCGAAGACGGGACTGGACTGTATGTTGTAAAAGGTGATGCTGATATGTGTGATCTTTATGTTTCCAATTATTCATGGAAGCAAAATGGCAATGTTTTGGTTATAAATAGCCAAGATCAGGATCGAGATTCTTGTGAGACCGAGCTGTCTAAAACAGAACAAGAAACCTATTCCTGTTACTTGGTTGATGAAAAAGATGCAGAATTCCAATGTGTTTATTCTTTTGATGGTTACCTCTCTGTAGAGAAATACACGCGCGCAAAAGACTAACGATTAGTGAATTTAAAAAGCCGTTTATCTGATTAGATAAACGGCTTTTTATGTCTAGGCGCTTTGTGTTGTAAACCTGTTTACAAATGGAGTGATTAAAACATCCCCATAAAATGCCACCATAAAAAGTTTATTGGAATCAGGATGAAACTGGAAAACATAAAGGTCGCAATACAGACTTTTGTAACCGCTTTAATGGATAGGTTTCCAATGGCGATAGCAGTAATTAATGGCGCGGTTTGATAGGGAAATAATGGGTTTGAAAATGCCATTACCTGAGACATTAAAACGGCGTCAAATGATAATCCGGTAATGTCTACTAAGTGTTCTGTCATCGGCGTCATGAGTGCAGGAATGCCAGGAAGATTCACTACCAAAGCCACACAAGTAGAAATGAATGTCAGCAAACCTAGGTTCAATATAGACGAGTCTGGTGAGAAAGGAACCACTGTGGTTAGGTAGTTCACCAATATTTCACCAAGACCGGAATAACCAATAATCGCACTGAGCCCGATGATACCTGCGGAAAACATGAGCGTACTGTATTGAATGCCTTTATCAATACAGGTTTTATCAGTTAACCCCAATCTTGGTAACAAACAAATAGTGGCCGCAGCTAAGCCTACCCAACCCGCAGAAATATGGTGAATAGAGTCCGTAAACCAGAATGCAAAACAGATACCGAGAATGCACAAAAGGTGTTTTTCAGCTTTGCTTAAACCTCGTGTTTCCGTGTTGGCTTCTATTTTAGTTGATGGTGCTGGGTCAGTATCTGGAAATAACCACAGCACCGCTAGGATAACAGCCAGTAACTTGCCTAATCCTAAAACGGGAAAGTGTAGACTCAGATACTCCCAATAGGAGAGTGGTGTGTTATAAAGCGCCTCCGCCATCCCTGATAGCAACATATTTGGCGCATTAGCAGGCAAGATAGAAAAGGTTGGTAGAAAGGTGCCAAACGCAGCAGAAAGTAACATACCTTTGCGACCGTTTGATTCTTGAGAGTAACCAAAATGATCGGCCAAAGAGGCTACAATAGGAATGATTAAGACGATTCGACCGATGGCGGAAGGAATAAAAAATGCCAAAACCATCGAGCATAATGCCAGCTTAATAACAGTGCCGCGATAGCTGTTACCGAGAATTTTCGAGAGTAAATAGGTTACTCTGGAATTTAAACCTGTATGGACAATAGCGGCACCAAATATCATTCCGCTAAAAAGCAGCCAAAAGGTAGAGGAATGGAAACCAGAAAAAATCACCTGGCTCGGTGCTATTTGTGTGACGGTGGCGAATGCAAACAAAGCCAGTGCAGGCCAAAAAGCAGGTAACACTGAGGTCGCCCAAGAAGAAATACAGAAAAACAATGCCCCTGAAACTAACGCCTGCTGCATAGTTAGAAATTGGCTTGCTACAAGACCAATTGAAATACTTAAAGCAAAGATAAGATATAAAGGCCAGTTCAGTTTTTTAGTTGCTTTGACTATTTTAGTTGTATTAGTTAAATGTATAGCCGTTTTAGGTTCAGGGCTTTTCTGACTCATTAGAAGCGTTTTCCTATGATGTATGAGAATCGACTTATTCTGTCATGTTTAATAAATACAAATCTATTTGTTTATTGGAAGAGAGATCAGATACCCTTCAACATTGAATGGTGTTAAGTGGAAATTTTATGAAAAAGACCGATAAGAAATTAGAGAAAGCGCTTCGTGATGGCTTAACCCAAGTCTGTGAAACCGCCTTGGATTCTGTGGTTGGCTTTGTGTGGTTAACGCATCTGGTTAACTTCAATGCATTTCCCAGCTCCCTCAAGATTGTTTGTGTATTTGAGAATGACGCAGATTTAGCCAACGCTCGTGAAAGTGGGCAAGATGAGTACTTATGTCGTTTGATTACTGATGAATTAAGCGAGATGGGCGTTTCAATAAAAAATCTTCGTGAGCTTATCCAGTTTGATACGGAAGAAGCGTGTGAACGTTCACATAATGGGAAATGGAATGAACGCTTCAAGCGTTTGACGCTGCATTAAAAGCCTTTAGGTAAAAAACCTTCTAATAGTTCTATGTTCTTAAAAGATTCAGCCAGTCTGATTTTCTGTTGATCCAGTTTTATATTCGGCGCACGAGATTCATCTACAGAACAATTGTGTTCACTGATGAGTCTTTTGCCTTCTTCATTTAATGTGTTGGCATTGATGAAACGAGTATTAATCGAAAACTCGCCAATGTTGCGTAAGTCATGCTCTCGACTGAAGCGATTAAAGCCATTGAAGGTAAAGTGTTTTTCAACGTAGCGATCACTAAGTTGAATCAGAGTATCCATTAGCGCATAAAGTAACTCGTTGGCAGAAGAGGATTGTAAAACCAAGGTACATTCGATGCCATGCAGCTCAGAAAACTCAATGTTTCTGTCTTGTTCTTTGTTACCAATATTAAACATCACATCCACAAGGACATTGCCGTTTCGACGGTGTACAAGGTCCATGCATTGGATTTTGGTTTGATCAAAGCGTAATGAATCTAAGATAGTTTGCACTGACTCGATCGTTAGAGTGTGTTCTTTTTGTGGTCTTTGAAAAAGACTGCGGCACTCCGCCATCAAGGGTAAATCATGATGACTGTTAAATGGCGTACTGACTTTATTACCATCTAAAGATACGAGCGTAACGAGTTCACGAATTTCATGTTCACGAGCTTTCTTTAAAGCCAGAAAAACCGTCTGAATGATTTCCGATGTTGGAAGGTTGGGTTCGACACGCCACTTTCGACCATAGACAATTTTCTGCGCACGAGCAGGATTATTCCGTTGGTAGTTTTCTCGACCAATAATACCCACTTGGATAAAAAGACCTTGCTCGTCTTCGGCACAAAAAATAGGGTAATGATTTGAAAAGCTGATGTGGTGAAGAATCGATTCAACACTTTCTAATGAATGGTTATACCCATAAAAGTGTTGCGGTACACAGCTTTGTCCACTTGGCAGGTTCACGGTAGGCGCAGAGATTAAACAGTATTCACCTAGAGCAACATAGCTGCCTGTATCTTGTGGACTCTTATTTGTATTCATCCGATTCTCTGCTTCAATTTTTTTTATAATGTTTATTAACATCTAACCAAAGTGCCATCATTGTCTTACGAATCAAACGTGCTATCGGATTACAATAAATAAACCAAAAATATAAAAAAGACCCTTCTGCTATGAAGAGCCTTTTAAAATGTGTTTGTATAAACGTTATTAATACTGTTTTTTTATGACAATTCGACAACACCATTAGCAAACTGATCGACGGCTTCCCAATTGGTAAACTCGATGTTAGTTTTTGGGTCGGTTGGCCCTTTTGTCATCCACATGATGAAACGAATCATATTGCGGTCAATGAAGCCGTATTTTTGATAATCCAATTTACCCGCAAAAACACCTTGTAAGCTTGGTTGCCAATCTAATTGAGACAAAAATTTGATAATGTATGGATTGGTATCTGGTTGGCATTTTTCTGGTTTGCGAGCAACAAGGTTCACTGTATAAAAAGCAGAAGGTTTACTTTCTAGCGTGGTTTTATTTTGCTCGATAAAATCAGCCACCACTTTTTGGTGTTTGCCATAACGAATGCTGGCGCCAATGACGATTTTATCGTGGGAATCTAATGCGGCAGCTGTTATTTCTTCAATCGGTAATAGGGTGACTTTCTGGCCTTTTGCCTCGATGATTTCTTGAATTTTTTGGCTGATTTTTTTAGTGTGTCCATCTGTCGTTGAGTAGATAAGTAATGTAGTAGACATAGGATGAAAGTGGCCTTGGTAGTAGATTAAAGAAAAATTCAGAATGATTGTTATAAACACTCGTAAGGGCAGTGTCAAAATTCGCTTGTTATTTTGAGTAGATATTCTTATTTCTTGGGAAATTAAAAAAGCGATTCAACGTTTTCGTGAATCGCTTTTAAGTTATTTTTTGCAAAGGCGTTATTTTGCGTTGTTTGGCTCGTCTTGAATTTGTCTCATTTTTTCTTTTAGTTCAGGGTTTTTCTGTTCAAGATATTTTTTGAGCCTTCTAATGAAGGCTTTATTTTCATGAAAAGGAACACCTGAGATGTGTGCATCAGCGACATCTATCATCGAATTTTTATCGTGTTGGTTAAACACTTCGACCATCTTTTCTGATTTTTCTGGTGAGATTCCCAAAGCCTGAAAGGCTGAACGCCCCATTCGTAAACTACTGTCGTAGTTTTCTCTAATAATATCTCGACAACCGAGAGCCCATAAGTCATACACATGGTTGTTATCAAATGCGCGGGCAATGATGTGCAAGTGCGGATAATGTACTGTCGCGTATTTTACTAGTTTCGTTATTTGTTCAGGGTCATCGATGGCGACAATCAATAAAGACGCTTCTTCGATGCCTGCTGCATGTAATAGATCTGGGCGTGTAGCGTCACCAAAATAGTTTTTTACGTCAAACTGCTCAAGCGCTTGGAGGCGCTTTACATTGAAATCAATTACGGTCGAATGATGATTAGCCAATCGCAGAATACTATCAATCGTACTGCCAACTCGCCCAGAACCCGCAATAATGATTTTGTTTTCATCTGGCATGTCATCATAATTTGATGGGGTTTGGTCGGTCACAAAACGCGGTGCAATAACACGATCATAAATAATGAATAAGATAGGTGTGAGCAACATAGAAAGAGCAACCACTAGCAATAAAGTGTCTGCGATTTCCCGAGATATGACGGCATTACTGACGGTAAAAGACAGCAAGACAAAGCCAAATTCACCCGCTTGGGCCAGACCTAAGGCAAATAGCCATCGATCCGATCCACGAATATTGAAAATTCGCCCTAAGAATAAAAGTGCCGTCGCTTTCACCAGAATCAAACCTAGAGTTAAGCCAAGAATAAACAGGAAGTCCTCGAACAATAGAGCAAAGTTAATACCAGCCCCCACTGTCATAAAGAACAAGCCAAGCAATAAACCTTTGAAAGGTAATATATCGCTTTCTAATTCATGTCGATAAGGAGAGTTTGCTAATACAACGCCTGCCAGAAAACTACCTAATGCTGGCGATAATCCCACTAAAGACATCAACAAAGTAGTACCGATCACAAGCATTAATGCCGTCGCGGTGAATAACTCTCGTAATTGTGCGACAGCGATATAACGAAAAACAGGCGTCGCCAAGAAACTGCCACCAAGCACAACAGCAGCAATCGCACCTATGGTGACCAAGGTAACTTGCCATGACTTTAAGCTAGACAAAATCGACAAGGAGTCTGAGTGACTTTCGACTTGTGCGACAGCGCTGTGTTGTACTGCTTGGATTAATTCAGGGGATGCTAATAACGGAATAAAGGCCAAAACAGGAATAACAATAATATCTTGCGCCAATAACACTGAAAAAGAAGATTGTCCGCCATCCGATTTCATCAAACCTTTTTCATTCAGGGTTTGAATCACAATGGCGGTAGAAGACAGCGCGAGCACCAGACCAATAGCAAGGCTGGTTCGCCAATCTTGACCTAATAAAAGACCTAATCCCATTACCAAAAGGGCCGTTAAAGTGACTTGCCCACCACCTAAACCGATTAGTTTGGTTCGCAGCGCCCAGAGTTTTTTTGGGTTTAATTCCAAGCCAACAAGGAACAACATCAAAATAACGCCGAGTTCAGCGAAGTGTTGTATTGATTCAATATCTACGTCTAGTAGAGACAGTAATGGACTAATGATAATGCCTGCGAGTAGATAACCTAATACTGAGCCTAATCCCAATCGTGAGGCAATAGGAACAGAAATGATCCCAGCCATTAGGAAAATAAAGGTCAATAGAAGTGCGTCTGTCATTCGGTTGTTCCCTTGAGGAATAGGGTTGGAAAAGTTTAGCAGGTGTTGATTATACCTGTTTCAAGGTTCGATAGGCGTGAATTCCTTTCGAATTAGATAGGAATAGCGTTGATAGTAAAACGAAAAATAGCGTGTTTTCGTACACCGTTGTTAGTGTCCAAGGCATTAACGGTTGCTACTTCAGTGTTATTTAGTGCTGGATGAAAGCGTATAGGTGATTATTTTCTTGGATGAGTTAGAGATGGGCTTCATATTGTTTGCGTCTTTACAATTGCTCGACGGAAACACTTACTTGAGTGATTTGTAAAAAGTACTTGTTGGGCGTTTTTTTGATGGAATAAAAATATTCCGATTTTTAATAAAAACTATATTTTTCAACCACTTAATCCAATTTTTAAAAATTGGCACACCCTTCGCAATAGGTTAATTGAAATCAACAAAAAGTTCGGATGATTGTCTATTTCGACTGTCTATTTTAATTATCCGTCTTGATTGTTGTATTGATTACTTGGGAAGTCTGTTCGGTTTAACTTCAGTGCCCATATTTTTAAAACGAAAAGGAGATTTACCATTATGAGTATTAAACGCGCACTTCTAAATACAGCTTTGGTTCTTGTTACTGTAGGTACATTGGCGGCATGCGGACAAGATTCTGAAGAAAACAACGTAGAAGATAGTCTCTCTAGTGCTGGTGAAACAATAGAGCAAACAATCGACAATGCTGGTGAGGCTCTAAACAATGCCGGCAATGAAGCTCATGACACAATGGATGACACTATGTCAGATGCTGGCAACGCGGTTGAAGATGCTTGTGAAGAAGTGAAAGAGGGTGTCGACGCAACTGACACGGACTGTTAATTAGCAGTAAAAGTAAAAGGGCTGAAATCAGCCCTTTTATTGATGTCGCTATTAACAGCAGTTTAGGTGAAGCAGATTAAATAGCCTTTATACTTTCGTATTTATCAAGTTTGTTATAAAGCGTTTTAACACTGATGCCCAATTGATGTGCCGTATCGGTTCTGTTGCCATTATTTTGTTTTAAGGTCTTCAGAATGGCGATTTTTTCAATATCGTCCAAGCGCATTCCAAATGGTATACCAGCGGTTTTGTCTTGCTCAACTTGATGGTTTACATCATTGGTAATGAGGTGGTCTGGGTGAATGGTGTCATCCGCTAAAATGTAAGCTCGTTCGATAGCGTGTTTTAATTCACGAACATTGCCTGGCCAAACATAGTGATTGATTTTATCTAAGCTCTTTGCGGAGAACTGTTTATGTTCGCCATCTTGAGCGTTTCGATAGGCTAAAAAATGTTGTGCGAGACCACATGCGTCGCCTTCTCTGTCTCTTAATCTTGGTACCATGATAGGGAATTGTGCTAAACGAAAGTAAAGGTCTTCACGTAGGACTTCATCACGTATTGCATCATGTGGTGTGCGGTTGGTGGCCGCAACAATACGCACGTTAGCGATTTTTACTTGCTGAGCACCAACCGGCTTGTATTCACCGCTTTCTAATACTCTAAGAAGTTTTACTTGATGCTCATAAGGCATTTCAGTGACTTCATCTAGAAAAAGAGTGCCGCCTTCTGCCTGTTCAAAAACACCTTGATGATCTTTATGTGCACCAGTAAATGCACCTTTTACGTGACCAAACAATTCACTGTCGATCAATTCTGGGCTTAATGCGCCACAGTTGATAGCAACAAATGGCGCTTCGGCTCGTTGGCTAAAAACGTGCAAAGTATTGGCTATTAGCTCTTTACCTGTACCGCTTTCGCCAATAATAAACGCGTTTGCTTTAGTAACGGCGACTTTACGAATCGTTTGGTACAAAGAATGCATAGCAGTTGAGGAGCCAACCAGTAATCCAAACTGATCTAAATAGCTGGTCTGTGTATTAGTGTTGCCTTTGATGGCACTTAATTCGCGAAACACATCGTCTAAAGACGACTCAATCAGTTTGAAGTGAAAAGGCGCGCGGTAATGAAAACCAGCGCCTTTATTCATCAGCTGATCCAGTATTGGATCAGGTTCACCTTGACTGAAAAATAAAAATTCAGTTTGGTAAAAAACAGGACTGTGGATTAGCTCTTTTAATGCGATGTCATCCAGTGAATTTACTTCGATGAGTGCCACATCACATTTTGCAAGAGTGAGTTGGTCTAGCCAATTTTCGCCTTGATGGCTGATATTGAGTTCGTATTGACTAACACTGTTTAAAGACAATAAATTTGAAGCTAATGATGGCTCTTTAATATGCATAAATAGCTTTGGTGAAGACATTATCATTTTCCCTGAATATATCGTAAGAAATTTCTGTAAGAATGGAATGGGGTCATGAAATCATAGGGTTGAAGTTGGTCATAGGCTTGTATAGGCGACTTTTCGTTAAACACGGCTTTAATCATACTTATTTGCACAAAGTTCACTCTTCTTTGAATGGAGACAGACAATGGTTGATGACCAAGGCTCAAATAAGAAAGGCTCAAATCAAAATGGCTTGCATAAAAAGAGCACAGCCATATCTCGTTATTTTCATAGCGATTTACCCATTCTGTGTGACATGCTTTCGATGTGCTTTGACGGTTTTTTTGCCAATAGCTCATTGTGTGGACGCGTCAGCAATACACTAGATCGCCATGTATTTAAAAAGGTGTCTTCTTTATACCGACGATTAGCAGAGCGCTTGCTATATGGTGTAGGTCGTTTGCCAGAAGATACGGGCACCATGAACCCAGAACCGGGTTATATTGCCACTGCGTATTTGTCTGCATTGAATGCCGCAGATAAATACTTACCTAATCGGGTAATGTCCGTGAATGGACAAGTTGTAAAGCGAATCAGTCGACTGGTTCAAAAGCTAAAGAATCGATTGTTCGCCAACATGATTGTTGATTATTTGGCCTGTATTCAAATGGTATTAGATAATGTAAAACACCAAAGAATATCGGCAAAACTTACGAAAGGATAAAACCTTGATAAGGGCTAAAAACACACAATGTGCCTTCAGCCTTAGAGAATTTACTTTGAAAAATAGGGATGTGTTTAACAGACTTTAGAGCGGATTATTCACTGTTTACAACACGGTAATCTAGTTTCCCAACAATCGAACCTAGCGAGTCTTGCGTAGAGACAGTAAAGCTTGCGTCGTTCTTTTCTTTGTTTGGATTGATTGTGCCAACCACCTTGTCATTCACAATAAGCTGATAGTTTTCTGCAAAGGTTACTTGTAGATCTTCAGATTTTGGATTTTCAAATAAGATATTTTCTTTTAAACGTATTACTCTTGTTTCCCCTCGAACCCATTGTCCAACCAAAGGCTGAGCCTTGAATAATGAATCTTGGTGAGTAATTGTCGCTTCTGACAAGAAAATACGTATTAAATTTCCCTTAGTTGCCAGCTTTTGACGCTCATTAACGCGAGCATTTAGCAATGCAATATCCGTATTGGTTTTGCTTGTATAACTGCGTAGCCGTTGGACCAGTGAATCAATGTTTGCTGATTCAATATTGGTCGCCGGTAATTCATCTGTTTTACCGACGCGCTTTTTAAGTTCAGCGTAATTTGCTTCAGCCAATTTTTTTTGTGTTTCAAGTTGCTCTAATCTTTCTTTGTTAAGCTTATCACTCTCTGAAATTGCTTTCTCTGCCACCACTTCTTCTGAAATGGTTTGTTCCGAAACATCGGTTATCTCTGCTGTTTGAGTATTTTTAATCGCTGGTTCTTCGGTTTTATCAAGGTTGAAGCTTTCTAGAATTGGCATCGAGCACGCACTTAACAAGAGCGTTGCAAGTAAAAGGCCAGTACGAAGTATAAACATGTAAATAATCCTAGGATTAAGGAAAAATAAAATAAGTAACTAAGTATGAGGTATGGTGGATATTATGTCGAGCCGAAGTGGTTTTTACTCGTACGACGATATAACGAAATAATGAGTTAAGACAATCACTGACATCCATTTGACTTATGGTTTGTTTGGGAATGAATGATCGTGAAAAATAGAATGAATAAAGCGTAAGAGAGAGAGTACTCGAACGCTTATTCTTTAGTATCTTTAAATTTTGATATTAGCTCTGAGAAGTATTCCACAGAATGCACTCATCGAGCGTCACACCTTTGCCACCAAAAATATCCAACGCACTGCCAATAGTTAAATCGACTTGGCCATCAGACAAATCATGAACACGTTTTAGGTCGGCCAAAGAGCGCGCGCCACCAGCATAAGTCACAGCAACAGGGCAACCTTGACCTAACAAACGAACCAAATCTTCATCTATACCGGCTTGTAAACCTTCAACATCAGCAGCATGAATCAGAAATTCATCACAATGATCTGCTAGCTCAACAAGATTTTCGTGATTTACCTGAGTAGACGTCACTGTTTGCCAGCGATCTGTTGCAATGTACCAGCCATCTTCTGTGCGGCGACAGCTTAGATCCAACACCAAACGGTCAGTGCCTGTTTCGCGTTTGATTTTGTCTAAGCGATCCCAAGAGAATTCACCATTTTCAAACAAATAAGAGGTGACAATAACGTGAGAAGCACCTGCTTTTAAATAGCTTTCAGCATTACTGTCTTTGACGCCACCACCGAATTGTAATCCATTTGGATAGGCGCGTAGGGCGCTCAATGCTTCTTCTTTATTGCCTTTGCCTAAAGCAATAACATGACCACCGGTTAAACCATGTTCGCGATACATTGTCGCATAATGTTCAGCATCGTATTCGCTAATAAAATTTTCCTTGGCGCCTTTATCGTTCAGGCTACCACCTATAATTTGTTTAACCTTACCTTGATGTAAATCGATACAAGGGCGAAACTGAGTCACGTGTGCTCCTAAGAACTAATGAGTTTGAAAAATATGGAAATGAAGTTATACAGATAATAGAAGTTTCTGACAAATCAACTTTCTAATAAATGAAAAGTCATATGCCTAACAAACTTCACGAAAAGCACTTCAAAGCAAACCCATCACAAGCCTGTTATAATCGGTTTTTCAACTCATAATCGAATCTGAAAGTCTGTCTTATGTTGCAAATTACCGTCGCTGTTTCCATTCCTGATCACGAGATCGAATTGACTGCCATTCGTGCTCAAGGCGCAGGTGGGCAGAATGTGAATAAAGTGTCGTCGGCAATTCACCTGCGTTTCAACGTAGCAAACTCTTCTCTACCTGCTTTTTATAAAGAAAGACTGCTCGAGTTGAAAGATTCTCGCTTAACCAAAGACGGCGATATTGTCATTAAAGCTCAGCAGCACAGAACTCAAGAATTGAATAGAGAAGATGCTTTAGCGCGCCTAAAAGCCTTAATCCAAGAAGCGACGCGTATGCAAAAAGCCCGTCGTGCCACCAAACCCACTCGTTCTTCCCAGAAAAAACGTGTCGACCAAAAGAAACAACAAGGACAGAAAAAAAGCCTAAGACGCAGTAATTGGGATTGATTTAGCACGATACCATCTACTTATTTTTCTTATATAAGATCTAATGCATATTAGATTTTATGAATTCTTATTTTTTCCACTCTCTTTATCTTGATCTAACGCAATGTTTTGAAATGGAACTGAGCTCATAATCTGACCTTATAGTAGCCTCAAGTCGTTTTGGGGCTTCGGTGGACGTCAGATAATAAGAACACTCAAGAAAGAGAAGTGTCAGCAAGCGTCTTTTTTTCAGTCAAATGAATAGGTTGAAATCATATGATTAACGAAACTGTAGTGGAATTATCACGCTTTCAGTTTGCTTTCACTGCTCTGTACCATTATTTGTTTGTCCCGTTAACACTTGGGATGGCCTTCTTACTTGCAATCATGGAATCGGTCTACGTGATTACCGGCAAGCAAGTTTACAAAGATATGGTGAAATTCTGGGGTAAGTTGTTTGGGATTAACTTTGCCTTAGGTGTGACAACAGGTTTGACGATGGAGTTCCAATTCGGAACAAATTGGTCTTATTACTCGCATTATGTTGGCGATATTTTTGGTGCACCTTTAGCCATTGAAGGCTTAATGGCTTTCTTCCTAGAATCGACATTAGTCGGTTTGTTCTTCTTTGGTTGGGATCGCCTAAGTAAAGTAAAGCATTTAATGGTGACATGGGGTGTAGCGTTAGGTTCTAACCTATCCGCATTGTGGATTTTGATTGCTAACGGTTGGATGCAAAATCCGGTTGGCTCTGAATTCAATTACGAAACCATGAGAATGGAATTGGTCGACTTTGGCGCTTTGATTCTTAATCCAGTTGCACAGGTGAAATTTGTTCACACTGTTTCAGCAGGTTACACCACTGGTGCGATGTTCGTTCTGGTCATTTCAAGCTATTACTTATTGAAAGGCCGTGATCTTGCGTTTGCGCGTCGTTCTTTTGCGATTGCTGCAGCATTTGGTTTGGCGTCTATCCTGAGTGTTATCCTGTTGGGTGATGAATCAGGCTATGAGCTTGGCGAAGTACAAAAAGTAAAATTGGCTGCGATTGAAGCAGAATGGGAAACTCAGGAAGCCCCTGCCGATTTCACCTTGATTGGTTTTCCGAATCAAGAGCTTGAAGAGACAGAGTATGCGATAAAGATACCCGGTTTAATGGGCTTGATTGCGACTCGATCACTTGATGGTGAAGTGGAAGGTATTAAAGAGCTTAAAGAGCATAATCGCCAACGTATTATAAACGGTATTTATGCGAACCAACTTCTTGAAAAACTTCGTAGTGGTTCAACAGACCCTCTTGTTAAATCTAACTTCGAAAAAGTAAAAGACGATCTTGGTTATGGCTTGCTTGTTACTGCCTTTAATGAAGACATTAATAAAGTAACGTCAGAAGAAATTGATCAGGCAGTGGAATATTCGATTCCTCACGTTGCGCCATTGTTCTTTGCCTTCCGTATTATGGTGGGTTGTGGCTTCTTAATGTTGTTCGTCTTTGCAGCTGCTTTCTACCAAAACGCGCGTCGTCGCATTGGTAAGAATCCTTTGTTCCTTAAATTCATTGTTATTTGTCTGCCACTTCCTTGGATTGCCAATGAAGCCGGTTGGTTTGTTGCTGAATATGGCCGTCAGCCGTGGGCAATTGGTGAAATTTTACCTGTCCATGTTGCGGTATCTAGTTTAACAGCAACTGAAATTTGGATCAGTCTCGCAGGCTTTACTATTTTGTACACTGCATTCTTAATAGCGGAAATGTACTTGATGATTCGCTTTGCGAAACAAGGGCCTTCTAGTTTGCATACTGGACGTTACGCACTTGAACAAGAAACGGCTCAGCTGAAGCAGGAGGTGTAAGATGGATTACGAATTATTAAAAGTGATTTGGTGGGTATTGATCGGTGTTCTACTGATCGGCTTTGCAGTGACCGACGGTTTTGATATGGGCGTTGGTAGTTTATTAAAAGTCATTGGCGGTACTGATTCTGAACGTCGAATCATGATCAATTCGATTGCGCCTCACTGGGATGGCAACCAAGTTTGGTTCATCACCGCTGGTGGTGCATTGTTTGCGGCTTGGCCTGTTGTTTATGCAACGGCATTCTCTGGTTTCTACTTTGCGATGTTGTTGGTATTGGCGGCGTTATTCTTCCGTCCAATAGGCTTCGATTACCGTTCTAAATTAGAAAACTCGAAATGGCGTACAAGCTGGGACTGGGGCATCACGTTTGGTTCTGCTGTTCCACCGATCATTTTCGGTGTGGCGTTTGGTAACTTGTTACAAGGCGTGCCGTTTGAATTTGATCAATACATGCGCGCGACGTACACAGGTTCGTTCTTTGGCTTGTTGAATCCGTTTGGCATACTTTGTGGTCTTGTTAGCTTACTCATGTTAATGACACAAGGCGGCGCTTGGTTGCAAATGAAAACCGATGATGTATTGCTTGCTAAGGCGGGTCGTATAACAGCGATTACAGGTGTTTTAGCTGCAGTATTGTTTATCCTTGCAGGTGTTTGGTTGGCGTTCGGAATCGATGGTTACGTGTTAACCAGCGTTATCGATGGCAATGCAGTGATAACACCTTTAATGAAAACAGCCGAAGTTCAAGCTGGCGCATGGTTAGCGAACTATGAAAAAGTACCAGCGCTTATGCTGGCACCTATTGTTGGTATCCTTGGTATGTTGTGCGCAGCATTGATGAGTGTAATGAAAAAAGGTTTCTTGTCTTTTTTAAGTTCATCATTGGGTATTGCGGGCATTATCGTTACAGCAGGCGGTTCAATGTTCCCATTCTTGATGCCTTCTTCAAGTTTCCCGAACATGAGTTTGACTATGTGGGATGCGACTTCAAGTGAAAACACCATGATGATTATGTTTGTGGTGGCTTGTATTTTCGTACCAATCGTTCTGACTTACACATTGTGGAGTTACTTCGTGATGTACGGTCGTTTAACGAAGAAACACATTGAAGAAAATAATCATTCAATGTACTAGTCATCATTTAGGAAGGTAGAGCATATTAAGCTCTACCTTAAAGGAGTTGAAAATGTGGTATTTTGCTTGGATTTTAGGTGTTCTTTTAGCCTGTTCTTTCGGTATTATCAATGCCGTTTGGTTAGAGTTTAGTGGTTATGACGGCGAAGAGGAGCAAAAGTAGACTAAATGACAAAACACAAGGAAGCAAAAAAGGCAGGTCGAGCTGGCCGAGTCAAAACACCCGAAGCACTATTTTTAGGTGAATTAGCCAACCAGCAATCTTCAAAATATCGACTTGCTCAAGGCTTTGGCGTGTTGTTTGCAGTGTCGCTAGTGCTCCAAGCGTGGGCATTAGCCAATGTGTTTTCGGACATGGCGCTGCACCAAACGTTTTCCTTGTCACTTTTGGTTATGGGTTTATTTGCTCTGTTATTACGCGCTTTAGCAAACTTTGCTAGAGAGCGTGTCTGCACCAGCGCAAGCCGTGACATACGTTACGGTTTGCGACGTAAACTGGTGTCGCATCTTACAAAACTGGGTCCAGCTCGGTTAAGAATAGAAGAAGATGCGGCACTTTCTACTCGTGTTTATGAACAAGTCGATGCGTTAGACGATTTCTTCAGTCGCTATAAACCACAAGTGTTTATGGTGACCCTTATTCCTTGTGTCATCTTGATGTCCGTCATATCCGTTTCTTGGATTGCCTTTTTTATCTTCATGATGACCGCACCGCTCGTTATTGTTTTTATGATATTTGTCGGCCACAAAGCCGCGCAAGCCAATCGACGCCAGTTTAGTGTCTTGGCCATGTTATCGAATCAATTCATGGATTTGAGCCAAGGTTTAGCAGAATTAAAACGCTTAAACCGCACCGACGAAGCAAGAGAACGCTTGTCTACTAGTGCGAGTGCCTATCAAAAAACCACCATGAATGTGTTGTATTTGGCGTTTCTTTCCACTGCGACCTTAGAGTTGTTTGCTTCTTTATCCATTGCCATGATTGCCTTGTATCTTGGTTTAGGCTTGTTGGAAATTCTACCTTGGCAAGTAGGCTCGTCACCTGTCACCTTGACTCAGGCCATGTTTTTACTTTTACTCGCCCCAGAATTTTATTTACCACTGCGACAGCTTGGCAACGATTACCACGCCAAACAAAAAGCCGAAGCCGCTGCAACGGATCTACTTGAAATAGTGAATACGCCTGTTTCAATGTCTGCACAACATCAAGCGGCTGATTCAGTCGATACGGACTCAACCGCGTCGAATCGAACACGTTTTATTAGTTTTCAAAACCTCAGTTGGAGCGAAGCAGGGCGCCATCGACTGTCTCCAATTACGGCAGAGATCGCTCAAGGTGAACGTGTTTGGCTAAGCGGTGAATCTGGCGTGGGTAAATCTAGCTTGTTACATCTGCTATTAGGCTTTGAAGAAAACTATCAAGGTGCATTTTTCGTTAATGGCACGCCTTTTAACGCAATGAAATTAGATGAGTGGCGCAAGAGTCTTGCTTGGTTGCCGCAAACACCTGAATGGGTCAACGGCAGTATACGTCGCAATTTATTGCTTGGTATTGAATCCCCCAGTGAAGATGTCATTCAAGCTGCCTTAGCCAAAAGCCAATGTGACGACTTCATTCAAGGCTTGCCATCGGGACTAGACACAAAAATTACTGAGCTTGGTGCTGGTTTATCTGGCGGACAAATGCAACGACTTTCCATTACGCGGGCCTTATTGTCTAACGCGGATGTGTGGCTACTCGACGAACCTTGTTCTGGCTTAGATGAAGAAACCGCACAAGCAGTGTTGACTACATTGGATCAGGCTTCCGAAGGCAAAACCTTACTTATCGTCAGCCACGATACCCATCCGATAGCTTGGGCCGACAAGCATTGGTCGCTTTCAACAGGAGGCTTGCATCAATGAGTCGTTCTTCTATAAATAAGAAAGCAAAACTCACACTGAAAGGACTATTACTGGCAAACCCTTGGGGTTTTGTCATACCTGTTATTTTGGGTGTGATTGCAAGCTTAACCGGCGTTGGACTATTAGGTCTGTCTGGTTGGTTTATCTCCGCAACAGGTTTAGCGACGGCCATTGGAACAGGGCTTACCTTCAATTATTTAACGCCCGGTGCCATAGTGCGTGGTTTGGCAATATTTCGTACTGCAGGTCGTTATGGCGAGCAAGTAACTGCCCATAATCATTTGTTAGGCTTGTTACGAATTTTGCGCCTTTGGGTATGGGATCAACGCGTTGCAAAAGATGCAGCCAACCTTCATGAACAAAGCCGAGGGGATTTACTGCAACGCCTCGTCAGCGACCTTGATCAAATCATTCGTTGGCCTTTGGTGGTGTTCTTGCCTTGGTTATACGCCTTATTAAGTTATGCCGCCGTTGCTATATTGGCCTACATCATTTTGCCAAACTTACTCTGGCCTTTGGCGATAGCCGCTGTGTGTCACGTTATTGTGATTCCTTATGTGTGCGGTCGTTTCGCTAGTCATTCTGTTCACGTTGCTCAAACGCTTGGTGTGCATCGACGCAGTCGTTTTATCAGCGTCTTCTCCGCTTTAATCACACTAACCATTCGTGGACACTGGAAAGACTACGCAGCGCGTCTTAATCAACTAGACGATCGCCAACGAAGAATGGAAATAATCACTCAAAATGCCGTCAGTACAGGGCGCTTATTGGGTTATATCGTGACTATCGGATTACTTTTCAGCTGCTTCTATTTGGTCAGTAATTATTCAGACGTAACACAAAGCTGGACGCTGGCGGATGGTGTTCATGGCACTTGGTTCGTCGGATTCATATTGTCTTTATTGGCGGTAAACGAATTGGTTTTACCTTTAGTACAATCCTTTGTGGCGCAAGGTCAATCACAAGTGGGCTTACGCCGATTGAACCAGTTATCTCAAAATGTAACGCCACAAGAGTCAGTAGACCAAGTAATCACGCCTCAAAAGGCAAACCAAACACAAACCACTGTCCATACAATGGAGTTCAAACAATTTCGTGGATTCCATTCCCCAAGCAACATGGGCAACCAAGCGATTGATTTAGCCATAAAAACAAATGACACCATTTGGATCCGAGGCGAAAGTGGCTCTGGAAAATCCACCTTACTTGCCGCCATCGCAGGGGATTGTTTATCGGAAGGGGAAGCCGTAATTAACGGTGAAGAGCAATCGATCTACGACAACTCGGATTACCAATCGGCGTTAAGTTACTTGCCTCAATCACCTTATATCTTCCAACAAAGCGTCGGCGCCAACCTACGTCTTGGCAACCCAAACGCCACAGATGAACAAATGCTCGCCGTCCTCAAAGCCGTTGCTTTGGACAGTTGGATAAACGACCTACCAAATGGATTGGCAACATTGCTTAGTTCACAAGGAAGAAACCTATCAGGCGGACAACGAAAACGTCTCGCCTTAGCGCGTCTATTGTTAAGACAATCGCCCGTTCTACTACTCGACGAACCCTTCGACGGACTAGACAAAGCCACTATCGAAGTAATCTGCCAATCGCTTCAAAACGACTACAAACCAAAGATATTAGTGTTGGTCAGTCATATTGAAAGTCGGCTTGGGGATGATTCTAGAATCATTGAACTTTTTTAAGCTACCGTTCGAATACTTTGTATCAATTAACTTTATTCCGCCCCGCTGGGCGGGTAACTTTTTGCTAGCGTCCAAAAACTGGTTTTATTAGGAAAAGCAAAAAATCGCTTTTAAGGCCTTTAACGCATTATTTCCTTTGTATACGATAAATCCAGCAATACGATCTATGTTGTAAGGCATTTAGACGATTTTCTGTCTGGCGATATATTGAGAAACACAGAAATGCCAACACCTTAGTGTCGTTCAATCACGTTCCTTGAAAAGAGCGAATCGAACTTTGACTATAGAGCTATCAGATTACTGGTGAGTTAAGTCTCTTCCCCTTGCTTTTGAAGGGGAAGACGGAAGATGGGGTTGTGTCTGGTTCTTGTAGGGTACGATGAGCGAAGCGTGATCTGTAGCCTTATTCTCTATTGAAAACACTATTGGCAATTTTCATCAACACACGTTAAATTAAAATGCTAACGGAATGAAACAAGCAAGAAACTCATGGATGGTTCTTTTTCTTTATAAATCCTCCTTTTTTCTTCGTGAGATTTCGTTCATAAAGTTATGGTGAGCACGCTTATTTTTTAATTTAACTCTGACCCCAATTATTTCATTGAATTTTATTGTAAGGATATGGAAAAAAATTTCATAAGTGATAGATTGGAATGCTTGTTTAGTTAAAATGGAGGTTAAGTAAATGCGTAATGAAATAGTTGTAGGTGTATTGGTTTTTATAATTAGTGCTCCATTTGGCTATATTACAAATAGTTACTTATCTAGAGATAAGGTAACAATAGAGAATTTAGAAATTATTCCTGTTAGCAGCAAATTTATTATTAATAAAGGCGAATTATCTAAAATTAAAAACTTTAGATATTCTGATAACTATACAAATAATTTTAGATTTCAGAACCTTCCAGATGAGTTAAATAGTTATCAGGTATCTTGGCTTGAAAGAAACTTAATGGATAATAAAATTGATGCGGAAATTTATTTGAAAGATATTAGATTCTCTTTGAATGTTGTTAATTCAATGCCAGAAGGATCCAAAGGACAGGAAATATTTTCTTCTATTGATTCAAGTATAATAACGCCTTCTATATATGTTGAACCAAAAGAAGTATCTAAATTAGACGTGATGAACTCATTGAGAAATAAAATATCAGCTATAGAATCTCATCTTAATGATATTGTAGTGTTGATGAGGAAAATATCAGAATTTAATGAGGTTAGAACAGGAGCGTTTAATATTGTAGCGACGCTATTAAATTCCGGTGATACAGATGGTTTAGTGAAATATAAAGGTTTAATTTCTATAAAGAATTATGGTGATCAAATACCAGTTGAAATTAAAAGAGATCAAATAAAACCTGAATTTTTTGGTTATTTTGGTGGTTTGGATAACTTTTCTTCGAAATCAAAATCGACATCTATTAGTAAACGATCGATGGTTGAATTGATTTTTTCTATTTCAGATGAAAACTATAATGATAAGTTAGTACAAGAAGTTCGAGAGCTTGTAAAGACTAAGAGGCCTCTAGATATTAATCTCAGTTTGACTGATTTTAGAAATGAAAAGATAACTTCAGAATATTATAAGCTCTATGCAACTGATTAAGCCAAAAATAATAATTAGCGTTAGAGTAAAGTTAAAACTGGATTTCCCCCCTAATTCTTTCCTTTCTTGGTTTAGTGTCAGATTACATATTATTCCAATCCATGAAATAATTAGGGTCAGAGTAAAATTAAGTGTTTTCTACGCCAGTAAGAAATTTATAAACTAAAAAAAGCCTTCATTCTTTCTGATAATGAAGGTTTTTTGTAATTTAAAACTAAGAAAAAATTTATTCAGTCTTAAACAATCTAACCTCAGTCTCACTGAACCTCGATTTACCAATTAATCTCACGTAATGCCTGATTACGCCTCGTTTCTAGGCCTTGTGTGGTTTTTGTTTCTTGTCCAGTGAGTTTTTGATTAAAGGAAAATAAATGGTTTCTACAGGTAATGAAGACCGTCTTGAGATATGGCGGGCCCTGTCAGATCTCTTTCTTGATACAGAAATAACCGATACGACTTATGAGTATATTGCTCGTACTATTGATGAAAGTGGTCTTTCTTTAGTGGAAGCGGAGAATATTCTTTGGTACGAAGTGTATCCTGTATTGGAAAAGAACCTGAGAAGTATAACGGGTGTTTGGGATGGCTGGTCTGATGCTTGGTTATTAGAGCATTTATCAAGACGTAGCTTTGCTGGTGATGTGCGTGGTCGGTCTTCCACTAAAAAAGAGATTAAGGCGTCTTGGTTGCGAGTCCTTGACGTTCTATCTAAGGAAGAATAAAGAAACACGCCATACTATTGCTGAAAAGCATACTAATCCGATCAGATAACTTGATTTACCGCTTATAGAGCGCCATCTTATTATTCAACTGATTGCGCTTTTAACAAGGTCCTTTTTCAATAATGCGTTTTATCTAAGCACTTTTTAATGAATGAAGTGCTTTATCTCTGAGGTTTAAGATGACTAATTCACCGATACAAATCGTTTGCCAAAGTTGTGGAACAAAGAATCGCCTGCCTAAAGCCAAGTTGAGTGATAAGCCTCTTTGTGGGAAATGTGGGAAGCCTGTGCTTTCAACACGTCCTATTGTGGGAAGTGATGCAAATTTCAAACGTTATATTAACGACAATGCTTTGCCTGTGGTTGTCGACTTTTGGGCGTCATGGTGTGGGCCGTGTCAGCAATTTGCGCCTATTTTCGAGCAAGTCGCAGGGGAGATGTCCACTCAAGCGTGTTTTGTGAAGTTAGATACTGAGCAGAATCAAAATACGGCAGGTGGCTATAATATTCGTTCCATTCCGACTCTGATGATATTTCATCATGGTAAAGAGGTGGCTCGTCTGTCCGGTGCTTTACCTAAGGCACAATTTAAACAATGGTTGGCTCAGAATTTACCCACTGTATAAAGCCTTTCTGAGTTCTGAGTTCTGAGTTCTGAGCTTTGGGCGAATAGCATGTCATAAAAAAAACCAGCGTAAAATTTAATTTTACGCTGGTCTTTTTTGCTTCGATCCTAACTGATCGGCTGTATGTCGTCGCACTTATTATCTGAATTTAGGTATTTATTGAGCCATTTAGGCTTTTACTGCAGCCGTAGACGCCTTGATATAATCTTGAATCGTGTCTTTCAGTTGTAGGCGTTGTTTCTTTAACAGTTCTTCTTCTGCTGTCGTAGATGGAGTGATTTCTTGCTCCATTTTCTCTACTTCTTTTGTTAAGTGGTTGTATTCGTCATAGAGTTTTTTGAAGTGGGCGTCTTCCATTTTTAAATGATGGATCTCTTCTTTAAACTCTGGAAATTCGTTAATCAAACTATGGTCTTCGATTGGCATGATAGCCTCCTGTCTTTGTTTGCTTTCATATTAGATTAGCCTAATTCGGCTTATCTTTTCTTGATGCTAGTCAGGTTTTCTTTGTCTACCGGCGGTTTTAACCCTTCTTTTTAAGTAGATGATCTATATCCCCATACTACTATCAATGGTTCGATATAGAGGGGTTTCAATGATAGATTTTAAGTTTGTGAGATGTTCCATGTTTTTTGAATTTTTATGGGTGATAGAGGGCGTTTGTTGCCGGAGTATTGACAAAAAAGCCGCGATAACTTTTATCGCGGCTTTTTGATTTTGAGGCATTAGGTGTTTATGCCATAACTTGAAGATAGCTTAGAAATTCAGTTCGATCCTTGGCTGGCTAGATTTTGATAAATCAACCTCTGGCGAACAAAGGAAAATACGTGAAGAACTAATGCCTTCTTTTACTAGGTAATCTTTTAGGATATTAGAGCGTTCTTGAGCGAGCTTTTGTGCTTCGCCTCTGGTTGCACTGTCAATAGATGCTGGTGGTTCTTCAAGTCCTAAATCAAGATAGCTGGCAACACCGCAGGCTTTTAATTTACTGTCTTCTTTGTCTTTCATTAAAGCGGTTAGCTGTTTCAGGAAGACGTCTTGAGCGTCATTTAAGCGGCTTTCTTCTGCTTCAAACAATAATGGTTCAACTCGAATTTTGAGCAACTGGTCTCCAGCTAATTGTGCAATGCTTATTACGCTGGCGTATGGCACAAAGGTTTGCATGAGATAACTACTCGATGCTTTAAACAGGGCTTTTCGTACTGGCAAGATCATGAAGCTTTGCCAGCCAAACTCTGGATTTTCTATGTCGCCAGAGAGTGGGATATCTAAGTCGATATTATTGTCGCTGTCTTTTAAAATGCCGACGGCAATGTTAAGCGGGACAGCGCCAGCTTTAATAACAGAGCTGCTTTCTTTCTTACCGCCAAGATCAAACTCTCGTAATAATATATGGGAGTTACCATCTAATTCACCATTGTCTGCGTTTAGGGTTAGATCTAAATCCAGTTGTCCTGAGTCGATCTGATAACCTAATGCATTGGCGATGTAAGACGAATAAGGTGGTAGTTCTGCTTCTCGGATAACAAGGTCGCTTTTCATAGTTAACTTGTCTGCAAGAGGCCAAATGGTTATGTCACTGGAAAGAGTGGCGTATTTGCCGTTGCGAGCTTTTAGAGTGAATTCGGTGGCTTGTTCTTTATCCTGCGTATTTAGGTTACGTAAGGACAAAGAATCTATGTCCAATGAGCGCTGTAAAGCTGGGGTTATACTTCTATCTTGTACGTGGATTTGTGATTCGCCAGTCATGTCATACGCATCAAGAATAACGTAATAAGGGGCTTTGAAAGCGGGTTTTTCTTCTGTATTAGGGGCGTTGTTAATCGCATTCTCAGCGTCTTGTGCTTTCGGCGCATTTGAATCTTGTAACGATGGTTGTAATGCCGCTTGTGGGTTTTCTTGTATTGATACTAGGTTTTCAAGACGTTTTTGTGCGTTTAATATTAAGTTTATTTTTACTGAATCTGTTGTGATAGCGCTGATTCTAGAGCCATCTTGATTTGCAGATAATGTGTCTATTTTTATGTTATTGATTTGACCCAAAATGGGTAGAGTTAACTTACTGTCTGTTTCTGGCAGTATTTCAGACAAAGTTATATTGGCAATGTTGATTTGCTCAAATGCCACATCAAATTGTTCACCCTGTTGTGAAAAAGACAATGCGTTGATATCGGCATTTTTCCATGCAGCAATGCGTTTTTTATCACCCAACATGCTGTCCAGTGATTGAGTGGCAATGTTGAGGTTTTCGCCTCTTACAGCAGGGTCTTGTCCGTCTTTTATTTCAACATTAAGTTGGTCGGTAGTGAATTTAAAGGCACCAAGGGATAAGCGTTTTTCCTCTGCTTGAAAAGCGTCTTTTTGTCCGGCTTCCTTGGCTTCTTTATTCGTGTTGTTATTTTGGCGATCAAGCACAACAGATAAGTCGGCAATATCCAGTTGTGTATTAGTAATTTGAGCCGCTAGGCCAAGTTCATCGCGTTTTATATCGATAGGAAGCGTTAGCGCTAAATTATCGTATTGAGCAATTAAATTGGCTTGAGTAAAGGCGAATTGATTGGATGTGAGTGCTGTTTTACCCGTGAAAGTTAATTGATCTGCAGAAACAAACTCTAGATTGGCTTCGGTTAAATCCAATATTGTCGAGGTCGTTGTTATTTTGTCTTGTTCATTTATTGCTAGATCAAGAGCTGTGATTTCTGTCTTCATATTTAAATCGTTAACTTTGAAAACAGGTGCACCTTCGACTTGTGTTTGTAAGACATTAAGTTCGCCGTTTATTGCCAGTTGACCTTCTCCCGTATGAAAAGGAGAAGGTAGGAAGTGGCGTAGGTCGTCTATTGATATCTTGGTTTTCTCAATGCTTATGTTTGCGCTGCTACGTTCTGGGGAATAATCAAATTGAGTCGCTATTGATAAAGTTGATTGGTTGATTAGTGCTGATAGGGCGACTGAGCCAGTCCATTCTAGTGCTTTTCCTGATAAGTCTTTCACCGTCAGATTGCTGATGGTGAAGCGGTCTGTTTGTGCTGGTATTGATGCTTCTGGTTGGCGAGACAAGTGGAGCTGGCTGTCAGTGAAGGTAAACTTAGGCAGGGATATTTTCCATGGCTCGCTGGTAGGCTCTATTTCTGTTTCTTGCTCTGTGTTTGTTTGAAGCGCTTCTTCTGATTCGTCGTTTTGGAGGTATTGAGCCGTATTTATTCCGGCGACAATCCAATCGTTTTCCTGTTGTGCAACCCAGACTGAAAAACCATCAATGTTGGCGTGTGATAAGCGGACAGTGCGAGCGATAAGGGGTAAAGCTTCAATTCCGAAAGTAGCGCGTTTTAGCGTCAGGGTGTCTTGTGTAGCGTTTTTGATAGTGACATTTTTTAAATCGATTTTTGGTGGAAAAAAATCAATGGATAAACTTCCGATAGAGATGTCTTGTCCTTGTTCTTCGAAATATTGACTGATGTAGTGTTTTGCAACAAAAGGCGTTGCAGCCCAAATCATAACGATGATTAATGTCAGAGCAGATAATGGAAAAAAGACAAAATTACGAAAATGTCGGCGTGTCATTATAAGGTCCCTTTTGAGGTGAGTAGTATCTAGGGTTGGTAAGTAGACT
This sequence comes from Marinomonas ushuaiensis DSM 15871, assembly GCF_000521805.1. GTDB lineage: Bacteria > Pseudomonadota > Gammaproteobacteria > Pseudomonadales > Marinomonadaceae > Marinomonas > Marinomonas ushuaiensis. The sequence continues at coordinate 151,786 of NZ_JAMB01000004.1, forward strand.
AACTGGCTTTGTCTTTCTCTTCTATAGGTTTAGGTTGTAAAGGTTTTGTAGGTTCAGAGCGTAGAGGCATGCGTAATAAATAAATGCTGACGCATACACCAATGAAAACCAAACCGATTGTTGCCCAAAATCGCCATACTAGAAACGTAGAAATGGCCATGCCGGCCCACATAAAAAGAATGGCACGATTTCTTGAACGGCGAGGAATACCATCAGAAGATTGCCAGTCTTTTACGATAGGGCCAAAGAATTTATGATTAAGTAGCCAAGCATGGAATCGCGCAGACGATTTTGAAAAGCACCAAGCCGCAAGCAAGACAAGTGGTGTGGTTGGTAGTAGAGGTAAAAAAATACCAATCACGCCGGTAATTAAGGAAAGCCATCCTAAAATCAAAAGTAAAATTCGCTTTCCTTTCATATCGACATCGCCTTACGATAAAAACGAGACTTACATTCTATTAAGTCGCGTTTTGGTTTAATCGCTACTTTCCTGAGTGAAAAATAGACGCCATATCATCTTCTGCTTCATTTTCAATGAGTGGCCAGCCACCTAAGCGTTTTAATCGATTTACCATTTCGCAAAAAAGTTCGGCGGTTTTTTCAGTGTCGTATTTTGCAGAATGTGCTTCAGCGTTGCTAAATGAAATAGCGGCGGCTTCACATGCTTTTGCTAATACCGTTTGGCCATACACCAAACCTGCAAGGCTTGCAGTATCAAAACTGGAAAACGGATGGAAAGGGTTGCGTTTAATGTCGACTCGTTCAATGGCCGCATTTAAGAAACCATGGTCGAAAGCCGCATTGTGGCCCACTAAAATTGCACGCTTACAATTAACTGATTTCAGTTCTTTACGTACTTTAGCGAACATTTGATTTAGCGCTTCTTCTTCTGGCATATCTTGTCTATCAGGAGCGAATGGATCGATACCAGTAAAGTCTAGAGCGGCTTTTTCAAGGTTCGCGCCTTCAAATGGTTTGATCAAAAACTCTAAGGTTTCATGGATATATAGATCGCCGTTTTCATCCATTCTTAGGATACTGGCGGCCATTTCTAACAAAGCATCTGTTTTTTGATTAAAGCCAGCGGTTTCTACGTCGATAACAATCGGTAAGAAGCCGCGGAATCTATCTTTGATTTCATGGTTTGACAAAAGAAGGTCCTTAATTCTGCCACTTGATCAACAATGGCGGTGTACAATAGGATTGGATCATAACACAATTGATAATGCTTGAACGAGATGTCTAAATGGGAATTACCCAACAACTTCTAATTCGCACTGCCTTTTTATTCACTGCTTGCGTGCCATTTGGCTACGCAAATGCACTGACACATTACCAATCCGGTATTTCGGATTCTAAATGGCTACTTTCTGGTGATATTTTTTCGTGCAATTTAACGCACCCCGTGCCGCATTATGGCGAAGGTCACTTCATAAAAGAAGCGGGCGAGCCAATGAAATTCATTTTACAGCCACAAAATGAAAAGCTAGGTCCTGGTCAGGTTTATATTATTTCTCAAGCGCCTAGTTGGTCGCCGGGCCTTCGACCTGAGACGTTGGAAATTTTGCCTTATCCCGGTTATGGCTTAACGGTTGAAGTCGGTGGCAAAGTCGCGGAAAGAATGCTGACAAGTTTAGATCGTGGGCATCATCCTGTAGTGGCTGGAACGGCATGGGAAAATAATCGTGAAACGGTTGAAGTCGGTTTGTCGAACATTAATTTTGCCCCAGCTTATAATGAATTCAGGCGCTGTTTATCTAGTTTGTTACCCGTCAACTACGATCAAATTGCAAGAACGGCTGCTTTGTTCCCTGTTAATGGTGTCGAGCTTACCGATCGGATGCGATCTCGTTTGGATCTGGTTGCTTTGTATGTGTCTTCTGATCCTAGTGTTGAATACATCTATATTGATGGACATACGGATCCTATTGGTTCGCGTCGTGATAACCGTGAATTGTCGAAAATTCGTGCTGAAAAAGTAACCGCGTATTTGCTTGAGCAGGGTGTGCCGGTAGGTAAAATTATTTCTCGTTACCATGGTGAGCGCTATCCTTCTACGTCAAACCAGACGTCACAAGGTCGAGAACGTAACCGACGTGTTACGATTCGTTTGGAAAGAACGGACGGCGACAGTTAAATTCCCTCTCTTTTTTGATCGATGAAAAGCCCTATCTTTACTGAATTATCTTAGTGAAATAGGGCTTTTTGCTTGCTAAGCAAGAACCGAAATCTTACACTTACCGTCCATTTTATAAATCATTTGCGCCGCCATGTACTGGCTTTTAAAGCATTGGTGTGGGAGCGCTAGCTCGTTGAGGAGAATAGAAATAATGTCTGACGTGAAGAAGGTAGTGCTTGCCTATTCTGGCGGCCTGGATACTTCAGTAATCGTGAAGTGGCTTCAAGAAGAGTATAACTGTGAAGTGGTTACCTTTACCGCTGATTTGGGTCAGGGTGAAGAAGTTGAACCAGCTCGCGCTAAAGCTCAAGCGTTGGGTATTAAGGAAATCTACATCGAAGATTTGCGTGAAGAATTTGTCCGCGATTTCGTATTTCCTATGTTTCGTGCAAACACAATTTACGAAGGCGAGTACTTATTAGGTACTTCTATCGCGCGACCTTTGATTGCGAAACGTTTAATTGAAATCGCTAACGAAACTGGCGCAGATGCTATTTCTCATGGCGCAACAGGTAAAGGCAACGACCAAGTGCGTTTTGAGCTTGGCGCGTATGCTTTGAAACCGGGCGTTAAAGTAATCGCTCCTTGGCGTGAATGGGATCTGACTTCCCGTGAAACGTTAATGGCTTACTGTGAAGAGCATAATATTCCAGTTGATTTCTCGACTAAGAAGAAAAAATCGCCTTACTCTATGGATGCTAACTTGTTGCATATCTCTTTCGAGGGCGACCAGCTAGAAGATCCTTGGACAGAGCCTGAAGACGATATGTGGCGTTGGTCTGTTTCTCCTGAAGATGCACCAAATGAAGCGACTTACATCGAAATCGGTTACGAAAAAGGCGACCCAATTTCTATCAATGGTGAAGCCATGTCTCCTGCAACTATCTTGGAAACATTGAACAAGATTGGTGGCGCGAACGGTATTGGCCGTGTTGACATCGTAGAAAACCGTTTTGTTGGTATGAAAGCACGTGGTTGTTACGAAACACCGGGCGGCACAATCATGATGCGTGCCCATCGTGCGATTGAATCTATCACTTTGGATCGTGAAGCGATGCATTTGAAAGATGAAATGATGCCGCGTTACGCAAAAATTATTTACAACGGTTTCTGGTGGTCTGAAGAACGTCGTATGATGCAAGCGATGATCGATACTTCTCAGAAATACGTAAGCGGTACGGTTCGCCTTAAATTGTATAAAGGCAACGTGACGGTTGTTGGTCGTCAATCACCAAACAGCTTGTTCGATAGCTCTATCGCAACATTCGAAGATGATGCCGGTGCATACGATCAAAAAGACGCAGCAGGCTTCATTAAGTTGAATGCTTTACGTATGCGTATCGCTGCTCAGAAAGGCCGTGGCTTTTTAGACAGTGATAAATAAGTAATAAGATATCTCTAAAACGCTCCATTCTTTAAGAATTGGGGCGTTTTTTTATTTTTGTACGATTGGTCAGGATTTTATATAGTGTTACATTTATTTGGTGGTTTTTATAAAAATACTGCCAATCGAATTAGAGCGACCGTATTTATTTTGAAGGAAACAGTATGACGATCTATAACGTCGGTTCGATTAACCTCGATCATCTTTATCAATTGGATCACTTTGTACGTCCTGGTGAAACCATGGCCTCTGATAGCTACCAATGTCTATTGGGTGGCAAAGGTGCAAACCAATCTGTTGCGTTAGCGAAAGCCGGCGCACAAGTAAAACATGTTGGCGCTATTCACCATAATGACCAAGCCATCATTAAGCAGCTTGAATCTTTAGGTGTTGATACTGGGTTGATTAAACAGCTCGATGTTCCGACTGGTCATGCGATTATTCAGCTAACGAAAGAAGCTGAAAACTCGATTATCTTATATCAAGGCGCGAATCATGCTTTGACAGAAGCGCAAGTTGATGACGTTTTATCTCAGGCTGTGGCGGGTGATTGGGTCTTATTGCAAAACGAAACGAATTTGATTGAATACACTATGCGTAAGGCGCAAGAGCACAATGTTAAAGTCGCTTTTAACCCTGCACCAATGGACGTGGATTTAACAAAACAAGTACTGAGCTTGGTTGATTTATTAATCGTCAACGAAGTAGAGGCAATGGATTTGATTGGCGCTGCTGATATCGATAGTGCCATTGAGGATTTTCCAAAAGCCTATCCTGATCTTGCTGTCTTAATGACATTGGGTAAAGCGGGTGTATGTTACTTCGATGGCAGTAAGAGCAATGCTGACAATAAAATTTCAGTGAACGCTTTCTCTGTTGATGCTGTTGACACAACAGCGGCTGGAGATACTTTTATCGGATTTTGTTTATCTTCCATCATGAAAGGTGAAGATATTACTAAGTCGATTATTCGTGCCTGCGCTGCATCCGCGATATGCGTAACACGATTAGGTGCTGCATCATCTATCCCAACAGAACAAGAAGTAGACGAATTTCTTGCGAAAAACAGTTTGCCAAACAAGAATTAGCCAAACGTGCTTGGTCTAAAAGTTAGCCAAAAGCGAATAGTAGAAAGAGGAATTTAAAATGGCTCGTAAAATTATTATTGATACAGACCCGGGCATCGATGATGCTATGGCAATCTTTTTTGCCTTCCAAGCCCCACAATTAGATGTGTTGGGTCTAACAACGACGTTCGGTAATGTGTCAGTGGACTTGGCGACACAAAACGCCATTACTTTGGCAGAAATTGCAAAAGTCGATGTGCCTGTTGCCAAAGGCGTTGCTGTTCCTAGTGTGATCGCACCTCGTCCGCACCCTGATTTTGTTCATGGTAAAGATGGCTTTGGTAACATCAACTGGCCAGCACCGAAAGGTAAAGCCATCGATAAAAGTGCAGCGCAATTCATTGTTGATACTGTTCGTCAATATCCAGGCGAAGTTACGATCATTGCACTGGGGCCGCTGGGTAACTTGGCAGAAGCTTTAAAGCTTGATCCTGAAGTAGCGAATCTAGTAGATGAAGTGGTATTGATGGGCGGCGCAGCGATTGAATACGGTAATGTATCGCCAGTAGCAGAAGCCAACATTATGAATGATCCACACGCTGCTGATGAGGTGTTCACGGCGGCTTGGCAAGTTACCATGATCGGCCTAGATGTCACCCATCAGGTATTGCTTGATAATCCAATTTTGGAGCGTATTCGAGAAGCAAATCCAATTGAAGGTGGCTTCTTATACGACTGTGCACAGCATTACATTAATTTCTACAGCAGTCGTTTTGATATGGATGGCTGTTACTTCCATGACGCTTCTACGATTGCGTACGTTATGGATCCAAGCATCTTTGGTGTTGAGTTGGGTGCGGTGCGTGTTGCTTGTGAAGGTATTGGTATTGGTCAAACTATTTTTGCCCCTCAAGGCATGGAATTTCCAACTCCCCATTGGAACGATGTTCCTATGACACAGGTGTGTATGGAAGTAGACAGCGAGCGATTACTTAAACTGTTCGAGACAACCTTGTCTTAAACGACTAGAATTGAAGTATCAAAAGGCATGGAGCGGTTGTTTCATGCCTTTTTTATTGAAACCTTTGCACGACCATTGTGTTTTGTAATTATGAATAAAAAAGACTGCTTAGCAGTTTTTCAAAAGAAGAGTGATATTAATGAAATTATTAGTTAGAAACCTTGCCCGCGAAACAACGGAAGAAGAATTGCGAGCGTTATTTTCCACACATGGAACACTGCAGTCTTGTACTCTTGTTATGGACAAAGAAACGGGCGAATCAAAAGGTTTTGCCTTTGTTGAAATGCCTAAAGTCGGCGAAGCAAAAATTGCGATTAAAGCGTTAAATGGTACCGATGTTGAAGGTTCTAAAATTCGTGTGAAAAAAGCAGAAGACACAGCAGCAGCTAAAGATGACGCTGAAGAAAAGTAAAAACGCATTTTATCTGAATATTATTTTTTAATAAAAATAGATTCCGACAGAAGCGGTAATAAATAGGGCTATTAACTTAGCCCTTTTTCTTTTTTATTTCCACAAAGCGGTTTGTTTATTTTAGGAATGAGCGTCAGCAAAGGCTTTAATAAAGTCCACGTCCTTGTCTGCAATGGTATGAAAACTAAGCTTAATATAGTGTTTGTTGTTCTCATTAAAAATGTCGACTTGTGGGTCGCATAAAATTTTGATCGTCGCGATATTCCCTTCATGGATAGCTTTTAACTCTAGTTTCACCATTTTAGACCCTTGAAGACCTTCAGGTGCCTCTATTTCTATTTTTTTTGTAGAAATATGAGTGCAATGAATCGGCATAACAACGCCATTGGTTAAATAAAGAGAGCCTGTCCAAAAGCAACGAACATAGGGAGCATGTGTTATAGACACTGACTTTTATCCTTTCTTAGATGACGATTCAAGATCATAATTTTTTTTCGAAAAGACATTATAAAGTAAAAATCAGGTAGGTGTAATTTAGAAGGTATTTTGAATGCCTTTAACAGTCTATTCTAGTGGATTTTGATGGCAATAATGCTTGAAATTGCTTAACTCATAATTAGGACTTATGAGTTAGAAGCTAAGTAGACGTTTTTTCTTTGTATTCACAAAGGTCTTCAATAATGCAGGCGTCGCATTTTGGTTTGCGAGCTACGCAAATATAACGTCCGTGCAAAATCATCCAATGGTGTGCATCTAGAAGAAACTCTTTAGGGACAAATTTTAGCAGTTTCATTTCTACTTCTAGGACGTTTTTTCCTGGCGCTACTTTAGTGCGATTACCAAAGCGAAAGATGTGAGTATCAACCGCCATAGCGACTTGTCTAAAAGCGGTATTTAAAACGACATTAGCCGTTTTACGACCAACGCCGGGTAAAGCTTCCAGTTCTTCACGAGTTTCAGGAACAACACTGTTGTGTTGTTCAACGAGAATTTTGCAGGTTTTGATAGCGTTTTCTGCTTTGGCATTAAACAGCCCAATGGTTTTGATGTAGGTTTTTAAGCCATCTACACCCAACGCGAGCATTGTTTCTGGGGTATTGGCGACGGGAAAAAGCTTTCTAGTCGCCTTATTAACGCTAACGTCTGTGGCTTGTGCAGAAAATAAAACGGCAATTAAAAGCTCAAAAGGCGAGTTGTATTCAAGCTCAGTGACGGGATTCGGGTTCTCTGCTCTTAAGCGAGAAAAAATCTCATAACGTATCTCTTTGTTCACTTTATCTTGCCTTTATTCTTGTTCAGATTTTAACTAACTTGTCCGGTTACTCGAACGCGTTTTGATTCACTTGGGCCGTCTTTGGCTTTTTGTATCGCAAGGCGTTTTTTCTCACGCTCATCAAGGTAGTTTTTAAAGGCAATCAGTAAACCCAAGCCAATAAACGCACCCGGTGGTAAAACTACAAACAACACATTAGGGTAGTCGTCAAAAACCACCCATTTCCAATTGATGGCGATATCACCAAATAACAACTGCATGTCAGCGAATAAAGTACCTTGTCCGATCAGTTCACGCATCGCGCCAAGAGCAACCAGAATCACACCAAAGCCTAACCCCATCATTAAACCATCTAATGCAGAAGGCAAAACAGGATTACGGCTGGCGAAGGCGTCGGCGCGACCAAGAATCGCACAGTTGGTCACAATCAAGGGAATGAAAATCCCCAGAATCTGATACAACTCGTAAGTATAAGCCTGCATGATCAATTCAATACAGGTTGTGAACGAGGCAATAATCATCACAAAAGCAGGTAAGCGAACCGCATCAGCAACGTAGTTTCGAATCAATGACACAGCAATGTTGGAACCAACCAATACAACTAAAGTAGCTAAGCCCAATCCTAATGCGTTAACGACGGTACTGGTTACCGCAAGCATAGGGCACAAGCCCAATAACTGTACTAGAGCTGGGTTGTTTTTCCAGATGCCGTTGTAAATGATTTCAGCGTAGTTTGCACTCGGCTTGTTTTCAGTAATCGCGTCACTTGTGTCTGTTTCAGCGCTCATTTTAATCTATCCTAACGCGCTAACAGCGCATCTTTGTGTTGTTCAAAATATACGAGTGTGTTTTTTACGGCACGAACGACAGCGCGAGGTGTGATCGTCGCGCCAGTAAATTGGTCGAAGTTACCACCGTCTTTTTTCACCGCCCAGCCTTTAAGTGTCGGACTGGATAGCGAAGTATTTTCAAAACTTAGAATCCAATTGGATTTTTTCAAATCAACTTTGTCGCCTAAGCCGGGTGTTTCTTTGTGACTAATAACGCGACTGCCTGTGACAACACCGTCTTTATTTATGGCAACCAATAAATCCAAATTACCGTTGTAACCTCGTGGTGCGATGGTTTCAAAAATGATACCTGTGACGTCGCCATCTTTTCGAGCGATGTGGATTTTAATGCCTTCTGGGCTGCCTAGTAATGGGTCGGCAGGTAAAACGGCAACATCTGTCGTTAAGTCATTATCGTATAGGTCAGCAGGCAAAATTTCGTTAAAAGCTGAAATTTGCGCATTCAGAATGTTGTCTTTAATCGTGCTGCTAGTGAACTGATGAGTTAGAGCAATAAGTCCTGCTGTTAACACTGCAAAGATACCCAAACCGAAACTATTACGACGGATAGAGGCTAATAATTCCATTAGTTATCTTCTCCTATCTTCAAGCCTTTTTTGGCTTTCTTGTGACCATAAGTGCGTGGCTGAGTGTAATAGTCAATGAGTGGTGCAGAGAAGTTCATTAACAATACCGCAAAGGCAACGCCATCTGGGTAGCCGCCCCAAGTGCGGATAATGTAAATCAAAATGCCAATGCCAGCACCATAAATCAATTTGCCGCGATTACTGGTGCAAGAAGAAACAGGGTCGGTAGCGATGAAAAAGGCACCGAACATAGCGGCACCAGTTGTTAGATGGAACAGGGGTGTTGCTGTGTTGCTCATATCAAACAGATGGAAAACGCCTGCCATGATCAGCAGTGCGCCTAAAACAGCAACCGGAGTATGCCAAGTAATAATACGCAGCCAAAGTAAGCCAACTCCACCTACAAGATAGGCCATATTGACCCATAACCAGCTGTTAATGCTGGCGCTTTGCAGTGCCTCAATGGTCTGGAAAGCTGTTGCGCTGTCGACTAAATCTTTGTTCTTGAAGCCATCTAATGGTGTTGCCATTGTATAGCCATCAATGTTCGGTAAGTGATGGAAGATAGCTTGTAAGCTTTGTAAGAAAGATAAACTTTCACCTGATGCAACAATGGATTGAACGCCAAGCCATTGGCTCATTGGCACAGGGAATGATACAAGAACAATGGCATAACCAACCATGGCTGGGTTAAAAGGGTTATTGCCCAAACCGCCATAAAGTTGTTTCGCAAAAATAATTGCAAAGCTCACGGCTGTTACGGTTACCCACCAAGGTACGGTTGGCGGCAATGCTACGCCAAGCAAAACCGCAGTAAGTAATGCGCTGTAATCTTTTAAGAAGAAGGCGACGGAACGACGACGAATCGACAAAATAGCCGCTTCACATAACAAAGCCGCGATACTGGCAATCATTACGTTGATTAATGTTCCCCAGCCAAATAGCCAAGTTTGTACAGCGATACCTGGAAGGGTCGCCAAGATAACCATCTGCATCACCCAAGATGTGCGATGTCCTGCACGTTGGGTGTGGGGTGATGAAATCCTCAATAATGCCATTTAGTGATTCTCTTGCGTTGTTTCTTTCGAATGAGTAAGTTGTGCTAACAATGCTTCCGCGTCTTCTTGTTTTTGACGTGTAGCAGCGATTTCTTGCTGAATACTGTCTGCTACCTCTGGCTCATTATCTAGACGTTTAGTTAACTTGTTTATTTGTGCTTTTGCAGCGGCAATTTTTTGTTTCTTAATCTTGTTCGCCAAATCATTCGTAGCTGAGTCAGTTTTTGATTCTGGTAATTCTTGAGTGGCTTTCTGAGTGGTATTTCCATCAGTCGCTTCAAGAGCTGAAAGTTTTTCTTGTGCTTCCGCTAGTTTTTTAGGCCACTCAGATTCAGTGATTTCAGCCTCGTTTTTACCTTGCTCTTTCAATAGAGCAATATTTTTTTCTGCTTTCTTGATACCAGCTTTCGCAATGGCTAAATCGATTTTACGTTTCTTATCCGCGTCAGCGTTAGCAGGTACAGCCGCTTCTACTTTAGGTGTTATCGCTGGCGTCGACTCCTTTTCGAGAGCGGCAAGTTTTTCTTGTGCCTCTGTTAACTTCTTAGGCCATTCTGATGCTGTAATCTCAGCATCGTTTTTGCCTTGTTCTTTCAATAGAGTAATGTTCTTTTCCGCTTTCTTGATGCCTGCTTTGGCGATGGCTAAATCAATTTTGCGTTTCTTTTCTGCGTCGGCATCAGGGCTGTTTTGCGCTGGAGTAGAAACGGTCTTTGCGTCAGTTGACTGGGGGTTCGCTAAGGCTTTCTCTAATTCGTCAGCACGTTGTTGGGCTTCTTTTAATTGTTGGCGAATCGCATCCACTTCAGGTGCTTGAATCTCTTCCGCTTTCTGCAACGCTTTTTCGACTTTTTTAACGGCGGCTTTGGCAATCGCTGTGTCGATTTTAAGCTTTTTCAAGTCATCACTGATTGCAGCTTTAGGTGCAGTTGAAGCGGTACTTGCGGAGCCTAATTTGTCGACAGTGGCTTGTGCTGCTTTCAAATCAATTTCGAAATTAGTGATTTTGCCTTTTAGTTCTTGGTCATCCGGTGTTTCTTCTAGCTGCTTGTTAAGCTTTTTCAGTTTTACACCAATCAGAGCGACATCAATCTTAGCTTTTTTCAATTCATCATTGACCGCTGGTTTGCTTTGCGCGCTTGGTGTGGTTTGCACTGGAGCAGCAACCGGTGTCAGTTTGCTAAGTTGTTCTTCTAACAAAGCAAGTTGTGTTTCTTGCTCTGTTACTTGTAACTGCAATGTTTTGATGTCTTCAAGATGCTCATTTTCTTGAGCTTCAAGCAGAAGTTTTTGCGCTTTCTTCAATTTGGTTTTGCCAATTACCACATCGACTTTTAATTTTTTAGCTTCATCACTAATAGGCGCAGCTGGTGTTGGCGCTGCTTTAGATGGTGATGGTGCGGCTTTCGATGTTGTTGATTTGGCTGGTGTCGCTTTTTGACGAGCAAGGCGTTTTGCTTCTCGCTCAGCGGCTTCTGCGTCTTGACGAGCTTTACGTGCCTCAAAGCGTTGTTTCGCTAAATCAGCTTTAATGTTGGCCTCACGTGCTTCGCGAATGGCGCTCTTGGTGTGGCGATAGTATTGCACCAAAGGAATGCTGCTTGGGCAAACATAAGAGCAAGCGCCACACTCGATGCAGTCGAAAAGATTATAGTGCTCGGCTTTTTCGTGCTCTTGGCTTTTGCTAAACCAAAGTAATTGTTGAGGTAATAAGTTAGCGGGGCAGGCTTGCTCACACATTCCGCAACGAATACAAGCTTGTTCCGGTGCTGGTGGCGGAAGCTCTTTTTTCGTTGCTGCCAAAATACAGTTGCTGGTTTTGACGATAGGCACGGCGGCAGAATCGAGAGTGTAGCCCATCATTGGACCACCCATAACAAGCCTGTGAAGGTTGTTATGTTGAGATTCTGCATACTCTAATAAATGAGCAACAGGCGTTCCCAATAAAACGTCAACGTTTTGCGGTGCTTTTAACGCATCACCCGTTAATGTGGTGAAACGGGAAATTAATGGTTTGCCATAATGGATAGCGTCATGAACCGCAACACAGGTTCCGACGTTTTGACATAAGACACCGATGTCAGCAGGGTATTGTCCACTTGGAACTTCTTCGCCTGTTAGCAATTGGATCAGTTGTTTTTCACCGCCAGAAGGGTATTTAGTCGGTACAACAGCGACTTGAATGGGGCTGTTTTGTTCGCTCAATAAAGCGTTCAGCGAAGCAATGGCGGTTGGTTTGTTATCTTCGATGCCAATAACCACTTGGTCTGCATTCACAAGATGCTGGAGAATTTCAATGCCTGAAATAAGCTCTTGGGTTTTCTCTCGGATCAGCATGTCATCCGCTGTGATGTAAGGTTCGCATTCCGCCGCATTAACAATAAAATATTTAAGCGCGTTTTTGTGCGCGCCTTGCAGTTTTACTTGCGTAGGGAAACCAGCGCCGCCCATTCCTACAATGCCCATTTTTGCGAGATACGCTAAAACGTCGGTTTTGTCATTGCTTTGCCATTCGGTTAATGGATTTAATGTTGTCCATTCTTCTTTACCGTCTGGTTCTAGAATTAGACAAAGATCATTCAAGCCAGATGGATGAGCGATAGCGCGTTCTTCAATCGCAGTAATGGTGCCGGATGTTGGAGCGTGCAAACAGCTGCTTAAAAAACCGTTATTAATCGCAATGGTTTCGCCTTTTAATACGTGATCACCGACTTTGACCAAAGGGCGAGAGCTTTGTCCGATATGTTGCCCAAGTGGCAGGATAAGCTCACTTGGCAAGCGTGGACGACCCAAAGGAAGTTGCAAAGATTGCGCTTTGTTTTCTTCTGGGTGAATGCCGCCGTGAAACGAAAAAATTTGAGGTGTTTGCATTAGTGAGTCACCTCAGTTTGGCGGTCAGTGGCAATAATATTAAGAGAGTTCGCAGCGATACCTTGAGGTTTATCCCAAGACCATGTTTTTGCTGTCACGCCAATTTCTACCATATCAATACAATCTACTGGACAAGGTTCAACGCAAAGGTCACAACCTGTGCATTCATCAGCAATGACTGTGTGCATTTGTTTTGCTGCGCCTAAAATGGCGTCTACCGGACAAGCCTGAATGCATTTTGTACAGCCAATGCACTCGTCTTCACGAATCACTGCGACTTTGGTGGCGGCTTCTGTTCCATGATCGCCATCCAATGGAATCGCTTCTACATCCAATAAATCTGCTAAGGCTTGAATCGTCGCTTGTCCACCAGGAGGGCAATGGTTAATGGCTTCACCATTGGCAATGGCTTCTGCATATGGACGACAACCTGGGTGACCACATTGACCACATTGAGTCTGCGGTAAAAGCGCATCAATTTGCTCAACAATAGGGTCGCCTTCCACATGGAAACGCACATTGGCGTAACCAAGAATTGCGCCGAAAATAAGCGATAAAAGAACCAGAACCCCAATAGCAAGTAAAACAGTTAACATGCAGGCTCCTAAATCTGTACAAGGGCGGTGAAGCCCATGAAAGCCAGAGCCATAAGTCCTGCTGTGATCATGCCAATCGCAGAGCCTTTGAAAACAACCGGTACGTCAGCCACGTTGATACGTTCGCGCATGGCGGAGAATAGAATTAACACGAATGAGAACCCGACTGCAGCACCAAAACCATAAAGGATAGATTCGACGAAACCGTTTTGTTTGCTGATGTTTTGTAATGCCACGCCCAATACCGCGCAGTTAGTGGTAATAAGCGGTAAGAAAATACCTAAAACACGGTAAAGTAATGGACTGGTTTTGCGCACAACCATTTCAGTGAACTGCACCACAACGGCAATCACCAAAATAAACGAGATAGTTTGCAAGTACTCAAGCCCAAAAGGTTGAAGTATATAGGTGAAAGTAAGGTAGCTACATAGGCTCGACAGGGTCAATACAAAGGTTGTGGCCATCGCCATGCCAATAGACGTTTCCAGCTTCCCAGACACACCCATAAATGGGCAAAGTCCCAAGAACTGTACTAAGACAAAATTGTTAACCAGTATGGTACTGACTAGTATCAAGAGATATTCAGTCATCTCACGTCCAAAAAAAATATGGTGAATTGAATAGTATAGATACGAGTTTATAGGTGTATCTTTAATGGCGTAACTATACCAATCAGCTTATAACTAACAAAGCTAAAAGTGCTGTGTTTTTAGTCTGATTAAGTATATAGATAATAAGCTAGACTTATATAGATCGAGTTTATATTGAATTGAAAATTCTATTGCTTAGCTTATTAAGAACTCTTCTTATTTAGAGCGTTAATATTCAATAAGCCAAGCAATAGAGAGCTGGTCGTCGTTAATCTTACATAACACGCTGGCCGGGCTTGGCACCGCTGTGTGGCTCAAGCAGGTAAATTTCTTCGCCGCCAGGGCCTGCTGCTAATACCATGCCTTCAGACATGCCGAATTTCATTTTACGTGGCGCAAGGTTGGCAACCATCACTGTGTATTTGCCTTCTAAGTCTTCTGGCTTATAAGCTGACTTGATACCAGAGAAGACAGTGCGTGTTTCGCCACCAATGTCTAACGTCAGCTTCAACAGCTTATTGGCTTTCTCAACGTGCTCTGCTTTAGTGATCAAGGCAATACGAAGATCGACTTTGGCAAAGTCATCGAAATTAATTTCTGCTTCGATTGGTTCTTTCGTTAACTCAGTCTCTTCCTTCTTTGGCTGGGCTGCTTCTTGTGCCTTCAATTCAGCCTCTGCTTCTTCTTTGCCTTCGGCAATAATCGCGTCGATTTGTTTCTGATCAATACGACCCATAAGCGGTTTGAATGCATTTACAGATTTACCGAACAACAATTCGCTGCGGTTATCCCATGTTAATTCTTTACCAAGGAAGCTTTCTGCGTCAGCAACCAAATGCGGCATAACAGGTTTCAAGTAAGTCGCCAAAATACTGAACAAGTTCAAGGCAACGGTGCAGACTTCTTGAACCTTAGGCAGAGTCGCTTCGTCTTTCGCCAGTACCCAAGGTGCTTGGTCAGCGATGTAGGTGTTTGCGACATCGGCAAGGCGCATGATTTCACGAATCGCTTTACCGTATTCACGGCCTTCAAAATACTCTGCAATCATGTCGCCCGCGTCGATGAAAGATTGAATCATCTCGCCTTCGCTTACGTCGGTGGCTAATTGTCCGTCGAATTTCTTACCAATAAAGCTCGCTGTACGGCTGGCGATGTTCACCACTTTACCAACTACGTCTGAGTTCACACGTTGCTGGAAGTCTTGTAGGTTCAAGTCGATATCATCAACGCTCGAATTCAATTTCGCTGCGAAGTAGTAACGCAAGTATTGCGGGTCTAAATGATTCAAGTAAGTACGCGCTTTAATAAAGGTACCGCGAGATTTCGACATCTTCTTGCCATCAACCGTGACATAACCATGTGCGTTTACTTTGGTTGGCGTGCGGTAGCCAGCGCAATCCAACATCGCAGGCCAGAACAAGGCGTGGAAGTTGATGATGTCTTTACCGATGAAGTGGTAAAGCTCTGCGTCAGAATCTTTCGCCCAATAATCGTCGAAGTTCAAACCGTCAGTACGATCACATAGGTTTTGGAAACTCGCCATGTAGCCAATCGGCGCGTCTAGCCAAACGTAGAAATATTTGCCCGGCGCGTCAGGGATTTCAAAACCGAAGTAAGGCGCGTCGCGGCTGATATCCCATTCTTGCAAACCAGAATCTAACCATTCTGCTAACTTATTCGCCACTTGGTCTTGCAAAGTGCCGCTGCGAGTCCATTTCGCCAAGAAGTCTTGGAAGTCTGGAAGTTTGAAAAAGTAATGCTCAGATTCTTTCTCAACCGGTGTCGCGTCAGAGTAAACAGAACGCGGGTTGATCATTTCCATTGGGGAATAAGTCGCACCGCAGGCTTCACAGTTGTCGCCGTATTGATCTTCCGCTTTACATTTAGGGCAGGTGCCTTTGATGAAGCGATCCGCAAGGAACATTTCTTTCTCTGGGTCAAAGGCTTGCTTAATAGAGCGAACAGAGATTTTACCGTTGTCGCGTAATGCCTTGTAGATACTTGAAGAAATCTCGCGATTTTCATCTGAATGAGTAGAGTGGTAGTTGTCATACCCAATCAAGAAATCGTTAAAATCGGCCATGTGTTCTTGGCGAACGCCATCGATAAGCTCTTCTGATGTAATACCGTTTTGCGCCGCTTTAATCATAATGGCGGTGCCGTGCGCATCGTCCGCACAAACTGCCGTACAAAGATGGCCACGCATTTTTTGAAAACGTACCCAGATATCCGTTTGGATGTGCTCTAGCATGTGGCCTAAATGAATAGAGCCGTTTGCATAAGGAAGAGCGCTGGTGACTAATATTTTACGTTGCGTTTGTGCCATTTCTGATAAGCCTGCTGGATTAAAAAAGGTCGAATGCACTATCGGTAACTAAGCTAGAATAATGAATGAGTAAACAGAACAAAATTTAGATAGTACTTATGGATAGTATTTAGAAGGCGTAATTATAAGTCTCAGCCACTCGTGTGCAAGAGCTAGACTTGCTTTTCCGCAATTTGCCTCCATATTTGCCACATCATTTTAATTTATTTTTGCAAAGAGTGTTGAGAACAGTACAGAGAATTGTGCGATAACGAGATTTCATTTCTTATTTTCGCCACACCGACTGACTTTCTTCCTCACTAGGAGCGTTTCATGACAACCAATACGCAACAAACAGAATTGCTCGCGATACTAGAAAGCCTGATCGATGAAAACAGCGGTCAGCCTTATGGTTCTGTTTGGCAAATGACAGGCGATGAAAGTCGCCTGCATATATCACTAAATTTGGGTTATCCCGCAGAGATGGAACAAGCTTCATTAGAAGCTCGCATTAAAACTGCATTGGACGATAGCCGTGAAATTACGTTAGACATCGCTCACGAAGTAAAAAGCCAACCGACTCAAGGTAACATTACGGGCTTAAAAGGTGTGAAGAACATCATCGCTGTCGCGTCTGGTAAAGGTGGCGTCGGTAAATCAACAACCACAGTCAACCTTGCATTGGCGATGGCGAAAGAGGGTGCTCGCGTTGGTATTTTAGATGCGGATATTTACGGCCCAAGCCAAGGCATGATGATGGGTTTTGCCGATGGTACTCGACCAGAAGTGCGTGAAGATAAGTTCTTCATTCCACCAACTGCCTATGGCGTACAAGTGATGTCGATGGCGTTCTTGACAACCAAAGACACGCCCGTTGCATGGCGCGGACCTATGGTGACTGGCGCGTTAATGCAGATCTTGACGCAAACCGATTGGAACGACCTTGATTACTTGTTCATCGATATGCCACCGGGCACAGGCGACATTCAACTGACCTTGGCGCAAAAAGTACCGGTAGCAGGTTCTGTTATTGTCACCACGCCACAAGACATCGCCTTGCTTGATGCCCGTCGTGGAATTGAAATGTTCAACAAAGTAAAAATCCCAGTGCTTGGTGTGGTCGAAAATATGTCGACACACATCTGTTCTAACTGCGGTCATCATGAAGCCATCTTTGGTGATGAAGGTGGCGCGAGCCTTGCCAAAGAATACAGCGTCAACGTATTGGGTAAACTGCCACTGAGTTTGGCGATTCGTGAACAAAGTGACGCAGGTAAACCGATTGTAATAGATGCACCTGAAAGTGACGCGACTGGCATTTATCAGTCGATTGCTCGTAAGCTTGGTGCTACCCTAGCGGGAAATCAAGATTCATCTGATAACAAACAATTCGTCATGCCGACTATTGGCATGAGCGACGACTAAGGAAAAACAATGCGTTTGTGTGACCGAGATATCATCAAAGCCCTAGACGAAGGCTCTATCGCCATCGATCCTCGCCCAGACAATAGTGTCATCAGCGGCGTGTCAGTGGATTTACGATTGGGAAATTCGTTCCGAGTGTTTCAAGGTCACCCAGCGCCATATTTAGATTTAAGCAGCTCAAAAGAAGACCTAAACAAAGTTATCGAATCCGTCATGAGCGACGAGATTTTAGTCGACGACGGCAAACCTTTCTTTATCCATCCGGGTGAACTCGTGCTGGGCGTCACCAAAGAATCTGTCACTATTCCCGACAACCTTGTTGGCTGGTTAGACGGTCGTTCCTCTTTGGCTCGCCTTGGTTTAATGGTTCACTTCACCGCACACCGAATCGACCCTGGTTGGAGCGGCGGCATCGTATTGGAATTCCTCAACGGCGGCAAACTCCCAATCGCCCTCAGCCCAGGCATGACCATCGGCGCCATCAACTTCGAAACCATGTCGGGATCGGCGGATCGCCCTTATAACAAGCGCGAAGACGCGAAATACAAAGAACAGACTTCCGCCATCGGCAGTAGAATTTCCAGCGATAAATCGTAGAAATCTTCTGTTGGAATAAGAAAGAGGCTTCGGCCTCTTTTTTTGTGCCTAGTCTCTTCCCCTTTGTCTTTGAAGGGGAAGACGGAAGATGGGGTTTACCCTTTGTCATTGGGCCGAAAATTCATTTCAACCTAATCTTGAATAGCGAGCACGAAAATAAATTACATTTTATTTCCTTCGAGTTCAACAATCTCAATCTCACTTTCTTGTGCAAAATGTCTTTCAATTAGGTTTGCTTTTAGCTTGTTCACATCTGATGTATAGATGACATGAGCGAGACTACTTTTTGCTCGCGTAGATGTAACATAAAACAATCGTCTGGTGCGATCTAAACCAGTTTCCTCTCCCGAATCACGTTTATCTTGACTACTTTTAGACAGCGCCATCACTCCAAAATATTGTTCATAAGAAAACATGAATCCACCTGCCTCATCGTCATCCATAATAACCATAACACGTTCAAATTCGTTGCCTTTCACTCCTTGATGGGTTCTAAATATTGATTTGTCTTCTATGTATTCTTTATAGCTCTCGATTTGAAAAAAATTAGTTTCTAAAGCTTCTGCCCAAGCATTTATTTCACTATTATCCAGATCTTCTTTTTCTTCCTCGACATTCTGAGCACCTGCAGTTTTTTCGACCTCTGATCTAATACTTTTTTCATCAGAAATAGCAACAAATGATCTCAGCTTTTCTGGGATATTAAGTAAGTTATACTTCACTAATACTTCTAATACCGAGTGAAAGCTGACCTTATCCTTTAAAAGGCTCGCTTTAAACGCGAGCTCTGCATTTCGAGCAAGCTCTAGTGGATCTGTCTTGTTGGAATCGAGTGCATTTGCTTCCAACAAGGGAGATTTATTCTCTCTTAAAATAGACATCAATGTTGCTCTCTCCGCGTTTTTACTAGCTTCAGCTAAAGGAAAAACTACATTTGAGAAAAAGTTCAACTCTGTATTACTACCTTCAGATATTGTATTTTTTACTTTTTCTGCCTTTGAAAGCTTGTTCCAAAGTTCATCGAAACCAAGACGATGTCCTGCCATTTTATGTTCCAATAACAAAATAGCGGTTTCTTTGGATTCTGCATTTACCCAATCAGCATCTGTCGTTATTTCTGACATGGATATCCGAATTTTCTCTTCAATTACTTTTTTATTTTTTTACATTATGAGGAAGTAAAAAGTATCGAATATGACCATCTTTTGCTCCGTTTCGCGCATATTGCTTTCTTTTATCACTTTCATCACGAATTTGATTACCTAACCCAACAATGCGTTTGGCAGACCTATGATTCATTTTCTTATCAAAAGAGACCCAACCACTTGGTTTAGTCTTACCTAACTCAGCTTCTCCACCGCCAAAGATACGTTGCATAGTATCTCCAAATAACCCTATAACCACTTCATTTACTTTCATAGAAGCCAATTCAAAAAATGAATTGATAACATTTTTATCGGTGTCCTGACTTTCATCAATAAATATAAAAGGAAATTTATTTACTATAACTTCAGCCATCATTGGTTTAGTTATCAAAAAATGAGCAAAAATCTTCAAAACATCTGTATGTGACAATGCGTTTTTAGAGGAACTGACACCACTTGGATCATAAGTAAATGAGCGTGATTCAGCTAACCAATCTATCTTTTCTTTTAATCGAGTGATTGTTCTCTTTCGCGCATCTGATGCTTTACCTGCACGACCTTTCTCCTCTTTTTTTTCAAGTTCGCCTAAATCGAAAGGAATTTTTTCCAAGTACCATTTACGAATATCTTCATTAAATCCAGTGATAGCAGACCAACAAAAGCTATGGATAGTTGATACTGAAAAGATAGGATTTTGTTCGATCCTATCAACGATTTCGTTTGCGGCATTATTTGTAAAGGTTACAACTGCAATTCGTTTTCCTTGACGAGAGAAGTTATCTGAATGTTGAGATTTTAAGAATTCGAGAGCCTTCTTTAAAGAATAGGTTTTACCAGAACCAGCACCTGCAAAGGTAATGAAGTTTTTTCCCGACCCAATTTGAAGGCATTCTTTGATAACTACATCAATATCATCGTCCTGCTCAATATGTTTAGTTTCCGCTAAGAAAAGATATTCCGACATAAGTTCCCCCTAAACTTTTGGTGATAATTGAGTTTCTAACCACTTAAGACCATCTCTCATATACTCAGGAGGTGTAAGTTTATTATTTGTATTGTCCGCTAGGTAAAAAAGACAATCAAAAGCAAAGTCACCTTTCTTTAAGCCTTGTACATATTGATAGAGCGACTTTGATAATGGTTCACCATTCTTTTCAAAATCAGCTTTGGCTTCTTTAATCTTTGCCTTCCTTTGGAAATATTCATTTTCAAAATTTGCTAAAATTAAAGCGTCTTCAAATGTTCGAGATAAAACCTCTTTACCTAAAACTTCCATTGGTTTTTGATAAGCAATGTAAAGTAGAGCACCTTCGCTTATTGTTGCATGTCCACTTTCTGCCAAATCGACTAAATCTTCTAATAACTCTTTCTTTGGATGCCATTTCTTCAAGGTATCATTATTACTTTTCTGCTCAACTCCTCTCTCAGGTGCACAAGACTTCTTATCACTATTAACAGAGTCAATATCTGTCATAACTAAAGTGACAATACCAAGTTTTTCTACCAATTCTTTATACTTATGAGTATGGGCTCCACTTACCTCCAACATAGATATATATTTATTAGTCAATCCAGAGAAGTTTTGAGTAATAAACTCAGGGACAAGAAGACGCTCCGCTTGCCCTTCGACAAAAATAATGCCATCAGCAAAGAAAATATCACAATGAGTCAATTTTAAATGCTTTCTAACAAACAGAAGTGCCTCTTTCGGCTTAGAAAAAAGCTCTGACATATTGGCAATGAATGTATGATCCATCAATATGCTTTCATTAGCATTATTACGTTTAAAGTAACGTAAATCTTTGAAATCGATATTGTTTATAATATGACTAGAGTGAGTGCTAATCAGAAGCTGAGTCTGATAATCAGGTTTATCTATTTTTGTACTCTTATCACACAAGTTGGGATGGTTTCGTAGTGTACTATAAGCTTTAGATACAAATACCTGCTGCACTTGAGCATGTAGATTTACTTCTGGCTCTTCAAGTAAAACTAAATGAATAGGTTCTATCATCTCTTCAAGCTTTCCTTCTATTAAGGCTGATTTTCCAACGCGCATCCATTTATCGCGAAATTCAAGAAGTCTGAATGTCAGGTATATAAGGTTCTGATAACCTAATCCTAAATAACTCTCTGGAAGAAACTCTTCTTCATCTTTATCAAACCTATATCTAACAGAGGACGATTTTTGCAAAGCATCTGTTCCACTAATCTTTGCAGCAATTTCAACCGTTGGGTTACCGCCAATACCCGGATACCCCATATTTTTCAGCTCCTCGAAAGGATCTTTGAATTGCTCATTCAATCTATTAGTGAATCCCTCCTCCAGCTCTTGTTGTTGCCCTAGTACCTTAAGATCTTTCTCCTCAGGGAAATCTTCAGGATTCAAAATACGATCGTAATATTCTCGAAGTAATTTGTTGAGTCGCTGTTTTTCTGAATACGGTCCTTTTTGCTCTGTATTATCTTCAGCTCCTAATCCTCTTTGTTCGGATATAACGTCTACTCGAATTAACTTTTTTAACGCATCAGATTTTAAAGGTTGTAAAATGTCACTTGCATTAGGCGCCTGTTTTCTACTTAAAATATAGTGCTTTTGTCTAATATATTTACTTAAATTCTGGCCTTTCTCTAAGTAATCACATAAATCTTTTGGCCATAAATTGACCTTAGCGTTATGTCCTGACACTACATTTTTTGCATCGATGAAATCGCGAAAGAGTTTGGATATATCTACAGCTTCATAGGCTATACGAACAGATAGAGTACCGCCTCTCCATTCTAAATCAGGTAAAATATCACGAACTTTATACGCATCACTTACATCTGCAGTGATATCAATATCTAAGCTTGGTAATAATTTAGCTAGATCATCAGCCCGCTCATGCATTTCTTCGCTAGTCGGAAATTCTGATTCAGTTTTTTTACCTAGATTTTGGATTTCTTTCCAATTTTGTTTAGATATATCTCGAATTTTAAGGTTATCTGGGCTTTTAAGAAATGTATGTAGAGCGCTAATACAGGAAGTTTTTCCGCTATTATTAGCACCTACAAGAACTGTTTTTTTGTCATCAAGTACTAAAGTTACATCGACTAATCGTCGATAATTTTTAAGAATAAAAGAGGTGATTTTCATATAAGAAACCCTTAATAGATGGAGTTCATCAACAAGGATTATAAGAAAGGCAATGTAATAAAAACTCCATCTTCCCTTACATCAATCCCTGACAATCATTCCACATTACTCTGAAAGCACTTTAGACACCATGTTTCTATGTGTGTTTATTGGTCAATTATGAATAATCGGAGGCAGAGTATATTCAAGGGGTCAGTGTCGTTGATTTCAGAGTTTCTCATTTCCACGTTCCTGTGTGAGAATGAGATATAGATTTTCTGGAGAACGGATATGGCTGATCAATCAAATACGTTTTTTAAGCAAGCCTTAAAACTCAGCTTAGATGAAAGAGTGTAAGTCATTGAGGGGCTGCTTGCTAGTTTGGGTCATTCTGATAAAAACATGGACAGTATTTAGACTACAGAAGTTGATGATTTGCTGGATGATTATCTCTCGTCTCGAAATAGCTTTTTAATTCATACGATTTAAAATCTAAACCGTCACAGCCCAATGGTTTCCTGTTTCTTCTAGTAGTATTTCCCTTGCTGCTTGTTTTGCTTCTGTGTCAGAAAGTAGGTCGAGAAAGAATCCTACTGAGCTATTTTTTTCTAGTTTCTCCATGTACAAAGAGCGCAGTGCTGCGTCGGTTGTGCGTGGGATTTCTGATTTACCTTTTTCATATCGAGCGATGGTTTGCTCTGACACGCCAAAACGATGCGACAGCATTTTTTGAGATAGATTTAACTCTACTCGTAAAAACTTAAACTCAGCAGGGCGTAATGCCGTGCGGCTGTCCGCTATTACTTGTGCAATGGCCGAATGAAGGTTGTTCATATCATCAATGCTGGTGTATTCCTCGTTATCTATTCGCTCAACGGTGAAGCCATTTTTTAGATAAACATTTTGTAATCCACACTCAATGTAGTGGTACATGATTTTGCTCCTAATGAACCCAAACTGTTATCAGTATTGTGCTTAGATTATTACAATGATTTTTAATTGCGAGAGTAAGCTCAATGATTGATCCTGCGGCCATGCCTTAATCTGCTTGAGGGTTTGATTTGTGATGAGCTGATTATTTCCATGCCAGAGTAATTGTTGAGCTAAAATCCAATCTGCATTTTTTTCATCTTTATTTTAGGAGGAGTTATTCTGAAAATACGAGTGTAAATTTCTTTGTAACAAATCTATTGTTGAATTTTAAGTTAATGTGAAATAGTGTGTCTTAGGTTAAAAACAAACTATATATTATAAGATTGGCTGGGTTGCTTGCTTTAACATTGTTGCCTTTCACCTTAGTAAAGGTGAATACGTAATGAAAGTTAGATGGAGGTGATTCCATTAAATTTTTTAAACATTAAATAGAGAATGTAATGAAAAAAATTATAGGGATATTGCTTCTGGCAACTAGTTTTTCAGTAATAGCGGTTGATGGTTATAAAGATATTTATATCGATAAAGACAAAGACATCATTATTCATGGCATGCTTTGTGGCGACGATTTGAATGACTTAAGTCAATTCCAACCTTCCTCTGTCTATACGAATACACCTGACGTCGAGAAGGGGACATACTACTTTAAGTCGCCTTATGGTGAGTTTTCGCTGACGTTTAATACCACTGCAAATGAGTTGATTATGGTTCGTGGATTGTTGCAAAACGGGCAAACATCAAAAGACGATATGGTGAAGAAGCTTTGTATTGTGAAGTATGCAGAAGGGTTGCCGCCAGGTGTTGCTAAATATGTTCAGCAAAAGGTCATTAAAGCTGGCGATAAAGACCTTGAGTTATACGAGGCTGTATCCGGATCACCAGCCATTGGAAAAGGTCAGTATTAACTCCGAATAGACTTTTTTTAAATTTCATTTATTTAATCATTATCATTTATATTCGATTGTGTTTTTATTTGTTTTTATTACCGTATTAATATTATTTTTCTTTGAAAAATAGTATGTGTTATTCGCTATATTATGGAATTGTTTTTGTATTTTAATTAAGTCCCGTTTTTTTGCTTTTAACTGCTTTTATTATATTGCTGACATGCTTTTTTTCTTGGCATTCTATGCGCACATTAGCAGAAAAAAAACATGGAAAATTAAAGCACTCCTAAAAAGCGCTATTCTTCTTACTAAGAATAGCGCTCGATCTAGGCTTTAAAGGTACATATCCTATACCGCTTTATAAGCAGCAAGAGCAATTGCGTTTGGTTTTTTCCATTTTACCAATGCCTGGGTTAAAGGTGTTGGTAGGATCGAGCTTTTTATAAAATTGTACTAAGGCATCTTCTGCTTTATACAAATGTCCCACGTTGTGTTCCGCTGGGTATTTAGCGCCACGATCATCTAGAATTTTTAGCATTTCTGCTTTTACTTCTTTTGCGTTAACACCTTTCTTTAGAACGTAGTCTTGATGGAATACATGACAGAAGAAGTGACCGTAGTACAAAGGTTTATCGATTTTATCTTGTAATGAAGCTGGAAGTTGCTCAACCCAATCAAACTCGTTTCGACGTAGCGCAATGTCCAATGCGATCAACTCTCCAACCTCTTTTTGATGGATCAATTCATAACGCATTGCGGCGCCTGCAGCAGCAAAACGAAGTAAAAAAGCGCCACTCGCTTCTTCACCTGTACATTCGAAGTATGCACCATTGTCTTTATCCGCAAAAAATTCAGGAATGATTTGCTCTGCTTCTGCTATTCCGTCATCACTCACTTTTAAAATAAGGTAATGTTCGTAGTCTTTTCTATACTGCAACAAACGCTTAGGTAAGTGTTCTGGGAACAATTTAGCTACAAATTGCATAATTCGATCGGTAGGAGAATCGGGTAGGAACGAAATTTTCTTTAATATCGCATCAATCTTACCCTTCACTGCAAACAGCTTAGGCATTCGGTCTGTGCCTAAATACTTCACGCTTAAGAATGTATCTTTGCCGTATTTTTGTGCGACATCAAAAATATCGCGATGAATGTATTCACCGACTTCAGGCAAGTTAGTGCATTCTGACAAAATTCTGCGTCTTAATTGTGTCAAAGCAGATGCGTTATTTGTTCCTATATAAAACGTTTTTTCCTTTTTGGCCACTGGAAAACTATCGAGTCTAACCGCGAAAACAGCGAGTTTACCGGCGCAACCACTGGCTTCATATAAGCGCGATGGATCGGCATTAAAACGACTTGGAGTATCCGCATCAACATCACGCAATAGATCTTGATAATTTCTTGCGCTGGCCTGTTTACCAGAGCCGGCTTTGCCACTTTCATCGGAATAGGTGTCAACATAGGAATGGTCGAAATTACCATGTTCCAAATTTTGTAAAATTTCTTCTGGGGATTCGCCTAAATCAATGCCTAGATGATTAACGAGATTAAGTTCTCCCTTCTCATTAACCTGAGCAAAGAGTGCTAATTCAGTATAGGCAGGTCCTCGTTTTATTAAGGCACCTCCAGAATTGTTCGCAACACCACCAACAATAGTCGCACCAAGGTTAGAAGAGCCAATGACCGAATGTGGCGAGCGTGATAAAGGTTTTAGAGTTTTCTCAAGCGTGTGTAAGGTCGTACCAGGAAAGCCCAGTACCTGCTCACCTTTACCCAACATAACGAGTTGATTCATTGCAAGTGTATTGATAACAACAACGTCACGATCATAATTGTCACCACTCGGAGTAGACCCTTCCGTTAACCCTGTTTTAGCGGCTTGCATTATCACTATGCAGTCATGCGCAATGCAGACTTCTAATACGCGCCAATAGTCCACTAAGTTTTGAGGGAAAAGGACAGTCAGTGCAGAGCCTTTGCCAGAACGCCACCCGGAACGATAATGTTCGGTACGACTTTCATTGGTTTCAACATATTCGTTTGATAGTATTTTTTGGAATTCTGCGACTGCGGGGTGCTGGGACATTTTCTCTCTCCGAAAGCTAAGTCATTATTTTTACACTGAACTCTATAACTTCAACGAAGGTTAATATATAGTCAAAAACAATTTCATTCTTTCCTTTTTTGACATAATAAGGCTGATAAACTCATGGTAAAGGCAGATGACATCTTGCTGTTTGTTCATGTGGTAGAAGAGGCTTCTTTCTCTCGTGTGTCTGAAAAATTACGCATAACTATGTCGGTTGTCAGTAAGCGAATTACACGATTAGAAAAGGACCTCAATGTACAATTACTCTATCGAACAACGCGAAAGCTCAGTTTAACAGAAGCTGGGCAAGCACTTTATAAAAAAGCCAAAATTGCACAGTTAGCAGTACAAGATGCCAAGGATGTGGTAGCAGGTTTTAGTAGTGATGTGCGAGGTAAGATACGGATTACTATGCCTGTGGTAACGGCAAACCTTGTACTTAATCGTGCTGCGGTAGAGTTTTGTGAGCAATACCCTGGTATTGAATTAGAACTAAATGTCACTAATAGACTGTCTAATATTTTAGATGAAGGCTTTGACCTAGCCATTCGTACGGCGGATTTAGGTGATTCTTCTTTAGTCGCAAGGCGCTTAGTCGATTCACAATGGTGTGTCTGCGCAACGCCCGAATATCTTCATATTCATGGAGCCCCGCAACACCCAGACGATCTGATGAAACACCACTGTTTACTTTATAAATACTCAGGTAAAAAGCCAGATCCTTGGAGTTTTCAGGTTGAAAATACGGATTTAAATTGTCATGTTACAGGACGTTTTCAAGCGGATAATTTAGACAGTATTAAGCAAGCGGCAATGAGCGATTTTGGTGTTGCTTATCTGCCTAGAGCCCTTATTTTTAATGAATTAAAATCCGGTGAATTGGTTACTTCTCTTGATGAATTCGCCAATAAAAAATTGGGCATATATGCTGTTTACCCCAATACGCGTTTAGTCGATAAAAAATTAACCTTGCTGATTGAACACTTCCGTAACGCGTTACAGCAAAATAAAAGTTATTTTAGTTAGGTTGATTGTTGCCAAAATTGAACAAATTAATTTATTAAGGAAGCGTCTAATAGTGGGAATTAGAGTTAAGTTAAAATTAGAGCTTATTCTGGCCCTATGCTCTGATGATAGAACCATCCTAGTTTGCTCTCCTTCTCCCTAACCACTATCATTCACGCCACCCAACCAAAGCTCCTTACCTATGCGCCTTTTAAAATCCTCTGTTCACCCAAGTCTGTCGTCTCTCGATCAATCTAGTTTTCTGCGCCTTGCGGCACGTGGGATTATTCTGCGTGGTGAGAAAGTCTTGATGTTGTATACACAGCGTTACGATGATTACACCTTACCGGGTGGTGGAGTTGATGAAGGTGAGAATCAGGTTGAGGGTTTAATCCGTGAGTTAACAGAGGAGACGGGTGCGCAGAATATTCGTAATGTTGAAGCCTTCGGTATGTATGAAGAATTTCGCCCTTGGCACAAGGAAGATTTCGATATTGTCCAAATGAAGTCTTACTGCTATACCTGCGATATTGATGAAGAATTAGGTGAGACGAGCCTAGAAGATTACGAAGTCAAAAATGGCATGAAAGCTGTTTGGATAAATGTCCATGATGCGATTAAGCACAATCTAGATACGATTAAAAATAGTGATAAAAAAGGCATGTCGATTGAACGAGAAACCTTTTTGTTGTTTCTGATTAGGGATGAGTTGTTAGTGGCTTTGAAATGACTCAAGAGTTTTGGCTGCTTTTTAAGAATCAGAATCCTTAAAAACAATTTATATTGTGACGTATATTGTCATAGGATATTTAAGGGTTCTGATCCACTTTAATTCGGTAAGTATTAATCCAATCAACAATCACTAAGCAAGGCGTATGAACTTGTTTAACAATAGGCATACGATATACGAGTCGTCGGCTTGTGTATTCCTAGGTTCCTCAGAGCAACTCTGCTGGTCTGTTCCAATGCAGACCGATGTAATAAGATGACAGTAATTACGCTTTAAAAGAAGCCGTCTCGAACAAGAAGAGCATTAGATTATGTCAAATTACGATCAACTTATTTCCCATTACCAAACTATCAATCACTTTAATCATGCCCAGGCTATGCTCGGTTGGGACGCCGCTGCGAATATGCCTGCTGGTGGTAACGAAGCTCGCTCAAACGCCATGGCGGAATTGTCGGTTCATGTACATCGCTTATCGACTCAGCCACAACTTAGCGAGTGGTTCAATAATGCCGAAAACGAAACCCTAACCACAGAGCAAACAGCCAGCTTACGAGAAATGAAACGCCAATGGCTGCAAGCCACGCTTTTGCCAGAAGAATTAGTGCAAGCACAATCTAAAGCGGGTTCTAAATGCGAGCACGCATGGCGAACACAACGCCAAGAAAACGACTGGACAGGATTCGAGAAAAATTGGAAAGAAGTGGTAACCCTATCTCGCGAAGAGGCTCAAATCAGAAGTGACATATTAGGCCTCACACCTTACGACGCCATGCTCGACAAATTCGAACCGGACACCACGACTGTGTCGCTTGATGTGCTTTTTTCAGACGTAAAAACATGGCTACCAGAGCTGATTGAGAAAGCGCTCGCAAAACAACAAACTGAATCCATCATCATGCCATCTGGCATTTACCCAACCGCCGCTCAAAAGTCGCTTGGGTTAGACATCATGAAGTTATTGAAATTCGATTTCGACCATGGCCGATTAGACCAAAGTGTTCATCCATTTTGTGGTGGCGTACCATCCGATGTGCGCATCACCACACGCTACGATGAAAGCGACTTTGTACAAGCGCTAATGGGCATCGTTCATGAAACAGGTCATGCTCGTTACGAACAAGGTTTACCGAAAGCCTTTGCTGGTTTGCCAGTAGGTGAAGCGCGCTCTATGGGAATCCATGAATCCCAATCCTTATTCTTTGAGATGCAAATTGGCCGTAGCAAAGACTTCATCACACACTTGTTACGTCTTTCAAAAGACGCCTTTAACGCACACAAAGACCCTGTATTTACCGAAGACAACCTCTACAAACTCTACACACGCGTAGATAAAGGCTTTATTCGAGTCGACGCCGACGAACTGACTTACCCAGCGCACGTCATTCTGCGTTATGAAATCGAACGTGACCTAATTAACGGCTTAATAGAACACACAGACGTACCAGAAGTTTGGGATGAGAAAATGAAAGCCACCCTTGGTATATCAACCAAAGGCAACTTTAAAAATGGCTGCATGCAAGATATACACTGGACAGACGGCGCCTTTGGCTACTTCCCAAGCTACACACTCGGTGCCATGTACGCCGCGCAATACAAAGCGACCATGACACAAACTGTCGACATAGATGCCGCCATTAAAAGCGGCGACCTAACCCCAATCTTCCAATGGCTCAGCGACAACATCTGGTCACAAGCCTCGCTTCACACCACAGATGAACTGATAAAACGCGCCACAGGTGAAACGCTAAATGCCGCGCACTTTAAAAAGCATTTAGAAGGACGGTACTTGTAAAACGAACGGTTCCTTCCCCTTTTTCCTTTTAAAATAGAGAGCAAGGGGAAGGTCAGGATGGGGTTCTTGGTTTTGTTCTCGTTCTCACGCTCCTGCGTGGTAATGAATAGCATTCTGCTTTTAAGCATCATCGTCTTGGAGAGCAGGCTGGAGATTATTACTACAAGGGTCGTACACTACGTGAAGCGTCGAGTTTTTTAACGTGAAATTCGTGGAGCCCCCCTCAGACTCTAATTATTCAAATATCGAAATCCATATCGAGGATTATTGATACTTCTTGTGATTTTGAGTGAATAGGATCATAAATATCAGAATAAAATTGGATTATTTCAGTTTTGATTATATTTGAAAATTCTTCATATCCACCAGAGGCTTGTAAATAGTCGAATGCAGAAACAGATATTGTATTATCTAAATCGCCCTCTCTTGTATTTATTTTACTTTTCTTCTCAATAGCCATCAATTCTGGAATTTCTAATTTTTTCATGGAAAATTTTTGTTGTTTCAAATTAATGCTAACATTTTCAAATAGATGATCAAAAAAAATTTCCTCAGCTTCATATTTAAACATTCTTCTTCCTTCTTTGAAAAGCGAGAGAGTCGAAAGTAGGTTTTTATTTGCTATAACTTCCATAGTGTCACAATCATAAACCCCATCAAATATATTAAAATTAATTTTCTTAGAAATTAAAATTTTTCTTATTATATCATCAATTATTTTGTTTTTTTTATCATATTCTAATTGAGTTAATTTATTTAAATTAAAATACTCGATTACCAATAGAGAGTTATAATCGTCTGTGTCAATTTTCTTTAAAAATTGAAGAACATTATCAAACTTATCTTCTATATCCACAACTTCAGCCAATTTTTTATAGAATTTACCTTTATGCTTATGTGGTAAAGATGCAATAAATTTAGCAGCATGGAACTCTTGCACTGATTTATGTAAGTATACATATTTATCAAATCCATCTTTTTGAATTAAACATGTAATATTTATAAAATCTTTTTGTATTTTTTCAATATCTTCTAGTGAAATCTGGTTAAGTTTAATGGCTGATTTTAAATGGTTGTATAAACTTTCTTCAGTGAAATCTAAAGCTCCTTTATTTATGCTATCAAAGGAAAAAGCATTGAATATATTGTTTGCGTCTATTGAAGATGTTTTTGAATTTCTTTCACGATTAAAGTTTTTAATTTTGTCATGACGACTGTAAAGGGTTATAAATAATTTGTCATAAAAATCAATTATATTTTCTGGTACTATATCTAGATATGGGTAACACACGTAAAGTAAATTAACTAAAATTGGAGTAATCAAAGTTTCTTGTAAAGGAATGTTGTTTGTTATTAATTCTGGTAATTCAGATAAATTGTTTTTTTTGTCTAATTTAGATAAAATAGCAATGATGTCATTTTTTTTTAGGTTCATTACCCTTAAATTTGTAATATTAGGTTCATTACAAATTTCAGTGTCTGGCCTAGTTGTTACGATAACGTTACAATTAAACCTAGTTTTTAATTGAATAATTTCGTTGAGTAATCTTAGTCTATTGATAGATGCAATTTCATCGAAACCATCTAACATAAATACTATTTTTTTAGATTGCAGAAGTAACTCAACATCTCCATCGGAAAATGATAACCCAATGTCTATTAATTGTTCTTTAAAATAGTCTAGTATAGAACCGTTTTCAACACGCCTTAACTCAATAATAAAAGGAAACCGTTTACCATTTTTCATTTCTTCAAGAAATAACTTCCTTAAAATAGTACTTTTTCCTTGTCCTGCAAGGCCAACAATATTAATAATATTACTGAATGTTAATGTAGTGTGATCGGTTACAATGATCTCATCGCCATTAGATTGCATTTTGAGTTTTAGCGGAGTGTATATCTCATCAAGGTAAACATCTGATTCAGCACTATGCAATGTACGCATTTTCATCTGTCGACTTACATATTTATCTACATAAGTATGTGTTGTATAATCTTCTGATAACTGCTTTAAGAGTTCTTTTCCTGCTTCTGTATCATGATCCCAAACGGTATCAAGGAGTTTCTTTGTTAGGTACGTTACAGTTTGCTTTAGAGCTACCATTGTAAGTGTTGTAGTTACGGCTTCCATCAATTCAATCCTTTTAATATGCATTCTAAATATCAAATTAAACATTATAGCGGAAAACAATTGGTTAGAATATAACGACTTATTTAAACAAGAAGAAACGTGATAGAAAACATCACAATAACAGGGCAGTAAATTTAAAGCTTACTCTAGCTCCATGATTTAATGACTAGAATTATACTAGCTTCTTCTCTACTAATTTACTTTCCACGATTGTCTAATCTTCCTACCAAAATAAATTACCTTCATTTCAATTAATGTCGTTGGTGCTAAATCACCTAATATGCCATCGTTAATTTCTTTCAGATCCTTAAAATCCATTCATATTAAGCCTTTCACGGTTTATTTTCAGTAATCAAAATAAATCAAAATAAATCAAAATAAATCAAAATAAATCAAAATAAATCAAAATAAATCAAAATAAATCAAAATAAATCAAAATAAATCAAAATAGTAAGAGCTTGTCGGTTAAACTCTCCAGTAATAATGCTAATTGGATCAAACACATGCCTCACAACTACATATCTACTTTTAAAAACTGGCTTTCTCTATTTTATTTGGTGCCACCCACCCTTAAAACCCAGTCATACCAAGCTTTTAAATTCTCTACTTGAGGATTTGTTTTTTCACTTTTCCTTCGATTGCTTATTTTAGAAAAGTGACAGTGCGACTTATCAGGATTACAATGACTTCTCATAGAACTCAAGAGAACCTCGGAGGGTTGGTATGGCGTTGAAAGCGACTTCAGTGAGATTGGATGAAGAGACTTTATCCAGAATAGGTGAAATGGCGGATGCTATTGATAGACCTAGAGCTTGGTTAATGGCGCAGGCGATAAAGCAGTATGTAGAGCGAGAAGACGGTTTTATTCAAGATGTTCAAAAAGGAATTGAAGCAGCGGATGCTGGACGTTTGAGAAACCACGAAGATGTAAAAGCTAAATGGGAGGCAAGGCGTGCAAATCAAATGGACTGATTTAGCGCAAGACGATTTAGATCGTGTGGAAGATTATATTAGTAGAACAGAGCATGCCTCTATTGCATTGGCGACGGTGCTGACTATTTTAGATTCTGTTGAGTTAATGTTGCCGATTCATCCGAAAGCAGGGCGTTTGGGACGATTAGAAGGTACAAGAGAATTGGTTGTTAGTAATGTTCCTTTCATTGTCATTTATCGGATCGCTCAGTCAAATACGGATGCGTTGAAACACGAATTACAGATATTAAGAGTGATGCACGATGCTCAATTATGGCCATTGGACTGATGTTTTATAGTACCACCCACCTTTAAAACCCATTCATACCAAGCCTTTCACTTTAAGTTTCTAACACTCCAATGTCATTTTTACGGTATTTTCAAACAGGCACTGCCTGCGATAAGCAAGCTGTTATGACAGAATAGGGCATTATCTAAAGTGGCTGGAATAGATCGGTTTGAGCTTACTTTTATCTGTCTTCGTTCACGGTTCATTTTCAGTACTCAAAATAAATCAAAATAGTGAGAGCTTGTCAGTTAAACTCTCTTTCTTTATATATGCGGTAATATTGCTAACTGGGTCAAACACATGACACAAAACTACACACCTACTTTTAAAAACTGGCTTTCTCTGCTGCTACTCATTCTGCTGTGGGGAACGTCATTTATGTTTACCGCTGTCTCACTGGAAAGTTTTAGCCCTGTAGCGATAGTCTCTCTTAGGGTCTTGATTGCAGCGATTATTCTAACGCTCTTTATGTATGCCAAGGGTTGGCGTTTACCTGTGGAGCCGTTGGCTTGGGCGGTATTTTTGCTGCTGGGTATTATGGGTAACTTGTTGCCATTTTTTCTGATCTCCACAGGTCAGAAGGATATTAGCTCGGGCATTACAGGATTGTTGATGGCATTTATGCCGCTGGCGACCATGATTTTGGCACATTATTTTGTGGTAGGGGAAAGTCTTAATCGCTTTAAGATCTTCGGTTTTGTATTGGGTATTACTGGCGTGGTAATTGTGCTTTGGCCATCCTTGGTCAGTGCTCACAGTAACTTGCTGAGTGGTCTATTGATCTTACTTGCTACGTTTAGTTATGCAATTAATGCTATTTTGGTGAGGCGATTGCCGTCCTATAACCCCGTTGTCAAAGCGGCTGGTATGATGATTATTTCTAGTATCGTTATTGTGCCGTTGTGGCTGTGGCAAGATTTACCCTGGCAACAAAGTTATTCTTTAAAAGCCACGTTATCCTTGTTGTGGCTAGGTATCGGCCCAACTGCGTTTGGCACCATTCTCTTGTTTGCTGTTATCGCCACGGCAGGCCCGACGTTTCTTTCGTACATTAATTACCTGATTCCTATCGTGGCGTATTTTACTGGCGTGCTTCTTTTGGGCGAAGCCATGGAATGGCGCAGCCTAGCAGCAATGCTATTAATAATTTTAGGGATAGCGCTAACGCGCAAGCGGGTTACTGATTCAATACAGCAACCAAGATAGATACCTTAAAGGGATCTGACCCCTTAAAACCTACGTGTGTAGTTGCTTACAAAGGTCGTTGTGATTTCTTCTGCAACACGTTTGCGCATCTCTGCGGCGGTTTCCATGCCTAGTTTACCCAATGTATTGAATAATTTTTGGTGATATTCAAATGATGTATGCGCAACTGTTTTGTTTGGGGCAGGTAAACCATCAACAAGGTGTCTTGCGATAACCTAAGTGCGATGGTTTTCTAAGGAATGTATGGTTTTGCTAGTAGTGTGGAATAAAGTCTTTTAATATCAATTAGTAATAATTTACAGTGCACTCTTTTATAAGCGTTAATGAACTGTGGATGTATGAAGTAACGCGTATTCTTGAGGAAAAAGTTTAATATGCTGATGTTGAATAAAACTGTCATTGTTACCGGTTCAAATTCTGGGATTGGAAAACATTCAGCAATTGAACTGTGTAAAATGGGGGCTCATGTTGTCATGGCGTGCAGGGAGACCGCCTACGGTAATGAAAAGTCGGTATTCGATGTCATGAAAGAAATAAAGGCGTTGAATCCAAATGCTCAACTGTCCTTCATACCCTTAGATTTAGCGTGCTTTGAATCTATTCGAAACTTTGTTAATCAGTTTAATCAAAAACACAGACGCCTAGATGTTTTGCTCAATAATGCAGGGGTTGTTTGTCTTGATAAGCAAAAAACAGTTGATGGTTTCGAATTGACAATGGGTGTTAATCATTTGGGGCCTTTTCTATTAACGAACCTTTTGTTAGATACGCTTATAAGTACCCCTGGCGCACGTGTTGTTAATGTTTCTTCTAAAGCTCATGCGAAAGGTAATATTAAATTTTCCGGGAATACGATTAAAGAGCGACGACCTTATCGTGGGCTTATCACTTACGCTGATTCAAAGTTAGCGAACATCTATTTCACTCAAGAGTTAGCTGAGCGTTTAAGTGATCATAAAGTAACTGTTAATGCGTTACACCCAGGGGGAGTGGCAAGCAATATATGGCCTGATTCGAAAGGGATTGTTGGGATGATTAGGCGGCGGATAATTAAAAATCTGAAAAAACCAGAGCAGGGTGCGAGTACGTCTATTTATCTTTGCTCATCGCCTGAAGTAGAGGGTGTGTCAGGAAAATATTTTTATAAGAAAAAACAGATTAATCCACATAAACGAGCGGAAAAAATCGATATAAAAAAGAAGTTTTGGCAAGTATCTGCAGCCTGTACTGGTCTAGAATGAATACTTGTTTGTCTCTATGTTGAACAAGCATACTTCTAAATCTGCCAAATAAAAAAGACCGACATAATGACGTTATCCCCAATAGTTGGGTAATCAAATCGGTCTTTTTCATTTCAAATCTTTAATAATCCAACGCCATTTGTGCCATTTTCATTGTGTTTTCAAACGACGCGCAGCCTGCGATAAACAAGCCGTTGTGGCAGAAGGTGGCATCGTCTAATCCTGTTACGTCTTGTAGTTCTTTATCAGACAATCCAGCCCACGGCGCGGGGAGTTTTTTGCGGTCTTCAAATGAACCTAGCTCAACCGGCACGGTTTGGATGCGCCACTTTCCTTGCGACGGGTAAATCATGAACAAGGCGTCTTGCGATAATCTAAGCACAGTGGTTTTCCAAGGTGTGTATTGTTCCAATACGATCACTCTTGGATCAGCGGCGTTTTCTATGGCGTTGGCGACGATGGTTTTTGCGTTTACACCACCACTTGCCGCAGCAATGAATCGAGTTAATAGGCGTGATGCATAAGAAACGGCTTCATCAAAACAGGCATCAAAATCGCTCTCTTCCTGCCATGTTGGGTTAAACATTGAGATGGTTTGGCTCAGGCTGATGCCAGTTTGTACGCCTTCTACGTGTCCACAATCTATTGCGTCGATAGTGGATACTAAATTCTTGTCTAATGAATTAGCGACTTCTTGATTGCCTGAGCAGATTTCTACACCGTACTTTTGCCAGATCAATCCAAAGGATGAAAATGGAATGCCGTTTTCTCGTGCGCCTGCGCCACCTTTTTGGTGATGATCGAAACGGTCTGTTTCTGCGTCGTATATTCCGCCTACGTCTAACACTATGTCCGCTTTGGCGATGACATCTAAGTCACGTGTGCGTATTAATTCTACCGATGGGAAAATGTGTTTAAGTGCTGCTACCGCAAAAACATCGTCTGCGTGAAAGTTGCCATTGTGCGTTGCGATTACTTTAACTTGTTCAGTCATTCTATAGTCTCTTTTGTTGATATCATTTCACTTAACAGCACACACGTACTAAAAATAAGAATTTTACGGGGTTTTAATGATGGGCGACACCGTTCATTTTAGGTTTTTTAAAGAACACCCAAGACGAGCATAGTTAAGTTGGCTATTTTCGGTTAACGATCATTTATTACTCTCACGAAATTTATCAACGAACCATCTTATTGCTCTGCCTTTATTACTCATTCTCCAGCCAATAAAAATTGGTGTTACTGGTGCGTCTTTATTGATTGGGAGAGCGATTAATTCTCCTGTTTTAAGTTGATTTCTAATGCGATGGGCAGGTAAAAAGCCTATGCCTAACCCTCTAATTTGCGCTGCTATCTTTTGTTCTAAAGAGGCGACTCGTAAAACGGTTTGTTTTTCAAATAACCTATGGGTCATCGCTGGGGATTTTTTAGAAGAGTCTTTAATGATGATTGAATGAAAGGGTTTTGTATCTTCTTCTGATAGAGGGAGTTGGTATTCAAGCAATGGGTGATTTTTTCCTACAGCAAATTGCCAATCTATTACTGCAATTTCTTCAAATTTAATGCCTTGTAGATTAGTTTGTGGAGAGGGCGCGCCAATAACTAGGTCGGCTCTGTGCTCAACAATAGCTTCCCAGCTTCCAGCAAGTACTTCTTCTGTGATGTTAACTTCTACACCTGTGTTAAGTTGGTAAAACGCTTCAACGACTTTGTATAACTTATCAATATCATAAATGGTATCGATCGCTATATTGATGTGAGACTCCCAACCGCTGTCCACTTGTTTTGCCGTTTCTATAATGGTTTCAGCGGCTTTAAGTAATTCTCGGCCTTGCTCTAATAGTACTTTACCAGCTGGCGTTAAGATGGATCTGCGGCCCTCTCGGCGGTAGATGACAATCCCTAGATCTTCTTCTAATTTTTGTACTGTATAGGTGATTGTAGATGGTACGCGATATAAAGCAGAGGCTGCTGCGGCAAAGCTGCCTTTTCTATCTATTGCATCTAACACTTCACAAGCATCTAAAGATAATTTCACCAGCTCACCTATTTATACAAAAATTGATTCAGACATCTATATGGGTATTTTTAACTCTCTTTAAAAACTTCAAATATCTTTATATAAAAATGTTCAGTTATATCGAACATATTTGTCAGTATTACTTTGTTTTAATCGAACAGTTAAAACCTATAATAGCTTTACAGTTCGAAAAAATAAAACAGTAAGTTGATTTTGTAGTCAGGCCATTATTAATGGAATAGGACATTAAAATGCAGAGATTAAATAGAGATTCATTGCACAGAGGTGGTTTTGCAGGATTAAGAGAAACTCGTCTTGTTGTTGATTACAAAGTTGGTGGACAAAACGATACATGGAATGGAATTGGTAACTTTATCTATTTAGCGGATGCGCGTTTTATGCCTAAAGGACAAACGGGCATGCATCCACATAAAGAGCTAGACGTTATTTCTATTATGCTCGAAGGCAGTATTGAGCATCAAGGCTCACTGGAGAACGGCAAGTCTATGCACGCCAATCAAGTGCAAGCACAACGTGCTGGTGGTGAAGGTTTTGTTCACAATGAAATGAATCCAGACAACACAGAAAACAGAATGCTGCAATTGTGGGTGTTACCTGAAACGTCAGGTGAGCCTGCAAGCTATAAATTTCACGAGCTTAAGAAAGACAGAATGGTCGCGGTTTATGGTGGTAATACATCACAAAATATCACACTTGATAGCCATACGATTATTGAAGTTGGTTTACTCACTAAAAATAAGAATGTCATTCATGAGGGCGAGTTTATTGCTTACATCACAGGTGGTGAAGGCATTTTAAATGGTATTGAAGTAAAAGACGGTGACTTGGTTCGTGATGAAAAACTAGATTTTACCGTGATCAGTGAAGACGTTCATTTAACGCTTATTTATGTAAATAAGGCTCATTAAAGCGCTTTTTTGTATAGAAAGTGAAACCGTTAATCAATGAAAGCATTAACCAGATAATTCATAGGAAACTCAATCATGAAAAAAATATTAGCCGTGTCAGCAAGCAACAGCAAAAACTCTATCAATCGAACGCTATTAGAGTTGGCATCCAGCAAAGTAGAAGGGTATGGCGTTACTATGCTGGATATCCGAGACTACCCAATGCCTTTTTTTAGTCTAGACAGAGAAGAAAACGAAGGGCATCCAGAAACCGCTAAACAAGTTCGTGCGTTATTTGCGGAATATGATGCGTTTATCATTTCTTCTCCAGAGCATAATGGATCAATGCCTGCTGAGTTTAAAAATTTAATAGATTGGGTTTCTCGTTTAGGCGATTTACAAAATCCAATGTTTGCTACCAATAAGCCGGTGTTTCTCCTTAGTACTTCACCAGGCCCAAGAGGTGGCACAACTAATCTTCAAGCATTAACGCAACTAATGCCGTTTTGGGGTGCGGATGTGAGGGGGTCATATAGCTTAGGTAGCTTTTATGATTATTTTATCAATGGGAAATTAAATGCGGAAAAAGAGCAAGAGCTTACTCATTCGGTAACAAGCTTTATCAACGGACTTTAATAACTCAAATGTTATATCTTTAATGGTTGTTAGCCACTTTTCGGTGACTAACAGCAGGCGTTTCATCTTATTTAAAATATCAGTAACATTGGCAAGAAACAGGCTTAAAGATGAAAACTCTAGAGCCTGTTTTTATCTTAGGACTGATCATCAATAAAGGCTTGAACCAAGTGTTCATAGAGCTTTTCTGTCGGTGGAAGTGGCTCAATATGCTGCGCTAGGCAGGTGTGCACTTCTGGTTTTATTCTTTCGTCATTATTATTCAATTCGTAGCATAAATTGATCGGGTAAATTAACTCATCAATAATCACGTCGATCAATATACAGGCTTGAACCAGTATGATTTTTTCTTGGGTCTTTGTTGTCAGGATGCGTTGTGCCGTACCAATGATTTTTTTGCCACCGAGATTGACGTTGTAATCTCCATCGCAATAAGAATGGGGCGTGGCGTGTACTTCTGCTGTTAAACCAAAGCCTTTAAAAAAGCGTGTCAGCACATTGCACAGATTAATATAGCCTTGTTTTATTAAGTCCGATGACGATGAATCGGCCCGATAAATGTGTGACAAGTTAATCACGCCAGAAGTTTGTGGAACTGGTGCACCACCGGTTCGCCTTGGTAAAATCAGCCAACCATTATCTTGTAATTGAGTGGTTAGATCAGGATTGGCT
The DNA here is from genome assembly GCF_000521805.1 of Marinomonas ushuaiensis DSM 15871. Classification (GTDB taxonomy): domain Bacteria; phylum Pseudomonadota; class Gammaproteobacteria; order Pseudomonadales; family Marinomonadaceae; genus Marinomonas; species Marinomonas ushuaiensis. The sequence continues at coordinate 191,755 of NZ_JAMB01000004.1, forward strand.
TGCCACTTCTGACTAGCAGGCAGTACCACGGTGTTGTCTCTGGGCTGCCAAAGCAACAACGCCTGCTGCAAATCATCGGATTTAACTTGGCTCAACAGCTCCGCTTCTTTTTCAAAGGCTCCACTTACCGTTGTCTCGGTAAGCCGTACGACTTTGTATTTATTTTTTTTCATCAAAAGACCTTTCACCAAGAAAAATTAGTAAGAATCTATATCGTAAGAGATATTAGGGCGTTTGGATAGGATCGATAAAATCCCTTACTTTTAAAATCTCTATGTACTTCCCTGTGTGTTTTTCCTTTATGATAGTCGGCATTAGTATTTGAACTTAAATTGGAACTTTTAAATTATGAATAGAACTCCTACACACAAGCCACGCCCGATGGTTGATTTGCTCGTCAGTGTTATTTTACCGTCTCTTATTTTGATGAAGTTAAGCGGTGAAGACGCATTAGGTGTTAGTGGTGGTTTGGTTGCTGCGTTGGCATTTCCTCTTGGTTGGGGGCTTTTTGAGTTAGTGAAGTATAGGAAGTTTAACTTTATCGCTTTGTTGGGTTTAGTGAGTGTTTTGATGACAGGCAGTATTGGCCTGTTTGAACTTGATAATCAATGGTTGGCAATCAAGGAAGCGGCCGTTCCAGCAATCATTGGTATCGCGGTTTTGGTGTCTACCTTTACGCCTTATCCTTTGATTCGTGCATTGCTTTTCAATTCCTCTGTGATGGATACAGAAATCATCAAACAGAAATTGGAAGAGAACAACAGTACAGAAATGTTTGAGAAAAAGTTGATGAATGCGACTTATTTTATCGCGGGCTCTTTTGCTTTTTCAGCAACGATGAATTACGTGTTGGCGAAATGGATTGTAACCAGTCCTTCTGGAACCGAAGCCTTTAATGAAGAGTTAGGTCAAATGACGTTATACAGTTATCCAATGATTGCTATTCCTTCTATGATCATGATGATGGCGATTTTTTATTACCTGTGGCGCAGTATTAGTAAAGCGACAGGTTTAAAATTAGAAGACTTAATGCTTAAGAAGTAAGCCTGCTAAAGCCTAGTTATTAGCTATTAAACATAAAAAACCAAACCCTAGTTACCCTTCAAAAGGTAAATTGGATTTGGTTTTTTTGTGTTTGTTCAATATTGTTTATAGATGAGCGCATTACATATTGTAAACGCCACCATTAATATCAAGTGTCGCGCCGGTGATGAAACCGTCGTATTCAGATGCTAAATACGCCACTGCTCGTGCCACATCATCTGTGTTGCCTGCACGTTGTATTGGAATGCCTGTGATGGTTTCGTCAGCAGATTCTTTCGTCGTATGTGTATTATGGAAAGAAGTGCCAAGGATTAGCCCCGGAGCAACGGCGTTTACTCGAGTGCCTTGTGGCCCTAATTCAGCCGAGAGTGCTCGTGTTAAGGTCAGAATCGCGCCTTTGCTTGTTGAGTAAGCAAGTGACCCTGGGTGGCCACCTTTGCGACCCGCAAGGGATGCTAAGTTAACAATGCTGCTGTTTTCTTGTTTCGCAAGATAGGGCGATGCGGCACGGGTGACAAACATCATAGACGTTAAATTGATGTCCATTACTTTATGCCAAAATTCCGCATCCATTTCGTTAAGTAATCTTCTCGCAACCAAAGAACCTGCATTGTTAATCAGTATGTCCAAACTACCTAGTGCTTTAACGGTTTGCTCAACCAATGCATTGGCTTCTGCTTCATTTGTTAAATCACCACTTATCGCAACGGCTTTCTGCCCTTTATTTGAAGCGTATTTGATTAATCGGTTGGCTGTATCCGCACTGGAAAAATAGTGAATCGCAACGTTTGCACCACTATCAATAAAACTTTTTGTGATCGCTTCGCCAATGCCTTGAGCACCCGCGGTAATGAGAACGTTTTTTCCAGTTAATTTATTATTCATATACTTCCAAACCAATATAATTGAGAACGCTAGTATGACAAGGTAATACTGAAACGGTTTTAAATAAACAGTTCATTGTCATCTTGCATCATGACGACACCCGCTTACAAGCTTAGTCGCCCAAGTGCAAGTCAGATACTTTCTTCACTTCTCAGGGTGAGTACTTCATAGCCTGTTTTTGTTACCAAGATAGTATGTTCCCATTGCGCTGAAAGTTTTTTGTCGGCGGTAACCACAGTCCAGCCGTCTTTCTTCGTTTTGGTTTTGGTTTTTTTAAATTCAAGTGCTTTTAATGAAATAAGGCGTTAATTAATTTAATACCTTCCTCTTGTCCGCCTCTGTTGTAAGCATCTAATAAAGCGGAACCCAAAATAGCAATATCTGCTTTGCCAATAAGCTGTTCGATCTGAGCTCTTTCTCGTAACCCAAAACCCACACCTATCGGCGCATTGGCGTGTTGTTTGATTTCCGCCAAATAGTTATCTAATGACGTTGTATGATGGTTGTTTTCATGGGCTTTGTCTTCATGAACAGAATGCCCTGTTACGCCAGAACGCGCCACACAATACAAGAAACCATTGGCTTGGCTGGCTAACATGGCAAGGCGATCTTTTGGTGTTACAGGCGTAACCAACCAAACAGGATCAATTTGGTATTTTTCACAGGCTGCACGATAATCTACCGCTTGTTCTATGGGTAAATCAGGTAAAATTAACCCTAGAATATTTTCTTCTGAAGCACGTTTGGCAAATTTTTCTAAACCAAATCGATACATAGGATTAAGGTAACTCATCAAGACAATGCGACTTTCTGGAAAGTCTTTCGCCAGTTTGCCTAATTGTGCCAAACAAGTTTCCACGTCTAGCGTTTGTTCCAATGCTTTGTGGCAGGCAGCCACAATACTTGGGCCATCGGCGACTGGATCCGAAAATGGGAATTGTACTTCGATAAAATCCACGCCTTCTTTCATTAGGCGCGCCATCCAATCCAAACTTTCTTGAACCGTTGGGTAGCCATAAACCACATGCGTCATGGATAAGATGGGTTTTGTTTGGCGTTTTTTATCAATAAAAGCGGCTAACTGGCTCATGCGTTTTGCTCCTTATTGTCCACGTGATTGGTTGGGTACGATGCAAGGTAGTCGGTTAAGAATTGTGGGAAGGTTTCGTCTTGTACGGCTTTCGCGACATTGAAAATGTCTTTATCACCGCGACCAGAAAGGTTGATCACAATCTTCGAGTCTTTTGGTAAATTAGGCGCATCTTTAAACGCACCAGCCAAAGCATGAGACGATTCCAACGCAGGAATAATGCCTTCTTTTTTGAGTAATAATGTACAAGCCGCAATCACTTCATCGTCCATGGCGTAGGTCATTTTAATACGCCCCGTTTCTGCTAAATGCGCGATGATAGGCGAGACGCCAACGTAATCTAAACCTGCTGCAATGGAATGCGTTTCTTGTAATTGTCCCGCTTGGTCTTGCAAGAACATAGTCGCAAAACCTTGAGCAATACCCGGTTGTCCGAGGTTATGAGACAAGCGAATAGAGTGCTCACCAAGTTCTAACCCTTTACCACCCGCTTCTACACCGACCATTTCCACGTCTTTATCATCAAGGAAAGGTAAGAACAAACCACACGCATTTGAACCACCGCCGACACAGGCATAAAGACGATCAGGAAATTGTCCGAATTGTGCCATGCTTTGTTCGCGAACTTCATCACCAATGACCGATTGAAAGAAGGCGACCATTTCAGGAAACGGTGCACAACCACAAGAGGTACCGATTAAGTAATGGCTGTCTTCGTGGCTGGAAGACCAATCACGTAAGGCTTCATCTAACGCATCGCGTAAGGTTTGCGCGCCCGTCGTCACAGGCACAACGGTAGCGCCAAGTTGTTTCATCCAAAACACATTTGGGTATTGGCGTTCTATGTCTTTCGCACCCATGTAAATGGTGCATTCTAGCCCTAAACGAGCGGCGACTAATGCAGTTGCAATACCGTGTTGTCCTGCGCCCGTTTCAGCAATGACGCGTGTTTTGCCCATACGTTTGACGAGTAAACCTTGGCCAATCACGTTGTTCATTTTGTGCGCGCCACTGTGGTTTAAATCTTCTCTTTTTAGGTAAATCTGTGCGCCGCCGAAGTGGTTGGTGAGGTTTTCACAATAGGTAAGTGGCGTAGGACGGCCAGAAAATTGCTGCCATTGTTTGTGCAGCTCTGCGAGGAACGTTGGATCGTTTTTGGCCTCTTCAAACGCCGTTAAGATTTGTTGTTGGCTTGAGTAAAGAATTTCTGGAATGTAACTACCGCCGAATTGCCCGTAGAAACCGTTCTCGCTTTTCATGGTGTTTACCTCTTTGATAAATGTTTAATTTATTAACTAAACGGTTTGGTTAATTTAATCGTGTTTAGAGAAATCGTCAAGTGGTTTTTTTAGAGAAAAAATTGTAGATGGCAGAGTCCATTACAACACCTCGCTCCACGCGCAAGCGCGAGAAGTCGCTTAGGTGTTGTTAATGAACGCTGCTTCTGTCGAAGTCACTCTAGGTGAATTTTGTTGAATTGCATTGCTAAATAAAAACCGCTTTGTGTCTAAACGCAAAGCGGTTTTTTGTGAGATATATGTTTACATTAAGTGAAGTTTTTACTCAGCGGGTTCCCAGATGCGAAGGCGATCTTTGCGCATTTGAGATTTCTCAGCGGGAGAGGCGCCCCAGTTGTTGTCATAGACTTTGCCTTCCCAATCGCCATAAGCCGGGTTTGGTAGCATGATGAATTGTGTACCGAATAGGGCTTTGTTTTTCTCAACAGCGGCGAGGGTGTCTTCTAATGATTTGGTGTGAAAGTCAGAAGAGAAGTCGTTTAGGTTGTCGCCTATGAAAAGTGCAATGTCATAGTTTGCTTGAACCGCTTGACGACGAGGTTCTTTGTCGCTGGTGGACGTTCTTAGCATTAGGTGGTCGTCGTCAACATTTGGAAACCCAAGTTCTATTAGGTTTTTACGAGTGCCTTCTAAGCCAACGACTTTGCGGTTGGTCACATAGAACACTTCGCCACCGCTTTTGGCAACGTAGTTTAAAAACTCTGTTGCGCCAGGCATGGCGGTTGCTTCGCCTGCGTCCATCCATTTTGCCCATGTAGAGCTTGAGTAGCCAAAGTCTTTATCGATTAACCACGCTTGATACGCACCGTTGTCTATGACAGCTTCATCAGCATCAACGACGATGGCAATTTTTTTATTGCCTGTGTGAGAATCTGAAAAAGCATCAAATTGCATTTTGGCTAGGTTGAAGGCTTGGTATGACAAGGCTTTGAATTCACCTGATGCCTGCATCCATGTTGCCGCAAGAACAGATTGTTCGTTTAAGTTTTTGGCAGTAAAGGTCGTATCTTCAGCGAAAGCAGGTGAAGATATACTTCCGACCAAAAAAGCGGTGACTAATGTTACTGTACGAAGAGAGGAAGAAAGCATTATTTAAATTCCTATTGGGTTACAAACAGTAAGAAAACATACCAGTATCTAATGCTTTAATAAACGAGGGATTACAAATAATGTGGCGTTGAAAACTGAAGGAAGGTGTTTGTCTTTTGTGGTTATACCATAAAAACGGAACCATTTTTATATCGATAGGTTAGAATGAAAAACATAACGAATATTTAGGTTTATAGAGGCAAGCATGGCGAGAGGAAGACCGAGTAAAAAGGCGCATATTATCGATGCAGCCTGTGGTTTGTTTACTAAGCAAGGTTATCAAAGTACCAGTATTGACCAAGTTGTAGTAACGGCAGCGGTTTCAAAACCTACGGTTTACAGTAACTTTCCGACCAAACTGGTGCTGTGGGAAAATGTTATAGAGTCTTTAATTGAACGTGCGAAAGACGACATGGAAACGACATTATCAAGTTTACAGTCTGCGCTAAAAACACCGGATAACACAACACTGATCTCTGGTTGGATAACGCTTTGGCAAACTTGGGTTAAGAAACAAGAACGCCTTGCAGTGTATCGAGTTTTGTTAGGCGAGCAGCATAAAATGGCAACATCGACCGTAGCATTATTTGATCAGTTTGAAACGGTTTTAGAGTCTGCGTTGCAAGCTTGGCTATCAGGGTTTGATGTGATCGAATCGTCTTTATTTACTTTAAAAGCGGTGACCAAAGAAGCTTTATTAATGCCAGCATTACTTCATCAAAAACCAATGGATTCGATAGAATTGATGAAACAGCTCGAACTATTAACTAGAAATAATAAGATAAAGTAAATTGGTGTTGAGGGTCATTGCTTTCTTGTTTAAATACATTATATTCATATCCAAAAGCGCTGTTTTCTCTTCTATAAAAGGTTAAAGAGTGTTCATCTAAATTTTTTATTTCATACTTTATAGACAGCTGCTTAGTATTCAATTGTACGCCTGAATATACTGGAAACTTTAGAGTCGATCGCAGTTCTATGCTAGGTAAAACATACATTTTTAGTTCAAATGCATTTGACGCTACACCAACTCCTGTACTTATCACTCCTTCTAACTTATTGGCATCATTCCTTTCAATACCAAGCTTAAGTCTCCAAGAAGGTTTTTTTGTTACGAAATTTAATGGTGTGATTGCTTGAATATTCAAAAGCTCTAAGGCGTTCAGGCTTGTTGATTCTTTTGTTTGCGTAAGTTCAATAGTTCCTGCTGATAACTTTGAAGATATGAAGTGATGTGGTCTTTGTTCAAAGTGATCAAAATCAATTGCAGATAGTTTTATATTGATAGATTTTTCTTGTATCGATATTTTTGCTGAAGAAATCGATACCGTATCAAGGCTTTCATCTGATGTGGTCTCTGATATAGGGAGTTCAGATAATAGAGAGTTATCTTTTCCATATGCTGTAAGAAGCTGGGTATAAGCTTGATTTGGGTTGTGATAGCTTTCAAAGCTTAACCTAGAGGCGAGTACGGCAACATCGCCCACTTTTTTATTGTGACTTAAATACGTTCTATCATTATCAAAGAACATATCTTTCACTAAGTTTCTCTGTCTGTAATGTAGAGCTTGATAACCCTTATTGAAGGTGTTGAATAAAGAATGTATTTCAAATCTAGAAGAGCTCGTTAGGTGTTGTTGTACTTTTTTCTCTATAAAAACAGGTGTAATTATTGAAGGGCTATTTTCAAAGCAGTCACAGGCGTAATTCAAAGCATCATATAAATACGTAGAACAATTTCTGGTAAAGAAGTTATAAGTTAATTGATCTGATAATTGACTATCAAAGTAATTCACGAGCTTTTCTGTATTGAATGTTGATTTTGGAAGCTTGATAAACCGTAAGTTTCTCGATTCCTGATCATTATAGAAATCTATTACTTGATGCAAAGGAATGACGTTTAACTCTGCATGAATAAATGAAAATCCACCTTTGCCAATTTGCTCAAAAGTACTAAGGCCTTCGGTTGGAGCGAGTACTGAAATAACAGGCGAGAAATAGAAGTCTTTTTTATCCAAAAACAAAAGTAACGAATGCCCAAAATAAGACATTGGCGAATTAAGACTTTCCCCTGCGATGATTAAGTAAGGGTCTTTGTTTTTTAATAGCTGTTGAAGATCATATTCTTGAGCTGACAGATTGGTATTACATTTTGATAATAGATCTTTTAATTTGGAATTAAGCTCGTAAGCTTCTGTTATTTCAAGCAATTCTGGCGAATGCAGTTGATCTGAATGACAACCTGTTAAATCGAACTGATTTTTTAGACTCTTATATCCAAGCCCTTTTTTCTTTTCAATTTGGGAAATGAGAGGAGAGGCATTTTTTAAAAAAAATTCAGTGAAACTAGGGTCAAAAATAACATTTTTTGCAGAGATGTGAAGCGGAAAAACCAAACATATCAAACTCAGGAAAAAAGTGAGTAATTCTCTGTATTGATATGTTTGGCGCATTAGTGGCTGTAACTTATTCTTCTTTCTTTGGCATCTCTACATAGATGGCATTTGGTGCGTATTCGTATACAGCGCCCGTAATTAAATCTGTTGTTGAGTAATCCCAAAAAATGCTAAGAAGAGCAACTTTATCGAAAGATTTAGTGATTTCACGAGTAACTGCTTTATACCCTTCTTTCCGAAACATAACAGTTTGAGCTTTATTTTTCTTGAATGAAGCGCTTACTGGTGTTCTACCAATTAAAGCTCCATCAACATAAACATCAACATCTTCTACATCAGAATTGAATGTTAATGTCTGACTAGTTCCAGAAATAACTGTTGCACAACCAGTTAAAATTAGTGTTGTGAAAACGAAGGTAGCAATAATAATTTTTTTCATTTTAGTTCCATTAAAATTTATTTAGGTTAGTTTTTTCGCGCGTCAATTATACATATCATGTCAGTTTTGTGTATATATTATGTACATTAATACTTAATTTGATTTTTTTTCTGCCCAGTACATAAGGCATAGCGCCAAGGTTCCCATCACCATAAAACCGCTCGAAACTGGCACTAGGGTGTTGTTGTACATCTGACCAATTATGGTGCCGATGCTCAATGACATAATAGACGATACCGAACCGATAACAGCCGAAGCGATACCCGCAACGTGTCCCATTGGCTCCATTGCTAAGGCGTTGAAATTACCAAACAGCAAACCGAAGCAGAAGAATATAGCCGCGGCATAAACAAGAAACATCCATAATTGAATGTTGACGAAAGCATGCAAACATAAGAATACAGTTGAGACGATTACCACGACACAAATGGCTCTGAAGGCGATGATTTTAGCACCGTATTTTTCGACAATACGTGAGTTTGTTAAAGACGAAAAACCTAACACCAAAGCCAGTAAACCGAAGTACAAAGAGAACATGCGGCCTGTTTCAAATTGAACCTGAAATATTTGTTGTGATGAGTTTAAATAACCAATAAAGCTACCGAAAAATAACCCCATACATACGGTATAACTGGCAGTTATTCGGTTGGTCAGTACTTCTTTAAAGCCGTCGTAAAAGCCTTTTTTTGAAAACGCGATACGGTTTGATTTTGGCAAGGTTTCTTTGAGTCGGAACACAACCCACAAAACCAATATAGCCGCATAGACAAGATACATCTCAAAAATGCCACGCCAGTCATCAATAAACATAATAGCTTCGCCAAGAGTCGGTGCGATGGCTGGAACCAAGACGAAAATCATCATCACTAATGACATGATGCGCGCCATTTGAGCGCCATGAAATAAATCACGAACCAATGAAATCGCTGAAATATAAGGCCCAGCAACCCCCAGTCCTTGAATAAAACGGCCGAACATCAGTACTTCTAAACTATCGGCTTGGTAACAAACGACTGTGCCGACAACGTACAAGGCAAAACCACCAAACAAAATCGGACGACGTCCTAACGCATCGGACAGTGGGCCACAAATAAGTTGTCCAAAAGCCAAACCAAGAAATAACATGCTAATCAGTAATTGAGGCTGGTTTGCGGTTGTAGCGCCTAACTCTTTACCAATAATGCCTAACGCAGGCAATAACGCATCGATTGAGATGGCAACAATCGACATCAACATAGCGACTAGAACAGTAAATTCCTTTGGTGAAACACCTGAAGCTGATGTGTTGTTGTGAGCATTTTCCATATGATATCCAAACTAAAACGAGCATTGTGAAGGAGGGCGAGCAAAATTGAATCCAGATTATGCTGGGCATTATACTTAGGCTTTCTTTGTATGCGTTTGTTTCTATGTGCATGAAATAAGGAAGTGAAAGTATATAAAGTCTTACTGTTTTTGCAGTAACTTTATAGAATGGAATCCGTAACATGATTCGAGAATCTACATTCAATTGAATTCTATTTAATTCAATCAAGGGATAAGGAGTCGTCATGCATAAGAGCGAACAAGAAAAAATTGAATTAGAGCATCAAGCCGCCAAGCTCTTTATGCGCTGTTACGAGCATAATACTGGTAAACAGATTCGTCATATTTGGCATAATAATCCTACTCGTCCAGATGTTTCCTGTATGTTAGAAGGTGAGCCTTTAGACTTAGAAATTGCCCATCTTTATGGATCGGAAGAAGAGGCCATGGAGATTCTAGGACGTAACCTGACTAATAATATACGCAACGTTTTACGCAGTTTAAAAGACGAACCTGCGAGCGAAAGATTGTTAAAAGCCTTAAATCGAATTCTAGAAAACAAATCGGGCAAACATTACAAAAGCAAACGGGTTTGGCTGGTAATTCGCAATACCCATCCAGCTTGGGTGCAAGCAGACATCAAAGCACAGGAGCACCTTATTACTATGCCCGAGCCTCATTCTTTTGAGAAGGTTTGGATATTAGGCGACATGGAAGGCAAAAGCGGCATAGTCAGACTTTATCCTTGAAATTTGGTCTCTTCTTTTTAGAATAATCGTGAAGAGGTTAATAGCAAACGCAGACATAAAGAAATCCTTACAACTATTATTGGTGGGCGTTACATGAAGATCCGTGCATACGAAGAAAAAGATAAAGCGTCTGTGATTGTCTTGTGGCGTGAATGTGGCTTGGTTACGCCTCAGAATAACCCTGACAAAGACATCGAGCGTAAATTGAACGTTGATGCTGATTTATTCCTCGTGGGCGTGAAAAATATTGATGATGGAGCCGTTGAGAAGGGAAATGAGATTATTGTCGCTTCTGTGATGGGGGGATATGAAGGTCATCGAGGTTGGATTAATTATTTAGCGGTTAGCCCAAATCATCAAAGAAAAGGTTATGGACAAGCGATTATGAAGGCGGTTGAATCTCGTATTCAGGCGAAAGGCTGTCCTAAAATCAATCTGCAAGTGCGTCATACTAACCAAGCTGTGATCGCATTTTATGCAGCGTTAGGTTATGGCGATGATAATGTTGTAGGACTAGGGAAACGTCTTGAAAATGACGACTAACGTTTCCCATGATATTTGCTTCGTAAATATCTAGTCTGATTCTTCGAGGGCTTTTTGAATCTTCATTTTATAATCATCAGGTAAGGGAACGGCGGCTTTTTTCTCTTTTGAAAAACAAACATAAGTAACATCGGCTTCAGCAACAAGCGTATCTGTTTTGGCATTCATTATGCGCTGCTTCATAGTTACGCTGCGGTTTCCTAACTTTGAAAATTGAGTATGTACTTCGAGCACGTCAGCAAAATTACCTTCTGCTCTGAAATCGATGTTGATGTTTACCACAGCCCAAGCTAAACCTTGCTCCATGAGTTCAGTGCCAGCACCAAATTCATCAAAAAATGCCCAACGACCTTCTTCTAAGAATTCCAAATAGCGTGCATTGTTAACATGTTGGAAGATATCCAAATGATACCCTCGGACTTTAATTTGGATTATGTTTATCATCTTTCTACTTCTTCCTTCTTTTTATAATATGTAAAAGGTTACTTTTCTTTATAAAAAAAGCATATGGCAAAAACGTTCAGATTTCATAACATGTCATAAAACGCCAGTAGCATTATTGGGCGTTTATAAACGGGCGGTTTATTTTGAGCGGGTCACTATGGTAATCCAACATGGATTCAAAATAAAAATTGGAAGGAAAAATGTTAGAAAGTAAAAGTGAGTACTATAATCAGATATTCAAAGACGTTGTGATGGTACAGGATACGTTGATGAGAGCTGTTTTTGAAAACTGTACCTTTGAATCTTGTGACTTTTCTGAATCGGTATTTGATGGTTGTACCTTTAAAGACTGTCAGTTTCTTAAATGTAAGCTGACTGCCGTTCGAGTAAAAAATACTAAGTTTTCTGACGTGAAGTTTTATGATTCTAAAGTGTTGGGTGTGGATTGGACGAAAGCTTACTGGCGTGGTTTGGACTTAGGGGCTGCATTGTATTTTGAACGTTGTTTGGTTAACGCCTCATCTTTCTATGGGCTAAAACAATCTGGTATTGTGTTTGATGAATGTCGTGCTCATGATGTGGATTTTAGAGAAGCGACCCTTTCCCGTGGACGCTTTTCTGCAACAGATTTAACCAACAGTTTGTTTATGAATTCTGATCTATCAAATGCCGATTTTAATGGTGCTACTAATTTCGATATAGACATCACTAAAAATACGCTGAAAGGTGCTACTTTTGATCGTTATGAAGCGGTTAGTTTATTGGCATCATTGGGAATTAAACTAATCTAATACGCCTACAAAAGGCAGTGCTAAAAGAAGGAGTCGACTATGTTAAGAAAAGAGAAAACAGGTTTAGTTATCGTAGATATTCAAGGTAAATTGGCGGAAATCGTTCATGACAGCGAACGCGTTATTGCTAATATCACGAAGCTTATTCAATCTGCAAAACTGTTAGGTTTGCCTATTCTGTGGTTGGAACAAAACCCAAATAAATTGGGCGAAACGGTTCCTGCGTTGAAAGCCGTCTTAGACTCAGTCCAACCTATTTCAAAGTTTACGTTTAGTGCTTGTGGTGAACCTGAATTTGATGCTGCCGTGAAAGAAACGAAAGTAAATACATGGCTTGTTGCTGGAATTGAAGCGCATATTTGTGTTTACCAGACAGCGCTTGATTTGATGAATTCGGGCTACATGGTTGAATTAGTGAGCGACTGTATATCATCGCGCTCATTAGAAAATAAAGAGCTGGCTCTGGCGAAATTAACAAGAAAAGGTGCTGAGATAACGAGTCTAGAAATGAGTTTGTTTGAATTAGTTGGTGATTGTCGTACTGCCGAATTTAGAGCTGCTTTAAGTTTAATTAAGTAGTAAAAAAAAACAGATAGATTATCCGGATCAAGACGCTTTGTGTTTTAATTCAGATATCTTTTTACAGTGACATCATTTCTTTTAGGCAGGCAGCATGAATTTAGATAAATCTAAAAAACGTATCGCAAAGAAAGTAAAAATGGGTTTTAAAGGTTATCCGCAAGTTTCTTTTGCCTACTTTGGTGAAACTGCAGAGAAAGCGACGGAAGTCATTGTTACTTTTACGTTAGAAGAAGGCGCAGAACCACAAGAGCAGCGTTTTGCAGGTAAAGAAGATGTACGTGAAGATGAAGTGATTCAATCTGCTCTGGTGAAAATCATGGAACGTACTGACGCGAAAACCGTATTGGAAGTCGAAGGTACAGCATTACTTAGTTAAGCTATGTTATCTACTATTCTTTAGAAGGCATTTAACAAGATAGCAAGGCTTGGCAAATGCTTTTAATCTAATATTTAGTGTTTCTTGAGATAAGCGACAGGACTGTTTTCAAATACTTGTTTGAAGGCATAAGTAAAGGCGGAAGGTGAGTTGTAACCAATTTCCAAGGCTATTTCTGTTACCGACATTTCTCCTTGCTCTAACAAATTGACAGCTTCTAATAAACGTACTTTTTGACGCCATTCTTTAAACCCTACACCCACTTCTTTGTTAAATATGCGAGTAATGGTTCTACTTGAAATCGCCAATGTTGTTGACCATTCTTCAATGCTTAGTGAATTACTTGGTTCTTTGATTAATTGAGTAATCAATTGGTTCAGTCTTTTATCGGAAGGAATTAACAACGATAAGGCATTGTTTGATTGCAAAGCTAACTGGTCAATCAGTACTTGTATAAGTCGCTGTTCGGTTTTGTCTAAGACTTGTTTGTGGCTAATATTACCAATGGAGAGAATCAACTCTCGAGCTAATGGCGTAATGTCTAATACCTTATTTTTATCACTCATCTTAGCGACAACGTCTGGTCTAAAGTACAAGCTATGAAATTTTGCCCCGATGGGCGCTGTTATACGATGATCACAAGTGGGTGCTAACCAGACAGCTTTTTGTGGTGGCACCAACATGATTTGGTTTTGATATTCCACATGCAAAATTCCTTTTGAAGCATACATAAGCTGGTACCAGCTATGGTGATGAAGTGGGCCTTGGTAGCCGGCTGGCATGTCGATTTTTCGGGTGATAATAAATTTATCACCTGAATTGTTGATTTGTTCATTGGCAGAAAGGGCATTTGTATATATTTGCATATTTTATTATTACGTATTTGTCGTTTTATCGATGATTGTAGTCATATTATAGAAAGTAAGACGAAAAACTAACTGATAAACTGTGCAATATCAAATGTAATCATTCTTTCAATATAAGCGCTTTAAACAAGAGATATTGCTATGTCGGATAATCAACACCTTGATTTATCACAGTCGTCACGGAATTCGGCAGCGGGACTGCAATCAGATAAACCTCTCAAATCATGGCAAACACCTAAGCATTTACTTATGTTGGTATCGATTGTAGTGCCAATCGCGTTCGCCAGCTGGCAAGCTTTGCTTAATAATTTTGTTATTGAGAAGGCCAGTTTTACAGGTGCTGAAATCGGCTTATTGCAAAGTGTGCGTGAAATACCTGGCTTCTTAGCGTTTACTGCTATTTTTATTTTGCTGTTTATTCGAGAGCAAAGCTTCATGCTTTTGTCTCTCATCATGTTGGCTGTTGGTGTGGCGATTACAGGATTTTATCCTTCGGTGGCGGGACTGTTATGCACGACATTATTAATGTCTGTTGGCTTTCATTATTTTGAAACACTCAAGCAGTCATTGTCTTTGCAATGGTTAACCAGAGAAGAGGCACCAGAAGCGCTGGGCAAGTTCATTTCGATTGGCGCGCTAGCGTCTTTGATAACCTATTCTGCCTTATGGTTATTGCTTGAAGTGGTTCAGCTTGATTATAAGTGGGTATATTTAATCGCTGGCGGCGCGGCTTTGGCTCTTGTTTTGTTTATTTGTGTGGCTTTCCCACGTTTTGAAGCAAAAATACCACAGAACAAAAAACTGCTATTACGCAAACGTTATTGGCTCTATTACGCATTGACCTTTATGAGTGGGGCAAGGCGTCAAATATTCGTCGTTTTTGCTGGCTTTTTAATGGTAGAAAAATTTGGTTATTCAGCATCAGACATTACCTTGTTGTTCTTGATAAATTATTTGTTTAATTGGATTTTTGCTAAACGAATTGGGCGTTTGATTGGTCGTTTTGGTGAGCAAAAAGCACTGGTTTTGGAATATATAGGTTTGGTTTTTGTATTTGTTGGTTATGCGTTTGTTGATTCCGCTATGTTGGCAGGTAGTTTATATGTCATTGATCATTTGTTCTTCGCACTCGCATTGGCAATTAAAACCTATCTACAGAAAATTGCAGACCCAGCGGATATGGCATCTACTGCAGGTGTATCTTTTACTATCAGTCACATTGCTGCGGTTGTTATTCCTGTGACCTTTGGACTTATTTGGTTGGTGTCGCCAGCGAGTGTCTTCTTAGCTGGCGCATTAATGGCTGTCGTGTCTTTGATATTGGCGTTTAATATTCCGAATAAACCTGAAGAGGGCAATGAAGTGCGTCGTTTCCGTTGGTCTTAAAAGAGTATGAAAGGAACCTTACACAGTAAAGCACCAAAAATTAATGCTGTAAGGGCTGACGATATTAAGCTTCGATAGTTTAGGGAAGTTTTCAATGAAACATCTCCTTGTTTAAATTTTGGATGTTCGCCATTGATACGAATTTTTTTGGCGGTTAAATAATCCGCGGTGATCTCGAAACGTTTTTTCTTTAATCCAAAATTCTGACACTAATTTATCTAGTTTTGACTGTGTTAAGTCTAATGGGTCAACGCGTATAAGTGCCGAGACCGCCTTGTGTTGCTGTGCTGCCTTCCCACCAAGATCCGCCTGCTAATACTGAAATATCAATTGAGAAAGACAAATATCTTGGGTCAACCTTAGCGATTGGCGTCATACTATTAAGACTGAGAGAAACGGTTTTATGTTGTTTTTTGATATTTCTACCGTAATTCCATGAACGGACTAGTCTATTATTAAGTAAGGTACGTATTCCTAAGATAAAGGTTTGTAATAGACAGCAATAAGAGTGTGACAGTTTTATAGTTTTGTTTATTCGTAATATTGAGTTTTTGAAGTGATTCATAAGGGTATCAATATGAAATATATTGTTTGGATGCTGGCTTTTTTATTAGCTGGTTGTACGAGTGCGCCTAAAAATATAGACCCAGTGACACAGTTTCAATTAGAACGCTATCTTGGCACCTGGTATGAAATAGTTCGACAAGACCATGCTTTTGAAGAAGGTTTGTCGGAAGTAACAGCCACTTATACTCAACGAGAAGATGGTGGTGTTGGTGTATTAAATCGAGGCTACTCTGTTGAAGAAAAAGATTGGCGAGAAGCAAAAGGGCGAGCGTATTTCGTTGATTCTTCCGATGTCGGTCATTTAAAGGTATCTTTCTTTGGTCCTTTTTATGGCGCTTATGTGATTTTTGAGCTGGATAAAAAAGATTACCAGTACGCCATGATATCTGGCCCTAGTAGAGAGTTTTTCTGGTTAATGTCTAGAACGCCGACCATGCCAGTAGACATACAGAAACGCTTATTAGCAAAAGCGGAAGCGTTAGGATTCCAAATGGATAAATTGGTATATGTGAAACACACAGGCCAGTATAAATAAAGGCGGTTTAGAATAGCGTGCAAGTGACAGAATTTTTAGCATTACTACAAACTGATGCATAGGCTTCTGGATCTTGAATTAAAGCATAATGAGCGTCTGAATCTCGGCATGAAGCAATAAAGGCTGCATATCTTTTGTCAAAATTGCCTTTGGTGATCTCAGCTTGGAGTATTGAGTTTTCATCTCTGAATTGTTCTTCGAGGGCATCTTTCTTTAAATATTGAATTTGATACGTCAGTTCATTGAATTTATGGCGCATTTGGTGGCAATAGTGGCTGTTTGGTTTGGTTTCAGAGCATTCCGTCATGCTAGTACCAAGTTCTGCTCTGGCCGCTTCGTAACGTCTCAAATTATTTTGGGCTTTATTGGTTTGAGCGTTGGTACGATCTGCTTGTCTCGATAATTTGTTGAGTTTAGTTTTAGCGTTATCTAGGCGCTCTTCCATTACAAGGCAATGTTGGCCGAAAGAGATTAGATCATTACTATGGGCTAGATTGATAACACTGCACCCTAAAATAAAAATGCTCGATGTTATGATTGAATTGCTCATAAAGTATATCGCCTGTTTAATTGAACTTTTTTAATGAGAGTGTAGTGAAGAGCAAGGTATGATAATACGGCATGTCTTGTCGTTTTTGGAAGACGATTCGAAACACAATTATTCATCATAAGTCAGATTGTTTTGGTTTCAATGTAAATAAAGCTATCTATCTGATGGCCATCCCTATATAATTCACGCTCAAGCTAGAAAGAAGTCTCTAATTAAAAACTCTGCTATACGTTGTTTTATTCATAATTCCTCGTCCTGAAGTTTCTAAGTAAAAGTCTGATTTTTTTGCAATCTTCGCCTTATTTTGAGGCGGCTAATATTTTAATACTCAGGTAATAATTATGTCTAATACAGTAAAAGGAACCGTTAAGTGGTTCAACGAAACTAAAGGTTTTGGTTTCATCGAGCAAGAATCTGGTCCAGATGTTTTCGCACATTTCAGCGCGATCGTTAGTGATGGATTCAAAACTTTGGCTGAAGGCCAACAAGTTGAGTTCGTTGTTACTGCTGGCCAAAAAGGTCCTCAAGCAGAAAATATTACAGTTATCTAATTTTTTAGCTAATAGAATATTTAAAAAAAGGTAAGTTCTTCGGAGCTTACCTTTTTTTTGTCTAAAATTTGTACCTCTCAAAAGAGGGATGGCACTACGACTTTTCTGATTCGTTAATGGGTTTACCTACTTTATCCCTATTGATTAGAAATAAGCACTTATTGAGACATGAGGCTGTAGTGTGTAATAAATGTCGTTTCATTACGTCTTATATCTATAACCTTAATAAGGAGTAGCATTATGAATCGTCGACATTTTTTCGTCACAACAGCTTGTGTGATAGCTGGAGCAAAGTACTTTTCTACCTCGCTAATTGCAAAAGAACTGACTTCAGGTTCAACGTTTGAAGTGGTTTATACCAAAGAGCAATGGCAAGAAAAATTAAACGACTTTGAATACCAAGTTATGAGAGAAGAAGGCACAGAGCGTGCTGGTAGTAGCCCATTGCTTCATGAAAAACGAGCAGGAGTTTATGACTGCAAAGGATGTGAGCTACCTCTTTATGACGCAAGTACAAAATACGACAGCAGAACAGGGTGGCCAAGCTTTTATCAAAGTTTACCAAATGCAGTTGAGACAAAAGCCGATAACAGTTTCTTTATGAGCCGTACTGAAGTGCATTGCCGCCGTTGTGGAAGTCATTTAGGTCATATTTTTGATGATGGTCCACAGCCAACAGGTAAGCGTCATTGTTTGAATGGAGTTTCTTTGGTGTTCCGCGAAGCGTAATAAGCTTCGCCCAGCGAGTGAAGCTTTATTTATTTTGATCGTTTCATACTAAGATACACAGTGACCATGGCGATAAAGATGGCGGGCAGCATCAGCATATTTAATATCTCCCATCCAAATAAACTCTGCCAATAACCTGCCAGAATACTTGCCACGGCGGAAGAGCCAAAAACCAGAAAGTCATTTAAACCTTGTGTTTTTGCTTTATCAGCAGGTTGGTAAGTTTGTGTGAGTAGGTTGGTTGCACCAATAAAAGTGAAGTTCCAACCTATGCCCAAGAAGACTAATGCTGTCCAAAAATACCAATAAGAAGTGCCAAATTGGTTTAACAAAATACAGGCGATAAGCAATATACAACCAGCTTGGACAATACGACTCGTACCGAACTTTTTAATTAAATGGCCGGTAAAAAAAGACGGTGCAAACATACCTAATACGTGCCATTGAATAACACTGGCTGTATGCCCAAAATGAAACCCATGACCATGCATAGCGAGCGGTGTGGCCGTCATGATTAATACCATTACTGCATAGCCAATTGCGCCTGATGTGATCGAGGCGATTAGAACGGGCTGACGAAGTAATTCAGCGTAAGAGCGCGGTGTTCCTGTTTGTTCTTCGATGCTGGCTTTTTTAAGCGGTAACACAGCAACCAGAACTGTGGTTATAGCATATAGGATGAAGAGAGCGGCAAAGGCGCCAATGTATTGTGTGTCTGGAATAATGTACTCGGACCAAACTGCTAGATTAGGACCAAGTACAGCCGCTAAAATACCGCCTCCCATAATCAAACTAATGGCTTGTGGGCCTTTACCCTCCGGACAGTTCTCGACTGCCGCAAAACGATATTGTTGACCAATACCAATAGCAACACCCAATAAAAAAGTTGAAGCGCAGAACAGCCAAAAGTCACTGTGTAATAAGGCGTAATAAGCTAACGCTGCACCAAACAGTCCAATAGTGTTCCCTATCAAAAAAACGATTTTTCTGCCCAGTAAACGAACTAATAAAGCGGCAGGCAAGGTTGCACTCATTAAACCTACAAATTGCAGTGCGACAGGAACCGTTGCTAAGTCTGTCGATGGGCTGATTTTGTGACCAATTAATGCGGTGACAGAAACGAGTAGAATATTTCCTGTAATTAATAGCGCTTGCCCAAGAGATAATCCCCAAACCGTTAAACCTAACATTTACTATCCTTTGGTGAATTAATTTTGCGCTTAAAACGTATGTTTAGAATTAATAATCTCATGCTAACACAGCTAAGTTAAATAGCTTCGATGACTTTAATTCCTGTGATGATGAATGAGTTTAATTAAGAAGTAGATAGGGATAAAAATACCTCCTCACTTATTCTTCAAATAAGTGAGGAGGTATTGGTTGCGGTATCGTTTTATTGGCACAGAAAAGATTATAAGTTACGTAAGTATGAGTTGATAAACTGCGGTTGATTAGGCTCCGTTGGCGCTATTTTAAAATTAAGTACTTTATCCTTTTTGCGTAATTTTAACGTATCTGTAAAATCGCAATGAACTGCATTGAATTGAGATACTTGAGTTTTGAATTGGTTGTTTTGTTCGCACATTTTTGCTATTTCGTGGCCTACTTGAGCACAAAATGAACCAACTGAATATTTTTTCAGATCTGCATCAGAGACCTTTTTCCAATCGATACTTGATTGAATAGGAAGTTCACATTTTACTAAAACCTCTTTATCTACATCAAGAATACTTTGCTGTTGGCTCGTAACATGCTTCTCACGGTTAAAAGCCGCAAGTTTTGCCTGCAAACCTTTATTTAGTTGCTGTTCATACTGAGCTAATAGATTTTTAGTAATGATAGGGTCTGTATTTTCCGTTTTTTCTAGGTAAATGCTTTTTCGGCTATCAGGTATATATAATTCATATGAGCAGCAACCATAGTTATCATCAACGCTAACCAGTGCGCGTTCGCTGCCGTCGAATGTGTATTTGTAGGCTTTTTTGTTGCCATGTTGTTTGTAAGTAGTCAAAAAAACCACATCATCAATACTATGATTTATGCCTGTAATTTTGAGCAAAGCTTGTTTTTTATCTAATGTCGGTACGATCACAACCGTGATGCCTTCGTAAGAACTGAGTTCGATTGGGTATTTTACTAAGTCTAATGCTGCAACAGTATGAGATAAAAAAATACCAATGATGAGTAAGATGCCTTTCATGTTTAGTCCTTTGATTTGAATTTTGGTAGGCGCTTTATATCACTGATAGCCTTGTATGAAAAGGATGTATGTCATTGATGAATTGGTGCTTTATAAGGTTTTAAGAGGTATATAAGGAATGGGATGGAATAATGATGTTTTCTATTTTTCTTTTGTAACTTACGGAATGGTAATTTTTTTAAATAAAAAAAGATCACGTCATAGTGATCTTTTTATGGGTAGGAAATAAGGCCTTCCTTTGAAATTAATTTTATTTTTTCTAACCTAAAGGCCCACCCTGGATGGTGTTTTTTAATCCTATAATAATATTATCGCCTTCTTCTATTTTTAGTTCATCATACCAAGCTTGAGTTTCTTGCATATTTTTACCATGGGTCACATCACAGCGTTTACGGGCTTTTAAGACAAGGTCCTGAACTCGGAAACGACGTTTTTCTTCATAGCTTTTAATGGCGGTGTGAATGTCTTTGATTTCAGCAAAACACTGTCCTAATACGACGGCGTCTTCCATTGCTGAGCAACCGCCTTGGCCTATGTCTGGTGTGGTGCTGTGAGCAGAATCACCAAGTAAGGCGATGTTGCCTTTTACTAAAGTATCGAATGGTGTGATGTCATGTATTTCGATGCGATTTGTGGTTTCTGGGTCAATAGCGTCAATAAGGGTTTGCACTGGTTTTGCCCAACCTTTGAAGTAACCTTTTAGATCTGATACCACTGTTGTTCTGTCTTCTTTAAGGCCCGATGGTAGTGGT
The DNA here is from genome assembly GCF_000521805.1 of Marinomonas ushuaiensis DSM 15871. Lineage (GTDB taxonomy): Bacteria > Pseudomonadota > Gammaproteobacteria > Pseudomonadales > Marinomonadaceae > Marinomonas > Marinomonas ushuaiensis. Next base: position 212,922 of record NZ_JAMB01000004.1, read on the forward strand.
ACGTCAAAAAAGAAATAAAAGCGTCCACCTGCAATTGGCATGATGGAAACACGTTTTCCTTCGCCAACGAATGTCGTCCATTGATCCGCTGGTGCGATGTCCGTGTCGATATTGACCAAGCCATTCCAATTGACATAACCTGCGTAACGACGGTCTAGTTCTTTACCCAATACATGAGCTCTAACAATAGATCGCGTGCCATCAGCTGCGATCATCATATCGCCAGTAGCACTTGTTCCATCAGTAAAGTAAGCGGTTACACTGGTGTCGGTTTGTTCGACTTTTTCAATACGTTTACCAAATTGGACTTTATCTCGTCCCCAAAAATCAATCATTTGGCTTTGTAGGTCTGCTCTGGAAACCGGGCAAGGGCGTTCAGAAACGGCTTCTAATAAAGGCTTAAGGCTGAACTGTGTCATTATGTCGCCGGTGAAACCGTCTTGATAAGCGAGATTGTGCATTGGGCCACCCAGTTCGTCCATGATGTGACCCATACCAAGGTGTCTCATGCATTTCACACCGTTTTGCCAAATAGACAAAGCAGCGCCAACAGGCTTCATTTCTTTTACTGCTTCAAAAATTTCGCACTCAATGCCTTGTTGTTTTAATGCCGCTGCAGCAGACATGCCACCGATGCCTGCGCCAATGATTAATGCTTTCATGTCAGTTCCTTAAATGTCTAATTGCTGATTGAAACGCAAAAAATGTACCATGAAACAAATGTACCTATATTTTTTTAAATGAAACCTTTGTTTTAGCGACATTCAGAGTCAGAAAAATCATGGAGGTAATATTTAAGTTTCTTTGGATAATGAATCATTATCGCTCCATTATGGTGCGCCTTAAATTTTTCTGGTGCGTTTTTAGGAGGATTTATAGAGTGATTGTTGATTTAAAAAAGAGCCTAACGAGTAAGCTCTTTTTTACTTTTGCCTAATTGCTTCTAGCTGCCGCGATAAGTATTGTAAGAGTATGGCGATACTAAAAGAGGGATGTGGTAGTGTGCTTCTTCATCGCTGATACCAAAGCGAATAACCACTGTATTTAGAAAGCTAGGCTCTGTTATTTCAATGCCTTGTTTAGCGAAGTATTCATCAATGGCAAACTCAAGCTCATAAACGCCAGCCGTGAAGCTTTCGGCTTCTAATAATGGTTGATCGCAGCGACCATCATCATTGGTTATTGTTGTGTGGAGTAGCTGACGCTGACCATCTTTACTGTGTTTAAATAGCTGTATTTTTACATCGGCTGCGGCAACGCCTTTGGTAGTATCAAGAATATGCGTGGTTAAGTAGCCCATTATTTTCCCCTAACTGTTTTTTAATGTGTGTTTTGCCTGTTTTTTGCAGGCGATAAATCTTGAACTGTAAGTCTAAAGTTGAAACTATTGTTTCATATAGATCAATAACTGTGCCATATGTTTTAATGTTTTCCTAATTCATAACACGACTATTTTGGAGACTTGTCATGCCGGATCAACAAGCCGTATTCCATTTACGAGATGAGGTCGATTTTGTTTCATTGTTAAGTGGAATCTATGAACATTCACCTTGGGTTGCAGAACAGCTATGGCGTCAAAAATCAGAACATCCTATTGGTTACTTTGACGACATTGCAAAAATCCAACAAGCGATGCGAGACATTGTCGACCAAAGTAGTGACGAACAAAAACTGATGCTTTTACGTGCTCACCCAGATTTAGCTGGCAAAGCCGCTGCTGTGGGTGAACTAACCGATGCCTCAAAATCAGAACAGGCGGGTGCTGGGCTTGATCAATGTACCGATATCGAACTCGCTCACTTCTTACAGATTAACGATCAATACCGTCAAAAGTTTGGTTTTCCTTTTATTATGGCGGTAAAAGGCGCAACCAAAGAACAGATACTCGCAGGTTTTGAAGAAAGAACGCCAAACGATTTAGAGACCGAATTTGCTCGTGCTATCAACGAAGTCCATAAAATTGCCGGTTTTAGATTAGCGGATCTTTAAGAGTAAGCACAATATATAGTGTTCGGATTTAATCTAAGGCGACCTTGTGTCGCCTTTTTTCATTTCAGAGAAAAAGCATCGGAAGCGTTGTTAGCAGTAATAATCCCATAAGCCGATTGAAGTTGCGATGAAAGGTCGGATTTTGTAGCTTGCCTGAAACCATTTTGCCTATGGTGATCCACATAAAAGTTCCAGGCAAAGTAGCGGTGTTAAAAGCAATAAGGCACATCAAAGCGGACGACCAGAAAAGATCTCCTGTTAGGGTGAAAACAGAACTTGCGGTGATTAACATCGACCAAGACTTTGGATTGATAGCCTGAAAAAGAGCGGCTTCTTTAATGCTCATAGGCTGTAAACTGTTTTTCGAGTCATGAGGTTTTGCCAGAGCAATTTTGGCAGACATATAGACAATATAACCTGCTGCGAAAAAGGTGAATACATCATGCAAGATTGGCCAATGTTTGAAAATCTGACCTAGCCCTAACAAGATGGCAATGTGCAGTAAGGTCATGCCTAAACGAATGCCTATCACATGAGGTATGGTTTTTTTCATGCCGAAGTTGGCACCAGAGTGGGCTAATAAAATATTGTTTGGTCCGGGTGTTATCGTAGCAATCAAACAAAAAATCACAAGCGCAGGAATCAATTCTAACAAAGCAGTATTCATCGTTTTTATTCCAAAAAATAAATATATAATCGAATATTGTATCAATACAATTGTTGTTGTATTGTGTTTATAAAGATTCTCACACAATATAATTATGGGCAATTTATTTATTGTTATGAATACAATTTTTGAGATTAGTAAAATAGAGTTTGATGATGCTTGTTTGTCTCAGCCAAAGTACAAAGCGTTGGTGTTGTTAATTGAGCAAGCTATCTTATCTGGAGCTCTGCCAGATCGGCAAAAGCTACCTGCGCAACGGTTACTTGCAGATCAGCTAAATATCACCCATGGCACCGTCACCAGAGCGTATGACTTGTTGGAAAAGAAAGGGCTTGTCAGTGCAAAGCTTGGTGCTGGCACCTATATAAACTTGCCTAGCTCGACGCATCACATAAGCGAGCAATCTCATGAAACAAATCAAAATAGTAATGTAATCAAAGAATATGATTTCGCATCGAGCATGCAACCAATGCTGGGTCAGCAGATGTTATTGAAAAAGGCATTAAGTGAACTGGCCCAAGATATCGATGCGGTTACGCAAGTAATGACGTATTCACCTCAAGGCGTTGTCAAACATAAGCAAGTGTTTACAGATTGGTTGGCTAGCAAGAAAATCAAAATAGAAACCAATGCCATCGTCTTCACTCAAGGTGCGCAACAGGGTATTTATACTTGCCTGCAAATACTCACCAAAGAAAACGATTATATATTGCATGAAGAGTTAGCGTACCCCGGCTTTTTTCGTGCAGTGGATGCAAGTCGGGTAAAGCCATTAGGTGTGCCAATTACACCGCAAGGTTTGGATTTAAACGTTTTAGAGGAATATTGCCAACAATATAAGCCTAAGCTACTTTACATCACGCCCAACATGCAAAACCCAACCAACATACAATATTCATCCGCTCAGTTAGAAAGCATTGTGACGCTTAGCCGTAAATACGATTTTTATATTGTTGAAGATGATGTGAACTATTGCTTGTCAGAAAGCTGGCGTTTGCCTTTGCAACAAAAAGCACCAGATCGTGTGTTTTATATATCAAGCTTATCTAAATACGTCGCGGGCGGATTAAGAGTGGCATACACCATCGTTCCTACATTATGGCAACAAGCCTTTAATGGAAGCATTCACAGCCAATGTTGGATGGTGTCAACGTTAAACTTCGAACTTGCAACGCGATTTCTAACAAGCGAAGGTTTTATTCATAACCAATCTTTGTTGGAAGGCGAAATGCGCTATCGCCAAAACGCCTTTAAAATGATGGCTAAAAAACAAGGTTTAACTGCTCGCTGTGGTGGTTTAAATGTATGGCTCAGCTTGCCGCATAACATAAATGTAAACCAGTTTAACGCTTTTTTATTGTCCAAAAACGTGAAAGCCAGAACCGCAGATTTATTCCGCCATCCAAGCTCGTCCGCTATTTTTACTAACTTAAACGCTTTACGAATTTCTCTTGGTGGGTTCAATACGAGAAATGAATTTGAAGAGGGTGTAACGGAATTTGAAAATGCTTTAGAACAGTTTAATAACCAGCAAGATATCGTGATTTAGAATTGTTTTTATCACCGCTATACCGTGTATAATTGCGTTCTTATTTATGGTGATGGTTGGAGCATTTATGGAACTTGATGTCTATTTAATTTGTGGGCGTGGCGAAAAAGGCGATAAATTTCAGCTGGGCCAAGTGTTTAATAAAGAAGGTAACTACTTTAAAGATAAGTATGATCCAACAACTCAATATAACAATATGGATGAGTTGCAAGAAACATTGGCTAAGATGGTTAATATTGATAAGTCGTCATTAAAGCTGAATCAGATCAACCTTTGATTATCCTCAAAAGACAAAAAGGACTCTAAAAACAGAGTCCTTTTTTTGTGTTTCATTAAGCCGAAGGTGTGCCTGTTTCTTTGTCAACAAAGTTGGCTTGGATGCGTTGGCTCAAAAAGTTGGCGGCACTGATCGGTTCATAGTATTTTTCTGGGCCTTGGATTATCTGCTTTTTATTGGCTTGACAGAAAAAAGCAACAGAGTGTCGGCTACCGCAATATTCATCGATTTTTGGTTGGCGTACGCGATGTAGGTTTGATATCAGTTTATCGTCACTCCAGCGCATGAGCATGTCACCAATGTTGCAGGTGATGACATTTGGTAGCGGTGGAATATTCGTCCAACGTTTAGTGTCAGCTTCGGCCCCAGGACAAACCTGTAAACCACCGTGACCTTCGTGCTGAAAGAGTAGGGTTAAGCAATCAAAGTCTGTATGAGCGCCAGCTCGCCAAATATTGCCTTGTTCCGTCACGCCTTCTGTTGGGAAGTAATGTAATAGACGTAGAGTACTTTGGTAATCCTCTTGCAGTGGATCGTGAGCCTTAGTGAAGAAATCTCGATCAAAACCTAGTTTATCCGCGAAACAAGAAAGTACCTTCATACCAACTTCCCAGCACAACCTTTCAAAGCGCAAAGTATTGGCTTGGAAATTGGGCAATTCGTCTTCGCGCGGCCACAAATTATCCATATGGTATTGAGTGATTTGGTAGGATTCTTTTTGATCTTTTGTGCCAGTAGACGGGCGAATTTGACTACGGCTTTCCCAACCCGCATTGACGCCTTTTGGCCTTGGGTATTGGCCTTTGGTGCTCTCAGGTAAATCAAAGAAACGATCTGATTCAGCAAAAGCTGCTTCTATTTCTTCCGATGGAATACCGTGATTGGTGAGTTGGAAAAAACCTGTTTCTGTAGCCGCTAACCAGAGTTGCTCTGTTATTTCCTCACGACGATGATCAAAGTCACTTAAATCTATGATACGGATTTCACGATCGTCAGTGTCTTCACCTGCGCCACCGAACGAGGTTTCTCTTTGTAGTTCTTTGAGTTGATAGGTTGTCATTGCTCTCTCCATTTATGAAGTTAGGTGGAGCAATGACCTGGCAAAGCCTGACTGCTTCTACTCCGTTTTTTTAACCGTTTGTATTAATTACCAAAAACCTTCCTGAATTTTTGCCGCTTCGTCTTCAAGACAAGGGCCGATGACTTCGACTTTGCGTTGGCCTGAATCAAACACGGCGCGACAAGGTAAATCTAGCGTTGGGTTTTCAGGGTGATTCCCTGTAATTTCTTTAAGTCTTGCTTCGCTTAAGCCATAGACCAACCGACCTAATCCCGCCCAATAAGCAGATCCTGCGCACATGGCGCAAGGTTCAGCAGAAACATACATAGTACATTTGGCAAGAAAGTCTGGGCGATAGGCTTTGCTGGCGCGAGTCATTAACTTGCGCTCAGCGTGGCCTGTCATATCGAAGTCTGGCAAGTAACCGTTCACTTGCGACATGATTACAGTGTCTTGGTCATTGACCAAGATCGCTGCGAAAGGATGAATACCTTGTTTTTTTGCTTCGTCTGCGAGAGCGAAGCTTTGGCGTAAAAAATCAGTGTCTCTAGTGTTAAGTTGCATGTTTTTCTCTTTATGTTACTTCTTCTTAGGAAGGCTCCACGGAAACAGCCAAACTTGTATCCATTGAACAGACTTAAATAAGAGTAGGCTGATAATAGATAGGAAGATCAAACCAGCAAACGCCTGTGGGATCTTAAAGAAAGACGTGGAGAATTGGATGAAATAACCCAAACCTTCTTCTGCTGCCACAAATTCGGCCACTACAGCGCCAATAATCGCCAAGGTGATCGATACACGTAAGCCACTGAAAATATGTGGAATCGCATATGGAATACGAATTTGCCATGTTTCACGGTAACGAGGTGCGCGTAAAGATTGGCTTAGTTCGATCATTTCTGGTGGGGTTTCCAACATGCCTGTTGTGGTTGAAACCACCAAAGGAAAGAAGGTAATTAAGCAGGTGATCAAAACGCGAGAAGGATCGTCTGTACCAAGCAATACAATGATCAAAGGCGCAACGGCAACCACTGGTGTTGATTGAATTACAATCAAAGCAGGGTAGAGGATTCGGTTCATTAATTCCGAACGCATCATGCCAATGGACAAAGGCAAAGCGATACAAATCGACAGAACAAAGCCCATTAATGCGACGCGTAATGTTGCCCAAAGATGCGTCATCCAACGTGAAAATTCTACATCAAAAAAAGCGGTAATAATCGCAGACGGTGACGGCAATATGTAATTCGGCACATTACCAAGCTGACAAATAAGTTCCCACAAGACTACTAAGCCAATAAAAAACAAAGCAGGCGCAAAACGGTTTGCTTGATGTTGAATCCAAGACTTAAGCGGGAGTGTTTGGTTCATAAATATATCCTCGGATTAAGTCAGTTAATTCAGCAAAACGTGTTGAGTTAATGGTTTTCTGTGAGCGAGGACGAGGTAGGTCAACATCGATCAAATCCAATACCGTGCCTGGGCGCTTACTCATAACTAAAATACGATCCGACAACAACACAGCTTCTGTGATGGAGTGAGTGATAAATAACACAGTTTTAGGGTGCTCTTTCCAAATATCCAACAAATCAAAGCCAATTTGTTCACGGGTCAAAGCGTCTAATGCAGAGAAAGGTTCATCCATTAACAAGATATCTGGATTCAACAATAAAGCGCGAATAATACCGACACGTTGTTGCATACCACCGGATAACTCATCTGGCATTTTATCTGCAAACTGCGTTAACCCCGCCATTTCGAGCAGCTCGTTTGCGCGTTTTTCATCGCTCGCAGAATAGCTTCCGTATTTGTGTTTCAGTGGAAACAAAACATTTTTACGGACTGTTAACCAAGGTAATAAATTCGCTTTTTGGAAAACAATACCAACATCATCACGAGGTTCTGTTACTGGAAGGTTGAAGACAGAGACATCACCATGGGACGGAATCAAAAGACCCGCCACCATGCGTAATAATGTGGATTTACCGCAACCAGAAGGACCAACTACCGCCACGAATTCGTGGCGGTGAATATCAAGATCAATATCTTGTACAACCATTGGCGTATCAGGGCTAGGGTCATATTTATGACCCACGCCTTTCATACTCACATAAGCGGCTTTTTTATTCTCGCCGGAAGCGTTTTCTGAAACTTTATCCATTCAGCTATTACTCCGGTACAAATTTGCTATTTACAACAGTTGATGGATCAAGAGCATCAAGTGTTAAACCATTTGCTTCGGCCACGTATTCCCACGTTTTTTGAATACGAGCTGGTGTAAAGTTACCAAAACCATCTTTTTTCGTGACATCGTTATAGACTAGGTTTGTGATGCTTTTTAGCTGAGCAGAAACAATCTCCGCATCCACTTCTGGTACCATTTTATGAAGGTTTTCACCGGCTTTATCTGGGTATTGATAAGAGAACTCAATGGATTTAGCAAAAGCTTTGATGAAACGTTTTGCAACATCAGGGCGTTCTTCTAGGAAGCGTTCTGACGCTAAAAGAGAAGAGCTATAAAGTGATAAGCCTGAATTAGACCAAGGCATCTCGATGATTTCTTTGCCAGCGCCTTCAGCTTGAGCTTTAAATAATGCTGTATTTGTTACCCATGCGATGATGGCATCTGTGTTGCCTGTTATCATCATCGGAGAAAGCGCGCCTGGATCAGATTTTACTAATTGAATATCGTCTTCAGTTAAGCCGTTTTGTTTCAAGACCAAAGGTAAAAAAGCATTAGAAGAGGTGAACGGTGACGTTGCTATTTTTTTACCTTTCAAATCCGTGATGGATTTAATACCGCTGTTTTTTAATACGAAGAATGCGTGAGGTGCTTGAGTGAAGTATGGTAATACCGCAACCACAGGCACGTCGTCTTGTGCTCTTGCTGCCATTAAAGCGCCAATATCTGAACTGCCAATGTCAGATTGACCAGTGGCCATTTTCGTTAACGCGTCGGTAGAGCCACGACCGCTGGCGATTTTGACTTCCAAATCTTCATCAGCAAAAAAACCTTGTTGAATACCCACATAAACAGGAGCCTTGTCGCCACCTGGTAACCAATCTAATTGAAAAGTGACCTTGTCCGCTGCCATTGCAGAAGTGCTGGCGATAAGGCTTGCTAATAAAGAAAGACGAAGAGTGGTTTTCATTGCTGTTTTCATAAAATTCTCCAACAGAGATAAGGGGTTAGAATCTTTTGTTTCATATTGGATATATATAGCAACAAGTGTTCCATGTTTTTAAAAATATAATTAAAACAATAAGTTATATTTTATATTGATAGAATGGTGCGTGTTTTTAGTGAAGTGGTGCGACTTTTTGACCTAAAATGGTGCAATTAAATAGAGCTATTTAAGTGAAATACATAGTGTGATGATGCAAATGTTTCATAGGAGAGGAGAGTAAATAACTTTCTATTAATTTCATCAGTTAGGCTTTTAGTTGTGTTAATTCGTCAAGCATGGTGGTCGATAAATAGTGTTATTATAGCTAGCTCTAATATAATTTTTCTTTTCAAGGCATTCTGTCCATGTTTTACCTTAAAAAACTGTTATTTTTGTTCGATTTTACGGCATTAAAATCTACGGAGTTCCGGCACTATTTTTTTGCTTCTTGGTTTTCCACACTTGCCGTCTGGATGGGGCGCTTTATGTTTGGTTGGCTGATTTGGGAAAAAACCGAGTCATTCTTTTGGGTGGGTATTATCAGTTCAGCGTTACTGTTGCCAACGTTGATTATCACGCCTTTCTTTGGCGTAGTGTCAGATCGTATTGAGTTACGTAAAGGTATGCTGGTTTGGCTTTCTAGTCAGTCGTTGGTGTCTTTCGTTGCGTTTGTCTTGTTTGTTTTTTTCTCGCCTTCTTTATGGAGTTTGTTGTCGCTGGGCTTTATTTTTGGTTGTGTTGCATCAGCAGGCTCGCCTTTACGTATGTCTTTGATTCCTCGATTGGTGAGTAAAGAAGTTTTGCCTAATGCCGTTGGTTTGGGAGCGATTATTTTCAATTCGTCTCGAGTTATTTCGCCTGCTCTTGCCGCGGCGTTACTAACTGTTATTGCACCAGAATATATTTTCCTTATTGCTGCTATGTTGTTTTCCATGGCGGTTCTTTTTAATACGCGTCTGAGTGCTTTGCCGCCAGCTCAACGCGAAAAAAAGCAAAGCAAATTCGAAGATTTAATCAAAGGTTTTCGCTTTGCTTATCAATCTGATTTTATTCTTTTGATACTACTAATGACCTTGATAAATAGCCAAGTTGGTCGCGCCTTACTGGAATTATTACCAGCCTTGTCAGGTACGTTTACAGAAGGAAATGCACGTGATCTTGCCATTTTAACGGCGTGTTCAGGGACAGGCTCCATTCTGGGAGCCTTGATTATTGCTCGTCAAAAAGGAGACAAACAGCATCTAATGCGGCTAATTATGTTTGCCATGTTGGGAACAGCGTTGACTATTTTACCCATCATAATAGTGCCGCCAGTGTTTGTATTAGGTGGTTTAATTTGTGTGATTAGCTTATTGATGACGATGATTGGTGCTGGCTCACAAATACTTATTCAACTCTCCACTCATGATGAAATTCGTGGTCGAGTGATGAGTATCTGGATCATGATCGCCCTTGGTGGGCCCGCGATTGGTGCTTTCTTTATGGGAGCCATTGCCGAATTTATTAGTTTTAATCTGATGTTACTACTGATGTTTAGTTTGGCTTGCTTTGGTGCTTTTTGGTTGGGATATAAACGGAAAACAGTATTGTTAGAAGAGAGAGTTATTTAATCACCTGACCGTGACACAAGCTTCTTATAAACCGCATCTTTGTCTCGTTTACCAATGACGAGTACATGAATCACCATTTCATTATCTATCACTTCGTACGCCAGATGATAGCCTGACGTTCGGAGTTTTGTTTTATAGAAAGCATCATAGCCACGAAGTTTAGACGCTGGAATATGTGTTTTTTCTATGGGTGTAGAAATAAAAAACAAAGTTTGTACGATTGGTCAGACTTTTGCATAATCAAGTCAAATTGTTTTGAGGAGAATGCTTTGAAGTTTGTATTGAATGATAAGCTGATAGAAGATAATACGCTGCCTAGTGACTTTACAGCCTTGCGTTATCTACGTGAAAAGCTTGGTTTAACAGGTACAAAAGAAGGTTGTGCATCTGGTGATTGTGGTGCGTGTACGCTTCTTGTTGGTGCATTAGAAGGTGGCGAGCTTAAATACACCACCTTAAATTCCTGCATTACACCGATTCAATCTTTGTCAGGCAAGCATGTTGTGTCGGTTGAATATTTATCTGATGCCAAGAAAGGCGCCTTACATCCTGCGCAACAAACCATGGTCGATTGCCATGGTTCTCAATGTGGCTTTTGTACACCAGGCATCGTGTTGTCATTGGCGAGTTTGTACGAATACAGCCAAACAGCAGAAACCGAGATTGATCGCGAGGCTGTCTGCGATGCTATCTCTGGTAATTTATGTCGTTGCACTGGTTATCGCCCGATTATCGATGCTGGCCTCTCTATGCAAAAAACAGCAATGCAAAAGAAAGACATGCAAGGTGCAGCAATAGCCGATGAACCTTATGTCGAATTGATGAGCAAAAACAGTGACGTAAAAGCCAAGCTAGAAAGCTTACGAACTGAAGTTCAACCAGCAACTAATTACCTTCAACCACAAAATTTAGCGGAATTAGCACAAGCCAAGTCACAATATCCAGACGCTACATTAATTGCTGGTGGCACAGATTTGATGCTGGAAAACACACAACGCTTTCACGACTTCGGCACCTTAATCGATTTGTCTCAAGTAACTGAAATGCAAGGCATCCAAGACGATGGCGTCGCATTAACGATTGGCGCATCGACGACTTACAGCGAATTAGAAGATTTCTCAAAATCTCGTTATCCGCACATTTATACATTATTGAGTCGCATTGCGTCTCGTCAGATTCGTAACCGTGGCACCATTGGCGGCAACGTGGCGAACGCGTCTCCGATTGCTGATTTACCGCCTTTACTTTTGGCGTTAAACTCTGACATGACGTTGGCAAGTGTTGATGGCACAACGCGCGTCGTCAACATCAATGATTTTTACCAAGGTTATAAAACTACCGTTTTAGCCGAGAGAGAATGGATCGCATCCTTCGCGATTGATTTAACGACATTGGCAAACTTCCATCGTTTTTATAAAGTCTCCAAACGCATGGAAGACGATATTTCCAGCGTCATGTTAGCTGTTCGTTTTGAAACACAAGGCGACAACATTTCCGATGTTCGCTTTGCCTTTGGTGGCATGGCCGCAACACCGATTCGCGCGTTAAAAGCCGAAGCCGCATTAACCAATGTTGCCATCGCAGACGAACAAGCCTTAACCAAAGCCATTGAATGCCTACGCAATGAACTTTCACCAATGAGCGACATGCGTGCTAGCTCAAAATATCGCTTAGACATGGCCTGTAACTTGGTGAAAAAAGCCTGGTTAGAATTAAACGGAACCAATGTTCCTAGCTTCTCGGGTCATCCCGTTTCTGATGAATTAATGACATTAGGGTATGAGATAAAATCGAAAGGGGAGAGCGCCCATGCGTAAGTTACCGAATAACTTAACCATTGAATCTACGTCTGGCGTTTTTAAACCGAGCAAGTTACCGATTCACGAATCTGCCATTAAACACGTAACAGGCAAAGCCGAATACATCGACGACATGCCAGAATGGCCAAATGAACTGCACATCGCCACGGGGCAATCGACCGAAGCCCACGCAGACATTGTCAGTATTAATCTTGATAAAGTCCGAGCGCATCCGGGCGTGATCGATGTGATCGTTCAAGCGGATATTCCAGGCGAAGTCGATGTGTCGCCCGTATTAAGTGGCGATTTGTTGTTGGCTGGCGACTTTGTTCACTTTATTGGACAGTCCATTTTTGCAGTTGCTGCAACGAGTTTACGTGCGGCGAAACAAGCAGTAGAACTGGCAGAAATCGTCTACAAACCGCGTGAAGCGACTTTGCATCCTAAACAATCTTTGGATCGCCAAGAATTCGTATTACCAACGCATACGATTCAAAACGGTGACCCAAAAGAAGCGATGAAAACCGCGCCTCACACAATCAAATCTGATATCTATATCAAAGGCCAAGAGCACTTTTATTTAGAAGGCCAAATCAGTGTCGCGATACCAAATGAAGACGGCGGCGTTTTGGTCTATGCCTCGTCTCAACATCCTGCCGAAGTGCAGAAGCTGGTGGCGAAAGTATTGGATTTACCCGTTGCTCAAATATTAGTCGAAGTACGACGCATGGGCGGCGGCTTTGGCGGTAAGGAATCTCAAGCGGCCGTGTTCAGTTGTATGGCCGCCGTGTTCGCGATTCGTAATCGTCGTCCGGTGAAATACCGTGTGCCACGTCAAGACGATATGGTGCAAACAGGCAAGCGTCACGATTTTTGGAACAGCTACGAAGTGGGCTTTTCAAAAGAAGGCGAGATCATCAGCGCAGAATACGACATGGTCGGTAAATGTGGTTGTACCGCCGATTTATCCGATGGCGTAGTCGATCGCGCTATGTTTCACGCAGACAATGCGTATCATCTTCCGAACGCACGAATCAGTGGTTATCGCGGTAAAACTCACACGGTTTCCAGCACCGCATTCCGTGGTTTTGGTGGCCCAAAAGGTGTCTTACTGGCTGAAGCTGTGATTGAAGAAATCGCTGCTACCGTTGGTAAAGACCCATTAGACGTTCGCAAAATCAACTGTTACCAAGACGGCAAAAGCACCACGCCTTACGGCCAAGAAGTGGACGAAAATGTCTTATTGCCTTTGATCGAAGAATTGGAAGCCAGCTCAAATTACCGTGCTCGCCGAGAAGCCATAAACGCCTTCAATAAACAAAGCCCATTCCTTAAAAAAGGTTTGGCGCTGACGCCCGTGAAATTCGGTATTTCCTTTACCTCAAAACACCTAAACCAAGGCGGCGCTTTGGTGCATGTTTACACCGATGGCAGCGTACACGTGAGCCACGGCGGAACAGAAATGGGACAAGGGCTTTATACCAAGGTTGGGCAGATCGTTGCGAAAACCTTTGGCATTGATTTTACACGGGTCAACGTTGGTTCCACTCGTACCGATAAAGTGCCAAACGCCTCACCAACCGCAGCCTCCGCAGGAACCGATTTAAATGGTATGGCGGCGCTCGATGCTGTGATGACAATCAAAGGTCGTTTGCAAGAATTCGCCATGGAACATTTCGGTATTGCCGCAGACGATTTTGCCATTGAAGACGACGTGGTTAAGCTTGGTTCAGGAGGTAACGCAGAAGAGATGAGCTTCCCAGAATTCGTGAAACTGGCGTACATGAATCGCGTGTCTTTATCGTCAACGGGCTTTTATAAAACCCCGAAAATTGGTTACGACCGAAAAGCCGCGAAAGGCCGTCCTTTCCTTTATTACTCCAATGGCGCAGCCGTGTCTGAAGTGATCGTTGATACCTTCACTGGCGAATATAAAGTCACTCAAGTTGATATTCTTCATGACGTTGGCGACTCCATAAACTCGGACATCGACATCGGTCAAATCGAAGGCGCATTTGTACAAGGCATGGGTTGGTTAACCTCAGAAGAATTAAGCTGGGACGAAAAAGGGCGCATCACCACGAACAGCCCAGCCAATTACAAAATCCCAACCTCGGCGGATGTACCCGAAAAATTCACCGTGAAGTTGTTTGAAAGACCCAACAGTGAAGAGTCGGTTTACCGCTCTAAAGCCGTCGGCGAACCGCCTTTGATGTTAGGCATCTCGGTTTGGTGTGCATTGAAAGACGCGTGTGCTGCGGTGTGTGATCATACTTTCTCACCACCTTTGGCCGTACCAGCCACGCCAGAAGCCGTGTATTATAGCTTACAAGCCGCAGAGATGTTCAAACAACAATCTATATCAAAACAATCTGTGTCAGAACAAAAGGCGTAACCTCTATGATGTCTTCGATGAGTTGGATACAAGCCTTGGCCGAAGTCGAAAAGACAGGCCAAGCATGGGTGATCGCCACGGTTATCGGTACACAAGGCTCGGCGCCACGGGAATCGGCTAGTAAAATGATCATCACCGAATCACACACCTTCGACACAATCGGCGGCGGACAGTTAGAATTTGCTGTCTGTCAAAAAGCCCGAGGTATGTTGAATGCTGGAAATTCGGGTTCTTCTCATCAATTGGAAAACTTTCCACTGGCCGCCAAAACAAACCAATGTTGTGGCGGTGCGGTGACAGTGTTGTTGGAATACTTTCCAGAACCCGCCGCTAAAATCACCATCTTTGGCATGGGGCACGTCGCCTCAACCTTGGTGAATGTATTAGGCAACATGAAAGCCAAAGTGTCTTGGGTGGATAGCCGAACCAACTTGGCGGATCAACGCAGCACAGATGTGTTACCAACCAACGTCACACCGTATTTGTACGAATCCATGTTGGAACACATCGACCAAATGACACCAAATGAAATCGCCATCATCATGACCCACGATCACGCTTTAGATTACCAACTGACAGAAGCTTTATTAGATCGAAAAGACTGTCGATTCATCGGTTTAATCGGCTCAAAAACCAAAGCGCTACGATTCAGAAAACGCCTCGCCAGCGCCTCATTCAGCCAAGCCGAAATTGACTCAGTACACAGCCCAGTCGGCATCGCCGAAGTCACAGGCAAACAACCCTTCGAAATCGCCATCTCCATCTCTGCACAAATCATCCAAATCACACAAACCATGCCGAGTAACGAATCAAATAAAGAAGTACAAGCAGAGAAGAAAAAGGGCAGTGGACTTACGTGGAAAGAAATCAACAACGTCTTAAATGAAGCTTAATTAAGTCTGTAATTACGGGAAAAATTGGGGTTAAGTTTCTTCCCCTTTTTTCTTTCAAGGGGAAGACGGAAGATGGGGTTATGTCTGGTTCTTGTAGGTCGGAATTTATTCCGACAAGTTATCCATTCAACATCGCCAAGGCAAAGCCATTCGCTCGACACTGCCGTTTGACCTCGTTCATCGGCTTTACCTTGCCTCATTTGATTGGTTTGGAGCAACCAAGGGTCAAACCCCTTTTTGACCTACATACCTAATTGACACAACAGCCTCATTAAAAAGGGCTTTGACCCATTGCGACGCAATATCAGGTGTAGCTTACGCCTTTAGGCCAAAAAGGACTTATTCTCCATAGAAAACACCGCTGGTAATTTTCATCAACACACGCTAAATTAAAATGACAATGGAATGAAATAATCAAGAAACTAATGGATGGTTCTTTTTCTGTAAAAATCCCTCCTTTTTTCTTAGTGATATTTCATTAATAAATGCATAGCGCGCACCCTCGTTTAGCCAGATTTTTTTGAGGATTAATCATTTAACAAAATATTTTTTACTTTTTATTGAACACTATTTTTAAATTTTTAGTAAAATCAAGACCTAATTTTAATAGGATTAAATTTTGAAAAAACTTATATCGATTCTTTTTATAGTGATTACATATCCAGTATTTGCCAATGCTGATTCACTAACCTCTTGGAGCTATGAAAAGACTAAGGATGCTGTAACAGGTGAAATTAGAGAAAATATTCTAGGCACTAATGATGTTGGAATAATGTATGTGATGTGTATAAGTAAAAAATCGGGTGAATCTGGTTTGATTATTGGATTTAAAGGTTATTATTTTGAAGTTACGAAGAATAAAATCGATAATAGGCTAGCTTTAAAAGTTGATGAAAATAGTCCTCATGTAATGTCTGGTAATGAGTTTTTAGGTGGGTCTATTTCGATAAACCAAGAAGGTATATTTGATATTCTTCTTGAGATTATTAATGGGGAAGTAATTATTGTGAGGTTAACTGACGATAAAAATATCAATCAAAATGTAAGTATAGAGCTCAATGGTTTTATGCCTAAATTTATGAAAACAGTTTGTTGGGCTGATTTTATAGAGAAATAAAATTAATTTTCAACCATCTTTAAAATCGAAGCATATTTAAATTATTAAATAATAATTAGGATAAGGGTGAAGTTAAAAATAAAACAATTGGGTCAGAGTAAAATTAAATCTATATTTTTAGCGTTAATTTTACTCTGGCCCAAATTATTACATCTCCGCACAAATCATCCAACTAACACAAAATGTGCCAAGTAACGAGACGAAAGCAGAGAAGAAAAAGGGCAGTGGACTCACATGGAAAGAAATGAACCAAGTCTTAAGTGAAGCGTGATGGTCTGTAGGGCACGATGAGCGAAGCGTGATCTGCCGCTTTGTTCCTTCCCCAGTTTTAGATGGGGTTGTGTCTTGGCTCTTGTTGGGCACGATGAGCGAAGCGTGATCTGCCGTCTTATTCTCTATTGAAAACACTATTGGCAATTTTCACCAACACGCGTTAAATTAAAATGACAATGAAACAATCAAGAAACTAATGGATGGTTCTTTTTCTTTATAAATCCCTCCTTTTTTCTTACTGATATTTCGTTCATTAAATTATGACGCGCACGCTTATTTTTTAATTTAACTCTGACCCCAATTATTTTGGTACACAAGGCTCTGCGCCGCGTGAATCGGCAAGTAAGATGGTCATCACCGAATCTCACACCTTCGATACCATCGGCGGCGGACAGTTAGAATTTGCTGTCTGCCAAAAAGCCCGAGACAGGTTGAATGCGGGAAATTCGGGTTCTTCTCATCAAT
>NZ_JAMB01000005.1 GCF_000521805.1 Marinomonas ushuaiensis DSM 15871
ATGCCGATGATCTTATTGGGAAGATTAAAGAATACATCGACTATTACAACCACAAACGAATTAAGCAGAAACTAAAAGGCCTGAGTCCGATTGAATATCGAAATCAGGCCTTGGTAGCCGCTTAGAAATGAGTCCAACTTTATGGGGTCACTTCATCTGATGATCGGTTTTTTTATGTCTATAAACTATTACGCAATAAAATAACTATATAGGCTAACGTGTTTGGTTAGCTTGAATTTTTATTGTGCGTTATAAGCTTCGACACCTTCAACGATGGCTTTACGTGCTTCATCAGCATTCGCCCAACCGTCTACTTTTACCCATTTGCCTTTCTCAAGGGTTTTGTAGTTTTCGAAGAAATGTTCGATTTGATCACGTAGCAATTGTGGAATGTCGTTCACATCTTGAATGTGGCCGTATTCTTTACTTAATTTTTCGTGAGGAACAGCAACCAATTTAGCGTCCATACCCGCTTCATCAGACATGTTTAATACGCCAACTGGACGACAACGAATGACAGAGCCAGGAACCACTGGGTAAGGTGTGATAACTAATACGTCAACTGGATCACCATCGTCTGCCAATGTATTATTTACATAGCCGTAGTTAGCTGGGTAAAACATTGGTGCTGTCATGAAGCGATCAACAACAAGAGCGTCCATATCGTGGTCGACTTCGTATTTTACTGGATTCGCTTGTGCAGGGATTTCGATTATTACGTTGATATCATTTGGGACGTCTTTGCCCGCAGGAATTTTATTATAGCTCATTATACTTCTTCCAATGTGTTGAATATGGGCGATATTATAAAAGCTAGGTTGCTTCTATGCTAGTTTTGGAACGCATGGATTTGTGATATTCGCTATTTCGAGCGAATAAAATGAGTAAAAGTCACTCTAAAGTGCGTTAACTTATTGCTTTCTTTCTGAATTTAGCTAGTCTTACATAGTGATCAAAATATAGTCGCGAGGACAGTAATGACAAAATCTGAGCTGATAGAGCTGCTAATCGATCAGCAATCTCATTTACCAGTAAAGGATGTAGAGAAATCTATTAAGGCTATGCTTGAGCATATGTCCGATTCTTTGGCGAATGGTGAGCGCATAGAGATAAGAGGCTTTGGTAGTTTTTCCCTGCATTATCGTGCACCTAGAATAGGACGAAACCCTAAAACAGGTGAATCGGTAGAGTTGACAGCAAAATATGTACCTCATTTCAAACCAGGTAAGGAACTAAGAGAATTGGTTAATTTACCTGATGATGAGATTAATGAACTTAACTAATTTACGTCTTATGCCTCGAAATCTTTGAGCTATCACGGCATAATAACGCCATTATATTTTTGGTAGGTTGTTTTATGCTTAAATGGCTGAAAAGAGTTATATACATTGTTCTTATTATTTTCTTTCTTGCTGTTGGTGTGCTTTTCGCCATCCGTAATCCGCAACTTATCGGTCTTGATCTGGTTTTTTGGCAAGGTCCAGAACTGAGCGTCGCGCTCTATCTCATTTTATCTTTTACTCTCGGTGTTTGTGTGGCTCTTTTAGTCAGCTCTGTGACTTACTTGCGCAGCGAGCGCCAAATCAGAGTGCTAAACCGAAAATATGAAAAAGCCCAAGATGAAGTGGATGCCTTGCGTAAAGCCTCTATTACCAAAGAGCTTTCTGTAGGTAAGGAGTAATTGAGTTGACAGAAATTGGGCTGTTTTTAGTTCTATTTGCCGCTCTCTTTGTGGGCTGGGTAATGGGGCGAAAAAACTCGACGAAAAAAGCCAAACAGCCTAAGAAAAATATTCCTAATGACTACTTTCGTGGTTTAAATCATCTCCTTAATGATCAACATTCAGAAGCAATCGATGCCTTTGTTGACTCTCTTGAAATTAATTCTGATACCTTTGATATCCATCTTACTTTAGGGAATTTATTCCGAAAAAAAGGTGAGATACAAAAAGCCATCAATATACATCAGAGTTTGCTTGCCCGTCCTGAGATATCACAACGTGAAATGCGTATGGTGCAATTAGAGCTCGCCAGCGATTTTATGTCTGCAGGTTTGTTGGACAGAGCCGGGCGTTTATTACTAAATATGGCATCTACATCACATAAAACTGAGTTCCAGCCAAAAATTCTCGGTTTGCTGGTCGACCTTTATGAGTTCGAACAAAGTTGGGATAAAGCCATTCAAATTGGTACTGAGTTAGTAAAAGAAACATCTGCCAAAAAAGACATCAAACGACTGGCACACTTTCATTGTGAAGTGGCACAAGAGTTTCAGAAGAAAGAGCAATTAAATCCTGCTTTTGAACATTATAAATCAGCTTTGGGGGTTGACCCTAGTTGTGTTAGAGCCAGTATTGGTGCCGCCGATGTATTAGGTAGTCAACGCCGTTATCGAGACGCGATTAAAGAGTTAAAGCATGCGGCTGAACAAGATCCTGAATTTATCTCTATCATCATTCCAAAGTTAAAAGAGTGCTATCAGAAAATTTGGGGAAGCGGTGGTTACATCAAATTCCTCCAGGAGCAGAATCAGCAAAAACCATCGACAGCTTTGATTATGGCGCTGGTTCAACATTATCTTGAAGCAGACAAAGATTACGCCGAAATGTTCTTAATTGAGCAGCTGAGATTGCACCCAACAATTAAGGGTTTCAAAGAGTTGATTAATTTACAGTTGGCGGATTCGGATGGTTATAACCAGCAGCATTTGGTGGTACTTTTTGAATTGATAGATCAACTTATTCAAGCTAAACATAAGTACCAATGCCGACAATGCGGTTTTCCTGGCCATCAATTACATTGGCAGTGCCCAAGTTGTAAAAGTTGGGGCATGGTGAAGCCAATTCATGGCTTAGAAGGCGAATAACCTATATACCGTCGATAAATTGCATATCAATAAAGCATACAAAAACGAACCGTAAACATTGAAAAAAAGAGGACACTGAATGAGTTGCCAATCACCTGTAGTCGTTGCCTTAGATTTCCCAACCATGACGCAATCCATTGAAATGGCAAAACGACTTGATCCCAGCCAGTGTCGAGTCAAAGTGGGTAAAGAATTATTTACGACTGCTGGTCCCGCTATTTTAGATGAGCTTCATAAATTAGGTTTTGATATTTTTCTTGATCTGAAATTTCATGATATCCCAAATACCGTCGCTAACGCTGTAAGTGTTGCCGCAAAAGCGGGAGTGTGGATGGTGAATGTGCACGCAACAGGTGGTCGTCGTATGATGGAAGCCTCAGCTAATGCGCTACAACAATTACCAGATCACAATACACTCTTGATTGCTGTGACTGTGCTAACCAGTATGGACCAATCAGATCTTATTGAAATAGGTATTGACGCAACGCCAGAGCAGCACGTAAAACGTCTTGCGGCTTTGGCGAAATCCTCAGGTATGGACGGTGTGGTTTGTTCTGCACAAGAATCGAATATGCTGTCTTCTAACCTTGGAAAAGACTTTGTCTTGGTGACGCCTGGTATTCGTCCAACAGGCTCTGCTCAGGGCGATCAGAAGCGTATTATGACGCCAGCTGAAGCAATGGCGGCAGGTAGTCATTATCTTGTCATGGGGCGTCCTATTACTCAGTCAGCTGATCCTATTGCTGTATTGACTCAAGTAAATTCCGATTTAGGTGTCATTGCGTGAATTGATAAGCAATGACAGTTGAAGTCTTTTTAAAAAACTTTTACTCTAAAACCACTTACTGTTTCTATTTTTAATGTTGAAACGCTAAGTGGTTTTTTATTGGCATGATGCCAGGTTTCTTTGAAGAAAATTTTAAAAGGATTTTATTATTATGATGACTTTAAATCGAATGTTTCGTGTGTGCGTTTCTCGTTCACTTCTTGTGTTTTCTTTGGCTCTTATGCCCATTTCTTTGTTTGCAGCCACGCCTCTTGATATAAATACTGCCACAGCATCTCAGTTTGCTGCTGTTATGTCAGGTGTTGGCCTTAAAAAAGCAGAGGCTATTATTGCTTATCGAGATGCCAATGGTCGTTTTGATTCTATTGAACAGTTATCAAGCGTAAAAGGCATTGGAGCAGGGCTTTTAGCTCGAAATAAAGACCTTATCCAAGTTGTTAATGAGGAAGAAACGACAAACTAGCTTAATTATCTAGCCAGTTTGCCGTGTTAGAAACAAGCCAGTTTAAATCTTGGCTTGTTTCTCCTCTAACTCTTCTATGGCTTGATGTTGAGTCAGAAAAATTTTGCCACTTAAGTGCTGTATTAAATCGGAATCTTTTAGTCTATCCATTACAGGTCCTTTCACTTCGGACAAATGAAGCTTCACGCCCGCATCGTTCAAGCGATCAAGGATTTTTTCCAAGCTTTGCAGCGCGCTCGCATCAATCATATTAACAGCAGTACACATCAGTACGAGATGTTTAATCGCTGAATTTTGTGAAACCAAACTTTGTAGTCTTTCTTCAAGAGAGCGAGCATTCGCAAAAAATAGGTTTTCATCAATACGGACAGTCAGAATGCTTGGGTGTGTTTCTACGGTAAAGCGTTGAACATTTCGAAAATGTTCTGTACCTGGTACTCGTCCAACAATCGCAATATGTGGATGACTTGTGTGCCAGAGGAAAAACAATAAAGACAGTACGACACCAGTGATTAAGCCTGTTTGCATGCCTTCTACTAATACGACAGAAAAAGTCACTAACAGAAGAAAGGCCTCTTTTTTAGAGAAGCGCCATAAGTGACAAAGGTCTCCTACACTGACGAGCTGCATCATAGATATGGAAATGATTGCCGCCAAAATAGCGTTGGGTAGATAGAAAAATAAAGGCGTTAAAAAGAGTAAAATCAACAGAATTAAAAAGGCAGAAATAATCCCTGTCATTGGGTTTTTGGCACCACAGTCTGCGTTTAGAACAGTACGTGAGAAGCCACCAGTGACAGGAAAAGCACCAGACAATGCAGAGCCTATATTAGCTAAACCAAGTCCAACCAACTCTTGATTCGGATCGATGTCTTGACGACGCTTTGCGGCAAAAGATTGGGCAACAGACACTGAGCCAACAAAGCCGACGATGCTAATTAGAAATGCACCAGGTAGTAACTTCCATATGATGTCTAGGTCGATTAACTCTGTATTGATACTGGGGATTGTATTAGGAACCGCACCAATAATGCTGACACCAAGTTTGTCTAGAGAGAAAACGGCAACAGCTACAGTAGCAAGCACAACAATCAGAACGGGTCCTGACTTTCCGAATAGTTGTACTGTTTTTGCAGAACAACCTACGTATTTTAGAAAGCCTGAAAAATGTCGGCGCACTAAAAGAAGTGAAACAATTGAAGTAAAACTCAGAATAAATGTTGGTAAATTTATATCGCTTAAATGCTCATACAGGCTGGTGATTAAAGGGATAAGGGTGTCGCCCTCAGATTGGATGCCTAATAAGTACTTTAATTGGCCAATAACGATAAGGAGTGCTGATGCGCTAATAAAGCCAGAAATAACTGGATGACTTAATAAGTTTGTTAAAAAGCCTAAGCGTAACAAGCTCAGTACAAGTAGAAATACACCAGATAAGAAAGCAAGCAAAATCGCGACGGTGGCATACTGCTCAGTACCTGAAACTGCAAAAGGCATTACCACAGAAGCGGTCATCACAGAGGTTAATGCCACAGGTCCGACTGCCAATGTACGACTTGTTCCAAACAAAGAATACAAAACCGAAGGTAAAATACTCGCATATAAACCTGTAATTGCAGGTAAACCTGCCAACATAGCGTAGGCTAAACTTTGTGGTATCACCATGATGGTAAAAACAATACTTGAAACAGTATCTTGTTGAAAGTCCATTTTGCTGTAGGTTTTAAGCCAATCAAGGGCTGGAAGGAGCTTATTCAATCTCATTGTATGTTTGCACTATGTTGAAGATGAGCGAATCGACGCCAATCATGTTTTATATTTGTTATAAACTTAGATTGTTATGGTATATAGGCGTACACACTAGGTAAAGTTGAATTTTTATTCTTTACGAATCTTATTTAAAAGTCAGACGCATGTTGTAAGATTTGTTATCCTGTTAAGTCGATTTTAAAGCTTAGGAAAAAATTCGTGTCGCAAGAGTTTCAAGTCGTTTCACCTTACTCACCTGCAGGCGATCAGCCGAAGGCCATCGAGAAACTTGTTCGTGGTGTCGAAGCGGGTTTAGCCCATCAAACTTTGCTTGGCGTAACGGGCTCCGGTAAAACCTACACCATTGCCAATGTTATCTCTCAGGTTAAGCGTCCTACTATTGTGATGGCGCACAACAAAACCTTGGCCGCTCAGCTTTATGGTGAATTCAAAGAGTTTTTTCCAAACAACGCCGTAGAATATTTTGTTTCCTACTATGATTATTATCAGCCTGAAGCTTATGTTGCGGCTTCTGATACTTTTATCGAAAAAGACGCCTCCGTTAACGAACATATAGAGCGTATGCGACTGTCTGCGACCAAGGCCTTATTAGAGCGGGAAGACGTTATTATCGTAGCGACGGTTTCTGCCATTTATGGCTTGGGTGACCCTGAGTCCTATCTAAAAATGATGTTGCACCTAGATCGAGGTGATCGAATTGATCAGCGTGCCGTATTGCGTCGTTTGGCGGAGTTGCAATATACCCGAAATGACCTTGTACTAGAGCGTGGCAATTTTCGGGTACGTGGTGATGTGATTGAAGTATTTCCTGCCGATTCAGAAGACATTGCTGTGCGTATTGAGCTCTTCGATGATGAAGTTGAAAACTTATCGATGATTGATCCTCTTACTAACAAAACGATTCGAAAAGTACCGCGAGTGACGATTTACCCTAAAACACACTATGTGACACCAAAAGAAACTGTCGATGGTGCCATTGCTCGTATTAAAGTTGAGCTAGATGAGCGATTAGAACAACTGAAATCTCTGAATAAACTGGTTGAGTTACAACGTCTTGAGCAACGTACTCGATACGATTTAGAAATGATGCAAGAGCTAGGGTATTGCTCGGGAATAGAGAACTATTCACGCTATTTATCCGGTCGAGAAGAGGGCTCGCCACCACCGACGTTATTTGATTACTTGCCAGCTAACGCGCTTTTAGTCATCGATGAATCGCATGTAACCGTCTCGCAGATCGGTGCAATGTACAAAGGAGACCGATCTCGTAAAGAGAACCTGGTCGAATACGGCTTTCGTTTGCCTTCAGCGCTGGATAACAGACCCATGCGATTTGAAGAGTGGGAGCAAATCAAGCCACAAACCATTTTTGTGTCCGCAACACCAGGCAAGTATGAAGCAGAGCATCAAGACTGGGTTGTAGAGCAGATTGTGAGACCGACAGGACTTATCGACCCTATTTTAGAAGTTCGTCCAGTCGCGACTCAAGTAGATGATTTGTTATCTGAAATTAATCTCAGAGTGCCAATTGGCGAAAGAGTTTTAGTAACAACCTTAACCAAACGGATGGCCGAAGATTTAAGTGATTATCTGAATGAGCACGGTGTGCGAGTTCGTTATTTGCATTCAGACATTGATACGGTTGAACGGGTTGAAATCATCCGAGATCTTCGTCTTGGAGAGTTTGATGTACTGGTCGGTATCAACTTATTACGAGAAGGTTTGGATATCCCAGAAGTCAGCCTTGTTGCTATTTTAGATGCAGATAAAGAAGGTTTTTTACGTTCAGAAAAATCCTTGATTCAAACAATCGGTCGTGCTGCTCGAAACGTGAATGGTAAAGCGATTCTTTATGCAGATCGAATTACTGGGTCGATGGAGCGCGCGATTAGCGAAACAGATCGTCGACGAGAAAAACAAGTCGCACATAATAAAGAACATGGCATTACACCAGTTGGTATTACTAAATCAGTTGAAGACATCATGGAAGGGGCTTATAACCCTGGAGCAGGTAAGCGCGGCAGTAAAACTAAGAAAGTGGCCGAAACCGCGAAAGACTACCAAGTGGAAAGTATGGAAGACGTGGCTCAAGTGCGTAAAGCCATGGTTAAACTACAAAAAGAAATGACCCTTGCATCTGAAGAGTTGAAATTTGAACTGGCAGCCGGTTATCGAGACCAAATACGTCAGCTACAGAGAAAATTAAAAGATGTCGGTGAATCTTAAACCGGATTGGAAATAATAAGAAAATGGCAATTACCTTAAGAAATTACAATATAGTTCGAGTCATCGACAACGGTGTCATTGTTAATTGTACCGTGATCGAAATGTGCTATGACTACGCACTCGTGAAATTCAAAGGCAAAAAATACAAAGTGCCTTATGACTTGGTTGACGAAGTAATAGGACATGAATTACTTATCCCAACCAACGAGTAACCTATTTGAAACAAAGGCTTCAAAAAGTACGAACGAGGGCTTGTCAAAACCAACCCTCTGCGTATAATAGCCAACACTTTTTAGGACTATAGCTCAGTTGGTTAGAGCGCATCCTTGACATGGATGAGGTCGGCAGTTCGAATCTGCCTAGCCCTACCAGATTATAAAGCCTCGACGGTTAGTATTTGCTTACTTCGTCGGGGCTTTTTTGTATCTGCAAACTATAAAGTGAAACATTTCGGTAAGAAAATCCCCCTTTTAATTAAGCCTTTCTTTATTACCTCTAATAGTTGATTATTTATTGGCGCGTTTTGTATCTATATAGGAGAGTTTTTTTCTGCGTAAGCTAATTTTTTGTTTTTTTGTGTTCTGTAGTTACGCAGTTTTTTCATCTACCCCAGATGAATTAATTGCTTATACAGAAGGCCTTATCCTAAAAGCGGAGCAAGAAGAATATCACCCGTCCCCTGAAAGCATGGAGTATCTGGTTTTTGATTTGAAGCTTATAGATATCGTTAAGTCTAGCTCTATTCTTTATCCATATAAGGCGTCTATTAAGCTAAATATGCTTAAAGTGTCTTGTGATCCAAAGCAGATCTGTTCAAAACCAGTATTATTTGACTTAGAAAAATATCTAGTAGAAATAGGGGTAGGAGAAAATAGATCTAGAATTTTGAAAATTACATCATTCTTTGTGATAGATGAAAAACAAGAATCTTTGATTATTACTGACTACCCTAAGCATATAAAAAGCGTACTTGATGTCTTCGAAAAATAAGACAGTAAGAATCTAACTTATCTACTTTAGACTTTTCTTAGTAAAATCTTAGTTCAATAGTGGCGTCGGAAAATTTGCTCTTTAGGGACTCCAGAAATCAATTTAGTTTTCAATATAAACACTGGTGGTGACTATATCGTAAGCAGGAGAGAGTCTGGGGATTACTTGATCTGAATAGAGTAAGCTCCAGTTTTTTAAGTGTGCGTCGCCGTTTGCTAATAGGATGTTGGCGAGTAAACGACGAGCAAGTTGCTGGACATCACTTAGACTATCGCCAGAAAACTGATACAGGATTTTTGCTATTTGTTCGTAGTTGCCTGAATTGTATTTTTCATCAGGAAGGTTGATTTGTGGAAGGTTGTCTAATTGGTCTATCTCGACCAATTTTATTTCAGGAATCTCTACGCCAATGAGAGAAGCGAGGGTCATGGCTGTGAACTCGTTGGCGGGGGCTTCTTTGTGTTTAGTGGAAGGTGTTTTCACAATCCAATCGCCAAGTACGTTATCTTTCGATAAGTTATATCGACCGTCTTTTTCCTTCATGGAAAACTTCATCTGAACACCAGCCAAAGAGAACTTGTTTTCTTGGCTAAGTTTGTCAAATTTAACTGCTTTTACTTGGCCGTGAGATGAGAATAAATGGACAGGCACATCTTCAGGCTCCATCGGTTTAGCGATTAATGCACCCGGTAAATCCATACTCAGATAAGACAAAATATGGAACTCATTATCAACATGGGTTTTGAGCCCTTGAGCGATCAGTTCTCGCAATGAATCTTCAGGCAATAGATTAGACAAAATAGGATGCAGGCGTTGGTTTGTCGCCCATGGCTCAGATAGCTAATTTTATTGGCACGAGGTAAATTTGGATGGGTGGTTAAGCTAAAAGTAGGGCGTGCTATATTAGATTGATAGCTTTCAGCAAATTGAAGAGCATTACGTCCATTTTTTGCCCCTGCCAAGTACCCCACTAGATGGCCATGTAACGTCAACTTAAGAACATTAATTTCCGTTGACATCTTCGTTTCCATCTTTGTCTTCTAGTAACCCTTTCCATGGATTATCCGATAGTTGCTTTTGTTCGTTAGAGTGATCGGGCTGTTTGTGCGGTAAAGGGGTGTTGTTACCATCACTTTCAAGAACAGCTAAAACAGCATTTAGCTTTTCTTTTGGAATCAGCATGACGTCGCTATTGAGACCCTTGGCAATCAGTTCAAGAGACTCGAGTCTTGGATTGCCTTTTGCTTCAAGCCGTTGATACTGCTGCCTAGAAATGCCAATACGCATTGGCATGTCATTCTGCTTGAGTTTCAGTGCTAAACGGCGATTTTTGATTTGCTGTAGTAGATTTATCATAAGGAAACTAATAAGTTTCTTTTTAGATTTAATAGAGGCATATCAGCTGCTATTTTTATACTAGGCAACTTAAAAGTTTCTTTTTTGACATTTAAAAATGCAGAAATATAAGGAAGCATTTTTTAGTCTATGGGTAAATGGGATGATGAAGCCAATGGTGACGATATGCTTGAAGTTTATGAAAACCTCGATTTAGGTAGGTTTTCATGTTAATTGTTGTCTAGTAAAGTTTGGGAAGTACAGATGATTATCAAAATTTAAGTTTGAGTTGCTTTAAGCTTTTTACTTACATATAGTTTGTTGATTAGTTGCAGAGAATTTTATAAATGCCATCATTTTTTTTAAATAACATCAGCATATCAGCGAGAAAACACAGTTTCGTGTGTTTGTTGCTGTTTTTGCTATCGTTATTTTCGTTGGCAATGGCAACGAACAGTATGATGTCACCTTCCTCGAATATGATGTCTATGGAAGCGCATACCATGCCTGATTTATCGGATCATGATATGTCTCCTGATAAGGGGATCTCTTGTATGTCCGCTTCGATGGACGAATGTTCTAGTTTGACATCAGAGCATAATCACCAAAATTGTATGGACAATCATTGCGGTAGCTTTTCAGGCTTACTGGTCAGTTATCATTCTGATTCCGACAATATTTCTTCTGTTCACACGACTCTGTCGTCTGAATTCTACGTTTCTACCCACCCAAATACGCCTTATTTCCCCCCTATAGTCATTTCTTAAATTCGCAGTTTCACTCATCGCTTTAATGTGCGTTGAGATTTTATGAATTTAAAAATGAGTACTCGAGCCAATGGCCAAAAACAATTTTTTGGCATTCTGTCATTTATTACAGAGTGTCTATTGCCGTCAATTTTTAATCGGTAAAACGAATCGTATTGCCTCCGTTTTCCTATTGTCGTTACTGCCCTTTGTTGCGAGCGCAGAAGTGTTAAGCCTGCAACAAGCGGTGGAAAAAGCCGTCTCCCAAGATGACTGGTTGATTTCCAGTCAGCAGAAAGAGAATGCTATTCGCGCCTTAAGCCAAGGCATGACTGCGTTACCGGATCCAAAGATCAATGTTGGTTTATTGAATATGCCAACCGACAGTTTTGATTTTAACCAAGAAGCGATGACGCAATTTAACGTGTCGGTATCGCAGATGTTTCCAGCTGGCGATACTTTACGTTTAACAGGGGAAAAATACGCAGCGCAAGGCGATCAAATGCCCTTGATGCGAGATAATCGTCGCGCAATGCTGGCGATGGAAGTGTCAAACCTTTGGCTAACGGCCTACAGCTACGAAGAAAGTATCAAACTCGTTAAGCAAAATAGAACCTTGTTCGAACAACTTCATGAGGTAGTGGAAAGCAGTTATAGCTCGGCGTACGGGCGAGCCAAACAGCAAGATTTAGTACGCTCTGAACTGGAGTTGATTAAGTTAGACCATCGCCTGACGCAGCTTCGCCAATCGAAAGAAAATGCGCTGAAAAAACTGTCTCAATATATCCTTCCAACAATGACTGATCCGAATGCATCGGATCAAAATATCACTCTGAAAACAACGGGTGAACCCATTTTTCTAGCCCAGTCTAATATTCTTCCACCAAATTCCTTGGCGGCTCGTCTGAGTCAACATCCGTTGGTTCGCATTGTCGATGTTCAATCTAATACCGCACAGATAGATAAAGCAATTGCCGAGCAAAAGTACAAACCAGAATGGGGTGTTACCTTGGGTTACGGGTATCGCGGTGATGATCTAAGCGGTAAAGATCGAGCCGATCTGGCGTCGATTGCGGTGAGTGTCAGCGTACCAATCTTTTCGTCTAG
The DNA here is from genome assembly GCF_000521805.1 of Marinomonas ushuaiensis DSM 15871. Lineage (GTDB taxonomy): Bacteria > Pseudomonadota > Gammaproteobacteria > Pseudomonadales > Marinomonadaceae > Marinomonas > Marinomonas ushuaiensis. Next base: position 12,290 of record NZ_JAMB01000005.1, read on the forward strand.
TCGACAGGATGCTCAAGTGAAAGCCGCGTCCTTACAAGTTGAGTCTTTTCTTTCTGAAAAACATCTGGTGTTGAATGAATTCATGGCGAAATACCGTGTTCTGACATCTGATATTACTCTTTTAGATCAACGAATCCGTCTTTATCAAACAAAGTTACTTCCTAGTTACAGAGAAAGCGCACAAGCCATGTTGAATGCTTATACCAGTAATGATGGTGTTTTTTCGGATGTGGTTCAGGCGCGTATCGCGACACTGAATGCGCATATTGAATTGTTGAATATTCGCATTGAGCGTTTTAAGCGCTTGGCAGAATTGAATTATGTGATGGCACAAGGTGAAGAGGTGAAACTCAAATGAAAGTAATCGGATATATAGGTGTATTTGTACTAGGTGGCGTTCTTTCGGCTACGGGTTATCACTTTGGTCTTCAAGCATTTAATGCCATGAACGGGGAAATGAATGCTGGTGCATCAGTCACGAAAGATGAAAAAGCACCTTTATACTGGGTGGCGCCAATGGACCCAAATTACCGTCGTGACAAGCCGGGTCAATCTCCTATGGGAATGGATTTGATTCCTTTTTATGGTGATGACCAAGGTTCCAATAATCAGGGCGCTGGTACTGTGAGTATCTCGCCTGAAGTCGTTAATAATCTTGGCGTGCGAACAGGAAAAGTATTTGAAGGCGTGCTGAAACCAGATATTCGTACTGTGGGCTATTTGACTTACAACGAAGACAAGATTGTACATATTCATCCTCGTGTCGAAGGCTGGGTTGAAAAGAGTTTTATTAAATCCAATGGAGATTCGGTTGAAAAAGGCCAGCCATTGTTCGATCTGTATTCACCAACCTTGGTGAATGCGCAGGAAGAATTTGTCTTTGCGTTAGCGCGCAAAGACCAGCGCATGATCAACGCGGGTGAAGAAAGACTAAAAGCTCTGCAAGTGTCGAGCAGTTTTATCCAAGAGTTAAAGACAAAGCGCAAGGTGTCTCAAAAAGTGCGTTTTTTTGCGCCACAAAGTGGTGTGATTGACAACCTTGGAATTCAGGATGGTTTCTACATTAAGCCTGGCACAACCTTGATGTCGATCGCAGATCTTAGTGAGGTGTGGTTGGATGCCGAAGTGTTTGAGCGCCAAGCGCATCTTGTCGCGGTGGGGCAACAGGTTGAGGCTGTCATGGACTTTTTGCCGGGGAAAACGTTCGCCAGTAACGTGGATTTTATTTATCCGACTCTAAATGCCAAAAACCGCACCTTGCGTGTTCGCATTCGTTTAGACAACCCTGAGCAACTTCTGAAGCCAGATATGTTTGCCCATGTTCGTATTGAAACCACGGAGCCAGGTAAAAAACGATTGATTCCAAAAGAAGCTTTAATTCGTGGCGGCGAGCAAAACCGTGTGGTATTGGCATTGGGTGAAGGGCGTTATAAATCGATTGCCGTCCAAACCGGCGCGTTCGGTGATGACTACGTGGAAATTTTAGATGGCTTGGTGCTGGGCGATGAAGTTGTGACATCGGCGCAGTTTTTATTGGATTCTGAATCTAGTAAAAGCTCGGATTTCAAACGCATGAATATAGACAATGAGCAGACGACAATGCCTGCCAGCAGCACTGAAATGAATAGCACTGAAATGAATAACACGGCAATGTCTGGTAATGAAATGTCAGCAGCAGAACCTGCCAACAATGTTTGGGTAGCCGCACGCATTAATCGTATTGATGCGACAACGCGCATGGTGAATGTGAACCACGATGCCATTACTGATTGGAAATGGCCAAAAATGACTATGGACTTTGCCTTAGCGGATTGGTTAGAGCTGGATGAACTGCCGATTGGTAAAAATATTCAGCTTGAGATTACCCGTGAAAGCAGCGTGAAGTTCATGGTTACTGACTATTTTGACACTGACACGAAGTAGGAGAATATCATGATTGAAGCGATCATTCGTTGGTCCATAAACAACCGATTCATGGTGTTGTTGGCTACTTTTATTTTAGTGGGCGCTGGTTTGTATTCGTTAAAGAATACGCCCGTTGATGCCATTCCTGACTTGTCTGATGTGCAAGTTATTATTAAAACCAGCTATCCAGGACAAGCACCGCAAGTGGTAGAAGACCAAGTAACGTACCCGATGACCACAGCGATGTTGTCTGTGCCGGGTGCTCAAACAGTGCGTGGTTATTCATTCTTTGGGGATTCGTATGTCTACGTGATTTTTGATGAAGATACCGATATGTACTGGGCGCGAAGCCGAGTGTTGGAGTATTTAAGTCAGGTGGCGCCATCCTTGCCAAGTAATGCAAGGGCGCAATTGGGGCCAGACGCAACGGGTGTTGGCTGGGTGTATTTATACGCTTTGGTCGATAAAACCGGTCAAAACGACTTGAGTCAATTGCGTTCACTGCAAGACTGGTTCTTGAAGTATGAATTACAAACCGTGCCTGGTGTATCGGAAGTGGCGCCTATTGGCGGCATGGTGAAGCAATATCAGGTAAGTGTGAATCCCGATAAATTGCGCGCGTTAAACATGCCATTGAGTCACATTCAAAATGCCATTAAACGTGGCAATCAGGAAGTCGGCGCGTCGGTCATTGAAATGGCTGAAGCTGAATACATGGTTCGAGCGTCTGGTTATATACAGAGCGTCGAAGATATTGAAATGATTCCGCTTGGCGTCAGTGAAAGTGGCACACCGCTGACGATCAAAGATGTGGCAGACGTTGGTATTGGCCCACAAATGCGTCGAGGGTTAGCGGATCTAAATGGCGAAGGCGAAACCGTCGGTGGCGTGGTGGTGATGCGTTTTGGTGAAAACGCACAGAAAACCATCGAAGGCGTAAAAGCGAAATTGGAAACCTTGAAATCCAGCTTGCCAAAAGGTGTTGAGGTGGTGACGGTTTATGATCGTTCTGGTTTGATTGATCGTGCCGTGGAGAATTTATGGACCAAACTGCTGGAAGAGTTCCTTGTGGTTGCGTTGGTTTGTATGGTGTTTCTTTTTCATGTGCGTTCCTCTTTGGTGGCCATCATCAGTCTGCCTGTCGGTATTTTGACCGCCTTCATCGTCATGCATTTGCAGGGTATTAATGCCAATATCATGTCGCTTGGCGGTATTGCGATTGCCATTGGCGCCATGATTGATGGCGCAATCGTGATGATAGAAAACCTCCATAAGCATATGGAAAAAGTCGAAATGACCAAGGAAAACCGTTGGCAGGTTGTGACCGCCGCGGCTACCGAAGTCGGCCCCGCGTTATTCTTTAGTCTATTGATTATCACCGTCAGTTTCGTGCCTGTGTTTACCTTGGAATCCCAAGAAGGACGGATGTTTGGCCCATTGGCCTATACCAAAACCTATGCCATGGCCGCATCGGCGGCATTAGCAATCACTCTGGTACCTGTTTTGATGGGGTACTTTGTGCGAGGTAAGGTCTTACCTGAGCATAAAAACCCCGTTAATCGGGCTTTGATCGCGGTATATATGCCGGCGTTAAAAGCCGTGTTGAGTTTTCCGAAAACCACCATTTTGGTGGCAATTGCTATATTTGCCATTGGTATGTGGCCGTTAAATAAGTTGGGCAGTGAGTTTATTCCTAACCTGGACGAAGGTGATTTGATGTACATGCCAACTGCCTATCCGGGGATCTCCATCGGACAAGCACGTCAGGTATTGCAGCAAACGAATAAATTGATTGCGACCTTGCCAGAAGTGAAAACTGTCTTTGGGAAGGTTGGCCGCGCGGAAACCGCGACAGACCCAGCACCTTTGACGATGATCGAAACCTTTATTCAACTCAAGCCTCATTCTGAATGGCGAGACGGCATGACCAGCGACAAAATCAAGCAAGAGCTGGATCAGCTGGTCAAGATCCCTGGCATTACTAACGCTTGGGTAATGCCGATCAAAACTCGAATCGACATGCTGGCAACGGGCATCAAAACCCCTGTGGGTATAAAGGTGGCAGGTCCTGATCTGAAAGTGATTCAAGATATTGGTTTGCAGTTAGAGAAAATCTTGAAACCCGTTGAAGGCACGGCATCGGTTTATTCTGAGCGTGTGGCCGGTGGTCGTTACGTCAATATAGACATTAATCGCGCGAAGGCATCCCGTTATGGGCTGAACATTCAAGATGTTCAAGAGCTTATCTCTTCAGCGGTGGGTGGCATGAATGTCACTAATACTATTGAGGGGCTTGAGCGCTATCCCATTAATGTTCGTTATCCACAGGAATATCGTGATTCACCAGAGCAATTAGCCATTTTGCCAATCGTGACTCCGAATGGTTTGCGAATTGCTTTGGGTGATATTGCCGATGTGTATGTGGAAGAAGGTCCGCCAGGATTAAAAAGTGAAAACGCGCGTTTAAACGGTTGGACCTTTGTAGACATTGAAGGTGTTGATATTGGTCGTTATGTGGAAAACGCACAAAAAATCGTCGCTGAGCAAGTGCAATTACCAGCAGGTTATTCGTTAAATTGGTCTGGTCAATATGAGTATATGCAACGGGCAAAAGAAAAGCTGACCTATGTAGTGCCGCTAACATTGGCCATCATTATTGTCCTCTTGTATATCAATTTCCGTAATGTCTACGAGGTGGCGATCATTATGGGTACTTTACCATTTGCCATGGTGGGTAGTATCTGGCTGATGTATTTGTCTGGTTTCAATTTCTCGGTTGCAGTGGGGGTTGGCTTCATTGCATTGGCTGGGGTGGCCGTGGAAATCGGCGTCATTATGCTGATGTATTTGAATCAAGCTTGGACTGAGACACAAAGTAAATGCGCTGAAAAAGGCGTCATACCTAGTACGGACACGCTTTACCATGCGGTGCTTCACGGCGCTGGTATGCGAGTTCGTCCGGTGATGATGACAGCGGTATCCATCATTATCGGCTTGCTGCCAATTTTATATGGTACTGGAACGGGGTCGGAGGTGATGAGTCGAATCGCTGCACCTATGGTTGGCGGCATGGTGAGCGCGGTCGTACTGACGTTATTAGTTTTGCCTGCGGTGTACTTTATGTGGAAAAAATCTTCATTGAAATGAGAGTTTGTTTCAATCGATGTAAAACGCGATTTTTCAGAGTCGCACAAAATGCTGGTACAAGAGGGCTCCTCTTTGTGCCAGTGCAAATAAATATTAAGCTCAAAGCCATTAAACTTCAAAGGATCATAGTATGAACAAAATTAAACTAGCGCTTTCTGTATTAGCAATGACAACTGCTGTAAACGTATATGCACACGGAATGATGACAATGACATACCCAGAAGATGGTTCCATGCTCATGACTCAAGCTGAGCGCGTAGAAATGCATTTTCAACAGCCGATGAAAGTGGTGAGTCTGAAAGTGATTGGGTCGAATAATAAACCTGTGGCGATTAAATATGATCGTAAAGCAACTGCAGCAGAGCATTTTAAAGTCATGCTGCCGAAGCTAACTCCAGATACCTACTCCGTTCAATGGAAAGCCATGGGTGAAGATGGACATATGATGAAAGGTTCTTATGGTTTTATGCAGCACTAATTAGACTTTATCTTTTAGGCTTTTAATTTTAGGAAATGGAGACTGCATGACGTTAACGAGCTGGGAAATTGCGCAATTACTGACACGTTGGTTGTTGTATTTTGGTATATCAAGTGTTGTGGGTGGGTTGTTTTCATTTTGTTTGTTGCGTCAGCAGTCGGCTTTATTGAGTCGTATAAAAGGGTATGTGCTAGGAGGTGCATTGATTGGCGTGGCCGCGACAATAGCGTATTTCTTTATCCTAGTCGGTGGGACGATGGAAGAGGGTCTATGGCTCATGTTTGACCCTATGATGATCTCTATCTATTGGGATTCGCCTGCGGGCAATACCTTGATCGCTAATGTGATTGGCTATTGCTTGGTGATCATAGCGTCACTTACCCTTGGATCATATCGTGTCTTCAGTCTATGGCCATTTTCACGCCTTTCATTAATTGTCGCTTCCTTGGGCATAGCCAGTTTGATTTATTCGTTTTCACTCACGGGTCATGCGACAGAGCAAGCTTGGTATTACCAGATTATATTCTTTACTCATATCTTGATTGCCGCTTGGTGGTTAGGGCTGCTATTCCCTTTGTGGTTGATTACGCGAAAAGCCACGCACCAAGAGTCTAGTCGAATCTTAGAACGTTTTGGCGAACTTGCAGCGGTTGCTGTTTTGATTTTGATTGTCTGTGGAACATGGATGAGCTATGAATTGACAGGATGGAAAGGTTTACTGTCATCAGACTATGGCTTTTGGTTGATAGTGAAGCTTGGTTTGGTTGCCGTTATTCTTGCGATGGCGGCTTACCATAAGCTGCATCTCGTACCGCTAATTTTACATCGAGGCAATACGAGAGTTATTCAAAAATCTATTCTAACTGAAAAGATCGTTGCGTCGTCGATATTGGCCGTCACTGCTGTGTTCACAACCTTCGTTGGACCTCCAATACATTGATGGAAGTTCTATTTAGCGTTACGTTGTTTAGCAAATGCTGGGAAGTCCAGTCCATTACAGTTAAACGAACTCCCCTAGATCTACTTTTCGTAAGGTATGCCTTACTAGCTCGCGTCCAGCGTGGGTATTAAGTATCTTCGCCGGTACTTCTCCACCTAGGGCAGGAATAGGTGAGTGAATCGTAAGCGTCCGGTAAACCACACGTATTAATTATCCCCAAAAAACATAAAGTCTTTTGCTTTCTCCCTCAGGAACAAAAGACTTATGTTTACGGCTTCCACTCAACTTAATGTGGCCCTCATTTGTGGGCCAACCGACATGCGTAAAGCCATTGATGGTTTATGCAATATTGTCGCCTACGATCTGGAAAAAGAACCCTGTAGCGAACAATTATTTGTTTTTTGTGGTCGAGCACGAGATAAAGTCAAAATTCTCCAATGGTCTCATAATGGTTTTTGGTTGCATTACAAACGCTTGGAAAAAGGCACTTTTCAATGGCCGGGGATTGACGATGAAAATCTGTCGATTCAAGTATCTTCTCGTCAACTTAATTGGCTGCTAGATGGACTTCCACTGCAATCTCACGATGCACATCCACATTTAACCTATCGATATCATGACGATTAGGGTATTTGGTTGGTATAATCCAACCTATGAAAACACCGAAAAATGACCTACCAAATGATGTTGAATTGCTTAAGAAATTATTACTTGAGCAAGAGGCTCTATTGGGTGAAAAAGACTCCCAGCTTGCTCAATGGCAGTCTAAATACGAATCGATTCTTGAACAATGGCGTTTGGCCCAACAAAAGCAGTTTGGGAAAAGCTCTGAGGTCTCACCCGGTCAAGGTGAACTGTTTGATGAAAACCTCACAGACTTAGAAGAAGACACGACTGAACTTGAAACAGAAACGATCTCGTATACTCGAGTGAAACCGATACGTAAGCCGTTACCAAAAGATCTACCTCGTGAACGTGTCGTGCTGGATTTACCTGAATCTGAAAAAGTCTGCTCTTGTTGTCATGGCGCACTTCATTGTATTGGTGAAGACTCGTCTGAGAAATTGAATTTTATCCCAGCACAGCTTAAAGTCATCGAAACGGTTCGCCCTAAATACGCGTGTCGAACGTGTGAAAAAACGGGCACTCATAACGCAATCAAACAAATGCCTGTGCCGCCAAACATTATCCCCAAAAGTATCGCGACACCGAGCTTATTAAGTCAGGTGATCACAGGCAAGTTCCAATACAGCTTACCTTTATACCGACAAGAGACGCTGTTCAAGCAATACGGCATCGAACTGAGTCGGAAAACCATGTCGGATTGGATGGCGAAATGTTCGGTCGCGTTACAACCACTTTATGATCGACTGCATCAAATATTACTCGAACAACTTGTTTTACAAGCGGATGAAACCACGTTGAATGTGATAAAAGAAGCACGATCAAACTGTTATATGTGGGTGTATTGCAGTGGTAAAGACAGACCTGACAAGCAAAACCCCATACCAAACATTGTTTTATACGACTTCCAGCAAACGAGAAAAGCACAATGCGCGATCGACTTTTTACAAGGCTTCGATGGCTACCTCAATGTGGACGGTTATCAAGCGTACGAATCAACCAACGCAACCCTTGCAGGTTGTTGGGCACACGCACGTCGAAAGTTCGTGGAAGCCGAAAAGGCCATGCCGAAAGGTAAAGCGGGAAAGGCGCAAATGGCGATTAGCTACATCAAAAAACTCTACGCTATCGAATCACTGTCAACACAAGAAGGGACTGTAGAAGACGCCTTCCGAATCAGAACAGAAAAAGCCCCTGAAATACTGGCGGCCTATAAAGCATGGTTAGAGAAATCAGCCCAACAGGTGCCACCAAAATCCTTGCTTGGAAAAGCGATTCAATACAACCTCCATCAATGGAAAAGCTCACCGTTTATCTTAAAGATGGCCGAATTAACATCGACAACAACCGAGCCGAACGCGCCATCAAACCCTTCGTCATAGGACGTAAGAACTGGTTGTTCTCAAACACAGGCAATGGCGCGAGATCCAGCGCCATACTTTACAGCATCATCGAAACCGCCAAAGCGAATGGACTGATTCCATACGATTATCTGGTGGCACTGTTTGAAGAATTACCAAAATTAAACGATGAGAATAAAGAAAGCGAATTAGAAAAATTACTTCCGTGGAATATTAAGTAGAGATAACTGAAAAGAGTATTTTCCGCTGCCTCCTTGCAGCACAGTATCATCCTGAAAAGCGACAGAGCCTCCATCCTGAAGGCTTAGACACATCCATGTGTCCTCTGTCTAATATCAAAATTAGTACAGAAAACGACCAAATGCAAGCGTTCATTTAATTAATGAGGCTTTACTGGGTGTGGTTCGCCAGACGGTTACAGACATATAACTGTTTGCTACAGGGTTCTTTTTTAGATCGTACGTGACGATTTTTCATAAACCACCAATGGCTTTTTGTATGTCCGTGACACTGTAGATATAAGTGAGATATGTTGCTGAGAAGAAGCAGAAAAAATAAACCCGTTTTTAAAGGAAGAAAAATCTAATGACTTTATAGATTTTTGAGAGGGTTAACATGTTTGGTTTAGAGAACGATTAAAAATACTAAATGAATTTATAAAAGAGTCTAATTTGAGTTTAAATAATCGCTATTTTCACAGAAATTATTTAAACCCATATTAAATTTTTATCTATAAATTAGTGTAGGTAACCACATAGTAATAGATGGAATAAAAGTAAGTAGTAAAAGTACGACAACCAAAGGTATTAAGAAAGGAGCGGTAGAAATAACACACCTTTCAAACGGTATATCGGATACTTTAGCCAGTACGTATAGAACCATCCCAACTGGTGGCGTTAACAACCCCAGCATAAGATTTAAAATTAAAATGATACCGAAATGTACAGGATCAATACCAATTTGAATGGCGATAGGTAAGAGAACAGGAACCAATATTGTAATTGCAGCGATTGTTTCCATAAAACAACCAATTACTAAAATAAGAAGTGTAATAATCAATAAGATTAATATCCTATTATCAGTAAAAGATAGCAGCTGATCAGCAAAGAAGGTGGCGAATTGGTTCGCTGTCAGAATCCATGCAAATATTGTTGAGGCCGCAACAATCATCAATATTGAAGCCGTTGTTTCTATAGTTTCTTGTGAGACCTTGAGTATTTTTTGAAAGGATAATGTTTTATATACAAACAATCCTAGGAATAAACTATAAGCCACGGCTGCTATTGCAGCTTCTGTTGGTGTAAACACACCTGTAGATATACCGCCAACAATAATTACCGGAGTCAATAATGGAATACTTGCACGTTTAAAGGTATTCCATAACACTTTAATATTAAAATGATCATCTTTTGGATAATTACGTATTTTAGCATACCAAGATACCATTACCATTAATGAGAAAGCCATTAATAGTCCTGGAATTAAACCTGCAACAAAAAGTTGTCCAATTGATGTATCAGCCATTACTCCGTAAATTACTAAAGGTAATGAGGGAGGAATAATCGGTCCAATAGTAGATGATGCAGCTGTAATACCTACAGAAAAATCCGTATCGTACCCAGCATCTTTCATCGCTTTAATTTCTACATTACCTAGACCTCCAGCATCGGCCACTGCGGCACCAGACATACCTGCAAAAACAACACTAGCGCCTATATTTACATGTCCAAGCCCACCAGGAAGCCATCCTACGAGAGAGCGTGCAAAATCAAAGATACGATTAGTAATGCCTCCTGTATTCATTAGGTGGCCAGCTAAAATGAAGAATGGGATAGCTATCAAAGGAAAGCTATTTATTCCATTAACCATATTATGTAAAAGTACTATGTTTGGTATACCTTCTACGACAATAAAGAATAGTGAAGCTAACCCTAAAGAAACTGCAACCGGCACGCCAATTACCAATAAGAAAAATAATATGAGAAACATCAATAAAATAATCATGGTTATCCTTGGTTAGATAGTGCCTGAGCGTTAAGTTTTTTAGCTAATTCATCTGAAGGTTGAATGATTTGTTTATATGCTAATATTACAGAGTGTAAGGTCATTAAGAAGAAACAAATAAATATAATCCAGTAGATTAAGCTTTTGGGTATTGGTAGAGATATTAATGATTGAGTTATTTTTATAGCAACCTGAGATGAAAGATAAGCACAATATCCATAGAAAGCAATGCAAAACAACTGTGATATTATTACTAATGTTTTAATGTATGAGTTTTTTATAAAACGATAGAAAAACTCTAGGAAAATATGACCCCCTTTTCTTGCTACGGTTACTGCACCAACGAATCCTAATAGAAGCAAAAGATAACGAGATGCTTCTTCTGTCCAATCTAAGGAATTGTTAAGAAAGTAACGAGTGAAAAATTGAAGAAATACAATGACAACTAATGCCCAAAAAATGATCATTGCTGGTATATCTATCATATTGAATTTAAAATCATCCTCAATTTGGTTTTCATCAACCAAATTGAGGGGTGATGTATGAATATTATCCATAGCATCTTTTTTATGATGATTTTTCACCATTTATCCCCTCTTACTCTATGATTAAAGTGCTTTTAAGCGATCTAATTGTTCTTGAGTGAAACCATTTTTTTCAGGGATTAAATATGGTTTTAAAGCATTTTGAAAAGGCTCTCGATCAACAGTATTTACTATAACACCTTCATCTTTAAACCATTGTATTAAGTTTAATTCTGAGGTGTTTATTTCATCAGAAGCCTTAATTGCAGCTTGTTTTGTAATAGCGACAAGTTTGGAATAATCTTCTTCACTCATTTTGTTTTTTGTATAGTTAGAAATTATGGTGACGAGTGAGTTTGTCATATGCCCTGTTAAGGTTATATATTTCTGTACTTCGTAAAATTTCTTAAACTTAATTGTTGGTAATGGGTTTTCTTGGGCATCTACAAGACCCTGTTGTAAAGCAAGATATACTTCTGCAAATGCGAGTGGAGTCGGATTTGCTTTTACTGCTTTTGGGAACATTAAGTAAAGAGGTGAATTTGGAACCCTAATTTTTAATTCTTCCATATCTTTTGGAGAATTAATTGGAATATTAGAGGTGACATGACGAACTCCATAATAAGTTAGAGTTGTTGCTTCATTTCCTGTTGTTTGACTATAACCATTTGCTATTTCTTTAAAAAGGTCACTATCACGGTAAGATTTCCAGTGATCATAGTCTCGTATAACAAATGGAAATGCTGAGATTTTAAGAGGAGGATATGATTGTGCAGGTAAACTTTCAGCACTATAGATTATGTCAACTGTTCCGAAATCTAATGCTTCATTAAGCTCAACTTCTTTACCCAATGATGAAGACGGATATGCATTTATTGTTACACGACCGTCAGTTTGTTTTTTTATTTCTTCAGCTGCCCATAAAATTGCTTCATTATAAGGGGTGCCTACTTCATATACATGAGCCCACTTTAAATTAGCGGCATGTATATTACTGCTTATTACTCCAGAGATTAAAATAGCGCCAGCAGCTAGAGTCGTTTTCTTTAAAAATGTGACTTTACTTCTTATTGTTTTATTATTCATATCATTACCTTTTTATTATGTTTTTAATAGGAATTTTAGTGTTTTTAATTATTTTTTAATAAGGTTTCTTTTCACTAAGTTTTGTATTAATGAATTTATTCCAAATACCCAAGGAGTTGCGTTAGAGCTGTGAGTTACAGAATTGTAGAGCATCCCAATCTTAGGTGTGCTAATCATTACAGCATCACTCAATTTATGAGTAAAACCACCACCGATGTCATCACGGTCTTGTGTCGGTGAAAATAGAGTTCCTAAAAATAAAAGGAAACCATCAGGGTATTGATGATTTTCATTAATTGTTTGTTTAACTAGATCGACAGGGCTACGGCTAATTTTATTCATTGAAGATAACCCTTGCAGGGTGTATCCATCAGTCCCTTTTACTTGAAGAGTCACTTCACAGGTGTTGATGTCTTCTAAAGTAAAGTTATCATCAAAAAGACGAATGAAAGGGCCTATTGCACATGATGCATTATTGTCTTTTGCCTTACTTAGTAATAATGCGCTTCGCCCTTCGAAGTCGCGTAAGTTTACATCGTTTCCTAATGTTGCACCTTGAATTTTTCCCTTACTATTAACGGCTAGAACAATTTCGGGCTCAGGATTATTCCATTCAGATTTTGGGTGTATACCTATAAAAGCTCCGGTACCTATTGCTGATAGTACTGGTGCTTTCGTAAAAATTTCAGCGTCTGGACCAATGCCTACTTCTAAGTATTGAGACCACATCCCTTTTTCGATCAGTAGCTCTTTTAATTGCATTGCTTTTTTTGAACCAGGAACAACAGCACTTAAATTATTACCGATAACTTGTTCAACGGTATTTCTTATTGCCTTTGCTTTTGCTGACTCTCCTCCAGCTTGTTCCTCAATTACTCGCTCTATCATACTTGATGCAAATGTAACGCCTGCGGCTTTAATTACTTGAAGGTCAGCTGGTGCAAGAAGATGCGGTGTATTTATATCTGCTTTTTCATGAGAATTCTCTAACAACGTATTTACGCTGCATAAATACTTCCCGGGTGTTGTTAAGAAGGCCTCTGCAGAATTATCTAGCTCTAAAAAGCTACTTAGCGTTGGAAAGTGTGCGGATATATCAAAGACATCTTCTTCACGAATAACAATAATAGATGGTCCAGAAGGCGTACCAGGTACCCAAGCTCGGCCGATCAGTAAAGCCTGACTGGCATCAAGAGGTAAGGTATCCTGTTTTGTAGGCTTGATCGACATAAATCATACTTCCTTTTTTTTTTAGATATGTACATTAGGGTGGCGTATCAATAATATCCAATGATATATTGTCGATATTCAATAACCACACGTTATCAGTATTAGAGGATTTATGTCTGATTTTTCATTTTCTGCTTTTTGTAATTGGGTAAAATTTAGACATCTTTTTTTGTTAGACTCACTTGGGCGAACGAAAAATATGCATTTAACTGCTCAGCAAATGAATTTGAGCCAGCCTGCAGTGAGTAAAATGCTAAAAGAAATAGAAACCTTGCTTGGTTTTGAGGTCTTTGAAAGACAGACACGAAGCATGGTTCCAACAAATTTAGGTGAACATGTTGTTAGGTATGCACACACAACATTAAATGAATCCAAAAATTTTGTTGAGCATATTAATAGTTTACATAAGGGGGGATATGGCTACCTAAAAGTGGGAGCTATTTTTGCGGCAACTTCTGTAGTAATTCCAGAAGCCATTATTGAAATAAAGCAGCGCTTCCCTTTATTAAATGTAGAATTGGTAGAACAAACAAGCGGAAATCTAATGACGATGCTTAAAGAAAACACTTTAGATCTAGCAATAGGCCGACTTGCAGAACAAGATCAACAGCAGAACTTTGATTTTATCCCTTTAGCTCCTGAAAATTTTTGTGTGGTTGTTAACTCTAGTCACCCTCTTTGTCAGGAAGAAGTGGTTTCTCTTGATAAGTTATTTGATTGGCCTTGGTTACTGTACCCAAAAGGAACACCTATCAGAAATCGTATGGAAGAGTCATTTTCTAATGCTGGAGTTGTATTACCGCAAAACATTATTGTGACAATATCAGTAAACACTTTTCTTGAATTGTTACAACGCGGTCCAATGATCGGAATGCTACCAACTGTAATGGTTAAACCTCACATCGAAAGTGGAATGTTTACGATACTTCAAACACCTTTAGACTTAGCGCCTCAATTTTACGGCATTTTAAAAAGGAAAAACGAGGAGTTATTAGGGCCAGCTTTAGAGTTCGCCAACATTCTTCAATACAATGCAAAACAAACTTTAGATGCTGGAAATCCACTTATCGATTCCATTTAGTTATCAACTAATCAATAAAGACCATTGGTAAGTTATCAATATTGGACATAAATTATCGTAAATAATAAAACGATATGGAAAAATATGTCTGATTATAGTGGTTACAATTTTGTCGGTAATACCCGTAGTGCCAATGGTAATGTCATTTTAAAAAGTAGAAATGCTTTTACAAATCTTGAGTTACCTTCTTCATTTTATCAAGCAACTAACGATGAAATCGATTCTGCGTGTCAACTCGCTGCATCTGCATTCCCGATATTCAATAAGCTTTCAGCTAGTCGTCGTGCAGAATTTTTGAATAAAATTGCTGATGAGTTAGATGGCCTCTCAAATGATTTTTTTGATTTAGTTCGACAAGAAACAGCTTTAGATGAAGCCCGTATAAAAGGGGAATGTGGACGTACTAGTAATCAGATGAGGTTGTTTGCTGATTTATTAATACGTGGTGATTTTTATGATGTCAGAATTGATACTGCCATTCCTGATAGATCTCCAGTCCCCAAAGTTGATATTCGCCAATGCCGCATGGGTGTTGGTCCTGTGGCTGTTTTTGGAGCAAGTAATTTCCCTTTAGCATTTTCTACCGCAGGTGGAGATACCGCCTCAGCACTAGCAGCAGGATGTCCTGTAATATTTAAAGCACATAGTGGGCATATGGAAACAGCTGAGAAAGTGGCAATCGCGATATTGAGAGCTGCTGAGCAAACATCTATGCCTGATGGTGTTTTTAGTATGATATTTGGTGCTGGCGTTGGTGAAAGATTAGTAAAACATTCTGATATCAAAGCTGTAGGTTTTACTGGTTCCTTATCTGGGGGTAAAGCAATATCTGATATGGCAGCAAGTAGACCTAATCCAATTCCTGTATTTGCAGAAATGAGCAGCATTAATCCCGTTATTTTATTACCTCAAGCTCTAGCCACAAGACGTCATAAAATAGCCACGGAACTGTCTGATTCAATCACTTTAGGTGTTGGTCAATTTTGTACTAATCCTGGTCTTATTATTGGTGTTAGTTCACCACAGTTTAGTGATTTTATTAGTAAAGTCACCGATGAAATATCACTTAAACAAAGTAAAACTATGTTGAATAGTGGCGCTTTAGCTAATTATAAAAAAGGATGTGAAAAATTAGAAAATCATCCACAGATTAATATGTTAGCTAGCTCGGAAAGTGCTGATAACAAAGCCACGGCTTACTTATATCAAGCACCTGCTGATTTACTGTTGAGTGGAAATGAATTGCTTCAAGAGGAAATCTTTGGTCCTGCTTCTATTGTTATTGAAGTGAATGATATGGCGCAATTAACAGCTTGTCTTAATGCTATGCATGGACAGTTAACAGCTACATTAATAGGTGAAGAAGAAGAGTTGAATGACTCTGTAGAATTACTTTCGATACTTGAAAATCTAGCTGGTAGAGTGCTTATTAATGGTTATCCAACAGGTGTAGAAGTTTGTGATGCAATGGTTCATGGTGGGCCCTTTCCTGCCACTTCAGACTCTAGAGGAACATCAGTAGGGTCATTAGCTATTGATCGATTCTTACGTCCTATTTGTTTTCAAAATTACCCAGATTCACTTTTACCAGATGCTCTTAAAAATAATAACCCTTTAGGGATATTACGTTTGGTCAATGGTGTGAAAACAACAAGCTTAATTCAAAACAATTTAAAAGTAGCGAGATGATTTTTATGAAAGGTAAAAAAGTACTAATTACTGCAGCAGGTCAAGGAATTGGGTTGTCTAGTGCGAAAGCATTTTTAGATGCAGGTGCTGATGTTTATGGAACCGATATTAATATCAAAAATCTAGAAGGGTTGCCGGGACTTACTGCGCTTTATCTTGATGTAACTTCTGAATCAGAAATTTCTGCTTTGGTTGAGAAAATCGGAAATATCGATGTTCTTTTTAATTGTGCTGGCTATGTACATGCTGGAAATATCCTAGAGTGTGATGAGAATGCATGGAATAAATCTTTTGACCTTAATGTAACTTCGATGTATCGAATAGTCCGAGCATTTTTACCTGGCATGATAGAGCAAGGAGGAGGTGCCATTATAAATATGGCATCGGTAGCTTCTAGTGTTAAAGGTGTTCCTAATCGTTTTGCTTATACAGCAAGTAAAGCTGCAGTTATAGGTCTTACAAAATCTATTGCATCGGATTTTATTGGCCAAGGTATTCGGTGTAATGCGATATGTCCAGGTACTGTCGACTCTCCCTCGTTACGACAGCGTATCACTGAGCAAGCAGAGCAGCAGGGTGTTTCTGAAAAAATTGTTTATCAGCAATTTATTGATCGTCAGCCAATGGGACGTATCGGAACTTCTGAAGAGATAGCAAAGTTAGCTCTATACCTTGGTTCAGATGCCTCAAGTTACACATCTGGAACAGTACAGGTTATTGATGGCGGAATGAGCATCTAAATATAATTATTTATACAATATTTAAGTAATAGGAATAGTAATGAAATTATTACGATATGGCGTTAAGGGTTTTGAGAAACCTGGGTTGCTGGATGATCAAAATCAGATTCGTGATTTAAGCGGGTACATTGATGATATTTCAGGAAACACTCTAAGTAATAAAGGAATATCTGAATTAAAAAAAATAGATATTAACTCTCTTCCAAAAGTAGAGGGAAACCCTCGAATTGGACCTTGTGTAAATCATGTTGGTAAGTTTATTTGTATTGGTTTGAATTATGCTGATCATGCTGCTGAATCAGGCATGCCAGTCCCAGAAGAACCAGTGATTTTTAGTAAATGGACATCGGCAATTGTCGGTCCGAATGATGATGTCAAAATTCCTAAAGGCTCAGAAAAAACTGATTGGGAAGTGGAGTTAGGTGTTGTCATTGGTGAAGGTGGCAGTGATATCTCTGAAGCGGATGCAATGAAGCATGTTGCCGGATTCTGTGTCATTAATGATGTCTCAGAGCGAGCTTTTCAATTAGAAGGCACAGGAACATGGGACAAAGGTAAAGGTTGCGATACTTTTGGCCCAACAGGCCCTTGGTTAGTTACGCCTGATGAAGTAGGTGACTTTAATGATCTTGGTATTTGGTTAGAAGTGGATGGTAAGCGTTATCAAAATGGTTCAACGTCCACCATGGTCTTCAAAGTACCTCATTTAATTGCCTACTGTAGCCGCTTTATGAGTCTGCAACCGGGTGACATCATTTCAACTGGTACTCCTCCTGGAGTTGGTTTAGGTTTTAATCCACCTATTTATTTGAAAGGTGGTGAAGAAATGAAACTGGGAATTGATAAACTCGGAGTTCAACGTCAAACTGTTGTAAAAGCCTAAGCTCAGTGATACTAACTTCTATGACAGGATTTTCTGTACTTTATATGTTTAATAACTGATTAACTAGGGAACCTGCGAATAAGTTGAACTATTCATCTTTAATTTTTTGCAAAACGCACTAACAGTAATTGGCTAGATCGTTTTATAAATTTCTTATCACTAAATGAAGCTAAATAAGCTTCATTTAGTGAGTTTTTAACGGATTAATCCCTCATCACTCGTATCATTTGATCCACTCTGACTACATTAGCAATGTACGAATAACATCGCTAACTTATTGTTATTTTTAGTCAATCCACGATAAATACTTTTCTAAAACTAAGCTGATACTTGACGTCTTCTAAAGGCATGTTCGACTTTTGCTCTAATACTGGCTTTGATATATCACATTCTAATAGGTTGTTTATTTTTTCTAAGATGCTTTTTTAAAGTTTTTATTTTGCTTGTCTATTATTTCGAAAAAATAGCCGCAATCAACCTGTAATGGTCTAAATAAAATCAGTTATCATCAGTTCAAGTTCTAGTGGTTTGATGTCTTGGGTTGAGGCTGTTTTACCTTAAAGCAGGCGGATGGCAGAACAGCTTATCCGCTATTATATACAACATTGGTAAAGTATTAGTGATCCAGCCATCGAAGACACTTCACATGAGATTATGTTAATGCGCTTCTTTGAAAAATGCTTAAGGGGTAGTATAAAGCGCTATAAATCAAGGCGAGATTTAATAAATGTTAAAAATGCTTCGATGCGAGATGCTAAAGCTGTATGTTTGTAGTACACCGCATTGACCTGCTCTCTAGGGTTAGGGGTATTTATTGACCCAGATAATAAGCTAACTAAATTTCCCTCTTTGATGTCTTTACTCACCATAAAGTTAGAAAGCAAAGCGATACCATTGCCCGCTAAACATAATTGACGAACGGTTTCACCACTACTGGCTTTAAGGTTCATTGTCAATTGGATGGGGGGAGTCGTTGGTAGGGTATTTAGGCTGGTAATGTCCGAAAAGCCAATGATGTCGTGTTGAGCTAATTCTTCTACGGAGTTCGGTGTGCCATGTGCTTGTAAATAATTTGGTGAGGCGACCATGTGAAGCTGGCTTCGGCCGAGCAGGCTTGCGTGTAAACCTGAGTCTGTTAATGCACCAATTCGAATCGCTAGGTCGGTTCGTTTTTCAATCAAATCAATAATACTGTCGCTTGATACCAACTCAAGCTCGATGTCTGGATACGCTGCTTTAAAAGGTTTAACCAAGGGTACTAATTGATGCAGTACAAAAGGGCTGGCGGCATCTAAGCGTAATCGACCGCTAGGGCGTGTTTTTTGCTCCGTTAGCGCAAACTCCGCACCAGCAATCTGTTCCATAGCACTGCGAATCGCCATGATAAAACGTTCGCCTTCATACGTTAGGCTGACTTTTCGTGTCGTACGTGTAAATAGACTGCAAGCGTGTTCTTGTTCTAAGCGTGCCACAGCACGAGATACTTTTGCGACTTGAATGTCCAATGCATTGGCCGCCGCTGAGAAGCCCCCATGATCGGCAACCGCAAGTAATATTTCTAAGTCTTCCGTTTTAGAGCGGATGCTATTCATTGATTATTCCATTACATTATTTTTGCATTTATCGATAAAGTAATTTGTCATTTATGCTGTTTTTGTAAATATTAGCAAGCTTCATACTTCACTCCAACAAAACTTGAAATGTTTCTTTTAAGAACTGCTTTCTTTAAGGGATGTTTCTTCACATAGGAGTTCATGATTATGCCACTTGCTCTTTGGGCGCTAACACTCAGTGCCTTTGCAATAGGAACCACAGAATTTGTTATTGTCGGCTTGATACCGACGATAGCAAATGATTTGTCTGTCAACTTGCCCAGTGCAGGCTTGCTTGTCAGTTTGTATGCGTTAGGTGTTGCGATTGGCGCGCCAGTGTTAACCGCTTTAACGGGAGCGCTTAATCGTAAATGGTTGCTCATTGGTCTAATGAGTTTGTTCATTCTTGGCAACATGCTGGCTTGGGCAGCGCCGGGGTACAACTCACTGATTGTGGCGCGTATTTTAACCGGATTGGCTCACGGAGTATTTTTCTCGATCGGTTCGACGATAGCGACTCGTTTGGTGCCGAAAGAAAAAGAAGCCAGCGCGATTGCCTTGATGTTTACAGGTTTGACAGTCGCCCTTGTTACCGGTGTTCCATTAGGAACTTGGATTGGGCAGCATTTCGGCTGGCGTGCGACTTTTTTAGTTGTCTCAGCATTGGGCTTAGTCTCCATGATTGGCAGTGCTATCTTGGTGCCAAATAATCTAAAACAATCCCCGAGTGCCAGTTTGGTAAAACAAATGTCTGTATTGGTTAAGCCACGTTTACTTTTGGTGTATGCCATGACAGCAGTAGGTTACGGTGGAACGTTTGTGGCGTTTACATTTCTCGCATCCATTCTTGAATCTGTGAGTGGTTTCCCATCTTCCGCCATTGGTTTGATCATGTTGGTGTATGGCGTATCGGTAGCGATTGGCAATATCTGGGGCGGAAAAATGGCCGACCGCATTGGTCCGGTTAGTGCCTTGTCTTATATTTTCTTGGCTTTGGCTGTTGTACTGGTTCTTTTTTACTTCACTGCGCCTTATCCATGGTTAGCGTTATTAACGGTATTAGTTTGGGGAGCCTTTGCTTTTGGCAATGTGCCTGGTTTGCAAGTGTATGTAGTGCAAATTGCTGAGCGAGAAACGCCTCACGCAGTAGACGTTGCTTCGGGTTTAAATATCGCTGCGTTTAATGTAGGGATTGCTTTAGGAGCGCTGATTGGCGGACACATTGTTGATCAATATCGTTTAATCGATACGGCTTGGGTTGGTGGTGTCATTGTGTTGGTGGCGTTGGTTTTGACACGCTTTAGCGGTTACTTAGATAAAAAAGACCGTTTTGCAGTCCAATTAAATAACGTGTAATAGGAAGGGTGCTATGAAAAATATCAATTTTACGCTGGGAATGGGCACTTTTCGACGACAAGATAAAGTCGCTTATGACTCTGTGAAAATGGCGTTAGAAGAAGGCTATCGCCATATTGATACAGCACAAATCTACGGTAATGAAGCCGAAGTGGGACAAGCCATTGCAGATAGTGGTATCCCAAGAGACGAATTGTTTATCACGACAAAAGTGTGGTTCGAAGCCTTTAGTGAGGACAAATTCGTTGAAAGTGTGAAAGAGAGTCTTTCTAAGTTGAAAATCGATTATGTTGATTTACTTTTGATTCATTGGCCGTCACCGCAAGATGAGGTAGATATGACGCTGTATCTAAATGAATTGAAAAAAACGAAAAAGATGGGGCTAGCACGCGAAATTGGTATTTCTAACTTCACCATAGCCCTAACTCAACAAGCGTTAGATATTCTTGGTGAAGGCGAACTATTCACTAATCAAATCGAGGTGCATCCATATTTGCAAAATGACAAATTGGTGGACTATTGCCAAGCCAATGGTATTCAAGTGACAGGATACATGCCGTTTGCCTATGGCAAAGTATTAGCAAATGAGACGCTAAAATCTATTGCTGAAAAAAATCAGATCAGTACTGCACAGCTGGTTATTCAGTGGTTAGCTCAACGTGATATTATCACGATACCGTCGTCTACTAAACGTAAGAATCTTAGGTCTAACTTTGAACAAGTAAGCGTTAAACTAAGCGATGCCGACATGAATTATATTGCCGAATTGGACTGTAATGATAGACAAGCTAACCCTGATTTTTCTCCGAAATGGGATCTATAGTGTTAGGAAAGATGCGAACAAGTCCTTCCCATTAGACAATTCATTCTTAACCTTCGAGTATTCCCATGTCACATCAACTCACTTTTGCCGACAGCGAATTCAACAACAAATGTCGTAAAACACGCAAAGAGATTTTCTTGGCTCGAATGGATAACTTGATGCCGTGGCAGCTTGAAGCGGTTATTGAACCCTTCTATTCAAATGCTGGGAAGTCCAGTGAGGCCAATTTTCTTGCTGCCATATCCACATAACCCCCCCCTATGATTTGAATAACATGATTAATCAAATCAAAATGTAATTTGAATGGAGTCCATAAACGCATCATAGGCGTTTTGAAAAGTGGGTAAATGGAAGGCGCTTTAAGGGGCGGTTGAGCGTAAAAGTGGGGTGGTCTCGAACAAATCATTTTGTGACTTGGTCTACAAAATAACACTTAATAGGTTATTTTTTGTAGACCTTTTATGGTGCTGATAAGGCTTTAATCCCACGGAAATTCTACTTTACTGCGAATCAAAGCAACACAAATGTCCAAAAACATGCTTTGATTCAAAGTAATTGAAAGCATGCATTTATGGATGTTTTGGTCTTTAAGGTATGAGCTAATTTGGGATGCTTTGATTAGAAGGGTAGAGGTCATGAGGTAAGAGGGGACCAAAATGGGCCAAAATCCCATGATATAGAGCTTTATTGCCTTATGTTGCTTTGATTCAAAGGATGTATGTTTACTAAGGCATTGAATACGTTATATAAAGTTGTTGAATGCCATGTAGGGGAATATTCAGAGTAACCTTGACATGGTAGATGTCAGCAGTTCGAATCTGCTTAGTCCTACAGAATTACTTGACCATTACAGTAAGCTAGTGTTTGAAATGATTGTTGGTGGGCAGCGCCAGTAATTTCCATCGAATAACATTTCGATAGAAATCACAAGCGAGCAGAATCAAGCCGCATTGGCTAATGTAAGAGTGTGCTTTTAATCATGTTGGATCATTTAGTGAATGCCTAGTGATCTTAATATTCATATTTTAGTTTGAAAACCGACGAGCCAATTTTGGCTTCATCCATTTGCTCCAAACAGGTGTTTGGGTAAAAAGAATAAGCGCAATCGACATAAATAATACAGTCGATAATGGGCTACTGAATAAATGAATGAACAAGTCGGTTACGCTGCCTCGTTCTGTGAGAATGGCGCGACGCCAGTTTTCATCTGTCAGAGAGCTTAAAATCACACCTAAAATAACGGGGCCAACTGGAAACCCGTAAAGTCGCATAAAGTAACCGAATACCCCAAATGCTAGCATCCACCAAATATCCGTAATCGCGTTGTTAATCGCATAAGCGCCAACAATCGAAAGTAGAAAAATCAGCGGTATCAAGATGCCTTTAGGGCATTCGACAATTTTTGAGAACATTCGAATCCCCGTTAAACCGAAAATCAATACGAAAATATTCGCCAAGGCGAGGTTGCCAACGGTAAACCAGAACATGTGTGGCTGCTCTATCATAAGCAGAGGGCCAGGGTTTAGGCCGTGAATGAATAACGCACCAATAAAGACGGCAGTTACTGCATCTCCCGGAATACCTAATGTAAGCATCGGAATATACGCACCACCTACGGCGGCGTTGTTAGCAGATTCTGGTGCGATTAAGCCTTCCTTCGCGCCTTCACCAAAAGGTACGTCTGGATTTTTCGTCACTCGCTTGGCGTGATCGTAGGCCATCAATGCGGCTATGTCTCCACCTGTGCCTGGTAAAGCACCAATAATGACGCCAATAAAAGAAGTTTGTAGGCTAAGAGGTAGGTACTTTTTGATATCAACCCATTTTGGAATGATACGAGAAATTTTCTGTTTTATAACGGCCTTATCCATATGGTGAAGCTGGTGTAAGGCTTCTGAAATACCAAACATGCCGATCATCACAGCAATAGGATTAATGCCGTCCCAAAGCTCTATCACACCAAAGGTAAAACGCTCTTCGACTGTCATTGGGTCCAATCCAACAGTACCGATGAGTAACCCCAAAGCTCCTGCGAAAATGCCTTTAGCGAGGCTGTTACCAGATAGCGAACCGACTAATAAAATGCCTAATATGCCAAGCATCATGTAATCACGTGGTTGGAAGGTGATGGCAAACTCACTAATAGAAGGCGCTGCCAAAGCCAGTACAATAATGCCGACAAAACCGCCGATAACAGACATAACGGTGGATAAGCCAATCGCTTCTCCCGCTAGGCCTTTTCTCGCTAATGGGAAACCGTCTAATGCCGTTGCAATAGCCGAAGGCGCTCCTGGTATATTTAATAAAATGGCGGTTCGAGAACCACCATACACGCCACCCATATAAACACCAATCATAAGACAAAGCGCATTGTTTACATCCCATGAAAAGGTGAAAGAGATCAAGATGGAAACGGCCATCGTGACTGACAATCCCGGAATAGCACCAACATAGATGCCTAAAAAAGTCCCTAATGCGGTTAATCCTAGCAACTCTGGAGATAGCCATGACATGGCGAAAAAACTCAAAGAATCCATAAAATGATTATCTCCACAAGGCTTTAATTGAAGCTATGATTTCACGCTCAGGGACAATGCCTTCTGGCAATACCACTTGAAAAGCGAGGCGAAAAATGACGTAGACCACCATCAAAGAAAGTAAGGTGATAGACAATGTGGTTAGTACACTACGACGGTATAAAAACTGAATGGTAATAAACAAAAATAAAAAGCTCGAAAGAATAAAGCCAAGGCTTTCGAGTATTACTGCATACACCAAAATGAGAGCCATAATAATGGCTACCATAGGAGGCAAACAATTATGAGCAAAGCGTTCGCCTTTGGCTGCAGGAAGTTTCAGAGTATTAACAAAGATAATACACGAGGCCAGAACCATTGCCGCAGAAGTCGCCATAGGAAAGGCACCAGCGGAACTTAATTCGCTGAATCCTGCAATGCTATACGCTTGAAAAAACAAATACACGCTGCCTAGAACCAATAATAAACCAAAAGTACGTTCACCCGGTTTGCGTGTTTTTTGTGAAGAGAATTGACTGGACATTGTTACCCTAGATAAAACGAAAAATAGAGTGATAAAACCAGTCTAACTTGTTTTATCACTCTATGCGGTCAATGGAGATCTAGACAGCTATGGTTTGCTGATAGAAAATTTCTCTGGTGAAAACTTACTGAAACCAGCGTCATAGACTAACCAAGAGGAAGTAGAGCGGTAAGTCTCAAGAAATGAACTTGCTTCCGCGCCTGAGGTATTCATTATGGTGTAACCACTTTTTTCCATAAGACTTACAAAGTCTGGGTTCACCGCCGCTTTTTTAAAGGCAGCTTGCAGTGTTTTAACGGCGTCATCAGGTGTGTCTTTTTTCACAAATACGCCAAAAAATGGTCCCCAAGGAAGGTAAGCTTTCATGCCTGGTAACGTGTCTGTAATCGGTGCGACGTTAGGCAATAAAGGGTTTCTTTCTACATCAACCATACTTAGCGCTTTCATGCGGCCTGCTTTTATATGCTCAATGGCTGCGCCCAGTACTGCAGGCATCACATCAATCGCTCCACCTTGTAAAGCGGTTAGTGCTGGACCATCGCCTTTATAAGGAATACTGATGTAATCCAGTTCGACTTGAGAAGCTAACATGGCTAATACGATGGATGTTAGGCCGCCTTTGCCTGTTGAACCAAGTTTGACTTTGTTTGGGTTCGCTTTGGCGTAATCGATAAATTCTTGCATGGTGTCATAAGGTGCGTCGCTTCTTGCCATAATCATTGGCGTGCCACGAGCTAAAAGAGAGATAGGAATCATATCACTATAATCAATATTAGAAAGTCCCAATACCCTATGCATTTGTGGGTTTTCAGCGCCCATTAGCAAGGTGTAACCATCGGCTTTTTTCTTATCAACGTACTTCATTGAAATTGCGCCAACGCCACCACTTTTATTCGTCAGAATTAGGTCTGTGCCAAGTTCTTTTTCAACATGAGGAGCAATAGAGCGCATAACATTATCGGTTGAGCCACCAGCTCCCCACATGATGACACCTTGGATGTCTTTGTTAGGGTAGTCGGCAAAACTTGCCGTGCTAGTAAGAGAGAGGGTTGCGAGCAAAGCAAATGTTATTTTTTTCATTATTTTCTCCGGTTTACCCTTTTGATGGGGTAGCTCTAGACATAGTAGAGCATTTTTTTATTGTTAGTTGTGGCATTAAAAATGGATCACACTTTTTAGCTTCATCATCTTAATGGATGAAGAAAAATAGAGAAAGATACTATCTATTTGATGTTGTTATATTTCCTCATGGCTAAATGATACTTGAATTTAAGGTGCATGCGAATAAGCCTCGTAAATGAAACTGTTCATTTTTAACCTTTCAGCCTTGCCATGAGACATTAACGTTGCTTTTATCGTAAGCCAAATAGCTTTTTTCATCGGACTTACCGTGTTTTTATTTATTCTATTCGAGAAGATTTCTATCAATTCCGTAGATAATTCATGCGATTAATGGCATTCTAGCTAAATGATTTTTTAGATTGTTTTTATGGGTTTTTGTATGATTGATATATCAAAAGTGAATAAAGAGTTGGCTGATGCAACACCTCTTGAAATTATTGAGTGGGCTGTTAAGCAGGGTAGTAATCCTATTGTATCAACACACTTTGGGCCATTCGAAGCGGTTGTTTTACACACAGCGGTTGCCGCGAAGAAAGACATTACTGTTGTTTGGGCGGATTCTGGTTATAACACTCGAGATACTTATGTCGTTGCTGAGAAGCTAATCAGATCATTGGAGTTGGATGTTCAAGTTTACACTCCGAAAATTACTGCCGCTCGTTGGGATAATGCGTTTGGTGGTGTGCCAGATGTGGGAGAAGATCGTCATGTTGAGTTTACAGAAAACTTTAAACTGGAGCCGTTTACCAGAGCGATGAAAGAAGTTGCTCCCGATGTTTGGATTACAGGCGTTAGGGCAGAACAAACAGAGTTTAGAAAGAATATGGAAGTGATTAGCCAAGGTGCTGATGGTGTTATAAAAGTTGCGCCTTTCTTACATTGGAAAGAAGCTGATATGCAAAATTATCTGAACGAACATGATTTGCCGAATGTTCAAAGTTATTTTGACCCAACGAAAGGTTTATCAAACCGTGAATGCGGTCTTCATACTCAGTTATAAGAGGCCGCATAAGCCTTTCAAAATAATCAGCACAGCAAAAATGTTGTGCTGATTATGTCTCTCGATTTCTACATTGGTTCAAATACAGAACCTAAACTCGGAACAAACAATCTGTTATACATGCGGCTGGCGTAATCGTCTGTCATGGATGCCATGTAATCACAGATGATTCTGAGTCCGTTTTCACCTCGTTCTTGGCTCTTACGCCACTCTGTTGCTATTTCTCTTGGCAATAGTCGATTCGGATCCGCAGTATAGGCTTCAAACATTTCTAATAACATTTGTTGGCCTTTATAGACCAGCATTTGCACTTCTGGTCGTTGGATAATGTGCTGCATTTCGAATTGTTTTAATAAGGAAAGTGCTTGGCGCTGACCTTCCGGTAAGCCAACTTGAAAGCGCAGTAACGGGTGTTCAAAACGTGTGTTCTCAACTACTTGGCAAGATGTGATAAACCAACTGACTAAGTCGCCGATGGCTTCTTTTCGTAGATGGCTCTGACGGCTGAAAAGCTGTGTTCGAATGTTATTCAGGTTTTTCGCCAAATAAGGTGAGGCGAGGGCAGATAATTTCGGTTCGAGGTGCTCAAGCCACATATCTTTGGTGACCATGCCGAGTACGATGGCGTCTTCCAAATCATGAACGCCATAAGCAATGTCGTCGGCTAAGTCCATGATGCTGGTATCGAAACTGGCGTGTTTGGCTTTAGCGTGACCACCAGACTCGGCTTCTTTGACTTCTTGTAACGCTGTTTTATCAGCTTGACTAAAAGGCTCGATGATCCAGTTTAGTAGATCGGCCTCATCTTCATAAACACATTTTGGTGGTGCCCAATCAGACGCTTTGAATTGACGAAAATTGGTTGGTTTTTCTGGATAAGTACCAACAACGTCTTTGTGTAAAACAGGATATTTCAGGATACCAAGCAAGGCGCGACGAGTTACGTCCATACCGAAAGTTGGCGAATAAGAACCACGTTTACCTAAGATACGTAATGACTGAGCATTACCTTCAAAACCGCCATTGGACTGCATTATGTAATTTAGAGCGACTTCTCCGCCGTGACCAAAAGGCGGATGGCCGATGTCATGGCTTAAACAAATAGTTTCAATTAAGGCATCGTCAGCGAGCCATTTCTGAAAATCTGCCTCTGCGGGCGAACTGTGTTTTAACTGATGTACTATGCCACTGCCAATTTGGGCTACTTCAAGAGAATGAGTTAGGCGTGTGCGGCTGTAATCGTTTTGACGAATGGCGAGAATTTGCGTTTTGGATTGCAAGCGGCGAAAAGCAGCGCTGTGGATAATACGTGCTCGATCCCGCTGGTATGGCGTTCGATAGTCGTTGTCACGGGAGGCTTTATGTCCGGACTGTCTTGCTTGCCAAGGTAGTAGGTCGTTGATTTGCGCATTTGCCATTCTTGTCATCCACTGGTGTTCATGATTTTTCGGCTAAGGGGATTCTGATCCTTTGAGACTTAGTCATCTTTCATGAAAACACGATATAGGTCAATGTTCGTAGTAAAAGCTTTGGGCATAATAGAATTTATTATAAGGAATCTTTATGTTTAATACACAACATCTCATGACATTTAAAGCTCTGGTAGAAACAGGAAGTTTTACTCGTACAGCCAAACAATTAGGGTTAACTCAGCCAGCAGTGAGCCAACATATTCAAAAGTTAGAGAGTGATTTGGGCGAGCGGTTATTAATTAGACATGGTCGCACGACGGAAATTACCAAGGCTGGAGAGCTTTTGCTTAATCATATCAAAGCATTAGAAAAATGTTACGACAGTTTCTCGATGTCGTGGCAAGTGCATTTGATGACAAAAAATACAGAGAAAGAATTAAGCGCTTCTTAAATTAATACGCTGCTCTTAAATTATCTCTGTCTTTGCTAATATTAGCGGATATGTTTGGCTAAGGTTTGATAAAAACCATATAGGATGCCAGCCGTGACGCCCCAAATGCGGATTTCTTGGTACTCCACTTCAAAATAGCCACGGGAAATAGCGTCGAGCTTTTTCCTTTTGAAACGATAGTTTTGCGGAGTGAGTAAATGACGCAAAGGCACCCAATGAACGGACTTTACTTCTTCTTCACATAAACTTAATTCACTTCTTCGCGTCATTTCAGCAATGACAGGTTTGATGCAGTAACCTGATAACGTACAGTAATCGCCCAATTCACCTAATAAATCAAAGCAATCTGGCGCGAGCCCAACTTCTTCTAGTGTTTCTCGTAGCGCTGTGTATTGAATACTGGCATCGTCAGGGTCATGCTTGCCGCCAGGAAAAGCGATTTGTCCTGGGTGGTTGCGCATGTGCAGAGCGCGTTGTGTTAAGAGCACATACAATTCTCCATCCTCCGGCTTACGCCAGATTGGAATAAGTACTGCTGCTGAGCGGTAATCCAACCCATAACCATTAGGGAACATTTCCTCATCAGGGTTATGAATTTGTTGCGCGTAAGGTTCCTTGTCTAAGGCAGCGCGGATTTCATCCAGGCTCAGGTCAATCGGTGGAGCATTTAAAAACTGCTCTATGTCAGACATGATACGGCCTATTTCAAAAAGACATGTTCTAGAGTATGAGTTAATTTACCTACTTTGGTAAAGGTTTCTTGATATTCTTCTAGGCATTTCGAATCGGCAACTAATCCACCACCAGCCCAACAATGCAAATTCCCATGGTCAGCGACAAGTGTTCGAATGGTGATGCTGGAATCCATTTGGCCATTGGTACTGAAATAAGCAATAGAACCACAATAAACAGAACGTTCATGAGGTTCTAATTCATCAATGATTTCCATCGCACGAATTTTCGGTGCGCCGGTAATAGAACCACCGGGGAAACTTTGATGAAATACGCGAATGGCTTGATCCGCTTGGTCAATTCTGCCTTCTACAGTAGATACTAAATGATGCACGTTGGCGTAGCTTTCTAAGGCAAATAATTTAGGCACTTTGATGCTGCCAGTTAAGCAAGTACGGCCAAGGTCATTACGCAACAAATCGACAATCATTAAGTTCTCGGACCGATTCTTCTCGGACGCGATTAGCCAATCTGCATTGGCTTTATCTTCTTCGGGTGTTGTCCCACGAGCGATGGTGCCTTTTATAGGTTTGGACTCTATACGTCCGTTATCACACAATAAAAAACGCTCTGGAGAATGGCTTAGTATGCTTTGCTCAGGAGAGATTTCCATATACGCGGAAAATGGCGTTGGGCAGACATCGCGCAAGGCCTTGTATGCGGTAAGAGTGTCACCTTGGTAAGTACTGGAAAAGCGCTGTGCCAAGTTCACCTGATAGCAATCGCCTGACTGAATGTAGTCTTGTACCTTGGCGAATTTCTGCGCGTAGTCGTCTTCTGACATGTTGGAAACGAAAGGCGTTTGTAAAGTGAATGGCGTGTTTTGATTGGTTTCAATACTAGACGTGACATTATCAGACACAGAATCTAATCGGCTGAGAATATCAGCGGTTTCTTCATCACTGCACCAAGGTGTGATAATCAATTCGGTGGATTTTTGAGTATGGGACGTCACCACCGCCCAAGCGTAAAGCCCCATATTCATGCTGTCTAATTTAATGTCGTGTTTTACTGTATCTGGTAATTGTTCGACAAAATGGCCGCTTTCGTAACCGTAGTAGCCTAATAAACCACCCGTAAATGGCAAATCTCTTGGTGCAGAAATTGCCCAAGGTTCTTGGCAAATTAAAGTCATGAGTTCGTTTAATAAATCCATCGGATTCTGTGTGTTTTGCAACTCATAAAGTGGTGTTTTTTGCCATGTAATTAGCGAGCTATTTTTAGACGGATGAATACGCGCCAGCGGAGTTGCAACTAATATATCGTGGTTTGTATCAGGGAAATGTTCATGGTTACTATCCAGCAAAGCTGGAAAAGGTAAATCTCGTACGGCAGAAAAGAAAGACAGTAACGATGCCTGATAAGGAAGATTTACCCGTTTGATTTCTGACATTTATTTTAATACCTAGTAATATTCAATTATCTATCTCATTGTATTCTTTTAACAAAGTTCCTCACAGGGTAATTGTAAGTGTCTGACGTTTTTTTTCTTTCTTTACCAAAAGCACGCATTGCGTATCGTCTTTATGAAAATCCCAATGCAGAAACAGACCGCGTTTGTCTGCTGTTACATGGTGCGGGCGTCGCAGGGGAAATTACTTATTCTCCGATGCTGCCGTATTTTACCCAGTGGCGTTGGATGCTAGTGCCTGATTTAAAAGGCATGGGCGATTCTTTTCATCATCATGGAGAAGAAGATCCAGTAACAATTGATGAGCTTACTGACGAAGTAGACGCGTTATTAGCGCACGTTGAATGGGACGACTTTGATCTGGTTGCCTATTCACTTGGTGGTTTGGTGGCGTTGAATTTGAACTACCGACGTAGCCAACAAGGTAAATCAAAAGTAAAAATGGCCCTGTTAGAGCCGGCGTCTTTTGATCGAGAAAACGTATCAACTTTAATGGACGTTCGTTTGAAGTATCGCCATGCGTCGAAATTGATCCGTGAAACCGGCGATGTGGAATTGGGCGTCGCGTCTTTTATGGATGGTGTTTCACCTAATCGTCGTAAGCATCCTGTAGCCGAAGCAACAACGCAGTCTCGCCTTGCTCATCGCCCTTTTGGTTTTGCCTATGCGCTGGACGCAGTAACAGATCATGTTGAAATTATGGCAAACCAACCAAGTTTACGAGACGAGATGATAGCGGCTTCCGATCAGGTGTTTTTGTTTTCTGGTGAGTTAAGTCATGAGGCATTAAAACAGCATTATGAATTATTGAATCAGCGTAACGAAGCGTGGGAACACAAAACCATGAGCGCCTGCGACCATTCTTTGCCTTTTCAAAAACCAAGACAAATCGCGAATCATATTAACAAATGGTTTTCAGTAGGTTAGTTTTGATACCAGAACGACCTAAACATTAGAATGATAAGACGCGAGTAAGGATGCTCGCTTCTTCTAAAAATCAAAACAAGGAGGTTTTCAATGAACCGTCAAGGTGGTTTTTCATTACTAGAACTGCTCTGTGTTCTAGCCATTCTCAGTCTTTTTGCTTATGCGGGTTCGGCGCAGTTTTTAGTGCTTAGCCAAAGCTCCCAAGACAAAAGCACCATTCAAAACGGCATGAAGAAATTGTCTGATGCGCTTACTCAGGCTCGTCAATTAGCGGTAGTGAGTGGTCAAACAAGTTACTTATGTGGCGGTATTGAATGTGACGGTGATTGGTCGTCAGGTTTTGTTTTGTACCAAAATAATCTCTCTAGTGGTAATTACGCCAGCAGTGATAAAACGTATCAGGGTGTTTCCTTTGATGAAAATTTAAACGTTTATTGGCAAGGCTTTCCTATTAATAAACAACAGATTGAATTTCAAAGTGATGGTTTGTCTGGTTATCAAAACGGCACCTTTGAGTTCTGCTTAAATGCTTGGCAAGCAAGTTTGATTTTGAATCAGAGTGGTCGTTTTTATATAACCGACCCGCAAGAAAAAGAAGAGGGGGCATGTTTATGAAGTCACGGCAGCAGGGGTGGATGACGATTGAGGTCATCTTATGTTTGGCGTTGTTTTCTGTTGTTCTGCATCTTGCGCAACGTCAAAGCGAAGCACAGTGGCAGTCGGTTCAACTTGCGGAAGAGCACCGCAAACGTTTTGAGAATCAGCAAAAGCAAATCGCTATGACGCAACTTGTTGGTGATGTGTTATGGGTGAAAGAAGATAAGACGGAATTAGAACTCGATTATCCGAGTTGCCAATCTTGCAGTAGTCGCCAGCTACAAGATTGGTTTCGAGCTTCTTTGCACACGGTTTCTACAGAGGAGAGTGACGAATGAAGCGCTTTAAAACACATTCATTTAAAGCTCATTTATGCGGCAGTCTTTTGGTCGAATTATTGGTTGTGATTGTCTTGGTGTCGTTATTTCTGCCCTTTTTAGTGACAGCGCTTTCTCGTCTACAAGAGCGTCATTTATTGGCGAAGACTTACCAAGATCAACACAAAGTGAAAGCTGCTATCGACGCACATTTTAAAGCCCAATGGACGCGTTTAGTGCCTGCGAATTGCAATGACGATGCGGATGTATTCTTAACCATAAATTCTGGGTTATTTAAACCTGATCGACTTTCTTCGCGTACCGTGATGGATAATTCTGATTGGCTTCGAGGTGTGGATTATGGTTCTTGCCGTACATCGATAACGGTATCGAAAAATCCATTTGATACGCCTTTGGATTGCCATTGGAAGGTTGGCGATAGTATGACGTTTTCTAATTGTGCTGCGAGTTATTCAGGGCAAGTTTTGTCCGTCACAAGCACTAAGAGCACAATACAATTAGATGATGATTTTACTCTTGAACTGTCAGGCTCATTAGAAAGCCAATCTGGCGTTATAGAAAGCCAAGACGGCTTTTATTGGTATTTGTCGCCGGGAAAAGATGGTTTGGCTGCATTTTGGCGGACCCCAGAAGAAAGTGGTAATTCATTAGAGTTATGGAATGGTGTTGAACGCTTGGCTGTTTTTCCGTTATTAGATGAAAACAACGATGGTTTAGTCGACACATTGGATACGCGTTATGGTGATTATTCGCTAAAAAGTGTGCGTGGTTTGTGGGTGGAATATCAATACAGATTGAGTAATTGTAAATCGTCGAGTGGTGTTCAACTTGATCAAAATTATATTTCCATGCGCGGTGATACTTGGCATTATGCCTCGCCTTGTCAGGGTGTTGGCAATCAAATTATTGTCTTGAAAGGGAGTTAAATAAGATGACTTTCCTGTTATCAACTTCTCAGCGTGGTTGGGTATCTTTGCCAATCATTGCGTTATTGCTCGCCGTGTCCGCCTTGTCTGTTCGTTACCAAGAAGATGTATTGGCTGCGTATCAATGGCGCGGGCAATTAAGTGATGTGGAAGACGCACAACAGATTTGGACGGCATTTAAATCTGAATTTATCACAGCGCCTGATTTTTCAGCAGCACACGACAGCGAATGCGTTGGTTTTTGTGATTTGTTCACAGATCAAAGTAATGGACATGAAAACGCGTGGCGTTTTGATAATCAAGATGTAAGTTACCAATGGTCTCGTTTTGAATTAACAGTAGGTGAAAGCGCAGATTTATCTGTTTCATATCGACTTTGTGCCACACAAAATCAACAAGATTATCTTTGCTGGTGGTGGCGAGAAGGAAAGTTAATATCGAACGGCTGGGTCAGTATTATAAATTCATAATACTGACCTCGCTTTTCTAAAGAGCGTTTTTATTGAATTGTTTTAAATGTTCTGCACTGCAAAACGGACGAGCTTCTTGATCATGAATAGCATGGGAACGAGGTGTGAAAGTTTGGCATTCTTCACATCGAACCATGCTTTCTTGGGATTCTTCTTTTTTCGAAGATTTGGCTTTTTCTGACTTGGCAGGGGATTGCTCACCTTTAAACGTGATAAATTTACGGTATAACCACCAAGCAGTGAAAAAAATCGCAATAAAAACGATCAAACGGACGATCATATACTTTACCTAAGTTGGGTAATTCCAGACAATATGCATCATATTCTAACAGAGTTCATGAGATAGCAACTGTATGACATTACGAATTGCAATGGCCCAGCTAGACATGCTGGTCGGAGACATTACGAAAAACACCCAATCGGTTATTGATGCGGCGAATAAAGCCCACGATGAAGAAAAGGCTGATGTGGTGGTTTTTCCTGAATTGACATTAACAGGCTATCCACCAGAAGATTTATTGTTACGTCCTAGCCTAGATCCACGTATCGAATCCGCCTTGGCGAGAATCTTGGAAGAAGTACGTGATATTTATGTTGTTGTTGGCTATCCACGTCGTATTGATGGTGAATTATTTAACTGCGCCAGCGTGATTTACCAAGGTAAAATATTGGGTGAGTACGCCAAACAAAAATTACCTAACTTCCTTGTGTTCGATGACAAACGCTACTTTAGCGAGGGCCGAGACGCCGTTATTGTTAATATCAAAGGCGTAAAAGTTGGCCTAAGTATTTGTGAAGACATCTGGCACCCAGAACCGATTGCGCAAGCCAAAGAAGCAGGCGCGGAATTGATCTTGAATTTAAACGCCTCGCCATATCACATTGAGAAAATGGGTGAACGGGAAGCCTTGTTGCACCAACGAGCAACGGAAGTCAGTCTGCCGATTGTCTATGTAAACTATATGGGTGCTCAGGACGAATTAGTCTACGAAGGCGGCTCGTTTGTTGTGAACAGTAAAGGCGAAAAAGTCATGCAAGCGCCTTGGTTCGAAACCGGTTTGTATTGCGTCGACATGATCATCAATGATGTTCAATTTAACGCAAATCAGCCAAACAAAGTGGAACCCGTTTCTGGACAAATCGCGCCAGCATTAAGTGAAGAAGCCAGTGTCTACCAAGCTATGGTATTTGGTTTACGTGGCTACATCGAAAAGAACCGTTTCAAAGGGATCGTACTTGGTTTGAGTGGCGGTATTGACTCTGCCTTATCACTTGCTGTGGCCGTCGATGCCATTGGCGCGGATCGCGTTCAAGCGGTGATGATGCCATATACATACACCTCTTCAATTAGCTTGCACGACGCAGAAGAAGAAGCGAACCTGCTTGGTGTGAAATACAGCGTTTTACCCATTGAATCCATGGTAACTGCTTTTACCGATGTGCTTGCGCCAGAGTTTGAAGGCTATGCTAAAGACACCACGGAAGAGAATCTGCAAGCGCGAACCCGTGGCGTGACTTTAATGGCGATTTCCAATAAAAAAGGCTACATGGTCTTAACCACAGGTAACAAAAGTGAAATGGCCGTTGGTTATGCAACCCTGTATGGCGACATGGTTGGCGGTTACTCCGTATTAAAAGATGTATTTAAAATGCTTGTCTTCAGATTGTGTCGATACCGCAACACCCTTGGCTACGTCATCCCCGAACGCGTTATTACTCGCCCACCATCGGCCGAATTAGCGCCAGATCAGAAAGATGAAGATTCGTTACCAAGCTATGACATCCTCGATGAAATTCTGCGTATGTACATCGAAGAAGACCAAAGCGCAGAAGCCATCCTAGCCACGAAAAAGTTTGACAGAGAAACCGTCTACCGCGTCCTTCGCCTTGTTGATTTAAACGAATACAAACGCCGCCAAGCACCAACCGGTGTTCGCATCACCGCACGAGGTTTTGGGCGCGACCGTCGTTACCCAATCACCAACGGCTGGCACATAGGCGAGTAACTATTCTAACGCTTTCCCCTTTTATCAAGGGGAAGGCGAGGTGTGTTTCCTCGTTCCTTCGCTTGATCGTATCTTGAAAACACCGTTTTAACCTCGTTCATCGATCTTGCTTTGCCTCATTCAATTAACCTAACCTCCTATATTATGCTTTGTAGACCTTATATAACGAGGAACGAGGCGTAATTGGGCAATCAAACCAACTTTCACAATCACCAAGCTAAATTAATGTGATTCAATGCAACTCAATTCTGCACGAGGCGATTGTGCAAACAGGAAGAATGCATGGATAAGCGATATCGAGTTGTGGTCGATATATGTAACGAAGTGTTATTCTATAACAACTGTTATTTTATCAAACTCGTTTACCGTATTTAAAGACAATTAAACTGGGTCTTCAAAGGAGAAATATATACTTATGTTTACTAAAAAAATGGTACACACTGCACTACAAACTTGGTGTGATAATGTTGTGAAAGTAGGACGAATTTATGCTGAAGGAGGCGATGCTCAAGCATTTTCACTTCAGGTGTTATCTGATAATTACGACTACGATAATGGTCATGTACTGTTTAAACCTACGCAAACATTTGGGCAACAAACATTTCGACCGACGAAAGAAGGTGCTCTTTCTTACTTCGTAGGCAGAAACAGTGAATTTCCTAATGATAAAGGCTTTAAACTCAAACCTTGGGTAAAGGTTTGGTACAGCAAAGAAGACTTTATCTTGCATAACGACTTGGCGATTGTTCAATGTAACGTCCACTTTATCGGCAGCGACGACAGCCATATTTTTGTGAACAAAAGCTTCGTCTTTAAGCTATGTGAAGACGGCAAGGTTCGTATTATTCTGCATCAATCTTCACTACCTTATCAGCCTTAAAACTGATTCTTCAGCTATGTTAATTGGCTAATCGAGCACGACAAACACCACCGCTCGACGTTACTTTTTTAGATAGCCGTTTGACCTTACTCATCGGCTTTGCTTTGTCTTACACAATTAGCTTGGGGGCTTATCATTTGACTCGTAGGGAGGTATGAGGGAGGCGCGACCGTGATCCGCCTGCAATGTGAACCTGATATTTATTCATGGCATTTAAATGCAAAGCCACCAATAAACAAAAGCTAACAAGCTGCTGCATCGGACAAATTTTCGCTGTCATCTTTTTCTGCAAAAAAAACATTAAAAAAATCCGCCATAAAAAATTGCCGCAGAGCGCGGCGTTAGGCTTTGAATTATTATGAAATTAATATTTTTACTTACATTGCTAATATCGGTTGTTTCTTACGCCGGCTCGTATGAGTTCTTACCTGTTGAAAACGAAAATCTATCAATAGAGTTTCCTGGTAGAACTAATATGGGTGATGGGATTCATAAGTTAGAAATAAGGCAGCTCGGCTATGATGCATCTTTCTACAAAGAGGGAAAAGTTCCTACATACGGGTATTATTTAATTTATTTTTCACATGAGGAATATGGCCCAGATATTTTAGGAAAACTTGATGGTCATACACCTTATCTTGAGCAAATAGATAAAGAGCTTATAGAAATTCAATTTGTAAGAGGAAATAATGGCTTCACTAAACAGATTTGGAAGCTTATGAAGCATACTGCTGAAATGGTGAGTGAAGAGCCTATTACTGAATCTGAAATGAAATCATTTAATGAATAGCTTAACAAAAAATGGTGTTCGCACCTTAGGTACTGACTGGGACGGTGACATTTTACTCGTTCCACGCTAGGTTTTACCGTCCCACAACAAAAGCATGAGTAATTCAAATATTGAGGTTTCAATGATAACTGGTAGTTGTCTGTGCGGTAATGTTAAATATGAAATATCGGGTAAAATTGGAGATATAGTCCATTGTCACTGTAAAACTTGTCGTAAAGCTCATGGCTCTGCTTTCTCAAGTGTTGCAGGTGTTAATGATTCTGATTTTAAATTAGTAGGTTATGCGGCTTTAGGTTGTTATGAATCATCCCCTGGTAAGAGTAGATATTTTTGCCCTATTTGTGCGACGCAAATCTATGCAAAGAAAGAGGGTACTAAGCATATCGTTTTACGTTTAGGTTCACTGGATGATGACCCTAAATCTAAAGAAATAAATCATATTTGGGTTTCTCAAAAAGCGAGTTGGTATTCGTTGAACAGTAACTTGCCAGAGCATCTTGAATTCGAGTAATACCTCTCACATAGTCAGAAAAATCCATTTCAACAAATGCTCAAAGGATAACCACAATGTCATACGAAAGAATAATGGGTCTTGAGGTCATCGATCACGATATTTATCAAGAATACCGAGAAGCCATGATGCCGATTTTGGCGACATTTGGTGGGGTGTTTACTTTTGATTTTAAAGTGTCAGAAGTTTTGAAGTCTAAATCTGACGCGAATATTAATCGCCTGTTTACGATTAATTTTCCTAGTAAACAACATATGAAAGACTTCTTTTCAAATGCGGATTATTTGGCAGTGAAGGCAAAGTATTTTGATAAATCGGTTAAAAGTTCGACGGTCATTTCTTTGCATGAAGTTAGTCAGTAGCTTTTAATAATCGATGGCAGAAGTCAGGTGCCTACAATAACGACTTATCAAGAAATCATGTATTTACGTGGTATCGTTTTAGCTGTGTAAGGTTTACTGAAAGCGCCGTCTATCGTTGTATTGATGGTCGGGCACTTATCTTTTTCTGATGTTGTTGACGAGGTTTATTTCTTCACGCAAACATACACTGAGTTCGTTGATTCTCCGCCTTGGAACGGGTTACAGAAGGACACTAGGTGCGAATCAACACTTGCAAATACGGTATTCAATAAGGCGATAAAATTGTCTTCAGGTGGGTTTTGCGACCACATGGCAAATACACCGTTTGGTTTAAGTTGTTCTGCCATTAGAGATAGATTTTCTGTGGTATAGAAACCAGCGTTAGAAGGGTTTAGAAATTCAGTGGGAGAATGATCGATGTCTAACAAAATAGCATCAAACTTTTTTCCAGCATGGTCTGGATCAAACCCTGTGCTAGGGTCGGTCGCTAAATCGAAGAAACTACCAAGCACATAACGATTTCGTTTATCTGCGTTAAGTATTTTTCCTAATGGTACACGTTCATCTTGATGCCAACCGATCACAGTCTCTAACGCATCGACTACAAGTTGTTCTGCAATACGTTCATCTTTTAACGCTTCAACAGCGGTGTAGCCTAAGCCTAACCCGCCAACGACCACGCTTAAGTTGTCGCCTTGGACTTGCGCCAAACCTAACGTTGATAAAGCTTCCTCTGCATCAACAAACATGCTCGACATAAGAAACTCTTCGCCTAGCTTTACTTCATAAATGTCTCTATCGCCAAATGCAGGAATACGTCGTCTGCGTAGTGAAATCTCACCTAAAGGCGAGTCTTGGCTATCAATTTCTTCGAACAGTAGAGACATGTTTGGTTTGTCCTAAAAGGGTATATGAGCTGTGATTATACATGTATTGTAATATCTCGCCTGAGAATTTAGGTGAGACGCTGATTCTGGAATAATTCCTCTTTACAGTGAAAATGGACTGTCTTTGCACTTTTACCTATTTATAATGGCTGTAATAAGGCATTAACTTTACTTGAAAAAATAAGCGCTATGAGTCATTAGTTGTAAATGCTACTTATACGAACGCTTCTTTACTGAGATACAAATGAAGATGAAATTTATACTTTCACTGCTTTTTCTACTCTTTTCATCAATCTCCATTGCAAAACCTTTCGCTTTGACGGAGCAAGAAAAAACATTTATCAAAAATACGCCTGTTGTTACCGTTGGCATGATGCCTGATTTTACCCCTTTTTCCTATTATGTTGGGGATGAAGTTGTTGGCTTTGAACACGATTTATTGGATGTTATTTCTAAAAAAACAGGACTTAGATTTGAAAAGCGTATTGATAAATGGACAAGTATTTATAATGCTTTTAAAAATAAAGAAATAGATATCATAACAAGTATTTCATATAAAAAATATAGAGAGCCTTTTACAATATTTAGTGACGCTTATTACAATATTCCCATCATGATTTTTGTGAAAGATAATTTTGGTGAATATAATGGATTGAAAAGCTTATCAGGTAAAAAAGTAGGCGTTTTGAAAGACGTTTTTTATATTAAAGAACTTGAGAATGTAAAAGGTATTAATCTGGCTTTTTACGATAATTATGATGATTTAACAAAAGATTTAGTGTTTGGGAAGATTGATGCTTTGATTCAGAATCTGACTAATATAAATTATCTAATAAAAAAGAATCTTTATAATAATATAACACTGGTTAGTGAGCTTTCTTTACCAAACACTGATAGAGAAGACTTACGTTTCGGAATTCAGAAAGAAAAAACATTACTGAAATCTATTATACAAAAAGTGATTAGTTCTATATCTGATAAAGAAATAAAAATGTTAAGTGATAAGTGGGTAGGTTCTATTAAAGAATATCCTGGTGGACATATAAATCTCTCTAATACTGAAATGGCTTATATCAATACAAAAAGTATAAGATATTGTATAAATCCAAGTGGTTTGCCTTTTGAAGGACTTAACGAAAAGGGGGAGCATGTTGGAATGAGTTCAGATTACTATCGTCTTTTTGAACAAATGTTTTCAGCTGATTTTCAGCTAGTAAAAACGAACAGCTGGAATCAATCTATTGAGTACATACAGCAGAAACGATGTGACATGCTAGCTTTAGGTATGGAGACACCCGAACGAAAAAAATATTTAAATTTTACAAGCCACTATTTAGATGTCCCTTTAGTTCTTGCTACGAAGGTTAATGTTCCGTTTATTAATCATATATTAGACTTAGAAAATGAAAAGATTGGAATAATCAGAGGTGACGCTTTTGTAAAGATATTACGTGAAAAATATCCATCTTTAAATATAGTTGAAGTAGATGATATTTACGATGGACTGGATAAAGTAAAAAATGGAAATATTTTTGCTTATGTTGATACTTTGGCAAGTATAGGTTATGAGTTTCAAAACAAATATTTTGGTGAATTGAAAATAGCAGGGAAAATCTCTGAAAAATTACAGTTGTCCATTGCCGTTCGTAATGATGATAAAGAACTACTCAATATTTTACAAAAAGCTGTTGATAGTATTACAAGTGAGCGACATAGAAAAATTTTAACGAAATGGGTTCCTATAAAATATGAAGAAAATATAAATTATAATTTTATATGGAAGGTGGTTTTTTTCTCTGGAATATTTATTGTTTTTATGACGTATTGGAATAGAAAAATAATAAAGGCAAATGAATTGTTGAAGGAAGCAAAAAAGTCGATTGAAGAAAAAAATAAAGAATTAAATCAGCTTGCGATCACAGATAATCTTACCAAATTATTTAATAGACGAAAGCTAGAAGAAATTATAAAAAATGAAATTGATAAAAATTATAATGAAAAAAATAGATTTTGCCTTTCCATTCTTGATATTGATCACTTCAAAGAAGTCAATGATAAATTCGGTCACCAACAAGGGGATAGTGTTCTTGTTGAAATTACCAAGGTTTTAAAAGAAAATTTGAGAGCGACGGATTATGTTGGCCGATATGGAGGTGAGGAGTTTATTATTATTTTTCTTGGGTCTAGTCTTGAAGACACGCAGAAGAAGGTAGAAGATCTTCGGTTAAAAATTGCGCATTATAATTTTGAAAAAGTCGGCAATAAAACGGCGAGCTTTGGGTTAACCTTATCAAAAGAGGGAGATACCATGGAATCTGTGATTAAAAGAGCTGATAATGCACTTTATAAAGCAAAAGAAAATGGACGAAATAGACTTGTCATCATTTGATGTTGTCTCCAATTATGAAATTTGTATTTTAATAGAGGGTCTTGAGTGTGCCAAAAGTTAGTCGTTCCGATGAAGCGTTAGTTGAGCAACTTCATTCTTTAGTATTTAGTGATTCTAAATCTAGAGAGGTTATTGATATGGGGTTTAAAGAGGCATTGGCTATTTTTGAAGGGCCAGATTATTCTCTTCCATATTCTTCTTACAATATCCCCATCAGCCATTTTTCTGACAAAATAGCGGAAGAACAACAAGGCATGGTGAACTTATGTCGAGTATTTATTTTGCGAGCTGGCTGCAAAATGCCTCGCCCCGAAATTCATCGTAATAGTATTCAAAGATTGGTTTCTTTCAGGGGAGAGGGGACTATTTTTTCAGCGACACCGGGTGGAATTGATATGACCTTTAATGGTTGTCAGATTGTCAGCCCAGATAGTAATGAATCATCAATTGAAAAAAATTGGGATGTTGTCCCTATGAATACATGGCATTTTCCTGTTGCCGGTGACAATGAAGACTGGTTTACAGTGACATTTCATAGTGTTCCTGAAGCGGAAATAGTGGATGAATACGCAGAATAAGACATCATATTAATACTATGGGGTAATATAAAATGAACCGCGATTAAGGTTCTTTTCATTAGGTTTAAACAACTAAAAAATTTTGTAATAGTCGGTGAACACAAGAAAGCCATCAATTCGTCAATGAATTGATGGCTTTCTTACTTTATTAAGAGCTAGTTAATAGTCTGTTAAATCGAAAAACCGAATATTAATACCATGCCTATTGATAAATATAAGGCACGTTTTATTGTCTTAAACGGAGCGATGAGCGCCATTGAAATAAAGTAGAGTGCGAGTGCTATTTTTAATGCGCTTAAGATGGCTAAAAATGGACTTTCTCCCAGTTGAATAAGAGAAGGGTTGGCGATCATCGCTAAGGGAATTAAATACAAGCCTACGCCTAGCATCATGGCGGTACCCGCTACTTTGAGCCAGTTTTCTTTTACCATTCCTGCGGCGATGAATACGCTGCCACAAACAGGTGGTGTGATGGTTGATAACAGAGCGAACCAAAACACAAATAAGTGAGCCTGTAGAGGTGATAAACCTAATTGCGATAAGGCTGGCCCTGCGACAGAAATACAAATCACATAAGCGGCGGTAGTCGGTACTTCCATTCCAAGAATTAAGCAGGCAATGGCGGTTAATAAAATCGCAGGCCAAAGCATTCCAGATGACCCTGAGATAATAAGCGAGGTAATCTTTACGCCTAAGCCCGTAATAGAAAGCACACCAACGACGATGGATGCGCATAAGATGATAGAGGCTATCATAGCGATTTGCTTGCCTGCATTAGTGCCAACATCTTCAATACGGCTTAAAATTTGCTGTTTATCGGACAGACCTTTTGAGTTAAATAAGAGCAAAATAGCCGCGCCAAAAATAGCAATGCTGGCGGCGAATTGCGGTGTATAAGCGGGTCCGAACATTCCCCAAAGTAGGATCGAAAACGGAACCATAAAAAAGCTGCAAGTAATCAATAAGTTTCGACGGCTTGGTTGCTGGTCTTTACTGACGGCTTTTAAGTCGTAACGTAGAGCGAAGGCGTCTATTCCAACCCAAACTGCCCAGAAGTACAAAATGGCAGGTAGGATCGCGGCCAGCATGATACTTTGGTAAGGAATGCCAGTTAGTTCTACCATGACAAAGGCACCAGCGCCCATTAATGGTGGCATTATTTGCCCACCGGAAGACGCGACCGCTTCGGTCGCTCCTGCTAGTGATTTTGGATAACCAAGCTTGGTCATGGCTGGCAGAGTAATCGCGCCCGTAGAGGCGACATTAGCGGAGGCGGAGCCAGAAATAGAACCAAATAAAGCAGAGGAAATAACAGATACTTTTGCAGCCCCACCTTTTAGTCGGCCTGCTGAGGTGAGCGCTAAGTTCATAAAACCTTGCCCTGCTTCTCCTGCATTAAGGACGGCGCCAAAAATAACAAAAATCGCGACGATGCTAACGGAAACGCCAGTTAATTTCCCCCAAATGCCACCTTCGGCAATGGTTAAAGTACCTAGAAAGCTACCTGTTGGTGTCCCTGGATGACCAAATTCTCCCGGTATATATTGTCCAAATAAGCCATAGCACAGCGCAATCGCTGCAACCATGGGCAATGGCCATCCGATACAGCGCCTTGCCATTTCTAAAACACACAGGAGTAATGTCGCAGCGATCCATAATTGATAGTGTTCACTTATGTAACCGTATTGATCTGATAGCGTATCAGCATTGTATGCGACCCAAAAGGTTGCGAGTAAACCGAGTAAGGTGAAAATATAGCCTGTATAACGCTGTAAAGGGGTATTACTTAAGAAGATAAAAGCCCAAGGTAAGGCAAGTGCCATGTGCAATGGGCGACTGACTAGATTCGGTACTAGACCTGAAAAAATCAGTGTTAAATGGAAGATGATGCTAATGAAGCCAAAACCGGCCCAAAAATATTTACTAGGCATAGATATGGCCTGTTTAAGAAATGTAATTTAATGAATAGAAACATAGAGTTAATGTTTTAAAAGTAGAACCCATATTTCATCAAGTGAGTTCTACTTTGTATTCAGTTACTTGTTCAGTTATTTGTAGCTAATTAGCGCGACGCTTATTGATGTTCAGGGCTTAATGTGACGCCCATTTCACGATAATACTT
Source organism: Marinomonas ushuaiensis DSM 15871 (assembly GCF_000521805.1). Classification (GTDB taxonomy): domain Bacteria; phylum Pseudomonadota; class Gammaproteobacteria; order Pseudomonadales; family Marinomonadaceae; genus Marinomonas; species Marinomonas ushuaiensis. The sequence continues at coordinate 56,724 of NZ_JAMB01000005.1, forward strand.
CACTGCACCCGGGTGGATTTTACCTTTGATATTACTCAACATATCGGTCGATACACCGCCCCACCAAGGAGAAACATCAGACATTAATTTCTTCTGATTCCAAAATGCTTTTGTAAGCGTATAGGCCGTATCTTCGTCCATTGCTGTACTGGTGTAAGCGACAACAGGAAGAGACGTCGTTGATATATCTGTATCTTGTCCTGCATAAGTGCCCGCAGGAATGATCAGCTTGGTACGTTTTGATTGAGTGATTTGCTCATCGCTCAAAGATAATACTTTTATTTTCGTTCCTGCTGCGGCTTCAATGACATTGGGTGCAGGGAATGAACTAGAGGTAAAGAAGCCGTCGATTTGATCATTTTTTAAGGCTGGTACGGCATTAGATAATTCAACTTGGGCGAGGTCAACTTTGCCTTCTAAGCCAAACATTTTTAGATATTTTGCGCCTTCTGTTGCACCAAACGTACCCTTACCAAGTAATATTTTTTTGCCTTCTAATTCTGCAAAACTATTGATACCACTTTTTTCTGACACAACAACATGCATAGTCAAAGATGGGATAGGGAAGAGTGCTCGGATTTCATCAAATTTTGGATTATTTTTGTTTTTAAACATCGCTTCACTATTTTGCGCTAAGCTAACTAACGCAGGCGGCGTAGTGAAAATATAATTAGCGCCTCTAAAAGCAGACTCCATGACGTTTTGAACAGACCCTTGGCTTTCTTCAACCGTCACAATTAGGTCACTGTTTGTATCTCTTTTTACGGCTTGAGAAAGCTCTACTGCCATTTGGTAATAAGAGGAACTTGTTTTGGCTGACTTATAGGTGATTTGAGTTTGAGCGAAGCCAAATTGTGTAACAGCTAAACCAATTGCAGTACTGATTAACGCTTTATAAAGTTTCATTTAAGCTAGTCTCTTTGTTATTTATTTTGTTATTTCCAAATTCTACCAAGATAATGACAGTTATGTACATTCAGGGTCAGGAAAACTCGTCAGTGAAACTCCAGCTGCTATTTCCAGCGTTAGGTTTTATCGAACAAAAACCATTACAGCCGCCTTTGATCTATGTTGTATAGTTAAGCTGTTTACGACTGCAGTTCATTATGGTTGTTGTCGTTAACCTTCCTTATTAATGAGAGTTAAGACCAAGTTGAATAAAAAAGAAACCGGTAATTGGGGATCTTGTCCTGAATGTCAGGGCCAAGGCAAAAGAAGCCGGCGACTCCGTAAAAAAATCCGCCTGTTGTATTTAAAGCAGTTGGCTGAATTTGAAAAGTCAGGCGCAGAAGGTATAGAGCCTGTGCGCCCTAAAGGCCATCTTGAGTCTTGTTCATATTGCGCTGGCACTGGGTTGTTTTCTACTGAATCTTCTCCTTCTTTAAATGTGGAAAACTATCCTCATGTTGCCATTATCGGTGGTGGAATTGGCGGTGTTGCTTTAGCGGTAGCCTGTTTACATCGTGGCATTCCTTTTACACTTTATGAGCGTGATAGCGGTTTTGATGCTCGTTCTCAAGGTTATGGTTTGACTCTGCAGCAAGCGACGAAAGCCATCGAAGGTTTGGGAATTACCGCATTAAAAGAAGGCGTGGTCTCCACAAGACATTTGGTTCATACCCCAGAAGGGAAAGTTGTAGGCGAATGGGGCATGCGAAAGTGGATGCAGTCGGATGACAATTCAGCTTCTAATACTTCTCAACCATCAGAGGTAAAACAAGCGGTGCCAAAGCGTACCAACGTGCATATTGCTCGGCAGTCATTACGTTTGGCTTTGTTAGAACAATTAGGCGGGTATGACAAAGTAAAATGGAATCATCAATTGCTTGGCTTCTCTGACGGTAAAGATGGTGTTGCGTTGAGATTTTCAATTGATGGAGAATTAAAAAACGCGAAAGCGGATCTTATTGTCGGAGCCGATGGTATTCGCAGCGTAGTGCGCCAACAGTTGATTGGCGAAGAAACTACGCCTTTACGTTACCTTGGTTGTATTGTTATTTTGGGGATTTGCCCTTTGAGTGAACTTGAAGGTATAGAAAGTGATTTGTTGGATTCCGCAACCGTCTTTCAGACAGCGAATGGCAATGAACGAATCTATATTATGCCGTATTCGTCTGATTCTGTAATGTGGCAACTTAGTTTTCCAATGTCAGAACAAGATGCCAAAGTATTGAGTGCGCAAGGCGCTCAAGCGCTTAAGGAAGAAGCGTGTCGAAGAACGCAATGGCATGATCCTATTCCTCAGATTTTGTCAGCAACAAATGCAATGTATGTGTCTGGATATCCGGTTTATGATCGAGAGTTATTGACGTCGGAGTTACTGGAGAAAGGTCCTCATAATAAAGGCGGTAATGTAACCTTGATCGGAGATGCGGCTCATCCAATGAGCCCATTTAAAGGTCAAGGTGCAAACCAAGCTTTATTGGATGCGTTAGCTTTGGCGAGAAATATAACCAAAGGTTGTTGGTCTTTGTCTCAGTGGCGTGAAGTAGGTTTAAGGTGCAGCGTTTTAACCGAATTTGAAGCTGAGATGTTAGAGCGCAGTGCAGTGAAAGTAGAGGGCTCTGCTGAGGCTGCTGAGTTTTTACATTCTGATGTTGTGTTACATGAAGGTGACGAACCAAGAGGTCGTTCTTTAAAAAGAACATCATGAACATTCAATCTAATTCAATCTAATTCAATCTAATTCAATGGTTGTGAACGGATCGTAATTTCACATTTTAAGGCTATAAATTAATATCATGACAAGAAAAATATTAAGTTTGAAAGGTAAAAGAACCAGTGACATCAATCCTGTTGAAACGATTGAAGATCAATATCCTAATGACCCACAAAAACGTTTTTTAAATGGCGTCGCGATTCATCCTGCTCCTTGTATTTGCTTAGAGTCTGGCTCTGCAGAACGAACTGTGCGAGCGATGGACTTGATTACGCCAATTGGTATGGGGCAACGCGGTTTGATTGTCGCACCACCGGGGTCGGGTAAAACGACGATGCTAAAGCACATTTGTCAGTCCGTCGGCAAAGCTTACCCAGAGATAAAGTTGTATGCCTTGTTGATTGATGAACGACCAGAAGAAGTCACCGATTTCAAACGTAGTGTACCGGCAGAAGTTCACGCGTCTTCGTCAGATGCAAGTTACGCTGAACACGTTCGTGTGGCTGACCGCTTACTTGACAAAGCACGTAAGGAAGCAGGTGAAGGTAATGACGTAATGATAGTGATTGACTCGCTGACGCGGCTCTCACGCGTTCACAATGCTGAAACCAAAGGCAGTGGTCGAACTATGACAGGCGGAATTGATACGCGAGCGCTAGAAATACCACGAAAGCTTTTTGGTGCCGCCAGAAATATTGAAAACGGTGGCTCATTGACAATTTTGGCAACAATTCTGGTTGAGACTGGGAGCCGAATGGATCAGGTGATTTTTGAAGAGTTTAAAGGCACAGGTAATATGGAAATTGTGCTGTCACGTGAAGCAGCAAGCCATCGAATCTTTCCCGCAATTGATATTGCGAAAAGCAGTACTCGCCGAGAGGAACTTCTTATAGATGGGAAAAACCTTGAAAAGGTTAGGGCGTTGCGTCGATCATTGACTCATCTTAAGCCTGTAGATGGTGCCCAGAAGTTGGTTGAGTTATTAGAAGAATACCCAACTAATACGGAGTTATTGACGTCTTTTTCAGTAACATAAAAAAAGCCAGATCACTTAAATTTAAGTCATCTGGCCTTTTAGTAAGTAGGTTTTAATTTAACGAGATGCGTTATTTATGAAGGTTGGTTGATGCTTTTCTTCATCTAAAGATTCTGAGTCCGGATCTTCTAAATCCGAAATGTTTTGACTTGAATGGCTTGGATCCAAGCGACCTGTCTCTAAAGGATCTGCATCTAAGCGATCTATGTCCGATCCCTCTAAATCTGGAGATTGATATTTCGATAACATCTTTTCAGACGGATTTGTAATGCCTGTAAATTTGCCTCCGGTTTCAATACTCAAATTATCGCTGTATATTGTTCCGCTTACGCTACCATGGCTGAGAATTTCAATGTGTGCAGCACGACATGTCCCTTCAAATTCACCGTTAATGATTAGTCGGTCAGTCGTTATTTCACCAACGACGTAACCTGATTCACTAATCTTAATTTGATTAGAAGCTTCTATTTGGCCTTCAACATGACCGTCAATTTGCAGTCGATTCTCTACTCTAATGTGGCCGTTAATTGTGCAGCCTTCTGCGATGAGAGTTGTAGCTGATGACTGACTCTTAACTCCGTGGTTTCGACTAAAGATTCCCATCGTATGCCTCTTATGTTCTTAAAAATTCCATCAAAATTATCAACATTCCAACCCAAAAAAGGTTTTGGGTTTAATGCTCTTCCTACAAATCTTATTTCATAATGAAGGTGTGGCCCAGAGGATAACCCAGTATTTCCTGAATAAGCGATTAAGTCACCTTTTTTAACGAAATCACCTTTGCTAACAGCGAATTTGCTTAAATGTGAATAAGAGCTGGAAAAACCGTGTGAATGAAGAAGTCTGAGAAAATTGCCAGAGCCTTGGTTGCTTGGGCGTATCACTTCAACCGCTCCATCAGCTGGTGCGTAAACGGGTGTGCCAGTATTGACGGCAAAATCTTGGCCGCGATGAAATTTCTTAATACCTGTTACAGGGTGTATACGTTCGCCATAACCAGAAGAGGTTCTTGCGTTTTTGACTGGCGGACCACTGGGGATTTGGGTCAACATAGCGACTCGAATAGACGAATTAATTGCTGCTGTATCTAAGCGTGACTCAAGTTCACTATTGGGCTGATTATCCATGTCTAGTAATTTTTCTAAATCATCTAATCGATCAGAAACTAAAAGCATTTTTTCTTCTCGTTCTGATAAATCACGTTCTAAATTGGTTTTTAATTCTGTTAATGAGGTGATTTCTCTAGTCAACGAAGATGATTTATTTTCCAGTTCGCGGAGCTTTATTTTAGAAAATTCTGCATCATTAACAAGGTAGTAAATTATTCCAGCTGTTAGTAACACTCCGATAAAAACCATATAGCTGAAGAACTTGAATGTATGACGGCTTTTCTTACCAAAACTAAAGTGCTTGGTACCGTGAATCGAGGAAATGGATATAGTTATGTTATCTTTCATTGAACTACTTTTTTACCAACATCATATTTTGCCGTTTGAATAGACTGCATGTTATCTATTTTGTGTACTTTTGTACGGTTTTTTCTGATTTTTTTACAATTGATTTAGCTAATAGGTGGGATGCTTACAGTAAATTGGTGGTGTTCTTGAGATTACAGTGTTCTGTGTAGTCGGTTTTTTGAGGAGGATGAGTAAAAAGATCGCCTAAACCTCATAGCATTAAAGCTGAATAAGGTTAGGGATCTGTTTTTTTAATATCAAATGACTATTTTTAATATTTAACGGTTCGCTTTACGAACATAATTCAAGATTGATACGGGTACGACTTTTCGTACTGGAAAACCGTCTATTTCTTTGCGTTTGATGATGTGTTTCAAACGGCTTTCAATGGCGCATAGATTTTTAAAGTCACCCATGGCAACAAAAGAAATGGCTTCGCCTGTAGCGCCAGCACGACCGGTTCGGCCAATGCGGTGAATGTATTCTTCTGGTTTGAAAGGTAAGTCGTAATTGACGACACGGCTTAAGTCACCGATGTCGATACCACGGGCAGCGACGCCTGTTGCAACGAGATACTTTAGTTTGCCTGATTTGAAGTCGCCAAGAATTTTTTCACGCATAGCTTGGCTTCTATCACCATGAATCGAATCTGCTTCAATGCCGCGTTTTGCTAACTGGTCGACGAGTTTGGCCGCACCATGTTTTTTCTCGATAAAAATAAGCGCTTGATCCCATTTTTGTTCTTTAATCAAATGGCTCAGTAAGGCAGATTTAGTGTCTTTATCAACAGTGATTAACCACTGATTGATATTTGGAGCCGCTTTGGTTTTCGGTGAGATAGAAATCTCAACTGCTTGATCACTTGCTTTGTCGTCAGAGAAACCATAGGAGAGGGCGCGAACGTCGTCTGTCATGGTCGCTGAGAAGAGTAGATTTTGACGAGCTTCTGGTAAGCGATCGATAATCTTATTGATATCACCAACAAAGCCCATGTCGACCATTCTGTCTGCTTCATCTAAAACTAAGACTTCAAGTTTATCGAAATGCAGCGCACGTTGGTGAATCAGGTCCAGTAATCGACCCGGTGTCGCTACTAGAATATCAACGCCTTCGATTAAACGTTGTTTTTGAGTTTCAGTATCAACACCACCATAAATCGCCATAGAGGTGAGGTTCATATGTTTGCTGTATAAAGCAACGTTTGCCTCAACTTGAACCGATAATTCTCGTGTTGGTGTCAAAATTAGAGCGCGGACACGTTTGCCACGTAAAGTTTGTACTTTACTGAACCTTTCTAAGATCGGTAGCACGAAAGCGGCTGTTTTACCTGTTCCCGTTTGCGCCGTGGCAATAAGATCTTTGCCTGACATAATGACAGGAATGGCTTGTTTTTGAATTGGGGTTGGCGTTGTGTAACCCAACTCTTTGATAGCTTGTGCAATTGGGCTACATAACCCAAGTTTTGAAAATAACATAAAAGAGGCTCGGACAGGTTGTCGTCAGGATGGCTTTATAAAGAGAGTCTTAAAATTCTTAATGTAAGTAACGTACAGTGATTAATAAGACGAATGTGCCGCAGTATAGCGCAAAAGCCATCGGTCGTTGTTTTAACTTTGTAAATATTAATGAGCCGTTGATAATTCTTGTCGAGAAAGGATAATGTCCGACATTCTCACCGTTTTAATGTTGCCAACCATGCGTCTTGATAAATTCCTCTGTAAAAGTACCGAACTTATAAAAGAAGAAGCGATTCAGTGTATTCATGCTGGAGAAGTGCTTGTTAATGGCGAGGTTGCGCAGAATGAAGCGATGCAAGTTCATGAAAATAATGTGATTTCACTTAATGGTGCAACGCTTAAGACGCGTGATTTTCGTTATATTCTCTTAAATAAGCCTGCCGAGACAGTGTGTTCAAATATCGACGAAGTCTATCCATCACTTTTTCATTATTTAGAGGTTGAGAAAGTCTCTGAATTGCACATAGCAGGGCGCTTGGATGCAGACACAACTGGTTTGGTTTTAATCACGGATGATGGGCGTTGGTCGTTTAATATCACCTCACCCCAAAAAGCATGTTGTAAGGTGTATCGAGTTGGGTTATCTAGAGCGCTGACAACAGATAAGGCGAATGAAATAACTGAGAAGTTTGCAAAGGGTCTGCAATTACAAGGCGAGGAGACATTAACCTTACCTGCAAAATTGGAGATTATCAGTCCAAAAGAAGTCTTGTTAACCATTACAGAAGGTCGGTTTCATCAAGTGAAACGCATGTTTGCAAGGGTTGGAAATCGTGTCGTGTCGCTTCATCGGGAGCAAATCGGAGCGGTTTGTCTTGATGTTGATGTGGGACAATGGCGATATTTAACAAAAGAAGAAATATTGTCTTTTGGAAAATAAAACGTTGATGTCTAAAAAAATAAACAAGCAACTAAGGGAACTGGTTGCTTGTCTATTAGGTATTAGGCATTAGGGAAAACGAGTTTCAAGGTAACGAATAATATCGGACGATTCATACATCCATTCAACTTTCCCTTCTTTTTCAATTCGCAAACACGGGACTTTCACACGACCGCCACCCTTTAGTAATTCATCACGGTGAATAGAACCTTCTGAGGCACTACGCTTTTCGATGGGAAGGTTTAATTTGTAGATGGCTCTGCGAGTTTTAATGCAAAAAGGACAAGCAAAAAATTGATAAAGCGTTAAGTCTTTTACTTCTTCGTTAACCTGTTTCTGCTGTTCAGACGTGCGTTTTAATTTTGATCCGCGTGTCACTAAATCAATAAGTACAATGATGCAGCCCACTAGGTTACGGATAAGATTAATAAGTAATTTCATTTAAAAGGCTCACTTGAGAGTTTTCTATTGAATTAAGAAGAATGTCGAATGATGTCTATACTAACGGTAAAGTGAAAATGGTTTAAGTATAAAAGATGAATGATTGTAAATGATAAGTGGTTGTGGCTTTTCTGATCTTTTTTTGAACATAATTTAACCTCAATCTACACTCATGGAGCGTTGATTTAGATCATTTTAGGGTATCGTACCTTTGTGCGATACTTTTTACATTCCTATTATTTGTTAGGGTTTGTCTATGAAGTTTCTACTTTTTCTCGGTACCGTAAGAAACAGTACGCCACCAAAACCTGCTCGTTTGGGTGAGCGTGTAGCAAGAGCGTGTTTGGATAGTTTTCTTTCTCAGCATTCAGGACATGAAATCGAGTTAGTTGATGCGTTAGATTACCCATTAGAGCCTGTTTTCAAGCCTCATTTTGCTTATTCTCAAGCTAAAGTGCCACCAAAGCTGGATGAACTCGCCCAAAAGATAGCGCTTGCCGATGGCTATATTATGGTGAGTCCTGAGTACAATCATTCAATGAGTCCAGCGTTGTCGAATCTATTGAACCACTTTGGTAGCTCTCTATTTTCATATAAACCGAGTGCCATCGTAACTTACTCCGCAGGGCAATGGGGTGGTATACGAGCAGCCATTGGTATGCGAACTTTTTTGTCTGAATTAGGCTGTTTGCCCGTATCTTCTATGATCCATGTTCCTAAAGCTCAAAATATTTTTGGTGAAGACGGTAGTCTGCAAGAAGGTCAAAAACAGGAAGAGTGGTTTGGTTACTTTGGTCGGACTTTTAATCAATTAGTATGGTGGGCTCAAGCAGCGAACCAGTATCGTGAAGAGCTTGATCCTAAGGAAATGATCGCGACTTTTAATAAAGATCCTTCGCAGCGAAACGCGCCTTGAATGGAAGGTAGCTAGCGCGTGCTATTTACTGTGAATGGTTTCCTCTGCACTGTTTGCTATATAATGTGGGCATCTCGTTTTTACGAACCATCTAGTTTGAGCCGTTTTTTGATAAATAGGCTCTAAACTCTTAATAATTAAGATCAGACGGCCCTTTATGTTTAACGCTTCATCTACTCGTTTAAATAAATATATCAGCGAAAGTGGTATCTGCTCTCGAAGAGACGCCGACCGTTTTATCGAACAGGGTAATGTCTTCATCAATGGGAAACGCGCTAAAGTTGGCGATCAAGTTGTCACTGGCGATACTGTTCGTGTGAATGGTCAATTGATTGAGCCGCAAGACGCCGATGATTTCGTTTTCATTGTATTGAATAAGCCCGTTGGTATTGTCAGTACGACGGAGAGTTCTGAACGAAATAACATTGTCGACTTTGTCAGTCACGGTGTGCGAATTTTCCCTATTGGACGCTTGGATAAAGATTCTCAAGGTTTGATATTTTTGACCAATAATGGCGACCTTGTGAATAAAGTGCTGCGAGCGGGTAACAACCACGAAAAAGAATACTTGGTGACGGTGAATAAACCGATCACGGACGACTTTATCCAAGGTTTAGCTGGCGGTGTTCCTATTCTTGGAACCATGACCAAGAAATGCCCAGTGAAAAAAGTGGCAGCCAACGTATTTAACATTACTTTGGTACAAGGCTTGAATCGTCAGATTCGTCGTATGTGTGAACATTTCGGCTACGAAGTCATGAAACTCGAACGCACTCGTATTATGAATGTGAATCTTAAAGGTGTGCCTGTAGGTGAGTGGCGAGATCTTACCGAAAAAGAGTTAACTGTGTTGCTGAAAGCAGTAGAGGATTCATCTTCAGAAAGCACAGTTCCAGCCAAAAAATCACGAAATGCGCCCAGAAAAAATAACCGACCTAATACTGCACCGAAAGGCAATACGAAACATCCGAAAAGTGATGATCGTAAACCGTCTGGTTCTTCAAAAGGGAAAAAGGATAAACGGCCTTTTGGTGATGCAAATAAGTTATCCGGAAACAGTAAGTTCCCTAATGGTAAGCCAAGTGGCGGCGGTAAACCTTCAGGTAAGGGAAAATCCACAGGCAACGGCAAACCAGCAACGAATGGTAAGCGACCTCCAAAAGGGAAGGGGCCGCAACGATCGTCTCGCCCTTAGTTATACTTTGTTGGTCGCGAGATTCTTGAAATGTAAGCTTTGTGTGGATTTTGGCTGATACTAAGGATATTCAAAGATACTTTAATGCAGCGATTTGTTTCGTTCTTCTTAGAGCTCTTATTATTACTTTTTATCATCAACAAGAGGTTTGTTATGAAAAGGGTCAATTTTTTTGCTCGAGCTGTATTTTTAGTTGTTTTGGCTTTTAGTGTGACAGCCTGTGTATTTTTACCTGACGGTCCCCATGGTCATGCAGGCGCTGCAGCAGGGCATAAATAATTTTGAAAAAAAATGCTCTCGTGTTCTTTTTTTGTATTGAATAGAAAGCATCATGTTTAGGGATTAAGGGTTGTTATGTACACAGATGAAGATTTAAACCTGGGAATTGAGAAAAAGATTTTTTCTGCCGACTCCGTTCAAGAGTTTCGAAACATGATGTCGTCGTCAAATGGTTCGCCTGCCGTTGATGAAGAGAATTTTCGGTTGGTAGGTGGTTTCAACGATATTTTTATCGTCATTGCTTGTGCCTTATTACTATTTTCTTCTCTTTGGGTAATAAGTTCCGTTAGTGAAATCCTGGGTTACCTTGTGTTTGCAGGTTTGTCTTGGGGATTGGCGGAGATCTTTGTCTTAAAACGCAAAATGGCATTGCCTGCGATTGTGTTGTTATTGGCTTTTGTGGGTGGCGTGTTTGCTTTTTCTCAGGCTTTGTTTGGTGGTATGCCAAACGTTGCTCCGATTATTTCAGCAGCTTTGTCTACATTAGCTGCGTATTTTCATTGGCGTCGTTTTCAAGTACCTGTCACGATTGCCGTTGGGACAGGTGCCGCTTTGGCATTATTAGCTGCAATTGTGATGAGTATTGTGCCAGAAAGCACTGGCATGTTAATGACTACGTTATTCTTATGTGGTTGTATTGCTTTTACTTGCGCTATGTATTGGGACTCTGCCGATACCAGCCGAACAACGCGAAAATCCGATGTGGCGTTTTGGCTGCATCTTTTATCTGCGCCTTTGATTATCCATCCGATTTTTTGGAACCTTGGTGTGTTGGATGGCAACGAAAGCTTGAGTAATATGGTGCTGGTGGTTCTTCTGTATTTGCTTATGGCAGTGTTGTCTATTTTGATTGATCGTCGTGCCTTTATGGTGTCTTCGTTAATGTATGTGATTTATGCATTAACTAGTTTAATCGATAGTTATGGTGGCATAGGTTATAGCTTTCCACTAACGGGTGTTGTTATGGGGGCGTCTTTGTTGTTGCTATCAATTTACTGGCAGCGAGTGAGAGCTTTATTTGTAATGCGATTGCCTAAGTCTCTTCAGGCTTATGTTCCTGCAATTAAAGAGAAAGGATAAAATATGTTTTTTCAAAATAAAGAGCACTCATTCTACGGTAAATTATCGCTCCGCATCACTTGTGTTTTGTTGATTGTGGTTTTATCTGGTTGCTCTATATTTCAGAAATCATTGGATGTTAGTAAACCTAAGGCTTCTATCCGTGGTGTTTCTATTGATGAATTATCAACTCAATCTGTGACTCTACTGGTGGATGTAGAAGTCACAAACCCGAATGTTTTTGCGCTTAAAACGGCAGGTTTCGATCTGGATTTACTGATTAACGATCAACGTATTGCTTCGGTTGCACAGCCTGATGCCAGTTTGTCTTTGCCTGCCAAAGGGAGCAATAATATTCAGTTGCCTGTTACGCTAACCTTTGATCAGATCATGAAAAGTGTCAGTGACTTTGATGATAAAACAGAAATGAGTTATGGCGTTGACGGTAAGGTTGCGATTGATGTACCTGTGCTAGGTAATCTTAATATGCCAGTCAGTTTTTCAGGTGTTTTACCCATTCCGAAACAGCCAGAAATTACCATTAAAAACTTTAATGTGGATACGAATAGTTTGAGCGGTGCTAAGCTGAGTGTCGATTTAGACATTAAAAATCCAAATGTTTTTGATATTGATTTGAATAACGTGAACTATCAATTAAAAGCCGAAGGTAAGTCATTGGGAGCAGGTGAGATCAAAGCGATTAAACTGCCTCAAGGCAAGACGCAAAGTGTCTCAATACCTTTATCTATAGGTATGAGTGACATGGGAATGAGTTTGTATCGTATTTTTTCAAGTTCAGACCCTGTTGCTGTTGACGTAAGTGTAGGGGCAGAAGTAGATACTGGTATCAAAGGTTGGAAATCCACACCGTTGAGTCTCGAAACTCAGCAGATGATCACTAGATAAAGAGAGTTATTCGTGCTGTTTACTTATCGTGTTTTGGTTTTGGTATGAGTCATTCGCTGTTTCACGAAAATGTGACGACATGTGAAGAATGTGATCATGTAAATAGCATTCCACCGTTAAAAGGCGGCGATCGTTTCCGATGTCAGCATTGCGGGCACATTCTGATCAGTGTTCATAAACACGTGTCGGCGAGAATTTTAGGCGTTGGTCTATCCTCTTTGTTGATGCTCGCATTGGCTATGAGTTTTTCCTTTCTTGGTTTTTCAAGTAACGGTATTGATCGCACTGTTAGCTTGTTTCAAACATTAAGTGTTTTACTTGGCCTCGGGCATTTGGTGCTTGGGGCCATTATTAGTTTGGCTTTGTTTGTTTTTCCTATCGTGTATTTGTCTTCTGCGTTATTTCTCGTTTGGTCTTTCCAGAATAAATACGTATTAAAATCCGCTCAGCGTTACTGTGTTCGCTGGATTATTGTTTTACAGCCTTGGTTAATGGTTGATGTGTTTTTAGTGGGGATTTTAGTTGCCTTGGTGAAAGTAAATAGCTTGGCTGATATTTCTCTAGAACTGTCATTTTGGGCTTTCTGTGGTTACGTTTTGTTGCTTTTAAAAACAGTTACCTTGATCGATAAACGCTGGTTGTGGAACAAGGTTGCAGGTCAAGCGACTGAGCATGAAGTAGAACAAGGAACAGCGAAAAAACAAAACCTGATTGGCTGTCATTTTTGTGGTGCAACGTTATCGCGTGACGCGCATCATTGCGACCGATGTGGGCATTCTGTTCATAGTCGTCGACCAAACAGTTTGATGACGACGAGCGCTTTGTTGATTGCTTCTTTGGTGATGTATATACCAGCGAATGTTTTTCCCATTATGCAAACAACGTTTTTGGGTAGTACAGAGCCTTCAACGATTATGGGAGGCGTTTTGCTGCTTTGGACTTTGGAATCGTATCCAGTTGCCTTGATTATTTTGTTTGCGAGTGTGGTGATTCCAATTGCAAAAATGCTGGCGTTGGCTTGGCTATGTTGGCAGTGTTGTTATCCTAGCCAACGGCTGACAAAGCAAAAGATAAAACTATATAAAATGACGGAGTTGGTTGGTCGTTGGTCTATGATTGATGTTTTTGTTGTGGCGATTCTAACCAGCTTAGTGCAAATGGGGAATCTTGTGTCAATTTTCCCCGGCCCAGCGGTTTTGTCATTTACGGCGGTTATTGTATTTACCATGTTGGCTGCTATGTCGTTTGATCCAAGATTATTGTGGGATAAAGATGACGGTCCTAAAGCCGCATCTTTAGAAGGAGAGAAGGTTGAGTAATTCGAACAAACAAATCGAGAGTATGCGTAAAGTTCGATTTAATTCTATCTGGCTTGTACCTCTCATTGCTATTTTGGTAGCGAGTTGGATGTTGTATCAAAACTGGTCGAGCCAAGGGCCTGTTATTACCTTAATTGCATCAAATGCAGATGGTTTAGAAGCAGGAAAAACGAAGCTAAAATCTCGAAATGTAGATGTTGGGCGAGTCATTGACATACAACTGAGCGACGACTATGAAAACGCTATTATTCAGGTTCGAATGAATAACGGCACTCAACAAATGTTGCGTGATGATACCCAGTTTTGGGTCGTTAAACCACGGGTTGGAAGAGCGGGTGTGAGTGGTTTAGGAACGCTTCTATCTGGTGTGTATATTAATATGAAACCGGGTGAAAAAGGGGAGTTAAAGACGGATTTTGCTATTCTGAATCAGCCACCTCTTTCTACAGAAAACGACGGTGTACGTTTGATTTTATCCAGTAAAGAAGGCTCCAAACTTGAGATTGGTGCTTTGGTACATTTTCGAGGTTATGAAGTTGGTTACATTGAAAAAGTAGGCTTTGATGCTAAGAAAAGAGAGATTACCTATCAGGTCGTTGTACGTTCCCCTTACGATGCCTTGGTGAGCAGTAATACACAATTTTGGATCACATCAGGGTTAGCTTTTAAAAGCTCTGCAAGTGGTTTTGAGGTTCGTCTAGACTCATTGGAAACCTTATTTTCTGGTGGTATCACATTTGATTCTCCAGCTGGACAATCGACTGGACAAGTTATTGATGATATGTCGACATTTCGTCTATATCCATCTAAAGAAAGCGCAGACAATAATGTCTACAAAGACTTTATTAACTATGTATTTTTGTTTGATACTAATGTAAGTGGCTTAATTGCAGGAGCCGCTGTTGAGTATCGAGGTGTGAGAATAGGAACGGTATTAGATGTGCCATTTAATGGTATATCAGCAGAAGCCTTATCTTCATTAGACGCGCCTTACATTCCTGTTCGTGCTCGAATTGAACCTCAGCGATTGAATGGGTTAGGTACATCGGATGCCATTTCTTTAGAGCGCTGGCATCAATTATTAGGAGACAGAATTGATAAAGGCTTGCGAGCAAGTTTGAAAATAGGCAATTACGTAAATGCTGCTAAAATCATCAATATTGATTTTATAGATAACCCGTCGCCGGTCACACTTTCTAAACTTGAAAATTATAGCCTGTTCCCAACGGCAGCAGGCGGATTTGATGATATTCAATCTAAAGTAGTAGAAATTCTAGATAACGTGTCTCAGTTGCCTTTGAGTAATACGTTTGAACAACTTGGTCGAACAATGGAAGAGGCCAATGAAACATTACGACAATTACAAGCTGTGAGTAAAAGCGTGAAACAGCTTTTAGATAAATCAGAAACTCAGCAATTGCCGGCTGATTTATCGGCAACCATTAATGAGTTGAACTTGACGCTAGAAACCTATCAGGCAAATGGACAGATCGGCCGTCCATTAAGAGAGAATATGGTGTCATTAGGACGTGCATTGAATGAACTGCAGCCTTTGCTTCGTCAATTGAGAGAAAATCCAAACACTTTGATTTTCGACAGTGCGCCCCGGTTAGATATACAGCCGAAAGCGGCTAAATAGAATAAAGAGATAAAATTGTATGATGAAATTTCGGTTGTTATTGATCTTTGTTATTGCTTCGGTGACGACAGCGTGCGCGACAAATGTCGCCCCAGCGAATGAATACTTGTTAATGGATGACTCATTACAAACTGTGTCAACTCAAGAGACAAAAAGAGTGTCGATACAGTTGTTACCCATTGTTGTGGCAAATTATCTTGCTGGTAATGAAATTGTATTGGTAACGCAACAAGGGGAAGTTCATAGGTCACAAAGTAATTTATGGGCTGAGTCTTTGTCTTCTCAGCTAACGCGTTTGACTCAGCAGCGTTTAGAGAGAACTTTCCCGAGTATTACTTGGTTCGGTGGTCAGCGATTACCTGCAAGTGCTATTGGGTTGCTAAACATTGAAGTGGATGGTTTTTATGCTGATTTAAATGGCGTGGTGCATATTTCTGGCCGTTGGCAGGTGATTTCTGAAACAGGTGAGCTATCCGCCTCGGACACTTTTTATGTCACGGATGAGCTGCAATCAGATGGTTATGCAGCCATGGTGAGGACGCTTTCAGGGAGTTGGTTTAATCGAGTGATTGACCCTATGACAAAAGACATTGCTGAAGTGTTGAATAGATAAAAAACGCCTTATTTTATAAGGCGTCAGTAATATCAGGTCCGCATTACACAGACCTTTTTATTCTAACTCAGATTTAATGTCTCCAAGTTTAACCTATCATAGGCCGCTATTTTTCTCAGCTGATGCCGCTTGAATACTTTTTTGAATCAAGGGTGAGATGGTTAATCCTTGAACTATGATAGAAAAAATCACCACGACGTAAGTAATAATGACCATTATATCGTGTAAATCCATGCCATTAATCTGTATTTGGTCTGAAGGAATAGCCGCTGCCATCGCCAATGCAAGGCCACCACGTAACCCCCCCCAGGTTAAGATTTTTACGGAGTGCTTATCGTATTTTCGATAACGTTTAAAAATAATGTAAGGACTACCAACACTAATAAATCGAGCCAGTAAGACCACTGGAACCATAAGTAAGCCGAGTCCAATGATTTCCCATGATAGTGGCATCGTGACAATCAGCATGCCGATAATAAGAAACAGTAATGCATTTAAGAAACTGTCTGTTGCATGCCAAAAATCTTTTACATAGCGTGTGCCAGCTGGACCATATTTCTTTGATGCCGATGCACGGGTAATGTTTCCAAGTAAAATACCGCTGGTAACCATGGCCAGAGCACCTGAAATTTCCCAAATATTGGCCAGAGCAAAACCCGCTGACGGGATCGTCAGTGTGACCAACAAACGAGTGTTCACATCTTTGCAATGAAGTATGGCAAAATGACCGACTAGCGCGATCACAAGTCCAAAGATAATACCGCCAACTGCGTCTGTAAAAAATAACTCTGCGATATCCTGAACACTGGCTTCTGTGCCATAAAAAGCAACTGAAAATATAGTGGTGAAAATAACAAGACCAACGCCGTCGTTGAAAAGAGATTCGCCTTCTACTTGAATAGAAATGCCTTGAGGTGCACTCATTTGCTTAATAATAGCTAATACTGCAATTGGGTCAGTTGGGCTGATAAGAGCGCCAAAAAGTAGACAATAAATAAAGGGAACAGGGAAGCTTAGAAGGGCAAATAAATAGTAGCTCAAGTAACCAACGAGAAACGTTGAAACAAGAGTAGAAAAAAGCACTAATATTGTAATTTCCCAGCGTTGTCTCTTAAGTGCCGCAAGGTCTATTTCTAATGCGCCGGCGAACAACAGAAAGCCGAGCATGCCCTTTAATAGCAACTGATTAAAATCAATATCTGCAACGATTTGAGTAATAAACAGAGCCGTTCCATCACCCAGCATTTTAACCGCAAGAATTAAAAGTAAAGAAATGACAACGGAGCCTGTTGTTATGGCAATCGTTGTTTGCATTTTTAAGATGTATTGGTTTGTAAAAGCGATAAAAACCGCTAAAGCAGATAAGAAGCAGATGAGATACCAAGCATTCATTCGTGGGCCTTTATTTTAAAAGTCATAATCAGATAAGAAGATAATACACAGTAGATGGGATGTGCGTTAGCAAGGTATTTTATACCTAGAATATGTGGGTGTCACGGCTTGTTCTGTCTAAAAAACAATCAATTTGTCTTACAATATAATTAACTTTTAATCATAAAAATACTGAGGTAAACCTAATAGATATTTGTTTGGGTATGATTTAAGTAAAGCCTCATATAAACAATAAAAAACCATTTATTTTAAGCATAAAAAGCTTACTTTTACGGAAAGTAATCACCTGGTTTAGAAAATATGACCGATTAGTCAAAGGTTGATGAAGCTAGGTAATAAGCCTTGTATAATGTCGCCATATTTATTTTATAACAGCTTTTGAGGTATATCTTATGGCAACACCTTCCCAGCACGATTTGCGTAATGATTTTCGTACATTACTTGCAAGTGGTAAGTGCTACTACACCGCCTCTACATTTGACCCAATGTCAGCTCGTATTGCATCTGACCTTGGTTTTGAAGTGGGCATCTTGGGGGGTTCTGTTGCTTCTCTTCAAGTATTAGCGGCGCCTGATTTTGCCTTAATTACATTAAGTGAATTTACAGAACAAGCGACACGTATTGGTCGCGTTGCTCGATTGCCTATAATTGCTGATGCCGACCATGGCTATGGTAATGCCTTAAATGTCATGCGCACCATTGTTGAGCTAGAGCGAGCTGGTGTTGCTGCATTGACGATTGAAGATACTTTATTGCCAGCAAAATACGGTCATAAATCGACGGATCTGATTCCTGTTGAAGAAGCGGTTGGGAAGCTTAAAGCGGCATTAGAAGCCCGTATTGATCCAATCATGAGTATTATTGCTCGCACCCATGCTGGTCAATTAAGTACAGAAGAAACGATCCAGCGAGTGAAGGCTTACCAAGCGGTTGGTGTTGACGGTATCTGTATGGTTGGTATTCGTGACTTTGCACACCTAGAAGAAATTTCTCAGCACATTTCGATTCCAATCATGTTAGTTGCCTATGACAATCCTGAATTACGAGATCGTGAACGCCTTGCTGCAAATGGTGTCCGTATCGTTGTTAATGGTCATGCTGCTTATTTTGCGGCTATCAAAGCAACTTACGACTGCTTACGAGAACAGCGTGGCATTGCAGAAGGTACATTGAATGCTTCTGAATTGTCGACTCGTTATTCAACACTTGAAGAAAACCGAGTGTGGGCTAACAAGTATATGGATGTGCAAGAGTAAGCAAGCTTCCTGAAAGTGATAAACACAAAAAACCTGCATAGTGTTTCTATGCAGGTTTTTTGTGCTTCTTAAACGCTATTTTAGATAAGTTCTAGCTCTTCCATGATACGACGAATCGTTGCTTTTGTACTGTCTTGTAATGGCACCATTGGAAGGCGACATTCGTCAGTACAAAGACCAAGTAATGAGACTGCGTATTTAGGTCCGGCTGGGTTTGGCTCGATAAACAATGCATTGTGCAGTTCAAAAAGCTTATCTTGCAGCTGAGATGCCTCGTTGTATTTACCTTCACGACATAGTCGTTGAAGCTCAACAACAAGCTTCGGCGCAACATTTGATGTGACAGAAATACAGCCTTGGCCACCGCCAACATTATAGGCAACAGTAGTGATGTCATCGCCACTTAAAAAGTTAAATGGTGTCTTGATCAGTGCACGTTCACGAATAGGGCGCGTTAGATCGCCTGTGGCGTCTTTTACGCCGATAATACGAGGCAACTCAGCAAGATTAACTAAGGTATCGACACTCAATCCAACAACAGCACGAGGCGGAATGTTGTAAAGAATAATCGGTAGTTTGCTGTTGTCGTGAACGTATTTGAAGTGCTCGTATAAACCAGCTTGGTTAGGTCGATTGTAATAACCCGCTACATGCAAAGTCGCATCCGCGCCAGCTTGATAGGCAAACTCAGAATAATTAACGGCTTCCACTGGGTTATTTGAACCAGCACCAGCAAGCACAGGAACGGCTTTATTCGTTTCTTGAACGGTGATCTCAATAACGCGCTTGTGTTCATGTTCGCTTAACGTTGGAGATTCTCCTGTTGTACCAACAGGAACTAGGCCATTGATGCCTTGATCAATCTGCCAACGCACAATATTGCGTAGAGCGTCTTCGTCTAATTGACCATTACGAAAAGGAGTAATTAATGCTGTGATTGCGCCGTGGAACATATTGTAGCCTCATTTTGGGCCGGTATGTATTCTGCTACTGAAGGGAAAGATAAACCGTCAGCGAGAATGCTGCCGGGAGTTGTTTTAACCTTAATTCCACATGCCAGCACCGCAAAGCTTTTTTGCCTTACGTTTATCGCCGTTGTGTTTAGATAAGATAATTGTGTTCATAATTTAATGGGTATTTCTTAATAGTTAGTCTCCTTATGCTGATCCTTTTTTTGATAAAGGTCAATATGTTGGCGCGTTTTTGTTTAAGCCTAAATTTAAATTCAAGTTTAATGACGTCATTCGATTTTTTGAGTGGTATTCGATAATATGTCACTGCATTATAAGTACGCTTATTCAAGTCTAAATCCGAATGATGAGTACATCACCTCAAAATAATAAAATGAGATAAAATATGGATTTAACAACTTGGCTGTCTTTAGTTGTTGTTTGCGTGATGGGAGCCATTTCACCTGGCCCGAGTCTGGCGGTCATTCTTCGTGTTTCTGTTTCTCAATCTGCACTTCATGGCGTATTGGCTTCATTGTCTCATGGTGCTGGTATTGGTTTTTGGGTATTTATCACGTTACAAGGAATGGCCGTTCTTATTGAACAACACCAACAAGCCTTTTCTATTTTGACCGTGTTAGGTGGTCTGTATTTAGCATGGCTTGGTATAAAAGCATTACGTTATGCTGGTAAAGGAAAAATAGATGAAGTAGAAGCCGTTAAATCTTCTTATTGGGAGTCAATCCGAGATGGTTTATTGATTGCTTTAATGAACCCTAAAATTGCACTTTTCTTTTTGGCTCTCTTTAGTCAGCTTGTAGACGCTGAAATGACAGCAATGATGAAAGTACAATTTTGGACAACCGTTGTTGTGATTGATAGTGGTTGGTACATTCTTGTTGCTTTGTTATTGACGAGTGGTCCAGTTTTACCTTGGTTACGTCGAAATATGGTTTGGGTTGATCGAGTGATGGGCTGTTTATTGACCTTAATTGGCTTAAAAGTCGTTATAGGCTAAATATTTTTGATTCTCCTGCATTTAATTTCGTGAGTTTAAGGGGCATACGTAAATCTAAACGAAAAATCCCCGCTCAAGTAGCGGGGATTTTTGTATGAACTAAGTCGTATTTTTTAATCTACGGCTTGTATTATTTATTAAAAATGAAACCTTCTATTTTCAATAAATCTTTTGTCCATAACTCATAGGCTTTATTGTTTAAATGGAGTCTATCCCCTTCAAACAAATTTTCTTTAATCTCACCTTGTTGATCTAATAATGTGGAGAACAAATCAATGTATTTCGTGTTTGGTCGAGTCTTTGCCAAACGCTCTAATTGTAAATTGGTTTTCTCTATTGTTTGGCGCATTTTTAAACGAGCCGGGCTACATTTGATGCTAAGTAGCGTCACTGGAATTCCAGGAAGATGACGGTCTATTTTTTGTAAAAGCTCGATATAAAGTTCAACGACTTTATTGCAATCATAATGGTTGCCTATGTCATTATCTCCAGCGTAGATAACCAAAGAACGCGGTTTATGAGGTAAAATTATACGCTCAAAATAGTAAACACAGGCTTCTAGCGTCGCGCCACCAAACCCCAAGTTAATGGCATCTTTGTCACGGAAATGACGAGAGAAATCACTCCATAAGCGCATGGTTGATGAACCATAAAATGCAACAGGTTGTTCTTTATATTCTTGATGAGATAGATGGAATTCAAGTTCGCGGACGTCTGATTCAAACTCCACATCAATTTGGTTGAGGCTCATAACATTAGAACGATAGCCATTCTTGCCACTGAAAATAGGGTACTGGCGAATCTCTCTCGACAGTTCAACCGCTTCATTGACGTAACCCTTATATTCTTCTTGATAGGCGATTAGGAAGTTAGTTAAGGCTTCCTTATCTTTGTAATCGACTTTGCTAGACAGTTTGAACGCAGGTTTTATGATTACAGTATAAATATTGTGATCTGCACGCTTATCAAAATTCGCTACAACAATAGGAACGATCCATGGTTCATCGCTGCCCATAGAGCCTGCCACTTCAAACGCATGGGGTAAAAAAGTACCTGGAGACTGATGAGTACCAAAACTCTTACCTTCTGGAGAAATTATTAAGGGTAAGTTTTGTTTCAACGTTTCTTGAGATTGTTCAATGAAGTGGTCGTATTCTGGTGTGTCTCTGGTGAGATTTTCCCAACTGTTGATAAAAAGATTGCCAAAACGCTCATAGAAGTCGTCACGCCAGAACTCGCTTTCTTTACTACGGCGCACAACACGCTGTCCGGAAATGCCGTATTCATTGTCAATAATCATAGAACCAATGAATTGAGCATCCATAGAGAAACGGAAACCATTAGGTAAGCGGTTAGTTGGCGAGCCTAATAAATGGTTGTAAATAAACAAAGAACCGGCTTTTTTAGGTAAATTCTCCAACCCTTTAATAACATAAGGAACTTGTTGGAAGGCTTGTTTAAAAAGTTCTGTTCCTAGGCGTCTTGCGTCTAAGGCGGATGTTTCTTTAGGTAAACGGTTTATGCTGTCGTAAACATTTTGTAGATGACGATAAAAGGCATTTTCGCGTTGTAAGTCTTTCAATATATCTAAACACATGCCCGAGATGGTTCTTTCTAGTACGCTGCCAAAGTGCAAACATTTGTAGAGTACGCCAAAGGCTTCATCTGTTGTGATTGCGCTTTTTAGCAACTCGCTGACTTTGTATAAAGGCGAGCTCACTGGTAAAAGAGCAGCATTTTGTTCAATCACATTACAAACAGCTAAGGTTTCATCATTTGCAATTTGTGAAAGATAGCGCATTCGAGCGGCCAGTAAATGAGTGCCGACTAACCAAATAAGTCGATATAGATATTTTACAGAAAATTTGGGGTTATCTTTGAAAATGTCGAGAAGGTCATCTCGTTTAATAAATAAGACACTACTGTCCCTTGAGGAAATAATTGAGGTACGATTTTTTAGCGAAACATTTTCTGTTGTCCAAGACAATACCGTACCAGCACGAGAAATGGAGCGAGTGGTAATAATATCGCCCGAATCTGTTTGGTAACTTACGACAACCTTACCCTTGATCAGTAAATACAAACCATCTGCTGGTTGGTCTTGCTGAGATAAAATATCGCCTTGATGTGCTAATAATATAGATGACTTTTTTGCCAGTGCGTGAACTTCAGCTTGAGTGAATGACTCACAAAATGGTGCGTAATTAAGCAAGTTGATTGCATCTTTTAGTGCATGAACTTGTTTTTCCGAATTAATCAGTGGACGAGTTTCTTCAAAAGCCAAAGATTCATTGGAAAAGAAAGGACGAGTTTGGTTTTGAATATTCGTTAAAACAGGCAGAGATTCTTGGTAGACAAACTGCAAAAATTGATTTGCGAAGACGAAATTCGTATCCAGAATTTTTTGTAATTCAAGAATTGGCCAAACTAACAGCTTAGAAGATTTAGTTGCTGTAAATGTGGTTGCATAACGTGATGGATGTCGAAAAGCAGACCAACCAATAGGTGACATAACATGGTTGATTGAACCAACGTTATAAGATTTCCCTGACTCTTGAAGAGGAACTGATATCGCCACTTCACCTTCCAGAAGAAAGTAAATATGTTGACCGATCTCAAATTGTTTTGCTAATACATCGCCTGCTTTTAGTGTTTTGATACTCGCGAGATCTGTTAGTGAAGACGCTAATTCTGCGTCGATGTTGGCCATAAAAGGAAAAGCCAGTACTTGTGATTTAACGTCCATCTTTGATACCTCGAAATTTTTTGTCGCTCTAGTTAGGGCGTTTAATCGTTACTGTTTCACCTAGCAGCGCGTAATCGTTACCGCCGAGTCGCGCCAGAGGGTTTAACTTTTTATTGTCGATGTGCGTGCGATTATTTTCTTCAGAGACCAGATCGTCATCAACGTATAAATCCAATATTTCTAAGTAAATTGCATTAAATGGGGCGTTGCCAAATGTATGTATGTCAAATAATCGGCAGTGAATAGCGACTTTGGCTTCTGCAATACGAGGCAGTGTTTGGGTGAAATTGGTAAGTGATATTCCAGCTCGGGATAATTCAGATTCACCATAATCTAAATTAGCTGCACTCTCATTTACTGCGTTGGCTAGGTCGCCACTTGGAATATGCAAAACACATTCCTTTTCACGTATTAAGTTCTGTTTGGTATCTTTAGCAAGGCCATCCATTTTGTTTCCAATGGAAACCACTAGTAATGCAGGATCGGAAGAGATAGCAGAGAAATAGGAGAAAGGAGCAAGGTTAAAGCTGTTGTTTTCATTTTTCGTCATGATCCACGCGATTGGGCGAGGAGTAATGGTTTGAGTGATTAGGTGGTAGCGCTGATTGCCACTTAATTGATCAAACTGAAACCGCATAAACTTACCTCATAGTAATAAAAATAGTTAGAAACCTGTCTAGTTAAATTACTACAAATACTCGTCCATTGTGAATGCTTGAGTGTAAGTTTATGAAATTAATCTTAAAGCCAACTTTAAAGAAACAAATTAATAAGCTTCAATGATGCTGTTAAACGCAATAACCACTCGATCTTTTTGGCCAAAGTATGGCAAAGCTGAGTGCTTTAGATAAGAAGGAAAAATCACAATTTGCCCTTCGGTTGGGGTAAAGTCCCAGACGCCTTGGCTACCTAAATAGGCTGTACCAGGATCTGCATAATGTTCTGCATTGGCTCTAGGATCATAAAATCGATTGAGGCCGCCTTTGCCTTCGTCTTTTGCATCACCGGGTTCAAGGTAATAAATCCCACACCATGAACAATTAGGGTGAGAGTGTACGTCGTGGTAACCACCATTTTGCGTCACGTGATACCAAGATTCTATAATATGCGCGTCAGCTTCCATGTCTTCAGGCCAAAATGCCTTATTAACAGACGCTGCAATTTCAAGAATAAGCTCTTCAAAAGTCCGCTTCGCTTCCATGATATTGGCGTCAGCTAGTTCTAAAAAGTCTAAAGTACTTTCATGCAATGCGTGCTTTGCTTTAGGCGCGACTCGGCTTTCAATTGCTATGGTTTGTGCTGCTTTCTGTTGATAAACAGCAGCTAACAAGGCGTCTTTTAAGAAATCATGATCTGGCATTTGAGTAACGTAAAGTGGAGTTGTCCAAACGTTAATTTCTTCGATGATGGGAGTATCGATCATATCCTCTAAGCCTATCTGAAAATTATATTGGGGTTGTTTTAATATTAAACAGGTAAATCCAGCTCTGTCACAACGGGTTTGTAGCCACAAAACATCATGACAAGATTGCGAAATCCGGTGTTGATATCGGGCCCTTCTAAGCCTTTGACAGTTTTGTCCATAAGGGCTAGATAGTTTTGCATATAAGGTAGGGTAATCTTGTTGTGACGTGACATAGCGCTTTCATAAAAGGTAACGCGTTTGTCCCAAATTCTTTCTGCTTGGCAAGCTTGACGTAAGCTGGAGGACTGCATGGCTTGTAAAAGGTTGGCTAAAGTTTGAATTTCTCTGTTAAACAACCAAAGAATAATGTTGGGCTCGACGCCTTCACCAAGCAGTTGATTTAAGCAATGCATGGCGTCTTTTGCTTTGCCCATTAAAATCCGGTCACTGAGGTCGTAAATGGAGTAGCGGCTACTATCCGATACGGCGGCAATGACATTTTCTTCGGTGATTTTAGCGCCAGGGCCATGGGAAAGAGCCAGTTTTTCGAGCTCTTGGGAAAGAGCGAGTAAGTTACCTTCACTACGCTCAGCGATTATGCTGGCAGCATCGCGAGTCAAAGAAAGCTCAAGCGTTTGTGCTTTTTGTTGTATCCATGTTGGTAAACGGCTGGCGTCGATAGGCCAAATTTGAACAAAAACACCTTGTGACTCTAACTGTGTGAACCATTTTGCTTTTTGTGTGCGTGCGTCAATCTTAGGAATTGTCAGTAAAATCGTGTTGTCTTCGCTAAGAGACTGACCAAGTTGGGCTAAAGCTTTACTGTGCTTTTCACCCATTTTATCTATCTGAATATCAAACAGGCGGCGATTTGAAAAGAGAGACAAACTTTGGTTTTCATTAATAACGTCTTGCCAATCAAACTGAGCATCAGCGACATAACGTAGACGTTCCTCAATTTGATGGGATTGAGCGGCTTTACGTATGCTATCAGCGGCTTCTTGGCACAATAAAACCTCGTCCCCCGAAATAATATACAAGGGGGCGAGGTTTTTTTTGAGTTGTTGTTCTAGTTGATCAACTCGAACTTTCATGTCTTTTACCTAAAAAAAAGCCTAAATGATGCGCTTAAATGTCATGCTGGTTAAAGCGGGGCATAACTTAGGTCACTAACAAGCTGAGTGGCTAATACCTCGTACATTTCTTCTGTTTGAGCTGTGTTATAAGACAGTTTTGCACTTTCTTCGCCGTCTTGATTGGTCAAGGTTTTACTTGTGCTGATCGATCTAGGGCCATACACGGATTTTCCATCATTTTGACGAACAAAATAATGGCCTTTTAATACTCTGTGTACTTGTGATGTATCATTTGACGAGTTAGTGGCTAGCTCGGTATCAGATAAAGTTATTGGGTTGATTTTTAGCTCTAATGTATTCTCAGTCGCATTTACTTTTTCTACAACCGTTGCACCTGCTTTGTTTAATGCAATGCGCAATGCACGATCGAAATTATCTGATCCGCTTTGAGAATTGATTGTGAGTATTTTAAGCTGTGTTGGAAGCTCAACTAGGCCACGTAAATGAAAGCCGCAAGCGACAAGGCTCATGGTTAACAATGCAAGTAAAAGTAGGCGAGAAGCCTGTTTGAATCTGATTACCATATACCTAGTCTCTATTTTGTAAAGAAAATAAGGGACGACAGAGTCATCCCTTAAGAGCCTAACTTAATTAGCAACAATATTAACCAAGCGACCAGGAACCACGATCACTTTACGTACCGTTTTGCCTTCAAGGAACTTGGTCACACTTGGGTGAGCCAGTGCTTCGGCTTCTATTGTTTTACTGTCTGCACTGGCAGAAACCGTTAATTCAGCGCGCTTCTTACCAAGTACTTGAACAACGATGGTTAGCTCATCTTTGATCAAGGCATCTTCATCTAATGTTGGCCATGGTGTATCGACTACGTTATCTGTGTGGCCAAGGTCTATCCAAAGCTGATGCGAAATATGCGGAACAATAGGTGACAATAACAAGGTTGCCGCTTCTAGCGCTTCACGTTCAACCGCAAGGCCAAGCTCAGATTGATCTTCAAACTTACTGACTTCGTTGCACAATTCCATAACCGCTGCGATGGCTGTATTGAATGTTTGGCGGCGTTCAATATCGTCAGTTACTTTTTGAATCGTTTCGTGTGTTTTACGACGCAATGATTTTTGGGCGCCATTCAATGCAGAAATATCTAATTCACCCACTTTACCTGCATTGGTATGGCGATAAGAAAGTGCCCACAAACGACGTAAGAAACGAGACGCGCCATCAACACCGGTATCGTTCCATTCCAAAGATTGTTCAGGTGGCGCACTGAACATAATAAATAGGCGCACCGTATCGGCACCGTATTTCTCAATCATTTCTTGAGGATCAACAGTGTTGCCTTTCGATTTCGACATTTTAGTGCCGTCTTTGTTAACCATGCCTTGCGTTAACAAGCGCTTGAATGGTTCGTCAGATTTTACAAGGCCAGCATCACGAAGAAGCTTGTGGAAGAAGCGTGAATACAATAAATGCAAGATAGCGTGTTCGACACCGCCCACATATTGGTCAACAGGAAGCCAGTAATTAGCCTCTTCCGTTAGCATCGCGTCTTTTGAATCTGGACAGCAGTAACGAGCAAAGTACCAAGAAGATTCCATGAAAGTATCGAACGTATCAGTTTCGCGTTCAGCTTCTTCACCATTAAACATAATGCTAGAGAAGTCAGGGTTATTTTTGATTGGAGAGTTAACACCATCCATCACAACGTCTGTTGGTAATACAACAGGTAATTGATCTTCTGGAACAGGCACAACAGAGCCGTCTTTTAGGTTAATCGTTGGGATTGGTGTTCCCCAATAACGCTGACGACTCACACCCCAATCACGAAGACGGTAGTTTACTTTGACTTCACCAAGCTTGTGCTCAGTCATCCAAGTTGCGATTGCATCAAACGCTTCTTTAAAAGCCAAACCATCAAATTCACCAGAATTACATAAGATACCTTTTTCTGTATAAGCCGCTGTTTCAATATCAAAGGTTTCTTCGCTAGCTGGTTTGACTACTTGTTTGATAGGTAAATTGTATTTTTTAGCAAACTCAAAGTCTCGCTGATCGTGCGCTGGAACCGACATCACAGCACCAGATCCGTATTCCATTAATACGAAGTTCGCTGCGAAAACAGGGACGATGTCACCAGTAATTGGGTGAACAGCTTTGAAGCCAGTATCAATGCCTTTTTTCTCAACGGTTGCCATGTCGGCTTCTGTTGTCGACATAAGCTTGCTTTCTTCGATAAAGGCTTTAAGTTCTGCGTTGTTTTTTGCGGCTTCAAGAGATAATGGATGCTGAGTTGCAACCGCAACATAGGTTACGCCCATTATCGTATCTGGACGAGTGGTATAAACCGACAAGCGATCTTCTTTACCTTCCACTGCGAAGCTAAACTCTAAGCCTTCAGAACGACCAATCCAGTTGCGCTGCATGGCTTTTACTTTTTCAGGCCAGCCATCTAGTTGATCAAGATCGTTTAGTAGTTCTTCGGCGTAATCTGTAATGCGAATAAACCATTGAGAAATTTCTTTACGCTCTACTAAAGCACCGGAGCGCCAGCCGCGCCCATCAATAACTTGCTCGTTTGCCAGTACGGTTTGGTCAATTGGATCCCAGTTTACGGCTGCGGTTTTTTTGTACGCCATGCCTTTTTCAATTAACTGGGTGAAGAACCATTGTTCCCATTTGTAATATTCAGGTGTGCAGGTCGCTAGTTCGCGATCCCAGTCATAACCAAAGCCAAGCTCTTTTAATTGGCCTTTCATGTAAGCGACGTTTTCCATTGTCCACTTAGCGGGTGCACTTTTGTTTTTAATGGCCGCATTTTCTGCAGGAAGACCGAAAGCGTCCCAACCCATAGGTTGCATAACGTTTTTGCCTTGCATGCGCTGGTAACGAGAAATTACGTCGCCAATGGTGTAGTTACGTACATGACCCATGTGCAGTCGGCCACTTGGGTAAGGGAACATAGAAAGGCAGTAGAACTTCTCTTTACTAGAGTCAGCGACGGCTTTGAAGACTTTGTTTTCGTCCCAAAAAGATTGTGCAGTTTGTTCAATTTGCTGCGGATTATATTGTTCTTGCATGATGTAATCGTATCCCATGATCGACGTGAGGTTGGCAGAGCTGTATTCTCTTTTGATAAAGCTGAAGCATTATAACGACATAGCGCAAGATAATGCTGAAATGGCCAACAGAGTTTGAAAATATACGCTATTTTATAGAGATGAAGCCTTAATTAGAAGGTGCATGGAGAAGGAGTTATGAAATCTATGAAAAAAGATTCACCAAAAAGCGCAAAGAGTTCTGATTTAGTCGAAGAAGCGCGTAAGACATTAGTCGGGGCTAAGGATTGGTTGGTTGAAGATGTCTCTCTAATGACAGCGTACTGGCACGACAAAATGGGTTATACCGAAGCCTGGGTCAATGCCAATTGGCACCTTGTGCTTGATGAAGGGCATGAGCTTATTGAAGAGTTAGATGAAAAAGAAGATACCGCTTTGTTATGGCTAATTAATCACGCCAATAATAATCCAGTGCCTTTAGAGCAATGTCATGTGGTTGGTAGCTTGGTTGAAGCGGGAACTTACCATTGCATGTCTTGTGGTCATGACAATGTATTGGAAACTCAGCAGGCATTAGCGCCTTGTGAAATATGTCACTATGGTTTGATGTCGACCCATCAGCAATAATAATCTAGACCATAAAACAAGCGACTCTAATTGAGTCGCTCGTTTTTTGTCGCAATTTATTATTTATGACATATTTTTATTTCTGATGAGCAAGCCACTTAAAAACGAAAACGCCACGCAGAACATAAGTAAGGTAATCGTCGGCCAATAACCCCACTGGACATAAGGCGTGATGCCTGTGAAGGCTTTGGCTTCAGCTGTTAAGGTTGTTTTTTCAAATTGTGGCGCTTGAGCAACAATCTTTCCTTTCTCATTAATAAATGCGGTAATTCCTGTATTGGTTGCTCGAATCAAATAACGACCTGCTTCTTTTGCTCTAAATTGGGCGATTTGTAAGTGCTGCCAAGGACCAAAAGACGTACCAAACCAACCGTCGTTACTGATGGTGACTAAAAAATCGCTGTCTCGCACTATGCGTCTAACCTGTTCCGCGTAGACAATCTCATAGCAGATAAAAGGTGCAATTCCCCATTCACCGACTTGGAGAACAGGTTGGTTGTCGTCACCAGATTTGAAGTTGGAAATAGGCATGCCAAACACATCGAGAATAGGGCCGATATACTCAGCAAGAGGGATGTATTCACCGAATGGAACCAGCCTTTGCTTGTAGTAAAGACCAAAACCATTACCAGTTGCCCAAATTGCATTGTAGTAGTCTTTTCCATCATCACTGACATCAGGGACGCCTGTAATTAAGGTTGTGTTGCTTTCAGTCAATTCCTCTCTGAAAGAGGTGAGATGGGGTCTTATCTGAGAATAAGCATACGTAATTGCTGTTTCTGGCCAAACAACAAGGTCGCTGTCTAAATGCCTCATGGTTGCTTGCTGGTAATCAGCAAGAGATGTGCTAGCTGTTTGAGCAAGCCATTTTTCATCTTGCTCTACATTGCCTTGAACCAAAGTGGTTTTTAATGTGCCTGTTTGTTCTACCCATGAAGCAGGAAAGTAACTTAAGAAAGCCGATCCAATCCAAATAGTAAAGACAGTTAAAACAGGAATAACTTGATTGGTTCTTTTTAATAGTAGGCTAGCAATGGTGCTGGATGTGAGTATTACACAAACACTTGATAGCCAAATGCCGCCGATAGGGAGCAATTCGAACAACCAGGTATTTTCAATGGCGTAGCCTGGTAGTAACCAAGGAAAGCCAGTAAATAATGTGCCTCTAGCAAATTCCCCCAATATCAGTACAAGTGTTATCCATAGGCTGGTCGGTAGCTGAGAGAAACGGTGCATCAAGCGCCATGATAGCCATGCTGAAAATGCCCAAAATAGACAAAGCACTGAAACAAAAGCAAGGGTGATGATGCCAGCAATAAAAACACCGACTTGGCCATATTCTGCAATACTGACATAGACCCAAGAAACGCCAGTTCCAAAAAAACCTAGCGCAACGGAAGAGCCTCTCCAGCAAGCGGTTTTTGCGCTCGGGCTTGTAATAACAAGCAGGCTGAAAACGATTAGGCTAATGAAATAACCTGGCCAGAAATGAAAAGGTGAAAAGCTTGTAACGCCCAATGCACCTGACATTATACCAATAAGAACAAGTAACTTAGGTGGAAGTGTCGCGAGCAGTGAGAAAAAGCGAGGCTCCCACCCCGTTGTCGTGTTGGTTAGGTCGGGGTGAGATGATGACATATTAATCTGTTGATTCTTGTGGTGATTTCGATACCTGAATTGTTTTGACGCGTCGTCCATCCGATTTAATAATACGGAAATGAAAGTCACTAAAGAGCAACTCTTCATCACGTAACGGTACATGGCCAAATTGTTGGACGAGAATGCCGCCAATAGTGTCGAACTCTTCTTCGTTTAGTTCGACTTTAAAGAACTCATTAAAGTCTTCAATTGTGCATAGTGCAGGCACAAGATAAACGCCAGGTTCTTGAGTGATTTGAATGCCCTCATTGTCTAGCTTGTCCGTCTCGTCTTCAATTTCACCAACGATTTGTTCAAGTACATCTTCAATGGTTACTAAGCCAGAAACACTGCCGTATTCGTCTAAGACGAGCGCCATGTGATAACGCTTAGTTCTAAAATCATTAAGCAACACGTTTAAGCGTTTACTTTCGGGAATAAAGTTAGCAGGGCGCAGACGCGCTAAAATATCGTCTATTGTGATGTCGCCGTCTTTGAATAAAAGCGGAAGAAGGTCTTTTGCTAATAAAACGCCAAGAATTTCGTCTGAATCTTCGCCAACAACAGGGAAGCGTGAATGAGAAGAGTCAATAACTTTTCGGAGTGAGGTTTTAGGGTCATCCTCAGATTTGATGATCACCATTTGGGATGGTGGAATCATGATATCACGAGCTTGTACTTCAGATACTTCTAACGCACCTTCTACAATCGTAAAGGCATCACGATCTATAATGTCGGATTTTACGGCAGCTTCTAGGAATTTAACAATATCACCACGGTTTTGTGGTTCATCATTAAAGGCGTGTGTTAAACGCTCAAACCAAGATTTTTGTTGATCGTTGGATACACTCGATCGGTCATCGCTCATTAGGGTGTTAACTCACTCTTTTATCAAATAGGGATCGGAAATAGCTAAGGAAGCAAGCAATTTTGTTTCAATCGCTTCCATTTCATCTGCTTCATCGTCATTTATATGGTCATATCCGCGTAAATGCAAGATGCCATGAATCGTCATATGTGCCCAATGATGAAGTAATTCTTTTTTTTGCTCTTTTGCTTCTTTCTCTACAACTTGAGTGCAGATGACTAGATCGCCCAATAATGGCAGGTCTAAGCCCGGTGGTGCCTCAAAAGGAAAAGAAAGAACATTAGTTGATTTGTCTTTGCCTCTGTACTCGTGATTGAGCGCGTGGCTTTCTTCTTCATCAACGATACGAATGGTGACTTCAAACTCTTCTCCAACAGTAGGTAAGGCTTTCTCAACCCAAAGCCTGAAATCCGCTTCACTAGGTAAATGATTAACGGCTTCTGTTGCAATTTGTAGGTCCAGCTCCAAATGCGGCATTATTGTTCTCCTGCCGTATTCTCTAGCGTCGTTTTTACTATTGGTGAGTTTTGCTCGGCTTGTGCAGCGCGGCGAGCTTCAGAGCGGGCTTTTTTTTCTGTTTCTTCTTCAATATCGAAACGATCGTAAGCTTCAACAATGCGTTGGACGATGGGATGACGAACGACATCGGAAGAGCTGAACATCGTCATACTAATGCCGCTGACGCCTTTCAATACATGCATTGCATGAGCTAAGCCAGAAGACGTGCCGCGAGGTAAGTCTACTTGAGTTGTGTCACCCGTAATGACCGCTGTTGAGCCAAAACCAATACGCGTTAAGAACATCTTCATTTGCTCTCTCGTCGTGTTTTGACTTTCATCAAGAATGATAAATGCATTGTTTAATGTTCGACCACGCATGAAGGCAAGTGGTGCGATTTCAATGACGTTTTTCTCAATCAGCTTATCGACTAACTCAAAACCAAGCATTTCATACAAGGCATCATAAAGAGGGCGTAGATAAGGGTCGATTTTTTGAGACAAATCACCCGGTAAAAAGCCCAGTTTTTCACCTGCTTCAACCGCAGGACGAACTAACATAATGCGTTCTACTCGATCCGCTTCTAATGCTTCAACTGCGCAAGCAACCGCCAAATACGTTTTACCAGTACCCGCAGGACCAATACCAAAGTTAATATCGTGTTTACGGATTTGCTTCACATAACCTTGTTGGTTGTCACCCTTTGGCTTGATGAAGGCTTTGCGAGTTTTTATAGTAAGCTGATCGTGTTTGGCTTTTTTACTACTCGCTAAAGACTCAATCGCAGATTCTTGAAGGTATAGGTGAATCATTTCTGGAGTAATTTGAGTCTTTGCCAAAGATTCACGGTAAAGGTTTACCAGCAGTATTTTTGTGGCTGCAACGTGTTCTGCATCATCACCGGATATGTCGAATAAATCGGCACGATATCGAATGATAACATCCAGCCTTTTTTCGATTAGCTTGATGTTCTCATCTAATTGACCGCATAGACCAACCAAAGCTTCAGCTTCGGCAGGGACTAAACGAATTTGTTGAGTTGTCTGTGTGATTTCCAAGAGTTACCTTTGTCTGTTTACATATAAAGCTGAGTTAAGTGCAACGCTTACTGAAGTGTAAAGTCAGTGTCGAGTTCAGAGCTAATCAACTCACCTAGTAGAGAGTTTGTGTAAGAGTCTGTGATGACAACGTCTGCAAATTTGCCAATCAATTGAGGGTCGAATGCGCGGAAATTTACGATTCGATTATTTTCTGTTCGGCCTTGAAGTTGACCAGGATCACGAGGCGAATAGCCGCTGATCAAGATACGTTTCACTTCGCCTACCATAGCTAAGCTAATGTCATAAGCTTGCTGGCTGATACGGCGCTGTAAAATAGCCAAGCGTTGTTTCTTAACGTCATCAGGCGTGTCGTCTTCTAAATCAGACGCTGGAGTACCAGGGCGTTGGCTATAAACAAAACTGAATGAGTGATCAAAGCCAATCTCTTGGATCAAGTTCATGGTATCCATGAAGTCTTCATCCGTTTCACCTGGGAAACCAATAATAAAATCGGAAGACAGACTGATTCCTGGTCGAGCCGCTTTAATACGATTGATTTTATCAATGTAATATTGGCGGTCGTGGCCTCGCTTCATTGCACTTAGGATATTGTCTGCGCCACTTTGAACAGGTAAATGAAGGTGGCTTACCAATTTAGGTTCAGTACGGAATGCTTCGATCAGGCTGTCAGTAAATTCAACAGGGTGTGATGTGGTGAAGCGAATACGTTCAATGCCATCCATTTGCGCTACAGCATGAATAATGTCCGCAAGGTCTGTTTCATCGCCTTCTGGACTTTCTCCACGATACGCATTTACGTTTTGTCCTAATAAATGGATTTCACGTACGCCTTGTTCTGCAAGTTGTGCAACTTCAACAAGAATACTGTCGAATGGGCGACTAACTTCTTCGCCACGAGTATAAGGCACAACACAAAAAGTACAGTATTTACTGCAACCTTCCATAATAGACACAAATGCTTCAGCCCCTTCAACACGAGGAGCGGGAAGGTGGTCGAACTTTTCAATTTCTGGAAACGTCACATCTGTAATCGGAATGTGTTTAGCGGCTGCATTGACCATTTCTGGTAATTTATGCAAAGTCTGCGGCCCGAAAATCATATCTACGTGTTTGGCTCGTTTACGTATCGCATCACCTTCTTGACTTGCTACGCAACCGCCGACACCAATCACTAAGTCAGGATTTTTTTCTTTGAGCTTTCTCCAACGTCCAAGCTGGTGATACACCTTGTCTTGTGCTTTTTCACGAATTGAGCAGGTGTTTAGCAGCAATACGTCTGCTTCTTCCGCGTTGTCTGTTAATTCCATTTCATGACTGTCGCCAAGTAAATCTGCCATACGAGAAGAATCGTATTCGTTCATTTGGCAGCCATGAGTTTGGATAAAGAGTTTTTTTGCCATGTAACTTATAAACCTAAAAAAAGAGTTCGTCTAATCGACTTTGGAGCTATTATATTGGGCTTTGCTCTCGAATCCCAGAGGTGTTACGAATTCCCTGTACTTTAAATTGAAAAAGTAAGGGAATAGTAATAATTTTCTTACTGGAGCTTTTGATAAAGAGTAGTCACAATAGCCATATAATTCATTTAGTGTGAGTGCGTTTTGACCGTTTTTCCCTGTGTTTATATTTCTTTCTCTGCTGTCATGACGACAGCCTTAATGACTGTAAGTGGTAGTCTTTATGCTGTTGAGGAGAATCCTAACTTTGCCGTTGGGTTGGGTTATGGTCTTCTGAATGAAAAATCTTTAATGAATCTTGATTTTAAAATCAACATTCCCATCAACCAATACCTTTCTACTCAAATACTATTAAACAGTAATTATTTGGTGACAGGCTCTGCAATCAGCAGCTTCGCGCAGTCGGAATTTTCTTCAAACTGGTTTGTTCGTAATGAATTTGGTCGTCTTGGTTTTGGCCTTGGTATAAGTGAAATAGAGCCAATGGACGAGAGTTTAGATTCTGACCGTGAAGTGACTGCTCAGCTAATGGGCGAGATGTTTTTGGATTCTTTTACATTGACGACCAATTATATTTCTAATGAATCGACCTTAAGTAATATCACCAGCTCACGAGTCGGCGTAAGTTACTATCTTGATAATGATCAACGTATTTCCCTATATCAAGAAAAATATAATGATCAAGAAGTTGGCTGGCGTTTAGAAACCTATTTTCAGCCTAAGAAATACGATCAAATGGGGAGTGTTGGTGTGATAGCGAGAAGCAGTGATGATTACGATTATCTTGGTGTGATTGTGCAATACTATTTTGACTATGCCGTGTCATTAAAGCGAAGAGAAAGGGAATATAACTAGTATTCTTCAGTTTTCCCGTCTACTTCATCTAGATTCCAAATGGTCCATTTTGATATTGTGATTGGTTTTTGGAGCTGGAACCTTGTTACAACTTCAATACTTACTCGGCGATTTTGTTTTCTTCCTTCTGCAGTCGTATTCGAAGTAATGGGAAAGTTTGAACCGTAGCCTAGAACTTTTAACCTTTTGTATGGAACGGAGTGTTGAGTATGAAGTATGTTGGCAATGATTTGCGCACGTTCTATGGATAGTTTTATGTTTAGAGTTTCGCTTCCTGTTATATCAGTATGACCTTCGATAACAAGTAACGTCCCTGATTCTTTTTGGAGAAACTCACCTAGTTCTTGTATGACCAAAGTGTTATGTTTTGATGCGGTATATTGGTTGCTATCAAAAGGAATGATGATTTTATTATTGTTAATATAAGGACGGTCTTTGTTCTTGTATATACCTTGGATTAAAGGGTCAAGTGGCTTTACTATTTCTCCTGTAACTCGGCGATTGGCTTGTCGACCAGCTTCAGTTTCGTTGGACGCTAAAGGGTACTGTTCACCAAAGCCGAAAGATTTAATGCGATCAGGTGAAATGTTAAAGACAGAAATTAGTGTGTTAGCGATAGATTCTGCGCGCTTTTTAGATAAACTTAGATTGTAATTTTCTGCCCCGATATTGTCCGTGTGACCTTCGATTAATAGGGTGGTTTCTGGCGTGTTTTTTAGAAATGAAGCAAGATTCTCTAGTTTAGAATGAAACTCAGGTTTCAGATTGGATTGTCCAGAATCAAATCGAACGTCAAAATTAAAGTTGTAGAAATTGAGAGTGGTTAGCTGACAGCCATGGTAGTCAACTTCGCTTCCTAGTGGCGTATTTTCACAGATGTCCCGTGCATTTATTACGCCGTCTGAGTCTGTGTCTTTTAAAGACTGCGCTAAAATTTCAGGGTAAAGCGATTGGCTTGCAGCAATATTGCTACATAAACTAAAAGTAATGATAGCTATCCTTGCTAGTCTTATTTTCATTTAACCAACTCCTTAGTTATTGTATGAATATAATCAATCTTACATTTTTTAGGACTATTTTTTCAATATTAATGTAATGAATTTCCATTCACTTTTTGTAACAGGCATAACAGAAAGTCGAGAGCCTTTTTTGGTAAGTAGCATGTTTTCTAATTCTGGCATGTTTTTTAGTTCGGCTAATGTGAGTATCTCTGACCATTTTTCGATAAATTCAATGTCTACCATAAACCAGCGTGGGTTTTCAGGTGTCGATTTGGAGTCAAAGTAAGCACTGTTTTTATCCCAGCTAGTGTAATCAGCATACGCCTTTTTGCAGACTTTTGCAGTGCCGACTATGCCAGCGGGTGAGCAACTAGAGTGATAAAAAAATACTAGGTCACCTTCTTCCATTGTTTTCATCAAATTTCGGGCCTGATAGTTTCTTACGCCATCCCAGGGGGATTGCCTTTTTTCCTTCAAATCGTCAATTGAAAACGCGTCGGGTTCTGATTTCATTAACCAATAATTAGGCATTACATTCTCTTTTTATAATGGCGTGTTTATTTTTACGATGTGAAAGTGTTAGTAGCAAAAAGTCAGTAACTCTTGGTAGCATGATATTTTTTAAAATTTTTCTCAAGGTTTAAGTGTCTGTTGTATGAACTCAACTTTATTACCATTGGTATTCCATTCTAACTACAGCATCCCTTTTCCAGATGGGCACCGTTTCCCCATGGGTAAATTTCATTTGCTTTTCGAAACATTAAAAGAGCAGGGAATTTTAACGGATGAAAATACCTATCAACCTGAGCCATTGTCTCTTACTACTCTCATGGCAGTGCATGATAAAGGTTATGTGCAGCGCTTTATTCGTGGCGAATTGACGACTCAAGAAGAAAGAGATATAGGTTTGCCTTGGTCTGAATGGTTAGTAGAGAGAACGTTGCGAGCGGTATCTGGGACCATACTAACCAGTGAGCTTGCTCTAAAGTATGGTTTAGCTTGTCATCTTGCTGGTGGCACACACCATGCACAACCAAGTCATGGTGCAGGTTTTTGCATTTTTAATGATCTTGCTGTTGCCGCTTTTCATTTGATCAACACAGAGAAGGCGAAAAAAATCTTAATATTAGACTGTGATGTACATCAAGGTGATGGCACGATTGCTTTTTGTGAGGGCAGGGCAGACATTATCCCTGTGTCTTGGCATTGTGAAGAGAACTATCCATCAATAAAGCAAACAGCAGGCATTAATATTGCGATCCCCAAAGGCGCAGAAGACAAAACTTACCTTGATATTCTACAACGCACCTTGCCTGATATTTTGAAAGAGCACCAACCAGACTTTATTTTTTACGATGCTGGTGTTGATGTTCACAAAGAGGATCGGCTTGGTTATGTGAACCTTACCGATGAAGGCATTTTTAAACGAGATAAATACATCATAGAAACTTGCGCTACGCTCAATTTACCTATCGCTTGTGTTATTGGCGGTGGTTACGATAGACAGGAAGAGAAGGTGGCTTGGCGACACAGTTTGCTTCATCAAGCAGCAAATCAAATCTGGAAGGCGAGGTTTATAAAGTAGCACTATTCGTTAAATCTAAATCTAAATCTAAATTTAAAAAGAGTCAGGTGTTTTCTTTAGCCTAAATTCAGGAGTACCCAATATTTTAAACAAATAAAAGGTACACTCAAAATCGAACCATAAAAGATGCATTTATCAAATCTCATTAGATTACTCATTATTAAGGAAATACTTTGAAGCAGGAATTTGCTTTTAAAGCCGAACTCATTTTAGTTTTGGTGACTATTTTAGCGGGGCTAGGTTGGATTTTTTCAAAAGAATCCTTAGCTGGTATGCCTCCTTTATTCTTTATTGCAATGCGATTTTCTATCGGTGGTGTTGCCTTGCTGTTGATTGGGAGAAAGTATTTTCGTGGCGTTAAGTGGCGTGATATCAAACCTGTCATTTCAATTGGTGTGGTTATGGCCTTTGCCATGTTACTTTGGGTGATGGGGCTTCATCAAAGTTCTAATCTTGGGGTGGGCGCCTTTATTACTTGTTTAGGCGTGGTGTTTGTCCCATTTATTGGTCGACTCATGTTTGGTGATCGACCTCCGATGAGCATTTGGGTTGCGTTGCCTTTTGCTGTTCTTGGTTTAGGCTTTTTGGCTTTAGGTAATGGGTTGGATTTTGAAATTGCCCATTTGTATTTTTTAGGTACAGCACTCTGTGTCGCGTTACAGCTTAACTTATTGTCACGCTTTTTAGTCAGTATGCACGCCTTAGTGCTAACCAGTGTTCAGTTAACAACAGCAGGTGTTTTGCTGTTGACGGTGTCTTTGGCTGTGGAAGGTGTTCCTCAGCTTATTAGTTTGGATATCTTTGGTTGGATACTAGCCAGTGCCTTGATATCAACGAGCTTGCGTTATTTATTACAAATGTACGCCATGAGTTTAGCGCCAGTGAGCCATGGTGCAGTGATCATGAATTTAGAGCCTGTATGGGCTGCTATTTTTGCCGTGGTTTGGTTT
Organism: Marinomonas ushuaiensis DSM 15871; assembly: GCF_000521805.1. GTDB lineage: Bacteria > Pseudomonadota > Gammaproteobacteria > Pseudomonadales > Marinomonadaceae > Marinomonas > Marinomonas ushuaiensis. Next base: position 96,097 of record NZ_JAMB01000005.1, read on the forward strand.
AATGAAATAATGGGAATAGGGCAAGTGTTTGGCTGTTTCTTAATCTTCGTTGCAATGATAGTAAGTCGCTGGTCGCAAGTTAGAATGATTTTTAAACGCAAATAATAATCTAATTTCGTTCTTTCTCTATAATTCATAGTTTAATTTTTCAGACTGCATTTCTTCAATTAGATATTCCAAAAATAATTTTACGACTACAGAAAGCGTTTTACCTGATAGCGTTTGTATTTCAATGTTTCGGATCCCCATCCCTTTATCTCGAATAGGGACGGCTACTAATTTTTTTGTTGTAAGTATGTGACGCATAGTCACTTCTCCAGCCAGATGTATGCCACCTTCAGACATACTGAAATGACATAATGTCGCTATGTTGTTAGACACAAGGGCAGGTTCAAATAAAAGATTTAAACGACTACAGCTAATATCAAAAAGTTGCCTTATTGTCGTATTTTCTTCTGGTAGGGCAATTGCGTAAGGCAGTAATTGCGTTAAGGAGATTGCTTCTTTTGAGGCCAAAGGGTGGGTCGGATGCATGAAAGCGAAAATAGGTGAAGGTTGCTGGTAAGCAACATTAATGTTTTTAGCAGGGGAATAACTTAACGTAATGCCTATATCGGCGTTATCGTGTATTACACGTCTAGTGATATCATCGGGCGTGCTAACGTTAACGTTAAAATTTATTCCATCGTGTTCTTTACGGAATTTTGAAATGCATCGTGGTAAAAAATCCATAGCAAACCCTTCATAACAAGAAATTTTAATATGACCTCTATTTAAGCCATCTAAAGCGGCAATATTGGATATAACACGATTCGATTCTAATGCATTTTTACGTGCGTAAGTCGCTAACATTTCCCCTGCAACACTTAACACCATTCCTCTTGGTCGACGTTCAAAAAGAGTGGTTCCTACTATGTCTTCTAAGTTATTTATTTGTCTACTTATTGCGCTAGATGCCACATTGAGGTGTTCAGATGCTTTACTGATAGACCCATATTTAACAACCTCTAAAAAATATCTAAGAGTAGTATCCTGTAGGCGCAATCCAGATTTCATATTCTATTTTCCTCTCTTCGTAGCCGCTTAGTGTTTTTCATTAAATATTATTAATTGTGTTTTCTTTACTGACCCATGCCTTTTTGGCAACGCTTATGTGCATTTTTTAAAATGGTACTAATGTTGTTTTTTATTTAGTCTGGAAAAAATTTACATTGGCTTTATTCGTAAATAATGAATTCTAAAGCGTTAGGGGGGATGTAGATAGGTTTCCCAGATAAAGTAATTCATTTTTAACCATCGAGTATTGGCATATCGCAATCAATATATTGTCTCCGATAACGAATGCTTTTCTATGAAGGTGAATTAAAGTTAGATATCCGTAAATTTAGGTTAGTTTAAGTATTTTAAGTCTTGTGCGAGTGATGAAAAGTAAGTCTTTCATTGTTGCTAACATTGCGAAATATTTGAGACCTGCCGGACGAATAATCTATCGATCTAAAATAATAAGTTTCAAATAATAATCATAAAAGGAGTCGTTCAGTGTTTTCTGTAGTACATGACAGTGAATATATATTGTTACGAAAAGACATTCATAAGTTCCCCGAACTTCAATTTGAAGAGTTTCGTACCGCTTCTATTGTTACTGAGATCTTAACCAAATTGGGTTATGCAGTGACAACGGGTGTTGGCGGAACAGGTGTTGTCGGGCTATTAGATACGGGCTTGCCTGGAGATACTATTGCTTTTAGGGCGGATATGGATGCACTGCCTATCAAAGAAGAGAATACCTTTGACCATAAATCAACCAATCATGGATTGATGCATGCGTGTGGGCATGATGGGCATACTGCGTCTTTACTTTGTGCAGCCGAAGCCTTGATGAAAAATAAAGATAGATATAAAGGCAAAATCAAACTTATTTTCCAACCTGCGGAAGAAGGTGGTGCTGGCGCAAAAGCGATGATTGAAGACGGTGTTCTAGAGTCTCCTTATGTTGATGCTATTTTTGGCTACCACAATCGCCCCGGTTTTAAACAAGGCTACGTTTTTGCCAAAGCGGGCCCTGCAATGGGTGGTAATACAGCTGTCAGCATTAAAATAACAGGTAAAGGCGGTCACGCTGCTATGCCTCATCTGGCGAATGATCCAGTTGTTGCCGCATCAACATTTGTAACGTTATTGCAGTCAGTGGTGTCTCGTAAATTATCGCCATTGAGTTCAGGTGTTATTACAGTCGCTTCCATACACGGAGGCGATGCTAGTAATGTCATTGCGGATACTACCGAAGTAAAACTTAGTATTCGATACGACGGCGAACCTACAAAACACGCTTTACTTGATGGTGTGCGTTTAGCACTTGATTCTGCTTGTAATCAATTCGGCTGTACCAGTGACTTAAATGTAGACGTTGAAGTCATGGCGCTTATTAATGATGAGGCTTCCACGAATAAGGTTATCGATGCGTGTAAAAAGTATGAAGTGTCTGACGCTATAGAGAAAATTGACTATATGCCTACGATGGGAGCAGAAGATTTTTCATTTTATCTTGCTGAGCGACCTGGGTGTTATTTCTTTATTGGTAATGGCGAAGAATCAGCGTATCTCCATAACGCTCATTACGACTTTAACGATAAGAATATTAAAATTGCAGCAAAAGTTTACCTATCTATAGCGGAACAATATTTATCTAAGGAAAACACGTTATGAGTGAAATCTCCCCTAAAAATGAAACGATTAAAGACAATAGAATTCTAGCAACCATCGAACGTGTAGGTAATAAACTGCCTCATCCTTTCTTGTTATTTGTTTATTTAGCTGGCTTTGTGATCGTCGCGTCAATGGTGCTAAATTATTATGGATTTCAAACTATAAACCCTAAAACGGGCGATCAAAGTCCTATCCGTAGTCTATTATCTGGCGAGGGAGTTGTTTATATATTCACCAGTATGGTGAAGAACTTTGTCAATTTCCCACCATTAGGCACAATCGTGGTGGTAATGCTGGGTATTGGTTTAGCGGATAAAGTAGGTTTGCTTTCTACTTTAATGCGTCAAACCGTGGCAAAAGCGCCCAAACATCTACTAACGTTTTCTGTATTTGTTGCGGGTATTTGTGGTTCTATCGCGTCTGATGCCAATTACCTTATCTTGATTCCATTGGTTGCTATGATTTTCCATAGTATGGGACGTAACCCTATCGCCGGTGCCGCAGCTGCCTATGCAGCAGCAGGAGCGGGTTATGATGCTAGTTTGTTTGTTACGGCTGGCGATGCCATCTTTGCCGGTATTGCAACAGATGCTGCTAGGATTATTGATCCAGAAGCCTACGTTTCTCCGCTTGATAATTACTATTTTGTCGCATCATCTGTGTTTGTTTTGGCGGTTGTTGGTACATTCGTTATTGATAAAATCGTTGAGCCACGATTAAATCGTTTGCACCCTCTGTCTAGTATGATTATCACTGCACCTAAAATGGATGTGGCCATTACCGATGCAGAAAAATCAGGCTTAAAAGCGGTTGGTCTTTTTACGTTACTATTCGCAGGCTTAGTGTTTGCTATCGTATACCCAGACGCCTCTCCATTTCGTAACGAAAATGGTGGGTTGATTCCATCTCCTTTCATGAAATCTTTTGTTCCCTTTCTGTTCTTTTACTTTATTAGCATCGGAATAATTTACGGGAAGAAAACTGGGGCTATCAGTAAAATAGAAGATATTCCTGATTTAATGGCAACTTCTGTAAAAGGGCTTGCTAGTACGTTGGTTTTATTCTTCTCTATCTCTCAGTTTATTGCGTATTTCAAATGGACAGGAATCGGAAACTTAATCGCCTTTGAAGGTGCTGAAATTCTACAAAGCACAGGCTTCACTGGTTATTCGTTAATTGTTGCCTTCATTATTGTGACCGCTGTGATGAACGTTTTCATGACGTCCGGCTCTGCTCAGTTTGCATTGTTTGCTCCAATATTTATTCCTATGTTAATGAATATCGGAATAGATCCAGCTTTTACGTTAGCTATGTTCCGAATCGGTGATAGTGCAACGAATATTATTTCACCTATGAGTCCATATTTTAGTGTTGCTTTGGTTTATATGCAGCTGTATCAACCTAAATTACGCATAGGAACATTGATGGCAACCATGCTGCCATTATCTGTTGGTTTTATCGTCTTCTGGACGTTATTCCTACTGCTATGGACATGGTTAGGTCTTCCTGTTGGGCCTGGTGTATACATGCACCTAGCGAGTTAATACCTTAGTTAATACGTTTAAAAAAACAAAAAAGCCACTTCACATTTATTAGTGAAGTGGCTTTTCTTATTTTTACTCTTGGCTAAATTTAATCTCTTGCGAAATATTACAACTCGATCGTGACGCTTTCGCCGTCGATGACGAGTTCTAGTGTGTTGCCAACCAGTTTGTACGTGGCATCCACTTTCGTTTTTCCTGCTTTTCTTGGGACTAACAGGGTTAGAATGTTGTGCTCTTTCTTCGCTTTTTAAAAATTTATTCCCCAATTTTGCATCTTTGCTTCTCAACTTATTACGATGAAATCTAAGAAATTATTCGATTAGCTTGCTTATCACAACAACATTACTGTGCAGTGTTTTGTGGACAGGGCATTTATCGGCGATTTCTAAGAAACGTGCTTTTTGTTGTTTATCTAAATCACCAGTGAAGCTAATGTTACGAACAATCGCTTCCATACCGTTTTGTTGTTCACAATTATCGCAATCGTCTTTGTAATTGCGTGTATGGGTCAGTTCTACCTTAATGTGTTCAACTGGCAAATTTTTGCGTTCAGCGTACATTCTTAACGTCATGGCGGTACAGGCACCTAAACCAGCAAGTACGTGATCGTAAGGATCGGGTCCAGAGTTTTTACCACCTACGTTTACAGGTTCGTCAGCTAACCAATAGTGACTTGACGTACTAACGTGCTGAGCAAACTTATGATCTTTTTCTTCGACTAAAACATGACCTTTCGCTACTGTGCTTTGATAGCTGCTTTCATCGCTTGGTGCATATCGGCTTGCCCATGCTGCAATTACGTTGGCAGCGTATTCAGCATCGCTTTTGTCACTGAGTAAATGATCGGCATCATCTAAACTAACGAAGCTTTTAGGGTGCATTGCGGCTTGGTAAATTTTTTCTGCTTCTGTAATTTTAACTATGCTGTCTATTGGTGAATGCATAACTAATAGCGCTTTCTTAAGTTTGCTAATATGGCTGTTACCATAATTGTTAATATCGTCTAAAAACTGCTTTTGTATTTTAAAGCGACGACCGGCAAGACTTACTTCTGCTTCACCTTTCTCTTTGATATCGTCAATGTGAGCTGAAAAGTTATGTGCGACATGAGCTGCATCAGACGGTGAGCCTATCGTCACAACAGCAACAGACTCAGGTACTTTTTGAGCAACACCCAATACTGCTGCACCGCCTAAACTATGGCCAATCAACAATTTTGGCGCTTCATATTCGTCACGTAAAAAATCAGCGGCCGCGATTAAATCTTGAATGTTTGAGGAGAAATTTGTATTAGCAAAATCTCCATCACTGTTGCCTAGACCTGTAAAATCAAAACGTAAAACGGCAATGCCTTTCTCCATTAATGCTCGACTAATCCGAGAAGCAGCAGCCACGTCTTTACCGCACGTAAAGCAGTGAGCGAATAGGGCGTAAAATTTAATATCTGATTCCGGTGTTTCTAATAATCCACTGAGCGTGTGGTTACCACTGGTAAATTCTATTTTTTGGCGCATAGCGCATTCCTCCAACAACGTAATTTTTATGAAAGTAAATTCATGCTCTTAATTATTTCAGTATGGCTGAAAATTGGCGGTGCAGGCAGGAAAACTAAATAAGAAACTAGAATTTTCAGCCGATTATATTAGGCATAGGTTTCGATGAGTACATCCAGCATGGCGGCAGCGGCGATGGATAAGTTTGATCTAGGTTGGCAAATCACACCGACACGACGATGTATTTCTGGCTCCACGACAGGGCGACAAATCGCCCCTTGTTCTGTGGTTTGTTGACGGCAAAGGGCAGGAACAACTGCCACGCCCATGCCTTCGCTGACCATTCGCCCAACCGTCGCAAGCTGATGTGCGTCAAAGGCGACATTTAACTCTATGTTAGCGTCATTAAGTGTCTTTTCTATCATGGTGCGAACACTGGAGGGGCGTTGTAGGGTGATGAAATTGTATTCTAACAATGCTTCCCATGTAATGTTTTCGTGTATTTCTAAAGGGTGACCTTTCGGTAGAATCGCAATAAATCGATCGTCGTATAATGGGTAAAATGCCAGCTCTAGCAAGCCGACAGGCTCAAATGAAATCCCTAGCTCTACTTGATTATTACGCACCATTTCAACCACCACATCAGATAGCACATCATCAATCGCCACCTGAATATGAGGGTAGGATGCATGATAATTACGAATGGCTTTTGGCAGCAGCGACGCGGCAAAAGAAGGCATAGAAGCAATGGTGATTTTGCCAAGTTGCAAAGCAAAACGTTGCTTCATCTCATCTTCTGCATTTTCCCACTGAGCAAGCAGCCGCCTAGCAATCGACACCAATGCTTCGCCTTCTGGGGTAAGGGCAATGCTTCGAGTGGTTCGTGTCAGTAATTTTCCACCTAAATTTTCTTCTAAACTCTTTATCGACAAGCTCAATGCTGGTTGGGATAGATGGAGTTGATTGGCGGCATTGGCGAAGCTCATAGATTGGGCGACGGCAAGGAAGGCCTTAACTTGCTTAACATTCATTTGAAAAACTTATCAATAAATATAAAAAACAAATTTAATTAATTTATCTCCTTGAGTCAAACTGAACCACCATCACAATAATAATTAGGAGAAGGGTAATGGCAGGTTTTGACAAAGTGGTCGCCTCGTATGAGGAAGCCATGGCTGGACTAGAAGACGGTATGACCGTTCTTGCTGGTGGATTCGGCTTATGTGGTATTCCAGAGAACCTGATTGGCGAAATTAAGCGCAAAGGCACCAAAGGGCTCACTGTGGTTTCTAACAACTGCGGCGTTGATGGCTTTGGCTTAGGGATTTTGCTAGAAGATAAGCAAATCCGAAAAATGATCTCGTCTTATGTAGGTGAAAACGCCTTATTCGAAAAACAATTGCTCGATGGTGAACTAGAAGTAGAACTGACCCCTCAAGGTACCTTAGCTGAAAAAATGCGCTCTGGTGGTGCTGGCATCCCTGCCTTTTATACTGCTACAGGCGTTGGAACACCGGTTGCCGAAGGCAAAGAGATCAAAGTGTTTCATGAACGAGAATACTTACTCGAAGAAGCCATTACAGGCGATTTTGCCATAGTTAAAGGCTGGAAAGCAGACCGCTACGGCAATGTTGTTTACCGTCATACCGCACAAAACTTCAATCCACTTGCTGCTACGGCAGGAAAAATTACTGTTGTGGAAGTAGAAGAAATTGTTGAAGTGGGTGAACTCGAACCAACTCATATCCAAACACCAGGCATTTATGTTGACCGAGTGATATTGGGCACGTTTGAAAAACGCATCGAACAAAGAACCATTAAGCCAACAGAATAATAAAGAGGTTTTTAAAATGGCACTGACAAGAGAACAAATGGCGCAACGTGTCGCTCAAGAATTACAAGACGGTTTTTACGTCAACTTGGGTATCGGTATTCCTACTTTAGTCGCGAATTACGTACCAGATAATATGGACGTTATGTTGCAGTCCGAAAATGGTTTGCTTGGTATGGGCGAGTTTCCTACCGAAGAAACCATAGACGCAGACATGATCAACGCGGGTAAACAAACGGTTACTACGGTAAAAGGCGCTTCTATTTTTTCATCGGCGGAATCTTTTGCCATGATCCGTGGTGGTCACGTTGATTTAACCGTGCTGGGCGCATTTGAAGTCGATGTGAATGGTAATATCGCCTCTTGGATGATTCCTAATAAATTGGTGAAAGGCATGGGCGGCGCGATGGATTTAGTTGCCGGTGCAGACAACATTATTGTCACCATGACTCACGCTTCTAAATCTGGTGAATCTAAATTACTAGCGGATTGTTCTTTGCCACTGACAGGCAAAGGCTGTATCAAAAAAGTGCTGACAGACTTAGCTTGGTTAGAAATTGAAAATGGTACATTTGTGCTGAAAGAAAGAGCGCCTGGTGTGTCTATCGAAGAAATCATAGAAAAGACGCAAGGTAAGCTCATTGTTCCAGACCATGTTCCAGAGATGGTCTTTGCTTAAGATAAAGCCTTATTATTCAAAATTAAAAGAATAAACCGAATCACATTAAGGAGCCGATCAAATGAAAGCTGTTATCGTCGCTGCTGCAAGAACCCCAATAGGTGCTTTTAATGGCGCCTTATCCTCGTTAAGTGCTGTGCAATTAGGCACTCAACTATTGTCTGGTATGTTGGCCAAACAACCTATTTTAAAAGGTCACATTGACGACGTCATTTTAGGCCAAGTCTTAGCCGCTGGCTGTGGGCAAAATCCTGCACGTCAAACCGCTATTCACTCTGGATTGGCCAATCATGTTTCCGCTATGACAATTAATAAGGTTTGTGGCTCTGGTTTAAAAGCTGTTCAACTGGCTGCACAAGCCGTTCTAAATGGCGATGCAAATATGGTGGTTGCCGGCGGACAGGAAAGCATGAGCCAAGCAGCACATGTTTTACCAAATAGCCGTTCTGGTAAAAAAATGGGTGATTGGACTATGGTGGACACCATGGTCAGCGACGGTTTATGGGATGCCTTTAATAACTATCACATGGGACAAACAGCAGAAAATATTGCTTCCCGTTGGGGTATTGATCGTCTTGCTCAAGATGTGTTTGCAGAGCAATCGCAACACAAAGCAGCCCAAGCTCAATCAGAAGGGCGTTTTATTGAAGAAATTTTCTCAATCTCGATTCCTCAGCGTAAAGGTGATCCTGTCATTGTGTCTGCCGATGAACAAATTCGCCCTAATACCAGCTCTGAATCACTTGCTAAATTACGACCCGCTTTTACTAAAGAGGGTAGTGTGACGGCTGGTAACTCATCCACATTAAACGATGGCGCCGCCATGGTTGTTGTCACCACGGATGAAGAAGCAAATCGTTTAGGCTTGCCTATTTTAGCGGTTATCGAAGCGGCAAGTTCTGCAGGTGTTGATCCTGAAGTCATGGGAACTGGACCAATTGCAGCAACAAACAAAGTACTTAAAAAAGCCAATTGGCAAGTTGCCGATTTAGACCTTGTTGAAGCCAACGAAGCTTTTGCCGTACAAGCTTTATGTGTGAATAAAGAGCTTGGTTTAGACGTCAATAAAGTCAACGTTAACGGTGGCGCTGTTGCGTTAGGCCATCCAATCGGAGCATCAGGTTGTCGAATTTTGGTGACATTGCTTCATGAAATGCAAAGACAAGACCTTAAAAAAGGGCTTGCTACCTTGTGTATTGGCGGTGGTATGGGCGTTGCAATGCTCGTTTCACGTTAAGAAATAGTTAAAAAGTGTACGTTAAGTGCGTTAATTAAAAATCGCATATTATAGAAGAGGGAATTCAGTTGGTGCCACAAGTGCCGATTCTGAATATCTCTCTTTCTATTTTTCTAATAAGAAATATAAAAATAGGAATGTCTCATGAATACAATTGAACAAAAACAAACGGGTCTGCAAAAAGTAAGTCAGTTCTTTGTGCTGCTATTACAGCGCTATCTTCCTGATCCTTTTATCTTTGCCATTATTCTTACCTTCGCGGTGTTTTTATTCGTGATGCCGAGTACAGGTCAAGGGCCGATGCAAGTGGTTAACGCTTGGGCCGGTGGATTTTGGAATCTATTAAGCTTCTCGATGCAAATGGCTATGGTTGTGGTAACAGGTCACGCTATGGCAAGTGCGCCAGCCTTTAAAAGCAAATTAGCTATGTTGGCAGGGGTAGCTAAAACACCTGGACAAGCAATTATTCTAGTAACCGCAATCAGCGCTATGGCATGTTGGGTAAACTGGGGATTTGGTTTGGTTGTTGGGGCTATTTTTGCCCGTGAAATCGCAGCACGAGTGAAAGGTGTAGATTACCGCTTGCTGATTGCTTCTGCTTATAGTGGTTTCTTATTTTGGCATGCGGGCTTGTCTGGCTCAATTCCATTATCGATTGCTGGCGGCGCGAATATTTCGACTGTGACAAATGGTGCGGTAACAGCAGCTATTCCAACGTCAGAAACTATTTTCTCTCCAATGAACTTGACGATTCTAGCTGTCATGTTTGTCACTATTCCATTATTGAATCGTTTGATGCATCCAGCACCACAAGACACGATCACAATTGATGCGGAGATTTTGGAAGAAACTAAGGTTGAAGCTATTAAAGATCGTGCAGACATGAGTCCTGCAGAGCGTCTTGAAAACAGCCGTACGTTGTCTTTATTACTAGGTGCAATGGGTTTTGCTTATATCATTTATTACTTTGTAACGAATGGCTTTGCATTAAACTTGAACATTGTTAACTTTACCTTTTTGTTCTCGGCTATCTTGCTTCACGGTACGCCAAAAAGCTTACTGACTTCTATTTCACAAGGTGCTCGTAACTGTTCTGGTATCTTGCTTCAGTTCCCATTCTACGCAGGTATTATGGGCATGATGACGGCAACTGGTGATTCTGGTACGTCTCTTGCTGGTGTTATTTCACAAGGCTTCGTGTCTATCTCTAATGAAACAACCTTTCCACTGTTTACCTTCTTAAGTGCAGGTATTGTGAACTTCTTCGTGCCTTCTGGTGGCGGTCAATGGGCTGTGCAAGCACCTATCATGATGCCAGCCGGTGCAGCGCTTGGCGTTGATGCAGCGAAAACAGCGATGGCGATTGCATGGGGCGATGCTTGGACAAATATGATCCAGCCATTCTGGGCATTGCCAGCATTAGCGATTGCAGGTCTTGGTGCGAAAGATGTAATGGGTTACTGCTTGATGGCGTTGATCGGCTCTGGCGTGATCATTTCATTAGGTTTCTTAATCTTCTAAACCTCAATTCCTAATTCAAATTAGAATGAGTTTATAAAAACACTACTCAGATTATTCTGGGTGGTGTTTTTTTATCCAAAAAAGAATTTTTGGTCCTTGATAAGTCCATTGTTATTCAATATTTCTTGGGCTATGTCTCGAGTTATAAACCTTATAATCTCCGCCGTTTTGTTGTTTTAGTGGAATTAGGTAGGTATATCATGGTTGAAATTGGCGAGAAGGTAGGAGGTAAAGAAGGCTATCATAAAGAACTTAAAATAGGATTTAAGAAATATTTTTTAAGTTTACTTTTACTATATGGTGTGGAATCTCATGCTAATGTAAGTTGGATGTCAGCCACATTGGATAACGATTTTTTTGTTAATAAAGATAATGGTTACACTAATGGTATTTATGTTTCCACATACGATGTTTATGACCATGTGGCATCACAGCAAAAATCAGATGTTTGGGTTAAACCATTAATGTGGAGTATGCCTAATCGCTCTATTGATCAAGCCGTCAATGTATATAGTTTTGGTCAAACATTAACAACGCCTTATGATATTTCTCAAACAGTTCCTTCTGAATCAGATTTACCTTATTCCGCAGTCATCAGCTTTACCAATACCTATATTACGGTTGGAGCAGATTATGCCGACAGAGCAAGCACAACGTTAGGTATTGTCGGTCCGCTTGCATTAGGCGAAGAGAGCCAAAAAGCCATTCATTCGGTTATTTCTGCGCAAGACCCGCAGGGTTGGGGCACTCAATTAAATAATGAATTGGTATTTGAGTTATCTCGTGGTCGAACATGGCGGCAGTGGGTTTCTGACAGGGGCAATGCCGATATATTGTTAGGCGTAAACGGTAGTCTTGGCACAATCAAAAGCGGTGTTAGCACGGCAGCTATTATTCGTTATGGTGAAAATCTTAGAGACTCTTATGCTACGGTACTATTTGCCGACTCAAGAACATCCAACCCGATTGCGGTAAATGGGGGGTGGTTTTTCTACTCGGGCTTAGCGTTGAAATACAACTTTAACCAAATCTATACAGATGGTAATACATTCAGAGATAGTCGATCGGTTGATTATGATCACAACACCAATATATTCGCATTAGGTGTTACTTATTCTTGGGGTGAGGGTTCTCTTGCGTTCGCAATTAATACACCTTTTTCATTTAATGAAAATAAAAATGCTGATCGTAATTTAGACGAGTTTAATAGCTATGGAACACTCACATTTGCATGGGCGATGTAGTTGTTCAACGGCAATGTTTTTTTGGTAACTGTAATGCATTGTCAGCATTAGAAAATGCATTTTTTTTGTGGTTATAAAGGGATATAGAAGTCCTACAGAATTACTTGACCATTACAAGATCGATTGGCTTTGTCGCTAAACTTCTTTATGAAAGTATCGAGGAGATTAATGAAACGAGTGTTTAAGCAATTGAATCTACTGGCACTTCTCGTTTTCAAATGATCGATTACGCGATTATTTCGCAAATATTACCGGCATTTCTTGGTATTACTATGTTTAGATGGGATATAAATATCAGGGAATCGACTATCTTGGGGCTTGTCGGTGCAGGCGGAATTGGTTTGTTTTTATCGTCTTCATTGAACGTATTTGCTTGGTCACAAGTGACCTTGATTATTGTAGTGATATTAGCAACAGTGGTGTTATCTGAATTCGTGTCTGCCAAAGTTAGAAGTTTATTTATTTGATAATGCCTAAGTGAAAGTCCGAGCTGTGAATTTAATGTTGTTAATCTGATGTAACATAACAGTTAGGCCTTTCACTTCCACTTCTTTACTATGCATGTTTCTTATTACTGCATCATTATGAACAAAACTACTTCCTAAAATGTTCTGCGATAGCTTGCCATTGTGCTTCTGACTGCGCGGCGAGCATTTCTCCGTCCAACATAGCTGGTCGGTATTCTGTGCCGTCTAGTAATCTGCAAACACCACCGGTTTCTGTATAAATAAGAACGCCAGCAGCGTGGTCCCATGGGAGCATTTTGTAGGTGAGACTGAAGTGAAAATTTCCCAAAGAAAGTTGACGATATGCCGGACAAGACGGCAGGTTGTTGATGCGAGAAAAGTGGGTTGCTTTGATAGCAAAGTCCTGTTGTTTTTCGCCCATGTAAGCGTGTATCGACATGATACCAGCCAGTCTTTCCATATTCGCTTCTGGCTTAATGTGTAAGGCAAGCGGTGCTTGCGTAGGAATTTTTTGTTGGCCTCTTTCTTCTAAGGACGTACGCTGGAAAAAAGCACCGTCACCTTTGTTTGCATAAATCCAATCATCGTTTACTGGATCATAAAGTAGGCCAAAACGAGTTTCGCCTTTCACAACGACAGCGAGAATAATGCCAAAATCGGATAAGCCGTGGGCGTAGTTCCATGTACCGTCGATTGGGTCGATGATGACGCATGTATCTGTGTTGTCTATTTTGTCTGTGGTGGAGGCATCATCGGCGGTGGCTTCTTCTCCAACAATGGCCCAATCGGGAAAGTGGAGTTGAATTTCTTTCGTTATAAATACTTCACAAGCTTTATCGGCAATGGTGACAAGGTCGCTTAAACTGCTTTTTGTTTCTACGTCTTCGCTGTTAAGTTGTCGAAAGTTTGGCATGACAATGTCTTGTCCTGCACGGCGAACGATGTCAATGAGTCGATCTTGAGAGACTTTGTCGAGATTCATTATGCTGTCATTCCTTCTATTGTTTCAAACTTGATTAAATTATACGCGATGAAGATGACAATTTGTTGATGTTGTTTTAAGTGAGGAAAATTAAAAAAGACACCTAATGAAGTACTAGGTGTCTTTATCGTTGTTGCCTTGGTTTACGTTACAAAGTAAAAACTATGCGAGTTGTCGTGTGTAGCTTTTTTCATTTTGGTGGTGAAGTAGATTGTCTATGGTTGTCTCAGCAATGTGATTTAACGCTTCATCTGTGAAGTAACCTTGGTGACCCGTTACGACAACATTTGGGAAGGTGAGCATAAGCTGAAAAACACTGTCTTGGATAATATGAGAAGACATATCTTCAAAGAAAATTTCATTTTCTTGCTCATAAACATCCAATCCTAAGTAACCAATTTTTTTGCTGTACAGAGCATCAATGGCTTCTTGAGCGTGAACCAATGCGCCACGACTGGTGTTGATGATCATCACGCCGTCTTTCATTTTTGCCAGACTGTTTTTATCGATTAAATGATGAGTGGATTCATTCAATGGGCAATGTAAGCTAATAATGTCGCTTTGTTGGTAGAGTTCATCCAATGAAAGGTATTCACAACCTTGATCAATCAATTCTTGTGATGGGTATAGGTCGTAACAAAGTACCTTACAGCCAAAACCTTTCATGATTCGACAAAATGCAGAACCAATTCGTCCTGTGCCAATGCAGCCAACTGTTCTTCCTTCCAGATTAAAACCAAGCAGTCCTTCTAAGGCAAAGTTGCCTTCTTTGACTCTATGGTAGGCTCTGTGCGTTTTTCTGTTAAGAGTCATAATAAGCGCGACAGCATGTTCAGCTACAGAAGTTGGGCTGTAATCTGGTACGTGAAAGACTTTTATGCCTTCTTTTTTTGCGGCTACTAAATCTACGTTATTAAACCCTGCACAGCGTAGAGCAATGGTATTGACGCCTTGTTGCTTCAAACAATGAATTACTTCTGCATTAACATCGTCATTAACAAAGCAAGAAACGGCATCAAAACCTTTTACCAGGCTAATGGTTTCCATACTTAATCGGCTCTCAAAGTAGGACATTGATAGAGCGGCACTATCTATGGCATTACCTTCTATTGAATTTTTTTTAGCATGGGCGGAGAGAGTTCTTTTGTCATAAGGCTTACAAGAAAAAACGGCAACTTTCATAAACGAGTTCCTGTCGTTTGGTTAGAAGTGATCCCTAGTTATAACCCAAAAAATATTTTTTTGCTTAAATTCCATAATAGGATTTGATGTGAGGCAAGAAAACGTAATTTCAGGTTTAAACGTGTTTTGTTGGTCTTGTGTATAGGCTATGGGAAGTGACGGTTTCCATAGTAATGTCTTGAGTAAAAAATTGAAATTATTGTTAGCTTTTTATTATTTATCATTCAATATGACGTTATAAGTTGTTCATTCGTCTACACTTATAATTAATATAATAGGGTGAAAACATACTCCCTTGTCTTCAAGGTAAAATTGAAGAGAAAGTTTGCTGGAGGCAAAATTGAATAAAGTACAGTCTAAGAATATCTACACCCGATGGGTGATATTAACTCTGTTTTTAGGCGTGCTGGTGACGTGTCTCTTTTCTTATCAAATTAAACTCAATAATGAAGAGCGCATTGTTCAAGTGGTTAACCAAGCTTCACAAAAAATATTTAAAGAGGTTGTTGCTCGGGTTCAAACTTACCAATACGGTTTAAGAGGAGCAAGAGGCGTTGTTTTAACTGCTGGGGAAAGTGATGTTTCTAGAGAGGTATTTCGTCAATACAGTTTAACCCGTGATCTAGAAGTTGAGTTTCCAGGGGCAAGAGGTTTCGGCTTTATTCGCCGGGTGCCGATCGATCAAGTTGAACCTTTACTGCAAACCATTCGACAAAGCGGTTGGCCTGACTTTCAAATCAAAGAGCTTTCTTCCAACTTTTCAGAGCGATATCTTATTCAATTTATTGAACCATTTGAGACTAATGCTCAGGCGATCGGTTTGGATATAGCATCAGAAAAAAACCGTCGTGAAGCCGCACGCGCAGCTTTGCGCACTGGTGAAGTTCAAATTACTGGGCCTATTACTTTGGTACAAGCTTCCGGTCAGGCGCAGCAGTCGGTTTTAATTTTGATGCCTATTTATCGAGGCGGTAAAACACCAAGCTCATTGCTTGAACGGGAAAAGGCTGGCTTTGGTTGGAGTTATGCTGCGCTATTGATGGAAGACATGTTGAGTGAATTGGACCTGGATGCAGCCAAGGTTCATTATGAACTTTTTGATATTACCAACCTGGATGATAAAGTCCGTTTCTATGATAGTGGTGATTTAAATGATCGCCATTACGAGCATATTCAATCTACATTCTTATATGGTAGGCACTGGGAAAGTCGATTCAGTATAACGGCTGCATTTATTGAAGACTTACAACTATCTAATCCTTTTATTGTTCTGTTAACGGGAATTCTTATCACCTTTTTAGGTACTGTGCTTGTTGCTATGGTTCGTGTGAATATGGCCAGAAAGCAAGAGGTGATCACGTATCAATCTCGAATTACGGCCGTGGTTGAGAGTTCAGCAGATGGCATAATTAGTAAAAATTTAGAAGGTATTATTGTTAGTTGGAATAAAGGTGCAGAACATATTTTCGGCTATACAAGAGAAGAGGCGATCGGCAAAACAGCATCGGATTTATTGGTACCTGCAGACCTCATCGAGGAATATCAATCTGCATTAGCTTCTGTTCGTGATAAAAAAGAATCGCTTTTAATTGAGACCCGACGCAAAACCAAATCTGGGTTCGATGTACCTGTTGCACTCACTTTGTCTCCAATTTTTGACAATATTCATACTGTGATTGGAATATCAAAAAGTGTACGTGATATTTCTGAGCGTAAAAAGTCGGAAGCTAAAATTCGCGACCTTAATACTAATTTGGAAAGCCAAGTTAAGACCAGAACATTGGAGCTCCAAGAGCTTAACCTTCTTTTGAATGATGTGCTTGAGGCGTCCTCAGAAATTTCTATTATAGCGACTGATACAAACGGTGTTATTAAGCTTTTTAATAGTGGCGCAGAGCGAATGCTTGGCTATTCTGCTGAAGAAGTAATTGGCCAATTAACGCCAGCCGCTTTTCATGTTGTTGAGGAAATTAATTCTCGTAGAGAATTAATTTTGGAAGAAACAGGCTCTTATATCGCTCGCGATATGGATGTGCTTATTGGTACGGTAAGTAGTGATGATTATGAGAGTAAAGAGTGGACATATCGAGATAAATTCGGGAAAACGCGCCCAGTATCGTTAGTGGTTACACCTATGAAAAGCAATGACGGAGAAGTTGTCGGCTTTTTAGGCATGGCCATGGATATCACAGATCAAAAAAATAACCAGAAAGCGCTAGAATCGGTACGAGATCAATTGTTAATTGCCACAAAAGCAGCAAAATTAGGGGTGTGGTGCTGGTACCTTGATACTGATGTTTTAGAGTGGAACGATATTATGTTTGATATTTATCAGTATCCACTTTCTCTAAATGGTCAAGGTATGTCCTTTGATCATTGGCGTGATCGATTGCATCTAGAAGATAGAGATGAAGTAATCGAACTTTTAGGAAAAAGCGTTTCAAGTCTAGAATCCTACAGGGATGTTTTTCGGATTGTTTTGCCAGATGAAAGTATTCGCTACATAAAAGCAGATGCTTATATCGAGCAAAATGAATACGGAAAAGCGGTCAGAGTTATAGGTGTAAACCAAGATATTACTTCTGAACGAGAGTTGGAAGCCTGGCTACGTGAAGCCAAAGATCAGGCCGATGCTGCAAGTGCGTCTAAATCTAGCTTTTTGGCTAATATGAGTCATGAAATTCGTACGCCAATGAATGCAATGCTAGGTATGTTGTATTTGGCTAAAAGAACAGAGCTCACGTATCAACAAGATGACTATATTTCTAAAGCGCAAATATCGGCGAAATCTTTGCTAGGCCTAATTAATGATATTTTAGACTTTTCGAAAGTGGATGCCGGTAAATTAGAATTAGAGCGTGTTCCTTTTGAAGTCGAGTCTCTTTTATATGAACTTTCTACAGTGTTGTCAGGAAGCTCTTTAAATAATGATGTAGAGTTGATTTTTGACATAGATAAAGACATTCCTGCTTATCTTGTTGGTGATAAGCTGCGTTTACTTCAAATATTGATTAATTTAGTAAGTAATGCAGTGAAGTTCACCTTAGAAGGAAGTGTGGTTTTAGAAATTAAGTCACTTCCTTCTCCTTCTTCAGATATTTCTCGTCTTAGTGTTTCGGTAACTGATACTGGGATTGGTATTTCAAAAGATCAATTGGAATCTATTTTTGAGGTGTTTTCTCAGGCGGAGTCTTCAACGGCTCGACGTTTTGGTGGTTCAGGTTTAGGGTTGGTAATTTGTCGCCGCTTTGTCGCCTTGATGGGAGGAGAATTATCCATAGAAAGCACTCTTGATGAAGGTAGTCGTTTTTTCTTTACTGTCGATTTACCTATTGCCACAACACCAATAATAGAAAAATCACCAGAAAGGTTACTAAGAAAACCAATTAGAGTATTAATAGTAGAAAGTAACTCGGCTTCTCAGATTATATTAGGCCGTATGGCACAGAACCTTGGTTGGTTTTATCAAAAGGCGGAAGGCTTTCAAGAAGTTGTTAATATTGTAAATGAGGAAAATAAACAAGGGTGTTCGTTTGATGTTATTTTGTTGGATATAAAAACAACAGGTTTTAATGGCCGTGATAGCCTAGAACGAATGGAGGCTGATTTTGACTCGTCAGTGGCTGCGCCTAAGATTATTTTATTGGCGAATGCATCGAATGAAAAAATAAATGATGCTTTAGACTTTATATCAAACTATTTATTGAAACCATTAACATTAAGCCGATTGTCTGAAACGGTTTATAAAGCGTTATCAAATGATCAAAACTTATTAGATAAAAATAAAGGAACGTGGAAAGATAAAGCCAGTTTAACAGGAATAAAATTATTGTTAGTTGAAGACAATGCTTTTAACCAACAAGTGGCAACAGAGTTATTAGTTTCAGAAGGTGCCATTGTGACAGTTGCTAGTGGTGGTTTAGAGGGTGTGACTGCCGTTATTGATAGTGAAAGAAATACTTTTGATTTGGTTTTAATGGACATGCAAATGCCAGATGTAGATGGCTTAGAGGCAACAAGGCTGATTCGAAAAGATACTCGATTTGACTTGTTACCAATCGTTGCCATGACGGCTAATGTTGCAGAAGGAGATCGACAATTATGTTTTCAGGCTGGTATGAATGACCATATAGGCAAGCCTTTGGACATCGATCAAATAATTTCTTGTATTTTAAAATACGTTAATCCAATTGCAGTTTCGAGTGATAATAAAGACCTTGATGGCAACAGTGAAACAGAAACAATAATGCAAAATTTGGATGTCGCTAAATTTGAAAATCATGAAGATATTCAATCAATTCTTAATCGTTTTGGTGGCAGTGTTGAATTATTCAAAAGTGTTGTTGATGGTTTTTTAGCTGAGTCAAAAGAATTGTTGAACACAATTGAGCAAGCGGTAAATTCACGGGATAAGATTAAAACTCGTGAGAGTGTTCATACTTTAAAAGGTGCGTCTCTAACGATGGGATTGTTGTGTTTATCAAATCGATTAGATTCTATAGAGCAATTGCTTAAAAATTCTAAAGATAGCCAGGAAGTTGAACTCTGTTTTTCTAAGATTAGTGTGATCGAATTAGATACTATTTTACACAATGAGCTAACAAAAATATTCACAGAGCTTGATAAACTAAACTAATTTTATTTGTTGTTTAATCTAAAATAAATTACTATTTTTATAGAAAAAATTTACAATTAAAAAACAGCTTGAGTATATTATTTTTTATGAAATGTATGTCGGCCTAAGAATTTCAGGAGATCAATATGTTCAATAATAGCTTTAAAAAAGAGTGTGGTGTTTTAAAGGAAGATTTATATTCACTGAATCAAGTTAAAGAAAGCTTAGAACAAGAAATGTTGGTGATGAAATTGGATCCTGACGGCATAGTGAAATCGGTAAATGCAAAATTTATTGATGATCTAGGAATACCGAAAGAAAATATAATTGGTAAAAGCATCACAGAGCTTCCCCCTTCCTATTCTCGTAATTCGACGCATTATAAATGTATGCTAAATGCGCTGAAAGAGGTAAAGCATTGGGCTGGTGCTATAGAAGTTGAAAAAGATAATGGTGAAGAGGTTTGGTTACGAGCTGTTTTTCAGCCAATATTGTCGGGCACCACTAACCAAATTAAAGAATTTTCTCTTCACTGTAATGACTTAACTCGAACCATCACGAGCTCTCGAGAAGATCAGAATATCATTGCTGCATTACAACGATCTACTGCAGTCATTGAGTTTGATATGTCAGGTAATATTCTAACTGCGAATGAGCTTTTTTTGAAAGGTATGGGATATCGACTAGATCAAATTAAAGGCCAGCACCATCGAATATTTTGTGAGCAAGAAGAGTCAAATTCATCAGAATATAGACTATTTTGGGAGCGTTTGAATCAAGGTCAATTTGTTGCAGAGCGATTTAAACGAATCAATAGTGTTGGTGATATTGTGTGGCTTGAAGCTTCTTATAATCCTATTTCTGATATACACGGTCGACTTTATAAGGTGGTTAAGTTTGCCACGATTATTACAGAGCAAGTGAGCCGAGAGGCGGCGGTATCAGAAGCAGCAGATATCGCTTTTAAAACATCAAAGCAAACAGATAATAGCGCTAAGAAAGGCAGTGAAGTGGTTAAGGAGACAGTGTCTGTTATGCATCAGTTGTCAGATCAAATGGCGCAAGCTGCAGAGGGAATTTCTAAGCTCGATAAGCAGTCACAATTAGTTGGTTCTATTATTCAAAGTATCCAAGGTATTGCAGATCAGACAAACTTATTGGCTTTGAATGCGGCAATTGAAGCCGCTCGTGCCGGTGAGCAAGGTCGTGGTTTTGCGGTTGTCGCAGACGAAGTAAGACAATTAGCGTCGCGTACAAGCGCTGCAACCGAAGAAATTGTTGGGGTTGTCCTGCAAAATCAAACGCTTGCAGAAGAGGCGGTCGCTTTGATTAATAAAGGTAAAGAACAAGCCGAGCAAGGTTTGAATTTATCAAATAAAGCGGGTGAGATGATTGTAGAAATTCAAGATGGGGCACAGCGGGTTGTTGATGCTGTCGGTCAATTCTCTAACAAATTTACAGGCTAGACATTAAAAACTAGCGGTCACTATTTTATCCAAATGTGTCTGCTAGTTGATTTGAGCCTAAATTCAGGAGTAAAGCAGATCAAAGCTTTGATCTATTGATTTTCTGGTTTTGACTCAGAGAAAATCTCAATAACTCGTTTACTACTGATGATTAAAAAACTTCCAACTGTGATAGCTAAAGCTGTTAGAAGAAGGTAATCGATTAATAAAAAATCTTCCATAGAAATTCCTGTTGTTTAAATAACTCTTATTATTCATAAAAGCACAAAATACTCAATTCGTCCATATTTCTTGTGAATTGAGCATTTTGTTTTTTAACAGTGATACTTCTACATCAAACTACAGAGAGTGATATGTTGCTGTTATTTTCTTCCTCGTAAGCTTCTAATTCAATCGCAATACTTTTTGACGTAGGTGTATTGCTGAATTCACCTAAGCTATCTAATGGTACTAATGGATTCGTTTCAGGATAATAAGCTGCGATGTTACCTGCTGGAATACTATAAGGAACCAATTTAAATCCGCTGACTTTACGCTCTACGCCATCATCCCAGATAGATCGTAAGGTAATGCTTTGTCCTTCTTCAAAACCGAGGCGTTGTATATCTGCAGGGTTAATGAAAACCACTTTTCGTTCGCCTTTGATGCCTCGGTATCTGTCGTTCATACCGTATATCGTGGTGTTATATTGGTCATGTGATCGTAGGGTCTGAAGTACCAATGTTTTATCTGATGACAAGTCTTGTGCACGTTTTGGTAAAATTGACTCTGGTAATGCATGACTATGAATAATGGCTTTATTCGCTGGCGTTTTCCAATTTCGTTCTCTAGCACTGTTGCCTAGATAAAAACCACCATCTTGTAAAATACGTTGATTGAAATCTTGGAAACCTGGAACAACATCAGCGATGTAGTCTCGAATAATATCGTAATCACTGACTGCTTCCGTCCAGTCAATTGGGAATTTACCCAAAGTGGCGGCAGCGATGCCCGCAATAATAGCAGGCTCAGATTTTTGCTCAGGGCTTAATGGTTCTAACACCCCACCTGAAGCATGAATCATACTAAAGGAGTCTTCTACTGTGACTTTTTGTTGGCCTGTGGCTTGGTGATCAACATCGGTACGACCAAGGCAAGGCAGTATGATTGCCTCTTTACCCATTATGAGGTGAGAACGGTTCAGTTTTGTGCTGATCTGAACTGTTAGCTGGCATCGTTTAAGCGCTTTCTCTGTCGCTTTAGTGTCTGGGGTTGCTGAGGCAAAGTTACCACCTAGCGCAATAAATACACCAACCTTACCATCGCGCATAGCTCGTATCGTATCAACTACTGCTAAGCCATGTTTTTGTGGTGGTGTGAAATTGAAACGTTTTTCTATGGCATCTAAGAAGGCTTGAGAAGGGTGTTCATTAATACCCATGGTTCGATCGCCTTGCACGTTACTGTGACCACGAACCGGACAAGCGCCTGCACCAGGTTTGCCTAAATTGCCACGTAATGCCAGAAGGTTGACTATTTCATGAATAGTTGGCACAGAGTGATGATGCTGAGTAATACCCATTGCCCATGTGATGATGACGCTTTCCGCTTTGGCATAGACATTGGCGGTGTGAATAATGTCTTCTTTGGTTAGGCCTGATTGTTCAATAATGTGTGACCAGGATGTCGCTTTTACTTGTTCCAAATAAGCGTCTAAACCCTGTGTATGTTGTGCAATAAACTCGTGGTCAAAAATGGCTTTGCCTTCTTTCTGGGCTTTTTCTTCCATTTCGATTAGTACTTTGACAACGCCACGAACAACCGCCATGTCGCCACCAATTTTCGGGCAAAAGTAACCAGTGTTAGTTGGTTGAGAGCCGTTGGTGATCATTTCGATTGGGTTTTGAGGGTTTTGAAAACGCTCTAACCCTCTTTCTCGTAAGGTATTAAAGCTTAATAATTGTCCACCACGTTGTACAACTTCTCTTAGTGTTTCCAACATGCGAGGGTGGTTTGTTCCTGGATTTTGACCAAACACGAAGACGGCGTCTGCTCGTTCAAAGTCTTCTATTTCGACTGTGCCTTTGCCTATGCCAATACTGCTAGTTAAGCCATAACCACTGGCTTCATGGCACATGTTAGAGCAATCTGGAAAGTTGTTTGTGCCATAAGCGCGAACAAATAGCTGATAAAGAAAGGCGGCTTCATTACTGGCGCGACCAGAAGTATAAAAAGCGACATTATCAGGGTTGTCTTGGCTCTTAAGTGAGTCAGCAATTTGTGTGTAGGCATCGTCCCAAGAGATGGCTTCATAGTGATCTGTCTCTGGGTTATAACGAAGAGGTTCTGTTAAGCGACCTTGGTATTCGAGGAAATAATCGCTTTGCGATGATAGCCAAGAGACACTGTGTTCTTTCATAAAAGCCGCATCGACTTTTTTGGATGTTGCTTCCCAGTTGACGGCTTTAGCACCGTTTTCACAAAAGCGTATTTTTGAAGGGTCGTGTTTCTCACCCCAAGCACAGCCAGGGCAATCGAATCCATGAGGCTGATTAGTTTTTAATAATGTATTAATGTTGCGGACAGCATTTTCACTTTTGAATAAATGTTCTGTTGTGCTCTTCAGCGCTCCCCACCCACCAGCGGCTCCTTTATACGGAGTATAAAAAGGGTTTGCTTTATTCTTTATTGTTGTTTTACTCATGAATAGTGTCCTTTGGTTTTAATTCTGATGTGGTAAAAGGTGCGAATATTCTAGGGGCATCTTTTTTAGGTAAGTGAATTAATGTGAGACCATAATAGCGTGCTAATTTTACTGCCAATGTACTCGGTGATGCTAAATGTACAAGGTGAGATAAGCCGACGCGAACGGCTTTTTGAACTAATTCTGTACTGCATCGACTAGACATTAAGACCGTGTGATTATGTAATTTAATATCTTGTTTGAGTGCGTAACCTATAATTTTGTCGAGCGTATTATGTCGACCAATATCTTCCATGCAGCAGATGACTTCATTCTGTGGCGACACGAGTAGGGCTGCATGAATAGCGCCGGTTTTATTTCCCAATACCTGATGCTCAGAAAGTCGATGACGTAATGTGACTAATACATCTTCATTCATAGGCGTGCTTGTTGTGAGCTTAGAAAGAGTTGGAATCGCCTGACTTAAAGATTCTACACCACATAAGCCACAACCTGTTGCCCCAAGGTGAGCTTGTTTTTTTTGTTTAAATAGAGCCGACCGGCGAGGGCTGAGCTCCAAATTAATACTAATACTGTCGATGTTTGGCGGTGTACTAGTGGGTTGAATATCGATGTCTCGGATTTCATTAAGGTTCTCAATAATACCTTCGCTTAAAGCAAAACCGATAACAAAGGATTCCAAGTCAATTGGCGTCACCATCATTACAGCATAAGCAATACCATTAATACTGATAGCCAATGGCGTTTCTTCCACTAGAGGTGTTGATGGTTCTGATTCTTTCGGTGTTTCTTTCTGGGTATTACTATCAGTAAACGAGCTGATTTGAAGAGAAGCGCTGCGATAAAAAGTTTTGTTTTGATAGCCAGAAGAAATAAGAGAGTTTGACATGAGCTTGAATACAATCCATTTACAAGACATGCGTTATTTTACTTAGAGTAGGCATGAGCGTCCAATAGTTTTGCTTTGATTTCTTTATAATGTAGAGGGATTAAAGACGTTTAGTTTGATTTAAGTGTTTACGAAATAAAATCGTATGATTTTATTTGTGATTATCTCTAAATGACTCTGTTTCCTTACAAGTTGAAATACCGTATTCTACCGCCAAAATTAATTTGGCATCATTTTTCGTATAAATTTTGTAAAACAATGCGTGGAAAAGGTGTGAAGTACGGATATTTACACACCCACACTGGTAAAGAAAAGACACATGTTACAAAGTGTGGTTCTGTGTTTGTCAGAGATCAGGGCTAACGATACGACAGCGTTCGTATTTCCCTCTCTATGAATCATTTTTTGCTTAAGAGTTTTTAATTTATGCGGTTTATACAATTCTTCTCGCGTTTTGTGCCGACAGGGCCTCGAGCTTGGTTATCTTTAATCGTTGCTGTTTTTTTTATTTTTTTGTTTGTATATCAGTTGTTAGTGTCTCCAACAAAAAATGTTAAAGACTATGTTTTACCCAGTGATAATGGTGTTGAGATTAAACAAAAGGAGGCTAAACAAAAGGTTAGCTTGAATACAGATGAAGGCAATGATTACGTTTCTTTAGTAATGACTAATCCTCTGCATAGTGTGGAGAAAATTTCTACCTCACTTCCTTCTATTGATTATATCGTTAAATCTGGCGATAGCTTAGAGCGTATCTTTGCTCGCTTTGGATTATCACGAGAATCCATGTATTCAGTGTTAGAGTCAGATCAAGAGTATTTGGTGCTTGACCCTTTGTTACCTGGAGATAAATACACGTTTAAACTTAACGAAAATGGTGAATTAGTTAAATTAACTCGCCGTGTTGATATCAGCAAAAACGTATCTTATGTCTTACATGACAATGGCGGCTTTAGCTATGAAGAAGACATTAAACCCATTACTTATACGCAAAGTGCAATTCACAGTAAGGTGGTTGGTAATTTTTATGTTTCAGCCAAAAAAGCCGGTTTATCAGATGCGAATATTTTACTTATCAATGATGTCCTAAAAGGGCGAGTGAATTTTCGCAAAGATCTTCGAGCCAATGATGCGTTTGATGTGGTTGTGAAAAATGGCAGCATTGATGGTGTTGAAATTGGTGGAACGCAATTAGAGGCATTACAAATGACGGTGCAAGGGGAGACGTATCGAGCTTTTCTGCATTCTGATGGGCGTTTCTACGATCAAGATGGTAATAGTCTGACGCCAGCATTACGACGTTGGCCGACAAGTAAACACTATAGAATCAGTTCCTCTTTTAATGCCAATCGATTACATCCCATTACTGGTCGTTTAGCACCTCATAATGGTGTGGATTTAGCGACGCCTATAGGAACAGAGGTGCTAGCGACAGGTGATGGTGTTGTAACACGTGTAGAGTCGCATAAATATGCAGGTCGCTACATTGTGATAGATTACACTGGGCCTTATGGAGCGCGCTTTCTACATTTAAGTAAGGCATTGGTAAAAAAAGGCCAGAAAGTTAAGCGTGGTCAGGTTATTGCATTGTCTGGTAATACAGGTCGTTCGACAGGTGCGCATTTACACTATGAGTTACATATCAGAGGACGCCCTGTTAATCCAATGACAACCAACATTCCAACGACTCAATCAATTGCAAAAGAAGATAAAGCTGAGTTTGATGAAAATGTTATTAATTGGGTTGAGTTGATGGCGACAAGGCCGCTTTCAAATGACAATGAAAGTACCTAAGATTAGATGATAGAGCTCTTATTGAGAGAGTTTTAGTTATCTGATTTACCTTAAGGAATCATGGTAGAGGTACAACAATAATAAAAAAGGCGTTTCTTTTTGAGTAAAGAAGCGCCTTTTTTGTACTTTAAGTAAACTGAGACGTTTACCTTCGTCTTACATGCTCTTTTTATAAGATTTGTTACCGATGACGAACAAGCCAATAAATAGAACTAAACCAATACATTGAATCCAAAGATCTAAGTTTGGCCATAGCATCATAATTGATGCAACAAGCATAACTACTCTTGGCATAATAGACAGTTTATCTTCCAAGTACCCTTCCATCGCAGCAACTAGAGCATACATGCCAAATATAGCAAAGAAAGTCAGACGTAATAATGTTTCAGGATCTCCACCAATTAGCGGTGTATAAGCCATTAATAGAGGGACAATATAAAGGCCTTTTGCTAATTTCCAAGCCGTCATACCTGTTAACATTGGCGGTGTTTTTGCAATCGCAGCGGCAGCAAAAGCGGTTAAACAGACAGGTGGTGTTACGTTACTGTCTTGGGACAACCAGAAGATGATCATGTGAGCTGTTACCAAGATCATAGCGACGCTTTGTGCGCCTAACGCTTGATCCATCAACATGCCTTTAAAGTCATTGGGTACTTGTGCTAGCAATGCTTCAGCTTGTTCCATTGGCATGCCTTGAGCCAATGTTGCAAGTGCAGAAGGGTCAACCAACATGAAAACTGCGCTGGCCGCTTCAGGTAGGCTGCCAGATGCCATCATTTCTAATAATTGACTTTCTGCAATCAGATTAAATAATGCTGGAGCGGACAAGGTTCCAAGGACAATGTAAGACGCCGTAACAGGTAATCCCATGCCTAAAACCAAAGAAGCGATCGCCACCAATACGATAGTAAAGAATAGACTTCCCCCAGCCCAGTCTGAGATAAGAAGGGAGAAGGTGTTTCCGACGCCAGTCGTACTGATCACATTGACAACTAAGCCAATACCGACCAATAGAACCGCTGTGGTAGACATGTTTTTCGCACCTTGAGCCATAGCATCAACGATGGCAGCAGGTCCCATTCTGTGCTTTTTAGACAGAAAAGAAGCAGCAATAACGGAAATAATACCTAATCCAGCAGCGTAAGTTGGTGTGAACCCCTGAATTAATAAGGTAACCAAAATCCCAAGAGGAATGACATGGTGCCAGCCTTCCTTAAGAACGTTTGATACTACGACAGCGTCATCATTTTCTGTTGCAATAACCTTGCTTCGTTTCGCTTCAACGCGAACGAAAAAACCGACAGAAAGGAAATATAAAAGCGCAGGAATCGCCGCAACACTAATAATTGTTACGTAGGATACTTGCGTATAAGACGCCATGATAAAAGCACCAGCGCCCATCACGGGAGGCATTAATTGCCCACCAGTGGATGCGGCGGCTTCAATACCTGCTGAGAAACGAGCAGGGAAGCCCGCTTTACGCATCAAAGGAATAGTAATTACACCAGTAGAAACCGTATTGGCAACAGAAGACCCTGACACAGACCCCATTAAACCTGAGCCCAATACTGCAACAAATCCTGGTCCGCCAATCATCTTGCTAGCAAGAGAGCGAGACAGATTAATAATAAAATCACCAGCACCAGATTTAACTAAGAAAGCACCAAATAAAATAAACATGAAGACAAAGCTCCATGATATGCGAGATATCGAGCCAAACATGCCATCGGTACTGAAAAAACTGCGATACAGCAAGGTTTCAAGACTTAAGCCTGGAAAGTTAAAAATACCACCAAGCCATTTTCCCCACACGACAACATAAGAAAGAGCAACGAGGATTAATAATGGAATGAACCAGCCGCTTGTTCGGCGTATAAGCTCTAAAGACAATAGAACGGCCACACTGGAGACTACCCAGTCTGCATTATTGAATGTCACGCCTCTGGCATAAAGCGCATCTTCAAAAAAGATAATATAAAGCACCATGCCGATAAGGGTGAGCACAAGAGCACCGTCAAAAAACATCGCAACTTTGCTGTCACGCCATTTAGGGTGAGCTGGAACGAGAAGTGCACATAAAGCACCAAAACCTGCGAAATGAAATGCTGAAACCCACAGCTCTGGCAAGGTTGCTATGGTATTGATGTAAATATGAGCAATAGCCAAAAAAACCGATAAAGAAAATACTAAGCGATTTAACCATGTTCCCGAACGATGTTTTGTTTCGAAATCTTCAAGGTTGATCTCTTGAGAGTCTGTTGATTGAGAGTCGGTTGGTTGTGATGAAGCAGTCATAGACAAGCTACCTTTATATGTACGAACGAATTGCGCAACAAAGCGCCATACATTAGTACGGCGCTATCGTTGGAGTAGAAGTGTTACTTTGCGATCAAATGTGCCGGAATGTTAATACCTCTTTCACGGTAATAACGTTCAGCGCCTGGATGCAATGGAACTGGAAGTCCCGCAATGGCTTTTTCAATAGACATAACCGACGTCGCTTTATGAATCGCACTTAAATAAGACAGATTTTCATATAATGACTTAGTTAGCTCATAAACATCTTCATCAGACATATCAGCGCGTGATGCTAAGAAGTTAGGCTGAGCAACAGTATTGATTTCTTTTGTTTGGCCAGGGTAAGTGTTTGCTGGGATGGTATAACGTGTCCACAACTGGTAGTTACCATTTGCCTGTTTTACTTGTTCGTCAGTGAAATCTAAGACTTGAACCTTGTTACCCATTGAAGCATATAGTCGAGTGACTGCACTTACTGGTACACCTGCAGGTGTGTTCATGCCTTCAATATTGCCATTTTGCATAGCGTCAGCACTGGCACCATAACCCATATAAGCTAGGCTGAATTTATCAGGGTCGATGTTTAAACCATTAAGTTGTTGGCGGCCTGAACCTTCAGTTCCTGAATTTTTTGGCCCGATAGAAAATTTATTATTCGTGCCTTCAAGGTTTTTTAAATCTGCCATAGTGCCTGTTTTAACAAGGTCAGATTTAATGACAAAGTGTTCTACGTTTTGCCACAACATGGAAACGGAGCGTAGTTCAGTTTGCTTACCTGAGCTAGCCATTGGGCCTTCACCATTCCACGCCCAAGCACCGTAAAGGCCTTGAAGAATGGCAAACTGTGCTTGGTTTTCACGTAGTAGTTTGATGTTTTCACCAGAGCCTGCAGAACTGATAGCAGATACTGAGAAGCCAAATTTAGGTGCAAGTTTTACTTTACTTAAGGTCGCGATAGCAACGCCAACAGGGTAATAAGTACCGCCAGTTGAAGCTGTCGCCAAGATATAATTACGGTCATCAGCAGCCGATACTGTTGTTGCAGATAGGGTTATAGCTGCGGCTGTTGCTGTAGATAGAATAGTTTTTGTTAAATATCCCAATTTCATATTATTTTTCTCCTAATTAGGGTGTTGGTCATATACTCTCTAGCGATTATCATGCCAATTATATAACTATATGAATTTAAAGGTTTTTATTTTTACATTGACGGTTTTTCCTTTTTTTTTACATATATAAGCTATTTCTTGCTTATAGTTCGCCGATTGGCATAGGCGAAAAACTGCTTACGATAAAGATGAGCAAAAACGACAATTAAGATATTATTTTGTGTAATACAGTTTTTTAAATGAGCTAAATGTTGCCGATGGCTTAAGGTGAATAAATTATGAAACAGAATCGTTCTATTTGCGTTGTATTATTCGATTTAGGGAATGTTTTAGTTGATTTGGGCGATGTGGCGGAAATGCATGCCATGCTGAATACTCAAGGGGAAGAATCTGAAGTTTGGCTTAAGTGGTTGCAGTCTCCAACGGTTGCCGCATTTGACTCTGGAAAAATCTCTTTTGATGATTTTGCGATTGGCTTATTAAAAGAAGTTGGTAGTGATACTGATAAAGAGGTATTTAAAGAAACCTTTACAGCATGGCCAAGAGGTTTGTTTAAAGGTGCGCTAAAGTTGGTTGATTCGGTAAAGCCTGAATATCACCGAGCTATCTTATCGAATACCAATGCGGCCCATTGGCCCAGATTGATGGGTGAAATGGGCCTAGCAGGTAAGTTTCATAGCTATTATGCCTCGCATTTGGTTGGTTTGGTCAAGCCAGAAAAAGGAATTTATCAGCATGTTATCGAACAGTTGCAAGTATCCCCTGAAAGCATCTTGTTTATTGATGATAATCAGGTAAATATTGATACGGCTATTTCTCTAGGTATGCGAGCTTATAGAGTAAAAGGTGTTGATGAGGCACGTGACGTTTTGAATCGATATGGCGTGCTGTCTGAGATGTTCTAGTGCAGAGCTATCGATCATTGAATTTAGTTTTTAGCAATGCTGATTTTTAACCATTTAAGGTATTTATGTCATTTAATTCAGAGGTTTCAATGCGTACTTTTGATGGACACTCTTCGACAATTTATTCTCGTACGAGACCTATGTATCCAGCTGAACTTTATTACTGGTTGTCTCAGCAAGTTTCGCCATCGAGTACAGTTTGGGATTGTGCGTGCGGAACTGGACAGGCTTCTGTTGATCTTGCGACATATTTTAATCACGTGGAAGCGTCTGATATTAGTGTGTCACAAGTAACCGCAGCCACACCGCACCGTAAAGTTCATTATCAAGTTTTTCCTGCGGAAAAGACTCATTACCCTGATAATCACTTTGATATGATTTGCGTTGCTCATGCACTTCATTGGTTTGATTTAGACACTTTTTGGAAAGAAGTGCGACGAGTCTTGAAACCTGGTGGTATTTTTGTTTGTTGGGGGTATAACTGGTTAGAGATTGGTGAAGCAGAAGATAAGGTCATTAGTGAAATTATCTTGCCAGAGCTTGATGCTTATTGGCCTATCCAAAGTCAGTTACTTCGTAATCAGTATCGTGATATAGAATTGCCTTTTGAGCTAATGAAAGTGCCTGAGTTTGAATTGTCCTGTTTCTGGTCTGTTACTCAAGCGCTTGATTTCATTCGAAGCTGGTCTGCTTCTCAATTGCGTATTCAAGATAAGGGCGATGAATTTTTAACAAAAGCGTTGCCTGCCTTATTAGCGGCTTGGTCTGAGCCAAAAAAGAAACAAGAAATACGTTTGCCCTTTTTTGTAAAAGCAGGGCGAATGTCCTAATAGTTGGTTTTTCCCATAAGACTAAAGTGGAATAGATTGGACTGCTTAGCGGGTTATAGTAGTTCCTGCATCCGAATAACAAATTTAACAATGGAGCGGGTTATGAAGTCATTATATAGCGCAACCTCAAATGAGGCGGCAAAAAACGCCAATGTGAGTCAAGTGGAATTTGAAAGACGCTATCAGGAATCAATTGAAAATCCAGACGAATTTTGGGGTAATGAAGGGAAGCGTTTAGACTGGTTTAAGCCTTATACAAAGGTAAACAACACTTCATTTGAGCGAGGCAATGTTAATATTAAATGGTTCGAAGACGGTGAGCTAAATGTGGCTTATAACTGTATCGATCGACATTTAGCTGAACATGCCAATAAAGTAGCTTACTACTGTGAAGGTGATGTTGAAAGCAGTGAAAAAATCGCTATTACATATCAAACTCTACACGATGAAGTTGGCCGTTTAGCAAATCTTTTGAAGCGTCAAGGCGTTAAAAAAGGAGACCGAGTTGCTATCTACATGCCAATGATCCCGCAAGCCGTTTACAGTATGTTGGCTTGTGCGCGAATCGGTGCAATTCATTCCGTTATATTTGGTGGTTTTTCTGCTCACGCTATTGCCGACCGTTTAAATGATTGTGAAGTTAAATTGGTTATTACCTCAGATGAAGGTCGCCGTGCAGGTAACACTATTCCTCTTAAACACAATGTTGATATGGCGTTAGAAAACAACGCTTGTCCATCTGTTGAAACCGTTTTGGTGTATCGCTATACACAAAAAGACATCCCTTGGTTTGATGGCCGTGATTTAGATTGGGCTGCTGCTGTTGAAAATGAGCATACAGATTGTCCTGCGGAACCGATGAACGCAGAAGATCCCTTATTTATCCTATACACCTCGGGTTCTACAGGTAAACCAAAAGGCGTTGTTCATACAACGGGGGGGTATTTGGTTTATGCTGCTATGACCCATGAGTTAGTATTTGACCTTAAACCTGATGATATTTACTGGTGTGCTGCCGATGTAGGTTGGATTACTGGTCACAGCTATATGGTTTACGGGCCTTTGGCCAATGCAACGACGAGTATTTTATTTGAAGGCGTGCCGACTTACCCTGATTCAGGACGAATTGGACGTGTTGTTGATAAGTTCGGTGTGACAATTTTATACACAGCACCAACAGCGATTCGTGCATTGATGTCCAAAGGTGATGAAGCAACTCGTTCTAGCAAGCGTGATTCGTTACGTGTTTTGGGTAGTGTTGGTGAGCCAATTAATCCAGAAGCATGGTCTTGGTATTACACTGAAATCGGTAAATCCTCTTGCCCTGTAGTTGATACTTGGTGGCAAACCGAAACCGGTGGCATGATGATGACACCACGTATTGTCCAGGGTGATGTGAAGCCCGGTTCTTGTACTGGTCCTTTATTTGGTGTGCAGCCTGCATTGGTCGACGCTCAAGGCGTTTTACTTGATGCTCAGGGTGAACAAGTTGATGGCGGATTGGTTATTACGGATTCTTGGCCTGGTCAAGCTCGTACCGTGTATGGCGATCATGAGCGTTTTGAACAAACCTATTTCAGTACCTTCGATGGTATGTATTTCACGGGTGACGGTGCGTCAAGAGACGCTGATGGTCATTATTGGATTACAGGTCGAATGGATGATGTGCTTAACGTTTCTGGTCACCGTCTTGGCACCGCAGAAATTGAAAGTGCATTAGTGGCTCACCCTTCTGTCGCAGAAGCGGCGATTGTTGGTTATCCTCATGATATTAAAGGGCAGGGCATTTATGTTTATGTCAGTGCGATAGCTGGAGTGACACCAGATGAAGAGCTTACTAAGTCGTTGAAGCAGTTTGTACGCCAAGAAATTGGTCCAATAGCTACCCCTGATTTAATTCAGTGGTCAAGTAAAGGGCTTCCAAAAACGCGTTCAGGCAAGATCATGCGCCGCATATTGAGAAAAATTGCAGCCAATGAACACGATCAATTAGGTGACACAAGTACCTTAGCTGATCCAAGTGTGGTTGATGAATTGATCGAAAACCGTTTAAATGTGTGAAGCTTTATACATTTAAAAGGATAGACAGTGATTTCACTTGTTATCGCAGATGATCATCCTCTGTTCCGTAGTGCGCTAAACGGCGCATTACAGGCAGAAATTAAAGATATTGTTATCGTCGAGTCCCATGATTTGGACTCGACTTTGCAATGTTTACAGAATATAAATGATCTTGATTTGCTATTACTGGACTTAAATATGCCAGGTAGTGGTGAATTATATGGATTAATTAGAATCCGAAAAGACTTTCCTGATGTGCCCGTTGCGGTTATTTCTGGGAGTGAAGACAGCGCTATGGTGGCAAAGGTTATTGACGCTGGTGCATTGGGTTTTATTCCTAAAACCAGCGAGCCAACAATGTATGTGCAGGCTATTCACTCTATCTTGGCGGGTGATATCTGGCTTCCAGAAGATCTTAAAAAAGAAGTGGCGAACCAACCTAAACCTGATTTATCTATGCAGAATAAGGTCGCAGAGCTAACGCCTCAGCAATATAAAGTACTTTGTTATCTTCATGAAGGATTGCTGAATAAGCAGATTGCCTATGAACTTTCTATTTCTGAAGCGACAGTAAAAGCCCACATCACAGCTATATTCCGAAAATTAGGTATTAACAATAGAACTCAAGCGGTATTAGTCGCCAGTGATTTGAAATTACAGATAGTAACCTGATTAAGGTTGTTTTTTGTTGTTTGTTTTGCAATCACATGGTGGAACAGGATCTAAACCGCCTTCATGCCATGGGTGGCATTTCAATAATCGTTTAATGCCTAAATACACCCCCTTGATTATGCCTTTTTGCTCAATGGCTTGGATCATATAATGGGAGCAACTTGGGTAAAAACGACAATTCTGACCTAATAATGGGCTAATTAGGAACTGGTAGCCTTTTACCATTAATATAAATAACGATTTCATCATAAAAAACACTGCATTTAATCGGTTGTTATTTGTCCAAAGACTCGTCTATTTTATGTATATCATAACGTCTATTTGCTAATGTAAGTTTTTTTATAAACAAAATATATCATGGAACCGATTTTAATATGCCAGAGCAGTATTTAACACTTGATGGAACGCAGGTCGTTGCTTATCAAGGAGAACCAGGCGCTTATTCACATCTTGCCTGCAAGCATACCTTTCCAGACTGGACTAGCATAAATTGCGCGACCTTTTTTGATGCCTTACAAATGGTGGAGCGAGGTGATGCCTATTACGCCATGATTCCGGTTGAAAACTCAACGGCTGGCCGAGTGGAAGAAATTTACCGAGAGCTAAAACGTACTCAGCTTTACGTGGTGAAAGAGCATTTTGAGCCGGTTAATCATTGTCTTATCGCGCGTCACGATATGGCACTAGATCAAATTACTCGAATTGGAAGTCATCCACAGGCATTGGCTCAATGTGATAGTAATATAAAGGCGTTGGGCGCAAAAAGCCAAGCTATGTACGATACCGCTGGAGCTGCAAAACACATTGCAGAATTTGATGAGCCGGGCTTGGCCGTTATTTCTTCAGAACTTGCCGCGGAGCTTTATAGTCTTAATGTCCTAAAAACATTTTTCAATGATACGGAAGGCAACACCACGCGATTTTTAGTGTTTTCTAAGCAACAAAAAATGCCGGCGTTTGAAGACAATCAAATGTATATCACGTCTTTTATGTTCCGTGTTCGAAATATCCCTGCTGCGCTTTATAAAGCCATGGGTGGTTTTGCGACTCAAGGCATCAACATGCTCAAATTAGAAAGCTACATGGTCAATGGTAATTTTACGGCGACTCAATTCTATGTCGATGTAGAAGCGCACTTTCAATCACCAGTCATGCAGGCGGCGCTTGAAGAGTTACGCTTTTTTTCAGAGGAAGTGCGCATACTTGGTACTTACCTTGCGGATGATTATCGACTCAAGTAGACAATCTAAAACATAAGGCTATATGTATTATTGTAGAAAACGCTTCACAAGGCTTGTGAAAGGAATGGGCTTTTCAGCATGTAACCAATGGCCTGCGCCTGAAATTACCTTAAAAGTGGCTTGTGGAAAGGCTGTCTGTATGGCTTTTTGGTAGTCTGCCACAATATAATCTGAGTTTTCACCTTTGATGAAAAGTGTCGGTAAATCAACTGGTTTGTTGATCTCAGGTCTTTTCAAAATAACCTCATAACTGTTCGCTATGTTTTCTACTGATAAAGCCAAATTATAGCTGTTTTCGTTTCTTACCAGATTTTTAAGTAGAAACTGTCTGATGGATACATTTGATTCATAAGCTGCCAGCAAAAGATCGGCTTCTTTTCTTGATGAAATAGATGTGTTGGTGATCGTTTTTAAGCCTTCGAGTATTTGTGTATGACTTGGTTGGTAATCAACTGGCGCAATATCAACGACAATGAGTTTTTTAATTTGGGTCGGTGCAAGAGACGCCATTTGCATTGCCACTTTTCCTCCCATTGAATGGCCTAATAAATAAAAATCACCGATGTCATTTGTATGTATCCACTCTAATACGGCTTGAGCCATTTTTGGGTAAGTCACGTCTGGAATGCTGTCTGATTTTCCATGATTTGGTAAATCGACGCAGTACACGGAGTAGTGTTCGGCTAAATTTTGAGAGATAGAGTGCCAGTTATCTGCATTACCGAATAAGCCGTGAATAATAATAAGATTAGGGCCAGAGGAACTATACTGTTTAACGTGTATCATATTAACCTTATATCAATAAGTTTTGAGTCATTGTAGCAAGTCTACAAAAGTTTCGTCATTCTTGATCAATGAGAGTTTGTTATCTATGTTAGATCCGTTTTTTATTAAACACCTTAAAACACCATTGCGAAATCTAGCATTAAAACTAGATACGATGGGTGTCAAAGCCAATCATATTACCTTCTTTGGTTTTATTGTAGGTATGTTAGCTGTGCCAGCGTTGAGTCAGGAATATTATGGATTGGCATTGGTTTTTATTATCATCAACCGTTTAATGGATGGTTTAGATGGCGCCGTGGCAAGAATTCAAGGGGCAACCGATCTGGGTGGTTATCTTGATATCACCTTAGATTTTATTTTTTACTCTGCGGTGATTTTTGGTTTTGCTTTAGCGAATCCAATCGACAATGCGTTAGCGGCTAGCTTTGTTATTTTCTCATTTATGGGAACAGGTAGTAGCTTTTTAGCCTTTGCTATTATGGCGGAAAAGCGCCAGATTAAAAATTTAGACTACGGTGGAAAGTCGTTACATTTTATTGGCGGTTTAGCAGAAGGTGCAGAGACCATTGGTTTCTTGGTATTGATTTGCCTAGTACCATCACACTTTGTTGTACTGGCTTATGTATTCGGAACCATCTGTTGGATTACAACCATCACCCGTATTTACGCCGGCTATCGTACGTTAGGCTAGTTTAGACTTTATTTTCAAGAGGTTTGCTTTGATATAGAAGTAGGTGGTTAGGAAAAGAGGATTAGTCGAAAAAAGCGATTTCTATATCGCTTTTCACGATGGCGCAACACGCCAGTAAATAACCACTTTGCACCCAAGCAAGTGGCTCAAATGGGTAACAGACGTTACCCCATAAGAGCTTAATTGAGCAAGAAGAGCAGTAGCCTTCGCGACATTGATATTCCACATGTATTCCAGCTCGTTCAAGTTGAACCAATAAAGGTTCCTCTTCTGTTACTAGAATTTGTTTCTTTCCTATCAGTACGCGATGAACTTGTTCTTTTTTCTCTAGGGATTCTGGCTTAGAGGTCGAAGTCATCGAAATCTGAGTCATCTAAACTGTTGTCTGTTTGTCCAACAAGGTAGGAGCTTATTTCCGCTTCTTGTGGTGCTACTTGAACGTTATCACTGACTAACCAAGCATTAATCCAAGGGATAGGGTTGTGCTTCGTTTCAAAGTAAGTATCTAAGCCAACAGCTTGCATGCGAACGTTTGTGATGTATTCAACATATTGACCTAATATTTGAGCGTTAAGACCAATCATAGAACCGTCTTTGAATAAGTAGGTTGCCCATTCTTTTTCTTGCTCAGCGGCTTCTATAAATATATCACGTACGTCGTCTTTGCATTCTTCTGCAATGATGGCCATTTCTGGGTCATCTTTACCAGATGCCATTAGGTTCATCATATGTTGCGTACCAGTTAAATGCAGAGCTTCATCTCGAGCAATAAGCTTGATGATTTTAGCATTACCTTCCATCAAGGTACGTTCAGCAAAGCCAAAGCTACAAGCAAAACTGACATAAAAACGCACAGCTTCTAATACGTTAACGGAAGCAACGGTCAGGTAGAGGGCTTTTTTCAGTTTAGGCATGGTGATTTCAATATCACCTTTGCCTGGTATATTAAATGTACCAAATCCCATGGTGTTATACAGATTCACCATTTCAATCAAGTTGTCGTAGTATTTCGAAACACTGTCTGCTCGTTTTGTGATTTCTTCATTTGTCACAATATCATCAAAGATCAATGTTGGATCGTTGACGATATTACGAATGATGTGCGTATAAGAGCGACTGTGGATGGTTTCACTGAATGACCAAGTCTCAATCCAAGTTTCTAGCTCAGGCAAAGAAACGATTGGTAGTAAAGCAACATTTGGGGAGCGACCTTGTACACTGTCTAACAAGGTTTGATATTTTAGATTGCTTAAGAAAATGTGCTTTTCATGTTCTTCTAATTTTTGAAAATCTTTACGGTCGTTTGAAAGATCCACTTCTTCAGGACGCCAAAAGAAAGACAGTTGTTTTTCGATTAGTTTTTCAAAAATAGGGTGTTTTTGTTGGTCGTAACGAGCTACGTTGACATTCTCACCAAAAAACATTGGCTCTTTCATACTGTCAAATTTCTTACGGTTAAACGTCGAGTAACTCATTGCTTGGGTATCCTATAATGCATAAGGCGAGTAATGAAATTGGATTTGCCTTAGTGATTTAATGCAGTCTAAAAGTTGAATAAAGGTGGATAATCATGTTTCTAAGCTAACAATAAGTCTCGTAACCTATTACGAGACTTATTAAATCTTAGGTTAGATCTTACAAGCACCGCCTGCGCAATCATCCATATCTTCTTGCTTGTCGTCTGCACCATCACGAGTGTTATGGTAATAAAGCGTTTTGACGCCCAGTTTATAAGCCGTTAATAGATCTTTTAAGATGACTTTCATTGGTACTTTTTGAGACTCGAATTTCTGTGGGTCATAGTTGGTATTTGCTGAAATCGCTTGGTCAACGAACTTCTGCATGATGCCAACTAGT
Organism: Marinomonas ushuaiensis DSM 15871; assembly: GCF_000521805.1. Taxonomy (GTDB): domain Bacteria; phylum Pseudomonadota; class Gammaproteobacteria; order Pseudomonadales; family Marinomonadaceae; genus Marinomonas; species Marinomonas ushuaiensis. The sequence continues at coordinate 134,880 of NZ_JAMB01000005.1, forward strand.
TGTAAATAACCATCGTTTGATGGAATCGTCCACAATAATTCATAGCTGTCTTTTAAACGTTCAAACTCAGGCACAACTTGTTTCAAAATGCCGTCTTTACTGGCTTTAACAGATACAAAGCCACGAGGTGGTTCGATACCGTTTGTTGCGTTACTGATCTGAGAAGAGGTCTCTGATGGCATAAGTGCGGTTAGCGTAGAGTTACGTAAGCCGTGTTTAACAATCTCAGAACGTAAGCCTTCCCAGTCATAATAAAGTGTCGAAGGACAAATATTATCGATTTCTTTTTTGTAACTGTCGATTGGCAAAATGCCTTTCGAGTAAGTCGTTTCATTAAATGCTAAACAAGGGCCGAATTCCTTAGACAGCTTATTCGATGCTTTTAACAAGAAATATTGAATAGCTTCGAATGTTTTGTGAGTCAATTCGTTGGCACTGCCATCTGAATATTTAACGCCATTTTTCGCTAGGTAATACGCGTAGTTAATAACACCAACACCTAAAGTACGACGCAGTTCCGTTGCACGTTGGGCCGCAGGGATTGGATAGTTTTGATAATCCAATAAACTGTCTAGCGCACGAACAATCAATTCGGCTAACTCTTCTAGTTCATCTAAGTTTTCTAGAGCACCCAAGTTGAAGGCAGACAAGGTACAAAGGGCAATTTCACCTTCAGAATCATTGATGCTGTTCAGAGGCTTAGTTGGCAGCGCAATTTCTAAACACAAGTTACTTTGTTTAACTGGCGCCACTTTAGGGTCAAATGGACTGTGCGTATTACAGTGATCGACGTTTTGAAGGTAGATACGACCTGTGCTGGCACGTTCAGAAGCGAACAAGGTAAATAATTCAGTGGCTTTAATGGTTTGCTTACGAATTGAGTCGTCTTGTTCATACATAGTGTATAAGCGATCAAATTCTTCTTGATCCGCAAAGAAAGCATCATAAAGACCGGGAACGTCAGATGGGCTGAACAGTGTAATGTTGCCACCTTTGATCAAGCGTTGGTACATCAAACGATTAAACTGCACACCGTAATCTAAATGGCGGACGCGGTTTTCTTCAACACCACGGTTGTTTTTAAGCACTAATAAACTTTCAACTTCCAAATGCCAAATCGGGTAGAAGACAGTTGCTGCACCACCACGAACACCACCTTGAGAACAGCTTTTAACCGCTGTTTGAAAGTGTTTGTAGAATGGAATACAGCCTGTGTGGAACGCTTCGCCGCCACGAATAGTACTGCCAAGAGCGCGAATAGCACCTGCGTTCACGCCAATGCCAGCACGTTGGCTCACGTATTTCACGATAGCGCTGGAGGTTGCGTTGATAGAATCCAGAGAATCACCACATTCAATCAATACACAGCTGCTGAATTGGCGAGTCGGAGTACGAATACCTGACATGATAGGTGTTGGCAGCGAAATTTTGAATTGAGATACCGCGTTATAAAAACGACGAATTAAATTCAAGCGTTCTGCTTTGTCGTATTTTGCGAATAGGCAAGCCGCAACAAGGATGTAAATAAACTGCGGACTCTCGTAGATTTCGCCTGTTACACGGTTTTGAACTAAGTATTTTCCTTCTAGTTGCTTAACGGCAGCATAAGAAAAGTTCATGTCACGAGAGTGATCAATAACATCATTTAACTGATTGAAGTCTTCTTGAGTGTAATCTTCAAGTAGGTGAGCATCGTAACGTTTTTGTTGAACAAGGTTTTTTACATGATCATAAATGTGTGGTGGTTCAAAATCACCGAAGGCTTTTTTGCGCAAATTAAAGATGGCTAAGCGAGCAGCTAGATACTGATAATCTGGTGTGTTTTCTGAAATCAAATCGGCTGCAGATTTAATCAAGGTTTCATGAATATCTGTAGTACGAATACCTTCAAAGAATTGGATTTGTGCTTTCAATTCTACTTGAGAAACAGAGACATTATCTAAACCTTCAGCAGCCCACGTGATGACTTTATGAATCTTTTCTAGATTGATGTTTTCGGTCTTCCCGTTACGCTTAGTAACTGTAAGAGTGCTCATGCCTTAACTTCCCATTTAGTGCATTATAGAAAAAGAGAATAAGTTACAGCGTAAAAAGAGGTGACTTACTCTATGTAGTGTGTTTTTACTTATGACACACTACATGTAGTGTGTTGTTTGAAATCTGTGGTGAACAATAGTGCTCATTTAACTTAAAATCAAGGCTTGAAAAGCGATCAAAAATGAGAATCAAATAAAGGCTAAGTGCTCACTGACTTGCCCTGCCACAAAAAGTATAAAGTTGACGATTGGCAAGATCATAAAAGAGTTTTTAGCTATTTTTTTATGTATTTTTTGTCGGAGTCAAAGAAAAGCTGGCACGCACAAAAAATGATCAAAAAATAAATGTAAGCACCATTTTGAATCCAGCAACCAAGGCAAATAAAAATACTTGATGAACAAGGTAAATCGGTAAAGCGAAACGCCCCATGAATGCCAAAATATTGACGAATAAAGACTTAGGTGTTGGGTATTTATGGCAATTTAAATAGCCCAATAATGGACCGATTAAAATCACGCCGATCCATGGAAAAGGAAAGACGATATCGAGAGTTCTCTGTGGAAGGCCTAGAAAGTCAGTTATGTTAGCAAATGCGTTTGGAAACGTTAAATAGTGCGTAGTATGGTAAATAAGGAGAATAACAGAGCCAATAACAGCAGAGGCGATAGGCCATTTTGCAAACGGTCGAGTGACTAGTGATGCAATAAAAATAAAGTGAAGTATGCCAAAATAAATCCATTGGTCAGGAACGGCAAGGTAAGTTGCTAATGAAATTGCAGACGCGCAAAGAAATAACTTAATGTCTCGCTTCCAGAAGGACTGATGACTGCCTTTTTTTATCGTTAAATAACTCGACCAACCAATTGCTGTTAAAAATAGGGTTAGGATCAGGCTTCGAAAATATACCCAAAACGGATCGTGTATAGAGTATTCCATAAAGCCAAAACTGCGTAAATCCCAACAAAAATGGAATATCATCATCAATAGAACAGCTAAACCACGGTAAGCGTCTAAAAAATTACTGCGTTTTATTGACGCATCAATCGAGGAAGGTTGCATTGAAATCCAAGGTGAATAGTTGAGTGGAAGCTAAGCCATCATACCGATACTCATTTTCCAGCTCAAGCTTACCGAGTCTCATGCCGGAGCTTAAGTCGAGCTTGCTTTGGCAAAGAGAGCGCTTGCCTATGTTTGGGCGAGATGTTGAAGTGCCTAGGCAAGTTGCATTTGTCGCCAATGAAGGAATTTGTTACCGCTATTCAGGAAAAGACCACCATGGCGTCGGTTGGCCTGAATGCTTATTGCCGATTAAAAAGGAAGCGGAATGCTTAGCGCAACAACCTTTTAACTCGGTGTTGTTAAATTGGTATAAAGACGGTGAAGAGTATATGGGGTGGCACTCCGACAATGAAAAAACATTAGGGCCAGCCCCTGTTGTTGCTATGTTGAGTCTTGGTGTGACGAGGAGCTTTTTGTTTCGCTTAAAAGCGAATCATAAAATGAAACATAGTATTGAATTACAAGATGCTAGCTGGCTGATAATGAGTCCATCGACTCAAGTGTTATGGCAGCATTCATTGCCGGTCAGAAAACGAATCAAAGAAGAGCGAATTAGTTTAACTTTTCGACTCTTACTTTGATTCTTTGATAGCCTTTCATTAAAGTTCAGCTTTTAATTAAGGTGCTTTACGAGTTCTAACCCAACTGCCGTCTATTGGTGTAAAACAAATTCTATCGTGTAAGCGGCTTGGACGGCCTTGCCAAAACTCAATGAAGGTTGGTTTTAAAATATAACCGCCCCAATTTTCTGGGCAAGGCACTTCTTGATCCTTGAAAGCCTGTTCCTCAACGTCAAAAGCTTTTTGTAATGCATCGCGACTGGCAATGACGGCGCTCTGTTGTGACGTTCGTGCTGCAAGTTGACTGCCTCGTGGGCGACTTGCGAAATAAGTTTCAGATACATCACGGGCCACTTTTTCAATTGTACCTTCAATGCGGATCTGGCGAGATAAGGCTGGCCAGAAGAAGGTCATGCTGGCTTTGTTGTTTTGAGCCAGCTGCTGGGCTTTTTCGCTGTCATAGTTGGTGAAAAAAGAAAAACCAGATTCACTACGTTGTTTTAAAAGGACAACACGAGAATGGGGCCAGCCCTCGTTGTCAACCGTGCTTAACGTCATTGCTGTCGGATCGTCAGGGCAGGCTTCAATAGCTTTTGCTAACCAAGTGTCAAAAAGAGCCAGTGGGTTGTTGCCAGCCTTATCTTCCAAAAGATCTTCGAATTGATAGTCTCGACGAATAGAGTGTAGATCTCTGTTCATAATTAAATCCGGTAAGTAGTGGTTGTCATCACTTTGGATACTTGAGTCATGATGGACATAATAGGTTGTGGGAATTCGTAGCCACCAGCTTCTAATGCTGCTTCTTTGTGTTTGGCTTCATCTATGTGCATTTGCGTCAAAACAGCTTTGCTTTTTTTATCTTGAAGTGGCAAATCTTGCAGGTGCTTTTTAAGGTGAATACAAACTTGATCTTCGGTTGCTGCTACAAAGCCTAAGCTTAATTTATCACTGATTAGTCCAGCGCCAGCGCCAATCATAAAAGAAGCACCATAGAATAACGGATTCAGTAAGCTGGGTTTACTGTGCAAATCATAAAGTCGTTGCTCGCACCAAACGAGGTGGTCAATTTCTTCGTCTGCTGCGTGCTCCATTTCTTTGCGTACAGTATCTAGCTTGGCTGTCGTTGCTTGCCCAGCATAAAGTGCTTGAGCACAGACTTCACCAGTATGGTTAATACGCATTAATCCAGACGCATGTTTACGTTCATCGCTGTTTAGTTCTGCTTCATCAATTTGGTGAGCAGGAGAAACACGTGACGCTCTTGCTGCATGTGGAACCAGTGTTTGCAGAGCACGATCAAATTGTAATACGGCTTTATCTAGAAAAGAGATCACATTGGTTTCCTCTTGTTAGCCTGGAGGCCATGTCATTGCTCGGCCACCCAGTACGTGCATGTGGATATGGTAAACGGTTTGTCCGCCCATTTCGTTGCAGTTCATTGCAACACGATAACCTGCCTCGCTAATGCCTTTTTGTTTGGCAATTTTTGCAGCTGTTATTTGAAGTTTGCCAACAACGGAAGCATCTTCATCAGTAAGGTCATTTAATGTACTAATATGACGCTTTGGGATGACAAGGAAATGAGTTGGCGCTTGTGGCATGATGTCTTCAAAAGCAATGACGTCATCATCTTCATACAAAACTGTTGCCGGAATGTCACCACTTACTATCTTACAAAATAAACAATCCATATCATCTCCTTTTCTTTATATTATTCAAGCTTGGTTATTGGACTTCAAGGTGTTTTACGCAAAGGCTTGATGCGTGACAAGGGTGTGTTCTTTAACCTGTCTCCTTTCTGAATCAGGCGTGAAAGTCGTTGCGCTAGTTGGCTACCCAGGTCAGAGCAAGGCAATATTTCATCAAAGCCGAGTTTTTTTGCGTAATCAAGAGACATTTTAACATTGTTACTTATTAGCAGGCACTGATCTTCTGCGCGCATCAATGGCAAGATTCTCTGTTGAGTAATATGAGGAATATGACCGCCATTATCAAAGACTAGAATGATAGAGCCTGATTCTCTTTTCTCTGGATTCTCTAAATGTTCCAAAACACTTTCTAGTGTTGAAAAATGCTCTATTTTGTTTGAATGGCTTTGTAAGATCGTGAGTGCTTTTTGAAGGTCGCTATCTTCTTGGCCAAAGAAGATGAGATCAAAATGGCTTTGTTGAGCGACTTTGTTGGTTATATGTCGAATTTGGGTATCAATAGGAATGTTAATCGTCACGCTGCGGATTTGGTCATGTTCTGATAGTTGGATGTTGCCTTTTAAGTGTTGCGTTAAGAGACTTATGTAGCTCATACCAAAATCTACATTGGTTATGTTTTCATGGACTCGTGCCGGAAGCGGGTAGCAATTAAGCTCTAAGGTCGATGCGCTTTCTCGATTTAATTCATGGTAAGTGATGTTAAATGTGAGTTCCTGATCGGTAAAATGTTTGAATTCCTGAGTCAAAACTTCAATAAGGTGTTGCAATGCTTTTGCGTGTTGAAGTACTTCAATATGATCCGTTTTAAATGTATTAAGCTCAATAATAGTATTGTCTTGATCTAAGCGCTGAAAATTATTATGAGCGTTTTCTATTAACTGATTCAAAGTGATAGGAGGCGATTGCTCGAAAGGTTCGTTGTTTTTTATATCATTAAGACAGTCAATTCTTTCGACTAAGCTTTTTAAGTTGTTGTTTGCAGTTTGACTACTGGTTAGCAGGCTTCTTGTATCTGGTGATGTCGCCGCTTGTTCAAGGTGAGCCAGTCCACCGCCAATAATATTTATTTGTCGGCGTAGTCGACTTGAAAGATCCGACAATAAGTCAAAAATATCCGCTTTAGTGTAACTGGTGTTATGGGAGCGTTTTTGTAATAAAGGAATTGTTTGTGTAAACATTCCAATAAAGTGGATTAGAGCTTCTGTAATAACCGTGAGTGTTAATCCCCATTCGATCCATAATTGGCTAGGAAATATACCATAAGCCGCCATTAACCATGAAATGTAGCCAGTAAGCAACATTAGCCTAGCGACTAAAAAGTAGCTTGAAAAAGGGACGTTTTTAATAAAAGCGATAACGGAGTGCACCGTTAATAAAGCTAAGATACTAAAGGCGATAATTGATAGTAAATTTACATCGAGAATTTCAGGGAGTAGTGTAAATGCAATAGCAGATAAGGCGCTTATTATTCCTGCTGAAATTAGTATTTTGTCCATTCTAGGAAGATGGTTTTTAGTATCTAAATAAAGTCTGGAGAAAAACGTAATGGCGCAAAGACAAAGCAATGCAGACGCATTATGGATGCGCTCTTGCATGCCTGTTGTATTTGGAAAAAATTGTGATGCTTGATCATGAAGAGTGATATGTAACATGGCAATTCCAGCCAATAGTACTGCATAGACTAAATACATCGCGTGAGATGTTTTAAAATAGAAGAAAATATTAGTTACAAAAATGGTTAATAAAATTCCGATTAAAACACCGGTTAGCATGAATTTTTTTTGGGCATCTATGCTCATTTTCGATAAAGTTTTTAGTTCGATGTTTGCATTGATAGGAAGGTGAGATGATAGCTTCATGTAAACAGTAAAAATAGGTGGTGTGTTGGCTGGAATTGAGAAAACATAATTTGGTGTTTGAATTTGTCTATTGCTGTATGGGCGGGCACCGCCAAGCTCTGCTTGAACTTGGCTTCCATAAATATTTGGTAAATAAATGTCTAGGTATTGAAGTCTAGGCGAATCTATTTCTAATAAAACAGGTATGTTCATTGTTGAGCGTATAGCGATGTCGGTACGAATCCAAACATTACCTTTGACTCGACCAAATTGTAGGTACTCACGATTAATAGGGCGAAAGCGCTTTGCGTATTCATCAGACATTATTGTGTTGAAAGAAAGATCTTGTTTTTCATCAATGAAGTAAAAACCACTTTTTCCAATGTTGAATGAGCTGTTTGTATCATCGATAATAGCTATCGTATTAACGCCCCACACGACGTTGGAGATACTGAGTAAAAATAGTAAGATGAGTCGATAAAACACAATGCTAGCCTAAGCCTATTTAGTAAGGGCTATCATTATTAACTAGATAGGGGATCAAATGCTATATCCAATTTTGGTGGAATATTACGTTTGGTTTAGTTTGTTGCTGCTAGCCGTTACTTGGTTTGCTCGACAATCAAAGCCAAAAAACCGAACAAATCTCATATATGGTTATGGAATGATCGCGGCACTGGGCTTTGTGTTGGCTTTTGATTGGGTCGCTGGCGTCATCTTTGGTTTGATTGTACTTGAGCTTGGTCGTTTGCTTCGAGCTTGGCTGAATTCGAAAGAAGCACAATTAAAAAGTAATGCTAAAGATAAATAGCGTTTTTTTTAAAGAAAGTAGCGGATAAAAGAAAGGCCTCATCAGAGGCCTTTTTTCATTTTAACTTGTTAAGAAGGTTCTATTTCTGTTCACGAGCAATGGCACGGTGGCCAATGTCGGTACGAAAATAGACTTTATCCCAAGATAATTTTTTAACGACATCGTAAGCGCCAGCTTGCGCGTCAGCCACGGTATTACCAAGAGAAACAGCACACAGTACACGGCCTCCATTAGTAACCACTTGGTCATCTTTCAATGCCGTGCCTGCTTGGAAGACTTTTTGATGTGCAGGAAGTACGCTTTCTAAACCGGAAATAACATCACCTTTAGGGTAATCCGCAGGATAACCGCCGGCGGCCAATACAACGCCTAGGCTTGCTCTTGGATCCCAGTCTGCTTTCACTGTATCGAGCTTGCCATTGATCGCTGCTAAACACATTTGTGCCAAATCAGAGCGTAAACGCATCATGATAGGTTGTGTTTCAGGATCGCCAAAACGGCAGTTATATTCCAACGTTTTTGGTGTGCCATCTGCATCAATCATCACACCAGCGTACAAGAAACCACGGTAGCGATTACCTTCCGCATTCATGCCTTTCACGGTTGGCATGATGACTTCATTCATAATGCGATCATGAATTTCTGGTGTTACTACTGGAGCAGGGGAGTAAGCACCCATACCACCAGTATTTGGACCAAGATCACCGTTGTCGCGTGCTTTATGGTCTTGGCTGGTGGCCATTGGTAACACTGTTTCACCATCCACCATACAAATAAAGCTGGCCTCTTCACCCGTTAAAAACTCTTCGATAACAACACGGCTACCGGCATCACCAAAAGAGTTGCCTTGCAGCATGTCTTCAACCGCTGCAATGGCTTCGGCTTCGGTTTGCGCCAAAATAACGCCTTTACCTGCCGCTAAACCGTCTGCTTTCACAACGATAGGTGCGCCTTGTTGTTTGATATAAGCCACCGCAGGGGCAATTTCAGTGAAGTTGCCATAACTTGCAGTAGGAATGTTATGACGTGCTAAGAAGTCTTTAGTAAAGGCTTTAGAGCCTTCTAGTTGAGCGGCGGCGGCGGTTGGGCCGAAGATAGCTAAACCTTCTTTCTCAAACGCATCAACAACGCCAATTACCAGCGGAGCCTCTGGACCAACTATGGTTAGATCAATGTTTTCGTTTTTTGCAAAAGTAACAAGAGCTGAGATATCAGTCACACCGATATTAACGTTCTCAACTTTGTTTTCCATTGCTGAACCAGCATTTCCTGGAGCAACAAAAACTTTTTCTACATCGTTTGATTCTGCGGTTTTCCAAGCAAGAGCATGTTCGCGACCGCCATTACCAATAATAAGAACTTTCATAATCTGTTCATCCTTTTTAATAACGATTCTTAGTGACGGAAATGACGCATACCAGTCAAAACCATTGCCATGCCAGCCTCGTCAGCTGCTGCAATAACTTCTTCGTCACGCATAGAACCACCTGGTTGAATTACAGCTGTAATGCCAGCTTGAGCTGCTGCATCAATACCATCTCGGAATGGGAAGAATGCATCCGATGCCATAACAGAACCGACAACTTCTAGATTTTCATCAGCGGCTTTAATACCTGCAATTTTTGCGCTGTAAACGCGGCTCATTTGACCTGCGCCTACACCGATAGTTTGTTCTGCTTTTGCATAAACAATTGCGTTAGATTTAACAAATTTAGCCACTTTCCAAGCAAACAATAGATCTTTTAATTCTGCTTCAGTTGGCTGGCGTTTAGATACGACTTTTAGGTCGTCTAGTGTAATGCATCCATCGTCGCGGTCTTGAACTAATAACCCACCATTAACACGCTTGTAATCCAAAGCGGCTGGTTTGTCTTGTGACCATTGGCCACATTCAAGTAAGCGTACGTTTTGTTTTGCTGCAACAATTGCAATTGCTTCTTTGCTGACACTAGGTGCAATGATGACTTCAACAAATTGACGGTCAACAATCGCTTGTGCTGTTTTTGCGTCTAATTCTTGGTTGAAAGCAATGATGCCACCAAAGGCAGATGTTGGGTCTGTTTGGAAAGCGAGATCATACGCTTCAAACTGTGTTGTTGCTGTTGCGACACCACAAGGGTTTGCATGCTTAACGATCACACAAGCAGGCTTGTCGAAGCTTTTTACACATTCAAGTGCGGCGTCTGTATCGGCGATGTTGTTATAAGAAAGAGCTTTACCTTGTAACTGTTTGGCTGTGCTAATGGATGCTTCTTTTGGATTGGCTTCAACATAGAAAGCGGCTTTTTGATGAGGGTTCTCACCGTAGCGCATTTCTTCTTGTTTGTTGAATTGTAGATTAAAGGTGCGAGCGAAGTCTTCGCTACCTCCAGCCACTTTTTTACCTAAGAAGTTTGCAATCGCACCATCGTAATGTGATGTATGTTCGAATGCTTGTACGGCAAGGTCAAAGCGTTGGTCGTAAGTTAAACCGCCATCCGCTTTTAATGAAGCCAGTAGGCTGTTGTAGCTTGATGGAGAAACAACGATAGCAACGTCTTTGTGGTTCTTAGCAGCTGAGCGAACCATAGTCGGTCCACCGATATCAATGTTTTCGATAGCCATTGGTAGGTCGCAATCTGGGCGCTCAATAGTCGCTTCGAATGGGTAAAGGTTGACCACAACCATATCGATTTCATCGATGCCATGTTCTTTCATGATGGCGCCGTCGATGTCACGACGACCAAGAATCCCGCCATGCACTTTCGGATGAAGGGTTTTGACACGACCATCCATCATTTCGGGGAAACCTGTGTAATCGGATACTTCGGTCGCAGTGACGTTATTCTTTAACAACAAAGCGTAAGTGCCGCCAGTTGAAAGGATTTCAACGCCTTGAACGGTTAGTTCGCGGGCGAATTCGACAATGCCTGTTTTGTCAGAAACGCTGATTAACGCTCGCTTGATTGGAGTAACTGTTTTTTGATTTGCCATCATGGTTCTCACAATAATTTAACACTAAATAAACAAGGGGAAGGTTAAACAAAAAAAGGGCGAATCCGCCCTTTTTTCTTGTACTTTATAGCATGCCGTATTGCTTTAACTTCTTGCGAAGTGTGCCTCGGTTTAAACCAAGGATAGTGGATGCTTTTGTTTGATTGTCCTTCGTGTAGCTCATGACAGACTCTAGCAAAGGTGCCTCAACCTCTGCTAAAACTAACTGGTATAAGTCTGTTATTGGCTGCCCATCAAGATGAGCGAAATAGTTTTGTAGTGCTTTTTCAACATTGTCACGTAAAGTTTGTGACTGCTCCGAAGAAGCGGCTTGAAACGTATGAGTATGAGTTTGTTCTACCACAGAATGACCTTCTATTTTTTTAAAGCTAACCATTTATTAATGTGAATCGAATAATAAAAAGAAATACCGTCTAAGACGTCTTATTGTTATTCAATGCATTAAGTACAAGGTTTGTTTACCTATTGGTAAACAAAGAACTCTTCTAATTTATCAAGTTGCTCTTGCGTATTATCAATACGGTTAAACAAGCTGCGAAATTGTGTTTTATCCGCTAACGTCTGCAAATACCAACCAACGTGCTTGCGAGCAATACGCACACCCAAATAGTCACCATAAAATTGATGCAGGGCGTTTACATGGTTGATAACAAGTTGTTTCACCTCAAATATAGACGGAGGTGCTAACAATTCATTTGTTTCTAAATAGTGATTTATTTCACGAAAAATCCACGGCCTACCTTGGGCTGCGCGTCCGATCATAATGCCGTCGGCGTTTGTGTAGTCTTTCACGAATTTTGCAGACTCAGGGTCTTTGATATCACCATTGGCAAAAATGGGAATGCTCAAATGACGCTTTATCTCTGCAATTGTGTCGTATTCAGCAGTTCCTTGAAACTTACATTCGCGTGTTCTTCCATGAATAGCTAATGCTTGAATACCAATGTCTTCTGCCATTTTAGCAATGGTAAGACCATTTTTTTGATCTTGACTCCATCCTGTACGGATTTTTAGAGTGACAGGAACAGAAACACTATTTACAACAGATTCCAGTATTTCTCGGACAAGAGCTTCGTCTTTAAGTAATGCAGAGCCAGCGGCCTTATTGCATACTTTTTTCGCAGGGCAGCCCATGTTGATATCAATGATTTGTGCGCCTAACTCAACATTTTGTTGTGCTGCTTCAGCCATCATTTGTGGGTCGCCACCAGCAATTTGAACTGACCTTGGTGAAACCTCAGTATCGTGAATTAAACGATGACGGCTCTTGGTCGAGTTCCACAGACGAACATCAGAAGTGACCATTTCTGATACGACTAAGCCTGCTCCCTGATCATGGCAAAGGCGGCGAAAAGGCAAATCTGTTACGCCCGCCATTGGGGCAAGAATAACAGGTTTGTCAACGCAATATGGGCCAATAGCAAATGCCATGATATTCCTGAATACTGGACTGAATGTTAAAGATCGTCGACAGCGTCGAGCGGGCGTGAATAATACCTAGGCAATTGGTATTTTTGAAGTCTTGACAGACTGAAAATTGACTATTTTTTGTTCTTTTTTTAGTTCAACCGTAAAAAACGCCCAAACTAGTAAGAGCGAGTATCCGAAGGGAAGGCTTTTAGTTGGTGTGTCACTGCACGTGTGCCTGGGTCTTGGATGGGAATGACCAAGTGAATCGGTGTATTTGATGGCATATAAGTAATATCTAGGAAGTCTTTATGTAGGTAGTCTGTCGGTGAAAAAAGTCGTGCGGCAACTGGTGAACCGTTTAAATCAAAAAATTCTAACGCAATTTTTGGCATAGATTGAGAAAAACTGCTGATGTTTGTAATGATGGCGTTTACCAATAATGTATTTTCTATGGATGGGTGGCTTTGGATTCGGACGTGCTGAATGGTGATGGTGCTTACATCCTCAAACTTTGGTAAGACGCAATTATAATAAGAGCAAATAGTTCTATAAATAGAGCGGAATTTTGCTGAACGACTACCTTCGTCGAAAAAATGAATGGTAACTTGGGCTGTTAGTAAAGCAAGACCCAGTAATATAGCTAAAAACCATAGCCAAGGGTGTGAGTTTTTTTTCGCTGAAGAGGACTCATTTTCTTCTAACAACGGTGCTAGGCTTTCTTGAGCGGATAACTGTTCCAGAAAGCTGTGCTGACTTTTTATGTCAGATGGTCGTGTTTGTTCAGATGCTGTCTGTGCCAATGACTGCAAGGCGACCATATAATCTGGGTCTTTTTCTGGAGCTTGAGGTGCCCTTGGCAGATGATTTTGTGTTTCTTCTTCAACCACCACATCATCAATAATTTTTTCAACTGGTTTAGACAGTATTCTGGATTTGGGGGTTGCGTTTAGGGCCGCTTCAACTTCCGCCAACTCTACTTCCCAAGGTGCCAAGTCGTTTTGTTTATCAGGGTTCGAGTTTGTCTCTGTATGAACTGACTTTGCCTGTTCTTGATAGGACTTAACGCGTTCTTGATAAGAATTTGGACTGCTTTGATTAATCTCGTTGCTTGCTTCTTTGAATGACTCGTTTTGGCTTATATCGAATTCAGTTGGCGGGTTTAAATCCTCATCATCAAATAAATTCTGCAATGAGTCAGGGTGAATAATATTGTCTTCTGGTGTAAAAGAGGCGTTTTCAGAATCACTATGATTTTCTTTAGGTTTTTCTGCTTGTTCTGGCGTTGTTTGCTTTTGTGTATTTTGCTTTGGTGTATCTTGTGAAATGTATTTCTTCTCTGAAGAAACCTTTTCTTGCTGAGTGGTTTGAGTTGGCTGTTTGCTCGCATCAAATATGTGGAAGCACTGACCACACCTTACCTTGCCTTTGGCCATGCTTAATACTTCATCGCTAACACGAAATGCGGTGGAACATTTTGGGCAACGTGTTATTAAGCTATTGGCCATGCGACAGAGTCTTCCTGTTTAAATCATTACAAATTGTTAATAAAAAGATATCTAAATATTATGCGTTTTTCGTACCGACAATACGAACCCATTCTTCTTTTTCTGTAATTGAGTCTATAGTGAACCATTCTTCATAGGCTTGAATGACTTCTTGGGCTTGGTTTGCAAGAATACCAGACAGTGCTAGCTGACCATTTGGTTTAACCAATGCGGAAATAGTCGGCGCTAAGTGGGCTAGTGGGCCAGCAAGAATATTCGCGACAACAATGTCGGCTTGCAGGTCAGATTCATAAGGCGGCAATTTAACCTCAATACGACTCGGGTCTATTTTATTGCGTTCGGCATTAGCTTCTGTTGCCTGAACGGCTTGAGGGTCGATATCAATACCAACCATGTTGTTTGCACCAAGTAATAAGCCTGCGATACCTAAAATACCCGAGCCACAACCATAATCTATGATGGTTTTGTCTTGGCAATCAATACTGTCTAACCATTGCAAACAAAGCGCCGTTGTAGGGTGTGTGCCTGTACCAAATGCTAGGCCAGGATCAAGCATTAAAGTAACCGCTTTAGGGTCAGGCACTTCTCTCCAACTTGGACAAACCCAAAGACGTTCGCCGAACTGGATAGGGTGGTAGCTGTCCATCCATTCTCTTTCCCAGTCTTTGTCTTCGAGTATTTCTATTTTTAAATCTACATCAGACTCGCCTATGGATTCTGCTTTGTGCTCAATCACGGGGCGAATGGTTTCAATGTCTGTGTCAGCTTCAAATAACCCAGTGACCTTGGTATTTTTCCACAAAGGAGTGGTGTTTAAATCTGGTTCATATACTGGGTCATCATGAACGTCTTCAAAGGTGACGACCATGGCGCCACATTCCAATAAAGTGTCTTCGAAAGCGGGGACGTGATCAGGTGTAGTATGGATACAAATTTGAAGCCAAGGCATAAAGTGGAGTCCAACAATAAATAAACAGGAATAGAATAACGAAGCTTGGTACGAGAGGCGAGAGGAAAATGATAGTCCCTAGTGATTTATGCAATCACTAGGGACCAAACCGCGGTTCTTATAGACCGAGTTTTTTCTCCAAGTAATGGATGTTAACGCCACCAATAATGAAGTTTGCATCATTTACTAAGTCTTTCTGTAGCTCAATGTTGGTTTTGATACCATCGATGAAAGTTTCATCTAGAGCGCCTGAAAGGCGTTTTAATGCAGCCGTTCTGTCCGGTGCATGACAGATGATTTTAGCGATCATGGAGTCATACGTTGGTGGAACTGTGTAGCCGCTATACAAATGAGAGTCAACGCGAACACCCATACCACCTGGCGCATGGAAATAATCCACTTTACCTGGAGAAGGCATGAAGGTTTTAGAATCTTCGGCATTAATACGTGACTCAACAGCGTGACCGTTTAGAACGATGTCTTCTTGTTTCATTGACAATGGTAAGCCACTAGCAATTCGAAGCTGTTCTTTAACGATATCAACGCCTGTTACCATCTCTGTCACTGGGTGTTCTACTTGAACGCGAGTGTTCATTTCGATGAAATAGAAACCGCCGTCTTCGTATAAGAATTCAAAGGTACCCGCACCGCGATAGTTGATCTTGATACAAGCATCTACACAGGCTTTCAAACAAGCTTGGCGTGACGTTTCGTCTAGCATTGGTGCTGGTGCTTCTTCCAATACTTTCTGGTGACGGCGTTGTAGAGAACAATCACGGTCGTATAAATGAACCGCATTACCTTGACCATCAGCCAATATTTGAACTTCTACGTGGCGAGGGTTTTGTAGGAATTTCTCCATATAAACCGTGCTGTCACCAAAGTAAGAGCCCGCTTCAGATTGAGTAATGCTGATGGATTTTAGTAGACTGCCTTCGTTGTGAACAACGCGCATACCACGACCACCACCACCCGCCGCTGCTTTGATGATAACCGGAAAGCCGATTTCATGAGCAATACGGATACATTCAGCAGAATCAGAAGGTACAGGACCATTAGAACCAGGCACGGTTGGTACGCCAGCTTCTTTCATTGCTTTGATCGCAGAAACTTTGTCACCCATAAGGCGAATTGTTTCCGCTTTTGGGCCAATGAAAGCAAAACCAGAATTTTCAACTTGTTCTGCAAAATCAGCGTTTTCAGCAAGGAAACCGTAACCTGGGTGTATTGCTGAAGTATCTGTTAATTCTGCAGCACTAATTATAGCTGGAATATTTAGATAACTTTGTGCTGAAGGATTTGGGCCAATACAGATAGACTCATCTGCAAGGCGAACGTGTAATAAGTCACGGTCAATTTTAGAGTGAACCGCAACAGTTTTAATACCGAGTTCTTTACACGCACGTAAAATACGTAGCGCGATTTCGCCTCGGTTAGCAATCAATACTTTATCTAGCATGATGAAACCTATTGCTTTGAATTAAATGATAGTAACAAGTGGTTGATCAAATTCAACTGGCTCGCCGTCTTCAACAAGAATAGCGCCAATTGTGCCAGATTTATCGGCTTCAATTTGGTTCATCATTTTCATTGCTTCTACGATACAAATAGTATCGCCAGCATTTACTTTTTGCCCAACTTCGATGAAGGCTTTAGCGCCTGGAGCAGATGACTTGTAGTAAGTACCAACCATTGGAGAGTTAACCGTATGCCCTAAAACTGCTACAGGTGCTTCAGGAGCCGCAGCAGAAGCGACAGGCGCTGCAGCAGGAGCTGCCATTACAGGAGCTGCCATTTGTGCCATAACAGGGGCACCACCACGACTGATTCGAACGGCTTCTTCGCCTTCTTTGATTTCGATCTCGTAGACGTTAGATTCTTCTAAAAGCTCAATCAGTTTTTTAATTTTACGAATGTCCATGGTTACTCTCTTCTGTCAATATTAATGATTCAGTGACTTCATTGATCACTGACTATTATAAACTTGGTCGCTTTATACATCATTGTGTAAACAGAGCTATTTTTAAAAAATAGAAATGTAAAAGCTTGTAGGCCGAAATTATCGATAAAAAGCGGGATATTGTCCAGTTATGCAGTAAAAAAACCTATAAATGTTCGTATAGGTTATTTTTTGCTCTCTTGTAAACTTTTATTTATGTCAGTACTAATGACTGACAATATAGTTTAAGCGTCCAATTATTTCTGCTTTAGTTGGCTCTCCTATTAAAGAGAGTTCTTTGAGTTCGATGCCTTTAGTGTCTAGGAAAACTAACGAAGGTGGTCCGAACAAATTAAATTTTTTCATAAGAGCTTGGTTTGCAGCTGAGTTTTCTGTCACATCAACTCTGATTAATTGAACGCTGTTAAGTAAAGGTCGGATTTCTGCTGACACAAGCATTTCTTCTACGACTTTACAGCTAATACACCAATCTGCGTATAAATCCAACAGAATAGGGCGGTTGTCTTGATTAGCAATAATGGTGTCCAATTCCTCTAAACTTGTGATGCTTGCATTGAATATTGGTGTTTCTTGAGTCGTACTAACCGATGACGCTGACGCGAATTTTTTCAATGGTTCGGTCAGAGTGGTATTTCCCATGGCACCACCTAGCAACTGAATACAACCGACAATTAAAAAGCTTAACGCGAAAAACCAGCGAACAGGGTGTGATATACCGCTGTTATTTCGGTGAATAAAGTAGCTACTGATGGCGATTGCCAAAGCGCCCCATAAATACAAATGACTCTCTAAAGGTAGCCAACGAGTCACTAACCAAATAGAAACCGCCAGTAAACCAAACCCCATAAACACTTTAATATCTTGTAGCCATTCGCCGTTTTTGGGTAATACTTTAGGGCCGAATAATCCGACTAATAGCAAAGGTACACCCATTCCAAGCGCCATGATGAATAGCATGATTGCGCCATACCAAGCATCACCTTGGCTACTGATATAAAGTAACGTCCCTGCTAATGGAGCTGAAACACAAGGGGAAACAATTAAAGTTGCTAAAACACCGGCTAAAAAAACACTACCTGTTGATTGCCATGTGGATCCTGTGTTGCTAGTCGATGACTGTAGCTTTTGTTGCCAAGAGGAAGGTAGCTTGAGTTCATAAACGCCAAACATAGAAAGAGCCAACAGTACAAATAAAAACGCACTGACCGCCAATAGAATGGGGTTTTGTAATTGAGCTTGTAGATTTAATTGAGTGCCAAAAATACCGACTAAACCGCCAATCGCAGCATACGTTAGTGCCATCGCTAATACATAAATCAGACTGTAATAAAAAGCACCTAATTTGGAACGGCGAGTACCAACAACAATTGCGCTGACGATAGGTACCATAGGTAAGACGCAAGGCGTAAAAGATAATAATAAACCTAAGCCAAATAACACACTGACAGTCGTCCAAAAACTACTTGTATCAATCAGCTTACTAACGGACTGAGCTTCAGACAGGGGAATGTTATTAACAGAAACACGGTTTGCAGGCGTTTGGTTTGCAGTATCACTATTTATCGTAGAACTCGCCGCTGGTTGGGTTGCCAATGCCTGAGAAGCTAATGCCTCTTGAGACAATAAAGGAACCGTAAAATCAATTGATACTTTTTGCGGCGCATAGCATAAGCCTGCATCGGCGCAGCCTTGGTAACCTAAAATCGCATTTATCTTTGTTCCAGCAGGAAGATTGATATCGTAATAAATAGGCAAAGTGACTTGGTTTCGATAGGTAGTTACTAAGCCAAAATAAGGATCTTGTTTTGTTTTTCCTTGAGGAAATGGCGCGAAATGCAATTTGTCCGCGTCTTTACCAGACAAAGTAAATTGTTCTTGGTATAAATAGTAACCATCATGTATTTGCCATTCAGCGATGAATTTACCGTCTTCAGGGTCAGAAAGAGCAAGCTGAAAGGCCTGTTCTACAGGAAGGAAGTCAGGTTCTGAAATTTTAGACGTTGGCCCAAAGGTAAATGCTTGGGTTGTGCTGTGAACCAGTAATAAAAGTAGTAAGGTAAATAAGCGCATAGATATCTTCAATTAGGTGGAGGTGTCGTTCTAATAGAGAACGTATATTTCATCACGTTCATTGTTGGATGTAGACTACCAATCCATTTTTAAGTTGCCAATCACAAGGGGATAAATTGAATAAAAATCTCGTTTCTTTTCTTTTTGTTGTGCTTTTAACCACTGGGTGCCAGCAAAATGTCGCACCATCAGGTGAAAATTCGCCTGTATCAGAGGCTGCTATAACAGATGAAAATCACTTAACCAGCAGTGACACGACTGAACCTCAAAGTTCTTTAGCAAGTAATGGTGGTAATACAACAGACAAGCTCGAAAGTCATAATACAGTTACATCAATAAAAAAACCGATAACATCTTATGAACGAGTCACTCTTCATTTACTTGAGCAAGGTGAGCGCGCCTTAGCAGCGGAACATTTGCTCACACCAGTGGAAGACAATGCTAATCTGTATTTTCAAGCTGTATTAGGGCGTGACCCAGGTAACTTTAGAGCTACGCAAGGCATCGCCAGTATAGTGGATCTTTATACTGATTGGGCGTGGATTGCCGCCAAAGGTCAAGGCTATCAAAAAGCAGAACGATATTTAGCGAATGCTCGTTCGGTTAATCCTGAAGATCCTTTTATTGTCGAAATGACGTCTCGAATAACGGACCTAAAAACACAGCGTCAGCGTACTGTAAATCAAGAGAAGAAAACGCTTGAGCCAGAGGTATTAAAAGAAGGGCAATATTTATTGCCAAAAACGCTTTTTAGTTTAACGGAAGATGAGATAATTGCAGAAATCCAGCCTATTATAGATGCAGTTTCGGAAACTGGGCAGTCAATAGAGATATACTGGCCGAACGATAAAGAAGCTCGTCTGATTTATCAGATTATTAATAGTCGTATTCCAGAATTCCGTGTGCGCGCGATGACATTTCATCGTGCAAGCAACATGGTCGAGTTACAACAAGATTAAGGTAGGTCAACAATGTCGTGGTTAACCGTTAAATTACAGCATTTGAAACAAAGTATTAATTTTTCAGGGCTGGGTAAAGTCGCTATGTACGCTGTATTGGTTATTGCTGTGCTTCTTAGTTTCTTAGGGATGTATTGGAGCAGTGAACCAGATCAATTTGATGTTGTTGCAACCGCAAAAGAAAAAGCCGCAGAACGTGGCTATCTTGATAACAGTAAAAAGTTAGTTGTTGGTTATACAACCGCAAGTACGCTACACACTATTATTGGAACTTTACTAGACAAACCAGGTGGTTTTATTACTAATGACCTTATGCCACCGGGTATCTTTATGGATAACATGCCAGCATGGGAATTCGGTGTTTTGGTTCAATCTAGAGACCTAGCCAGAGCCTTTCGAAAAGAGTTCAGCCGTTCACAATCTCAGTCCACCGAAGACGTGAATCTTAAAATTGCTGAGCCGCAGTTTAATTTTGATACCAAGAGTTGGGCGTTGCCATCCAGTGAAAGTGAATATCGTCGTGGCAATAAAGAACTCATGGAGTATCTGGATCGTTTAGCGGACACATCAAAAAATGACGCTCAATTTTACGCTCGTGCTGACAACCTTTCAGATTGGCTATCAGATGTCAGTACACGTTTAGGCAGTCTGTCTCAGCGTCTTTCTGCCAGTGTGGCGAATGTGCGTGAAAATACTGATTTAGCAGGCGAGAAGAATGCTCGTCAAACAAGCGACACAGGTACCTATCAATACGTGAAAACGCCTTGGTCAAAAGTGGACGATGTATTTTATGAGGCGCGCGGCACCAGCTGGGCTTTAGTTCATATGCTTCGTGCAGTAGAGGTCGACTTCTTCTTTACCCTACAAGATAAAAACGCCCTTGTTAGTTTACGTCAAATCATTCGTGAATTAGAAGCAACACAAGCCAATATTTGGTCCCCAATGATTTTAAATGGTAGTGGTTTTGGTGTATTGGCAAACCATTCTCTCGTCATGGCGTCTTACGTTTCTCGTGCTAACACCGCCATCATCGATCTACGCAGATTGCTTGAACAAGGTTAATCACTAAATAGTGTTAAGAAGCGCTGGAATAAAGTTATTAGTATTTGAGTAAAGGTATTGATATGGGGAATATTCGGACGGCAGGGTTAGACGATGCTCCCCATATACTTTCTATTTTTCAACTATGTGACCCTTTCGCAAGCAGCATCCAGCGAAATGATAATATCAGTCTTATTGATGTCATGGATTGGTTGGAAAGTGCCACAGACAAACACCCCATGCTTGTCTTTGAAGAAAATCATAAGGTTATCGCTTGGTGTTCAATTGAGCCTTTTTATGGTTTACCCGCCTTTGACTGTGCCTCAGAAATAAGCCTTTATGTTTTGCCTGAATGGCAAGGCTGTGGTATCGGAACACGAATTTTTCAATATCTAGAAAACCACCGAAATCAGATTGGCTTTACACATCTTATCGCTTACATCTACAGCAGTAACCTCAATAGCCAAGGTTTCTTTAAACGCCAAGGGTTTGATGAATGGGGGTTGTTACCGAATATCGCACAAGACGAATACATTAAAGAAGATGTCTGCCTTCTTGGGCGAGAGTTTTAGTTTAATTTTTCTTTTTCTTTTTAAGTCGACTCTCCTTTAAGTTTTTCTAACTAATTTCTATCCATATCTCTCACTTTATTGAAGTTGCCATTCCTTAGTTGTTGGCGTTTAATGCCGCTCTTTAATATTAATGTTTTTTGCACCATGATTGTGCGATGATGCTGGTTATGGGAAATCAAATGCCTCAGTTACCATTAAGACTAAAGAGTCAAAGTAGGGGCTTTTGAATAATACAAAGATGGCAGGTATACCTGATATCATAGAAAAACTATATGAATAGTTAATGAGGAAAGAATGAAAACAAGACCAGAAATAACGATCTCTTCCTTAGATTCACAAAGACTGGAAGATCTCATCGATTCGTTACCCAAAGGCGGTGTTGCAGGTGTTAATGAGCTAGAAGAAGAGCTTGCACGCGCGACAGTTGTGGCGCCGAGAGAGGTTCCAGATAACATTGTTACTATGAATTCAACGGTGAGGTTTTTCGTTGAGTCGACAAATAAAGAATTTGAGTTGACCTTGGTGTATCCAAAAGACATGGATTCCAGCGGTAAAACCATTTCAATTTTAGCGCCAGTGGGCAGTGCATTGCTTGGTCTTGCTATTGGGAACGAGATCGAGTGGCCAAAACCGGGTGGTGGAAACTTGAAAATTAAAATTATTCAAATTACTTTCCAACCTGAGAGATCAGGTGAGTATCAGCTTTAAACCTAAATTCAGATAATAAGTATGGTGCAAACATTTCAAAGTTAAGTAAGCACTTGAACCTTATAAATAAATTAAAGGACGGCTCTAGTTAGAGCCGTCCTTTTTTTATGTCGGTTGTCTATTTTTCATCTTCCTATGCTGATACGGAATTTTAAAAAATGGTTAGATTCCATAATGAATCGGAGATGATAAATTTCGTATGGATTTCACGATGGACAAGGGGACACCTGTACTGGTACTTGGGTTTTCTGGAGACGGTATGCCTTGGCAGTTCAGTTGCAGCTGACCCACTTCACTATCAAACTCAATAAGTGTGTTCATGATCAGGCTAATAGGGTCTGCGACTAATCTAACTTTTGTCTTGTCTAGACCAACGGTAGCAAGGGCCAACATGGCGCTGATGTTGCTGCTTTTCGGGAAAATGTTGGCGGCTTCACGAGCCGTTCCTTCAAAAAAACAGGTTGGTTCAGTAATGGCATCTAAATCGATTAGCTTTTCAGCGTGTGTGCCTTTCCAAGAAATAACGGGCTTCTCTTGTGTAATGAACACTTTCTTTACTTTAGATAACGAGGATGCAGACATCCAATCCAAAGCGGGTAATGCGCCTGCGGACAATAGCATTTGTGCGCCAGATTGCTCTGCTGTTTGGGTGAAGGCGTCGAGTATGTCATCGTTGGTGAACAGGCCAATGCTTGATACTAAAAGGTCGATGCCTTTTTCCAGTATGGTAATGCCGTATTGGTTTAGAGATTCTTGGCCAGCGGCTTCAATAACGATATCTGGCTTTGCATTAAAAAGTGCTTCGATATCGTCTGTGATTAACGATTTGAAATGACTGGATTGATCCTTGTTAATGGTTAGGTATTTTTCTTTATTTCGGCAGACTAAAGCAACGAGTTCCGCGTTGCCTGCTTCGCCTTTTTCGATGCAATTAGCTACATGGCCACCAATTGCGCCTAAACCAATAATGCCAACTTTTAATCGAGTTTGTGATTTCATTTTAATCCTTGAGTTGATGTAAAGAGCACCTTCTATGGAATAAGGTGCTCTTAAAAATTAGGTGACGGCTAAAAAAGGTAGCTAGGGATTGCCAAGCTAAGCCAAGGTATATAAGTGATGATCATTAGGCCGACGAGCAAGATGAGTAGGAAAGGAATACAGCCTTTGAATATTTCAAAAAGTCCCATTTTAGAAATACTAACGGCAACAAATAAGTTCAGCCCAACCGGTGGCGTGATCATACCGACAGAGTAGTTTACTAAATTAATAATCCCGAAATGCACTGGGTCGATACCCACTTGTGCAGCGATTGGCGTCATTAATGGTGCTAAAACGATAATCGCGGAGGCGCTATCAAGGAAAAACCCAGCGACTAACATAATAAGGTTTAGTAATGCGGTAATCGCAAAGGAAGAATCACTTAAAGACAAAACCGCATTGGCTAATGTTGATGGTGTTCCTGTAATGGTAAGCAACCATGAGAAAGCAGAAGCACCCGCTGTGATCAGCAACAAAGAGCCTGAGATTAAACCTGTGCTTTGCAGTATTTCCCATAAGTCTTTCGCGCTGACTTGCTTGTAAATCACCATGCCGACAAACAATCCATAAAGGCAAGCGACTGCCGCGGATTCTGTTGCGGTGAATATTCCGCTGTAAATCCCGCCAAGCAGAATGACTGGAAGTCCCAAGCCCCAAGCCGAGCCTTTAAAAGCCGCTGAGATTTCTTTCAACGTAGGAAAAGGCGTTCTGGCGTATTGCTTCTTTTTTGAATAAATCATGCAGTAGATGATTAACATCCCGCCAAGCAAAAGGGCGGGTAATATGCCAGCGGCGAAAAGCTGACCAATACTGGTTGCGGTAACGGAACCATAAATGATTAAAGCGATACTTGGTGGAACAATTGGCCCTAAGGTGCCAGCGGTGGTCAGTAGTCCGATGGCAAAGCGTTTGCTGTAACCTGCTTCTACCAATGCTGGAAACATGATGCTGCCAATGGCAACCACGGTTGCTGGGCTTGAGCCGGATATAGAGCCAAAGAACAGACAAGATAAAACAGCGGCAGAAGCCAGACCACCTGGTGCCCAACCGATTAACACTTGAGCTAGTTTAATGAGCCGAGTAGATAAGCCGCCAACTCGCATTAATTCAGCGGCTAAGATGAAAAATGGAATGGCCATTAATGAGAAATTGTTGATGCCTGAGAACATTCGCATAGGAACGATTGTCGGGTTCATAGCCCCCGCTAATTCCATGGAACCTATGACGGAAAAAGCCAATGAGCCATAAATTGGTAAGCCAAGTAACAGCAGAATTAAAAACAGCGGAAGTAATAATGTAATCATAAAAGCCTCGGCTTTGGTGTGCGTGATAAATGTTTAAATCAATTCTGTGGCTGGTTTTGTTCAGGCACTTTTTTAAATACTGAGTAGATGATTCCTGAGTAACGAAATATCTGAAGCAAAGCAGTAATTGGAATAAAGGCGTAAATCGCTGCAATTGGAATTCGTAAAGCAGGAGAAAGTTGCCCACGTGCCAAGGTGTTTAAAAACAAGCTGCCACCAAAGTAGAGAAGTGAAGCGGCGAAAATAATCCCTAAAATGGCTGCGACTAGATTGAACGTTGGTTTTAAACCCTTTGGAATGCACGACTTTAAGACGTCTACCGTAATGTGAGAACCTTTACGAATACCAAGACTTGTACAAAGAAAGCTCATAGAAATAATCAAATAGAGAATGGCTTCTTCTGCCCAAAAGATGGAGTCATTCAGGACATATCTGAAAAAAACTTGGGTAATCGTGAGTATCGATGCAGTGGCAAGAATACTGGCGATTAAAAAGCCTTCGATGATGTCTAAATAGGTATTAATTTTTTCGAACATATTTTTCTCGGTGCGTATTTATTAGCCTTTGGGGGCTGAATACGCTGCCTTGCTTTAGGTTGTCAAGGCAGCGCTGGTCATTAGTTCGACTCTATTTCAGCGTACACAACATCAAGTAAATCTGATGTGATGGTTTCGCGGAACTCTTCGTGAACGGGTTGGCTGGCTTTAACGAAGGCAGCCATTTGCTCATCTGTCAATTCAGTTACTTTCGTGTGTTTCTTGATGTTCTCAAGAGCGGAAGCTTCCAGTTCATTGGTTAATTTACGAGACAGGTCACGGGCGTTATTGAAGGCTGTTGTCATAACGGCTTGTAGGTCTTCTGGCAAAGAATCCCAAGCTTGTTTGTTCACAATAGCGGCGTAACCGTGGTAAGCGTTTGACGTCAGCGTCATGTACTTTTGTACTTCATAAAACTTCTTACTGGTGATGTTCGCGATAGGGTTTTCTTGCCCCTCGATAACGCTTTGCTGTAGACCATTATAAACCTCGGTATAAGCCATGGCTGTTGGGTTTGCATCAAAGTTGCGGTAAGTACTCAAAAGGATCGGCGACTGCATCGTTCTCATTTTGATGCCTTTAAGATCTTCTGGCTTTTCAATCGGGCGAACGTTGTTTGTCATATGACGGAAGCCTGCACCCCAGAAGTTTACGGCATGCATTTCATGGCCTTCTAACGTGTCTAGAATTTTACGACCCGCTGGACCATCTAAAACTTTCATCATCAATTCTTGTGAAGGTAATAGGAAAGGCAAGTCTAGAATTTGTACTCTTGGCTCAAAGTTACCCAGTGTTGCGGTTGGTGGAATGGCAATTTGTACTATGTTCATTTGTAGCTGTTCGATGATTTCTACGTCGCCGCCTAATTGCGCTGCGGGTAGGACATTAATATTGATACGGCCAGCGGACTTTTCTTCAACCTCTTTTTCAAATGCTAAGGCGGCTTGTCCGTTAGGCGTGTTGTCGATTAGGACGTGAGCAAACGTGAAATTGTAATCCGCCGCGAAAGCGGATGATCCTAATAATAATGCCAATGTAGTGAGTAATGGTTTTTTCATCATGATTACCTATTTCAAAAAATATGATTGTGTATAGATTCTGATGAATGCTCAGAGGTTCTATGTCGAAGTTAAAAATTAGGCTTGCGAGGGGGTAAAAACAATAGCATTTTGGTTACATGGGATGTAAAAAAAATTACAATGGAGCTGGCTTGTGGAAAGCCTTTAGCTAGGAGATTTTTGAATAATTAGAATGTATGCACCTATTTTGTGCCTTTTAAAAGACTTTGCCTCATTATAGATAGATTAGCTTTTGCTATTAATAAAAGGCTAACGCTCGTTTTATGAAATAAAATTTACAGCTTGGCTCGTTTGTTAAAACATTGCCGCACCAAATCTGTGCTTTATGCGAGTGTATTAAGCGACAAGTAATCTGTCATGATATCGTGTTTTTCGTTTTTGTGTGGGGAATGATTCGTGAATGAAAATTTAGATTTACTGGAAATTAATTGGAATGATCTAAAGTATTTTTTAGCGCTTTGGCGATATGGTCGCTTATCTTTGGCGGCAACTAAGCTCGGTTGTACTCATGTAACGATTGCAAATCGTATTGAGCAACTAGAAAAAGCCATTGATACTCGACTGTTTTATCAGAACAGCAAAGGGTTCCATTTAACGAAAGCAGGGGAGAACTTAATTCCTTATGCGGAGAAGTGTGAGCGGACTTTACGTTTGGCGAATGAAAACTATCGTAGCGGGAAAGAAATCCGTTCGAAAATCCGTATCGGTGTGACGGAAGGCTTTAGTAACTATTATTTGTCTGATCGATTGCCTATCTGGGTGAAAGGCAAAGACATTGATATAGAGCTTATTTCATTGGCTGGAGCCACTTTGATTACCAGTGGTGAAGTGGACATTAGTATTACTGTTGGGCCGCAGAAAGGTTCAAACATTATTCAAAAGAAGCTGAGCGATTATACTTTAGGGTTATTTGCAGCCACTGAATACTTGGCGCTAAATAAGAGTATTAAAACGAAGTCAGACCTTGAAAAACATTCCTTTATTGGTTACATAGAAGACCAAGTATTTTCAGATTTATTAAAATATCAGAATGAAATTGCGCCAGATTTGCAGTTCATTTATAAGTCGACAACGATTCATACCCAGCGAAAAGCGGTTCGATCTGGGTTAGGCGTGGGTATTTTACCGCACTTTGTTGCTTATGGTGATCCTGTATTGTCGCCGGTTTTACCTGACTTTTTATTGCATAGGGAATTGTGGATATCTACCAGTAAGGACCTGCATCAGTTTAAAGATTTAAAGCTGACTTGGGATTTCATTTTGAACGCTTGTGCGGAAGAGAAATACCGCTTTATCGATCGAAAGGTGTTGTAGGAAAGAGAGTGAAGCCAAGTCTTTCATGATGAGTGGAAGCATCCGAGTGGCGATAAATAGCTTAACCATGTTATTTATAAGAAAATTGGCGTCAATTCATTGATTGTGTTGGCTGTTTTTGTTCTATTGAGCGCCTCAGTTTTACCTGTTTTATAAGATTTAAGGAACATCCTTGTATGTTGATTTTGATAGTTGGGTTAGTGATTTTTTTTGCTGTTCACAGTGTTCGTTTGTTTATTCCTGATTGGCGAAAAATGGCCGTGACAAAGGCGGGTTTGATGACCTGGCGAGTACGTTTTGGAATGTTGTCTTTATTATCTCTTGGTTTTATTGTTATGGGTTATGGCCAAGCTCGTTTAGCACCCGTTTGGTTGTGGTTTCCGCCAGTACACATGGGGCACGTGACGAGTTTATTGATGCTGGTGGCGTTGTTTTTATTGTTTGCTTCCATCGTACCGAAAACCATGATGAAGAAAGTGACAGGTTATCCAATCTACCTTGCCATTAAAGTCTGGGCGTTTGCGCATTTGCTGAGTAACGGTAACTTAGCGGATGTGTTGTTATTTGGTAGTTTCTTGGTGTGGGCGATTGTGAGTTACGCGGTTTTCCGTCGTCGTGATCGCAAAGCAGGTGTAAAAATAGAAAAAGCTAGCCTTCGATTCGATCTTATCGCTCTGACTTTTTCTGTTGCTTCTTGGTTTACCATTGTTCTGTTCCTTCATGAAGCTGTGATTGGCGTTGCGCCTTTCCACTAAATACGATCCGTTAATCAAAAAATATATTGTTAGATAGAGTGTGATTATGTCTTTACCGCCTTGTATGAGCTGCCAATCTGAATACGTTTATCAAGATCAGGAGCTTTTGATTTGTCCTGAGTGTGGCTTTGAATGGAATCCTGTTGCAGTGGCAGAAGAGGAGGTTGTCAAAGTTCAAGATGCGAATGGCGCTTTGTTAGTAGAAGGGGACAAAGTCACGCTGATTAAAGATTTGAAAGTGAAAGGCAGCTCTCAAGGTCTAAAAATTGGTACCAAGGCCGTGATCAAGAGAGTACATGATAAGAAAGATCATCAGTTGGATTGTAAGTTAGACGGTGCAAGCGACATGATGATCACCGCCAAGTATGTGAAGAAGGCGTAAGCCTAATAAAGTATGCAATGTTTTTAAAATAAGGATTAAAGTCTGAGTGGCTTTAATCCTTATTTTTTATGTTACTCAGTAAATGTGCTTGTATACATTGCTCAATAGAGGAATGGATTTACCATAAATTATCTTCACCAGTACTAAGAAAAGCTCGCCTGTGGCAATAGAATCAGACAAGGCGTTGTGAGCCAAGTAAGGCGGTAAGTTGTGGCGTTCACGAACAGAGGCAAGCTGATAATCACCTGTGCCTGTGTCGTTTTTATTTCTCAGTAAAGGCTTTTCTAAAATAAGTGTGTCCAACCAAAGTAGTGGTAAAGGATCTAAGTTAAAACGCAGTTTAATGTAGGTATCAATAAAGTTTTTTTCCTTTCATAGCTCGAAACAAGTCGTGCATGGCATCGTCAAAAAGTTGTCCTTCGCTGAGTATTTCAGGAACGATATGGTTAATAATTACTGCTTCTGGTTTGACGTATTTTTCTGCCTTTGTCGTTGTTAGACCAGACGACGTGAGAGCATTTTGAATTCGTATCTGTGCTTGGGAAGCGAAATGTTCTGCGTATTCAGGGTGGTCTTCTAGCAGTTTCTCTAATGCTTCGTGCGGTATGAGATACAGCAATGTCGATTCCGCAGCAATTGCGCTATAACTTTCTTCACCGTCGGTATGGTCATCTAAAAAGGTAAAACCAAATAAATCTTGTGGGCCCAGTTTGGCACGTAACACACCATTGGGTTTGCGTTGTTCCATTACACCAGTATGAATGATGTAAAGGTAACGTCTTGTATCGCCAGGGTGAAAGTCGATTTTTTCTCCACGGCTTAAGTAGCTGATGTTTACAGAGCTGGCGACTTTTTTTGCAGCTCAGGTGGGAGCTTATCGAATGGATCAATTTGGTGTATGAATTCCAGAATGTTAGGTAGTAGTGATTGAATCATAAAAGATACCGAATGATGGCCACTTGAAGGCCTTAGTATTATTTGTATGATTATATATTGCACGACTGCAAAGTTTACTTATACCCAGTTAATGAATACCTACTGTGGTTCTTCTCCTTTCATTTCGTCTTTCCTGTTATTATAGAAAGTTGCTTTTAACGTGGGTTAATAAAAGGCATTTTGTATAGCGCTTAAGTACCGTGTTACTTACTCGTTAAATACGCTTAATTTTAGAGGTTATAAATAGAATGATTTGCGGTTTCGATTATGGAACATCTAACTGTGCGCTTGGTTTGTCTCAAGGCACCGATATTCGTCTTGTTCCTTTGGAAGGGCAACACACATTTTTACCTTCTACTTTATACGCGTTAGATCGAGATCTCATTACGGAGTTTGTTGGTAAAAATATGCGAGTAGGCGACGAGCGCCAAGCGTATATATCTTCTCGACAGCATGTTCTTACTCGTGCTCAACGTGCTCGCCGAGAAGAAGACATTGATGATAATGATCAGACTTTGTTCTTTGGTCGAGCGGCGTTTGATGAATACTTTCAATGGCCAGAAGATGGCTACTTTGTAAAATCGCCAAAGTCATTTTTAGGTGCGACAGGGTTGCGATCAGAGCACATTAATTTCTTTGAAGATGTGGTTGCCGCCATGATGCAAAACATCAAGCAAAGAGCTGAAAATCATCTTGGCGAAGAAATTACACACACTGTGATTGGTCGTCCGGTAAACTTCCAAGGGATCGATTCAGAAGCCAGTAACCGCCAAGCATTAGAAATCCTCACCGCAGCGGGCAAGCGGGCTGGTTTTAAAGAAATTGAATTTCTGTATGAGCCGATTGCGGCAGGTTTGGATTTTGAAACCAAGCTGGCTGAAAACAAAACCGTCTTAGTTGTTGATATTGGTGGCGGTACAACCGATTGCGCCATGGTACGAATGGGGCCGGAATATTTAGTTAAAGTGGATCGTCGTGCTGATTTTCTTGGGCACACCGGTGAGCGAGTTGGCGGAAATGATTTAGACATTCGCATTGCAGGTAAGCATCTAATGCCACTATTCGGCATGGACACCTTACTTAAAAATGGTTTGCCAATGCCAACCCAATTGTATTGGAACGCAGTAACAACCAATGATGTTTCTGCTATTTCGACATTTAACAGTATGGAAACCAAGCATCAAATTGAGCAGCTTCGTTTGGATGCGGCGCAACCTAAATTGATTGAGCGTTTCTTGCGAATGCGCGAAGAAAAGCACAATTACCATATTGTTCGAAATGCTGAAGAAGCGAAGATAGCCTTGTCTGATGTGATGGAGCATAACGTGCTTATGGATTACATCGAATCGGGTTTAGCCTGTTCTATTCAACGGGATGACTTGGCAAAATCTATTGAACCACCATTAGAGAAAATGCTGCGATTAATGACCGCAGCCATTGAGCAAGCGGGTGAGAAGCCAGACTTGATTTACATGACGGGTGGATCGGCAAAATCACCGGTGATTCGAGACGCGATTCAGAAGCGAATTGGTAATGTTCCTGTTTTAGATGGGGATCATTTTGGTAGTGTGGCAGCAGGTTTAACTGTTTGGTCTGAACGTATTTTTAGATAAACACAGAATGTATAAATTTTTTGAAAGTGCCTTATTTTATTGAGTAAGGCGCTCTTTTTTAATAGGAGTTTACTTTAACGGCGCTTTTTGAGGCTTTCCGTAAAGCCAGCCTTGGTGATATTTTATATCAATCAAATCTAACTTTTGCTTATCAGCATCGTTTTCAACCCCTTTGTTTCTCTTCTTCTATTTTTTCGAGCTGCCTTAATGTGTGTTCAACATAAAGATTGTAGTGTTTTATGCCTTTATAATACCGATAGCGTTATTTTGTCCTTCACATCTTGTAAAAATTGCATATGAAAAAAATACTGTTGTTATCTGCATTTATAATCGGTTGATATACGTTGAAAATCCATCTTTTAGTATTTTTTTCTTAAGCTAGTCTTTTTAAAAGAAAATATTAAATATGGAATGATAATAAAATATAAGAGGGAGAATGAAAGTGCAAAGGTGGAAATGTAAAATAAATTCGAAGTCTTAACTGTTATTTTATATTGGTAATTATAAGAGATATTGGAAATAAAATTGGAAGAGGTTTCTTTTTTATTATCTTTTAATGTGTTATTTGGCATACCGGACGATGAAAGTTTTATATTCTGTAAGAGGTTTTCAATGGGTGTTTGCTTGATTAGAACATTAAATTCATAGTTCTCCGTGGTTTAGTAGGGTTTTTTCCTGCGTGGCACTGTTTTGAAGTTCATTCTCAATACTTTCCATAAATCCATCATAAGACTTATTAGATTCGAACCAGCTAGGAATTTCCTTTTTACTTTGATGGGTTAGATATTAAGAAAGGCGATAGTAATACTTGAATAAAAAATAAGTAGCGATTTAGAACATTGCCAACGTGACATTTATTTGAACGATACTCATTCTTTTACTCTGTTTTAAATAAATAAAAAGGTCGAGTTAACGACCTTTTTATTTTGGGTTTAGAGCATGTTCTATTAAAAATTTTGATTCGGGTGCGTATTTTCTACGTGATGTTTTTTATTAACAGGACGTATCATTAAATTCGCAAAGAAACCAATCACAAGCAAACCAGCCATTACATACATGGTGGAGTTATACAGTCCTGAGGTCGGGTCAACAGTACCGCTTGGTGAAATTTCCATTAGAGCTGAAACCGTAACTGTCTTGCTGGCAATCAACTCACCAAGTTGAGAAATAGATGCGTTGAATTTTGCTTCAAATAACGCTGGGTCTATTTTACTCACCAAATCATTGATCGCATTTTCAACCGATAGATTACGTAGGTAGGTAATAAGGAACGGCCCTAGTACGCCGGCAGTTGCCCATGCTGTTAATAAACGGCCATGTATTCCGCCAACATGTAACGTACCAAAAATATCCGCTAGGTAAGCCGGTATTGTTGAGAATCCACCGCCATACATAGTGAAAATAAGCATAGTTGCAGCGTAAAACATAATTAACCAAGTAACCGATTGATCTGCACTTACTGCAGAGGCAGCAAAAGGAATAGAAAGGTATAAAACAGTTCCGATCGCAAAGAAGCAGTGGTAAGTGTTTTTACGGCCAATAAAGTCTGAGGCAGAAGCCCAGAAGAATCGACCACACATATTAAACACTGAAATCATCAGAACATAAGTTCCAGCGAAAGAGGCCGTTGCGATAGTCGGTAAGGTGGAGCCAAAGATCTCTGTCATCATCGTTTTAGCGATACCGATAACACCGATACCTGCTGTTACATTAAGACATAGAACGAGCCACAGTAACCAAAATTGAGGCGTTTTAAGAGACTGATCAATATGAACATTGTCCGTACTGATCATAGTGTTTTTCTTGTCTTTTACCGGTGGAATCCAACCTTCAGGTTTCCAGTCTTTCGCTGGGACACGATATAAGAAAGAGGCAATCAACATAATGAAGAAATACACAATACCCAGTGTTAGGAAAACACTTGCTGCCCCTGTATCACCAGATCCGACAACATAAACACCGGCTTCACCTGGAATTGGTAATGTTGATGCTTCTTTTGCTGTTGCAACGACAATTTCTACTTTTTCATTGGCGATTTCAGCAAAACGTCGACCACCTTCAGTAATCATCTGAACCGCAGATTCTGGACCAAGATACGTTGGTGCCATCGCAAATTTTTCAAGTAAAAAGGTTTTTACTGGTGCGCCTATAATCGCGCCACCGCCGAACCCCATGATGGCCATGCCTGTTGCCATACCGCGTTTGTCAGGGAACCAGCGTAATAAAGTAGATACTGGGGAAACATAGCCCAAGCCCAAACCACAACCGCCTAAAACGCCATAGCCTAAATAGACCAACCATAATTGGTGAGTAGAAATACCAATGCTACCAAGAATAAAGCCACCGCCCCATAGAAACGCAGCTGTAACACCGACACACCGAGGACCAACTTCTTCTAGCCATTTACCGGCTATAGCAGCGGATAGACCAAGGAATACAATCGCAACGGAAAATATCCATACAACACTGCTTAAACTCCAATCATTGGCCGCGCTTGTTACAACACCAAATTCTTTTGTGAGTGCAGGGTTGAATATACTCCAAGCATAAACAGAACCAATACATAAATGAATGGCAATGGATGCTGGTGGAACTAGCCACCGGTTAAAATTAGGTGATGCGACTATTTTATCTTTCATTAAGAAAGATAAAAGGTAACGAAGGTAATTCATACAAATATCCTTATGGGATTACATTATTTTTATAGATACAAAACATTACATTAGGTAGCTACGCTATTATATTAAATTTTTATAAATATCCATATAGAAAGTTCTCTCTTTTTTTATTTCTAAAATGATGAATTTATTTAGAGAGTGTGATGTTCATATAGATCAAAATATGTATGTGAAAGAAAGACTGTTTTGAGAAGTGATTTATCTCGGTAAGTTGCTTAACATTAATTAAAAACGTACTCTTCCGATATTGGCTCTTGTGCTCTCTACAAGCGGCCAACTTTTGTAAAGGTGTCAGTTTTTACTGGTTAAACGGGAAATAGGAGTGTTTTTCAAACAAAGCCTATACTGCCCCCGCAACGGTATGTAAGTGATGCGTTTTTAGGCTTTATTCCACTGTTTTTTAATGGGAAGGAATGAAGTGATTGATAACGTATGCCAACACTTATGAGTCCGGAGACCGGCCTTTATTTATCAGGACTTTTTACTTTATTAAACATAAGTAGAAGATCCGTTAATCTGAATCATACGGGTGAGTATGAATCCTATTTTGGAAACATGTTATGCATATTGAACCAGGCGTCGTCGATGGCGCAAAAATTATTTTAAGTTACGTAACCGCAATTGCTGCTCTTGGGTTTTCTGCAAAAGCCTCGATCGACATGATTAAAAAAGACGGTCTAATGTCCTTAATAGGACGAAGTGCACTGACGACCATATTGGTGTTTATTTTCTTTGAAGTCATGCCACATCATGCCGTTGGTGTATCAGAAGTTCACTTTATTCTTGGCTCAACGCTATTCTTGATGTTTGGTCCGGCAGCGGCTGCGATTGGCTTGAGTTTGGGGTTGTTAGCGCAAGGCATTCTTTTTGCTCCTTTTGATTTACCTCAATATGGCATGAACCTAACAACCTTGTTATTGCCTTTGTTTGCGATGGCGGCTGTGGCCCGCCGTACCATTGCAGAGAATACAGCCTACGCGGACATCACTTATAAACAAGCATTGCAATTGTCATTAACCTTTCAGGGCGGGATCATTGCTTGGGTCGCTTTTTGGGCATTTTATGGACAAGGTTTTGGCGCAGAAACTATGAGTTCTGTTGCTACCTTTGGTTTGGCTTACTTAAGTGTTGTATTAATTGAGCCTATTTTGGATCTTGCTATTCTTGCTGGTGCAAAAAGTTTGAATCGCTTTAAGCATTCCTCATTGCTAGAAACGCGTTTGTTTAGCTAATCGAAAAAATATCTTTTTAAAACGGCCAAGTGATTTAATTGCTTGGCCGTTTTTTATGCTTGTTATTTGCTATCTCAATTTAGGAAGTTCCTATCGATTCCTTCCATGTTCACTCACGAATTCTAAGAAGGCTTGGTTTGCCTTAGAAAGATAACTGTCTTTACGCCAAGCGATTCCAAGATCCAGCCAAATAGGTGGATCAAATGAGCGAGTGATGAGCTCATCGTCATCGTCGATTACCATGTTGAGTAGAGTAGAGACCCCGAAACCTTGTTGAGTGATGGATTTTATTAAAGGAATGAGATTGGTTTCAAAACCAATTTTAGGTGTCTTTTTGCATTTCTTCGCTAATTTATCGACAATTCGACGATGAAAGTAACCTTCCTTAAACATGACTAGCTCTTCTTCGAAAAACGCTTCAGGGGAAACTTTTTCTAATTGGCTGAAAGGATGATCAGTTGCTACGGTGACGCGCATCTCCTCTCTAATCAAAGCTTGTGTTTGCAAGCTGTCCGGTAATGTTTCAGCGACGATGACACTCAAATCTAATTCACCACTTTCGAGCATTTTTTGCAGTTGCCATGTTCCGCCTTCAATCACTTTTAAGGTGATGGTTGGGTAACGGTGTCGAAAGGCCATCAGTATAGGAGGAAAGTAATAAGAGCCAAGCATGCTTGGAATACCGACTCGAACTTCACCTTGGCTTAAGCCTTTTAATTCACTCATTTCCAGAAGCGCTTCGTCCATGGATTGGATGATCTTTTCTGCGTGAATAAGCAGTTTTTTGCCTTCATCCGTTAAGCCTATGTTTCTGTCTGCGCGATGGATTAGTGTCAGGCCTAAATCGTTCTCTAGCTTTTTTATCGCCATACTGACGGCAGGTTGAGCCACGTTAAGCTGTTTCGCTGCTTGGGTGAAGCTTTCGGTTTTTGCGATGGCAATGAGATAACGTAGTGGTTTAATGTCCATCATTAATCCTTATGGATTGGATAAGATAGATATATTTTATTGATAAAACGGCTGGGCGTATAGTAGGCGAATAATATCAGTCTGTTTTGGGTTTTATCCCTGTGGAGTTTACCTTGATTGAAGTGGGTAGTTCAGTATTTTGGCGAGGCACTTTGGCGCTCGTAATTGGCTCGTTTATGGTGTTTGCCAATGTTTATGTGACTCAGCCGTTATTGCCAATGATAGCGAATGAATTTTCGATTAGCCCGCTTCAGGCCAGTGCTAGCTTTACGATTACCACGTTGACCTTAGGTATTTCGCTGCTTTTTTATGGGCCAATCTCAGATGCGATTGGTCGCAAAGGCATTATGGTAATGACCATGGTCGGAATTACCATCACTACTTTTTGCCTTTCCTTGGTACAAAGTTATGAATCCTTGTTGGCATTACGTGCCTTACAAGGTTTCTTCTTAGCTGGGTTGCCTGCAATTGCTGTTGCTTATTTGGGCGACGAATACACGCCTGAAGCCTTAATGGTGGCGGTTGGTTTGTATATCAGTGGTAACAGTTTAGGTGGTATCGGTGGTCGTTTGATCGGCGGCTTTGTTGGTGAATGGTTAGGGCGCTCAGCCACTTTTGCTGTAATGGGTGGCATCAGTTTGATTTGTCTTTTGGTGTTTTTCTTTTTATTGCCTACTTCCCGTCATTTCGAGCCTAAACCATTACGCGTCGGTCATATTCTGAAAAATATGAAAGACCACTTATATAATCGTCGTTTGTTGACCAGTTATCTCATTGGTGGTTTCAGTTTCTTTATTTTCATCAATCAATACAGTTACATTACCTTCGTATTAGAAGCCGCTCCTTATAATCTTTCTGCCAAGTACGTAGGTTTACTTTTCTTGACGTATTTATCTGGCACGCTTGGTTCGGCGATTTCGGGTAAATTAGCCAAGCGTTGGGATCAGCCTAATATTATGGTGTTGGGAACTTGTATTTTAATGTTTGGCTCATTAGTAACTCTTGGCGGTTCATTGTTTTTTATTATCGTTGGATTGTTGATTAATAGTTTTGGTTTCTTTTTGGGTCATTCTACCGCCAGTAGTTTTGTCAGCCGAAATGCGAAATACGCAAAAGCGAGTGCGTCCTCTCTGTATTTGATGTTTTACTACCTTGGCGCCAGCCTAGGTGGATTTTATCTTGATCCATTTTGGCAAGCAGGCAGCTGGACTGGCGTTATCATCGGCTCTTGGCTGGTATTGGCTTTGGTCGCATTAGCTGGTTTGAGCTTGATTAAAGACAAAAGTCGAATTGAACGAACAGAGGCTCTTGGTTAGAAGTGTTTGGAGTAGTTTGGTTTAATGATTCTCCTTATTCTTGCCTCGTTCTCTATTGGCTCCAATCTGTATTTAGCAGTACTGTATCTGACAATACAAAACAATTTACTTGGGAAGCCAGATGAAAACACTAAAAGAACAAACTGACGCTAAAGTTGCAGAAGGTCGAGCTGCAAAACCTGATTTCATGAAAGGCGTAGATGATGTTATTGCGCGAGCTAAAAGTGTTGAACAAGGCGCGGATGCCATTGCGCTTGGCGAGAAAGCGCCAACCTTTGAATTACCAAACCAAGAAGGCAAGGCAATGTCTTTGACGGCGTTGCTAGAAAAAGGCCCAGTAGTCGTTACTTTTTATCGTGGTAGCTGGTGTCCATATTGCAACATACAGCTTAGAGCTTTACAGGCACGTTTAGGTGATATCCATGATTTGGGTGCTGAGCTTATTGCTATCAGCCCGCAAGTACCTGATGACTCACTTAGTAAAGACGAAATTAGTCAAATGGGCTTTCAAGTCTTGTCAGACCAAAGTGCAAAAGTTGCTGTGGAATATGGCGTTGCATGGGAGGTACCGGAGTTTCTACTAGAACATATGCGAGTGGATCGTGGGCTTGAACTTGAAACGGTTAATAACGGAAATGGTAATGTGTTACCAATTCCAGCAACGTTTGTAATAGACCGAGGTGGGAACGTGGTGTGGCGTTTTGTGGATGTGGATTACCGTATTCGTTCAGAGCCAAGCGATATCATTGAGGCGTTGCAGAAATTGGTTTAAAGCTAAAAAATAGAGAAAAGATTAAAGAGGTAAGTTCTCTTTAATCTTCGTTTTTAGTGCTCAGCCTTCCAAGACAGCCAAGGTAAACCAAGGCGTAAAGCATCAATAAGCTGTTCTTTAGAATTAGAATGATAGCCGTAAACACGTATACCAAAAATATGCAGCATGACACTGGTAGCCTTTGCTCTTGCTTCACTTTCTGTATTATTTTTTAGGAAGCTTTCGAAGTAGAGGGATTCAACTCGACGAAGTTGTTGAGAAACGTGATCTCTTAATTCAGTTTGCTGATCGGTAAGCTCTAGTTGGCTTTTAACCAAAAAGCAGCTGCAATATTCAGACTGACAAGACTCTTCAATAAAGCTCATGAAAATATCAGGAAGCGCTTCTTCTACTGAGTTGTACTGGGCAAGCGTGGCTTCTAAATTATCTAAGGACTGATGAGCATAATAATCCAGTGATTCTCTGAATAAGCCTTCTTTATTGCCAAACGCCAAGTAAATACTGCCCGGTTTTAAGCCAGTTTGTTCTACAAGAGTGTGCATAGATGTGGCGGTGTAACCCAAACGCCAAAAGGCATTGGTCGCACTTTCTAATACCTTTTCTTTGTCAAACTGTATTCTAGCCATAGGGATATTTTCTACTTTGAATTGTGAAAATTTTTTTGCACTTTAGGTAATTATAGCGGCTAAATTACGCTCACTGCAAATTATTGAGTGATCATTCAAAAAGACTTGAATGATCACTCAATATCTGTTTGAATAATTGTTCAAGTTAATTCTATGGGCTATGAGGTTCACTATGTCATTACAAGATCAAATTGCAGAATACAAAGCCGCGTTTGTTAAAAAAGCACCGTTGGAAGTACAAGAGCTGATGCAGCAGGTGACTAAAAACCTAACGGAAACAGGCATTGTTGATAAAGCGCCGAAAGTATCGGAAAAACTACCTGCATTTTCATTACCAAACCAAAATGGCGAGACAGTCAATCTAGATGATTTATTGGCTAAAGGCCCTGTTGTAATGACGTTTTATCGTGGTGGCTGGTGTCCTTACTGCAACCTGGAGTTGAAAGCTTACCAAGATCAGCTTGCTAACATTAAAGCAGCAAATGCAACGTTAGTTGCTATTACCCCTGAATTACCAGATGTGTCATTGTCTACGGCTGAGAAAAATGCTCTAGAATTTGAAGTTTTATCTGATGTAAATTCAGACTACGCGAGAAGCCTTGGCCTTGTTTTCTCATTAGCAGATGAGCTACGTCCAATCTATCTCTCTTTTGGTATTGAAATAGAAAAGCATAATGGCGAAGGTCAGTTTGACCTACCATTAGCGGCGACTTTTGTCATTGCTCAAGATGGCACTGTTGCCAGCGCTTTTGTTACGGCTGACTACACCGCTCGTCAAGAGCCAGCAGAAGTGGTTGCCGCTCTTAAAACGCTTTAATTACTGTTGCGTTAATCTAGCGTTTGAATCTAGATACTTTAAAACCAGTGTGGATTAATTTCACGCTGGTTTTTTTGTGACTTTAGGTTTGAGTAAGCTAAAAGCTGTCATAAATGGCTTATTAAAATTACCATAGAGGCATTAAACGCTGAAAGGCTTAACACAGAGTAAATTATGAATACAAAAATATATAAAGAAGTCCTTTATTTAGCCAAAGAACTGATGAGTTGCGCGCACAA
This sequence comes from Marinomonas ushuaiensis DSM 15871, assembly GCF_000521805.1. Taxonomy (GTDB): domain Bacteria; phylum Pseudomonadota; class Gammaproteobacteria; order Pseudomonadales; family Marinomonadaceae; genus Marinomonas; species Marinomonas ushuaiensis. The sequence continues at coordinate 174,668 of NZ_JAMB01000005.1, forward strand.
AAAAGACCAAGAAAACTTTGATGCTTTTTATGAAGAATTGAAAGGGATTTGTGACGACAACGATGGCACGGATAAAGATCATCCTGTGCAGTGGGAAACACTGGCCGATTTTACCGATGATATAGAACTCGCTATTTCGATATACGATACAGCCTTTAAAAAAGCCGAAGCGACCAACAATAAAGACTACCTTTCGTCGATTGGTTTTTCAGCAGCAATCTTAAAACTGGAATTTGGCGATAAAGCAGGTGCCATTGAATCTTTGGAAAAAGCCAAAATCCACAGTAATAAAATCATCGATAAAGAACTTAAAGCTGAGATACACGATTTATTGAAAGAACTTCAAGAGTCGTAAAAGGTAATTTAATTCTCTTTGAAATGGTCGTGAGCAGTAAAAATTGAAGGTGGAAATCTAGGTTCTTTTCTGCCTTCTTGTATTATTCAGTTTTTCTAGTCTATCGTCATCTCTATTTTCGTACCTACTACCACAATAGTTTCATGGTCAACTTCAACTAAATGACGCTTACTTATGTAGCCATCATTTAGTTCGTTTGATTTCTGTCATTATTAATCCTTATTATTTATATCGTCTGTCGCTAATTTTTTCTAAGCTAATATAATTATAAAGACGCACACCAATTGGGAGTCACTAAAGCGCATGGGTAAATACCGAAAACCATTTATAACAATGTGCTTTTTACTTGTACTCATGGTTATTGCTATGTATTTGTATAAACGAAATAGTGCACCATTAGAGATGGAGGTTTTGCAGGTAACCACTGGTGAAGCTCAGTTAGTGTTAGCCGTAGTTGGACGTGTTAGGACAAAAGATGTGGTTGATATTCGAGTTGAATCTTCAGGAAAAGTCATCGCTTTACTGGTTGATGAAGGTGACAAGGTTAAGCGTGGAGCAACCATAGCCAAGATGCGATCTGCATCACAACAATCCGCACTTTCTGAAGCGGAAGCCAATCTACGTGTGGTTGAAGCACAACGTAACTTCGCACAACATGATTTTAATCGTGTTGCTGAATTGTCTAAAAAAGGCGTTGTGGCTAATTTAGCGCTGGATCAAGCCCGTACAAACCTTTTATCTGCTGAAGCAAGATTCACAGCATCGCAAGAAATACGTAATCAGGCCATTATTAGATTGAATGATCTCAATATCGAAAGCCCTCTTGATGGCATTGTATTGTCGCGCTCGATAGACCAAGGGCAAGTGGTTGGAGTCAGCGATACTCTTTTTCAAATAGGCTCTACTGGCCCTATTGAAATAGAAGTAGAAGTGGATGAGATTTATGCATCAGAGCTTTCGCTTAATATGAAGGCCTTGCTTGCTCCTACAGGGAAACAGCAGGTAACGACAGGGCGCATAGTAGAAATATCGCCGAAAGTGAACGCATTAAATGGCTCAAGACTGACTCGTTTAATGTTAGATGAAATTAACGCTGAGTTTGTGCCAGGGCGCTCAATTGACGTGAATATTTTGGTACAAGCCTTTGACTCTGTATTAAGTGTACCGCGCAGTTCGCTGCGAAAGGAAGGCGATACTTGGTTGGTTTATACCTTAGAGGGGGAAGCGGTTAAATCTAATATTGTCACTTTTATTGATTGGCCGGGGAGTTCAGTTGTACTCAAAACAGGACTGAATTCTGGAGCATTAGTGGTGCTTGATGCGTCTATTGCATCAACCGCTTTGGCCGAAAGCAAACGAGTTAATGCTAGTAAAGTATCGCCCTAATGCCATTTTCCCTATTAGTTTCGTGGCGCTATATCACCGCAAACAGGTTGCAAACACTCTTGTTGGTGCTTGGTGTCGCATTGAGTGTAGTGGTGTTCGTGTTTATTACGGCATTGATTAATGGCCTTAATATTTATTTAACACAGGAAACCACCAGTAAAATCGCACATGTAGAGCTAGATCCTCCAAGTCGAGTCGCGCGGGTATTGGTCGATGATTCACGGTTTGTTGCCCAACCTGTGTCTACTTTGCAGCGTAAACAAATACGTAACTGGCAGCAGGTAATAGAGATTGCTGAATCCACCCCTGGCGTTAGTGTGATTAGCCCCATTGTTGAAGGAAATGCATTTCTCGTTCGTGGTGAAGCGACGCAACCAATAGCAATTCAAGGTGTTGAACCTAATAAAGTTGATGCTATCACTAACATTAGTCGTTATATCATTGAAGGCAGTGCCGAGTTGACAACAGGTGGTCTAATTATAGGGGCTGATTTAGCAACTGAATTAGGCTTGCTTATTGGTACGCCAGTATTATTACGATCAGAACGTGGAGCTGAACGGTTATTACCTATCACAGGGATTTTTCGAATCGGCCTAGCCAACTTAGACCAACGAGTTGGTTTTTTATCTATTAGAGCGGCAAGGCCATTATTTGACTTGCCCGATGGTATAACTTCTCTTGGGTTAAAACTCGATAACCCTGCTGAAGCACCCACTATCTCGATTATGTTGCAAAATGCGACACAGTTAAAAGCCACGCCTTGGCAAGAAGTTAATAAAAGTTTGCAGGACGCTACTGATGCCCAAGGTCGTACTGGTAACTTCATTCAAGGTTTTGCATTATTGGCTATCGTCATTTCTATTTCTAGCGCGCTTTTATTATCAACCTATCGTCGTCGTGCTGAAATTGGCATTATGCGCGCGACCGGAATATCACGACAATTTGTCGCCATTGTGTTTATTTTACAAGGTGTTTTTATAGGAGCATTAGGTGCTTTTCTAGGCGCAGCGGCGGGTTATCAATTATGTGTTCAGTTAGCGTCTATTACTAGACCAGACGGTAGCTCAATGTTACCGATAGCGCCCAACGAGGGTGGTTATATGTTGGTGATAATATTGACTATCATAGGTGCAGCCCTAGCGGCATTGCTGCCGGCACGGGCTGCTTCTGCGGTGGACCCTGTAGAGGCTATTCAACAATGAGCCAGACATTATTGCTTGCTAAGGACATTATAAAAACCTTTCGTAATGGTGAGCAGGAAACCTGTGTTCTTAAAGGCATTGATTTAACCCTAACACAAGGGAAAATGATCGCATTACAGGGCGCTTCTGGCTCTGGAAAATCAACATTACTTAATATACTGGGATTGTTGATGCGACCTACATCTGGTGAACTAAGATTACTAGATCATGCATTAACTGGTTTATCTGATGGAAGTCTATCAAGCTATCGTAACCGTCATCTTGGTTTTGTTTTCCAGTATCACAATCTATTACCTGATTTTACCGCGCTTGAAAACGTCGCTTTTCCAGCGGCTGCGCCAGCAGGTCGTTTAACAGGTGATATTCGTAAGCGTGCCTTAGAATTGCTTGATAAAGTTGGCTTGAGTGATCGTAGCCACTTCTTGGCCAGTCAACTATCAGGTGGACAAAAACAACGTGTCGCCATTGCTCGTTCGCTAATAAACAACCCAAAACTGGTGTTCGCAGATGAACCAACAGGGAATCTCGATCAAGATTCAGCAAAACAAGTGATGGCGTTATTGCGTGACATTAATCGTAACGATAATACAACGTTTTTAATATCTACCCATGACAACAGCGTAGCCGCTAACTGCGATGAAATAGTGCGTATCATAGATGGGAAAATAGCGAACTAGAAATAAAAAAGCCGCTTTATAGAGGAGTTAACATGCAAATAAGGTTTGTTTCCAATAATGACTTCAAAGTAAATGAAGTCACAAAAATATTAGCAGAAGCAGGCGTTACGGTAATCTCAGCAAAATATTCTATCAATGGAATACAGACTGAAAATGTTAATGAATTGGTAAAAGACAAACTGCTAAAAGCCTTCAAAAAAGTCGGGCGTCCTGTTTTTGTAGAGCACACAGGACTTTATATTGAGAGCTTAAATGGCTTTCCCGGTGGTTTGACACAAATGTTCTGGGATAAATTAGAAGCCGATAAGTTCTCATCTTTACTAGGACACGCCAACAACCCTAGCTTAGTCGCTAAAACCACCATTGGTTACTGCGATACCAAAAAAATGCACTTTTTTGAAGGTGAGATAAAAGGGCGTATTGCTCCGGAACCCAGAGGAGACAGAGGGTTTCAATGGGATTGTGTTTTTATACCCGAAGGTGAAACGGAAACCTTTGCTGAAATGGGAGATAAAAAAAATGACATTTCAATGCGGAAAATTGCCTTTGACAAATTTAAAGAATTTTTAAAAAGGAATCATGCGTAATGGAAAAAGAAGCGATGGAACATTTACTCACTTCTTTTAAAGAAGGTAATGTCATTCTATTTGTTGGCGCAGGGGTATCGATGAACCTTGGGCTGCCATCATGGGATTCATTGATCGACAAGATAGCCGAAGATTTAGATTACGACCCTGAAATCTACAAAACATTTGGCGACCATTTAGCACTTGCAGAATACTATCGGTTAACGAAAGGCAGCATTGACGGGTTAAGTAGCTGGATGGATGAAAACTGGCATACTTCGGATATCGATGTATCAACCTCTAAAGTCCATGAAGAAATCGCAAAAGCGGAATTCCCCATCATATACACAACCAACTACGATAGATGGCTAGAGCACGCCTTTGATCATTACAAGATGCCTTATACCAAAATCTCATCGGTGTCGGATTTAAAAAAAGTCAAAGACAACACCACCCAAATCGTTAAATTCCATGGCGACTTTGATGATAACAAATCCATTGTTTTGGACGAAACAAGTTACTTCGAACGTCTTGGCTTCGAAACGCCTTTAGACATCAAACTTAGGTCAGATATTCTCGGAAAGTCCGTTTTGTTTATTGGATATAGTTTGGCTGATATCAACATACGGTTTCTTTTTTACAAATTATCCATGCTCTGGAAAGCCCATCACCTCGGTGAGGCGCAACCTAAATCCTATGTCTTTTCTCCCAAGCCAAACCCAGTACAAGAAAAGATTTTAGAGCAATGGGGCATCGAAATGATCTCTTCAGAAATCGAACACCCCGGTAAAGCTTTAGAAGACTTCCTGAGTAAATTTATGGGCAGTAGTGTTAATCGGTAAAAAACTATTCAGATGTAAGGATAACCATGTCACTTAAATCACACTTTACATTGATGGCTGAATACAACCAAATCATGAACCGCAACCTCTATGATGCGGCGAGTAAACTGAGTGTGGTTGAACTGACTACTGACCAAGGCGCTTTCTTTGGTTCCATCATCAATACCCTTAACCACATATTGGTTGGCGACATCATTTGGTTGAAACGCTTTGCGTCTCATCCTTTTGTGTCATTAGAATATGTAAGAGCATTGCCTCAGCCGACAGCATTAAATACGGTTTTATACGCCGATCTAGAAATACTGAAACAACACCGAGAAATATTGGATAATGTCATTGTGCAGTTTGCTTCTGAACTAAACGACGAAGTGCTTATTCAACCATTGATTTATCAAAATACAAAAGGTATCGAGCATCAGAAAAACTGCGCGCATCTTTTGCAACACTTTTTTAACCATCAAACTCATCATCGCGGTCAAGTATCAACGCTTTTATCCCAACAAGGCATCGACATTGGTGCAACAGATTTAGTGTTACTCATTCCTGATCTTGATTAATGTAGGTCGGAATTTATTCCGACAAGTCATTCATTTCACATCGTCAAACCAAAACCATTCGCTCGACGTTACTTTTTTAGATAATCGTTTGACCTCGTTCATCGGCTTTGTCTTGCCGATCCGTTCCCTCCCATTTCTTCAAGGGGAGGGTCAGGGTGGGGTTATTGTTTTTGCCCTAACGATTTCTATTTTTTTAAATAAAAATGGTAATTTTTAACAGCTCAATTTAAGTTATTTTAATATAGGCAAAATGTATTAATCGAAAGGCTATTTTTCAATTTATCTATTTTGTGCTCGTTTACACGTTTTAAGTAACTCGATTTTGCGCGTTTGTACTGGCAGAAAATGAAAAACAGCCCTAAAATCAATAATTAAGAATTTATCGTGCTGAGATAACAGGCGATGCTTTCCTGATAAAGAGAAGTGATAACGCGCACGCTCGTTTAGCCAGTTTTTGATTTTATGAATAACTTTATAAAACACTGAAAATTCAGTTGGTTATAAGGGAGTTTAGAAATTTTTATAAATGTGTAAACGCGCATGCGCACTATTAAAGATGTTAGGTATTCAAGGAAAGTATGGGTAGTAAATCTAGTAAACCGTACGATGAACGTACGTTAGAAGAAAAAATTAAATCGAACTGGAACAAGACAATTGGCTTGATGAAACGTGGCGAGTTTTCTACTGTTGTCATTCGAGCTGCTACGACTGTTGAACTTGCGGCTAATCTACTGGTTAAGCATGAGTTTCAGCATAATCGCCAACTTCCAGAGCATTTTGTTGATAACCTTATGATGTGGGCGAACGGTTTAATGGGTAAAGTTGACCGCCTACTACTTCCTATCTATAAGAATACTCCTGCCGAAGACTCCCTTAAAGAAGTTAAAAAACGCTCTAAAGACATAAACGACGAAAGAAACAATGTTGTCCATAGAGGCCAGTTTAAAGCTAAAAAAACTGCTGAGAAGGTTTTGAAAGAAGCTGAGTTTATAGTCAACAAATTCGCCGTACTTTCTGGGAGCACTCTTTCCATATCCGCAGAGATTAGTGACGAGGAAGAGGATACTTAACAAGGCCTTAAAGTCGGATTCGTAACAGTTGGCTCGGTTCCGCTTCGCTTCACATGTTAGCCAACTATTACTCACCGCTTAAGGCGGCGTTAGGCATCAGGTGCAATAATGGAAAAACCCGAGGAATTCGTAAAAATTGATCTTGATGATTCATTGAAGAAACGTATTGAGCTTCACTTGGAGTTAATGGATAAGCACGCCCTAAATATAATTAGATCCGCTGCAAAAATTGAAGTCATTCTTAATGAAGCTGTCAAAGCAAAGTTTGTAAACGAGATCGGAGTTCAAAAAGTAGTTGGCGATAGTCTGGCTAGATTAATACAATTGGCATTTGCACTTGGAGTAATAAAGCAAAAGACCTATGAGTCTTTGCTAAATTTTAAGAGCGTTCGAAATCGCATGGCTCACGGGGAAGAAACGGATCTACAGGTTAAGGACTTGCTCTCAATGCTTCTCTTTCTTGGTTCGGACGCAGAGCGTGTGGTTCAAGAAAAAGGCTCTTATCTGGCAGAATGGCATCAAATATCATTGGAAATATTGGTGGAACATGTTGAGGCCGAAGTAAATGCCTAACAAATTGCTCCATTTGACGCAGCAGTCTACGTTCCTTTTTGTGCGTTCGCTGCGCTCATTATTGCACAAAAATCCACTACAACCGCTGCGCAAATGAGCAAGGCGTTATGCTTACAAGAATAGTCTCGTGAAGCTCGAATAAAAAATACCACCATTAATCCTTGTTGTTATCTTTGCTACATGCATGTTTTTTACTGCTAAGGCTTGTATTGATTTCATCTTATTCTATTCATTCAACTTGGTTGCATTATTAATCTTTTTATTCATAGGGTTGCTGTTTATTTTATCCGGAGTGGTAGCATTTAAAAAACATAAAACAACTGTGAACCCTGTTAATACTGATAATATATTAACTCTTGTTAACTCTGGAATATATAAATACACAAGAAACCCTATGTATGTTGGCATGTTATCAGTCTTAATTGGTTACGTTATTTAGCTAACCCTTTAAACGTTATTTTTATCGCTTTATTTTTTTTCTCATGACTTTGGTGATCAAACCAAGACTAGAGCGTTTTCTTAGCCCTATAAAAATCTAATATTACGCAAACGGTTTTAGGTCAATCAATAGAAGAAGGTTATGGGGAGTCAAGTGCGTATAACTCAGGTGGCAGACATTGACACCTGAGTTATGGTATTAAAAATACAGCTTAAAAACGACCATCGTTATGACAGAGACAAGTTATATGCGTGCATATACTGGAAATGTTAAGCCGTAGTGTTAATACTTTGTTTTTGCTCGAGTCTTTTATTTGATGCATTTTTTACTGTTTAAACCATTCTGCTAATCTACGGGATACCATTCTGGCGGCAGAGGAGGCGGGTTCTGATTCACGAATTAATGCCGACCAGTCAAGACTGAGGGTTTCTTTTCCTAAACTTACGGCCGATACGGTTTTATTTTTAATCGCTGATTGAACTGCCCACCGAGATAATATACTGACACCAAAATTTGATGAGATTAGCTCGATTACCGCATCCGTGACTTCCACAACGGTAACTAAGTGAGGCACAACTCCAGATGGGCGGATAAAACGTTCATATTCGAACCCAGGTTGAGCTGACTTACTGTAAGTTAAATAGTCTTCACTTTCTAAGTCTGTGGCTTTTATAAAAGGTTTATTCGCCAACTTATGCTTTGGGTGTGTGACCAAGACAAGTTCGTCTTGAAACACCGGGATAGAGTCGATGCTGGGTGTGGCCAGATGCCCCGGAGCTAAGATGACATCTACGTCGCCGTGTTGAAGGTTTTTAAGCGGGTTCTGTGTGGCAGATGCAACCAACTCCAGTTGAATATGAGGTTCTTTTTTTGACATGACTTTTAAAAATGAAGGCAACCAGTGATAGCAACTGTAGGCGGCGATACCAATACGAACGACCGTGGTTTTGTTGGTTGCCATTTGCTGAAAATCAAACTCAGCACGCTGTAGCGCAGGAATAATCTGATTAGCCGTTTGTGTCATCGAACGCCCTGACGGTGTTTGTCTAAGTCGACGGCCTTCACGTTCAAACAATAATCCTCCCAATCGTCTCTCCGCTTCGGCGAGTCTATGACTTAATGCTGATTGGGTTATGCCTAGCACATCTGCTGCCTGCCTTAGGGTGCCTGTTCTGTCTATCGCATTGAGCATTTCCCAATGCTTGATGTCTAGTCTCATAAACTCACCTTGCTTCTTGGTATTTAGATTTCATTAATGATGTCTTATATATGCACAGTATTAATCAATAGGGTTTATTATTCATTATTTTTTTAATCAGTGGTGCGTTATCGTTTTGTCTCAATAGAATGGAATGAAATCGAGATGAAACAAGAATCTACAATGGACGGGCAGTATTTGGTTTTAATGGCCGCTTGCTTTTATGGTCTAAATCCTTACTTTGCCCAGCAGTTATTTAAGGATGGCTTAGGTGCTGAAATGGTTAGCTTGTACCGATTCATTTTACCTGCGATGTTTTTCGTTTTCTGCTTACGTGTACCGCGAGAAAATCGAGCGGAAGCGTCTAGAAGTTTAGTATTAGGCTTAGTAAGCGGCGTGTCTATTTTTGGGTATTTTCATGCGTTGGATACGATTCCTGCGGCGACTGCAATTCTTATTTATTACAGTTATCCCTTTTTCAGTGTCTTGATTGGTTGGCTGATTTTCAAACGAGCCCCTTCTCAAAATACTTTGGTATCCGCAGCGCTAGTGCTTATTGCGGTGTCTTTAACGATACGACCTGAGTCATTACCAGAAGGTTCTTTGTTGGCTGTTGCGGCTTGTTTTTTAGCGCCTTTGGCGGTGGCAACTCAAGTGCAGTATTTGTCTAAACCGAAACGAAAAATACCAACACGTAGCCGAATGGCGTGGATTACCATTGGGCATGTTGTGGTGCTGTTACCAATCGCTATGTGGATTGGCCCTGTTCAAATATTGCCAGCGTCTTCGATGGGTTTCCTTTCTGTATTGGGAATTGCCTTGTTAGCGGCTGTGATTCCTCAGTTGTTGTTTATGTTGGGAGCACCTAAATCCTGTGCAGATAGAAATGCTTTAACAGGGTCATTAGAGTTGGTAGTGGCGTTAATAACAGGTGCGGTTTTATTAGGTGATCATTTAGACAGATTAGAAATGACGGCGATGGTGTTAATTGTATTGGCCTTGTTTATCAAGCAAGTGAAAGATAAACCTGTTATCGAGAGCGCTTTGCAAAGCAGGTAGCTTTGCAAATTAGGTAAGCCTTTAAAAAATGTTGTCGTTTTCGATTTGTGAAAACGACAACATCTTTTAGTCTTTATCGTATGTTACTTTTCTACGATCCCCGCTGATTTTATAAGCGGTGCCCATGTACTGATTGAGTCAGCAACAAATTGAGTATATTCCGCACTGGTCATTGCGCTGTGGGTAATGCCCAGTTCTATTAATCTCTCTTTAACTTCGTCGCTTGAGAAAATGGCTAGGACCGTATCGTTAATAGTTTCGGTTGTTTTAGCGTCCATTCCTGCTGGTGCGGAAAGGCCAACCCAGTTTTCAATGACAACATCATAACCTTGCTCACGGAATGTTGGAACGTTTGGTGTTTGAGGGTTACGTTCTGGAGAAGCTATGGCGATGGCAATAGCCTCTTTATCCGCAATCATGTCTTTGTTCTGGACAACCATGTCGTAGAACATATCGAGAACACCTGCACGGAAATCTTGTATAGCAGGAGAGCTTCCTTTGTATGGAACATGAATAGACTGAATACCTAGTTTCGCATCAACTGCTTCACCAAGAATATGAGATATAGAACCAACACCACTTGATCCATAGGCTAACTCTTTCGATTTTGCGTATGCAATGTATTCTTCCACAGTGTTGATGCCTAACGTTGGTTGAACAAACAATCCTGGTGCTGAGGCACCAATATAAGCAACGTGAGTAAAGTCTTCTATTGGCTCATAAGGAATACTTTTGAACCGTGTTGGCGAAATAGTAAAAGGCGCATTATTTGCGAGTAGTAGTGTTGTGCCATCTGCCGATTGACGGCTAACATAATCGGCCGCTACTGTGCCTGCCGCACCAGGTCGATTATCGACAACTGCTTTTTGACCGTAGTCAGAATCTAGATGTTTTGCCAATAGACGAGCTACAAGATCACTGGTTCCACCTGGTGGAAATGTCACAACGATTCGAACTGGTTCACTGCTCCATGACCCTGGCGCAGCGATAGATACAGGAGCGAATGTCAGTGCTAGTGCTGCTAATCCAGCTCCTAATAATACTTTCTGATTATTTATCATTTTTTGTTCCTCTGTTATTTCGTAAGTTGAGAAGATGACGTTTTAAAGCGACGATAGTTTGAAATTGATTTGTAGGCAGTGAAGGCAAGAATTCCCACTGTTATTGCGATTAAGGTCGCACTAATAGGACGTTCAAAAAAGACCATTGCATCCCCTCTAGAAAGAAGCATTGAACGACGAAGGTGTTCTTCCATTAGTGGTCCTAAGACGAAACCAATTAAGAGCGGCGCGGGCTCAAATTTGTATAAACGCATCACATACCCAATGGCCCCTATAATTAAGGTTAACCAAATATCGAATACGTTATTGTTTAGGCTGTAAACCCCCATGCAAATAAGCACAATGATGGTCGGGTACATGTACTTGTAAGGAATTTGTAACAAGCGAACCCAAATGCCGATAAGAGGGATGTTTAGAATAAGCAGCATAATATTACCGATTAGAAAACTGGCAATCAGTCCCCAAAACATATCTGGCGCTTCTGTTAATAACCTTGGCCCGGGGGTTATACCGTGAATCATTAACGCACCAATGACGAGAGCCATTGGAGGGCTGCCGGGGACACCGAGGGTTAATGTCGGAATAAACGCTGTCTGTGTCGCTGAATTATTGGCAGCTTCAGGTACCGCAACAGCGGGAAGAACTCCTGTTCCAAATTTTTTCTTTTGCGGAGAAATACGTTTTTCAACGGCATAGGCTATCGCTGCTGCAATGGTTTGCCCAGTTCCTGGTAAGGCGCCAAAGAAAGATCCGATAGCACCGCCACGTAGAATAGGTGAAAAAAGCGATTTCCATTCAGATTTAGAAGGGTAGAAGTCGTTGTAATCAATGGATTGTGTTGCACTGCCTTTTTTGTTGTCACGTATTGATGCAATTAATTCACTGACACCGAATAGGCCCATGGCGACAATAACAATATGAATACCATCACGCAGCTCTGGAATGCCCATCGTAAATCTTTGATCACCTGTCGTCAGGTCAATGCCTATACTGCCGAGCATCAAACCTAGAACCACCATAGTGATACCTTTTAACGCACCTCCGTTACTTACTGCAGAAGCAGCGACTAAACCGAGTAGAATGACGGCAAAATAGTCAGGAGGGCCAAAAGACAACGCCAACTGAGCGAGTGAAGGCGCCAACACAGCCATTACCAGCATGCCGATCATTCCACCACCAAAAGAGGCAATGGCAGTAGAAAAGAGTGCTACACCAGCACGGCCTTTTTTAGCGAGAGGGTAGCCGTCAATGCATGTGATTGACGCCGCAGGAGTGCCGGGTATGTTCATTAATATCGAAGCAATAGAACCACCGTATTCAGCACCATAATAGACACCTGCAATCATGACTAAAGCGGAAGTCGGATCTAAATAAAAGGATAAAGGTAAGATCATGGCAATAGCGGCAAGTGACCCAATACCCGGCAGTACGCCAATAAAGGTGCCAAGAAAGACACCGATGAAGCAATACATCAAGTTTTCTGGCTGTAAAACAATGGATAGCCCTTGTGCGAAATTCGCTAAAATTTCCATCGTTAAAGCCCCACGAAAGGTTTAAAAGGTAAGTTAAGCAACTCAATGAATAGAATCCAACAAACGGCACCGACACAGCTTCCAAGAATAATTTTACCAACTAGAGATAAGCTTCGGTCTGGTAAGCTCGCGACAAATACTGTTAGAAATGCCGCTGGAACTAACCCTAATTTCTCGGCTGTTAATGCAAAAACAGCTAATGCGGAACAGATGGCACAAAAACCAATCCAATCTGGTGTACTTGCTAAACCATCACCACGTAATTCATAGAAACAAATAGCAAGTGATAGCGCCCCTAGAATCATACCCGTGATAAAAGGGAATGCCCCTGTTCCTAACCTAAATGGTGAACCAAGTCCTAAACCTATACCGCCGACTATAAAAATAATGCTGACAATAAAAAGGATAATTCCCCCAGTCGCGCCAAACCATACAGAGGGATCAGAAACTGTATTACTGCATTCAACTGCGTCTATTTTTTCGTTTTGAAGACTCATTATGATTGTTTACCTATCTATTCTTGGGGCTTGTTGTGTCATCAATGCTTAAAAATATCTTAATACGTGCGGCACTAACGGCATGTATCTGTTCAATAGCGTTCTTCATTTCCGAAGCTCGATTACCAGCAAGGCGCGTTTCAAAGTTTTTTATCACACTTTCCATGTTTGTATGGCGCGCAAGAGCGACAATAAAGGGGAAACCAAACTTCTCTTGATATTGGGCGTTCAAAGTGACGAGGTGTGTGCGATGTTCGTTATGCTGTGATGTCAAATCAAAACGGCCTTGTTCTTGTTGTGATGCGCTGGTCATGGAAAGTGATTTGTTTGGTGCAAGCTCTGGGTGTGCTCTAAAAAGGGTAAGAGATTCTTCTTCATTTAACTTGAGTAATTCACAAAGAATGGCATCGCAAAGAGCGTGTGAATCTGCAAAAGGGCGATGCTTAGACACTTTTTCTGCGATGTGTGGTGCTCGTTCGATTAATGGGGAAATCATCGAAACGGCTAGATCGTCGCCTGCATTATTAAGTTTAGAAAGAGTATTCATATGGCCCTAGAATCTATTGATTTAAATAGAGACTAGGGCGTTATTTCATTCCCGTCTATAGAATAATATCGAACCTATCATTCTAATTATTAGAATTTATATGTAATTATGTATTTATATTGTTAAGATATTAGTCCGTTGTTTGGTCGCTCTAATAACTGTTCAGCAATATGAATGATTTTCGTACCAACATCGGATAGCGGCATTTGTGCGTTTGATATGACGGCAATGGATTGTTGAAAAAGGTCTGTATCACTGATTGGAATAAATTTTAGTAAACCAGATTTGATCTCGGGCCCAGCGTCAATTTCAGATGTGACTGATACATACTTCCCTGACACAGCAAGTAACTTCATTAGTTGTACTGAACTAACAACCATAGAGTTAACGGCTTTTTCAAAGATCCATCCATGGCGTGCTTCTAACAGCTTTCTGATGGGAAGGGAAGCGCCTTGAAATGCTACAGGGAAAGTGACAAATTCTTCTAGAGTTATACTTTTTTTAGCTGCAATAGGGTGATCAGGTGCGGCTATACAGCCTAACGGAAATTCTTTTGACCAATGATAAATAAGGTCAACATCGGGCTTAGGGTTCGCGACTATAGCAATGTCGAAGTCTCCGTTTATGACCCCTTTTACAGCACGATCAGGGCTGGTAATCTCGAACTCTGTTTGGACTCGTGGAAATCTATGGCTTATCTCACTTGCTAGTTCTAATGCTAAACCGTTTACCATTCCATCCATTGTGGCAATCCGGATTTTACCGTATTCGATCCCTCTATTTGCTTGCATTAGGGTCCAAAGTTTAGCGCTATCGAATCGCCAGTTTCGTGCTAAATCCAATATTAATCGACCCGCTGGCGTAAGCACCATACCTTTTACATTGCGATCGAAAATTAATTCTCCTAAATCCTCCTCTATGGTTATGATTTGACGATGAATTGCCGAAGCGGATATTCCTATTTCACGAGAAGCCGCCTGAATTGATCCAAGGTGAGCAACCTGTTCGACATATTGTAAGGAGCGAGGAACTAAATGCAGAGCCATTTTCTTTGTCTCATATAATGAATAGGGATCGAGAGTACTAAGTCCATTCTATAAAAGAGAATAAAAAATAAAAGAGATTTTACTAAATAGAACAAATAAGGCGCTTGTTTTTAATTGCGTCTTAATTGGTGTGGTATTTTGGCTGCAATAAAAGAGAGCTGTCACAACGAAAGTGTCTAGGCTGTTGAGTCATTGGATCTACGAACGAGAGTTCTTTTGCTAGCAGCTGCAGCGGTGCTTCATAGTTATCTGCTGACTCTGGCTGTAATTCTGTTCCTAGTGGCAGATAGTATTTGTCATTTAATATCGACCAGCCCAGAGTCTGCATATGGAGGCGTAATTGGTGCGTTTTTCCGGTTATTGGTCGTAGTTCAAATAACGCCTTCTGATCTGTTTGTTGTACACAGCGAATCATTGAATGACTGTTGGCTTCGCCTTCGGTCACCTTCATAAGAAAGCTCGGTTCAGACTTCTCAATACGATTTTTAATCTCCCATTCTTTACCCACTAAATTTTCTACGAAACGGTTGTTGGAACTGGCAATCGCTTGGTAGGTTTTATGTATTTGTTGGGTTTTAAATAACTGATGATAATCATGGAGTGTGTCTAGGTTTGTAGAAAATATGACTAATCCCGCAGTGACCCTGTCTAGTCGGTGTAAGGCTTGTAAGTGCTTGATACCAGTGCGGCGACGTAAACGGTTTTGAAGGCATTCATTCACATAAATTCCGCCGGGTGTAACAGGCAGAAAATGGGGTTTATACGCCACTAGAATATGTTTGTCCTGAAACAGTATGGTTTCTTCAAAAGGGACAATTGGTTCATCTTGAACCTCTCTATAATAATAGACGCGTTGCTGAGGCCGAAGGAGGGACTGAGGGTTTATGAATGAGCCATCATGCCAATGGATTTTTTTATCGATCATGCGCTGTCGCCAAATATTAGCATCAATATAAGGGAATTTAACAATCAAGTATTCCAGCACTGTGGCGACGCCGGGGTCTGTCTGAGGTAAACTTAGCTTTGATGGATTTTCTGAAATTGCCATGTAGCGATACAAACCTTCGACTATAGTGTGCGATTTATGGTGACTATAACATGACCTTGATTATGCGAGCTCATGTTAAGTGGTTTATGAAGAGATAAAATATGCAGCGTCCTACTAAAGAGCAGATAAGAGAGTTACCCATGTATGTGGGGCTTGATCTGTTAGATATTAAGATTATTGAAAATGAACAGGATGCGGCTGAGGCATTAAAAGAGCTAGAAAACGAAACTTGTTTAGGGTTCGATACAGAAAGCAAGCCGATTTTCAATAAAGGCCAAGTGAGCCCTGGACCATCGTTAATTCAAATAGCCACAGAATCAAAAGCGTTTCTGTTTCCTATTCGTTTTCCTGCTGCTGTGTCTGCAGCCGCAGAAATCTTAATCAATCCGGCCATTATGAAAGTCGGTTTCGGCATCAAAGACGACAACAAAGAGCTGCGTAATAAACTCAATATCGACATTGTGAACACACAAGATTTATCCTTTACCTTAAAGCGCCTGATTGGCGATAAAAATACTATAGGAGCACGTTCTGCGGTGGCGATGGTGCTTAAGGCTCGTTTAGGGAAGGGCGCGCAAAAATCCAATTGGGGGGCTTACCCTCTTAAAAAAAGCCAGATTCTGTATGCTGCTAATGATGCTCATGCTGCCATTTGTGTTGAAAAAGCATTATCTGCATTGGTTTAAATACACTAGTTTAAATACATCTAAGGAAACACTTTGAGCCAATCTGAGATCACTTTTTTCCAGCGCTTTGAAGCCGATATTCTTTTAGGAAAGAAAACCATCACAATTAGAGATGAATCGGAAAAAGACTATGTCCCCAATAGCGTTGTACAAGTGTCGACTTATGAAGAAGGACGTTGGTTTTGTGAGCTTAAAATACAATCAGTTAACGCCATAAAATTTAGTGAGTTATCAGATTTTCACGCCACGCAAGAGAACATGACACTTTCTGAGTTGAAAGATATTATCCAAGACATTTATCCAAATATCGAAAAGTTGTATGTGATTTCATACGAGTTTATTGGTTAGTTATTTTTTTGATTCCATTAGACTATTTATTAAATTTATCTCTTCAAACTTTTACTATTCATTTCAATATCTTGGGCATGAAATCTGCATATAGACTTTATTAAAGAAGATGTTTATTCTGAATTTAATTGAAAATTATTTTATAGGAAAATACTATGAAAAAACCTAGTTTACGCCATTCAGCTCTACTCTCCAGTGTCTTAGTTTCATTGGTTGCGGGAGTATCTGCTACTGGTGCATCAGCAGAAACCTTCCGCTGGGCTTCCAATACAGATCCACAAACTATGGACCCACATGCTGTAAACTCGGCACCAGTATTGTCCTTTTTGAATAATGTTTATGAAGGTTTGGTACGACGTGGTGAAGCGATGGCTATCGAGCCATCATTAGCAACGTCTTGGGAACCGCTAGTTGGTAAAAATGGCTGGCGCTTTCATTTACGTAAAAACGTTACCTTCCAAGATGGTGCTGCTTTTACTGCGGAAGACGTATTATTTTCTTATCAACGGGCTTCTAGTGAAGCGGCTGATGTTCGTTCATGGTTCGCGCCAGTTGCTGACGTCAAGGTTGTTGATGAATACACGATTGATTTTGTGACAAAGGCACCTAATCCTCTTTTCCCTGATTCTATCGCTAACTTCATGATTTTGGACAAAGGCTGGGCTGAGAAAAACAATGCTGCTTTGCCAGCAAGTGATGCTGAAAACTTCGCTACTATGAATGTGAACGGCACCGGGCCTTTTGTTTTATCAAGCCGTGATCCAGGCGTTAAAACCGTTTTAAAACCGTATTCTGGCTGGTGGGATACAGCGACACATAATGTGACAGAAGCGGTCTTTACACCAATCGGTAACCCTGCGACAGGGATTGCAGCTTTACTTTCAGGCGAAATCGACTTTATTCAGCCAATTCCGTTGCAAGATGCTAAACAAGTTGAAAGTCGTAAAGGCTTTAAAATTTTAGAAGGTGAAGAAACCCGTGTCATTATGTTTGGTTTCGGCCATGAGCACGAAAAACTGCTTTATTCTTCTGATGTAAAAGATGCGAACCCATTTAAAGATCCTCGAGTTCGTCTAGCCGCATCTCATGCGATTAACATGGCTTCGATCGATCGAGTCTTGTTCCGTGGCAAAATTGAAGCCGCATCTCAATTAGTACCAGCTGGTATCTCAGGCTATTCTGAGGAAAACGCCGCTCGCCATGAATACGATCCAAAACGTTCGAAAGAGTTGCTAGCAGAAGCGGGCTACCCAAATGGCTTTAGCTTTGGCTTAAAATGTACCAATGATCGTTACATCAACGATGAAGCTTTGTGTCGTGCCGCAGCGTCTATGTTGAGTGCCGTTGGTCTAAAAGCGAAATTAAGCACGGGCCCAGTTCGTGATTACTGGACGCAATTACGTGCGGATGATTTCGATATGTACTTGTTAGGTTGGTCACCAGGTACCTTTGATATGGAACACCCAATTCGTTTCTTGTTACATAGCCAAGATGATGTGAAAAAATTGGGTTCTTGGAACTTCGGTAATTACTCAAATGCACGTGTTGATGAGTTACTTCCATTGATTCAGCAAGAAATTAATC
Organism: Marinomonas ushuaiensis DSM 15871; assembly: GCF_000521805.1. Taxonomy (GTDB): domain Bacteria; phylum Pseudomonadota; class Gammaproteobacteria; order Pseudomonadales; family Marinomonadaceae; genus Marinomonas; species Marinomonas ushuaiensis. The sequence goes on from NZ_JAMB01000005.1 coordinate 192,941, forward strand.
CTACCAATCGTCAAAACTTAATTGATGAAGTTGTGTCTATTTCGCAGAAAGAGGCGGCGTATATCCCCCTTTATACTCAACCATTAATTTGGGCGACAAAAGAAAATGTTGATATGACGCAACGTGCTGATAACTTCTTCTTATTGCGTTGGGTTACTGTGAATTAATTGAAGAAGCCTTTATAAGGTTAAGGTACGAGCTAATACCTTGTTGAAGATGAGCGTATTTCCTTCTTCAGTAGGGTATTAGCTTTACTTTTTTAGACGGCATTGTTTTTAGACGCTATTAGTTTCGTTTGCTCTGTCATCTAAAACACCTTCTAACATAAAAAATTAACGGTTTAAAAGTTGAACATTGATGTTTTATTTTATTTATAAGCGACTCATCCAATCTGTGTTTGTGATGCTCGCGGTGGCTTTTTTAGCCTTCTCTTTGTTCCGCTTTGTTGGGGACCCGATTACGCAAATGACGGGTGTGGAAACCTCCGTTGTCGATCAAGAAAGATTGCGTGAAGAGCTAGGGCTGAATGACCCCTTCATTAGCCAATTTGGCAGATTCACTGTCGATATGTTACAAGGCGACTTTGGTTACTCGTTTCGTACTCGTCAACCTGTTGCTGAAATGATCGCCAGTCGTATTCCTGCAACGCTTGAATTGGGTGTTGTTGCATTGCTCATTTCACTGGTAGTTGGTATTCCCGCCGGTGTTTATACCGCGTTACGACCACGGGGCGTTATTACTCAAACCATACTAATGACCACGCTTATTGGTATTTCTATACCGACTTTTGTTATCGGCATCATGCTTATTTTCTTATTTGGCGTACAGCTAGGGTGGTTGCCTACTTTTGGTCGAGGGGAAACCGTCAATATTGGTTTCTGGGAAAGTTCTTTCTTTTCTATTGATGGTTGGCGTGCGCTTATCTTACCTGCGGTTACCCTTGGTGTTTATCAACTCACATTGACCATGCGTTTGGTGCGAGCACAAATGATGGATGTGATGCGATCTGATTATATTCGCTTCGCTACCGCTCGTGGTGTGCCCATGAGACAGCTTTATTTCCGACATGCGCTAGCGAATACTATGGTGCCTGTTATTACCATTATTGGTTTGCAGTTCGGCGGTGTTATCGCGTTTTCGATTGTTACCGAAAGTGTTTTCCAATGGCCGGGAATGGGCTTGTTGTTTCTTGAATCTATCCGTTTTGTTGATATCCCTGTGATGGGGGTTTATTTGGTTGTCATCGCTTTTTTCTTTGTGGTGGTGAACTTGCTTGTTGATCTTTTGTATGTGGCCATTGATCCACGTCTTCGAGTGTAGGTAGGGAGATGAATATGAAAGAATTTATTAAGCGCTCAGAAGGTCTTTGGCTGTTTACTCGTAGCCCTGCGGTTATGGTTGCGGCGGTTATCGCTATTCTGATTTTTATTGGCGCTGCATTTGCGCCTTGGATTGCGTCTGTTAATCCTTACGATTTAGGCTCGTTTAGTTTGATGGACGGATTACTTCCGCCGATTTGGCAGGAAGGCGGCATCTCACAATTTATGTTGGGTACCGATGATCAAGGGCGAGACATGATCTCGTCGATTTTATACGGTGCACGTTTGTCTTTGCTGATTGGCTTGTCTGCCATGGCGATTGCTACCGTGCTTGGCGTTGGACTTGGCCTTGCTGCTGGATTTTATGGTGGTCGTTTCGATGCCATCATTATGCGTATTGCCGATATTCAGCTCGCTTTGCCTGCCATCTTAACGGCTTTATTGATTGATGGCATTGCTCGCGGAATCTTACCGCCAGAAGTACAGCAAGATTTGCGTGTTGTCGTTTTAACCCTTGCGATTGCTTTATCCCTTTGGGTGAATTTTGCCCGTACTGCCCGTGCTTCTACTTTTGTAGAGATGAACAAAGAATACGTGCAGGCCGCTATTATTATGGGGCAAGGTCCAATTCGTATTATGTTTATTCATATCTTGCCGAATATTTTGGGGCCACTTTTGGTCATTATGACAGTTGACCTTGCTTCCGCGATTTTGCTCGAAGCGACCTTGTCATTCTTGGGCATTGGTCTTGCGGCGGACAGTCCATCATTAGGCACACTTATTCGTATTGGCATGCAGTTTATGTTGTCAGGTGAGTGGTGGATTTTATGGATACCGACTTTATTCCTTGTGGCATTAGTTGTCTCTATTAATACGCTTGGTGATTTCATGCGTGATGTTTTTAATCCGGGGTTACGCTAATGCTCACAGTAGAAAACTTAACCGTACGTTTTCCCACTCGATTTGGTGATACGACGGCCATCGAGAATATTAATATAAATGTCCAAGCGGGTGAGATTCACGGTCTTGTCGGTGAAAGTGGTGCGGGTAAATCCACCGTTGGCGCAGCTGTTATTGGTTTGTTGCAAACACCGGGTTATATCTCTGAAGGCAACATCATGTTGGGCGATACGGACTTGCGTGCCTTGGATGTGAATCAAGCCCATGCGTTGCGTGGCAAACGTATTTCGATGATTTTCCAAGATCCGCAAACCAGCCTTAACCCTTTGATGACGGTTGAAGAACAGTTGGTTGAAACCATTTTGGCCCATGAGAAAATGTCAGCGGATGAGGCTCGTACTCGCGCCATCGACTTGCTCGAAGAAATCGGTATTAAAAATGCGGCAGAACGCATCAAATCTTGGCCACATCAGTTTTCTGGTGGTATGCGTCAACGTGTGGTGATTGCACTGGCGCTTTGTACTAATCCTGAACTCATTATCGCGGACGAACCTACCACAGCACTGGACGTTGCTGTACAAAGCCAAGTGCTGGACTTGATCCGCTCATTGGCAGACAAACGAAAAATTGGCTTTATCCTGATCACTCACGATATTGGTGTTATTGCACAAATTGCTGATCGGGTGACTGTTATGCGCAATGGTCATGTCGTTGAATCGGGCGAAACCGCACAAGTATTGGGTCGTCCTAAGCATGCTTATACACGAGCTTTAATGAGTGCTGTGCCGCCAATGGATCATAAAATTGATCGATTCAGTGTGCCGGCTACAGAAGGCATTGAAGGTGCTAGCGTTTTTACCGGCGATCTTGCTGAGCAATGGTTACTTGAAGAAAAAGATTTACCTGAAGACGAGCAAAAAGAGCTTTCAATCGGTTTATCAATTGAAGCGCTAGACGTTCGCTTTTCTGGAACACGAAAATCATTGTGGCGTAAACCAGAGGACTTTATTGCTCTCGATAAAATCAGCTTTAACGTCAAGCCTGGTAGTATTATGGGGTTGGTTGGTGAAAGTGGTTCAGGTAAATCTACTGTCGCTAAAACCATCACGGGACTGATCACTCCTAATAGTGGCACCATGATGCTTGGTAACGAAATATTACCGGCAGGAAAGTCGCGTAGCCGTAAACATGCTTCTCGTCGAATTATTCAAATGGTGTTTCAAGACCCTTATTCAAGCCTAAACTCGCGCCACAAGATTGGCTCGATTTTGACAGAGCCGCTTTGGTTCTACGGTTTAGAAAAAGACCCAGAGAAACGCCAAGAGCTTGCAGCTTCTATGCTTGCTTTGGTTGGTATGGCACCAGATGCGATCGATAAATACCCACATCAATTTTCTGGTGGTCAGCGTCAACGTATTGCCGTGGCACGAGCGTTATTGGCTCGACCACGATTCTTGATATGTGATGAGCCGACTTCCGCATTGGATGTATCTATTCAAGCTGAGATCCTCAATCTTTTGAAAGATCTGCAATCGAAGTTTGGACTGACTATTTTATTTATTAGCCACAATCTTTCAGTGGTTCGACAAATGGCCGATGACATGGTTGTACTACGTAATGGCGTGATCGAGGAGGCGGGTAAAACCGAAGATCTATTTGAGCGCCCACAGGCGGAATACACCAAAAAACTGCTGTCCTTGACGCCTGTGATGCCGAAAGACTGGGCATGCTAATGTAGTAATATTTTTCTTGATAGGTTGAGTCTTTAAACGACTTATTTTGTCGCGAGTTTAAGACTATCAATGGAGTTTAATGATTTTAGGGTGAGAGCTATTTTAACGGTAAGCCTTTTGTTCGTATGTGCAATGTTGTTCTAATTTAGCTTGGAGTACTGACTTCTCTTAGTTGTTTTATAAGAGACATCAGTACTCCATCTTCACTGTTCAGTTTTTATTTGTTTATTGAAGAGATACAGATTTTTAACTTATCCTTCTTGTCTATGATTTATTACTTTTTAGCAACCAACCACTTATCCAACTCTTTGATTTTATCTTCTGTTAGATCGCCTGTGGCTTCTAACAAACTAAGCTTTTTCAACACAAAATTGTATCGATACTGCTCGTAAGTGTTCTGAGCATCGTAAAGATTAGATTGCGCATCTAGTAGTTCTACAAGGTTACGAGTACCTACATCGTATCCTGCTTTTGTTGCTTCAAGCGCGCTGGTTCTTGAACGAATAAGTTGCTGCTGTGCTGCAACTTGAGCAACGGACGTTTGTAGATCTAAATAAAGACTACGAATGTTTAGTTCAATAGCTTGTAGTGAACTTGCTCTTTGTTCAATCACTGATTCGGCTTGAGCAGAAGCTTGGCGTACGGACGCATTAATCGAACCACCGCTGTAAAGCGGAATGCTGACACCTAGTGCAACAGAGGCGGAGTTCGTTACGCCATCGGTATTAAATGTTGAATTTGTATAGTCATTATCAACACGAGATAATGCGCCTGTAATTGCAACGGTTGGTGTGCGGCCGTTGGCTTTTTGAATGTCGATGTTGTTTTCTGCACTAGCAACAGAAAGATTTAATATGCGTAATTCTTTGTTGTCACGGCGAGCCTTAGTGAGTAAAGAATCAACTGTCATTCCTGATTCAAGGCGGATTGGGTAATCCTTTGCTAATTCAGGAATGCTATTTAATGTTTTTCCTGTTCTTTGATAAAGTGCATTTTGAGCAACAGATACCGCTGATTGAGCGCTTAGTTGTGTGACTCGTACAGAATCATATTCTGCTTGGGCATCTTGTAAATCCGTAATAGACGCTAGACCAACTTCATATTGCTTTTTAGCACGATCAAGCTGACTTTCTGTACTTTTTACCAAAGCTTCAGTCGTTTGCAGAGTGGATTGTGCAATCAATAAATTGAAGTATTCATTCAATGTAGTGAGAACTAAATTCTCTTCTGAGTTTTCAAAGGCAATACCTGCACTGTCAAAATCCAACTCTACTGCATCAACCGCATAACCCAATGCTGGAGAATAAATCGGGTAGTTTAAAGAAAGCGCCAGCGTATTGGATACATTGTCATAATCGTCAGAAGGGCTGCCTATGTCATCATAGCCCAGCTCACCACTAAAGGTGATGCTAGGGTATAAGCTGCCTTTGGTGACGGTTACACTTTCTTTTTGTGCTTTGTAAGTCGCTGCTGCGGCTCTTAAGCCTGGGTCATTTTGCTTGGCAAGCTTGTAAACTTCGTAAATGCTTTCCGCATGAACTGTCGCACTGCTTAGGGCAACTGTCGCTATTAACGATGGTATAATATGCTTTTTCATAGATCTCTGTGGGCCCGTAGTATGAAATATAGTTATAATAGTACCTCAAGTGTTTTGCTTTCGGCAGTGCCATTCTTGCTATATCTATTATGACTGTTGACAATATCATAATGAAATATTTTACATAGTCTTACAATGTGGAAAATTAATGCAACAGTCATTCCTTTATCATTCTGCTTTTTCTATTTATAAGACTATTTTCTGATTCTGTTCTTTGTATTCGCTTTTTAACTTAGTTATTCAGTTCAATTTTATAAGTAATTGTCTTTTTTGAATTGGCTTTTATTTTTCCTGAAATTTCTATGCTATTGGCATTCAATTGAGCGACATCGCTTTTTTCTAATATTTGTATAATGCCATTTGTGTTTTGTACGATCGAATAGTTTTGTTCTTGATTTGAGTGATTTTGAATGGTGGCTTCCCAAGTTTGAGTGCTAGGAAGTTTTTTAGATGACGACTCAACTAACGTAATATAGCCAGTAATGTCTTGGCTTTTGTTCGTAATGACCTCTACTGAATTATTGGCTCGTACCGTGTTCAATGCAACAGAGTTGCCAGGGATGAGTAAGTTATTTCTTTTCCAGAATGTTTTGTATTCCCCTGGAAGTCCGTCTTGTTCTAGTGTAAACCCTAGCTGGTTATAAAAACTAATGTCGATTTTTCCTGTGCTATTGCTGTGAGTATAAAGTGAACCAGTTTGGACTTTACTGTCGATTGAACTGCGGCTACTTGGTAATGAATAAAGGGTATTTGAGTAAGGCGCGATCGATAATACAGGGCCGTTTAGTGGATAACTTATTTCATTGTCCTGATACTCGACACCTTGGTTTGCCGAATCCATCGCCATTAAGCTGCGCTCTGCTTTGAATACTTGGGGACTTGCCGTTCGAGAATAATGTAGCAAACTGTCTTGGATCTCTATGACGGCACTCGAGTTGTTATGCAATATAGCTTGTTGTGAAAGCGATACTTGATTGTCGTCAAATATTAAACTCAGTTGCGGTGTCCATGAGAGTTGGTTGGTTTGATAGCTGACTTGGTAAGGAACAGATGTTGTTTTTGTACTGTCGTTTTTTTCGAGGGGAATGAGGTAGAAATCACTCATAGGTAAAGAGGTTAATCTTTTGTTAACAGATATTAAGAAAGAGCGCTCACCGTTCTCTATGCTTGTCAGAACACCTGTATAACTCAAATCTCGCTGTTTGTGCTCGACTCTAATTTTCTGGCCAATTTCGTCAAACCAGTTTTTATTCTCGGTATTCTGTAAATTACTAATTGGCAAGAAGCTGTCTTGAAGAGGGAGTACAGTTCCAGTGTTAGGCACAAGACTCATTTTCTTTCCACTTTCAACAACTTGACTATTACTCAATCCAATCACGGCATTTATCGGTGCAGCAAGAATCGATGAAGAAGTTGCGCCTAAAATAATACTAACGCAAAAGAATGAATGTGCTGTTTTCATAAGTAGAATCCTTTTTATTTATATTCAATCACACAAGTAGTCGTGATGGAGATTGACACATGGTACCCTAAAATTATTATGCAATAGCAAATTAATCGAGCAAAAATAAGGGTTTGAAGTGGGCAAAAAATTACTCATTATTGACGGTTTAAATTTGATTCGACGTCTTTATGCTGCGCTTGAATCAGAAAAAGACTTAGATCGTCGAGTTGAGCGGACGCAAAGTATTTCAATTGATGCATTGGCAAAGCTGACGCATCAGTTTGATCCAGCTTATGCTGTGGTTGTGTTTGATTCCAACGGAAAAACATGGCGACACGAAGTTTACCCTGAATATAAATTGGGCCGTGTTCCGATGGACGATAAGCTCTTAGAGTCTTTACCTGAATTCGCCAAAATCTTTCGTTTTAATCGTTTGCCCTGTTTACGATTAGATGGTTGGGAAGCGGACGATCTTATCGCGACACTTGCGGTTAAGGCTGCTCAACATAATATAACTTCTTACATTGTTTCTACTGATAAAGGTTTCACTCAGTTACTGAGTGATGACCATATTCTTCAATACGATTATTTTGCCCGGTTAGGTTACGATAAAATCTGGGTGCCAGGTAAATATGGCGTTGAACCTCATCAATTAACGGATTATTGGGCTTTGGTGGGCGATACCACGAACCGAATCCCTGGTGTTAAGGGGGTTGGTCCTAAAACAGCGTTAAGCATTATTAATGCCTTTCCAACCATAGAAGACATCTATAATAATTTGTCTTCTTTCCCCGAGCGTACCCAGAAGCTTTTAGCTGGTGGTTATGATCAGTGTATTAAGTCGCGAGCTTTGGTTGCTCTGAAAACTGATGTTGATATTGGTATTCGCCTTTCTCAACTTTCGTATTTGAAGGTTAATACGGTTAAAATAAAGCCTTAATGACTTTTGATTTTTGTTTTTAAATCATCAAATCCAGCCAAGATAAATACGAAGACTTCGTTGATAACGTGTGTGGCTTCTTGAAAAATTGTGTCTGGATTTTGTTGGCATAAGGTTGAGTCTTTGGTGCTTTGCTTTATTTCTGCAATAAACATAGTAAGCCGTCTGTCTGTTGATCTAGCAAGCGACAAAGTGAGGTTTCTATGATGCTCTTCTATTTTTCCTAATGTAAATAAAAGTTGTAATTTCTTGTCAGCACTCATCTCCTGCTTTGCTGAGACTTGTACAGAAAGTGCTCGAATTTGACCTAATGCCTCAGCCAGTTCAGGTAAGGTTTTGACTAGCTGTTGTGCCGAATTTCGTATGTATTCATGATGATTGGATGTTAATGAAAATTCATCGGCCATGTCCCAGACAGCGTCAAGCTGACGAGTGATAAGGCCAGAGTGTAGTTGGAAGCTTTCTGCGCTGGTTATTTCATTGTTTTTGATTAAGCGTTGCCATTGTTTAAATGGGTAATGTGCGCTGAGTGATGTTGGGTAGTTATGAGTTTTTTCAAAGGACAGTAGGTTAGAGTAAAGGGTATTGATATTTTCCTCCAAAATTGGGAGCTTAGCTTCAAAGTCTAGTTTTCCATTAAGAAAGCCTGAATGCATTCCTCTATGTTGTTGGGTGAATTTAATCAATTCAATAAATACAGTAATTCCTGAAACGCCCATTAATGTACGTTCTTTAGAAGCTTTCTTGGACCATATTTGTCGACCTATAGCCATTAATATAATAGTTAGGCAGGTAAGGAAAAAAAGGCTTGTTAACATCATACTTCTGTCTCCTTTTGCTCTAATCGAGAAGAAAGCCATTCCATGTATTTGACCATGTCTTTTGTGTCTTTACTGGCTTGGCTGTGCTGTTCACTTACCACAGCGATGTTCTGTAATCGTTCCCTCATTTTTGTATTAGCAACACCAAATTCAGTGATGAGTTGGGTTGAATGCGTTATTTCTTTTTGTGTTGATTGTGCCGCATCATGAATAGATATCAAAGATGCTGCTGCAGTATCCGAACCTGTTGCTGCGCTGGTGGCAAGCTCAATTAATTTCCAACTGGTTTGTTCTGATGTGTTTACTTCAGAGGCAATTGAGGTGACTAAACGACCAATATCCTGGGCCGCATTTTCTGTGTTCTCGGCCAATAGCCTGACCTCGTTTGCAACAACGGCAAAACCTCTTCCTGCATCACCCGCTCTTGCCGCTTCGATTGAAGCGTTTAATGAAAGTAAATTAATTTGTGAGGTGATTTGTTCTATCGTAGTGACAAATTCACTAATATCTTGTGTCGTCTTTATTAGTTGTGTCATTTGTGCCTGATTATGAGCAACCGTAGATTGTATTAGATGAATTTGTTGTTTTAACTCTTCCAATGCAACTTGGCCTTGTTCTGATTGTTGTCGAGTTTGATTAGCCATTGTTGATGTCAAATTGATTCTGGCGAGAATATTTTCAATTGTGATTGCCATTTCTTGACTGCTGATAACGAGAGCGTTTAATGCAAGATGTTCTTCTTGGGCTCCATTGGCAACGACATTAGATGAATTCTGAAGTTCTGTGGCGGTATAACGGGTTTCTTGTGAGCAACTTTGTAATAAGTGATTTTTTCGGCTAAGTGCGCGCAATAGGATGTTGATATGATGAGCTAACGTATTAAATTCAGTGTCGTTATAAGACAAATTAACGGCATCACTATGTTCAAAATTAGTTAGATGTTGGGTGAGTTCTTTAATACGTAACCGTGTTAATTCGCTAGAAGACATTGCAAAATAGACTAGCAAGCAGGTTGTTAAGACGACAATAATGTTCGCTTCTATGAAGAAGTGTGGAATCAAAATAGCCGAAACTGTGATTACGCCCAATAATAAAACAATCAACAAACGTGCGTAGTAGGGCAGCGCAGCTATTAAAATAGCCCCTGGAGTTAGTAACATAGCAATTCCTTTGAATGAAAAATGGGCACTTGAATCTACTTCTTTCTGTTGTAACTTAGATTTTGATAAGGATGAAATTCATAATACTTGCCGTTTTTTATTAATCGTCACTAGTCGTCAATTGAAGCTGAATTAAGTCATCGTATTAGAAATAGGGGGCAGATAGACAAGCGTTCCCTGAGGCTTTCCTAATTAATAAGAAACCTAATCAGATACTACTGAACGATACAGCAGTGGGCGACGTTGCCATTAATGAGGTTAACCGGCATTGGCTAACAAAGTGGTTAATATCAGTGTTTAAAATATTAACGCTGTAATTTTTATTGCAAAAAAAACGCCAAGAAATTTCTTTAATCAAAAATATCCCCTTCTGTATCTGTTTCTGTAATTTCCCCCTTTTTTTGTATATCAAATACGGGCTTAAATAGGCTTTTTTTGGTCATAAATGGTTCTGCTTTTCGTGTGCGTTCCTTTTTGGTGCGTTCACTTCTTAAATAAAGAGCACAGAAATATTTCTCTAGGAGAGAATATATTTATTGAGCCTCTTACTCACAAGCGATGAGAGGCTTATAATGTCGGTATTTTAAGACAACAGATAAATGAGATATTTATGTCAGAGGTAAGAACACGCATTGCGCCATCACCAACGGGTGATCCACACGTTGGTACAGCTTACATCGCGCTATTTAATATGGCGTTTGCACGTAAAATGGGTGGTAAATTCATTTTACGTATTGAAGATACCGATCAAACTCGTAGTACGCCAGAATCTGAAAAAATGATTCTAGATGCTTTGCGTTGGTTAGGACTTGATTGGGCGGAAGGTCCAGATGTTGGTGGTGAATATGGCCCTTATCGTCAAAGTGAGCGTGGTGATATCTACGGTCAATATGCTTTGGAATTGGTTAATAAAGGCCATGCTTTTTATGCGTTTGAAACAACAGAAGAGTTGGATCAAATGCGTATTGAACAAAAAGAGCAGGGCTTGCCGCAGAAGTATGATGGTCGTGCTTTAAAGTTAACGCCAGAAGAAATTCAAGCAAAGTTAGACGAGGGTGTGCCATATGTAATACGCATGAAAATTCCTGAAGAGGGCACGTGTGTCGTTCAGGATATGTTGCGTGGCACAATTGAAATTGACTGGACTCAGGTTGACATGCAAGTGTTGCTGAAGGCTGATGGCATGCCGACTTACCACCTAGCGAATGTGGTAGATGATCACTTGATGAAAATCACCCATGTCATTCGTGGTGAGGAATGGATTAACTCAGCGCCTAAGCATATCTTGTTGTATCAATATTTTGGTTGGGATATGCCAACCTTGTGTCACATGCCTTTGTTGCGTAACCCTGATAAATCAAAATTATCAAAACGTAAAAATCCAACGAGCATTCTGTATTACCAACGTATGGGTTACATGGCGGAAGCTGTGATTAACTATCTTGGTCGTATGGGGTGGTCTATGCCTGATGAGCGTGAAAAATTCTCATTAGACGACATGGTTGAAAACTTTGATATTCAACGTGTTTCCCTTGGCGGACCTATTTTTGATGTCGAGAAATTGAGTTGGTTAAATGGTACTTGGATTCGCGAGAATTTGACGCCAGAAACCTTTGCTCAAAAATACGTTGAATGGGCGTTGAATCCTGAATACTTAATGAAGATACTTCCATTGGTTATTCCTCGTGTTGAAACTTTCTCAGATGTTGCTGATGTTGCCGGTTTTTTCTTAAAAGGCATGCTACCTATTACGAAAGAAGATTTCGCTTCCGTTAAGATGGAAGAAGAAACGCTTCGTAAAGCGATGCAGTTTGCCTTGTGGCGTTTAGAGATATTGAATAAATGGGAAAAAGACGAGATATTCAATGAAATGAAAACACTTGCGCAAACACTTGAAATTAAGCCGAAAGACTTTTTTGCGCCGCTGTTCGTTGCTATTTCAGGCACAACCGCGTCGGTATCCGTATTCGACTCTATGGCTATTCTAGGCTCTGATATTTCCCGTGCACGTATGCGTACAGCGGTGAATGTATTGGGTGGGCCATCTAAGAAAGAAGCTAAGCGTTGGGAAAAAGAGTTCGCTGCGTTGTAAGTGTGTCTTTTCAATAATCGTATGTAAGCAAATAGCTTAGCGAGTTATTAAGCAATAAAAAACCGGCTTCAATGTGAAGTGACCCCCAATAGTTGGA
>NZ_JAMB01000006.1 GCF_000521805.1 Marinomonas ushuaiensis DSM 15871
TTCAGCGATTGCATTAACTCTTATTGAACGACCGCTTCTTTTATCACGTCAAATTTCAGTTCGTCACTTTTTTCATCTAAAGACACTTTTACATGCCCACCATCATGCAGGTCACCAAACAGTATTTGGTCTGCTAACGGCTTTTTAAGATGCTCCTGAATTACTCGAGCCATTGGACGAGCGCCCATCTGACGGTCATAACCTTTGTTAGCCAACCAACCTCTTGCGGTATCAGACACTTCCAGCATGACGCCTTTAGGGTCTAATTGAACCTGCAATTCGACCAAGAACTTATCCACCACATTGAAAATAATTTTCTCATCAAGTTGCTGGAATTGAATCACAGCATCAAGACGGTTTCTAAATTCTGGCGTAAAGGTACGATTAATCGCTTCCATACCGTCTGTTGAATTATCCTGACTTGAGAAACCAATTGAACGACGCGCTAAGTCTTCTGCGCCGGCATTTGATGTCATGACTAAAATCACATTACGGAAGTCCGCTTTGCGACCGTTGTTATCGGTCAAAGTACCGTGATCCATCACTTGCAATAACAAGTTAAAGACTTCTGGATGGGCTTTTTCGATTTCATCAAGTAAAACCACACTATGAGGGTTCTTAGTAACCGCCTCTGTTAGCAAGCCACCTTGATCAAAACCCACATAACCTGGTGGCGCACCAATTAAGCGAGAAACGGCATGGCGCTCCATGTATTCAGACATATCAAAGCGAATAAGCTCTAACCCTAACTGCTTGGCCAGCTGTTTCGTAATTTCGGTTTTACCAACACCGGTTGGTCCAGCCATTAGGAAAGAGCCAATCGGTTTTTGCTCGGCTTTCAATCCAGCACGAGACAATTTAATCGCCGCTGACAAAGAATCAATAGCATTATCTTGTCCAAACACCACCATTTTCAGGTTGCGCTCTAGATTAGACAGTACTTTTCTATCATCTGAATTCACCGCTCTTACAGGCACTCTAGCGATCTTAGAGACAATGTCTTCAATATCAGACACGGTAATTACTGATTTGCGTTTACCTTCAGGCTGAAGCCGCTGAAACGCACCCGCTTCATCGATCACATCAATTGCTTTATCTGGCATATGGCGGTCTGTCACATAACGCTGCGCAAGTTCTGCAGCCGCTAACAAAGCCGGTTCTTCATATTTGATTTGATGATGCTCTTCAAACGCCCCTATGATGCCTTTCAAGATTTGATAAGTGTCATCAACGCTCGGTTCGTTCACATCAATTTTTTGGAAACGACGAGCCAAGGCATGATCTTTTTCAAAGACACCACGAAATTCTTGGAATGTTGTTGATCCGATACAACGCAATCCACCAGAACTTAATACTGGCTTCAATAGGTTAGAAGCATCCATCACGCCGCCTGATGCCGCACCCGCACCGATAATGGTATGAATTTCATCGATAAACAAAATAGCATTCGGCAGCTTTTTCAATTCGCCAAGCAATTGCTTAAGGCGTTTTTCAAAGTCACCACGGTATTTCGTGCCCGCCAATAAAGCACCAAGATCCAACGAGTAAACGACGCCATCGGCGATAACATCAGGCACTTGTCCATCAACGATGCGCTTAGCCAAACCTTCAGCGATGGCCGTTTTACCCACGCCAGACTCACCAACCAATAATGGATTGTTTTTACGACGACGAGAGAGCGTTTGTATTACTCGCTCCACTTCGTATTCACGACCAATCAATTTGTCGATTTTTCCAGCTTTGGCTTCTTCGTTAAGATTCGTTGCAAACTTTTGCAAAGGCGCGGTTGTTGTGTCTTCCGCCTCTTCGTCTTGATCCATCTCTTGAGACGAATCACCTGTTTTAGAAATGCCATGAGCAACGAAATTAACAACATCAATACGAGCAACACCATGACGTTTCAAAAGATAAACAGTCTGGCTTTCTTGTTCGCTAAAAATGGCCACAAGCACGTTGGCGCCAGTTACTTCGCGTTTTCCAGAAGATTGCACATGAAACACAGCTCGCTGTAATACACGCTGAAAACCTAACGTTGGCTGCACTTCTCGCTCTTCATCATCTTCAGGAAGCAAAGGGGTTGTACTATCAACAAACTCTTCCAGCTCCTTACTTAAGACATCTAAACTCACACCACAGGCAGTTAAGACATTTGATGCAGCATCATTTTCGATAAGCGCCAACAACAAGTGCTCTACTGTCATGAATTCATGGCGTTTATCACGTGCCGCTTTGAACGCGGCATTTAGGGTTTGCTCTAGTTCTTTATCTAACATTGCTATGCCCTCACTCTGAATCAGTCAACCTTTTGTAGGTCGCACATTAAGGGGTGCTCATTTTGTTCTACGAACTGTTGTACCATTGCTACTTTCGTTTCCGCAATATCAAAAGGATAAATACCACAAACTCCTTTACCTTTTTGATGCACTTCCAACATAACTTGGTTAGCCTTTTCTCCATCCATTGAGAAAAAACGCTGAAGAATAAATACGACAAAATCCATTGGCGTATAGTCATCATTAAACAATACTACTTGATACATAGAAGGCGGTTGTAACTCGGTTTCTTGTGGCGCAATCGCGATACTAGAATGCCCTTGTTGCTCGTCTTCTGATACTAATCTAATTTTCTGATCTACAATCATCCCATGCCTCTGAGGCTTCACTTTTCACGTAATTTGCCCAATTCAGCACATTACCACTATTAGATACGTTCAACTCTGCGTTCTAGATTACCACTTGGATTTTACAAATAGCAAAACGCCTTCTACGCTTTTATTGAGGCGATTAAGTGTGTAATCAAGATTATAGGTAAGATTCTAACATTGATTCGTAACAAAAATTTCGCACCTATGCTTATCACCGCTTATTTTTAGCCTCGTAGAAAAACAATAACGAAACGTTTTAGAGCGATTTAGAGTAAATAAGGAGTAACTCATGCATCTCGGATTAGTTAAGTGGTTCAATAATGCCAAAGGTTATGGATTTATAGTGTCGGAGGATTTTGAGGAAGATTTGTTTATTCATTATTCTGCGATTAATGTCGAAGGCTACAAAACGCTCAAGGCAGGACAGACGGTGACTTTTAGTACTGAGCCTGGAGATAGAGGCATGCATGCGATTGATATTAACCCAATTTCGTCTGAACAAGAGGAAGTACAGGAAATCACCGATGAAGAAACTCTACCCACATCAAATTAATCCGCTCAACAAGCATACGACGTAAGCACAGCAACATCGTAATCCAAGAATGAATTTGTTACCTTACTCCTCATAATGAGGGGTAAGGTTTATATGACTAAACAAATACTTTCTGTCACACCTTCACTCAGCAATCTAATCACACACTATAACGACACAATGAGCACATGCCTTCTAATTTAATTTTGTTCAACAAACCCTTTCGAGTACTTAGTCAATTTTCTCAAGAAGGCGAAAAATCCACACTGGCTGATTTCATTCATGTTCCTGAATTTTACCCTGCTGGCCGATTAGATTTTGATTCAGAAGGTTTATTGCTGTTAACCAACCAAGGTGCTCTACAACACATCATCGCTTCTCCTGATTTCAAGATGCCAAAGACTTACTGGGTTCAAGTGGAAGGCAACATATCTGAAGAAGCTTTAGATCAACTCAGGCAAGGTGTCGAACTGAAAGACGGTTTAACCAAACCGGCTCAGGCAGAACGCATAGAAGAACCGAATATTTGGGCGAGAACACCACCAGTCAGACACAGAGAAAACATTCCCACAAGCTGGATATCACTGCAAATTCGTGAAGGCAAAAATCGCCAAGTACGCCGAATGACGGCCGCTGTTGGTTTTCCTACACTTAGATTAATACGTTACGCCATTGGCCCATACTCACTAGACAACACCCAACTTGGACATTGGAGTTACACCGAACCAACCGATGAGCTATCAAAAGAGGTAATGAATTTTGAAGCGCAAAGAAAGAGAAAAACTGCCTCATCTAACCGTCGCCGCTCTGGTGAAAACAGACAACTCGGATTCCAAAGAAACAAAATACCTGATGGTGAAGGAGTGGCAGAACGACCAACTCGTACTAAACCAACCCGCCGGACACATAGAAAATAATGAAAGTGCTATTGATGCCGTCATTAGAGAAACCCTAGAAGAATCTGGCTGGCTCGTTAAACCAGTCGGCTTACTTGGCATGTACTCCTTTACCCCTTTCAAAGGTGCAGACACCTACCATCGACTTTGTTTTTTATGTGAACCGATAAAACAGGCCACTCTTGAACTTGACCCTGATATAGAATCCAGTCACTGGCTGACCTATGATGAAATTCTTGCACTACCTCATCGAAGCCCATTAATTAGGGCCTGCATTGAAGATTCACTTCGCAACCCCATTATACCTTTATGCTTTATATCTGATCACTTTCTCTCTATCGATAGTTCGCCCTATCGGTAAAAAGAAAGTGATACAATATTGGCGATTGAAAATATCTGATAAATGTATTTGAGGCCTCGCCTCTTCGTTTTAACAATCTATTTAAAAACTGCCTTATGAGTACCCATTGGTCATGAAAGAAAGCACTGCTGCAAATAGCACAAAAAAAGTCATCGTAGGAATGTCAGGTGGCGTTGATTCCTCTGTATCGGCCCTTATTCTGATGCAGCAGGGCTATCAGGTCGAAGGCTTGTTCATGAAGAACTGGGACGAAGACGACGGCACCGAATACTGCACAGCCAAAGATGACCTTGCGGATGCTCAAGCCGTATCTGACAAGCTAGGCATCACACTTCATACGGCTAACTTTGCCGCTGAATATTGGGATAATGTATTCGAACATTTTTTAGAAGAATACAAAGCGGGTCGAACACCGAATCCAGACATCCTTTGCAATAAAGAAATCAAATTCAAAGCCTTTTTAGAATACGCTTTGGCCCTTGGTGCTGATTATATTGCTACAGGTCATTACGTACGCCGAGGCGAAAAAGACGGTGAACCTCTTTTATTAAAAGGCCTTGATGGCAATAAAGATCAAAGTTACTTCCTTTATGCAGTAGGTAAAGACGAAATAGCCAAAACACTATTCCCTGTGGGCGAACTGGAAAAACCAGAAGTACGTCGTTTAGCCGAAGAATTTGGTCTCGTCACGCACAACAAAAAAGACAGCACAGGCATTTGTTTCATTGGCGAACGCCGCTTCAAAGACTTTTTAGAACAATACTTGCCAGCCCAACCAGGTAATATTGAAACACTTGAAGGCGATATTATCGCACGCCACCATGGCTTGATGTATCACACCATAGGCCAACGCCAAGGTTTAGGCATTGGCGGTTTGGCTAAGTATTCAGATGACCCATGGTACGTAGTTGAAAAAGACTTAACGCGCAACGTGCTGGTAGTAACACAAGGCGGTCAGCATGAATCTTTATTCAAGACTCATTTAATTGCGGATAATTTTGACTGGGTTGCTCGTCAAACGCCAAACTTGCCTATGACCTGCACTGCAAAATGTCGCTATCGCCAGCCGGATCAAGAGTGCACTGTGTATCTGAATGAAAAAGGCCAAATTGAAGTGTCTTTTGTTGAACCTCAACGAGCCATTACACCTGGGCAATCTGTTGTTTTTTATGTTGGTGAACACTGCCTTGGTGGCGGTATCATCAATGAAGCGTTTAATAAGTAGAGAGTTTATAACGTGAGTAGTAGAGAAAAAGAACAATCTATCGCGCTATCTGCTGTGTTTCAAGCGGCAGAATTGGTCGCTATTTTAGCCAAAACAGGAAAAGTCGATAACACAGCGTTACAGCCTATGATTGACAGTGTTTTACTCATCAACGCCTCTTCTACTGAAGATATTTATGGCGGACAATGGGATTATCAAAGCAACTTATCTCTTGGCCGAAATGTCGCTAAAAAAGCATTAGGAAAAGAGCGTAGCAGCGTTAATCCAGATACATTGCGCTACGCACTTAGTTTAGTCCATCTTGAAAACAAACTGGCTAAAACACCACAAATGCTTTCGACTATTGGTCAGAAAATCTCCCAAATTGAACAAAAGAAAGCGCATTACGATAGCGTACTGCACGAGAACATCATCGCCTCTATTTCGGGCATGTATCAGGACACGTTAAGCACTTTGCCTTTTCGTATTCAAGTGCAAGGCGATAGCCGCTTCTTGCAGCAGCCGTATATTGCCAATCAGGTTAGAGCCATTCTAATGTCAGGCATCCGGGCAGCCATGTTATGGCGACAACTCGGCGGCAAACGCTGGCATTTGATTTTTAAAAGAAAGGCATTATTAAGCGCCTTAGAATCTCGTAGTTAGTTTTGTGTTTCTTTCTAAAAGCCCTTTGGGGCTTTTTTATTCTTAAAAATAAGTAAGAAAATACGAACCGTAAACACAACAATAACTGAAATCAATTTTGAGTATATCTTGGAGCCGATATCTCTACCTTGGTTTTTTAGGTAGTATATCGACCAAAATTTGAACCTGCGCAAATTATGCGCAACCAGTTAAAACCTAGGGAATGGCGGCTAAAAGTCATCTTCGATTCAATGGGCAACACAGCCTGAAATGTTAGGGGAATTACATGTCGAAACAAACCATCTATTATACGTTGACCGATGAAGCACCAGCACTGGCTACTTCATCTTTGCTTCCTATCTTTGGCGCTTTTGCAAAAGAAGCAGATATCGAACTAAAACTTACCGATATTTCTTTAGCAAGTCGTATCCTTGCAGGCTTTTCTGATCTTCTTCCTGCTGATAAACAAGTAGAAGATGGCCTTCAATTCTTAGGCGACCTAACCGCTTCGCCAGAAGCAAACATTGTAAAATTGCCTAATATCAGTGCTTCATTGCCACAGCTTAATGCTGTGATTAAAGAACTTAATGCACAAGGCTACGGACTACCTGACTACCCAGAAAACGCACAAACTGATGAAGAAAAAGACATTTTAGCTCGCTACTCTAAAGTGTTGGGCAGCGCAGTAAACCCTGTTTTACGTCAAGGTAACTCTGACCGTCGCGCGCCAGCTGCAGTAAAAGGCTTCGCTCGCAAGAATCCACATTCAATGGGCAAATGGAAAAAGACCTCTGTTTCTCACGCTGACTACATGCGCGATGGCGATTTCTATTCTTCTGAGCAATCTACAACTATGGATTCTGCTCAAACCGTTAACATCGAATTTGTTAAAAAAGACGGTTCTGTTGAATTGAAAAAGTCTCTTCCTCTTTTAGAAGGCGAAATTTTAGACAGCATGAACATCAGCTGCGCTAAACTTCGTGCATTCTTCGAAGCGACGCTACAAGAAGCGAAAGAAGACAACATCATGTGGTCTGTGCACTTAAAAGCAACCATGATGAAAGTCTCTCATCCAATCGTATTTGGTCACGCGGTAACGGTTTTCTACAAAGACGTATTCGAAAAATACGGTGAATTGTTTAAAGAAATCGGCGTTAACCCAAACAATGGTTTAGGCAGCGTATACGATAAAATCAAAACGCTTCCAGAAACAAAACAGACAGAAATTAAGCAAGCTATTGAAGATGTTTATAACTCTCGCCCAGAATTGGCAATGGTTGATTCAGACAAAGGCATTACCAATCTACACGTACCAAGTGACGTCATCGTTGATGCTTCTATGCCGGCGATGATTCGAGGTTCTGGTAAAATGTGGGGCCGTGATGGTAAAGCACATGATGCTAAAGCAGTTATCCCTGATAGCACTTACGCACGCATTTACCAAGAAACAATTAACTTCTGTAAAACCAATGGCGCATTTGACCCAGTCACAATGGGTACGGTTCCAAACGTTGGTTTGATGGCGCAAAAAGCCGAAGAATACGGCTCTCATGACAAAACCTTTGAAATCACTGAAGCCGGCACTATGCGTATAGTGGACGCTCAAGGTAACGTTTTAATGCAGCACGCTGTAGAGAAAGGTGATATCTGGCGCGCATGCCAAACAAAAGACGCTCCTATTCGCGACTGGGTAAAACTAGGCGTTACTCGTGCTCGTCAATCTGACACACCTGCTGTGTTCTGGTTAGAAGAAGAACGCGCACACGACAACGAACTTCGCAAAAAAGTTGAGCTTTACCTAAAAGATCATGATACTAACGGTCTAGATATTCGCCTTATGACTTACAACGAAGCGATCCGTTTCTCTATGGAACGCATCATTCGTGGCCAAGACACCATTTCAGTAACAGGTAACATTCTTCGAGATTATCTAACGGATTTATTCCCAATCTTGGAATTAGGTACATCTGCGAAAATGCTGTCTATCGTTCCAATGCTGAACGGCGGCGGAATGTACGAAACGGGCGCTGGTGGTTCTGCTCCTAAGCATGTTCAACAGCTAATGGAAGAAAACCACCTTCGTTGGGATTCTCTTGGTGAGTTCTTGGCGGTGGCCGTATCTTTCGAAGAGTTAGGCATTAAGCATAACAACGAGAAAGCAAAAATTCTTGCTAAGTGTCTAGATAAAGCAACAGGTAAATTGCTAGACACAAACAAATCTCCTTCTCGTAAGGCTGGTGAATTGGATAACCGTGGTAGCCATTTCTACCTAGCACTTTATTGGTCTCAAGAGTTGGCAGCGCAAAGTGAAAACGCAGAATTAGCGGCTAAGTTCACGCCATTGTCGAAAGTACTGGCGGCGAAAGAAGACACAATCATTGCTGAGCTTGCTGCAGTACAAGGCAAACCTGCTGGTCTATCTGGTTACTATAATGTTGACCTTGATGCGGTAGAAAAAGTCATGCGCCCAAGCGCGACGTTCAACCAAGCATTGGCAACACTATAAGCTGAGATATGTTCTCAATATAAATATGTTTGAGTAACACCAAGCCCAGATGCCGTTTAGATATCTATATTTAAGCGACATCTGGGCTTTTTTATGGTGATACTCTCATCTACTCCCTGTATTACCTTCCCTCTTTTGCCTATAATAGCGACTCCCTGAAAACCATGTTCGAGGCGTTATCTCAATGGAATTAACTAGCTTAAATGCAATTTCCCCTATCGACGGTCGTTACGGATCGAAAACAAACGTATTGCGTCGCTCAGTAAGCGAGTACGGTTTGCTACGTATGCGAGTCATAGTTGAAGTTCGCTGGCTACAGGCTCTTGCCAGTCACCCACAAATTATTGAAGTTCCTGCTCTTAGTGCTCAAGCCAGCACTTTCTTAGACCAACTAGCAGACAACTTCAGTGAAGCCGATGCTCAAGCCATTAAAGACATTGAGAAAACCACAAACCACGATGTCAAGGCAGTTGAATACTTCATTAAAAATAAAATGGCAGACAATGCGGAATTAGCCGCTGTTTCTGAGTTTGTTCATTTTGCTTGTACATCGGAAGACATTAACAACTTGTCCCACGCATTGATGCTTCGCGAAGCACTGGAAGAAGGCATTACTCCAGAGCTAAACAATATCATTACAGCGATTCAAGATTTAGCCATCGAACACGCCGAGCAACCAATGTTGTCTCGTACTCATGGTCAAACAGCCTCGCCTTCGACGGTTGGTAAAGAAATGGCGAACGTAGCTGCACGCCTTAGCCGTCAGCTTAAACAAATCCAAAGCGTTGAGTTTTTAGGCAAAATAAACGGCGCTGTTGGTAACTACAATGCTCACCTTTCTGCTTACCCAGATGTTGATTGGCAAGCTCACGCAGAATCATTTGTGACGTCTTTGGGTTTAACTTGGAACCCTTACACGACTCAAATCGAGCCACACGATTACATCGCTGAATTGTTCGACGCTATTTGTCGTTTCAATACAATATTGCTTGATTTTGACCGTGATGTTTGGGGCTACATTTCTATGGGCTTTTTCAAACAAAAAACCATTGCTGGCGAAATTGGCTCATCAACTATGCCACACAAAGTAAACCCAATTGACTTCGAAAACTCTGAAGGTAACTTGGGCATTGCCAATGCCATCATGGGTCACTTAAGTGCGAAACTACCAATTTCTCGCTGGCAGCGAGACTTAACAGATTCAACTGTATTACGTAACCTAGGCGTTGGTTTAGCTCACAGCTTAATTGCTTACCAATCAACCCTGAAAGGCATCAGCAAATTGGAAATCAATGCACCTCGCCTAGATGCTGACTTGGACGCTGCATGGGAAGTGCTGGCTGAACCAATTCAAACAGTAATGCGTCGTTACGGCATTGAGTCTCCATACGAGAAACTAAAAGAGTTAACTCGTGGTCGCACGATTGACCAAGCAACAATTGAAGCCTTTGTTGAGACATTAGAAATGCCTGAACAAGCAAAAGCAGAACTAAAAGCATTAACACCAGGTACTTATATTGGTAATGCCGTTGCTCAAGCGAAAGCTATCCGCAACTAAACTTTGCTTTACATAACGATGTAAAAAGCAAAAAAAAGAGCCGATTTATCGGCTCTTTTTTGTCTTTGTATTCCAACTGACTCTTTTTTATTTTTCACGAGAAACCTATGACAGACCTAAATACGCCGTTAACCATTCTTGGTGGAATGACAGCACACACTTTTTTGAATGAATATTGGCAAAAAAAGCCACTCCTTATTCGTGCTGGCCTGTCAGATTTTGAAGTGCCATTGGAAGCCGATGAACTTGCTGGTATGGCAATGGAAGAAGAAGTCGAGTCACGTATTGTGATCGAAAATGGCAAGACGCCATGGGAGACACAGCAAGGACCTTTTGATGAAAACACCTTTGCTTCATTGCCAGAAAAAGAATGGACTCTTCTCGTTCAAGCAGTCGATCATTGGGTTCCTGAAGTTCAAGCCCTAAAAGAACAATTCCAGTTTTTGCCAAGCTCGCGCTTAGACGACGTGATGATCAGCTACGCGACAGAAGGCGGCAGTGTTGGCCCACACTATGATCAATACGATGTCTTCTTAATTCAAGTAGCAGGTAAACGCCGTTGGCAAGTATTAGCACCGGGTGAATATCAAGACTCAGGTATTGCTGATATCGCTCTGCATATCCTAGATAACTTTCCTGTTAATCCTGAAATGGACTGGGAATTAGACGCTGGTGATATTTTATATTTACCACCAAACTTTGCTCATAATGGCCGTTCTTTAGATGATGATTGCATGACCTACTCAGTCGGCTTTCGTGCGCCAAGCATACAAGATGCTCTTACAGGTATTCGAGATAAATTGTGTGAAACGCCGGATGCTAAACATCGCTTTGCTGCACCAGAAACAGGCAACCGAGAACACAGCGCCCAGATCCATAAAGATGACATTGCGCATCTACAGGCGGAGTTAGCTCGATTAATAAGCCAACCCGATGTATTAGCCAACTGGTTAGGCGAAACCATGAGTGACAGCAAATACCCAGAATATTTAACGCCTCTTAACACTAAAGACCTAGACTTAGCGTTTCAAAATGCCACTCAAGGGCAAACCTTTATTCGTCCTGGTGATGCGCGAATTTGCTACTATCAAGACGACAACACGAGCAGCATGACGGTTTTCTGTAATGGCGACAGTATCAACCTTGATGCTGAATTGGTTTCATTTGTACAAGCAATTACTGATCAAGTTGAATTTGATTTCTCTGGTTTAGATTTCAGTCAAAATGCTGACTTAGAACCTCTTGTGCGATTCTTCATTCGTCAACAAGGTCTAATCGAACTGGTTGCACCAGAAGAATAGGATAAAGAAAGTGAAAGTATTAACGTCAGATTGGAACAGCAGCAAAGACCAACTCGTTTTTGTGCGCAAACAAGTCTTTATTATCGAGCAAGGTATCGACCCAAAAGACGAATGGGATGAACACGACGAAAATGCGGTTCACTTTGTGACTTTTGGCACCACTGCCGTTCCAACTGGCACCTGTCGATTAACAGAAGAAGGCCAATTGGGTCGTTTATCGGTACTGCCAGCTTATCGCCATCAAGGTTATGGGGAAATGCTATTAACGAGAGCCGTCAAAGTGGCCAGAGAAATGGGCATCCAAAAAGTCTTCTTACACGCACAAGTAGACGTTCAACAGTTTTATGAAAAGCAAAATTTCCATTCAGATGGCAAAATATTTCTAGAAGCTGGAAAAATGCATGTCCGAATGGAAAGAGACATCTAATTTTTCGCTATATTTGAACTCAACAGTTTATCGTAGACATAAAAAAACGAGCCTTTCATTAGAAGAAGCTCGTTTTTTTTCGTTCTAAATTGCTAATTAAACAACAGCAATTAGTTCAACATCGAACTGTAAAACAGAGAAAGGTTGAATCATTGCACCAGCGCCTTGTGCGCCGTAAGCCAATTCAGCAGGAATCGTTAGACGGTATTTCGCGCCCTCTTTCATCAACTGAAGACCTTCAGTCCAACCAGCAATAACGCCAGTTAGTGGGAATTCAATTGGCTCGCCACGGGCGATTGAGCTATCAAATACTTGACCGTCAAGTAAACGACCTTCGTAATGAACACGAACTGTTGATTCACGGCTAGGAGTTGCACCAGTACCTTCTTCAAGTACTTCGAACTGCAAACCACTCTCTGTTGTTTGAACACCAGATTTTGCTTTATTTTCAGCAAGGAAGGCTTCGCCCGCTTTCACTGTTTCTTCAGATCCTGCACGTGATTTTTCTTCCATTTTTTGCTGAAGTTCTGCAAAAGCGGCTTCCAATTCTTCACCTGGAACGCGCATTTCAGCTTGATTTAAAGAATCTTCAATCGCAGCAAAAAGATGCGTTAGAGATAATTCTCCAAGATCACTACCACGTAGTTGATCACCAATTTGACGGCCAATACCGTATGCGATTTTTGCTTCATTCGAATCGAACGACAGTTCTGACATGGTTACACTCTCTTATTCATTACACATAAAATTGAACGCATATCATAACATAGGCAAATCTCGCGGGCTTGTTTTTCAAAGTCACCATCAATGAAAATCGACCATTAAAACTTTATCTATTAAAGCGATAGATTTATTAAATGATATCAATTATCATTTACTTTATTGTGTTAAATCGTTGATAAGGGAGTGAATCATGAAAACTGAAAGCTTTATTCCGTCCACGGAAAAAAACAAAAGCAGCAAAAAAGCGACAGATTATTGGTCGATGCTTTTTGTTAGTTTGATTTTTCTATCATCGATAAGCTGTTTTTTATTCGCTAACCATACTGATAGAGCACAAGCTAATACGTTGTCAGATACCACAGGTAAAATAAGCATGATGAAGATTGATATAGATCACAGCAGTAAAAGTTGAAAGAGTTAAGCTTATAGGTATACATCAAAAGAGGATCTTGTCATGTTACCTAAAATCAAAACTATTATTTATGCATGTGATTTAGAAAACCAGACGCAATCAGCAGTAGAGCTTGTTTTGAATCTTGCGAATCTTCACCAAGCCAAAGTTATTTTCTTGCACGTAATCGAGCCTATCAACTCTCAGACAGCTAATATGATTAGCGGCTATGTTGCTGAAGAAGTTATGGCAACCATGCGCGAAAATGGCAAAAAAGAAATGAAAATACGCATGGAAACAATGTTAGCTGACTTAATGGAAAAACATGCTGACGAACTTGCCAATTTAGCAACGAAGCCTGAAATACTCATCGAAAGTGGCATTCCAACGGACTCTATTCATCACGTCGCAAAAGAAAAAGAGGCTGATTTGATTGTTATGAACAGTCGTACTCACAGCCTTTTAGGACAGATGATGCTTGGCTCTACTGCCAACAGGGTAATTCACTCTAGCGACACTCCTGTATTGGTTGTACCAATCAAGTAACCAGTCAAAAGCCTCGAATAAAATAAAAAGAGACCTAGCCAGATCTCTTTCTCTTGGATACACTTACTGTATATATAAACAGTAAGTGTATCTATGATTCTTTATATTGCAGAGAAACCAAGTCTTGCTCGCGCTATCGCAGCCGCCCTTCCAACACCTCAAAAAAAGGAAGATGGCTGTATCTGGTTACCCAATGGCGATTGTATTAGTTGGTGTATCGGTCATCTATTAGAGCAAGCAGAACCTCACCAATACGATCCTCTTTATAAATCGTGGAATTTAGATCATCTACCGATTATTCCAACAGACTGGCAATGGCAAGAAAAAGCCAACACAAAAAAGCAACTTGGTGTTTTAAAAAAACTCATTAAAAAAGCCTCTCATCTTGTAAATGCCGGCGACCCGGACCGTGAAGGCCAGTTACTAGTCGATGAAGTTATTCATTTCACAAAAGTATCGAAAGAAAAGCTTCAAAATACTCAACGCCTACTGATTAATGATTTAACGCCTGCCGCTGTCAAAAAAGCATTAAACCATTTACGACCGAACAGTGAGTTCGCAGCGCTTTCTCGCTCTGCTTTAGCAAGAGCCAGAGCAGACTGGCTGTTTGGACTCAATCTCACCCGGGCTTACACCATTAGAGGCCGCGAAGCTGGCTATCAGGGAGTTTTGTCTATTGGCCGAGTACAAACTCCAGTGCTAGGGCTTGTCGCTGCGAGAGACAAAGAGCGGGAGCATTTTATCCCTAAAGATTACTTTCAGGTGTGGGCTCAATTAGAAACAAATCAAAATATAAGGTTTCAGGCAAAATGGTTACCGAGTGACGCCTGCAAACCCTATATGGACGAAGAGAATCGTGTATTAAACCGAGCATTAGCTGTCAATGTCGCGACTCGTATAGCGAATCAAACAGCCAATGTAATTGAAGCCAGTTACAAGCAAAAAAAACAGGCTCCACCTTTGCCTTATAACCTGTCCAGCCTACAGATCGATGCAGCAAAAATATTTTCACTGACAGCACAGCAGGTTCTAGATACCTGTCAGAGTTTGTACGAACGCCATCAAATGATCACCTACCCAAGATCCGATTGTCGCTATTTACCAAGTCTTCAACATAAAGACGCAAAAAGTATTTTGAATGCTTTAAGTAAGGCAACAACTGATCTCGAACAAGGTGCTAACAACGCTAATCCAGCAATACGCAGCAAAGCATGGAACGATAAACAAGTTACGGCACATCATGCGATCATCCCTACCAGCCAAGCCCACAAAGCCGCCGCTCTTGGAAAAATGGAATCTCAGATATTTGGACTTATCGCTCGACAATATTTGATGCAGTTCTACCCTGATTACGATTTTTTGGCCTCTTATATCAAACTTGATATTGCAGGCGGACAATTTGAATCCAGGGGAAATACGCCTATGTCACTAGGCTGGCGAGCACTACTCCCACAAAAATCAAGGCAAGACAATAAAGGAGAACAAAACAACGAGGAACAAAATGAATTACCTAAACTCCAAAAAGGCGATTCACTTTGGTGCCATGAAGGCATTATTCATGACAAGGTAACGACACCGCCAGCAGCCTTTACGGACGCCAGTTTACTGGCTGCAATGACAGGGATTAGCCGTTTTGTCACAGACAAAAACATTAAAGCCATTTTGAAAGACACTGATGGCTTAGGAACGGACGCAACAAGAGCCAGTATAATTGAACTGTTATTTATGCGAGGTTTTCTAATCAGAAAGGGGAAACAGATACACGCCAGCGAAACAGGACGTGCTTTTGCAGATTGCTTACCTAGTCAATTGGTAACCCCAGATATGACAGCTCAGTGGGAATCGACACTCAATGCAATCAGTATTGGGGAAACGAGTTATCAAAGTTTTATGACTCATTTAGAAAGTAATTTAATAGAACTGCTAGATGCCTCGAAGAGCTTGTCTTCAACCTCATTAAAACATTTGCCTGCGCCCGCTAAAAAAGCGTTTTCAAAACGCACAACAGGCAAAAGAAAATCAACATCTAAACCTTCAACGTCAACAACCAAAACAAGAGTAAAACGACCAACGGCGAAAAGTTAGCCATAGTTTGTATTTAGGAATAACTAACCTATTGCTAACCAAGCCCCGACACCAATCATTAAAGAACCAGCGATACGGTTCATAATACGAACATTACCACTGTGCATAAGTATCGATTTAAGTGTCCGACCGCCTGTTGCGTAAATCAGTAAGCAGGTAAATTCGAGGGTTAAAATGATGGCTATTAATACCACTAATTGATTTGCCAGTGGCTGACTTGCATCTAAGAAAGGAGGCAGTAAAGCAACAAAAAATGCCCAGCCTTTAGGATTAGCGATTGCTGTAATAAAACCTTGAGAGATTAAATCGACTCGTGAAGCAGGTTTTCCATCAGGCTCCATTTTAATCGCCATCTTACCTTTAGACAGCCACATCTGAACACCGATGTAAGCTAAATAAGCACCACCAAGATATTTCAAAACAAGAAAAACACTAGGATAATTCAACAGCAAAGCCGCAACACCAATGGCAGACAAGGTTGCTACAGTCGCAACGCCAGCCAATTCCCCTAACATCATCCAAAGCGCACGCTTAACACCAATC
The DNA here is from genome assembly GCF_000521805.1 of Marinomonas ushuaiensis DSM 15871. Classification (GTDB taxonomy): domain Bacteria; phylum Pseudomonadota; class Gammaproteobacteria; order Pseudomonadales; family Marinomonadaceae; genus Marinomonas; species Marinomonas ushuaiensis. The sequence goes on from NZ_JAMB01000006.1 coordinate 16,360, forward strand.
GTCATGCCCAGCGTCATGGCTAATGTCATACACATACCAGGCGTAATAGAAACAAAGAAAAAAGTAGGAATAAACGCAGAAAGCAAGGCAACGTTCACAGAAAATCCTTATTCATAATAATGAAAAAAAGTAGGCACTAAACGTCTCATGACCTTGCATAAGTATCAAGAAAAAACATAAGTGAAATAGAAAAAGACTTGAATAGAAAGCGAATTAAAAGCGTTTTTTCTCTTTGAATGAAGAGTCTTCAATAAAGTTACTCCACTCATTTTCTAACTCTTCACTGGAAGATTTTACTTCCACCGACTTAACTTTATCTTCCTCTTCTTTTTTCAAGGCAAGATCGTCTTCGATATCTTGGATTACGTCTTTGTATTTAAGAATAGTAGACTTAGCTTCAACCGTGTCCTTAATGGGACTCAATTGAGATAATGCTTCTTTATACATTTCTACTGCCGTTTCCATTTGACCGCTTAAAAATGCTTTACGAGCAAGATAAGCATGATAATCAGCATTTACTTTGTAAAAAAAGAAATCAATCATTTTATTGTAGCGATGAGCAAGATCGGAATTGATACTATTATCTTTTGTAGAAGCAATAAGAAATGATTGAAAAGACTCAAACATGCGCTTCACTTCCACGATTAAGATTTCGTCATTTATAGGTTTAAATCGGCGTTTTTGCTTGTTCGTTTGAAACGCCAACATCTCTTCAGCCAAATTAGTACGACGACGAGTTAAAGTAGCATCTGGTTGAAGTTGTAACAATTCATCATAAATAGCGATCATTCGAGAAAACAACCATAAACGCATATCTTTTGGTTGATACTGAGGTGGCATTTCATCAAGGTATCGATTCACTTGACGTAATCGATTATTGAGCATGGCAATTTTACGCAATTTGGCCAATCGCGCTTGCTCTTTCAGCTGTAGAAAAATCGCAAAGCCGATAAAGCCGCCAATAATAAGCAAAAGTACAATAATTGAAACAGCGGTCATATGATGCGTAATTTACCTTGGTATAATTTATAGTCGAATATCACTGTAACTCTTAAAAACGATATTATGATACTTACTAATTTTCATTGAATTCCAATTTGATCTAGTAATAAGTAAATTTAGCTGATCATGTTAGCTCTTTTTTCAATTCATTCACAGAAATCCCGTATTTAGAGTTTGGTTTCTGTTTCATATAATTAAACTCTAGAAATCAAAAAAGACCAGATTTACTGGTCTTTTAAAATTTTCTCTATCGCTATATTAGGTTTAACGAGAAACAGAAAAACCAAGTAGCATGTAGAAAATTATTGCAGAAAGTAAGGCTGAAGCTGGTACTGTTATTATCCATGCTGCGGCGATACGTAATAATGCAGATCTCTTAACAAGCTCTTTTTTCGTCGCTTTCTTCAGCCCTTTACGTTCAGCAGAAGAAATTGGCGAAGAAGCTTGCGCTGCTTTTAATTCTTTCAAAATAGCACGTTTTTCTTCTACATCAGCAGACTTAAAGCGTTTCACAAATTCTTGAGTTTGTTGACCATTGTACCCAGCTGATTCGGAGTGAGATGCAATGGATTTTAATTTCTTCTCATAAGACTGTTTTAAATATTCACGTAAGAAACCCACACCGAAGATTCCGCCCACCGCAATGTGAGTTGAACTCACAGGTAAACCAAGCTGAGAAGCAATAATAACAGTAATTGCTGCCGCCATGGCGACACAAAATGCTCTGGTTTTATCTAACTCAGTAATTTCTGACCCGACGGTTTTGATTAATTTTGGCCCATATAAGGCAAGACCCACTGCGATACCAACACCACCAATCATCATAACCCAAATAGGAATAGCCGCTTTACCAGACACAGCACCAGTCATGAGCGCATCATTAATTGCAGCTAAAGGTCCAATCGCATTCGCAACATCGTTTGCGCCATGAGCAAAACTCAATAAAGCCGCAGACACGATAAGAGGAATAGTAAACAAGCTATTCACTGCATCTTTATCATTTTTCAAAGTAGATGCTGCTTTATCAACCATAGGGCGAACAATAAAATACACCGTTAAAGCAATAGCAAAAGCAAACATTCCAGCTGTAATGAAATCCAGCTCCCAAATCTTCTTCAACCCCTTAAGAATAAGGTAAGTTGAAAACGCCCAAACCATTAAGCCAACAAGAAGAGGAACGGCCTTTTTAGCCGCTTCAATCATGTCATTTTTGTATGTAATAGAACGCTTAATGTACATTAAAAATAAAGCCGCAATCACACCACCTAAAACAGGTGAAATAACCCAACTGGCGACAATAGCAATCAGTTTATCCCAATTAGCAATATCCCAACCACCGGCCGCAATACCAGCACCTAATACACCACCAACAATAGAATGTGTTGTCGATACTGGCGCACCAAGGTAAGTGGCTAAATTAAGCCAAATCGCACCAGCTAACAAAGCGGCCATCATCACCCAAATAAAAGTTGATGCGTCACCAATGGCATTAGGATTAATTATGCCATTTTTAATAGTTCCGACAACCGTACCACCAGCGATCAAAGCACCAGCTGCTTCAAATATAGCAGCAATAAGAATGGCGCCAGTCATTGATAAAGCTTTCGAGCCAACCGCTGGGCCAACATTATTAGCTACATCATTAGCACCGATATTGATGGCCATATAAGCACCAATGGCTGCGGCAATCGCTAGGATAGATAAATTAGAAACGCCCATACCATTGTATGTAGCATAAAAGCCTGCGGCTAAAACGAACGCTAAAGCAATAAGCACACGAATAAACTCATGACCATCTAATAAAGTAGGTTGTTCTTTCGGGGTATTTGTAAGATCCATAAGGGCTCTTCTTTCAATAAATTAATCTATGCCAAACCATTGTTTATAAATAATGTTATGAAACAACGATCTACCTAACTCTTGTATTCCAAATCAATTTGGCTTCAATTCGTCCCGTCATATTTTTGTAAAATATAAATTTGGCGCCATTCTACACTGGGTCTATCTAGATAAAAACCCCTAAACTTTTTGAGTAGCGGTCCAAAAATATAGACAAAAAAAGTGCCTTAGAAAGGCACTGATTGCAAATATACTACAGAAATATGACTGTTTTGTTACAGGTAAAAATAACGAGTAATTTATCTCACATTTTTTCAAACCATAGGAACATTTTTCAGCATTCAATAACATTAACCGCTAGCCCACCACGGGAGGTTTCTTTGTATTTATCATTCATGTCTTTTCCTGTATCTCGCATAGTACGAATCACTTTATCCAAAGAAACATAATGGCTACCATCACCTCGAAGAGCCATAGACGCTGAATTAATCGCTTTCATTGCCCCCATTGCATTGCGCTCAATACAAGGAACCTGCACTAAGCCACCAATAGGATCACAGGTTAAACCTAAGTTATGTTCCATACCAATTTCGGCTGCATTCTCTATTTGTTCTGGAGTACCACCTGTAGCGGCCGCTAATCCTGCAGCGGCCATAGCGCAAGCTGAACCGACTTCGCCTTGGCAACCGACTTCCGCGCCTGAAATAGAGGCATTTTCTTTAAAGAGAAAGCCAATGGCTGCTGCCGTAAGAAAGAATTCGATAATACCTTCTTCGCTAGAACGAGGGCAAAAATCCCAATAATAATGGAGAACAGCTGGAATAATACCGGCAGCCCCATTCGTTGGGGCTGTCACAACTTTGCCGCCTGCTGCATTTTCTTCATTCACAGCCAGTGCATAAAGGTTTACCCAATCCATAGCACCTAAAGAAGGCGTGATCATGTCCATTCGAGTTTTACTGACTAGGTCTTTATGTAGACTGGAAGCTCGGCGCTTTACTTTTAACCCACCAGGTAAAATGCCTTCATTCTTGATGCCTTGTTGAACACATAATTTCATCACTGACCAAATAGAAAGAACCCCTTGTTTGATCTCTTCTTCCGTTCTCCAAGTCTTCTCGTTTTCCATAACAATTTGAGCAATGCTTTTGTTTTCTTGTCGGCAAAGCTTAATGAGAGTCTCGGCATTATGAAAAACGTGAGGGAGTTCCGTTGTGTCTTCAACCAGAACGACTTTGCCTTGTTCATCTTCTTCAACAATAAAACCACCACCAACGGAATAAAATGTGGCACTGTGAATTTCTTTATCGTTCTCATCAAAAGCGACTAGCACCATACCATTAGCATGAAAATCAAGACGATCAACTCGATGGTAAATAAGGTCTGTGGCGACATCTATCTTAACTAAATGTTGAGACAACAAACTCAGTTGTGAGGTTCTTTCTATCTTTTCAATGCGCTTATTTATTAGGCTAGGATCAATAAATTCTGGTAACTCACCTTCCAGTCCCATCAAAACGGCAGTACCTGTTCCGTGCCCTTTCCCTGTGGCACCTAGAGAACCGTATAAATCTATTTTCAGTCGATTCACACTAGAGAACAAATTCCGTTCCTGCAATTGATGAGCGAACTGGTTTGCAGCAACCATTGGGCCAACCGTATGAGAACTAGAAGGACCAATTCCAACTTTGAAAAGATCGAATAAACTGATTGCCATACAAAACCCTCTGTCACTTAGTTTAGTTCAATGCAACATTTAAAAAATACATTACATAAAATCATACCTTGAAAAGTATCACTTACGACACAAAGTTTCCAATAGGAAACATAATTTCAGTATTTATTCAAAGAAAAAGCCAAGAGGTAAACACCTCTTGGCTTTAAGCCGCCAAATCATCTAGGACGGAAATACACTATGGAATGGTACCAATTTTAGGTTTTTACGCTAAATTAAAAGAACCCCATTGGATTGATATTATAACTAACTAGCATATTCTTAGTTTGTTGATAATGCTCTAACGCCATTTTATGGGTTTCACGACCGATACCTGACTTCTTATAACCACCAAAGGCGGCATGCGCTGGATAATGGTGATAGCAATTCATCCATACTCGACCTGCTTCTAAGTTTCTTCCCATACGATAGGCAAGATTTGTATCACGAGTCCAAACACCGGCACCTAGACCAAATTCACTGTCATTGGCAATGGCTAACGCTTCAGCTTCGTCTTTAAACGTTGTCACACTGACTACTGGACCAAAGATTTCTTCTTGAAAAATACGCATCGTATTTGACCCTTTAAACAAGGTCGGTTGTACATAATAGCCCTTATTAAAACCATCAATAGGTGCAATACCACCACCAATCAGAAGTTCTGCTCCCTCTTCTTTACCAATATCAATATATTTCAATATTTTATCAAACTGCTCTTTAGAGGCCTGCGCCCCCACTTGAGTCTCTGTATCTAGAGGGTTACCTCGTTTGATGATTTTCGTACGTTCGATCACTAACGCCATAAATTCATCGTAGATGTCTTCTTGAATTAGAACGCGTGAAGGACAGGTACAAACTTCGCCTTGGTTAAAGAAAGCCAACACAAGCCCTTCAACACATTTACTGATAAACGATTCTTCCTGCTTCATGATGTCGGCAAAATAGATGTTTGGGGATTTCCCTCCTAACTCAACAGAAGACGGAATGATATTTTCTGCTGCGCATTTTAAAATGCCAGCGCCTACTGGCGTAGAACCCGTAAAAGCGATTTTGGCAATACGTTTGCTTGATGCCAAAGCTTGACCCGCTTCTTTACCGAAGCCATTAACAATATTTAATACGCCCGGTGGCAGTAGGTCTTGAATGACTTTAACCAATTCAAGAATAGAGACAGGTGTTTGCTCAGCCGGTTTAAGAACCACACAGTTGCCTGCAGCCAGTGCTGGAGCAAGTTTCCACGCGGCCATTAGGATCGGAAAGTTCCAAGGAATAATCTGACCAACAACCCCAAGCGGCTCATGGAAATGGTACGCCACTGTGTGCTCATCAATTTCAGCCGCGCTGCCTTCTTGCGAACGTAAACAACCTGCAAAATAACGGAAGTGATCAGCCGCTAAAGGAATGTCAGCGTTTAATGTTTCACGTATGGCTTTACCATTGTCCCAAGTCTCAGCCACAGCAATTGCTTCTAAATGCTGCTCAATTCGATCGGCTATTTTTAATAGGATACCCGAACGATTCGCTACTGATGTTTTCCCCCAAGCGACACGAGCCGCGTGAGCTGCATCTAGTGCAAGGTTAATATCTTCTTCTGTAGAACGAGGAATTCGGCAAAATACTTCCCCATCTACTGGGCTAACTTTATCAAAATATTGGCCTTTAACAGGTGCTACCCATTCACCGCCAATAAAGTTTCCATACTCGGTTTGAAATGTAATAAGGCTACCAGTAGTACCAGGTTTGGCATAAATCATAGTAATTTTCTCCACTTTTTATTTTTTTTATAAGTTCAATTCAACAAAGGATTTATCTGAACCTTCACTCTAGAAACAATTCGCAAAGAAAACTTGTCTCTCAGTCCATGATACTTGTCTACTGATCCATTTCTCTTTGTGTTTTAGTATTGACCAAAAGACAGGCAAGAGTGATGATGGAAAGAGTGAAAATGATCCACGCCAACTATAAATATAAAAGAGGTGTGTTAATGAACCGTTCTTTCTCTACAGAAAAAACTCGACTTGAGCAGAAACGCTCACCCGTTCAGCTGGTCGAAAATCGTGTGTGTTTTGCAGGGCCGCATTCCGAACTGAGTATCTACGATACTTATGAACAAGCCCAACAAGTCAGCTTAAAAGCCGACTCTTTGCTTTATTGCGGTATGGTGACCGGCGCAAAAGTCATGCACACACAACACAATGGTCATGTCCCCTTTCTTCCCCACGAGTCTTTTATATTGGCGCCAGAAGAAGAGGTCTTTATTGATTTCCCAGAAGCCAGACTCGAACAGCCAACGACGTGTCTCACCATCGCAATTTCAAAAGAAAGAGTCGCACAGATCTGTGATCGCATGAATGACATCATGTTCAAATCTATGCCTTACGATACTGTCATTGACCCAAACCAACATTTACACACAATCCATACTCAAGCCACCCAGCAAGTACTTGATCGCTTAACCAGCGACTTTGTTCAAAATGACCCAGATCGAGATCTGTTAGTGGATTTTGGTGTCAGTGAATTGGTAACTCGCATATTGAGACATCATGGCAGAGACGCGTTATTACGATTTACTCAAAACTCACCTGATGCAAACGGGCTTACTTGTGTCATTTATTGGATTGAACAGAACCTTGCTGAGCCGCTAGATATCAATCTATTGGCAAAAATGGCTTGCATGAGTCGTAGCCGATTTTATGAAAGTTTTAAACGCCAACTGGCTTGCACCCCATTGGAGTACCAGCATCAACGTAGGATGAATCGAGCCCATCAGCGCTTACAAGAAAAGTGTTCTGTGACAGAAGTGAGTTATGAATTAGGTTATCAGAGCTTGAGTCACTTCAGTCGACGCTTCCACCAGCATTTTGGTGTTTCTCCACGTCAAGTCACTCAAACCCATAAGATTAATTAGTCATTATTTATTACATTAACAGGACGTTAAAATGTATAACCTAGCTTAGATTTACAATAACTAAAAATAGCCAATATAAGCAGTAATCCAGACATCAAAGCAAGGAAGGGAACTAACTGCCCTATTTGGTAAAAAGAGGCCAAAACAACAGGGCCTAACGCCGCACCCAAGCCCTGCATCGATGCATTCATGCTTGCTAAGCGGCTTTGCTGATCGTCTTTTACTAATAAGGTTTGCGCTGTCACGATACCTGGAAACAAGAAGCCCACGCCTGTACCAAACAACGCCATGGCGAATAAAACACCGGCATAAGAGTCTAAGAACATAAACGCCAACTGCGCTGATACGCCAATGCTCGTGCCTGCAACCACCAGTGTAATTACACCTAATTGAAACCTCGGCACTAAAATCATTTGCACTAAAATACTAAAGCAAGACATGGTCATCATGGCATACCCTACCTGTTTCGTCGTTTCGGACACATCCAAATGAAATCTGTCCTGGATCAAAAATGCCATGATCTGCTGAACACCCGTAATAGACAGTATGACCAGAGTCGACATACCCAAGAAAGGCATAACTGGCTCTTTAAACCAATTAGTGGCTGGTGGTTTCTCAAATTGACGAACATGTTTTTTATCCTTGACAAAAAACATGACTAATACGGCAGCACAACCTGCAAGAAAAGCGATAATGTAAAACGGTGCCGTTAACCCTAATCCACTCAATAGTGATGCACATGCAGGACCTAAAATCATACCAATACTAAAAGAGGCGCCAATTTTAGCAATCGTTGCACTACGGTGCTTAATATCTGTATGAGCAATCAGAAAAGTTTGAACTGAAGGTAAAATGCCGGCGATTCCAAGAGCAAATACCACACGCAAAACAAACACTAGATAGTAAGTCTGTTCTGCTGACAAATCACGTTCTAAGGCACCCTGTAATACAAACCCTGTCATGCCAATAGTGACCGCATAACAGCTCATACCGATAATCACAGAGCGGACGCGACCAATTCGATTGATAATGCCTCCCCAAAAGAAAGCAGCAACAACAAACGTCGCAGCACCTGCAGTAATCAAGGTACTAATACGCACATCAGCCAAACCAATTTCACGACCAATGGGCGGTAAAGAGGTAAAAATAAAAGACTGCCCGATGCCTACTGCTGCCAAGCAGAAGAGCAATAATCCACGAGAAAGGCGTTCAGGAAAAGAAATAAAGTTGTCAGGAGTAGTCAATGTAAGTCCTTGATAGAGGCGAGCTAAAAAATCAGGCGCTGTGCTTTATCGTGCTGATTTTAATAAGTCGTTAAAATAACATATTTTACGCCTCACCTCTGGCGCTAATTTCGCTTGAAAGCGGTTATGAAAGATAGGCAGAAAACGTTATATCTTTTCAAAATCCCTCTCAAAAAATTAAACCGTTCGTTTTGAAATAAGGTGAAAGAGCCAAAATAAGCCTAATGCATAAATTAGAAAAGTGACGCTCAACCAATGCAAACCAAAATACTCCCCCACTAACCCACTGATCACAGGTAACGTCATTCCGCCCATTACTGCGGCACTGACTTGAAAACCAATGGCATGAGTAGAGTAAGATTTTCCAACGCGAATAACCGTCTGAGAAATCATGCAAGGAAAAATAGGTGCGGCACAAAACCCCACTAACGCCAAACCAAGATAGCTCGTATAAGTCGTAATATTTATATTAAAAAGTACCACACCGAACACGACACCGATCAAACAAAGGCGCAATAACACATCAACCAAAAAACGCTCGACTAGAAAACCAAAAACAGCCCTCCCAAATGCCAAAGATCCCCAATAAATAGCAACCCAAGTTCCTGCGCTTGCTAATGAAATACCTCGGGATTCAGTCATCACGGTAAAAGCCCACTGCCCGATACCAAACTCAACGCCTGTGTATAAAAAGAAGAAAGCAATTTGATATTGGATAAGAGGATGTTTTAACGCCTGAATCTGTGTAATTTTTTGAGGTAAATCTATAGAGAGATTTGACGTCTCATCTGTTGTATTTTCTACCTTCTGAGTAAGGTGCTTATCACTTTCCCACAGGTTACGACTAAAAATAAAGACCACTGTGATTGTGAATAAAATAACAGCAAGAACCGCGTAACCTAGACGCCAATTCTGAGAGAAATTCACCAGCACGGTGGTAATGATGATGGGGCCTGTTGTTGCGCCAACACCAAAGGCAGCATGGAGCCAGTTCATGTGTCGGGTTGAAAAATGTTCCGCTGCATAAGCATTCAATCCAGCATCAATCGCACCAGACCCCATGCCAATCAAAATCGCAAACAGAACAAAAACAATGAAGCTAGAACTAGAGTAGAAACCGAATAAACCAAGGCTGACAAAAAAACTGCTTAGTATCAATAAACGCCCAACACCGAGGCGAGACAGTAAATAACCGACAGAAAAACTCGAAATGAGATAACCGATACCACTGCTGAGAATGACTAGACCAAGCCATCCTATTGGGACACCAAATTCAATACGAACAAATGGCCAATTAATACCATGTGCCGCATCAGGCAAACCTAAACTGATAAAGCCTAAATAGGCAATAAATAACAACACGCCCGATGTGCGCATGAAAACACCCTTATTGACGTTGTTTTGTATTTCAGCGCACTTTCCATATAAATGAAATTTTCAAATGGACTTAAATGGATAAAAAAACGATTATTTGAATAACCTACGCTTTTCTTTTTCTATCGGTTTCCACTTCCAATTAGGCGCTTCACCTTTTACAAAATAAACAGCGAGTAAAGCCAATGTACTAACAGAAACCAATAAAATCCATTTGAAAAGTTCTTCTTTAGGGTCTATCCAAAAGCTAATAAAGCCGACAGCAAACAAATAAAACATCTGTACGAACCAGCCTTGCCAAGCCGTTGGACGACCCCAGCCCCAACCATTCTTTTTTGCTGGAAACCAAACTGCTTTTTTCTCTGTCATCTTGTTCGCCTTATTCTATTTGCCTTTATGGCTCAATAATTCGCTTTACGCAGCCACTTTGTCTGAGTTTCAACTATCAAAAAAACCTTTGTTGAAAGGCCTTCTTGTTTGATTCTTGTGACAAATCTATTACCGAGCAAGGAACTCACTGCGGGTTTTGTCGCTGCGTTTGAATAAACCACCTAACGCGGTTGTTTGCGTTGAAGAACTCGCATCCATAACACCACGTGATTTCACACAGTAATGAACCGCATCCATACTGACGGCTACGTTATCCGTTTCAAGCAAAACTTGTAGAGTGACTAACACTTGTTGGGTAAGACGTTCCTGAACTTGAGGTCGCTGAGCAAAAAAACGAACGATACGGTTAATCTTTGATAAGCCGATGATCTTCGTCTTAGGTAAATAAGCGACTTTAGCTAAACCATCAATGGTGACGAAATGATGTTCGCAGGTGCTGGTAAAGCTAATATCGCTTACCTTAACCATTTCATCGACTTTCATCTTATTTTCAATCACGGTGATTTTTGGAAAGTGAGCGTAATCCAATCCAGAGAAAATTTCCTTCACGTACATTTTAGCAATGCGGTGAGGTGTTTCCGTTAAGCTATCATCAGTAAGGTCTAAACCTAATGTCGTCACAACATCTTCAAATGCGCTTTTAATACGCTGATATTTTTCTTCAGTCGTTAAACCTGTATCAATCATAGGGGTTTCTAAGCCCTTACTGATTAAGGCGTCACGCACTCGCATTGCCTCATCAGACAACTCAAGGCGACTTACATTCGTTTGTTCAGCTGTATTGTTCATATTCTTGTCCTATTCGCTTAACCTTGTCATTCAACATGGAGCTTTTTAAAAAATTACATTTGGCGGGTTATGCCAAGTGTCGTCCTCCATCAAGTGACAAGGTTCGGCCTGTCATATAACGGCTCTCTAAAATGTATTTTACCGCTAACACGGACTCTTGGTCTCCTGCTTCAATACGCAGTAAAGACTTGCTGAGTGCTTTTTTTCTGTATTCCTCATCATCACCTTCATTAAACATCAAAAGAGAAGGTGCGATCGCATTTACTTTAACCTTTGGAGCAAATCGTTTGGCAAATGAAACGGTTAAATTAGCCAAACCAGCCTTACTTGAAGCGTAAGCAATGTGTTTATCGCTTCCCTTTTCAGCGACATAGTCCGTCATGTGGATAATGTCAGCCATACCATGTTGCTCAAAGCCTGCACATAATAATCCTTCAAAGGCCAGATTTATACGGTAAGGTGCAAATACATGCACTTGCCACATTTTTTCCATCAATATGGCAGTATCTGAGTGTGCCTCTTCAGATTCCCACTCGGATGCATTATGAATAACACCTCTTAATGACTGATACTCTTTTTGAATGAGAGCAATAAAATCATCCACACCCGCCTGGTTGGAAAAGTCAGCTTGAATACAGCGAATACCTTGCTCCTCCAATGTTTTAAGCTGCTCTCTGTTCTTACGATAGGTAATAATGACTTCGTAGCCTTGCTCGGCCAACGCTTGTGCGCATGCCAAACCAAGACGTTGTGCGCCGCCAGTAATAATAATTGGCATTCTAGTTGTCATTCGTCCATCCCTACTCGATTTTTAAATGAGCTTGATAGGAGCCATCATACAGACACAAATTCTATTAATGAACTAATCTAAACTATGTTACAAAAGACATAATCCAATATTCGATTTGTATCGTATAAATTGAACTTATCTTTTAAAACAAAATCTAAAAAATCAGTATCAAGAAACTTGTTTAATTTACCCACCTTAAATTTGAAGTTAAAAAGGGAGTTGAAATGAGCTTACAAACAGAGAAAAAAGATCTCGCCTTATCGGCAAAAGACATTCCTCAAGAAGCGTTTGATTGGTACGACGAATATGCCCATGGCGATATCGACCGACGCACTTTTTTATCTCGCCTTGGAACCCTTAGCATCACGGGACTAACACTTTCTGTCGTCGCTGGTGCGCTGACACCAAACTACGCACTAGCTGATCAGGTTTCTTTTAATGATTCTGATATCACAGCAAGCTATGTGGAATTTGACTCCCCAAATGGTCACGGTAAAGCGCGTGGCTACTTAGTTGTTCCAAAAGGCGTCGATGCAAACAATAAAGCCGCAACTGTTTTAGTTGCTCATGAAAACCGCGGCTTGAACCCATACATTGAAGACGTTGCTCGTCGTTTAGCAAAAGCTGGCTTTATCGCTCTTGCTCCTGATGCATTGTTCCCTTTAGGTGGTTACCCTGGCAATGATGACGAAGGTCGTGCTATGCAAAGAACGCTAGACGGCAGCAAGATCACGGGTGATTTCATGGATGCGGCAACGCTTTTAAAGAATCATGACTTTAGTACAGGCAAAGTCGGTATGGTAGGTTTCTGCTTTGGTGGGTACCTGACCAATGCTCTGGTTGCTAATATGCCTGATACCATTAATGCAGGCGCGCCTTATTACGGTACACCAGCAAAATCAAACATCGACAAAATCAAAGCACCATTGCAAATTCATTTTGCTGAGCTAGATACGCGAGTGAATGCCACTTGGCCAGATTATGAAAAAGCCTTAAAAGCCAACAAAGTAGATTACACAGCGTACGTGTATCCGAAAGCAAATCATGGCTTCCATAATGACTCAACGGCGCGTTATCAAGAAAATAATGCAGAATTAGCTTGGGAAAGAACTGTGAGCTTCTTTAAGAAAACATTAAATAGCTAACGAAATTACCTAACGAAATGAAATATGAAAGCGTTGTGGCAGAAGCTATGCCGTAACGTTTTTCGTATTTAATGACGATGATTTTGAGTTATATTTGAAATCAATACCACGTACATTCGGTGTTTTCCGCCACAAAGACTCACACAAGTCCGACACACTGATATCATTGTCAGATTGCAACCAAGCAACCACAGCACGGGCAACATTCGGATAAGAAATTTGTACAACACGGCTTGTTTCCAGCCACTCTAAAATCACATCTGCATTTAATACATCCGTTGTTTTCGCAATACCTAATGCTTCTAGAGCAATAGCATTCGAATGCTGTTCTATTTGTCCTTTCAGCGGTTTTGCTAAAATACGACGACCTAACTGAAGCGCCTCTGAATTCAATTCAAAACCGGCATTACACAATACAGACTCACACTCAGATAAATTTTGTTGGAATTGTTGACGACTAAAAGCAAACACTTCTACGTTGCCGTACACGCCGGGCTCGATATCCTTGCAATGCAGTCTAAAGCGATAGCCAGGAACGCCTTCTAACCATTCCAATACAGCTTCACTGTTTTCAAACGGTAAATACACTAAAACCAACTCAGCATTAGGCGCATTTTTCATTTCTTGGGCATGAATAAGTGGCGGCAATATTGGATGACCAAAATGATGCCAATGCGCACCTAATTGCGTCGCAGCAGGAGCAAAATTCGACATTACCCATTGCGCAAGAATGTTTTTCTTATAGCGAGGAATATCATGTTTAAAAGCATATTGATGACCAAAACCAATACATGGAACATTTTGAGTCTTTGCGGCCCAAGCAACAATAGGCTCAAAGTCCGTAATAACCAAATCATAGCCACGCGTATCTAAGGAGCGAATATCTTGGATCAACTTTATAAAATTAGCTTTTCGACAGGTCGCTAGTAAATCCAATTTACCATTACGAGCAACAAAGCTAAGACCTAGAAAAGTACGATAATCACCAAATACCGCCATATCAAAATAGTCTTCTGGCGCGCGACCAGAAAAAACAAAATCCACTTCAAAACCAGCCACTTTCATTTCTGCTGCCATGGCTCTTGCTCGAGTTATATGGCCGTTGCCTGTACCTTGAACCCCATAGAGTATTTTCATACTAACAATCCGATCATAAACGCTGCACAGGCAATACCAAGCAAAGCCCCTATGACGGTATCTGTTGGAAAATGCACACCAAGGAAAATACGAGACAAACCAACATTTGCGGCCCAAAAATACAACATCATATTTACACTTGGAAACCACTCACTTAGACAATACGCAATAAAAAATGCGCCTGATGTATGACCTGACGGAAACGAAAACTGGTCAGATGGAATAATAAAGCTACAAAAATCATCAAGCGCATCCGCAGGACGATTACGCTTAAAACCTCGCTTTAAAACAAAATACACAATACGTTCAAGCAAGAAACCAAAAACCAAAACCGCAACCAAAGTGTCGTAGCCAGCAATCCAAAAAATAATTGCCGCTGCCACATAGAGAGGACCATCGGCTGTAAATGATATAGCTCGCCCAATGCGAGTTAATCTGGCTCTGTGCTTACGAGCCATAAACCAATAGAAAGTCTGGACATCAAAGGTATGGATGTTTTGAAGTATATTCATTTTGTCACCTTATTAATTTTGTCTTACTCTCAACATAGACGAGTAAAATGTCATTTAGGTGACAGAGATATGACAACTTGGAGACATACTTTATTGGAGAAAAATATTCCTAAAAACACAGACAAAAATGCCTCGTTATAGCGAGGCATTTTAAACATGAGACAATCATCACTTAGATTTTACTTACCGATAAAACTACAACCAGTTCGTTAACATAACGCCAATACCAAGCGATTGAGTTCTGTGATTATAATCCAATAAAGATTGCCCATAACCGTTAAAGTATTGAATGTAACCTCGCGTTTTCCCCCATAAAGGAAAATTAAAACCAACTTGAATTGCGCCCTTATTATCAGAAGCTTTCAGGTTATTTCTCAGCATAAAATCGATGCTGTAATCATCAATAATATGAATTAAATTGAACTCACCATAACCAAAGTAGTTTTCAATATTTGGGTTATCATCATTGCTTGAACTCTCAGGAATCCGGTACCAAGGTTTAAATGAAAAGGCGGTATCCCCTTTTTCAAACACAAAATCCATGTAAATTCGGTTCCATGAACGAGACAAATCAGCTGACTGTCCATTCGATTGATGATTGATACCATAGGATATGTAATTAGGTTTAATACCTAAAAAACCATGTTTTGGCTTGGTAATGACAAAAGCTTCAGGCTCATGGTTTGTATCTCGAAATGGTGCAGAAATATCACTGTTATAGGCCTGCCAATAAGCTTGTTGCGTGTAGGCAAACCAAAGGCTTGTATCGCGCCCTACTACTTCATAAGCCACAGGAAACTTAATACTTAATTGAAATTTGAACTCAACACTTTGTAAACTTTCAGGATCGTTACTGCCTAAAAAAGCACGATCGTTAGGATTTGACGTGTATGACAAAGGTAAAAAATAATTTGGTTTATGAGGCGTTAATACAAAGGGATTATTCACTGTATCAAGTTCTCTATTTTCTCGCTGCTGAAGAAAACCATTTGCCTCTTTCGCGCGCTTAGCAATAGAGTCTGGAACCGTAGGCTCTACTGGTGTAAAAAATGCTTCATCGTCGCTAACCTCTTCCTCGCCTGTTGCATCGCCGCTCATCGCATCTTCATGCACTTCTTCTACAACATAAGAGGTTGTTGTACTTTCTGATTCTTTCGATTCAGTTTGAGCCCAAAGCAGACTAGGGAGCAGTATGATTGAGCACATAATAGTTTTCATTATTTAAAACCTTTTTAAGCGAAGCAAGTCACTTTATATTATTGAGATAGCACCACTTTTTTAGCGTAGGTTTCACGATCCATGTCACACATTTCAACAGAAAAGCTAACATCTTTTAATGAAAATTTTGTTAAAGCATCCAAGATCAATTGAGAAAGTTTCTTTTTCTCTTCTGGCGTACGCCCAGATAACAATCTAACCATGACATGAACAAAGGCATCTTCTTGTCCACATGTCATGAAGCTTTTATAAGGAAGGCTGCGCAATTTAATATCTTCGGAGGCAAAAACATTTGACTCGATACAAGCCTCTTTGATCGCTTCGAGCATATCAACGGGCGGCACTTCTTGTTCTAAATTCTGACTGTATTCGAGAATACAATGTGGCATATCAGACTCCTATTTTAAGTTTACTCAATACAGTTTTTTACTTTGATTTGGTTATACGATTAATAACCTTGGACTGGATCTACTGTGACAGGCATTTCACCAGTTAATCGATAGTGACTTATATTCTTCGCGACTATTTCGCAAGCACTTATAGGGTGTGTCGGTGCAGAAATATGCGGTAAAACAGTCACTCTATCATTAACCCAATACGGATGATTTTCTGCTAATGGTTCCTGCGTAAAGACATCTAAAACGGCATGAGATATAAGCTGTTCATCAAGCTTTTTCAATAACGCATCATCGTCAATAATAGGACCGCGAGCAAAATTAATCAGGCTTGCACCAGTTGGTAAATAAGATAAAGTCTGGTGGTTCAATAGCCCTTTTGTTTGAGGCGTCAAAGGTAAAAGGCAAACGAGTATATCACTTTGTTTCAATAATGAAGCTAAGCCTTCATCGCCATGAAAACAATGAATTCCCTCTATGTGTTTTTCTCTCCGACTCCAACCTGCAACAGGGAAACCATTATCAACTAAACGTTTTGCACTTAACTTTCCTAACGCACCTAAACCCAATACACCAATACGACGCTCTTGAGCTCGAATCATAGGTTGTTGCAACCAAGTTCGCTTGGATTGCTGCTTAGCATACACAGGCATATCTCGATGTAAGTAGAGCGTCCACGACAAGACGGCTTCAGACATAGTTTGTGCCAATTCTGGATCGACTAATCGAACAATAGAAAAAGAAGGAAAAGTCAATTCGTTCATTATGCGTTCTACGCCAGCCCATAAACTATGAATCCACTTTAGATTAGGCAGCGCTAATAAATCCTGAGGGTCTGGATTTGCAACAATGGCAATATCACAATGCTGCTTTTGCTCTTCAGTTAAATCTGCAAAAGGCAAAATAGTTTCATCCGGTATAGCTGAAGAAAAAAGACGAATCCAATTTTCTTGTTCTGACGCTTCAACACGCCCAATAAAAACAATCATTTTTCATACACCTTAGCCAGGTCTCTAAAGCCTTTTAACTCTATCGCGTTACCACTTGGATCTTTGAAAAACATAGTCCACTGTTCACCTGGCAAACCTTCAAATCGAACATTTGGCGCTAAGTCAAAAGCAACCTTTGCATCTGTTAATCGTTTGGCCACTTTTTGCCATTCAGGCAAGGGTAAAATTAGTCCAAAGTGCGGCATAGGTACAAGATGATCTCCCACCCTACCCGTGTTCGTCGTTGGAGATGGCTCCCCTAAATGCAATGAAAGCTGATGACCATAAAAATCGAAGTCGACCCAAGTTTCAGCGCTTCGACCTTCAATACAGCCTAAGACATTTGTATAAAATTCACGTGTTTTATCTAAACAGGTAACATGAAAGGCGTAATGGAATAAGGCTGACATTGCAGACTCCTAACAACAAAATGAAGTTAGAAAAATACAGCACCCAGTTCAAAAGTAAATACGAACTCTTTAGTAAAGATGAGATAGTTAGCATCAGACAAAAAAATAGCGGCAAGCCGCTATTTCTAAATCCGTTTTCTAAACCCATTGAATTTACATCAATTCAATGACTGCAAACGATCTTCGGTTACTGAAGCCTTGCCTTGGAAACCCACCATATTGATATATTCAGTCTGTACGTCTGGTATTGGATTACTTTCTGCAAATACCTGAGAACGGCTTTGGTTCTCAATAATACGAACATGTGAACGATTCAATTCTCTTGGCTCTTTTACACCACAAGAGTGAGCAATCATACCAATACCATGTAACAATTCAGCGGCATAGTTCGCCACTCGTTCTGCTTTTTCTACTGCCACCAAACCACGCTGTAAATCTGTATTGTGCGTCGTAATCCCTGTTGGACAGGTGTTTTTATTGCACTGCAAAGCTTGAATACAGCCAAGAGAAAATAAGAAGCCTCGTGCACTTACCACAAAATCTGCGCCAGCACTTAACGCCCAGGCCGCTTTGCCAGGCACAATCAGTTTACCTGAAGCAATTACCTTAATATAACGACGTAAACCATAAGACGTTATTGTGTTAACCACCAAAGGTAAGCTTTCACGCAAGTGCATCCCAACATAATCCATTAAAGGCTGAGGTGCCGCGCCTGTACCACCATCTGAACTATCAATGGTAATAAAGTCAGGACAGTAATCAATCCCCTTTTTATGGATTAGCTCACACATGATTTTAAAGAAACTCATGTCGCCTACTACCATTTTGAATCCAACCGGCTTAGAGGTAACCTGACGTACACGATGAACCATATCCAATAAATCATCGATGGACTTTATGTCTGTATGGCCATTCGGGCTATTGGAATCTTGCCCAACAGGAATACCACGAGTATGTGAAATTTCTTCTGTCACCTTGGCACCAGGCAACATACCGCCTTTACCTGGTTTTGCGCCTTGGCTCATTTTAATTTCAAACATCCGAACGTTTTCATGTGCAGCAATACCGGCTAATTTCTCATCGTCTAGCTTGCCTTCATGATTACGAACGCCATATTTAGCCGTACCAATTTGAAACACAAGATCACAACCGCCCTCCAGATGATAAGGCGATAAGCCACCCTCTCCGGTGTTTAACCAAATACCAGCTTTGCTCGCGCCTTTAGATAAAGCTTGAACAGCAGGTTTAGACAAGGCACCAAAGCTCATACCTGAAATATTTACAACGGAACTGGTTCGATAAGGTGTTTTCGCCGTATATTGGCCGATACAGACTTCTTTCGGTTGTGCCGCATCCTCCTCTAAGGTTGGAAATGCGCAATTGAGGAAGAAAATATCGCCCGGTGTTTCAAGCGAACGCGTAGACCCAAAGGCAATAGTTGTATCTACTTTTTTCGCAGCGCGATAAGCCCAAGAACGCTCAGCCCGATCAAACGGACGCTCTTCCCGGTCCATCGCAAAAAAGTACTGTCGAAAGAACTCCCCCATATGTTCAAACATATAGCGGAATCGACCAACAACAGGGTAGTTACGCCTGATAGTTTGAGTGGTTTGATGAGTATCAACCCAATACATTATGCCAACGCAAATCAGAGCAACAAGTAACAAAAAAGCGAATAACAATGCGCCCCATTGAATGACTGATGTTGCCAATGAAGATAAAAAATCCATAACTAGCCCTTACTATCAAATAAAGTGAATTAAGCCATATTACACTACAGAGTAGATTTCAACGTCGATGAATCGTGAACAAATAAGTCAATAAATTCTTTTGCAGGTACAGGGTGACCAAAATAGTATCCTTGATAATAAAAACAATCTATTTCTCGCAATCGATTGTAATGCTCAAGTGTTTCAACACCTTCTGCAATGACACTCATACCTAATACTTTTGCCATAGCAATAACAGCACGAACAATGGCTTCGTCACTTTTATCGGTTAACAAGTCACGCACAAAAGATTGATCTATTTTCAATCTATCAACCGGTAGTAATTTTAAATATTTAAGCGAGGAATAACCTGTACCGAAGTCATCAATAGAAAGATGAGCTCCTAACGCTTTTATTGCATTCATTTTTTCTAAACAAGATGACAAATCACTGAGCAACATGTTTTCCGTAATTTCAAGATCCACACAACAAGCTGGTACATCATGCTTTTCCAATTGGTTTTGCAACATAGGTAAAAAGTTTGCCTGTTGAAATTGAATCGGACTGACATTGATAGACATACGCCATGACAAATCCCACTCACCGCTTTTTAGCCAAGCAGCAACTTGCGACAATGCCTCATTTAAAACCCAATGCCCGATATCGACAATGAGGCCGATTTCTTCTGCAATAGGAATAAACTCAGCAGGTGAAATAAACCCTTTATCTTTGTCTTTCCAGCGAATTAAAGCCTCTGCACCAATCACACCCTCTTTATCATTAATTTGAGGTTGGTAATACAATTCAAATAATTTGAATTCAGTTGCATGATGAAGGGCTTTTTCCATTTCTAGACGACGATCAGACACAGCTTGCATCGCTGTTTTATACAAAGCAAAAGTATTACGCCCAGATTCTTTTGCTCGATATAAAGCGGTATCAGCTTGCTTAAAAATTATTTCTGCAGATCCACAGGTATTATCAAAGATAGATGCACCTAAACTTGCAGTGACATGCACTTCATGACGACCGGCTCTCTTGACCTGTTGGCAAGCGTACAAAACACTTTCAGAAAACGCACAAACCATTTTCTCAACATGCTCTTTATCCTCACCTAATCCTCTTAATAAGAAAGCAAATTCATCTCCGCCTAAGCGTGAGAAAATAATATTATCTTCTTGAAGGTGGGCAAGTTGGGCAGCAACGCAACAAAGTAGCTCATCCCCTACATTGTGTCCAAGTGAGTCATTGATGGTTTTAAAACGATCCAAGTCCATAAAAACAACGGCAGAATAGCTTTCTTTATATTGCTCGTGTTCCCAAACTTCATTGAGTTTATCAGTTAAATATTGGCGATTAGGTAAACCCGTAACAGCATCATAATAGGCTAAACGGTGAATATGTGCTTCTGCAGCTTTTCGCTCTGAAATATCCCTAATGAGCAGCAAGGTTTCTTGTTTGTCTTGAATGACATACTTTGCTAAACGTATTTCAACCGGAAACTCGACACCGTGCCTTTGAAATTTAGTTTCAATCGTTAAGGGCGAATTAAGCGGAAAAGTATCCAGTACATCGGAAAAGAAAGTCCATGATGAGGGAGCATATAACTCTTCTAAAGTGCATTCTTTAATCTCTGCACATTTTATTTTCAACATTTTTTCGATAGCAGTATTAGCTAAAATGATTTTGCGATTTTCATCAAGCAACAATATCCCATCGGCAGCATGCTCTATCATTGCTCGAGTATGTTTGTCGCTTCGCTCGAGGTCATGCAATGCCATGTTTAATTTGTTTAATAATTGCGAAAAAGTAGAGTGTAAGTGGCCTAATTCGTCTGATCGATGATGTCGATAGAAGGATTTAGGTAAAGTCAGTTTTTTCTTACGTTCAAGTGTCGACAAAGACTCAGTCAAACGTTTTAAAGGATGGGTAACCAGAAAGTAGAAAACCAGTGAAATTAAGGTTGCTAATAAAATATCTTTAAATAAGTTGTAGATCAGAGTAGATAAATGTTTAGAAAATATATTATCAAGTATATAGCGTTTTTCAGGAGTAACGGACAGTGAACCAGCAATAAATACTGGGGCATCCATGTGCAATTGACGTTCGTAATTTTGCACATCAGATAAAAAATAGTCTGCCAACGATTGAGAAACAGAAAAAACATGTAAAGAGGTGCTTGCTGCAACAAACAACTTACCCGTCTCATCCTGAACTTCCACTTTCGCAATAGAAGGACTTAATAACAAACTATCGATTTGCTGCTGCGCAAAGCTTTGATCTAACCGAAATAGTGCTCCCGCTAATGGCTGTTCAACAACAGCAAGTAATTCGTCGAAATCTTGATCAATTTGTTTTTTTTGAGAACGGATGCCTTCGGCCACTTGAACAGCGCTGCTTATTAAACTTAAGACAATAGCCAGCACCAGGGTCAAAATCGCCTGTTTAACAAATAAAGATCTTGAAAATATAACGCCCATTATTTTCCTTAAAACCTTACATTCCCTGCCAAAAGAAACCGACAGCTCTATTCTTATAAAGTAACCCCATAAAATTCATGTGGAAACTTCATATCTCTCTGTAGGGAATATACTCGACAAAATTTATATTAACAGTAATACCAGCTGAACATATGTATCGTTAGGTAAAACTTGTCGATTTTTTTGCGTCTTTTTTTTAACCAATTAAAGGTCGCAGAGACAGATAGTTGATCGATGAAGTATAAGATATTTTAATACTTGAATGCGTTCTATTGTATCAATCTAGTGATCTAGATCATGATCGGGCATTTTTTTGACAAAAAAAAGCCAGCATGGAATTCATACTGGCTTTTCGCTAAGAATATTCTTTCTAACGTAGAGGTTTAGCCAATAACAGCGCCGTCTTCTCTATAAATAGCGACAACACTAGAGCGAGGCACAGATTGACCACCATCAGGCCAATGGGAGTTTCCTTTTTCACCTGGATGCTGCACACTAATAAACATAGTCGTACGTTCGGTGTTCCAAGCAGCGCCGGTAATTTCACATTCTTTTGGTCCAACTAGAAAACGACGAATTTCACCGGTTTCAGGATCCCCCACCAACATCTGATTATTACCTTGACCTTGGAAGCCTTTCTCATTTGAGTAGTTACCATCGGTTTGAATCCACAACAAGCCTTTAGAATCAAATATCAAACCATCTGGAGAGTTAAACATATTATCTTGGTTAACATTTTGAGAGCCCGCATTAGCGTCGTCATACACGGCAGGGTTACCTGCTAATACAAACAAGTTCCATTTAAATTCACTGCTGGTGTGATCTTCGTTCATAGGAACCCAACGAACGATCTGACCAAAGTTATTTTCCACTCGTGGATTTGGGCCTGTTGCAGGTGTTGCATCACCACCCGCATTCGGTTTAACACCACGGTTTTTGTTATTCGTTAAAGCACAAAACACTTCTACTTTATTTGGATTTGAAGCAACCCATTCTGGGCGATCCATTGTCGTCGCGCCGACTTTAGAAGCCGCTATACGAGTGTAAATCGAAATCTCAGCGTCTGTCATTCCTGTCGTTTTTGGTGTCATTGCTAGCCATTCACCACGGTTATTGTCATGGAATTTTGCAACGTATAAGGTTCCCTCTTCAAGTAAGTTACGGTTATTCCCGCCCGCCAAATACTTATGCTTAGAAACAAAGCGATATAAAAATTCGCCACGCTCGTCATCACCAAGATACACAACAACATGACCATTTGATGCAATGGTTAATTCTGCATTTTCATGTTTAAAACGACCAAGTGCTGTGCGTTTTTTTGGTCGCGATGTTGGATCCAATGGATCGATCTCAACAATGTATCCTGCACGATTTGGTTCTTGGGGCTCTTTTGATAAATCAAACCGAGAATCCGCCATCGACCACTTATATCCCCAATCTTTATGACTAATACCATAACGCTTCATTTCAGGTGTTAATGAAAAACTTTCATCACTTGAAGAAAAGTAACCGTTAAAATTTTCTTCACACGTTAGATAAGTACCCCAAGGTGTTTGTCCGTTACCACAGTTGTTCCACGTTCCTTTAGCGACCACTCCTTTTGGATCTGCTTTTGTTTTAAGAAGATCATGACCACGTGCAGGGCCTGTTATATCCATCTCTGTATCAACTGTAATACGGCGGTTGAATTCAGAATCTTTCACTATGCCCCATTGGTTATTTTGACGTGAAACCTCAACAATACTAACACCATGCGCCGCTTTACTTTTAAGGACATCATCGGCTGTTGTCGGTACACCATCAGCACGATTCGCATGTAAGGTATTTAGATTTGTGTATTCATTGTTTACACAAAGGATCTGGCGCCCATTATGAGAAAACATGGCCATGCCATCATTGTGATCACCAAAAGACAGTTCCTGAGAAGCACCAGTGCCACCTGTCGCGCCATTAAATGCAGGTGCATTTGAGAACATAGGTTCGCCCCAAGAAGTAAGCACTTCCCATTTGTAACCTTCTGGAACGGTTATCGTATCAAGGGTATTCGCTTTTACCATACTAAACGCAAGACGTGACTCTTTTTCGCCTGCTGCAAATGCCTTTCCTGCCGCTAAAGTAGTAGACCCCATAACAAATGCGCTTGCGCCTACGGCCGCACCACCACCAAGAAAACCACGACGAGAAACCATCGATTTTGCTACTTCTTCAAACTCAACGACTTCTGGCGCTGGTCGTACAAGTTCATCTAATTCATCAAAACTTAAGCTCTGTGTTTGTTCGATTTTCATCATACTGCCCTATCTCATTTTAATAGATGGTCGTCGCTGAGTAATGCTGCTACTTCACGCTCAAACCCAATAAAACTCATTTTTCAAACTGATCGTTGAAAATAGCCTCCTCCTGAAAAAGGAAGTTACTCTTAAATCTATAGTGAAAACGTGGCATTAAAATGACAGCGAGATGGCATTATGGTTATATGAAATAATCACATCAGGAATAGATAACAATTTAGATTTATAAAAGGCTTAATACCTAAAAAAGATATCTGCATCATAAAAATAATAATGCTTATGAGGATAATTTAATGATCAAAACTCTACGTAAATTCCCGATCAACTTGCGCTTAATCTGTTTGGTTTTATTTTTTTCCTTAGGACTCCTCTTCGTCGTTTACTCAAGCCTGACCTCCAGCAAACACTCTTTATTGAATGAAAAATACACACAAACCAAGAATGTTGTTGAAACGGCTACGGGAGTTTTTGAACAATTCTACAAACTAGAGCAATCTGGTGACCTTAGTAAAGAAGATGCTCAACGTTATGCAATGGAAATGATTAAAGGTACTCGTTATTCAGAAGTCGAATATTTCTGGATAAATGACTACTCAGCAACAGTAATAATGCACAGTACTAACGCGTCATTGGATGGCCAAGACTTATCAAATTTAGAGGATCCAAACGGGAAAAAACTTTTTTCTGAATTTGTCAGAGTAGTCAAAGCACAAAATGCAGGTTTTGTAGACTACTTGTGGCCTAAACCGGGTAAAGAAAAACCAATCGAAAAAATCTCCTATGTACAAGGTTTTGAACCTTGGGGATGGATTATTGGTTCTGGCATTTATTTAGATGATGTTGATACTCAATTTCAAAAAGAAGCGATTAAACTTGGTGTCATCAGTAGTGTGATCATTTTAATTGCGCTATTAATTTCTGTCCTAATCATGCGCTCTATCTTAATGCCTATTAGTCAAATAAGACTTGCGATGGAAAACATTTCACATGGTGATGGTGATTTAACTGCTCGCTTACCAGAAGCAGGGAATGACCAATTAACTAAAATTGCATCCTACTACAATTCTTTCATAGACCGACTTTCAGAGACTTTAAGCAAAGCCGTTATTCTTAATCAAGAAGTCGAAAATAAAAGCCAGGAATTAAAATTGGTATCATCAAGAACGAAAGCCATCACACAAGAACGTGAAGGCATGTTTGCTCAAATGACAGATACCATCAAAGAAGTTGACGGCTTTAAAGACGAAGTAATTGAAACAACGCAATCCACTATTACATCAGCGCAAACTACAGCGAATAAAACGCAAACAGGTCAAGATTCAATCAAAAAAACCGTTGAGTCATTGGATAAACTGTCCAACGAGCTAGAACTAGGTCTTCAAACTGTTATTCAGCTAGCAGAACAATCACAAACCATTGGTTCAGTATTAGATGTAATCAGCGCAATCTCCGAACAAACAAACTTATTAGCGCTTAACGCTGCGATTGAAGCTGCTCGTGCGGGTGAGCAAGGTCGTGGTTTTGCTGTCGTTGCAGATGAAGTACGTGGTTTAGCAAGTCGTACACAAGCATCTACAGACGAAATTCAAACTATGATTAATAAGTTACAAAGTGGGGCGAAAGAGGCTGAGTCACGTATTACGGAAAGCCATCAGCAGTCTAAAAAAACCACTGAAGAAATGTCACATACAGCGCAATATCTAGAAGAAATTGCTCACTCAGTTAACGACATAAATATTGCAAGCAACACGGTAATACAAAGTGTTTCAATGCAAAGTGATGCGGTGCAAAGATTGAATGAATTGAACTCGAAAGTCTCTGAACTTTCCGCTCAAGCCAGCTTACAAGTTCAACAAAACAACCTTACCAGCGAAACCTTAGCAGAAACGTCAAAAGAAACTCGTAAAGTGATGTCGGCATTCAAACTTTAGAAAACATATTGAATCAATAACATTGATCTAATAAACAAAAATAGCCTACTCGTTTTCTAGTAGGCTATTTTTTTGCTTTACCTAATCACTTTAATCATTAACGCTTACTTTTCACGCCTTGAGCTGCTTTAAAACGAGGGTTTGATTTACAGATAACAAACACACGCCCTTTCCTTTTCACGACTTTACACTCTTTATGACGATGCTTAGCACTTTTCAAAGAACTGAGAATTTTCATGTCTACTTGCTCTTGCGGTAGCGACGTTTAAATTGGGCAATACGACCTTCATTACCATGTGACCTCTGCTCACCAGTATAAAAAGGGTGAGAAGAACTCGACACATCAATCGCCATATAAGGGTACTCTGTGCCATCACGTACAATGGTTTGTTGCGTACCTACGGTAGAACCAATAAAAAAATACTGATCTATCTGCGTATCATGAAAAGCAACTGTTCGATAATTAGGGTGGATGTTTTTGCGCATTGGATACTCCTTATTAAGTGTTATGATATAACATACCACAACAAATAAACAATAACCAATACAACTGATTCTCATTTATTCATATTCACACTGGAGCTTAAGAATCAGCCGCTATTCGAGGTCTTTGCACGAAACAACCAGCGAAAGGCAAGATAAGGAAAGGCAAAAATAAACGAGAAAACGGAGTTTATGTTTTCTGGATTACAATCGTAAATGAGTATTTTTACTCCATAAAAAATGCCGCTTATTAGAAGCGGCATTTGATAAAATTTTTGAGCATCAAGTAAAGTCTTTGATCAGACCTTATGAGATATGTGTTAAATATTCATCATAGGTGCCTTGGAAATCAATGATCTGCTTGTCTTTGATTTCAATCACACGGTTCGCCAAAGAAGAAACAAACGCACGGTCATGACTGACAAAAATCAGTGTGCCGTCAAAGTCGATCAAGGCATTATTCAACGCCTCAATGGCTTCCATATCCATGTGGTTTGTTGGCTCATCCATGATAAGAACATTTAGATCCATCATCATTAACTTACCAAATAATAGGCGGTTTTTTTCGCCACCAGAACAGACACGGACTTTCTTATTGAAGTCGTCTGCGGTAAACAATAAACGGCCTAACATAGCACGAACTTTCAAATCGTCATGTTTAACGGTACGCCATTTAGACATCCAATCAAACAAGGTCAAATCAGAATTAAAATCTTCTGTACTGTCCTGAGCGCAATAACCAATGACCGCATTCTCCGCCCATTTGATCTCGCCCTGCTTGGCTTTTAATTCATCCATCAAGCAACGAAGGAAAGTCGTTTTACCGGCACCATTTTCACCGATAATGGCCAATCGCGCACCTGCATCAAGAATGATACTGCCATCTGTAAACAACATTTCATCTTCAAAACCATGCCCAAGTTCTTCTAAAATCAAGGCTTGGCGATGCAGTTTTTTATCTTGCTTGAAGTTCAACGAAGGTGTCATTCGGCTCGACTGCTTCACTTCGGACAATTCAATTTTATCAAGTTTCTTAGCACGAGAGCTGGCTTGTTTCGCTTTCGATGCATTAGCAGAGAAACGGTTTACAAAGGCTTGTAAGTCGTCCATTTCTGCACTCTTTTTCGCATTTTCTGTGAGTAGCTGTTCACGAATCAGCGAAGAAGCTTCCATGAAATACTCATAGTTACCTGGGTAAATTCTCAACTCGCCAAAGTCGATGTCTGCCATGTGAGTACACACAGAGTTTAAGAAGTGCCGGTCATGGGAAATAATGATCATGGTGCATTTACGTTGGTTCAATACACCCGCTAGCCAGTTAATCGTATGAATGTCCAAGTTGTTGGTTGGCTCATCCAGCAGCAAAATATCAGGATTAGCGAATAAAGCCTGCGCTAATAACACACGTAACTTCCAACCCGGCGCCACTTGGCTCATTAAACCAAAGTGATATTCTTCTTCAATACCCGCTTCAAGCAAAATATCGCCAGCACGACTTTCTGCACTGTAGCCATCCATCTCTGCAAATTCAGCTTCGAGTTCACCTGCACGCATGCCGTCTTCTTCGCTCATTTCTGGCTTAGAATAAATTGCGTCACGCTCTTGTTTTACTTTCCAAAGTTCTACATCACCCATAATCACGGCGTCGACAACAGAGTATTCTTCGAAAGCAAATTGATCCTGACTCAAAGTACCGACTTTTTCACCCGGTGTAATGGAGACATTACCTGACGTTGGAACCAGGGCCCCACTCAGAATTTTCATGAAAGTAGACTTGCCACAACCATTCGCACCAATCAAACCGTAGCGATTGCCGTTACCAAATTTAGCGGAGATGTTTTCGAACAATGGCGTTGCGCCAAATTGCATGGTGATATTAGCTGTGGAAATCAAAAGAAAGCCCTGAGAGTAAATAATAGAAAGCCGTTTATGATTGCCGCTTTAAAATAAGCGTACAAAAGATAAACACAAAGGGGTGCGAATATAGAGAGTTAAGGCGGTAAAGTCGAGAGCTAAGGGATGCTTTTTAAATAAACAGTCATGCTAAGAAAGAAATATGACTCGATAACGTTATATTATAAGCAGGTATACGCTATAAAATTTAAATATTAAGATGTTGTTACAGAATATTTAAAAGGACTTATTGGCTCTTTCAAAGAGTTATTTGGCATTTTCAGTTGTCTGTCTTGAATGCTGATCAACAGACGGTTGCCCTTCCTCTAACGCTACTTGCGAATCAGGTGTCATCACATAAGACATCATTTGGGTCGATAAAAAACTCAACACATCACGACTTGCGCCATCCAACAAGTTCTTTTTGACTTTTTTGGTGACATCTAATTGCGTGCTCGCTCCCAATACAAAACTGGTAATCAAGCCTGTTGGAGTAATCGCTTTATCTAAAACAGCGCCAATGGCTTTCTCACGAGATTTCTTAGCGCATTTCTCTAGATTCTGAGTACGTTCATATAAAAGTTTTCGTCGCTTATGCATGCGTTTAAGACCAAACATAATCTACTCCTCTTCTGCTGAAATAATTGCGTCTAACGTTCGAGTGAAATCCATTCTTTTTAATGTATTTTTTACAAAATAAAGCATAATTAACGCACTAAGAAAGGTGATTAACGTGGCACTAAATAAAATCCCCAGCAGAGAAAAGCCATAACTCCAAGCAAGTACTGACACTAAGGCAATTACTAATAGCCAAGTTGTAAGCAATAAAAAAATAACACCGCACATTAAGGCAAGAAGCTGGGCACTAGAAGTAACCCACATTTTAGCCTCTAAAGCTCCTAGCCCTAACACACTTTTCAACCAATGCTTGTGTGATGTAACAACATCATCAAAAGCTGACAGTTCATCTTTTGAATTGGATTCTGGCTGTGAACCTAAATGTGGTTGTGAATCTGAATGCGGTGGTATTTCCATGATGTCTATTTGCGCTTAGACAATAAGCTAGTCGCTAAAGCGCCGGCTAAAAAAGCGATCCCGATGGTTTTGATCGGATTTTCTTTAGCGTATGAACCAACAGCAGAAGTCACTTGTTCAGATTGGTTTTTGGCTGTTGCAGCAATATTATGGGCTTGCTCACTAATCTCATGAGCCACTTTTTCAATACGCTCTTGGCTTTGTTTTTTCATTTCTGCTGCATTATCAACACCGTTATGGGTCTCCTCCGCAACATTATCTACTTTTTCATGTGCTTTTGATTGGGTTGTACTTTTGGTACCGGTAGCCATGTTTATTCTCCTTGTGAAAAAATAATATTTCTAACCGTAAGTTTTTTAATGGAAGCAATAATATTAAGTCTATAAAAAATTATAATATACTTAATAAAATACAATTCCGATAAAGGCAATTCTAGG
Organism: Marinomonas ushuaiensis DSM 15871; assembly: GCF_000521805.1. Classification (GTDB taxonomy): domain Bacteria; phylum Pseudomonadota; class Gammaproteobacteria; order Pseudomonadales; family Marinomonadaceae; genus Marinomonas; species Marinomonas ushuaiensis. The sequence continues at coordinate 46,475 of NZ_JAMB01000006.1, forward strand.
ATAACAATTACTAAAATATTTCCTATAAACTTTCATCTAACTTTGAATTTCGATTATTAATAATAAAACCTAAAAAAAGATAATTCATAAAATTATAAACAACCTTCACAATTACCCTACCCAGTTAAATTAAAATCGTCAAACCCACAAGTAAAAATTGGCTCAGTATCCTTATTATCTGGTTAATCTTTAAAAATAAGAACTCGTTTATAATAAAGTATACAAAGTGATAGTAGATCAACATCATTGATTTCCTATAGTCATTCATTTTATTTTAAGCGAGTCACTAAAAGTTGCTCTACCCGAACACCTTCAAGATCAAGTACTTCAAACTTGTACCCTTCATAAATATAAAAATCAGTTCGCTTTGGCAAGCGTTTCAAACTGTAGGTTATAAAACCGCCTAAGGTTTCATATTGAGTACGATCGGGAAAGTCTTCTATATTCAAACTGCGCATAACATCGCTAATCGGTGTTAGGCCTTCAATCAACCATGAGTCCTTGTCTCGCTGAACTATCTGCTCTTCATCTTCTGGCGTTAATAAACCGCCCATGAACCCACCTAACAAATCTTTTACTGTGACGATACCAACAATCGTTGCATATTCATTTACAATTACAGCAAAGGCTTGAGGCGCCACACGAAAGGCATTCAAGGCTTCAGAAAGTGTTAGTGTTTCAGGTAAGTAGAAAACGTCCTTGTCTACTTTATCGGGCTTAATCTGTGCGGGTTCACCTTTCAGCACTAATCGCAAAATCTCTTTCGATTCAATAATGCCTTCAATTTTATCCAAACTGCCATTACAGACTAAAAAGTCATTATGAGGATGATCAATTATTTTCTGGCTAATCACTTCGCTGCTGTCATCTATATCAAAATAGATAATTTGATCACGAGGAGTCATGGTGCTGGAAATATTACGTGTTTCTAGTTCAAACACATTGCCAATAAGCTGATATTCCTGCTTTTGTAAGCTACCGTCTTCAGCACCGGCATCCATCATGGCAACAATATCTTCGGTAGTAACGACTTCTTGTCGTTCGATAGGCACATTAAACAAACGCAAAATAATGTTGGTCAAACCGTTAAACAAAAACACCACTGGCGTTAACAAAAATGTTACCCAAAGCATTGGCGTTACCATACGAATCGCCACGGCTTCCGGCATAATGATCGCAAGGCGTTTTGGTAGTAGATCAGCGAATAAAATAAACAATGACGTCAGGGCCAAAAATGACAATACGAAACTAATTTGAGCCAATAACGGCCCAGTATAAAAAAGACTAACGACGTTTGTAATATAAGGCGTGAGCGCTTGCTCACCAATAATACCGCCCAAAATGGCAATCGCATTTAATGCGATTTGTATCATCGCAAAAAAAGCACCGGGTTTTTGTTGAAGCTTAATCACTGCTTGTGCTTTCAAATTTCCTTCATCAGCCAATACACGCAGTTTAATTTTCCTTGCCGCAGCCATACCTATCTCAGACATAGCAAATAAGGCACCGGCAATAATCAATAAGCCAATACTCAACACATCGTTCATTTTATTTCTCACTTCTTACCAAAAATCCCACCCAAATATGAGCGCATTATAGAAGGAAGTTGAGCGGACACAATGTATATTTTTTATACTTTTGAGGAAGTCTGAAGGTAGCGTTAATTAAAATTCAAGAAGCGTATAAAAAGAAGCATTTTCATCAAAACACACCCTTATTAACTCATTCTTTATAAGTCTTTTAACACTTGAACATTAAAACCCTTTAGTGACGAGGACGCGGAATAGTGGGAAAAATAATCGACAAAGTTTTCATCTACCACTTTTTGATGGAGCACACTGGCATGACGAAGAAACAATTGCCCATCTTTGCGTATCGCAAAACCTTGGTGGGAAACATTCATATTAGTGCCAATCCATTTTTTCAGTACCCAATCTGGACGCACCATGGTAATCACACTACCAGAAGGGATTCGATCTAAAAGAGACCGGTTTATCTCTTTTTCTTTATCTGAGTTCTTAGCATTAAGACCTTCAGCATCAAAATTTTCTGCCATGGAATAAAGCGCGGTGATAGGGACATAATCTATCGTGGCAATTTCTGGCGAAAAGACGTCACCTTCTTTATGAAATTGAACTAACAAGACATCACAATAAGTGGATGAATCATCATCACAATGAAGGTTTTTCTTCTCCATTTTCTGATACCAAGGCGCTTTATCAATAGTCGTTTTTGCCGTCATCAACGAACCATGAGCCACAGTCTTAGTAATGTCTTCTAGTTTATCTTGGTTATTCGGAACCCAATCCAAACTGGGAAAATGATTACGTGCAGTAAAAGCCACATTGCCGTCTTTATAACGTAGACTCATTAAGTTCGGCATAAAATCACCAACAGACTGAGACATAGCACCCGCTAAAATAGTTTCCACATAGGTTGTACAATCAAACTCACCAAACCGAACCAGAGGGTCTTTATCGTATTTCCCTTGCTCCCCTTCTCCCAAACTCCCAGCAACATAAGGCGCTCCAACAAACACTTGACTCAAAGCATCGATTTGCTCTTCTAGTGACACGACTTGTTGGTTAGCGTCAATTACTTGATAAAAAAGAAACTGATAGGATGGGTCAGAAGGTTCTAGCTTAATGTTTGCCATTACAGGTGAAATAGTGAAAAGAGCCAAAGTTAGAAAGGATATGAAGTTCAACATGAAAACCTTGTTCTATCTTTTATAAAAATGACGACGAAGATGATAGTAATTGACGGACGTCATCTACCGAAGTAAAACGAACAATTCGTTCCACTTCTTCGCCGTCACGCAGCAGGATTAACGTCGGCCAAAGCTTTACACCAAACTGTCGACCTAAGCGTTTTCCTTTGCCATCAAAGACCTTGATATGAACCAAATCAGAATGCTCATAGATGCCTTCGCTCACTGCCTCACGAGCGGCCTGACAATGACCACACCACGGTGCACCAAACTCCAATAAAGCAATGCCTGACAAACCATTAATATCATCAAGACTTGGTGCTTCTTCAGAATATTCAGTATTAAATCCAACTGTCGTTGCTTGCATTGCCTCTACCTTTTTAACTTAGGCCTTTTCAAATTCGTCTTGGCATTCATAAGAACCCATTTCAAACTCTCGACAAATCCAAGGGCGATTCTCATAAATAGTACAAAAATAGGTTTCTCTGTCCACCGCGGAACACCAACCATCTTCAAGTCTCAACATGGTTTCCCCGCCCCATTCATCCACTTTGATGTGTTTCTCTGGCACACCCGTATCACTGATGATCATCACTTCCATACGGCAACAAGAAGCTTGGCAATTAGAGCAAGCGACTTCGGATTCCAAGATATCGTTTAATTTAATATTCATGAGCAGCAGGATACCTTATAAACAAACCGCTGGCGCCTGATAATCTAGATTCAACAGTTTAAAATAGTTTTCACCCAACACAATATTACGAAAAGCATTGTCATCAAGATATTGATGTATACGACCGGTGGCATTTAATTCCCGTTGATACACCTCGTAACTATTTCCTCGAAACGCCACAAAATCAGAACCTGGTAAAATACGCTCTGAGTACTGGTTCATAAACGCCACGTACAGTGGCTGATTCTCTTTTTTACTAAAGTAATAATCGTCTAAGACTCGCCATGAAATATCTAACATCAGATTAGGATGTTGATCCAATAAAGCAGACAAAATAGCAATGTGCTCAGAGGCTTTCATTTTAGTTTGCTGATATGACATTCCCATATGTGCCCAAACAATTTTATTATCAGGATAACGAGCCAGCGCCTTCTCCATTAAATGCAAATAATAGGTTGGATTTGCATCGTTACCAATATCAGAATGAATGGTGATTGGGTAATTTCTTACTCGTAACTCGACCATAAAATCCGCCCATTGTTCGATATTCTGAGGACTGGCAGGAACATGGTGGTTATTAAACTGAGCCTGTTTAACCAGGTTCACCTCTCCCATCCAATGAAACATCCCTGGGTATTCTTTTTCATACAGGGCCATTAAGGCAATAGTAGATTCAGGGTTTGATAAATCCGTAAAAGTCATAGACAAGGTCAAATGCAAGTCATCAGGCGCAGATGCCAACATATTTTCTGCATTAACAAAGTCATTCCGTGTTGTTGGTAAAACAGGAATACCTGGGCATTTTGAATAATCAGAACAAGACGAATTTGCAGGCAACATTTGCCCAATACCGTAAACATTAACGAAGCGTACGCTGGTTCGGGATAGATACGTATTCATCTCGTCAAAAGGAATGGCCTTGCCGTCAAAAGGCCGGTAATGCAAATGGGTATCAACCACTGCGGTATAAGGTTCTGTTTCTCTATTGTAGCAAGCGGATTCACCTCTAAAAGAATCAAGTGAGCGATTCATTGTGCCATCACTTGAAGAAACACACCCAGCTAGTAAAACCGTTTGTAAAATAAAATACACACAACGCCGCATCAATCTCGTTCCTAAATAAAAAAATAGTCTAATCAACTATTACAAAGCATCCTTTTGCCACTGTAAACCTATTTAAAGACAAGTCCGTCTAAGACGGTCTCTAAGAATAAATAAAAGTGGTCCTTAAGAATAAATATATCTACGCTTGACCTGTGACTTAGGTCGAAGGTTTATACTAAGTCTTATTTACACTTGAATTCAGAGATAACAACCAATCAAGAGATTAAAAATGTACAAAATCGGCGAACTTGCAAAAGCATGTGATATCAACAACGACACCTTACGTTTTTATGAAAAAAACGCACTGCTCTGCCCCTCTACTCGTTCAGAATCTGGTTATCGCCTCTACACTGAAAAAGACAAAGAAACTCTACAATTTATTCTTCGGGCCAAAGGCGTTGGATTCACGCTAGCAGAAATCAGAGAACTGCTTTCCATTGAAGTTAACAAAGCCGACAGCGCCTGTGCTGATGTCAAAACACTGGTTGATTCAAAACTCAATGACGTGGAGACAAAATTGGCCGAATTAATACGTTTTCAAACATCTCTAAAACGTTTATCCAATGCCTGTTGTGGCGGAGCTGAAAGCGCAGAACATTGCACCATACTCGAAGCATTAGAATCCGACACGAACGATGTTCGCCATGAGCACAAGCTCAACGATAAGGAGTCATAAGGTGAGTTTTTTAACGCATTTCTATACTCTCTTTTTAGAGTCAGCCCCTTGGTTGTTGCTTGGTCTAGTGCTTGCAGGCTTATTAAAAGTGTTTATTCCAGCAGCTTGGATGAACGCTCAGCTCGGCGGGCATGGCATAAAAGCCACAATAAAAGCGGCCTTGATTGGAGCACCTCTCCCTTTATGCTCTTGTGGCGTCATCCCTGCCGCTATCGGCTTACGTCGTGCTGGTGCATCAAAAGCTGCAACAACGTCTTTCCTTGTTTCAACACCAGAAACAGGCATCGATTCTATTTCTGTATCCTATGTGTTGCTTGGGCCATTCATGACCATAGTTCGTCCTATCGCAGCTGTATTCAGCGCCATTTTAGCTGGGTTGCTTGTTGGTAAGGATGAGGAAGAAAAGACAACGACATCTTGCCCTACGCCAACCCCTATTTCTTGTTGTTCACCTAAAGTAGTACAACCAATTGAATCATGTTTCACGCCAAAAGAAGCCACATCCGTTTCATCATCTTGCAGTAGTAATCGCAGCAAAAAATCTGAAAATACCATAAGTAAAGTTCGAACAGGATTAACCTTTTCGGCAACCGACCTAGTTGATGATATCGCGCTTTGGTTGCTGGTTGGGTTGGGCTTCGCTGCTTTAGTACAAACCTATATATCTAATGACTTTTTACTTCAATGGGGGAACGGCATCATTGCAATGCTCGTCATGGTGCTGGTCTCTATTCCTATGTACATCTGTGCAACCGCATCAACGCCAATTGCCGCTGGGTTATTGCTTGCAGGTATTTCTCCCGGAGCCGTCTTAGTATTCATGCTAGCGGGCCCTGCAACTAATATTGCAACCTTGGGAGTTGTCAGAAAAGAACTGGGTAAAAAAGCCCTTCTGAGCTACTTAACTGGCGTAGTTGGTGGCGCTCTATTATTTGGTTACTTGGTAGACTTTCTTGTTGTGCAGTTCAATATTCAGGTCATGCCGCAAATAGGCCATCAGCATGAATTTTTACCAAGCTGGTTAACACTTTCAACAGCCGCCATTTTGGCTGCTTTAATGATATTTTCAATGACCAAAAGTATTATTAAATTGAAAGATAAACCTCTGACTGATTTAAGAAAAAAAACACACACAGCCTGATTATTTTAAACAAAAAAAGAGCGCCAAATGCGCTCTTTTTTATCAGTGTAATGAACAATGATTAACTCTTTATTTACCCATCAAATCCGCTTTAATGATATAAAGCTGGTTTGAATCAACTGTGTTGGCATCAAGGTATTTTTGTTCCAGCTTGCCTTTTGTCGACCAAGTTGCAAAATCATCATCGTTCAAAACACCCAAATGATGTTCATCAATGATCCACAAACCTTCCATTTTATCGTGCGGATAAGCAACCTCTTCCACCATGTCGATGACTAAGGTTTTATCAACCGGTTGAATGTCTTTTTGCGCTAACGCATCCCAACCATTTTTTACGACATATTGTTCTAGCGTCAGACCTTCTATCATCAAACCGTGGCTTTCATCTCGGCTCACTGAAGAAGAGCTAGCAATTTTTGATAGTGGCGTACCTGTTGTCAAGTCAATACGATAAACTTGTTTTTGCGCATTCGGATTGGCTTTGGCTGGTCCACCTAATAAAAAGCTACCATCGCGCTCTATTACTAAAAACTTATTCGCAGTTAAAGTAGAAATTTCAGAGTTTGCATTCTCAGCTTTCTCTTGACGATACAAATACTGCTCTGTTTCACCACTGTTCAAATTCACTGTCACGATGCGAGTGATATCACTTTTTTGTGCCGCTTTGTTTGGGTTCGCCATAGTAGACTGCATGATGCCAACTAAGGTAGTTTCGTCTGGTGTAACCGCTAGACCTTCCATTCCTCGGTTCGCTCGTCGGTGTTGGTAAACAGCGGGAAGATGAAAGATAGTACGCTCGTCATTTTTGAACGAATTAATACGACCTATCTCAACGCCATTAGCATCAAAATGAACAATATGCGGGCCATACTCATCACTCACCCAAAAAGTACCGTCTTTTAGCGCGACTAAACCTTCACCGTCTAAACCATAATCGTCTAACTTGATTGGGTTTGTCGTTTTATCATAAGGCTGACTGTCATTAACTAGTACAGGTTTGCCGTTCGAGTGGTAAGGCGTTTCTCCCGTTCCACCTAAGGCAGACGTATTTGGCAAACCTGAAATAACACTGCCGTCAGGGCGCTTCAATAAAATGTTTTCTACTAAACTGATTGAGCCGTCAGTCGCCACTTCAAACAAACCAATACGTGGTGTGTAAGACGCAACAGGGAAACTTTTTCCTTTGCCATAATCGCCCGTGTAATTCGCGTTTGGACCGCGGTCTGTTAATGCATAGAATTGATTTACCTTACTTGGATGAGATGTCATCGCAGACCCAAAACCACCATTACGAATCTCAAATGTTTGATTAGTTTTTGCGTCAACCAAATCATCACGCAATACTGAATAAGGCAATTCACTGCCCTGCTTTGGAAAATGGTCTAAAAAGGTCAAACTACCTTTATTGTCTGTACCGACATTACTTGCGCAACCAGCTAAAACACTGACAGAAACCAAACTTATCAATAAAATTTTATTCATCATATTTGCCTTTAACCTTCATGCACTCTCGTGCGTTTATCAATTTCACATCAGGTTAACGGTTAGTTATGACGGTTTAATGAACTCAATCTCAAAAGTCTAAAAAAAAGAGGCCAACCGGCCTCTTCCTTTTATTACAACTTAAAAATCACAAATTACACTTTGTATTATTTCAAATCTTTCGCGTATTCAACAGCAATGTCTTTTTGTGCTTGAGCAGCAGATTCAGACAATAGATTGAACCATTTCTCGCCGTCTTTGATGTTGCCTTTAAACCAGCTATAAACAGGTTCTGCAGATTCCTTAAAACCAGCTTTTTCTTCTGGTGTTGGTACGTAAAGCGTACCACCTGATTTTGCGAAATCTTGATATGCTTTTATTGACTTACGCTTAGGTGAAGCAAATGTCGCTTGCTGCAGAGCACTAAAACCATCAACCATTACTTTACGTAGATCTTCAGGCATATCCATGAACATCTCGTTATTCATGTACCAAAGTGCTGACATGTATGCGTGTCCATCAAGCGTCAAATACTTTAGACCTGCTTCGGTAAACTTCATTCCCATAATATCAGTAATGCCGTTTTTAGAACCTTCTACAACACCTGTTTGGAAAGAGGTAAACAAATCACCCCAAGGAATGGGTGTTGGGCTTGCTCCCATTGCACGGACTAACTCTTGTGGTAAATCTGCAACAACAGTACGGATTTTCAAACCTTCCAAATCATCTGCTGTTTTTACTGTGCGTTTGGTATTCGCAAAGTTACGCCAGCCGCCCGTATTACCGATTGTCATCAGACGAACACTATCACCAGAGTCTTCTAAAATTTGCTTACGCAGTTCACGGGTAAAATCCCCTTCCAGTACTTTTTCTGCAACACGGTCATCTGGTAGCAAGTACGGTAAATCCAATACTTGTACGTAAGGATACATAGATGCAGCGCCGCCAGTCGTTGAGATATAGACATCAATAGAACCATATTCTAACGCTTCAAGACATTCCACACCGTTACCGCAAAGTTGTGTACCCATGTAGATATCCATCGCGATACGACCGTTTGAATGAGACTCGATGAAGTCTTTAAAAACAACCAAACCATCGTAGTCTTCGTCATTTTCATTCGAGTTAGCCACGGCGCGAAGATTAAAATCTGCTGCTTGAGCAGCACCACTAAGCAATACACCAGCACCGATTAACCCAGCGGCAATCACGTTATTTATTTTTGTTTTCATGAACATTGAATTGTCCTCTTTTAAATTTTTATTTTATGGTTTTATTTTACATTTTTACGATAATCACTATCCCGCGACCAAACCGAGTAACCTAGGAACGGTCATGGATATAGCGGGGAAAAAGGTGATTAAAAAGATCACTACAACCTCAACCGCAAGGAAAGGCAGTATGGCTTTTGAAATAGATTCGATTCGTTCTCCCGACACACTGGAGGCGACAAACAGCACCAGCCCCATTGGTGGTGTTGCTAGACCAACGGTTAAGTTAACACTCATGATAATAGCGAAGTGAATTGGATCGATGCCTAAATTGATAAAGATAGGACCTAAAATTGGTCCTAAAATAATAATCGCAGGACCCGCATCAAGAAACATACCGACAATAAACAATAGGATGTTAATTAAGAATAAAAGAATCAGTGGGTTTTCGCTGATAGTTAACACCCAGTTAGCAAGAATCTCTGCACTGTGTGACAAGCTCACCACCGTTTTGAAAGCAATGGCAGAACCAACCAACAGAAGCACTACAGCAGATGCTTTAGCGCCTTTAATAAAGATGTCTGGCAAATCTTTCAAGGTAACGGTTTTCATTACCCAAACACTGATAATCAATGCATAAGCCGTCGCCACAGCAGAGGCTTCTGTTGGCGTAAAGATACCACCAATAATGCCACCCAAAATAATAACCGGTGCAAACAAAGGCAATATTGCATTTCGTGTTGCATGACCTCGTTCTGTCCAGCTTGATTTTGGACCTGCAACGGGAAAATCGTATTTTTTCGCCATCAATGCAACAAGAATCATCAACGAAACACCGACCAAAATACCTGGCACAATACCCGCAGCAAACAAAGCAGCCACAGACACTTCCATGGTATAAGCATAAATAATCATGATGCCAGAAGGCGGAATAATCGGACCGATAACCGAAGAGGCTGCCGTAATAGCCGCGGCAAATTTTCGGCTATAGCCATTCTTTTCCATCGCTGGAATCATCATCGAACCAATCGCAGAGGTATCCGCGACCGCAGAACCAGATAAACCCGCGAACAACATACTCGACAAGATATTAACGTGAGCCAAACCGCCTCGAACATGACCAATAAAAGATTGGGAAAACTGCACCAAGTTCATGGTGATCCCGCCCCTATTCATCAACTCACCAGCCAACATAAAGAATGGAATAGCCATCAAAGGAAAGGAATCAATACCGTTGTAGATGTTTCGAAACAAAAGGGAAATATCACGCTCCATGCCAGTAGCAAAAAGCATCATTCCAGGTGCCGCCAGCATAGCGAAAAACACCGGCATACCAATCAATAACAGAATTAAAAATAAAGGTAAAAACAACGCTAGCATAATATGTGTCTCTTATTATTGTTTTAAGCTATATATCACATGAAATTGAGTCACTTATTCAGCACCGCTAGACGATGCAGAATTACTGGGAAGCTCAAGTTCAAATATTTTTTTGTCACCAAACAGACAGCCGATCTCACGTAAACAAAGCTCGATATTGGCTAACAACATAGTGAAAAAACAGACAGGCATAGCAAGGTAAATCCACGCTCTAGAAATATGCATAGACGCGGCTCTAGAACGAAAACCACGTTCGAAAAAATCGATACCCAGTGTCACGAGTTTAAAAAGTACAATGCCAGCACACACTAGCAATGTCAGTTTCAAAATACGTGAAGCACGCTCAGGAAGGGCAAACAAAAGCATATCAATAGCGACAAAACCGCCCTTTCGATACGCTTCTCCAGAAACAACGGCCATCATCCAAATCATCAAAGCACGAGCGGCTTCTTCTGGCCAAGGTAAGGCGCTGTTCAAAACATAACGGCAAAAGACCTGCAATAAAATAACGCTGATCATAGCCGTAACCAACACCCAAGCGATATTACGCCCGATGAAACCAATCGCTTCATTTAGCTTTGCTAAATAATCAACTAATCTTTGCAAAATGATCATTTTTTGCTCCACGAAAATCTTATTTTTATTATATAAAAAACCTTATCTCAATGTCGTGAGTAAAGGTTTTTTTTTTACAATCTTTGTTCTTTTCCAAACTACTATTTAGCCAATCACTATCTTGGCAGAAAGTGGCTGGCCAAATAGTATAAAAACAGAACTATGGAACTTCGTGTCCAGCAGCAGCGGTTAACATTTCAAACCACGTTTCTCTGTCTATTTGAACATCCATTGCTTTCGACAACGTCTTAATACGTTCAGGATGATTAGTGCCAACAATAGGCAAAATGTTAGCAGGATGAGCTAATAACCAAGCAACAGCAGCTTGATCTATAGAACAGTTTTGTTGTTGACAAATACGCTCAAAAATTGGCGCTAGTCTTGCTGTCGCGACAGAATCTTGGAACAAAGCGCCACCAGCCAAAGGAGACCAAGCCATCGGCGTTAATCCGTCTAGCTGTATCGCTGACAATGTGCCATTGGTAAACACATCACGGTTTAACAAGCTCATTTCAACTTGGTTAACTACCAAAGGATGTTTCATGTGAGATTGCAACAAGCGCCAGTCCCATACTTCAAAATTTGAAATACCAACAGCGCGGACTTTGCCTGAATCGATTAAGGCATCAAGAGTTTTACCTGTTTCAGCGGCATTCATGAAAGGGTCAGGACGGTGAATCAGAAGCAAATCTAAATAATCTGTGTGTAGATTTTTTAAGCTATTTTCAACGCTCATTTGTATGTAGGCCGCACTCGTATCGTAATACTTAACTTGGCGTTGCGGGTATTTATCAGATGGAATGGCAATATCACACTTAGAGATTAACTGTATTTTAGAACGAAGGCTTGGATCCTGCGCTAATGCTTGGCCGAAAAGGCGCTCGCATTCGTAATCGCCATAAATATCTGCGTGGTCAAAACTTGTAATACCTTGATCTAGGCAAAGATCAATTTTTTCTCTGACATGAGCAGTAGACGTATTTTCTGCATCTGCTAAACGCCATACGCCATAAACAAGACGACTCAATTGAACATCTGATTTACCAAGTTGAATCAGTTTCATTATTCAGTAACTCCAAATTTTTGATATCTAAGCCGCGCATTTCATACAGAAAACGTCAGCGTTTATTTTTATAATAACTTAGTTGCTCAGTCTCCATTCTCTCAAATGCATATCTTTAAAAAAGTGCATCAAGAACAAATCCTGAGATCTTGTATATTGACATTATCAGTGTATTCTATTGATGTAAATCAATAGTGAATGAATTTTGTTCGATTTGGTTCATTAGAGCTTAATTAAATGATTTCACCTAAGAAAAGCACAAAAAATGAACGCCATTCAACATGATAAATAAGAAATGACAGCCGCTCTTTCCTTAACCGTTTCCCTCGATTTAAAACTCAAAGGTAAGCTATTTAAGTTGTAGAATGACCCAATATCTTACAAAACGGAGATAAGTTAAGTGACGGATAAAAAAACAAAACAGCTGCCACTTTATATTCAAATTGGCGAGTTATTACACAGAGAAATAGCAGCAGGTCATTGGCTTCCTGGGGAACGTTTGCCAGTGGAGTCCACTTTGGCTGCAACCTTAGGTGTGGCCATTGGCACCTTAAGAAAATCGTTAGCTAAGTTAGAAGAAGACGGACTATTAGAGCGACGACAAGGTTCTGGCACCTACATAAAAAGAGTGTCTGGAAGTCGTGCCATCTATCAATTTTTCCATCTTGAATTGCTTGGCGGAGGTGGTGTTCCAACAGCTGATACTCTCTCATTAGAAGTCGATGAAGATCCTTTTGTATTAGACCAGCTGCAAATCAGCGACAAAACTGAAAAACTGTGGTGTATTCGCCGGTCTCGCTATCTGAATCGCCAATTAGTCGCGGTAGAACAAATATGGTTTCGCCATTCCCATGGCACAGCATTAAAACTAAAAGACTTACACGAATCGCTTTATCTCCACTACCGTGAAAACTTTTCCTTTTGGATTAGCCGAGTAGAAGACGAAATTGATTGCGCAGCGGCACCCGATTGGGTCACTGAAAAACTAGGATTAGCATCTCAATCTATGCTGCCAAAAGTATTGCGTCGTAGCTGGTCGAATGAAGGAAAAATCGAAGAATTCTCTTTCACTTGGTACGACCCAACCAAATGCCGCTACTTTGCGCGCTGGCATTAAAAAAACTAACAATTCACTCAGATACAAAAATAATAAAGGATAATAACAATGAAAAAAACAGTTCGATATGGCGTACTAGGCTGCGGCATGATGGGCCAAGAACACTTGCGAAACATTGCCCTTATCGAAGGCGCACAAGTAGTTGCCATCACAGAACCAGATGAGCATATGCGCGAACGCTGTTCTGCATTGGTTCCAGATGTACAATTCTTCGATACAATTGAAGAAATGCTTGCCGCCGATGCCATTGATGCGCTTGTCATTGCAACGCCGAACTACCAACATGCAGACCAACTACTCCAACTGTTTGAACAAACAACACTGCCTATTTTGGTTGAAAAACCCGTTGTTAGTCATTTAGACCAAGTTGTAAAAATCCGCCAAGCTGCAGCCAATCACCCTGCGCCAGTTTGGGTTGCGATGGAATACCGTTACATGCCACCCGTGGCTCAATTTCGCAAACAAATTCAATCCGGCGATATTGGCCCGATGAAAATGCTTAATATTCGTGAGCATCGTTTTCCATTCCTAGAAAAAATCCAAGATTGGAACCGCTTCAATGAAAAAACAGGCGGAACCTTGGTGGAAAAATGCTGCCATTTCTTCGATTTGATGCGCTTGCTTACTCAGTCTGAAGTGACTCGTGTTTACGCTTCCACAGGACAAGACTGCAATCACCTTGATGAAAGTTATGACGGCCAAGCTCCCGACATCATAGACAACGCTTTTGTGGTTGTTGACTTCAACAGTGGTCAACGCGCCAGCCTTGACCTCAATATGTTTGCCGAAGGTTCTCGTTATCAAGAAGAAATCTGTGCTATTGGTCCAGAAGCTAAAATAGAATGTTTTGTACCGGGACCAGGTCGTTTTTGGCCAGAAAAAACCTTAGGACCAGCACCTATTCCTAAAGTTGTTCTAAGCCCTCGCCACCCTAAAGGCCCAATCGAAGCGGATATTCCAGTTGATGAAGCTTTGCTAGAAGCTGGCGATCATAACGGTTCAACCTTCTATCAACATCTAGGTTTCTTCAACGCGATTACTCAAGGAACACCTGTAGATGTGTCTATTGAAGACGGCTTAAAAGCGGTTGTTATTGGTCTTGCTGCACAGCATTCTGCTCAAACAGGACAAGCAGTAACCTTATTGGAGGATGGTTTTTCGTTTTAATCTCTCTTTGAAATATCTTTTTAAAAACTATTTTGAAATATTTTTAATTAAATAAAATCAATAGTTTATGTGATTTATAGAGATTTTTTAATGTAAATTCATTCACTATTGATTTACTTATTAGATGATTCTGATTAGAGTAATTTATAGATTCTTCCTAGTCTCGTTTAAACGGACTAGGAATTTACCAATAAACCATGATTACAATCGGGGAAAATATGAGCGTTATCATTTCCAAACTAGAAGAACAAAAACAAGTAAATGGGTTGGATTTTCCGTTATTAGTGACACCAGATAACGCAGACACAGCAGAAAATGAATCCAATTTTTTACAATGGGTCGAGAAAAATAAAACAGAGTTGCAAGGACTATTGATAAAACATGGCGCCGTTTTATTCCGCGGATTCCCTGTTGGCACGTCTGATCTTTTCGAGCAGATGTTGGATCATACTGATTACAAAAACATGCCTTATGTGGGCGGTGCAGCACCAAGAACACAAGTGACCGCGTCACGTATTGTGACTGCAAATGAATCTCCAGCGACTGAAACCATTCCGTTTCATCACGAAATGGCGCAAGTCCCTACACCTCCAGGCTACATTTTCTTTTACTGTGACATTGCCTCTCCTGTTGGCGGCGCTACCTCTATTTTGCATTCAGGCGAAATTTGCGAAAAATTCTTCGACTTAAATCCTAGCTTTGCTAAAAAGGTCGAAGAACAAGGCGTTCGCTATATTCGAGTCATGCCAGAAGAAACAGACACCAGTTCAGCCATAGGTCGTTCTTGGAAAGAAACCTTTAATGTTAAAACCAGAGAAGAAGCAGAAGAGCGAATGAAAGACGCTGGCATGCGCTGGGAATGGCTAGAAGATGGGGACTTAAAAACAGAAACTAGCATTCTAGAAGCCATCCGCTATGACGAAGAAACAAAACAAAAAGTCTTCTTCAACTCTATGGTTGCAGTTTATTCAGGATGGAATGATAGCCGTAACGAAGGCAAAAAAGCCGTTGCAACAGCCGATGGTGAACCAATGGACGACGCGACCATGAATGCCCTGATTGAAGAAATGAACAAAAGTTGTGTCAACTTCAAATGGCAAGCTGGCGATGTACTTTGGATTAACAACCACACCACCCTACATGCACGTCAACCATTTGAAGGTGATCGACGCATACTCGCGTCCATTTCTTTTAAATAGTTAGTAATAAGAGAATCTCCCAACCATAAAAAGTGTCATCAAAAAAGAGTAACCATGATTTCTTGGTTGCTCTTTTTTATTTGGTTTCAACAAACAATCAACAAATGAAATATTAACCTCTTCTTCTTTCCCTCATAGATTATTGTTCTGATATAATTTTTTTCCTTTACAGATTTCATACAATTGCTTCAGTGAGTAATGAATTAGATGCTTAACACTACCTCTCGACTATTTACCTTTACCTTCATAAGTTCTTTATTTTTGTTACTCAGTGGCTGCCAATCACTTTTATCATTTGACTCGGTCGATTCCGTTAAGCAACTATCAACACAAATAAAAAATGCAAACAATAAAGAAGATGTGAAAGCCATCGCAGAACAGGCAAAAATCACACACAACCTTATCAGCTCGGATATCAAAGCCATTAAAGCCTTATATGAAAATCTTGACCAAGAAGTAAACAAGAAATGGGGTAAAGACAATACGGCACTACCTGATAAGAAAACCTACGTAAAATACGTTAACAATTACCAAGCAAGAACCGTTGTGGATTTCGATAAAGGCTCAGTTCAAGTTGAAAGTTTAGCAACGAGCGACCCTCTAGCCGCTCTCAAAGACGCGGTAACAACCACGCTACTGACTACAGCAGACCCAACCAAAACGGATATATTCTCCAGCTCCGCACCGAATACAGAAGGCGTTCCGTTCCTATACCCACAAGTTATCGACCATGACGGAAAAGTCGTTCAATACGCCTGGCGAGCGAGCCGCTATGCGGAATATTTGGTGAATAACAAACTAAAGAAAAGCCAAGAAAATGGCCAAACCGTCTATGCCGTTGAATTTGACCTTGTTGAGCAACACCAGCACCTTCGCCAAGAAAAATACAGCGAATACGTCATCGCGGCGGCGAACCGTTACAACCTAGAACCAGCACTGATTTATGGCATCATTGAAACCGAAAGCTCATTTAATCCTTATGCCGTCAGCCCAGCCAATGCCTATGGTTTGATGCAAGTTGTACCAGCCACAGCAGGCAAAGACGTGTATAACCTAGTAAAGAAACGATCTGACGAACCGACCAAAGAAACCCTTTTCCAACCTGAAAGTAACATTGATATCGGTAGCGCTTATTTGTACATATTACAAACTCGCTACCTTGTTGCCGTCAAAAATGAATTAAGCCAAGAATACTCCATGATCTCCGCTTACAATGGCGGTACAGGCAACGTACTGAAAACCTTTGATGCCGACAAAACTGTCGCCATGGAAAAGCTCAACCAGAACTCCGCCAGCAGCGTGTACCAAAAATTACGATACGATCATCCTAAAGCAGAATCTCAGTATTATTTAGAGAAAGTGACTAAGGCGAAGAAGAACTACGAATAACAAGAACCATAAATTTCCACTGACGATACTTATCCAAACTCTCTCGCCAAAGCACAGGTCGCTTTGGCGTTTTTAATTTTATTCAGTATCAATTCTGGTTCTGAACCTGCTTCATTTTGTGCTGCAATTTTCGAAGACAACAGCGCGGCGGATTCAGCGACGCCGTAGACGCCCACTGTGTTGAAGATGTAGTCAGATTTAGTACTGAGCAGCGGTTCCATCGATGCAAGTTCTTCTGCGTTGTAAGTATTAAATGGCCAGTTGTATTTCTCAGCTAGGACAATCAAGTTGGTTTCATCAGCTTTGATGTCGATGCTATTCAATGAGTGAATATCTTTTGGGGTTAAGCCTTTCTGAGCCAAGGCATCGAGCATTAAGGATTCAAGAAATTCAAGCGGACAATTCCGCTCGCATCCCATTCCCAAAGTATAAACAGGGTTCAAATACGGTTTTGCGGTGGTCATCACAAGTTGCGCACCAAGACGACCTGCCACTTGCGCGCCCCACTCGTTCGCACCACCTTCATGACCTGATAAAAGCGGAATAACAAATTTACCAGCTTCGTCTAAGACCAACACGGGTGGGTCTTTATATTTATCCTGTAACACGGGCGCCAGCGTTCGCATAACAATACCTGTGGCACAAATGAAGACTAACCAATCACCTTGTTGAAAGGCTGTTTGTACATATTCAGCAAAAGGCTGAGGCTTATACTGTAAATCCGCTTCAGGCCATTCAACTTGTAAACGCTCACCCAGTTTTGTTCCGGCTGGCGTCAGCGCAATAATGCGTATCAACGTGTGCCTCGCTCGCTTTTCGTTACCACAAACAAAGAAAAATACGGGCCGGCTTTGTCCTCTAAAGTCGATACATCTTTTACGATACGTTCGTTTTCACGGCCAATGTATTCAAGGTATTGGGCGTCTTGCATTCGATTGGTTTTACGCAGTGCCATGAGAATTCTAGGACGTGCGCGCCCTGCTTTCATAATCACCACACTATCGTGATGCTCTAACGCGGTATCAATTTGCGCCGCAGAATGGCGACCGCTGACCACGGCGAATGATTCTTTCAATACGGTTAACGGATGATTCAAGGCCGATGACGCCGCATTAATAGACGACACACCGGGAACCACTTGGCATTTGAATTCTTCTTCTAAACGCTCTAATAAATACGCGAATGAGCCAAAGAACAACGGATCACCTTCACACAAAAACACCACATCTTTGCCTTGGCGTAATTCATCCGCAATAGAGTTTGCACCAGCATCATAGGCTTCGTTAGCTAACGTGCGATCGGTCGACATTGGCATCACAATCGCGATTTCATTTTGTCCATGGGTCACACCTGAGAACGCTTCGCTAGCGATGGTTTTCGCTTGCGAGCCACCTTCCGCATTCGCTAGATAGCTCACCACTTCTGCGCGCTGAATCAGTCTTAAAGCTTTTAATGTGATTAGTTCTGGATCGCCCGGACCAACGCCTACGCCAATGAATCGACCAGTTGAAACAATATTATCTAGCAGGCTCATAGTGCGCTGTCCTTTGTTGTAATTTTTATTTGGTGGAGAGAATTAGCTGACGCTTTCGTAAAATGGAAAAGCGTGACGGGAAGGTTTGGACGATACACACGCTGCCCAGCAAGGCGCTCACCTTTTGCCACAGCAAGTTGAATACTTTGTTCTTCCGCGTCTTGCTCGGTTTCTCGCTGTTGTGCGAACTGGATAATTTGGTACTTGGTGTCTTCGGTAACAGCGCTCACCATCAAGCTTCCACCGATGGGTAATAAACTCCAAACCTGCGCCATTAAAGCGACTAACTCGCCATCGCTGCCACCAATAAAGACCTTGTTTGGAGCTTTGTGTTTCAACAAGATATTTTCTAGAACTTCTGGCGCGCGCCCTTCTACAATCGACAAGTTTTGCACGACGCCAAAACGTTCTTGGTTGGCTTTCAAACACGCAAGGCGATCTGGGTGATGTTCCACTGACACAATCTGGCTATTCGGATGCCAATAGGCTAATTCCACACTAACACCTCCACAGCCGGCGCCAATGTCCCAAACCACATCACCGTTTTGGATATTCATATAAGACAAGATCGCCAAGCGTACTTCTCGCTTCGTTATCATGCCTTTGCCATCGCCTTTGTCAGTGATGAAAGACGTATCAGGAATGCCCGGCGCAAGTGGATAAAATCCATTATTCGCAGGGATTTTCAACACAATGACATTCAATGGGTCGAATGTTATATCGGCTTTTAATAAGTCATTAACAGAAAAAGTACGTACCTTTTCTGCCCCATAACCCAAGGCTTCACAGACAGTAATTTCAGCATTCTGCAATCCAGCCAACACACATTCTTGGGCGATGTTTTTGGGTTGGCTATGCTTATCCGTCAACAACACCAGTGTGTTATTTCCGTGTAAATAACGACGTAACGACACCAAAGGTCGACCGTGTAAACTGACTGTTTGGACATTTTGCAAAGATAAACCAAGGCGATGGCACGCCACTTGTAGACTAGATACATTCGGATAAAACTCAACATCATTGAGTGAAAAATGACGCATTAACCAAGCACCAATACCGAAATACAAAGGGTCACCAGACGCCAAGACAACGACTTGCTTCGCTCCTTGTTTTTGCCAATTATCAAACTCGCTTTCAAGCTGTTTTAACTTAGGTAAATCAAAATATTGTGCTTTGTGTGTATAAAGCGAAATGGTCTCGTGCTGACGTGGCGCACCCAACACAATATCTTGCTCAGACAAATTAGCCAAAGTCACCTGAGCAGATGCATCAAGGTTTGCTTGTTCGTTAACACCAAGGCCGATCACATGAATTTTCATCCTTTTACCTTCTGAAAAATCATTAATAATACTCGCCAAGATTACAACGCAATAATGCATTACAACTGGCAGAAGTTACGGCGCTGCCGCCCATTCTGCCCAACAAGGTAATGCATTCAATGCCAAGCTTTTCATGAGCGTCCCACAAGGCGTCTTTCGATTCCGCCGCGCCTACAAAACCCACCGGCATGCCAATAATCAAAGCTGGTTTTGGCGCGCCTTGTTCTATCATTTCAAGCAATCGAAACAAGGCGGTTGGTGCATTGGCGATGAGCACGACACTGCCTGATAAATCCTCTCCCCACAAACTTAGCGCCGCCATAGATCGAGTTTCGCCTTGCTCTTTAGCAAGATTCGCCGTTCGTGGGTCATTCAAAAAGCACAAAGGCTCTTTGTTGATCATACGTTTTGTCACGCCTTGTTTTACCATTTCCACGTCACACAAGATCGCACAGTTGTTCGCTAGTGCATCTCGGCCAGCTTGTGTTGCATTCGCACTGAATCGAACTTGCTCGGCGACTTCTGGCAAACCTAAGCTATGAACTACGCGCATAACAACTTGCTGTTGATCTCGGTTCAAGCTAGATAAATCGGTCAGCTCACGAATTTGGCGAAAGCTGTCTTGCTCAATCGCTTGAGGTCTTTTTTCGAAAACTGGTTTCTCAGCAACATGAGAAATAGCAGTAGACGTATTTGATGAAATATCTTGAGTCACTGTTGGCTGTCTTTTTTATGAAGGTTTTTTCTTGTTCCAAAGGTTTTTAAAAACGCCTCAAAACACATTTGTGTATCACTAAATTCTCGATCAGCATCAGGCAATTCTGGCCGTTGATGCAATAATACAGGAAGCGCAAGTTCACGCGCAGCTTCCAGTTTTGAATAGGTCGCGGATCCGCCGCTATTTTTACTGACGATGATATCAATGCTTTCTTCGATTAATAACTTTCGCTCGTCTTCTAAGGCAAATGGCCCAATGGCTTTTATCCACTCTATTCCTTCTGGCATGGTGAACTTCGGAGCCACAGCCGTTCGCCATACAACTCGTTTAACATTCGGTAATTGGATAATTTTTTTAAGTAAGTCTTCACTCATTTGCCCTGCGCTTAATAATGGCACACGATAGTGAGAAAGCTGTGTTAATAAATCTTCATCGGTTTGGTATTCTATCCAATTATCTTGCGCTTCTTTTATCCAAGCAGGACGATGAAAACGCCAACAAGGAATGCCCACTTCTTTACTGGCGGCAACCGCTTTTGTACTCATGGTTTGTGCATAAGGGTGAGTCACATCGAGAATCATGCCTATGTTTTGATCTCGTAAATACTTCGCTAAACCACCAAATTGAGTGAAGCCGCCAACCACCAGCTCGCAGTCGACTTTTGGCACTCGAACTAAACCTGCCAAGCTGTAGATGACTTGTATGTTTTTATGAAGATCACTGGCTTTATGAAGAACACTTGCCTGATGAAGTGAGTCAGCTAATCGACGAGCGTCGGCGGTTCCCCCTAATAAGAGTATTTTCATAAGGCACTTCCTACAAAATGCCCTTTTCGATCAATCGCCCAGACTTCCAGTTCCATGTGATTTGGAATGTATTTTCGAGCAAACTCTGAGGCTTGCTGGCAAACCGCGTCTGCCAGCTCAATATTTTGCTCTTGAGCAAACGACAAAGCCTCAACACTGGTGTTGGCGTTTGCCATTTTTGTTTGTAATGTTTCATCCGCGCCTAATGTCGCCGCAAGTTTCGCCAAGGCGTTTAAGTCAATGCTCGACGCTCGGCTGTTTAAATCCATATTACCTTGAGCCAATTTACTGATCTTACCGAAGCCGCCACAAATACTGAGTTTTATAAGTTGTTTCGAATCGGTTCGCTCTACTTTTTTAACGTGTTTTAACACAGCACCAACAAAGTCACCCATTTCTATCAGCGCCATGTCGTCCAGCTGATAATGACTTTTTATAGCGTCTTCGCTGCTGTTTCCTGTGGTCGCGGCAATGTGTGTAATTGAATTAGCTCGCGCAACATCAATACCTTGATGAATCGAGGCGATATACGCCGCACAAGAAAACGGACGAACAATGCCCGTTGTTCCTAATATGGACAAACCACCCAAAATACCCAAACGTGGGTTCATGGTTTTTTGTGCGATTTGTTCGCCGTTTATCACACCAACCGACACATCAAAACCACCTTGATAATCATAAGTTTCCGCAAAACCTAACAAGTGCTCAGACATCATTTTTCGCGGCACAGGGTTAATTGCTGGCTCACCGACATCAAGCAGCAAACCTGTTCGCGTTACGGTTCCAACACCCTGTGCCGCATGAAAACGCACGCCTTTCTCTGGCGCTAAACGCAGTTCAACAAACAAGGTCGCGCCATGTGTCGCATCAGGATCATCCCCTGCGTCTTTTATGGTCGCGGTTTTCATCCCGTTAAGAAGTTCTGAATATTCAATAATAGGTAAATTGACGACTTTGCCTTTTGGCAAGGTCACACTGACTGAGTCGTCTTGTTTTTGAGCAAAAAGTGCTTGAGCCGCCGCCACGCAACAGGCCGTCGCGCAGGTTCCGGTGGTTAAACCGGTGCGTAATGGTGTGGGTGATTCAGCACTTTCTGGCCACATCGCGTTAGTGACCTTTCCCTAGCTCTTTTTCCGCAAGAAATAACTTGGCGGTCGCTTCAAGGTTAGAAGGAAAGAACAAATGTAGATAACTCGCGGTTAATCCTTTGCTTTGATAAATCGCTTCGCCCGGTGCGTGATGTCGCTGACGACGACCAAAGCCAACGGGATCTGGTGTGTTAGCGCTACGTGATCTGTGATGTGCATGACCACGAATTTCCCCTTGAGGAACCACAGCCGTTTGCATACCTTGGCAACCGCGTTTGCCACGCATCGCGCCTTGTCCTTCTAAAATACCTAACATGGGATAACAATCGTCATTCAAATCCGTCAGATCATTTAAGCTGTACAGCATGCCGCCACATTCCGCGAGAATTGCTTTGCCTGTTTGAAAGAATGCTTGAATAGCCTGTTGCATATCTGTGTTTTCAGACAAGGCTTTGGCATGTAATTCGGGATAACCACCCGGTAACCAAAGCGCGTCCGCGGCAGGTAAAATTTTGTCTTTTAATGGTGAGAAAAATACCACCTTTGCGCCCATTTTCGTTAAGGCTTTTATATTGGCATCGTAGATAAAACTGAACGCGGCATCTTGTGCAATGGCGATAGTTTTACCTTCCAACAGTAATTCTGTATTTTGACTGTCAGATTGATTATCAGCTTGAATAAGCAATGACTCAACAGGATAAAACGGCACGGCTGCTGGCAAGCTCAATAAGCCTTTATCATTGGTTTCTTTAAGCCATTCTACTGCGGCTTCAAAACGCTCTTCTAATTCATCCTTCACTTCATTGGCTTGTACCAAGCCTAAATGACGCTCTGGCAAGGTAATGTCTTCATCTCGCTTTAATGTCGCTAATAATGGCAAGTTTTCTGGCAAGGCATCACGAATCAATTCTGCATGACGCTCGCTGCCACAACGATTGGCGATCAAACCTGACACAGTCACGTCGTCACGGAAGTTAGCCAAGCCTGTTGCCAAGGCCGCGGCGGTTTGCGCCATGCCTTTTACGTCCATAACAATCGCCATGGGAATGCCAAAACGTGCGGCTAAATCTGCACTGGAAGGATCGCCATCGAACATGCCCATTGCGCCTTCGACCAAAATTAAATCCGCTTCTTTTGCGGCTTGATAGAGTTTGTCTTGGCAATAGTCTTCGCCTGCCATCCAAATATCCAGCTGTTCTACTGGCTGTTTCGACGCTTGCGCTAGAATTTGAGGGTCAAGATAATCTGGCCCTGTTTTAAACACGCGAACGCATTTACCTTGATTCGTAAAGTAACGCGCCAACGCGGCGGTAATGGTTGTTTTTCCTTGATTTGACGCAGGAGCCGTCAAAAATAAAGCGGGACAGCTAACAGGGCTATAAGTAACAGGAGCCGTCATAAATGAGTCTCTAAAAGCGAATTTAATGGAATATATTGTGCGCCCAAATGTTGAGCAATGTCTTGGCCTCGGCCTCGTTTAACTGGCGCGTTTTCTATATCGATTAATACCGTATGACCCGATAATTCGAGATCTGAAACGTCGGCCTGCGTTCGTCCATCCGTCAATATATAGGTTTGGCTATGCAAGCCAGCATTGCTTTTGTGTTGTTGCGCCAAATAGTCACTGGCATTTTCAATCGCAATACGAAAGGGTGTTCCGCCACCCGCACCAAGGTTATCGAGTAACTCTGAGATTACTTTTGGCGCTCGTACTCTTGGTAAAATCGAAGACACACCATCTTGTCCAAAGCCTAAAATAGCAATTTGTTCACGAGCAACATAAGCTCGATCAGCAATGTCTAAAATCACCCCTTTGGCTTTGGCAAAAACGCCTTGGCTTAATGTCGAGGCTGACGTGTCTAACAGGACTAAATGCAATATAGCTTGGCCTGTTTTCGCCGCTTTATGAGCAAGTTTTTTTGGCGGCCATTCCTGTGGTTGATTGATAATACTGCGAAACCAATCAACACCACTTCCTGATTTAGTAATATCAGGACGATAACCACCCTGCTGCTTGCCTTTAGACTTTCCCGGCGTCACCTCTCTCAAACGATTTACGGTTGAAGTGGCCTTTTTTTCATCTTGTGATGTGATTCGGATAGGCTCGGAAGATTTTTGCAATTGTGGCGTCATACTCCCCCAATCCCCTTCTCTTCCCTCAGATTCGCCCGTCTCTTTATTATCAATGTCTTGGCTGTCTCTTTGTTGATCTTGCTGATGGTTTTCAGAGCGAGACTGATCAGGGCGGCGAGAAGGTGGCGGCGTTGATGATGAAGGTGGTTGTGTTTTGGCTTGTCGACGATGAGCCAGTACAAGCTCTTCAACTGTTTTAATATCGTCTATTGTGACCTGCTTAGCACCACGCCACGCAGCGTATGTCATGGCAGCACGAATCCAAACAATATCACCACGCACACCATCGATGTTCGCCGCCTGGCAACGTGTCGCAACTTCCATTCGTAAGGCGTCTGAACAGTTAATGTCATTTAAAGCGTTACGAGCTAACCGAATGCTATTTTTCAAATTCCGTTGTTTGTATTTAAAGGCTTCGCTGAAGGACTCTGGATCTTGATCGAATTCATCTCGAAGTCGAACAATTTGTACCCGCTCCTCAAGACTGTATTGATTGCTAAGTTGAACCATCAATCCGAACCGATCTTGTAGCTGTGGACGCAACTCTCCTTCATCAGGATTCATGGTACCAATCAGTAAAAAACGAGCTTGATGTTCGTGGCTGATACCGTCTCGTTCAACACGATTTACGCCGCTCGCCGCAACATCTAGAAGCTGATCAACAAGATGATCAGCGAGCAAATTCACTTCATCAACATACAAAACACCGCCATGAGCTTTGCTTAACAAGCCTGGTTTAAACGCAACTTGTTTGTCTTGTAAGACTTGCTCAAGATCCAAAGCGCCTAGTAAGCGATCTTCGCTGGTGCCAAGCGGTAATGTGGCGAAAGGAGCGAGCTCTTCATCATTAAGTAAGGCAGGCATAACGCCAGACAAACCGCGAGCTAGAGTCGATTTAGCAGACCCACGAGGACCACTAATCAACACGCCATCAATTTGTGGGTTAATTGCGCAAAGAATCAACGCCAGCTTAAGTGGCTCTTGCCCAGCGACTGCAGTAAAAGGAAAATTGCTATGGGCGAGGCTGGTCATGAAATTACCTGTTTAATGGTTAAAGTCTAAAAACAAGATCGGAAAACGATATCAGAAAAACGCCCCTATTGTAGGCGTTTTATCTGAATTTTGTCTGCGTTTTATCTTGTCTGACCTTATCTTTGCGTCTTAACCATGTCAAACGCAAAACCTTCAGGCAATGTTGAATAAAATAAGTATTAACGCTTTATTTCAATAACAGGTATTTGCGCCCATTTTGGTGGACGATGATAACGTCCAACCACTGAACTTAAGAATAAAAAGGCAATCAGTGAATACATCAAACTACTCAGATCAAGAAAAACGACAGCGGCAATTAATACACAGATATCCGCAATTAATGTGGTTTTACCCGCATGAATCTCAAATCGACGTTCTAAATAAACCGCCAAAATATTTACGCCACCCAGAGAAGAGTTATGACGAAACAAGATAATCAATCCAAAACCAACCAACAAACCGCCTAATGTGGCAGCTAAAATAGGATTAATAGACAAGGATACATAATGGTTCATCAACTCAGACAGTGCCGACAATAAACTGATGCTGAAAAATGTACGGAAGGTAAAATCTCGACCTAGTGTGTACCAAGCCAATATATAAAAGGGAATATTTAATATAAAAAACAGCTGACCGAAAGATAAGTCTGTGACTCTAAGAAGAATCATACCAACCCCTGCGGTTCCACTAATGAGCAGTCCAGCAGAATTCAAGATATGCAATCCTAATGCAACGAGCAAGCAACCCTCTACGATAGAGAGCCAACGATGAGTAATGTTCATAACAAGATCCTTAACAAGAGCTGTATTAACTTTTGGTTAATAACAGAAATTTGTAACCTACGTTTCTTGTGGAAACGCATCACTTACATCAAACTCAATATTGAGTCTATAAGTAGAAAACAAAGCATATTTCGTACCATAACATGATAGAAAGTCATCTCTTAAGATCTTTTTCACATATCTGTGATTCATTTCCATTTCTAAATACATTAGCGCTATTCATAAAAACAGAAACAGAGCTACAATACTCGAATGAGAATAACACTTAGACAACTACAAATATTTGAAGCCGTTGTTCATACGGGTTCCGTCACCGCTGCGGCAGAGTTGGTTTCTATTAGCCAACCTGCAGCAAGTCAAGCACTCAGGGAGCTAGAAGCACTTCTTGGACGCCCTCTTTTTCGTCGGCACGGTAAACGCTTACAAATAACACCTCAAGCGCGGCACCTTTTGCCCCAAGCTCGTGCAGTCCTCAGTCAAATTGAACAAATAGAAAGCATGGGGAACGAAGACGAACTAAGTGGCTCTTTGCATTTAGCAGGCAGCGTGAGTGTCGGCAACTATCTTCTTCCGAAACAAATGTCAGCGTTTAAACGCCAGCATCCTAATATTCGTTTCAATTTGGACATAGGCAATACACAAAGTGTGATTCAGCAATTATTAACCGGTAAAGCTGAAGTTGGCTTTATTGAAGGTTATTGCCAGAACGCCGAGTTAATGACTCAAGTGTGGTTGAAGGATGAACTGGTTGTATTTGGTTCAGCTCAAGAAGAACGCCAAGAAGATTTGTCATGGGACGATTTAAAACAAGCAAATTGGGTAATGCGAGAAGCAGGTTCAGGCACTCGAAATATCTTAGAGCAAGCAACTGCGACACACATATCACAACTTAATGTTGTGCTTTCTTTGGCGCACATGGAAGCAGTAAAACAAGCCGTCATCCATCAAATGGGATTAGGCTGTTTATCTCGCATGGCGATTTCTCAAGAGCTCAACTCAGGGTTAATTCGTCTTTATAAAACACCGCTTCAATTGAGTCGGAATTTATTAATCGTCACACCGAAAAACACGGCGTTAACTCAAAATGCAGAACGCTTTATCGAACTCTGCCGTGCAGCGCCAATATTGCCTAATCTCTAGACAGTCTTGATAGCAGAATGATTTCTACGTATTCACCATGTCGCGTTTTTTTATGATTGTACTTTATAGCAAGATGCCTACAATCATTTCATAACGAATATAAATTATGTGAAACTCATAAAAATTATGAATATCAACAAAATTGACCTCAACCTTCTTATTTATCTCGATGTTCTCCTCAGAGAATGCAATGTAACGCGTTCGGCAAATAAACTCAGCATCACTCAACCGGCGATGAGTAATGGCTTAAAAAGATTACGGGACTTATTAAACGACCCTTTGCTGGTTAGAACCAGTGAAGGTATGAAGCCGACTGAAAAAGCCCTTCGCTTGCAACCTATTGTCCGCAAAGTATTGCTTGAACTAGAAGAAGCATTACAACCTGAATCAGACTTCAACGAAACCACCAGTACACGTGTATTTCGAATCATGGCAAGTGATTACGCCACATCCACCGTCATTCCACGTCTGCTGACTCGCCTACGAGAACAAGCTCCAGGCATTACGCTGGATATTATGACGCCAAGTGATGTTACATTTCATGATGTTGAAGCCGGCAAAATAGATATGGCGATCAACCGCTTTGAAGAATTACCTCAGTCGTTCCATCAGAAAAGCGTTTGGTTTGATACTTTTGTCTGCATGATGAGCTCGAACAATCCGATCAAAAATTACTTTGATATTGAAGCCTACCTAAAAGCTCAACATATTTGGGTAAGTAAAACCGGGTTTGGCATTGGGGTGGGCATGGACCCAACCGATGTCCAAAAATTGGGCTGGGTGGATGAGGCGTTGCAAGCTCTGGATCACAAACGCAGTATTCGAGTCTTCACTCGAAGCTATCACACTGCAATGCACCTTGCTCTTGAGCAAGATTTGATTGCAACTTTGCCGAAAAAAGTCGCCATGATAAACAAGAAAAATCCTGATCTTGTTATTTTAGATCCTCCGTTTGATATTCCAGAGATCGAGCTAAAAATGATTTGGAGTCCACTACTCCATCATGATGCGAGTCATATTTGGTTTAGACGACAGGTCATTGATGTGGCGAACGAACTGCAAGCGCAAACAAAGTAAGCGTAAACCAAATAAACCTTATATACAGACAACAAATTAATTAGAAGTAGAGCTATGTTTTCCGTTTCCCATATTCACCACATCGCTATCATTTGCTCTGATTATGGCGTTTCGAAGCATTTTTACAGTGAACTTCTTGGTTTCGAGATTATTAAAGAAACTTATCGCGAAACACGCCAGTCTTATAAATTGGATCTTGCTATCAATGAGACACAACAGATTGAGCTGTTTTCTTTTCCGTCAGCACCCGCAAGACCGTCCTACCCAGAAGCCCAAGGCTTAAGACATTTAGCTTTTGCGGCTCAAGACTTAGAAGCTTGCATAAAACATCTAAATCAACATGGCGTCATAACAGAGGCCATCAGAGTCGATGAATTAACAGGGAAGAAATTCACCTTCTTCGCCGATCCAGATAACTTACCTATTGAGCTTTACGAAGCATAAAAAAACGCCCATCATTTTTCATAATGGGCGTTTTTATTAACGATTAGAAAGTTATAAAGATTTAGCACTTTCCGCCAGGTAGGACGCAACACCTTCTGGTGAAGTATCCATGCCTTTATCGCCTTTGTTCCAGCCTGCTGGGCAAACTTGACCATTTTCTTCAAAGAACTGAAGCGCATCAACAACACGAACCAATTCATCCATGTTACGGCCGATTGGCTCATCGTTTACCACTTGTGAACGAACGATGCCTTTTTGGTCAATAACGAAAGACGCACGCATTGCAACGCCAGCTGGGTAGTAAGAATCGCCACCTTCAGATTCAATGCCGTATGCTTTCGCAATCGCATGATCCATATCTGCCGCCAACGTATATTCTACTGCGCCGATGCCGCCTTGCTCTACTGGCGTGTTACGCCAAGCGTTGTGAGTAAAGTGTGAATCGATAGAAACACCAATAACTTCTACGCCCATTTCACGGAATTTATCCATACGGTGAGACATAGCAATGATTTCAGAAGGACATACGAAAGTGAAATCTAAAGGATAGAAAAATACGATTGCGTACTTACCTTTAATGGTTTCAGACAAGCTAAAAGAATCCACTATTTGGCCATCAGCCAATACCGCTGGAACTGTAAAATCAGGTGCTTTTTTACCAACTAAAATAGACATTTTTGACATCTCCTTTTATTAAAAATTTAACTCTTAATGATTTACCCATTAAGTATTTGACTGAATGATGTTACTTATTCTTCTGATGAAGCAACCGCTTCTGTGATCAACGTTTGTAATTCGCCGTTACCCGCCATTTCAACAATAATATCGCAACCACCAACTAACTCGCCTTTAATCCAAAGCTGAGGAAACGTCGGCCAGTTAGCAAATTTTGGAAGCTCTGCACGAATATCTGGATTGTCTAGAATATTAACGAAAGCAAAACGCTCGCCACAAGCCATAAGCGCTTGAACTGCCTGAGATGAAAAACCACACTGAGGTGCACGAGGGTTACCTTTCATGTACAACAAAATATCGTTGCTGCTAATTTGCTCTTTTATTGTGTCGATTGTATTACTCATAATAGAAACCTCGTTTTTTAAAACTGCATTTAGTATTCGCTACTTCTTACGACAAAAAACAGCGATAAGATGTGCGATAAAGATCACTACAAAATGAACAGTCATTAATTTCATTGGAAAGTTGTCTCAGTTTATTGGGTCTGTGGGGGGATTTACAACCCCATAAAGGCGCTTTCCTTTGTACTTTCTCTTGTTAATTAGCCTTTACTCACTTGCCTGAGTGTATTAAATTGGTCGATTCCCTTTTCAAAAGATAATTAAGGAGTCCTAGCGTGTCGCCTAGACATTTTCTTACTCTGAAGGATTTATCCTCCGACGAGTTAAAACAATTATTAGTACGAGCTTCTGAGCTTAAGAAAATCCATCATGAAGGCACTCTATTTCAACCGCTAAAAGGCCGTGTATTAGCGATGATTTTTGAAAAGTCATCGACTCGAACTCGAGTCTCTTTTGAAGCAGGTATGGCACAATTTGGCGGCCACGCTTTATTTCTTTCTTCTCGCGATACTCAACTCGGACGTGGCGAACCAGTCGAAGACAGCGCTCGAGTTATTTCGAGTATGGTTGATGCCGTGATGATCAGAACCTTTGACCATGAAACCGTTGAAACCTTTGCTAAGTATTCCTCTGTGCCTGTTATCAATGCACTAACAGACGATTACCACCCTTGCCAGCTATTAGCCGACATGCAAACCTACCAAGAACATCGTGGCTCTATTGAAGGTAAAAAAGTCGTTTGGGTTGGCGATGGCAATAACATGTGCAATTCCTACATCAACGCAGCTGCATTGCTCGATTTCCAACTTGTCGTAGCATGCCCTGTCGGTTATGAACCCAATGCGGAACTCGTCTCTGAACACAAAGACCGCGTCACGGTTTTACACGACGCTCATGAAGCGGCGAAAAACGCAGATCTGATTGTGACCGATGTATTTGCCTCAATGGGACAAGAAGACGAACAGGAACAACGCGTAAAAGATTTCGATGGCTTCCAAGTAAATTCAGCATTAATGGCAAAAGCCAATTCTGATGCGCTATTTATGCATTGCCTTCCAGCTCATCGCGGTGAAGAAGTCTCCGCTAACGTTATTGATCAAGTCGACTCTGTTGTTTGGGATGAAGCCGAAAATCGTTTACATGCCCAAAAAGCATTACTTGAATTTTTACTCTGTAACTAGCAAAGTACTTATGAAAGAAGAAAGCAAGTTCTCTAGGCTCGTTTAGATGTATCTTAACGGGTCTTTTTATTTTTTAAGAGGCTTTTTCACGAAGCATCGAGAAAAACTCATCAACAGCGAATTATCATGAGCATCATTGAAGTTAGGCATTTAAAAACACTGTCAGCCCTAAGAGAAACAGGCAGCTTAGTCGAAGCTGCCGAGCGAGTTCATTTAACTCAATCTGCACTTTCTCACCAGCTGAAAGACCTTGAAGAAAAGCTAGGATGCCTTCTTTTTATTCGAAAAACCAAACCTGTCCGTTTCACCAGCGCAGGCTTGCGTTTATTACAACTCGCAGATGATGTGCTTCTTTCATTTCGATCAGCACAAAGAGATATACAACGATTTGCTGAAGGTGAAAGTGGTCGATTACACATCGCCATCGAATGCCATAGCTGCTATGAATGGCTAATGCCAACCATTGACCATTTCCGTGAACATTGGCCGGACGTTGAATTAGATCTTTCTACTGCTTTTGGTTTTATGCCTTTACCAGCATTAGCGCGTGGGGACTTAGATCTTGTTGTTACGTCAGACCCTCAAGACATTCCAAATATCGAATACATTCCTTTGTTTCAATACGAATCTCAAGTGGCTTTGTCTCGTCATCATCACTTGGCGAAAAAAGAGTTTTTGACACCGGACGATTTTAAGAAAGAAACACTCATTACTTATCCTGTTGAAGCCGAGCGCTTGGATATCTTTAAGCACTTCTTAAACCCTGCCGATGTGTCGCCAGCTAAGGTACGTCATAGTGAATTGACACTGATGATGATGCAGTTGGTTGCGAGTGGCCGCGGTGTGTGCTGCTTGCCTAACTGGGCTCTAACGGAATACACCAATCGACAATATGTGATTACTAAATCATTAGGAGAAGAAGGGATTTGGTGCAAATTGTATTTGGCAATCCGTACAGATCAGCGAAATAATGCTTATATGGAAGACCTTATTTCTACCGCTTCAAAAACCTGTTTTAAAAACCTAAAAGGAATTTTGGCGCCGGAACTCTAACGTTATAAACGCAAAATAATCGTCATCACCAGCATCAAGATAACGTTTTCTGATGCTGGTCGCGAGACCAAATCAAACTAAACTTAGCGCCACCAGACTCACTTGAATCAATCAACACTGCTCCGCCATGCCAGAAGGCAATCCGCTGAACAATAGCCAAACCCAAACCATAGCCACCTGACGCACGTGCCCGACTGTTATCTAAACGCTGGAACGGAACAAAAACCTTGTCTCTATCTTCGAATGCAATGCCAGGCCCATCATCTTCCACATCTAACTGCCAACGGTTTGAATTGTCATAGAATGAGATTGTAATGTTACTTGTTGCATACTTTGATGCGTTTAAAATAAGGTTCTGTAATGCTCGGATTAAATGATGCTCGTCCGCTAGAACAATACTGGTTTCACTAATATTCACATCAACAGTCAGGTGCTGCAGTAACAAGTGATTGTTCTCTAAAATGCTATTAACTAACTCATAAATAGACAATTTACTGAAGTTGAGTTCCATCGAACCGCTTTCTAATTTACCGTAAGTTAATACTTCGTCAACCAGTGTATTAAGTTCTTCGACATCGCCTTCTAATGCTTCTATGGTTGGTCCAACTGAATCATCTACTTCGTCTTTCATAACCTCAAGACCAAAACGCAAACGTGCAATTGGTGTTCTCAGCTCATGAGAAATAGCATTTGTCATTTCTCGCTGAACTTTTAATAAGCGTTCAATATGAGAGGACATGGAATCAAAAGAATAGGCTAACTCTTTTAACGTACCGCTGCTGTCAGGAATATTTTCTGATAAACCGCTACCGCTTCGTCCCTGTGCGATTTGACGCATAATACTTTCAAAAGTTTGCCGCTTGAAATCAAGTGAAATCAGTTCTCGCCAAATAAGTAAAAGCATGACGATAATGCCAAAACTAACAATAAGCGCAACAACCACAGACAAAGATATACCGTTTTTCTGAACAACAGACAGATGAATAACGTCATCGTGGCTTTCGTCTTTCCATAAAAAACCATATTGACCATAAGCACTGTAAACTAGGCCTACGTCGGTTAACGGTTGTGATTCTTTGAAAGAGAGAAACTCAATAGAAATACATGACATATTTTCAAGTAAGGACAACTTATCTTGATATGTAATTTTGTCTGTTAGTAATAAACGTTCTAATAAGGGTCCAAATTGAAACAATCGATCCTGTCGATCAACAACGCCAGTTAATAGCGGTTTATCAGATGAACCAAATACCAAACGATAACTATGACTTGGAAGTTCAAACCAGCTTTTTTGCGCTATCAAAGGAGAAATAAGAGAGGCCGGTAGAGATTTTTTAGAATGGAGGGTCCAATCAAACTCAGACCCTGAAAGTTCTTGATTTACACCAGACAGTAAAAGAGCAGAACTAATTTCAGCGTCAGCACAAAGTAATTGTTCAGCATGTGATGCACTAAACTTAATTTGGGCGATTTCCATGATGGCGTAACAACACGCCACAATGATCACACCACCAATAATAAGGTGGCGATATAAACGCAGTATTTCTACTCTCACGATCTTGCTATACTTCTTTAACGAATAAGTAGCCTTTACTGCGAATCGTTTTAATACGACGAGGATGTATTGGATCATCGCCTATTTTTGAACGAATACGTGAGACCCTAACATCGACAGAACGATCCTGACCATCGTATTCAATGCCACGTAATTCACCAAAAATTTCTTCTCGGCTCAAAATACGGCCAGCATTGCTTGATAGCAACCATAACAAATCAAATTCGGCGCTCGTCAATTCAACCTCTTCATCAAGCAACCAAGCTTCACGACGAGAGTTATCAATTTTTAACGGTCCGAAAGTTAAGTTCTGCTCTTTCTTAACAGAACTAAGTGATGGGCCGGCATCTTGTGAACTGCGACGTAACAACGACTGAATTCTTGCTAACAATACACGAGGTTTAGCTGGTTTAGAGACATAGTCATCAGCACCTATTTCTAAACCTAAAATCTGATCCACATCGTCACTACGAGCCGTTAACATTAAAATCGGCCCTTTGTATTCGCTACGAACACTACGACAAACCGTAAAACCATCAGCACCAGGTAACATAAGATCAAGAATCACAATGGACGGCTGCTCAGCAACAATACGAGAAATCGCCTTACGCCCATCTGATTCAATATCAACGTTAAAGCCATTCTTTTGCAAGTATTCTTGAGTAAGCAAAGCTAATCGCTCATCGTCTTCAACAATCAAAATTGTTTGCTTGTCATTTACGCTCATGAACAATCCCCGTTCAGTTATTACGTTTAAAGTTAATACTCTAAAAACTATCTTATAAGAAAGTTGTTAATTTGATTAAACCTTTCTCGATTGGCGCCAAGATCAGAGTACCCAGCACGAGAAGCAGAACGAAAATGCACAACACTGTCCGCTTCTGGTAAATAGAATTCGACATCATCAATATAGCCAATCAATTTACTTTTCACTTCAAAATGAACATAACCCAGCTCGCTACTTACAATTCGCACATTACTACTGGTTAGTAAAAGAGATTCAATTTGAAGTTGTGTTTCTTTTCGATCACCGCGGTAAACAATAGGCTCAACGTAATGAGTCGCATCTTCAGGATCAGCTTGAGTTGATACGCAATTTGGCGATATAGGACATGAGCTAAATTGACCATCAACAACACCAAGCCCTTCAGGCAATCGATTACTCATAACCACATAAACACAAAACCCTACAACTAAGGCAACAATCAAGGCAAATATCCAGCGAACCATGCTTCTACGACTCCTAACCGTTTTTTACATTAACGAAATGATCTTTTACCTGGTTTTTTAGGTTTAAACTCAGGTTTGTCACTACTTTGCCAATCAAAGCCTTTATTAGAAGAGCGACGTGCTCCGCCTGCTGTGGCTTTGTTTTTGTGACGTTTAAGCTCAAGCTTTTGCTGCTGCGTTTTCGGTTTCAATTCCGCAACTTTAAGATCCACCATAGAACACAATGAACTTACTTCGGAGTCTTCCATTTCAACCCAACGACCTACTTTCGCCTTAGAAGGCAAGAAGATCGGTCCAAAACGCACACGTTTCAAGCGGTTAACTTTAACACCTTGAGATTCCCATAAACGGCGAACTTCTCGGTTACGGCCTTCCATCAAACACACATAGAACCAACGGTTGATACCTTCACCACCGCCATCAACAATGTCAGTGAATTTAGCTATACCATCATCCATCATCACGCCTTTTTTCAAGGCTGCTGTATTTTCTTCGGTCACTTCACCCATTACACGGACAAGGTATTCACGATCGATCTCTGTTGATGGGTGCATTAATCTATTTGCTAATTCACCATCCGTAGTAAAAAGTAATAGCCCAGATGTATTAATGTCCAAACGGCCTACTGCAATCCAACGCTCACCCCGTAATTTAGGCAATTTGTCAAATACCGTTGGTCGTCCTTCTGGGTCTTTTCGAGTACAAACTTCACCTTCCGGTTTGTTATAAATAATGACTCGACGATTTTCACCTGCTTCTGCCGCAATAATAGAATAACCATCTATTGTAATTGCGTCGGTCAAGCTAACACGGTCACCCAATGTTGCTACTTCGCCATTTACTGTCACTCTTCCTTCGCGGATACGAGTTTCCATTTCACGACGTGAACCTTGACCAGCTCTGGCTAATACTTTTTGTAACTTTTCGTCCATTACGAACCTCTTAGAGGGAATGCTTCTCAGCAACCCAGTTTGAATAAAATTTTGTTAATTATCTACATTATAGGCCACAGACAGTGGGCCTTGACAGCTGAATATGAAACATTTTACGAAAATGGTGCTGGATCACCTGCGCCAACACGAATGACTTCTATTTTATCAGCATCCATTTGCACAACAGTCGTTGGTTGCAAGCCACAAAACCCACCATCAATGACTAAATCGAGTGCATGCTCTAAAGTGTCTCGAATATCATAAGGATCTGTCATTGGGTCTGTGTCACCAGGCAATATTAGAGAGGCACTCATTATCGGCTCACCTAATTCCTCTAATAATGCAGAAACAATTTTATTATTTGGAATCCGAATGCCTATAGTTTTTCTTTTGGGATGCAATAATCGCCTTGGCACTTCTGATGTTGCGCTAAAAATAAAAGTATAAGGGCCCGGAGTATTATGCTTTAGCAATCGATACAGGCGATTATCAAAACGCGCGTAAGTCGATATTTCAGACAAATCACGACATACCAAAGTAAAATTGTGTTTATCATCTAAACGACGAATGGCCCTGATTCGATCCAATGCTGATTTATCACCAAGATGGCAACCAAAGGAATACCCGCAGTCTGTTGGATAAGCAATGACGCCGCCATTACGAATCACTTCTGCCGCTTGTTTCACCAAACGAGACTGAGGGTTTTCTGAATGTATTTGAAAAAACTGACTCAAGGCAATCTCCGCTTACAAAAAACTGATTAAAACACTAATTAAAACCAAATAACCTACCGACAACAACGGCCTAAATAAAACATTAGCCCCAAGTTTGCCAAACTAAATCCACTTTAGTTTCATGTATTTGGGTGTATTTACCAACCTGCATCCAAGGCCCAAACGGACCATGATAATCACTTCCAACGGACGCTTTTAGATCAAATTCAGCAGACAATCGCTCTAATAATCGCACGCTATCTGGTCGCTCATTTCCTGATGCGACCTCCATTCCTGTGCCTCCCCATTTTTTAAAATCAGTTAACAAGCGTTTTAATTTCGTCACTGTCAGTGGATAGCGTTTAGGGTGAGCTAAAATCAATTCTATATTTTGACCAGACAAAGAGTTCAAAACACCTTCAAGCTCAGGCCAAACATCCCGAAGCTGTCCTAAATGCTTATTCCCTAAATAACGATCGAAGGCTTTATTGCCATCTTTCACAAAACCTTTTTCCACCAGTAAACTTGCGAAGTGCGGTCGACCAAGCTGGCTTTTACCAGCCAATGCAACCGCTTCATCGTATAAGTCAGGCAAGCCTTGCTTTACTAAGAGGTCAGCAATACGACGTGCTCTATCAAGACGTATCATCTGATTTTTTTCAACAATTGATAACAAAGCTGAATTATCTGAAGTGAAATTCAATGCCACCATATGCAAGGGAATACCATTCCATTGTGTCGATAATTCAACGCCATTAATAAAACTCAACCCATGCTCTGCCGCTCTTTGGCTCGCTTCAACGAGTCCATCTAACGTGTCATGATCAGTAAGGGCAAACAAAGAAACATCTTGCTCTACTGCAAGATCAACCAGTTCAGTTGGCGAAAGACGACCATCTGAGCGAGTAGAATGTGTGTGTAAATCGACTTTTCTGTAACTCGCAGTTTCAGGCATAGATTGATTGTTCTTTAAAAGGAATGATGTTTATCATTAGAACAGCATACATAAATTGGTTTTTATATGAAAATACTATTCGATATGACCGTTCTTTTTATTCTGCTACAAGATATTCATCTTTCATCACACTTACAAAATAAGGAATAGACATGCTGTACTCCATTATTGGCACAGATGTAACAAATAGCCTAGCCGCTCGTCAAAAAGCACGTCCTGAACATTTAGCTCGTTTAACCACATTACAAAATGAAGGCCGCTTAGTATTAGCTGGACCAAACCCAGCCATTGATTCCGACAACCCGGGCGACACAGGCTTTACTGGTAGTGTAGTTGTGGCTGAATTCCCTAGCCTTGAAGCAGCAAAAACTTGGGCAGACAGTGACCCTTATGTAGCAGCTGGAGTTTATGAGAGTGTCTCAGTAAAACCATTCAAACAAGTTTTTCCGAACTAGTTCATTATTGATAAAACAAAAAATGCCGCAAAGAACACATTGTTTCTTTACGGCATTTTTATTAGATACTTAGTGAGCGACTAATAAGAAGCTAAGCTTTTACATCTGAATGCCCAAGATCTCTTTCTGGATCAATCTCATCACGCATTCTTTGTTTTAATACTTTGGCTTCTGGAAATCCCTCTTCTGCTTTTCGACACCAAATTTCTTTGCCATTTACGCGCACTTTAAAAATCCCACCTTGAGTTGGCAATAAAGTGACACTTTTTATGTCATCGTCAAAAGTGGTTAACAGCTCTTGAGCCAACCAAGCTGCGCGCAACATCCAACGACATAACGTACAATACTCAATTTCTACAGCAGCAGTTCGCATTTGCTTTCTCTCCAGTAAATTAACAAAACTCTCTTTTTACTATGTGGTGATTAAAACACCACAATGTAAAAGAACTTAAAAACGTCTTGGCATGTTATGACACGCCTCCTATTATTGGCGTATATATTAATAAGGAAACCAACCTATGTATAAATCTATCATTACTGGACTTGCTCTACTCGCTTTTTGCACTCAAGCACAAGCGGTTGAAGTAGACATTCTAACAAGCCAAGGCACAATTCGCATCGATTTAAACGAAGAAGCTGCACCGAAAACAGTTGAAAATTTCTTACGCTATGTCGATGAAGGCTTCTACGACGACACTATTTTCCATCGTGTGATTCGTGGCTTCATGGTACAAGGTGGTGGTTTTACCGAAGACCTAGAACGCAAAAACACACATAAAGCCGTGGCTTATGAAGGTGACAACCAACTCAGCAATAACCGTGGCACCATCGCCATGGCTCGCACTCAAGATCCAAACAGCGCGACATCACAATTCTTCATCAACCAAGTCGATAACAACTTCCTGAATCACGGCGCTCGTGGCGGGGCTGGTTACACAGTATTTGGTCAGGTCGTATCTGGCATGGGTATTATGGACACCATTTCTGCTTTACCAACGGGCTCAGTGGGCCCATATCAAAACGTACCCAATACGCCTGTTATCATTAAGAGCGTCACGCGTGTTAACTAGTTACCGATTACAACAACCTACATTAAGCTGGGGCGAAGATGGCGCACCTCATTCTACCCAGTTTGATGATGTGTATTTTGATAAAGAATCTGGATTAGAAGAAACGCGTTATGTTTTTTTAAAGCACAACAATCTTGCTGAGCGCTGGGCAGAGTTAAAACAAAACGCTTTTGTGATTGCGGAAACGGGGTTTGGTACAGGGTTAAATTTCTTATGCGCATGGCAAGCATTTTTAAACGATGCACCAAGAGATAAACAACTGCACTTTATTTCCGTTGAGAAATATCCTCTTACTAAAGAAACACTAAAAGCGTCCTTAAAAATGTGGCCGTCTATTGATGTTTTTAGCCAACAATTAATCGAAGCTTATCCAGAAGTCTGTCATGGTTTTCATCGTATTGAGCTTGAACAAGGTCGTGTTCAACTCACACTCTGGTTCGGTGAAGCAGAGGAAGGTTTTGCCGCTCTAAATGCCGATGTGGATGCCTGGTTTCTCGATGGTTTTGCACCAAGCAAAAATCCGGAAATGTGGACAGATAAGCTCTTCCAACACATTCATAGATTAAGTCACCAAGGAACAACCTGCTCAACATTCACCGCAGCAGGTATTGTACGACGAGGCTTAAGAGACGTTGGTTTTGAAGTTAAAAAAGTAAAAGGCTTTGGTCAAAAAAGAGAAATGGTCATTGGTGAGTTAACTCAAGCCAGCCGACCTTTGACAGAGCGAATGTCACAAGACCAAGCTTGGTTCAATGTACGACAAGAAGCTTCCACCCAAACCACGAAAGTCTTAGTTATTGGTTCAGGTTTAGCCGGTGCAAATACGGCTTACGCATTGGCTCAGCAAGGCGTTAGTGTCGTCGTTTGGGAGAAAGGCGATCATATTGCTTGCGCGGCATCTGGCAACCCTCAAGGCATGCTTTACCCAAAGCTCACTGCACAAGACTCTTTTATTAATCGTTTTTACTTATCTGCATACTTACACGCGACACGCCTTTACGCTAAGCTTGATAAAAATAAAACATTTTGGGATCAATGTGGTCTTATTCAAATTCCAAAAAATGATAAAGAGCACGAGCGATTTCAAAAACTCTTACAAACAAAACTCTACCCTAAGAGTATTTTGCAAGCTTCAGAAGAAAAGTCAGGAAGCCTACTGTTACAATTGTCTGGTTGGGTGGCTCCCGCCGAATTATGTCGCGCCCTTCTAGATCATGACAATATTGAAGTAAAACTCAATACAGCTTTAGAGCAACTCAAACAGATCAAGCCGACACAAAATAACTCTCAAGAAGACAACCAAACTCATATTCAATGGCAAGCAACATCCGGCGCCCAAGAACAGCGCTTTTCCCATATCGTATTTTGCACAGCAAACGATACGAACGATTTAAATATCATTGATAAAGCACCAACCATATCTGTTCGCGGGCAAGTCTCCAGCTTAACCGTAGAAAGTGCCATTCAAGCTTGCTCAGAAAAAGACGAACCAGTCAGTAAACTGTCTATTCAAAAGGTGTTGTGTGAATTTGGTTATGTATCACCGCCGATGGACGGACTAATACATTTTGGCTCAACTTATGATCTGGAAGATAACAACACCAAAATACACGATGAAGATCACAAGAAAAATCTAACGATTTTAGAGAATCTTCTCGAAATACCAAATAATACCTTCATGACCAAAGATTGTAAGGGAAGAGTGTCATTTCGTTGCGCGGTATCCGATCACACCCCTATCGTTGGCCCAGCACAATCAGAAAACGCCTATCGACAGGCTTATATTAATTTAACCAAAAACGCGAAATGGAAATCAGACAAGGTAGAAGAGTTCATAAGTCAGCTCTACATTAATATTGGACACGGTTCGAGAGGATTAATTTCCACCCCATTAAGCGGGAATTACATAGCCAGTTTAATAACCAATACTCCTTCACCGTTAGAGCAGGAAATCATCTATAAATTGCACCCTAGTCGATTTATCATCCGTGAATTAAAACGAAGCCAAGGCAGTTAATCATTTCCAAAAGTAACCATATGAGTCCTATCGACTCATATGGTTACTTTTGGCATTTCAAGCCTGGTACATTCAACTCTAGTACATTCAAATCAATCCTATGACTCAAACAATTCACAAACACCTGGAATAATCTCAGCAAACTGATTGGCTGTCTGTTGACGATATATATATTTATTCAGTTCAGGCAACAATGCACGTAGCTTATCACTTAGTTGCAACAAGCTTGGATTCATTGGCTCATAAGGATAAATATGATCTTGCAAACTCAGTTTATGCAATTCATCTAGTTCATCTTGCAAAATACTTTTCATCGCGAAAAAACGGTCTTTCTGATTAATATCATTGGTTTCCCAATATGCGTCAGAGAAAGCAGCATTTAATTCATAAAAGATATGCAGTGCATCAGTAACATTTTTTTTAGACATATTATCCTCATCTTTTTGAGCAATCTTCACATTGCCCCTTGTAATGTTTAACCCTAACCCTATAACCTATATTCTAAACATGAATGGATATAGGTGAATACCCCTTGAGTACAACAATGAGTCATGCCGTGACCTCGGACAATCTATGGCAATCCTTACAAGCCGAAGCTGAAAAGCTAGCAAAAGACGAACCCATTTTAGCCAGCTATTTTAACACTACCATCTTACGCCATGACTCATTATGTTCAGCATTAAGCTTTTTACTTGCCAGTAAATTAGACAGCATCTCAATTCCTGCCATGGTATTACGAGAAGTCTTCGAAGAAGCTATGGCAGATACTAACTCTGGCATTGTCAGATGTATCGAGCAAGATATTTTAGCGATAAAAGAAAGGGATGCCGCTTGCGACACCCTGACAACGCCTTTGTTGTTTTTTAAAGGCTTCCATGCTTTGCAAACTTATCGTGTTGCAAACTGGTTATGGAAACATAATAGAAAAAGTTTAGCCCTGTATCTACAAGGTCAAATGTCGATGGTGTTTAGTATCGACATTCACCCAGCGGCAACTATCGGATCAGGCATCATGCTTGACCACGCCACAGGGCTTGTCGTCGGTGAAACCTGCATTATTGAAGACAATGTATCGATTCTGCAATCTGTAACACTTGGCGGTACAGGTAAAGAACACGGTGATCGTCATCCTAAGATTCGTTCTGGTGTATTAATTGGCGCTGGGGCGAAAATTTTGGGTAATATCGAAATTGGTGTCGGCGCGAAAATTGGCGCCGGTAGCGTTGTGTTAGAAGCCGTGGAACACCACACCACGGTAGCTGGCGTACCAGCTAAAGTGGTTGGACGTAACACAGAAGGAGAGCCAGCCTTGGAAATGGACCACAACATCAACCATTGCCTTCGAGATTGTGCAGAATAGTACTTACCATCCGCCAATAAAACGAATCAATGATTACGATCTCAAATGAGGTCGTAATTGCTTAACGCATCCTTCGGTACCATCTTGATCGTTTCACTTTCCGTGTCAAACAACAAAAACGCTTCACCAGATTTAAGGTAGCGCAACGCTTGCTCTCGTTTCTGAGCAACTGACAAATCATAATCGCCATAGTCTGTACCATCTCGCGAAACAATATCATCTAAAATTTGCTCTAACGTGTCAGGCGATAATGAATCGTGTGGAATTAATGTATCCAATTAAAGTGCTCCATATTAATTAAAGAAAATGTTACACATCTAGCCTTTCGCTATTATGTCGGTGCAATAACACTGGATTTGTTCTAATGAGATCATGACAAAATAAACATGAATTAAATTCAATAAAGCATAATATTAAATCATTTTATTCATAATAACACTTCAGCATACACTATACCTACAGTTGATTATTCATTAAGCCGCTCACCATAAATCACAAAAGACAATGGGAGCCGCTTGATACCACTTTAGAAAATAGGATGCCAGATCACCATGAGTAACGATTTTACATTTAGCATCAAAAGTATTTGCCTCGATGAAAACTATCGTCCGGCAGACAATACACGCATCACGACGAATTTTGCTAATTTGGCACGAGGCCGTTATCGCCAAGCAAATTTACGTAACGCTTTAACCATGATTGATAACAGTTTTAATACTTTGGCTCATTGGGATAATCCAAAAGGAGATCGTTATTCTGTCGAACTTGAAATCATTTCCGTTCATGTGGGCATTGAAAACGGCGGTCAAGCTTTCCCTTCAATCGAGGTGTTGAAAAGCAATATTGTCGATCATAAAACCAATAAACGCATTGAAGGCATTGTAGGAAATAACTTTTCTTCTTATGTTCGTGATTATGATTTTAGCGTCTTACTGCAAGAACATAATAAAAACCAAAGCCAATTTAGTGTTCCTGATGACTTTGGCGTTTTACATGGAAAGCTATTTCAATCTTTTTTGA
Source organism: Marinomonas ushuaiensis DSM 15871 (assembly GCF_000521805.1). Classification (GTDB taxonomy): domain Bacteria; phylum Pseudomonadota; class Gammaproteobacteria; order Pseudomonadales; family Marinomonadaceae; genus Marinomonas; species Marinomonas ushuaiensis. The sequence continues at coordinate 90,092 of NZ_JAMB01000006.1, forward strand.
ACTCAACGACTTATAAAGAAAATTTCCATAAAAAGCCTGTTATATGCATTAGTGTTTCGGATAACAAAATCTATCATCAAACTGAAAATCAGCACCCTATATTAGGGGTTGAATACCAACCTAATGAAACATCATTAACTGAACAATACTTTAAAGAGATGGGCTTACAGGTTCGTTACTTCATGCCGTCAAACAGTGTTGCTCCTTTGGCCTTTTATTTCTTTGGTGATTTGCTGAATGATTACACTAGCCTTGAGCTTATCAGCACTATTAGCACCATGGGAACCTTTCAAAAGATTTATCGACCAGAGATTTATAACGCCAATGTGGCGGCAGGAAAGTCTTATCAACCTGATTTAAAAAACCAAGATCATTCCGTGACGAAAATTATTTATGACCGGGAAGAACGAGACCAATTAGCCAGTAAGCAAGGAAAATTTGCTGAAGAGTACTTTATCAAGCCATATAAAACAGCTCTTAAACAGGTGGCCAGTCGTTCCTCTTAGCCCTTATTTTATATCGTTTACTTTTTATCGCATATTTTAAAACTAGTTCACCATACGGCAGCATGTATTATGAAGACATTGATTAACAAAAGATTATTACCCACGTCAACGGCAGGGAGTTTACCGAAACCCGCTTGGCTTGCAGAACCCGAAAAACTTTGGTCACCTTGGAAGTTAGAAGGCAACGAGCTAACTGAGGGTAAACAAGACGCTTTGCGCATTTCATTACAAGAGCAAAAATTGGCTGGCATTGATATTGTCAGTGACGGTGAGCAAACTCGCCAGCACTTTGTAACCACCTTTATTGAACATCTTAATGGTGTTGATTTTGAAAATCGTAAAACGGTTAAAATTCGTGATCGCTATGATGCGAGCGTGCCTACGGTTGTAGGACCGGTTTCTCGCCAAAAGTCTGTGTTTGTTGAAGATGCTAAGTTTTTACGCCAGCAAACCACACAACCTATTAAATGGGCCCTACCAGGTCCCATGACAATGATAGATACGCTTTATGATGACCATTATAAAAGTCGCGAGAAGCTCGCGTGGGAATTTGCCAAAATTCTTAATCAAGAAGCCAAAGAATTAGAAGCCGTTGGTGTGGATATTATCCAATTTGATGAACCCGCATTTAATGTCTTTTTTGATGACGTAAATGAATGGGGAATTGCTTGTTTAGAAAGGGCCATCGAAGGACTTAAATGCGAAACCGCCGTGCATATTTGTTATGGTTATGGCATCAAGGCCAATACAGATTGGAAAAAAACACTGGGAACCGAGTGGCGACAATATGAAGAAGCGTTTCCTAAGTTGCAAAAATCCAACATTGATATCATCTCATTAGAGTGTCACAACTCTCATGTTCCAATGGAGCTACTTGAACTCATTCGAGGCAAAAAAGTAATGGTTGGCGCCATTGATGTGGCAACTAATAAGATTGAAACGCCAGAAGAAGTCGCTGATACCCTACGAAAAGCACTTCAGTTTGTGGATGCTGATAAGCTTTACCCTTGTACTAACTGTGGTATGACGCCATTATCTCGGCAAGTAGCCAGAGGAAAACTGAGTGCCTTGAGTGCAGGTGCAGACATAATTCGAAAAGAATTAGCGGCAAAATAGTCTGTCTACACAATACTGTTTATACGCTACCCACCATTTCCCCTTTTTAAGAGGGGAAATGGTGGGTTAGTACTAGCCGATCAATTCTAGGTACTCTTGCTCTGAAAGCACGTTAACGCCTTTGTCTTTAGCCGCGTTAATTTTTGTCTCGCCAACTTTTTCACCTGTTACTAAGTAAGTAGTGTTCCCAGTCACAGATTTAGCCACTTTTGCTCCTAAAGATTTGGCTTGTTTTTCCATATTTCCTCGGGAGCCTAGCTGCATAGAACCAGTAAAAACAATCACAGTTCCTGCAATTGGCGAATCTAAATTTTCATTCTCTGATTCTTTTGGAGTGATAGCCAGATTAAAACCGAGTTCATACACTTTGAAAAACTCTTCTTTGATATTTGCTAATCCTTCCACAATAGCGTCTGCACTCACCTGAGCGAAACCATCAATCTTGATCATCTCTTCAGCGGATAAGTCAAACAGTTCAACAAGAGTGTGATGCTGAAGTAATTTTTCGCAATTTCCGCCACCTAAGCGACTTACGCCAAAAGCCGAAAGAAAACGCCAATCTTCCACTTCAATCTCTCGACTGGCCTGCAATTGGTCAGATAAGTTCTGGGCCGTTTTATCGCCAAATCCATAAATAACAAACTGATGAACTTTAATGCTATATATCTCATGTATGCGTTTCATACCAAAGTTACTGAGTTTTTCAATTACCTTTGGACCGAACCCATCATTATTTCCTAAGATTTTAAAGAAATGGATTAAGGTGTTTTCTGTTTGTGCAGGGCAATCTGTTTTATTTGGACAAATTAAATGGTCTGATTCCCATAAGAGAGGCGTCTGACAGCTCGGACATAATTCAGGTAATGCCACCTCTACTGGCTTTAAGACTTTTTCAATTTTTGGTATCACCAAGCCACTTCTCACGATTTGAACAATCGCCCCAGGCCCAACCCCATTGGTTTTCACCATATTGTAATGATGCACTGTCACTCTACTGATGGTGGCGCCACTTATTTTTGTTGGAACCAACTCGGCTACAGGCGTAATTCGCCCTGTTCTTGACGTTTGGGGGGTGACTTTAATCACCTTTACTTCAACAGATTCTTCATTTATTTTGAAGGCGATTTGCCATCTATGATTACGTCGTGTTGCCCCCATATATTCTTTAATTGCTTCATGGGTTGTTTCAAAAATAACCCCATCAATATCAAAATCAACAGCATTCCAAATTTCTTCAACTATGGCGTCAAAATTTGAAATAACGTCCGCAAAAATAATGGTTTTGTTCGGAAGTAATGCGAACGGATAGAACACACAAGCACCTTCATTAATGGCCTTCTGTACGTTTTCATCTACTTTTTTTTCTGCAATTATCGCGGCTTGAAGGTTTCTTGAGTTCTCAAATATGTCGCTAAGCTCTTCATCAAAGTAACTCTTTTTAATGACGATTTCCCCTGGACCTAAACCACGACCACCAGATGCAGCGACTTTTAAACCACGCTTAAAAGCTCTAGTAATGTCTTGCCCTCTAAAACCGTCACCTCTAGTGTAAAGCGTCTCCCCATCATCGTATGCTGCATATCCATCTAACTTAGGAGTGACACGTATTTGGATATCCTGTTCAGACACTCCAATCTCTTGAGCTGCTTTTGAAATTCGTTTGAGCCACTTTTCAATATCTTTAATGGAATACGCTTTTTCTGTCGACAGCATTCGTTGTGGCAATTCAACCGTTTTTGACTCAGCCAATACTTCTGGCTCTACTGTATTTAAATACGGATGGAGATGATTAATACTTCTCAACATGGAGATATGAAAGTCATATTGCTCATCATTGATAATAGGTTTTCCCGCTCTATAAAGCGCATTGCTTGCCGACAATAATGTAACCAGCTCATCAGAATTTAACTCAGCTTTATTCAGCCATTGAGTTAATTCATTTGAATCGATTGTATTATCTAATTTTTCCAAAATGGCTATCTGCTCATCTGTAAAATTGATTTCTAACATTTACCTTATCCTCAACAAGCTAAGGAGCTGTCTTAAAGTACTGTCTTAAAGTACTGCTTTGAAGCACTACCTTAGCTAAAATTCGCTTTTATTTTTTCGATTAAGTGTCTGTAGATTATAAAAATCGATGTGAGAGTATTGCTAATACAGTAGTGGATTCCGTATGTATCAGGAAACTCAAGTTTTCTACAGGTTTGCATCGTATATAAACAATCAAGGCCCCTTAGGGCCCTGATTTCTTTTCTTAGGTCTAGCTTTTTATTGTTTAGTTCGCATTAAGCGTCGGCGTTCAAAATCACGTATTCGCTGACGGCAATGGGCAATTGTTTGATCGCTCATTAGTGTACGGCGCTCATCACGTAATTCGCCACCTAAATTGCGCACCAAGGTTTGTGCCGTTTCAAGCATAAAATCAAAGGCTTTCATGCTGTTCTTTGGGCCCGGTAACCCCATAAAGAAGCTTACGCCTGGGCAATCGTTTTCACCCATAGTTTCTAAATCAAAGGTTCCAGGTTCAATGGCATTTGCCATGCTAAATTGCACTCGACCTCGATCAAAACCATCTTCGTGACGATGGAAAATATCCATTTCTCCGTAACGCATCCCGCAATTCAAAATGAGCTGTAATAGCTCCATTCCAGAGAAATTCTGATCTTCAGGTGCAAGAATATTAATAACGATGACCTCTTCAATTTCTGTAAGATCATCATTGTTATCATATTCATCTTCGATATTTTCGATTAAGCCTTGAGGTGTGACTTGAGCAATATCTACTTCCGAGTAATGACGCTCGTAATCTTCATTAGATTGAGTCTCTCCCTCTGTTTGACTATCTGCTTCTACCTCAAAGCCAAGATCAAGCTCATCTTGCTCATAAAAGCCATCATCAGAATAATTTTGCTCAGAAATAGCTGAATCACCAAAATCCCTATCAGGAACCAACCCAGCTAATTCATCAAGGTGCATTTCTTCACCTCGATCTAATGTTGGCCCAGAATCTACTTTATGAGGCACTTCAGCCAAAGGGGCTTTTACTGTATTTCTGGCATTTTCAAATGCGTTTGCCATCGGGTTCTGTGGGACTTTGTTCCCTCCATCAAATGTCTTTTCATTATAGGCTGACATTTTCTTTTGAGGGGCTAAAGCATTCTCGACAGAGTCTTCAAGATCACCATCTGCTTGAGCAAATTCTTGCCCTTTTTTATATCGACGAAATCCATCTATGAGGATTACGACAATGATGACGACCCCAATCAAAATTAGCCATTCACGTAAGGTAAATTCCATTACTCATTCCGATTACTTGAATTAAAGTTGACGTATTATCAAACGAAGCGCCTTAGGATTCAATTACAAGGCCACTTTGATTACGATAATCTCTTTACTATTTACAAGAGAACTCTCTTTTATACCGATAATTCGTCCTTTTGTCAGATCATTGTCATTAATATTAGACAATTTCACCATCAAATCGACCTTCTTAAGGTCTACAAGTGTCCCAGTTGGCATTGGCGAATCTAGGTTCGTTAACAAAATAGGCTGACCAAGTTCTTCCGGTAACACTCTTTGTATTGCGACTGGCATCTTCTGCCCTTCTACTAAAGCGTAAACTAATAAAATGTCATCTGAATGCCATTGTAAACGATTTGGTTCCCATTCAATTTTTACCGCAACTTGATGCGTAATGATGGGAGCAACTTGTTCATAATTAATAGCGCCTGCTTCACGAGCTTTACCAATCGCAGATAATAAAGCGATACGTTCCGCCGAACGAGGGTTATAACGAATGGCTTCCTGCCAAGCCAATACTGCGCCTAAATAGTGTTTCTGATCAAATTCAGACACACCTTTTAAACCTAACGCGATTGCTTCTGTCGGTACCTCTTTCAGTATTTGATCTACCACTCGACGCATTTTTTCTGAACTTTGATTACCGTTTGCATAAAAAACAGTCTGAGCGTATTCCACTAACAAGGTCGTTCGGTTTTCTGCATTCTCTGGCAATCTATCCAATGCTTTTTCAAACGCGATAATAGCCTCAGTATATTTTCCAGTGCTGACAAAATCAGTGGCTTCATAATACCAGTCTTCAACCCTGTCATAACGTCGACTACGATATTGCAGAAAAGCACTTATTTTTTGAGGTGTTAGCTGTTGGTTTTGCAAATCTTGTGTAAAAAAAACATCTTTTGAATAACCCATCGATTGATAAAGGCTAACGCTACCAAGAACCGCAACGGCAACAATCGCCAACATAACCCAACGAGCTAATTCAACGTCAGTATGAAAAAAATGCGATTTCTTAATGGGCTGCAAACGTGATTCATGTTCAATATCAAGTAAAAGCTGCGCTGACTCCTGCGATGTTAATCGACCAGCTTCCACTTCTTCTGTAATTTCAGCTCTTCGCACATTAGAGAAAACTTGCTGGTTCGCATCAATACGTTTACCTGAACGTACAGCCACTGAATAATAGAGGTACAAAATACTCAACACTATCATGGCGCACATAATCAAATAGGCAATGATCATAAAAGTGCCTCTCGTTTTTTACGGTTTGCTATTAACACCACTGCAAAGGTAAAAAAGCCCAATCCAAGTAAAATAAAAGGTCCGTACCAAAGCAAAATAGTCGCAGACGATTGCTGTGGTCGATACAGCACAAACTCGCCATAACGAGCGACCATATAATCAATGACTTCTTGGTCAGTTTTACGGTCTTCAATCATTTGATGAACCTGCTCCCGTAAATCAACGGAAATACCTGACGCCGAATCGGCTAAATTCTGATTCTGACATTTCGGGCAGCGTAATTCTTCAATTAGGCTTTGATAGCGTGTTTTATTTAAAGCAGAACTAAATTGCATAAGCTCATCCGCCACACTGCTAACAGAGAACGTCAGTACAAACCATGCAACAAACACTTTTAATACAATCATTGTAAATACCCTTTTATCTCAGACCAGTTATCTGCATTTATCGGGCCTTGATGACGATACACGATCTGACCAGAAGCATTCACCACAAAGGTTTCTGGTGCGCCTGTTACGCCTAAATCAACACCAAAACGCCCTAATTCGTCCATCAATATCATTGTATAAGGATTGCCTTTTTGAGCTAGCCATTGCTCTGCGAGAGATTTCTCATCTTTATAATCTACGCCTACCAAAGTCACACCTTGTTCAGCAAGCTCTACCAAAAATGGATGCTCTATATGACAAGCAGGACACCAAGTTCCCCAAAAATTAATCAAATATGGCTGCTTAGGTAAATCGTCTTGAGTTAGCACTTGATCAGTTTTCAATGACACCATTTTGAAACTTGGTACATTTTTCCCAATCAATGCCGAAGGCATGTATTGCGTATCTTTACCTAGCTGGAGATAAAAGAAGGTACCTAATATCAAAAAAATAACGAGAGGAACAAAAAGTAAAAACTTACGCATGGTCATTTACTCGTCTTTTATACCGTTTATCTAATGCGGCTAATAAACCACCAGCCATCATCATTAAACCGCCTAACCATATCCAACGCACAAAAGACTTAACATAAATCCTCACGCCCCAAGCGGAACCGTCTAACTTTTCACCTAAAGAGATGTATAAGTCTCGTGTGAAACCAGCATCTAATGCCGCTTCTGTCATAACTTGTTGTCTGGTCGTAAATAAACGTTTTTCGGGATGAAGCTCAGCAACAGGCAAGCCGTTTTTATACGCCGTAAAATGCCCTTTATCTGCAACGTAGTTTGGCCCTTTAACTTGTTCTAAAGCATCAAACCTAAATTCATAACCTGCAACACTGGCTTGGTCACCCGGTGATAATCGTAGCAAGGATTCGCTGCTATTTAGGCTCACTAAAACAATGCCAACTAAGGTCACAACAATCCCAAGATGCGCCAACAGCATGCCGTAATAATTTCTCGGTAATTGACGTGCCCTCGGGATAATGCCTTTTGTACCTGCTGACACCTTGATAAACCAATCACCAAAAGACAAACACACAACCCAAAGCGCAACGGACAAACTTAACCACGCAATCAGATTGAATTCATAAATAAAAGTAATCACCCCAGAAATCAGTATCGACAAAACAGCTGATACCAAACAAGGCCAAAGAAAAACACTTGGTTTGGTGTTATGCCATTTCGAAAGTGGACCAACCGCCATAAAGACAATCAGTAATAACGCAATAGGAGTAAAAACCGTATTAAAATAAGGCGCGCCTACTGAGATTTTGCCTAAATCTAAAGCATCGAAAATCAATGGATATAAAGTGCCAAGTAACACCGTCAGTGTCAGTACCGTGAGTAAAATATTATTTAGTAACAACCACGCTTCTCGCCCAGTTACGCCAAATGACACACTCGATCTGACTTGAGCCGCTCGAACGGCATACAAGAGCAAACTTCCACCAACGAGTATTAATAATAGAGTCAGAATAAACACGCCACGAGTCGGGTCTGCAGCAAAGGAATGAACAGAGGTTAATACGCCGGAACGAACTAAAAAGGTGCCCAGTAACGACAGACTAAAAGTGAAGATCGCCAACAAAACTGTCCAACTTTTAAACACACCACGTTTTTCCGTTACCGCTAATGAGTGCAGTAAAGCGGTTCCAGCTAACCAAGGCATAAATGAAGCGTTTTCAACTGGATCCCAAAACCACCAACCACCCCAACCAAGTTCATAATAAGCCCACCAACTCCCCAAGGTAATACCAAGCGTCAGAAACGCCCAAGAAGCGGCCGTCCAAGGTCTCGCCCAACGAGCCCAAGATGAGTTCAAGCTCCCAGTAATAAGTGCTGCAACTGCAAAAGCAAAGGCCACAGAAAATCCGACGTATCCCATGTACAACAATGGCGGATGAACAATTAAACCTATGTCTTGCAAGAGTGGGTTTAAATCACCACCGTCAGCAGGCGCATTCGGCAATAAGCGAACAAACGGAGAAGACGTGAAAAGAAGAAATGCCAAAAAACCTAAACTCACCATGCCTAAGATAGACAACACAATAGGTCCGATATCTTTTGGTAGGGTTTTGATTTTTAACGCAACAGCTGAACACCAACCAACTAAAATCAACACCCAAAGTAACAACGACCCTTCATGACCCCCCCACAAAGCACTCAGTTTGTACCAAATTGGTAATTGACTGTTTGAGTTCTGGCTAACATACAGCACAGAAAAATCATCGACTGCAAAAGACCAACCTAATATGACAAAGCTCACTAGAACCAAGAATGACATTATAAACGTCAGGGGTCTGGCCGTTTCTAATAACAATCGATTCCCTGTCCAATAGCCGATCAATGGAACAAAAGCCAAAGAAAGAGCGAAAAATAATGACAATATCAGTGAAAACTGACCAATTTCAGGAAGCATAAAAAGCCTAAATCAATAAGTAGGTTGTATGTTTGAAGTATTATTCAATGATGTGTTTTGGGCATTTTCTAATGCTTCCGTCACTTCAGGTGGCATGTACTTTTCATCGTGTTTCGCCAGTACTTGAGTCGCGACAAACACGCCGTTACTATTCAATTTCCCTTGTGCCACAATGCCCTGACCTTCCCTAAATAAATCTGGCAAGATGCCATTAAACTCAATTTTCACTTTATGTCGAAAATCAGTCACTTCAAAAGACACAGCTAGGGTTTCTGGATCACGTGCAACACTCCCTTCAACAACCATTCCACCAGCACGGATGTTTGCATTATAGGGAGCCTCGCCTGTTACGATCTGGGAAGGTGAATAAAAAAGATTAATATTCTGCTGAAGGGCATACATAATCAAACTAACCACGCTCCCCAAAAGCACAAGAATAATCATAATAACGAACAGTCGTTTCTTTCTGACAGGATGCATTAGATTGTTTTATCTCTTAAAAAACGTTTGCGTAATGTCTCTTGTATCTGATGGCGTTTAGATAAGGTCGACCAAGTTATCAGGGCTAACGATACTGTACTAAAACCATAAACAGACCACACATAAACACCGTGCCGTCCCATTTCAAAAAAATCAGTTAGATTATCAAAGGCCATCTTTCATTACCTCTTGTTTCACCCAGTTCGACCTGTGTTCACGAATCAAAATTTCGGTCTGCATTCGCCATAAAGCCAACCCAGCGACTAAGCAGTACAAACCTATTGTTGAAATCAATAAAGGCACCCACATTTCAGCTGGCATTGCGGGTTTTTCGGTCAATGTGAACGTTGCGCCTTGGTGTAACGTGTTCCACCATTCCACAGAATATTTAATGATAGGCAAATTAATCAACCCAACAACACTAATGACAGCGACGGCTTTATTGGCTAACGTCACATCATTCAATGAATTCTGCAGAGCTATAATTCCCATATACAATAAAAAAAGCACCAGTACAGACGTTAATCTTGCGTCCCAAACCCACCAAGTTCCCCAAGTAGGCTTTCCCCAGATCGCGCCAGATACTAACGCCATCAACGCCATAACGGCTCCAACTGGAGCAACGGCTTTAATAAAAATCGGTGCTATCTTCATTTGCCAAACGAGAAAAACGAGTCCAGACAATCCTAAAGCGAGATAGCAGGATTGCGCTAATATGGCAGCGGGGACATGAATATAGATAATCCGAAAGCTATTGCCTTGCTGGTAATCTTCAGGTGCAAAAGCCACCCCCCAGACAAGCCCAAAAAGCAAACATATACAGCCAAAACCAAATAGAGGTAACGCCAAAGATTTAGACCAATGAAAGAACCATTTTGGCGATCCTAATTTATGAAACCAAGTCCAACTCATTAATTTGTACTCGCTTTTATAGCAATCGCTGTCATAAAAGGCGCAATCACCAGAGACAAAAGGAAAACCGCTAGCAACATCGCCAACAACCCTAAATAAGGCAATCCTAATTGTGCAGCACGAACAGCGGATGTAGCAAAAATAATAACGGGTAAATAAAACGGCAACATCAAAAGCATAACCAACATGGCGCCTTGTTTTAATGAAACTGTCAAAGCAGCGCCAATTGATCCAATTAAAAATAAACTCGGTGTACCAATCACCAAGGTTACGATTAGCACCCAAAAACTGCCATCTGGTAAATAAAGCATTTCAGCTAATAAAGGCATCATTAACAACAATGGCAAAAGAACAGCAAGCCATTGCGCTGTTGTTTTTAACAACATTAATAAAGACAAAGACAGTCCGCTGATAACTAACTGCTCTAATGAACCATCTGTATAGTCTTCTTTGAACATGCCTTCTATCGCCATTAAAATAGCCAATACTGTTGCACACCAGATAATACCATCGGCGGCTGGCGCTAAAAAATCAGATGAAGGATTCACCCCCAATGGAAACAACACCACAACGATAATAAAAAATAGAAGCGCATTAAATACATCTTGTTTACGTCGCCACAAGACTAAAAATTCTGTTTTTATAAAGGATAAATACGTCATAGGGACAGACTGATATCTCGTGAATGAAGAGACAATAAATCTTGATGTGTTGTTAAAATAACCGCACCACCCGATGCTGTATGCTGCATTATACGTTTTTCTAAAATACCTACACCTTCGGCATCTAAAGAGGAAAAAGGTTCATCAAGCAACCATAACTTTTGCTTACTTAGCCATAAACGAGACAAGGCCACACGCCTAATTTGACCTGCTGATAATGTATTTACAGAGGAATCCAACAAGGAAAGAAGACCCAACGCCTCTAACGCAGAATGTAACTCACTTGATGAAACTGAAGGGCAATACCAACGAAGATTTTCCTCAACCGTTAGCACTTTTTTCACACCCGCCGAATGACCGAGATATAAGATACTTTCCTGCAAAGAATGACGATCATTTGTCACTTCTTGACCGCCATAGAACACCTTTCCTTCTAATGGCGATATAGCACCTGAAATCACCTTCAGAAGGGAACTCTTCCCTGCACCATTTTCGCCTAAGATACGCAGCACATCACCAGAGAAAACATCAAAAGAGAGCCTTTTACAAAGATCTCTTTCTCCACGTTCAATCCAAAGGTCTGATATTGTTAAAAAAGCAGAAGATTGCAAAAGATTTATCCATTCAGGCCGATATATTAGTCAGCATCATTATTGAATATTAAAGCTCTCGTATTATATGAGATTCTTTCTTAAATAACGAACCGATAGGCAAGCGATATGATCTCTGACATCCTCTCGATGTTGAATCCTTCACAGAGTAAACAGAATGCCAGTAACATGACACTAGGCAATACTGGTACGTTGGCCAAATTAAGTAATGAAATTAAACTCATAGAAAACATGAGCTTAATTAAGTTTCAAGGAAGTGAAACGCTTCAATTTCAAGGCAAAGCTATTCAGTTACTTCATGCCACAGGAAGCCAACAGCCTTTCACCTTAATCAATACTGGATTACCTATTGATGTCAGCGATTTAAAAAGTGCTCAGCTAAATAAAACCAATGCTTTTCAAGGAGCTCTCACACTTACTAAAGAAGCTTTACCAAGCCAAGCACAGCAAACGCCTAACACACCACAAACCAAACAAGTCGATAACCTAATACTTGCTTCTCGCGTTGTTAATCTAACCGTTTTATCAACAACCGCCAATCAAGCTGCTACACCACAAACGAATGTTACACCAAGCAATTCAAAAACAGAAAGTGCACCACAAGCGCCACAGAATACATCAGCTAAAACAAATGCTCTGCAAAGTAGCACTACACCAACTAATATCAATACATCGTCAACAAACATACCGACGTCTTCACAAAGCAATATCCAACAAAACACTCTTATTTCAAACGGCCTATCGAACACAGCCCAAACACAGACTTCAATGAATACAAACCAAACTCACCTTATTACCGTAACAGATGGAAAAAATGAATTTCCTATCATCAGTCAAACAGAACTTAAACGAGGCGATACTATTCGCGTTCTTGTTGATGCCAATAACAACATGCAAGTACTACCAGCAAAAGTAGATCATGCAGCAGCCTCACTGCAAATAGAAACATTGAAACTGAGCCTACCAAAGCAACTTCAACTTAATGATATGTCTCAACTCATAAAACAATTACAAACACTTAGTGAAGCATCATCTAGCGCGCCCCCTCAAACACAACAAGCTCTCAAACAACTCATTCAAGGTCTCCCAAGTCTAGCCAATTTAACAGCATCACCTGAAACAATGAAACAAGCCATGCAAACTAGTGGCGTTTTTTCGGAATCTTTATTAACTAACAATAAAGCTGAACTACTGCCTGCAGACTTGAAACTTAATCTAAGTCGACTAAAAGAAGCCCAAGAAAGCATAGGTGCGTTACGTTTAGGTAGCGTTCCAACTGAGCAAATTGCCAACGCTATTGAACGCATTACCACCACGCAATTACGACATTTTTCAGATCCTAATCAAATCAACAATCAGATTTATCCATTACACATAGAGCTCCCAGTCAGAAATGGACAAACTTACAATTTTGTACGCATAGAAATTGATAAAGATTCAGAAAAACAACAAAGTGATAAACAAGATAGGCGATGGTTGGTTAAATTGAAATTTGATTTTGAAGAAACCGGACGGTTCGAGGCTAGAACCAGTATCCAAGGAAAAAAAGTAAGTATTATCTTCATAGCAGAAGAGAAAGAAACTCTCCAAAAACTACAACAAAATATGCCAATCTTAAAAGAGCAGTTACGCGAAAAAAATATCGAAGTCGAGCAGCTTGATACGTTTCAATCAAAATTAGCGAACGAAGAAAATACACTTAGTAAAAATCAATCCTTGATTGATGTGAGGACATAATGCAAAAAGCCATTGCTCTAAAATATGACTATGACACAGCACCTAAAATAGTGGCAAAAGGCAGCGGTGCACTGGCTGAGAAGATAATGGAAGTAGCAAAGGAAAATGATGTCATGTTGCACCAAAGTCCTGAACTTGTAGAAATGCTCAGCACTTTGGAGCTAGGGGAAGAAATTCCTGAATCTTTATATTTAGCGGTTGCTGAAATTATCGCATTCGCACATCAAATCAAAAATCATCGATGGTAATCAGAGCTCTTACGAGATTCTTTTTTTAACAAACTAATCAATTCTGCTTCTGCTCGAATCAAACCGCATTTAGATACTAAATCATCAATAGTTGCTCCCATTTCTAGAAGCTCCATAGCACGGTTATAAGAAACATTACCTTCTTTAGATAAAATTTCAGTTTGCTTTTCAACCGCAAGATTTAGTTTTTTCTCAATAGCCACCAACCGTCGCCCCATCCCTATTGATCCAGAGGCAAGTACTTGAACTTGTTTCTTCTGACTAATCTCAGTGTCAGTATGTTGAAGCTTCATTCGATCTAATCGCTTTGATAAACGAAAAGCCCACACAACAACACCAATTAAAATGAAAAACTGGAGAGTGAGTAAAAGGTTAAATAACCATTGAGATTCCATCTAGAACAACTACCTTACGACTTATATACCGCCGACTTCAGATAACTCATCTTCAGACAACAATTTATCAAGATCAACAAGAATCAACAAAATATCATTCTTATGGCAAACGCCTTGAATAAACTTAGAAGATTCATCATTACCAACATTTGGTGTTACTTCAATTTCTGATTGACGAAGATAAACCACTTCAGAAACAGCATCCACAAGAAGACCAATCACATAACCTTCAACTTCTAGAATCATGATACGACTCGCATCACTAATTTGACCAGAAGGTAAGCCAAAGCGCTGACAAGTATCAAGAACAGTAACGACTGTACCACGTAAATGAATAATACCAAGAACGTAAGCTGGTGCACCAGGTACAGGCGCAATTTCAGAGTAACGTAAAACCTCTTTTACTTGCATAACATTGACACCATAGATTTCATTTTCTAAGCGGAATGTTACCCATTGCAGCATTGGGTCTTCAGAATTACTGGCGGTTTTCAATGCGATACTCGTTGACATGATTACTCTCCCAAGATCATAAAATGATCATAACAATTATTTGAGCGAATTCTTAAAACCATTTTTTGGATCATCTAACAACTCTACAAAACCTTGGACATCTAGTATGGCACACATATGCTCAATGACTGTACCTGCTAACCAAGGCCTTTTACTTCTATCACTTCGCCATTTAACTTGCGACGGTTCTAAGGTAATAGCCTCTGCAACTTCCTCACAAGCTACTCCCCAGTCTGAACGATCAAGCTGAATCACAAATTTGAAATTTTCTTTCAAATCACCATCATAGTGGTTGGGCATTACCCAACGAGCAGTATCAACTGTTCGAAGATTAAACTCCCCGACATTAGCAATCCCCATAAACCAATCCGGTTGACCGAAAAGTGAGGTTAGCTTGTCTTGATCACTTTGAAATATTCCACCTAGCTCAATTAGTGGAACCGCCATTTTTAAACCACCTACTCGGAAAAGTAAACATTCAAAACGGCCCACAGCCCATGGTAAAGGGTCTGTTTTCGCAACTCGGGCCACTGGCTCTGGCTCTGGCTCTGGCTCTGGCTCTGGCTCTGGCTCTGGCTCTGGCTCTGGCTCTGGCTCTGGCTCAATAGTATTCACTTTCTCCGAATCATTAGAAATCTCTGATTCGTTTACCGAGATAGCATTTTCAAAGTTTTTAAAAGACGAGTCTAAAGCAGACAGTTCTTCTTCATTAAAATCTATGTCATTTGAGCTAGTTCCAGGCTTCTCTTCAAGATCAAAAGTATCTTGCGTACTTTCAGCTTGAAACTCCTCAGTTGCCTCCTGCAATAAGTCATCTAGGTAGCGTTGAACAGCAGCCTGAGGAGCGATTAATTCTTGTTCTTTATTCTTTGTATCTTTCATAAATCGTTACTATCCCGCTGGGTTCAACAAAGAATCCATCAGACTTGTATAAGCTTTAACCCCACGTGCATTTGGGTCTAACGCTGAAGGAGCAATACCTGCGGTACTTGCGTCTCTTAATTTTGTATCTACTGGAATGACGGAGTGCCACACCAATTCTTCATAAGTATCTTTTAAACTTCGTAAGCTTTTATTTGATGCTTGGGTACGTCTATCAAAAAGTGTTGGCACAATTAAAAATGGAACTGGGCGTTTTCTCGCTCGGTTTATCATGGTTAATGTTCTCACCATTCGTTCCAAACCTTTAATCGCTAAAAATTCTGTCTGCACCGGTATAACAAGCTGCTGACAAGCCGCTAATGCATTAATCATCAAAACACCAAGCACAGGTGGGCTATCAATCAAGACGTAATCATAATCATCCCATAAAACAGCAAGTGTTTTAGATATAACAAGACCCATACCACCTTGCGCCTGAGCATGACGCTCTAATGTGGCCAAAGCTGTGGACGCAGGCAATAAAGACAAATTAGGATGCCCAGTTTCTAAAATCAAAGAAGCTGGAAGGTCTTCGGGTATTTTACCCGGCACTTGAAATAGGTTATATGCACTTTTTTCGATTGAGTCTGGGTCAAACCGAAAATAGCTAGTCAATGATCCATGAGGATCAAGATCTATCATTAATACTCGATGTCCAGCATCAGCCAACAGACCTGCCAAGGAGACAACTGTTGTCGTTTTACCTACACCGCCTTTCTGATTCGCCACTGCCCAAATGTGCACTCTGACTCCCTTGATATCCTATGCCATTATTTTTCTTACGAATTCCTTGCAATCATATACAGTAATACGTTATTTAAACAAGTAATCATGTAGATTATCCGCGTTACGCTTACTAATTTGCAAGATTACACGTCGATTTTGCTGACGAGCATATTCATTTGTATTTCTAACCCTGGGATGTTCACTCGAAAACCCAATTGGTGCAATCATTTGAGGATTAACGCCTCTATACACAAGCTCATCCACAACCGCTGAAGATCGAAGACTAGATAGATGCCAATTCGACACAAGTCGGTTTGAATTCACAGGTAAATCATCCGTATTACCTTCTACTAAAACAGCGGACGGATATTGATTCAAAACATTAGCAACCAATATAAGCAATGCAACAGCTTCATTTGTTAGGTCGTATTCACCCTGACCAAATAACAAACCAGAATTAAGCTCTAAGCTTACCCATTGAGCAGATTCAGACACAGAAATTTGACCTGACGCATGTAAACCAGAAAATTGATTTTCAACAATGTGACTTAACAATGAATAAACAGCAGATGATTTATCTTCTTCAATCGTAGGAATAGCGGCTGGAATAGGCTTTACTTCGACGACCTCAACATCTTTTGGCTCACCAACAATAGGCTCCCCAATATTAATAGGCTTAACCGATTTTTGAACTGCATCAAAAACACCATTAAGGGATTCTTTTAACTGAGTTTCGTTTCCCGAATTTTTTAGTGACAATGCATAAAGGGCGACAAAAAAAGCGAATAATAGAGTCATAAAATCAGCATAAGACAACAACCAACGATCTCGTCCTTGCACTCTCTGAGTAAGAGGCTTATTAGCCACTCGTCGGCGTTTTGAAGGTCGAGGCGAGGTTTCATCACTCATAAGTATTCAGCTCTAATTCCAATCGATAAGGGTGCTTGCCAACAGCAATCCCGCAAATTCCATCAATTAGCATTTGATGATAAAGAAGCTCTCTATCGACATAGCCAGAAAGTTTTTTAACAATTGGAAAAACAATTAAATTAGCAAAACCTTGCCCATAAAGTGTAGAGACAAATGCAACGGCAATACCTTGGCCGAGAGCTTCTGGACTGTCTAAATTTGCCATCGCCTGAATAAGACCAAGAACAGACCCCATAATCCCCAATGTTGGTGCATAACCTCCTATTGATTCGATGAAGGCAACACTTTTCATTTTCTTATCATATATACGAACGGCATCATCATTAAGTCGATCGACTAATAAATCTGGATCAACTCCATCAACAACCATTTGCAACGCTCTGCTAGAAAACGGGTTGTCAAACGATCGGACATCAGACTCTAGAGCAAACAAAGACAAACGTCTGGATTTATGTGCAAGGTTATTTAGGAGAGCTCGGGCAGAATTGAAATCATATACAGGTGGGAATAAGCTCCATTTCAGCAATACAAATGCACGAACAGCATCTTTAATATTACTTTGAATTAATGTAGCACCTAAACTACCTGCTATAACGATAATAGCGGAAGGGAGGTTTAGGAGGAGAACAACGTCACCTCCACCCAACCAATTAGCAAAGAATACAGAACTAAACGCAATTAAAAGTCCTGCTAAGGTAACAAAATCCATTAGCTCACCTCACGTGCGATACGTTCACCAATATGTTCTAAATCAATAGTTTCATCAGCCAAATTGGCTTTTTCTACAGCCATTGGCATGCCATAAATAACACAAGACTCTTCGCTTTGAATCCAGACCTTGGAACCTGAGCTCTTAAGCATACGAGCACCTTCACGTCCATCTGCTCCCATTCCGGTCATAACAATAGACAGAACTTTACCTGGGTAACATTTTGACGCTGAACCAAAAGTCACATCAACTGATGGCTTATAGTTCAATCTTTCATCACCATCAAGAATACGAACACAACCACCGTTACGAGGGTCAATCATCATCTGCTTTCCACCTGGCGCTAATAAAGCAACGCCTGGTGTTAAGCGATCTCCGTCTTGCGCTTCTTTCACAGTGATCTGACAAATATTGTTTAATCTATCTGCAAAAGCACCAGTAAATGCCGCTGGCATATGTTGCACAACAACAAGTGGTGCTGCAAAGTCTTTTGGTAACTTACTAAGCACTGACTGAAGAGCCATAGGCCCACCAGTAGAAGTACCAATAGCAACAAGACTAACCCGTTTCCTAGCTCGTGGAATAATGACACCACGCTCTGTTACAATTGGTTTAGGCGCTACTCGTGGTGCAAGTGCTTCAATTGGACCACGGCGACCCGTAAGACGGGTTCTAGCAACCGCTAATACACGATCAACCAGAGCTCGCTTAACTACCGCAGAATCTCGAGAAATGTCCTCAAAATTCTTCGGCATAAAGTCAACTGCACCAGCCTCCAGTGCATCTAGAGTAACTTTAGCTCCCTCATGGGTTAATGAAGAAAACATAAGAACTGGAGTTGGCTTAAGCTTCATGATACTAACTACGGCGGCGATACCATCTAAAACAGGCATCTCATAATCCATAGTCACAACATCAGGAGATAGAGACTGAACCTTATCTATTGCTTCTTGACCGTTATTAGCAGTACCAATTACAGTTAGCCGAGGATCTGCTTCAAATATTTCAACTAGACGACGTCGAAAAAAACCTGAGTCATCTACAACCAATACCTTTACAGGCATATCAAATCCCCTGAATGAAAAGCGTATTACCTTGATGCATAAGTTTTAAGCATACTAGGTACATCAAGAATTAATGCAATACGTCCATCACCTGTAATCGTTGCACCAGCTATACCAGCAGTACCTTGCAACATTTTACCTAACGGCTTGATAACGACTTCTTCTTGACCTACTAATTGATCAACCACAAAACCAACTTCACTCATTCCAACCTGTACAACAACCACATGGGCTTCTTCAGGTATATCATTGGTATCCGATTTTTTAACCAACCAATGTTTAAGATGGAATATTGGTAAGGTTTTCCCTCGAATTACAACAACTCGTTGGCCATCAACAATATTGGTTTTTTTCAAATTAAGATGAAATATTTCATTAACACTCACTAATGGGAAAGCAAATGCTTGATCTGACAAGGTCACCATCAATGTCGGCATAATCGCAAGAGTCAAAGGTACCTTGATGATAAAACGAGACCCTTGACCAAGCACTGACTTAATATCCAAAGTACCGTTTAATTGAGATATTTTGGTTTTCACCACATCCATCCCAACACCACGGCCAGATACATCTGTAATCTCTACTTTTGTTGAGAAACCTGGAGCGAAGATCAAATTAAACGCTTCGTTATCAGACAAACGCTCAGCCGCATCCGTATCCATCAAACCTTTTTTAACTGCGATTCCTCGGAGTACGTTAGCATCCATACCTGCACCGTCATCTTCAATAGATAACAAGATATGATCACCTTCTTGCTCAGCAGATAAGATAACTGTACCTACACGAGGCTTACCATTTGCCTCCCGTACGTCTGGATCTTCAACACCATGATCCACAGAGTTTCTCACCAAGTGAACCAGTGGATCGGCTAACGCTTCTACTAGATTTTTATCTAGGTCTGTATCTTCACCACGAAGCACAAGATTAACTTCTTTTTTCATGGTTCTAGCTAGATCTCGAACGACTCGTGGGAACCGTCCAAAAACCTTTTTAATAGGCTGCATACGCGTTTTCATTACCGCATTTTGCAAATCACCTGTAACGACATCTAAATTCGATACTGCTTTACCCATCGACTCATCTTCACTCTGAAGACCTAAACGAACAAGACGATTTCGAACTAGTACAAGTTCGCCAACCATGTTCATTATGTCATCTAGACGCTTCGTATCGACTCGAACAGTTGTTTCCTGTGTTACTGGAACATTTGCAGCTTTTTCTTTTTCAGGCTCAGCAGCTTTGACTGCTGGCTTAGGTGCCGATTTAGGCGTTGCTTTTGGTTTAGCCGATGCAGCCTTTACTTCAACTTTTGCAGCAGGCTCTGTAGCATTTTTATCGCTACCTTTTTCTTGTAAACTATCTAAAAGTGACTCAAATTCATCTTCTGTGATTAAATCAGAGTCAGCACCTGGCATCGGAGATTCTGCCTTAGATGATTTTTCCTCTTTCTTATTTGAATCAAGCTTATCAAGCAGAGCCTCAAATTCATCTTCAGTTATTTCGTCTGAAGAAGCAGGAGATGGTGTAGCGTTATCATCAGAATCATTACTAAGCCCTGGTGCGCTACCGCCGTGAAGCTGGTTCAACAAAGCATCAAATTCTTCTTCTGTAATATCATCATCAGATTTCGGAGCTTCACTGATTTTTTTCGAATCATCTTCAGCAGAAGAATCGCCTAATGCATCAAGTAATGATTCAAATTCATCATCAGAGATATCTACAGGTTCATCGGATGGAGGTGTAGAAGAGGTATCATCCTGAAGCTCAACCGTCTCTTCGCTTGCATAAACAGATTCGCCCGCAAGTTCTTCAGCCGTTGGAGCTGTTGCGTAAGCACTAAGTGCTGCTATTAATTCAGGATCCGCACGTTCAGGTACACCACCAGCACGTACTGCGTCGAACATCTCGTTAACAGCGTCAAGCGCCTGCAAAACGATATCCATTAAGTCTGAATCAATTTTACGCTGACCATTTCTTAGAATATCGAAAACGTTTTCAGCATAATGACAACAATCAACAAGTGCTGTTAATTGTAAAAAGCCGGCACCGCCTTTAACTGTATGAAAACCACGAAATATCGCGTTAAGCAATGGTTTATCATCTGGATTCTGTTCCAGATCCACTAGCTGTTCAGAAAGCTGCTCTAAAATTTCGCCAGCTTCTACTAAAAAATCTTGTAATATTTCTTCATCAAGTTCGAAACTCATACCCTGCCCCTTTTAGAAACCAAGACTTGATAGCAAGTCATCTACTTCATCTTGACTACCCAGAACTTCAGGGTTGCTTTGTTTATTAATAGCTGGACCATGACCGCGAGTATCATCATGTTCAAATTCGCTTTCTTTATGCTCAATTCCAGAAATACTATCAACGCGTCCAGCAACAGCTACAAGATGAACAAGCTTGACCTCTACATCTCGAATTAAATCATTCACTCTAGCAATTACTTGACCGGTAAGATCTTGATAACCTTGCTCTAGAAGAATTGTGTTGAGGTTTGAATGCAAGGTAGTGGCACTTTCATCCGCATACCCTAAAAATAGGTCAATACGCTTATACAGATCTCGAAATTCTTGTGGAGTCAAATCTCTCTGAATCAAACGACTCCAATCTTTTCGCAGACCTCTAGCTTGAGTTTGCAACTCACTCGCAACAGGAACACTACTATCTACCATATCCATGGTTTTATTGGCAGCTGCACTAGTCGTTTCAATAACATAATTCAGTCGATCTGAAGCATCTGTGATTTTACTCGTATCAGCTCCACCTTCACCAACAACCAAATCTATTGAGTCAACTTGAAAATCGCGAATTGCATCATGTAAGCTTCTCGTCAAAAGACCCACTTCATTGTAGAAACTACTGTGGCGAGCTTCACTTAACTCTTGAATTTTTTGAATTGCACCACTGAAGTCACCAACTTCAATATGATTCAAAAGCTCTACTGCACCATCTTTAACTAGTTGCTCAAATTCCACGAACCCAGATCCCAATTTATTTGACATCTACATTCCCTATTTAGCGGCATCTATTCGTTCGAATATTTTCTCAATTTTTTCCTTGAGAGCAACAGCAGTAAACGGCTTAACAACATAACCATTTACCCCTGCTTGTGCAGCGGCAATAATTTGGTCACGCTTAGCTTCAGCGGTCACCATAAGAACAGGAGTAGTTTTTAATTTTTCATCGGCACGAACAGCTCGCAGCAGTTCGATTCCAGTCATTCCAGGCATATTCCAATCAGTAACAAGGAAATCAATTGTTCCGCCTTGAAGTATAGGTAATGCTGTCGTTCCATCATCTGCTTCGACTGTATTGGTAAACCCCAAATCCCGCAGCAAATTTTTAATGATTCGTCTCATTGTCGAGAAATCATCAACAATCAGGATTTTCATATTTTTATCCAATGCAACCTCCACACCCAAAAGGTAATATTCCAAAACTCATAGTTTAATCTCGCCAATTACTTAATCGAGCCCTTAAACGCATAGCCGCCTGACTATGAATTTGACTAACTCTTGATTCACTGACGCCGAGTACAGCACCAATTTCTTTTAAATTTAACTCTTCATTGTAGTAAAGAGATAATACTAACTTTTCTCTTTCTGGCAGGTTATCTATTTCTTTTACCAATTCATTTTGAAAACCACTTTCCTCAACCAAAGAATAAGGTGAGTTTTCAAACTCTGACTCCGAACTTTCTAAATTATTAGTATCAGAATCTAGCATTTCTTCATAACTAAATAATTGAGTCGACATGGAAGAATGTATTATCTCATGGTATTCATTTACACCAATTTCCATATGAGCCGCGATTTCTACGTCAGAAACGTTACGACCTAACTTCGCCTCTAATTCTTTAATTGCATTATTAACCGCCCTACCATTTCGTCGAACCGAACGTGGCGCCCAATCCGTTTTTCGTACTTCATCCATCATGGATCCACGAATACGAATGCCGGCATAGGTTTCAAAACTGGCACCTTTTGTTGATTCGAAGCGCTTATACGCCTCAATCAAGCCCATCATGCCTGCTTGCGTCAAGTCATCAACATCAACACTATCTGGTAGACGCGCCAATAAATGATAAGCAATTTTTTTCACTAAATACCCATACTGCTCAACAATCGAATCTATCGAGAGTGCTGCTTTTTTAGAGTATGTGTTATATCCATTCTTGGTCTGCATAAAATATTCTAAGCAACCTTTACTATTTAAGTTAGTTGCGCCAAGTAACTGTACTGCATAGTTTGGCGTAACGCTTTCAGTAATAACATATTTTCACTAACTACCATACTTTAATGAACCATATAACTGACTGTAATGTTCTGCTGTATAAACAGCTCTACTAATTAAGTTATGCGCTCGCGCTGGTTCAATATCATCAGGTATACGCTGTCCATCTGCTATATATACAACAGGCAGACCTTCTTCAATAACTACACTAATTGCTTCACCAAGTGAAGCAGATTCATCAAGCTTACTCAAAACACAACCATCAAGCTGTACTTGAGAATAAACATCAATAACTGTTTTTAATACCTGTCGCTGACTCGTGCAAGGTAATACTAAAAGTTTTTTCAAACCCGACCGAGCTCTTTTCATCATTAATAATTGTCGCTCCAAGTTTGAATCCCTTGGGTTCATCCCGGCAGTATCAACAAGAACTAATGAATAATCTGAATACTTAGCCAAAACTTCATTTAAATCTGAATATTCATTAACCACTTCAACAGGAACATTTAAAATACGACCAAATGTTCTCAACTGCTCGTGAGCCGCAATACGATAAGTGTCAGTTGTAATTAATACCACCCCATCAGCACCATGTTTTAAAACATGCTGCGCAGCAATTTTACCAATGGATGTAGTCTTACCAACACCTGTAGGCCCCATAAAGGCAATACAACCACGAAGCTCTGATGTATTTGAGCGAACTGGTATATAATCAGCTAAATGCGCCAACAATCGATTCCAGTCGTCTTCACGGTCTTTTAAATCAATATCATCGATTAATCTCGATATCACAAAATCCGATAAGCCAAGCCCCTTTAGCTTTCCTCGCACCCGAGACTCAACCGCTGTAATTTTAGAAGATACGCTATTTTCATTCTGCTGACGCTGCTCAAGGATTGCTCGCACGCTTTGAAGCTCTAACTCCATATCCCGTAACTGCTTAGCACTTTCTGTATTTCGTATCGATAAAGCCTCTTCTAAACGAGGATCTTCTTTATCATCAGACAAGGGTGGCATTTCAAATTTTGAAGAAGACATTTTCTGCTGTGGAGTGGCAGTATTAGATTCAATAGACGCATGCTTTTTGGCTTTCTCTATACGCTCCAAATATTCTGAACTAGGCTCTGAATATTGGCTAGGTCTAGGCTCAGAATATTGGCTAGGTCTAGGCTCAGAAGAGCGCTTAGATGTCATATTTGAAGGCAATGAACCATCGTAATCCAAAGCGGCTACAATCTCTATCTCACCAGTAGGAAGACGTTGATTTGATAAAATAACAGCATCAGGACCTACAGCATCACGAACCTTTCGTATCGCTTGCCGCATGTCAGGAGCTCGAAACCGCCTAATTTGCATGAATAACTCAATCCTTCCAGTATATTTTTCTTACAAATCCATAGCTTACCCGAAAGAATCAAATAAATATAGATACGATTAATTACATTAATCCTTAAATCTATTGACCAATCACACCAACAACAGTAATACGTTTATGATCTGGAACTTCTTGATAAGAAAGAACAGACATATTCACCATACCATAACGCATAAATCGAGCCAACATAGGGCGTATAGGAGCAGAGACAATTAAAATAGGTGTATTACCCATAGCTTCTTGTTGCTCTGCTGATTGACGCAATGAATTTTGCAACTCTTCCGCCATTTGAGGCTCAAGTATAAGCGCCTCTTCATTCTTAATGCCTGACTGCTGACTCTGCTGAACAGTCTGCATCAGCATTTTTTCCAATTGAGGCTCCAACGTCAGCACTGGAATCTCCTCAACACCATCTGCCAAGGTTTGGATAATCAATCGAGACAACGAAGTTCGGACGGCTGCAGTCAATATCATAGGGTCTTGAGTTTTAGGCTGCACCCCCATAATTGATTCTGCAATCGTACGCATATCTCGAAGAGGAACACCTTCAATCAATAAGTTTTGTAGGATTTTCAAAAGCACACTTAAAGGAACCGTATTTGGAACAAGCTCTTCCGCCAACTTAGGATTATATTGCTTCAACAAACTTAATAATTGCTGAACTTCATCATGACCAATTAACTCATAGGCATGTTTGTGCATAATCTGATTAATGTGCGTAGCCACCACCGTACTAACATCGACAACTGTATAGCCATAAGTCTGAGCTTGATCTCTTTTCTTAGGATCAATCCATACGGCATCCAACCCAAACGATGGGTCCTTACCAGGCACACCCTCTACCGTACCAAACACTTGTCCTGGATCGATAGCCAAATCCTTATCAGGATGAACTTCAGCTTCCGCCAAACTCACCCCCATTAGCGTGACACGATAAGCATTTGGCATTAAGTCCAGATTGTCTCGAATATGCACACTCGGCACCAAGAAACCCAAATCTTGAGACAACTTCCGACGAACACCTTTTATTCTTGCTAGCAACTCACCACCCTGAGTCTTATCAACTAAAGGAATTAAGCGATAACCAACTTCTAAACCAAGCATATCAACTGGAGCAACATCATCCCAACTAAGATCTTTCATTTCAGCTGGCACAGTTTTGTCCGTTGCAGGCTTCCCAGTCGAACCTTTCGCCTTCTTAGGCGCTTGTTTCTTTCGGTACTCAAGGAAATAAGCAAGACCACCAATACAAGCCGCTAAAGATAAAAATGAAAAATGAGGCATACCAGGAACAATACCCATGATAGTCATCACACCTGCGGCAACATAGAGAGCTTTTGGAGAGCCGAACATTTGCTTCACTATTTGTGAGCCCATGTCTCCAGTTTCATTAACTCGAGTCACCATGATGGCGGCAGCAGTAGAAAGCATAAGAGAAGGTAGCTGAGCAACCAGTCCATCACCAATAGTCAGTAACGAATAACGCTCTATCGCTTCAGTAAACGACAAATCATGTTGTGCCATGCCGATGGATAAACCACCAATAATATTAATGCCAAGTATTAACAACCCAGCAATGGCATCACCTTTTACAAATTTAGACGCACCATCCATAGAGCCATAAAACTCAGCTTCTGATGAAATCTCTATACGGCGAGCTTTAGCTTGCTCAGCATCAATCATGCCAGCATTTAAATCCGCATCGATCGCCATTTGCTTACCTGGCATCGCATCCAAGGTAAAACGCGCACTTACTTCAGATATACGTCCGGCACCCTTGGTTACCACTGCAAAGTTAATAATCATCAGAATTGCGAAAACAACAAAACCAACAACATAATTCCCGCCAATGACCACTTCACCAAACGCCTGAATCACCTTACCAGCAGCATCACCACCCTCATGCCCATTCAGCAATACAACTCGTGTCGAAGCTACATTTAGCGCTAATCGCATCAAGGTAGAAACAAGCAAAACAGTGGGGAAAACAGCAAAATCTAAAGGTCGCATGGAGTAAATCGCAACAAGTAAAACCACGATTGCTAAAGCGATATTAAAAGTAAAAAGAACATCCAATAAAAAGGCAGGAATAGGTAAGATCATCATTGCCAAGAGAGACAACAACAAAATAGGAATACCTAGATTTCCACTAAAAACACCTTGAACTTGTCCTGCAATACGACCACGGTCAAAATTCACACTACAATCCTATAGAAAAATAACAAGACACGATCAACTTCCATCCCATCTAAACTCATCAGGCACATCCAAGTCAGGCATCACTTCTGGTCTAGGAGCTCCAGTTCGAGCATTACGCAGCTGATAAACATATGCCAATAACTGAGCCACAACCTTAAACAAACCATTAGGGATTTCATCACCTACTTCAGTATGATGATATACAGCTCGAGCCAATGCAGGAGATTGTATCACAGGGATATCATAGTGATTGCCAACTTCCCTAATCTTCAACGCAATAAAATCACCACCTTTCGCCAGCAATATAGGTGCTTCACCTCCAGATTGATCATACTTCAAAGCAACCGAAAAATGTGTTGGGTTTGTTATAATCACATCCGCCTTAGGCACATCTGACATCATTCGACTCATTGCAGCCTGCCTTTGCATTTGTCGAATTCGCCCCTTAACCAAAGGGTCACCTTCTTGCTGCTTGAATTCGTCTTTGACTTCTTGCTTGGTCATTTTAAGCTTTTCTTTGTGAGACCAGATTTGAAAAGGCACATCGATGGCAGCGATTAATACCAAAGCCAAAGCCACAAATATAAAAGACCAAATAATAATATCAATGCCGTTAGCTATGGCCACTTGAATAGATTGGAATGTCAGCCCTAAGGTTTCAGGTAAAAAATAGCTCAATACAATAAAGGCAATAAAACCAACCAAAGTCACCTTAGCGATTGATTTAAATAGCTCCACCAAGGATTGAACAGAAAACATTCTTTTCAAACCGGCAATTGGATTTAATTTACTTAACTTTGGCGTCAAAGGCTCCCAAGAAAAATTCAACCCACCTAAAGCAATACTCCCCACGATACCAGCCGCAGCCAAAATTGACATCATCAGCAACATAGAATCCATCATCGTCACCACAGACACATAAAGATGAAAAATCATGCGACTCAAGTCAAAAACATCGGCTCTCTCAACAATAAAATTAAAATCAAATAAAGCGGCAAGATCTCGGACCAACAATGTTCCAGTTGCATAAATAGTGACCGCCGCCACAATTAATAAAAGTGCAGAACTTAAGTCTTTAGAGCGAGGAAGGTTGCCTTTGTTACGGGCATCCTGAAGCTTCTTACTACTGGCTCCTTCGGTCTTTTCGCTACCATCTTCATTTTCAGCCATTTAAATGAATCCCCCAAGTTACCTTCATCCAGTCAATAATTTCTGCAAAGAAGAGTAAATAAATACTCAAAAATTCATCCAACATAACCCAGAAAAAGAACAAAGAGAATAGCATGATAATAGGAAAACCAAGCGCAAAAATATTTAACTGAGGAGACGCTTTTGCAACAACACCAAACGACAGATTGATAATCAACACAGCAATCGCCAAAGGCAAAACAATAAGCAACGCCTTCTCAAACATCCACCCACCAAGAAGCACCAACTGCCAATAACGCTGACTATCAAACCCACCACCAATTGGCCAATAATTAAAACTTTCAGCCAAGTATTCAATCATTACCAAATGACCATTCGTACCAAGAAATGCCAAGGCAACCATAGACAAATAATACTGCCCCAATGTCGCAACAGAAATACCATTTGCAGGGTCATTCGACATAGCAAAACCAAGACCAGCCTTCATCGCAGCCAACTGCCCTGCAAGAGAAAACAACTGAAACAAAATCGTCACGACAAAACCCAACACAAAACCAATCACCAACTGCTCAGCAATCAATACAATATAAGCCGGAGAAATAGGATCGTGACTAGGAACATTAACAATTGGCGTCACGATGATCGCAACAAGAAAGGAAAACACGATACGCACTCGCGTATTAACCAGGCGACTACCAAACAACGGCAGCGCCATGAAAAAAGCCCCAATACGAAAAAAAGGCAAAAGAAAACTGATCGTTAAAGTTAATAAATCATCAGGATTAAGTTCTAACATCAGCCTATTATCATAGGGATATTAATAAATAAGCTGGTCGTAAAATCCATTAATTTCATTAGAATCCACGGCCCCAGTTGCATAATCACCAAAATAGTAACAATTAACCTAGGAAGAAAAGAAAGTGTCTGCTCATTAATCTGAGTTGCCGCCTGGAACACACTCACCATTAAACCAACAAACAAACTGGGTAACATGACCGCACCAACGATCAATACAATTAAATAAAACCCTTGACCATATAGATCTAAAACAACTTGAGGATCCATAGTTAAATCCCAAAACTCGCCGCCAATGTTCCCATAATCATAGACCAACCATCGACCATAACAAAGAGCATAATTTTAAACGGCAAAGATATAATAATAGGTGACAACATCATCATACCCATCGCCATCAAAACACTGGCCACGACCATATCCACAATCAAAAACGGAATAAAAATCATAAAACCAATCTGGAAAGCAGTTTTCAACTCACTTGTGACAAAAGCAGGCATAAGAATCGTAAATGGAAGTGTTTCTAATGACTCTATCGTACCTTCTCTACCTGCTAACTTAACAAAAAGAGCGATATCATCCTCTCTAGTTTGAGCCAACATAAAATCTCTCATAGGAACCGATGCCGCTTCAACCGCTTGGTAAGACGTCATTTCTTCACTTAAATAAGGTTGCAAAGCCACCTCATTTACCTTGTCTAAAGTAGGCGTCATGATAAATAAGGTTAAGAACAAAGCCATCCCTATCATAATTTGATTAGATGGGGTCTGCTGAAGACCAATCGCCTGACGCAAAATCGCCAGCACAATAATGATACGTGTAAAGGCTGTCATCATAATCAGAGCTGTAGGCAAAAACGTCAGCGCCGTCATGATAAAAAGAATTTGCAAAGAAACAGTGTAGTCTTGGCTACCGTCTGCGTTGGTAACCACTTTTAATGCAGGCAACCCCACTTCAGCCCAAGAAACAGCCGGAAGCACCAACAAAAATAAGAGCAGAAAAAAGCGAATCACTTAACATCTCCGCTACCGTGAGAGCCATTTAGACCATCTTCATCCACTTCATCCATAACAGAAGCAAAACTCTTTGGCTTAGGCGAAATAGTCTTGAGATGAGTGATGGTGTTTGCGGTAACACCAATAAGCATGCGCTCACCTTCAACCTCTACGAGCATAAGCTTTTCTTTCGCCCCTAAAGATTGAACACTCACCACTTTAATATCAGCCTGCCCTAACTTCATCTGGGCGAGCTGAAAGCGTTTCATTAACCAAACACAAGCAGGAATAAAAGCAATAATAAAAACCAAAGAAGCGACCACCTTCCATAAAGAAGAAGTCGCCGAGACTTCTTGTATACCAGCGGCATGCAAGTACGACGCTGCCGTAAAAAATACGGCAGCGATAAAATAACGATAGAGAAAAGGTAAAATCAAATTTGGACTACTTCAATCGTCTAATGCGCTCACTAGGGCTTACAACATCCGTCAAACGAATACCGTACTTATCATTTACTACAACCACTTCACCATGAGCAATTAAGGTACCATTAACCAATACATCCAAAGGCTCACCAGCAAAACGATCAAGCTCTACAACAGAGCCTTGAGTTAGCTGCATTAAGTTACGAATTGCTATTTCCGTATTCCCCAATTCCATAGAAAGAACAACAGGAATATCCATAATTAAATCAAGATCAGAACCGACACCACCACTAGGCACCGCAGAACTCGAAAGTGTTTCAAGCTTAACTGGCTCAATCTGCTCAGTCATAGCAGCCGCCCACTCATCATCAAGGCCAACACCTTCTTCAGCAGTGTCACCGGCTTCAGACATTGCTGCCGCCCACTCATCCGCTAAACCTTCATCCATTCCTTCTTGATCTGGAGATTGTTCTTCTGCCATGCTACTTAGTTACCTTCGTTTTAAAACTTTCTTCCATTTGCACCGAATAGTGCTCGTTACTCACGCCCAACTTACCTTTAAAAGTAGGAATATTATTTGCCCGTACAGTTACAAACTCAGGCATTTCTACAGGAATAACATCACCTACTTTAAACTTTAGTACTTCACCCAGAGAAATTTTTCGATTTACGATGTTAACCGTTAAATTAACATCAATATCTTTCACGTCTTGTTCTAAAGATTTACCCCAACGGTCATCTTTCTCATCCACATCACTCTGAACACCAGCATCAAGCAATTCACGTACTGGCTCAATCATAGAGTAAGGTAAAGTGATATGTAATTCCCCGCCACCGCCATCCAACTCAATATGAAATGTCGAAACAACGACAACCTCACTCGGGCTCACGATGTTTGCCATTGCAGGATTCACTTCTGAACTAATGTATTCTAGTTCCAGCTTAAGTACTGGCGCCCAAGCTTCAGTTAGATCGACAAAAACTTGCTCTAGCATAAGTTGAACAATACGAATTTCTGTTGGTGTAAATTCTCGACCTTCAATTTTAGCGTGACGTCCATCGCCACCAAAAAAATTATCGACCAATTTAAAAACCAATTTTGCATCGAGTATAAAAAGAGCGGTACTTCTTAATGGCCTAAATTTAACAAGGTTCAAACTCGTTGGAACATAAAGAGTGTGGACATATTCACCGAACTTCATAACCTGTAAACCACCAGAAGAAACATCGGCAGTACGACGAAGCATATTAAACAAACTAATACGTGTATAACGAGCAAAACGCTCATTAATCATTTCCAACGTAGGCATTCGCCCACGAACAATACGTTCTTGACTAGTAATATCGTAAGACGCTACACCGTTAGCGTCTCTATTATCTTCTTCAGCAGGCTTTTCATCCGCGCCATGTAAAAGCGCGTCTATCTCATCCTGCGATAACAGATCTTGAGCTGACATAATTCTTACTGCATCACAAAGTTAGTAAACAACACATGATCGATACCGCCTTGACCAGTTTCCTGCTCAAGTATGCCATTGATTGCGTCAACTGAAGCTTGCTTCAATGCAACTTTACCCTCTGCAGTTTGCAAGTCCGCGAAAGATTGGCTAGAGAAAAGTAAAACCAAACTGTTCCTAATTAATGGCATATGCATTGTCACCGCATCAATTTGAGCTATATTTTTCGACATCACCGTCATATTCAATTGAACATAACGCTGCCTACCGTCGACCATAAAATCCACAACAAAAACAGGATCTAAAGAGAGGTAAGTAGATGGTTCATTAGTTAGATCGACTTCGACATCGTCCCCGCTAAATAAAAAAAAGTAAGCGGACGCTCCACCACCTCCTACCAACACTAATAGCAGAAGACCAATAATGATAAGCTTTTTCTTACCACCAGACTTTCCTTCTTCTGTACCGATATCTAAACCGTCTTCTTCAGCCATACTACAAACCTTAGGTATATCAAATTCTTTCTATAGAACGTGAATTACGCTCTCTTACACTACTAATCCTCTATTCTACAAAGAATCAAACATAGCACCATCAATTTTCTTAATTTTTAAGCATAGTAATCAACACCTGATGCAGAAACATAGGATAAGTTACTAGAAACAAGCTCGCCACCAACCTCTTCAGAAGCAATATCATTTCGATTCTGTGTGTCTCGCTCCATTTCCCTTTGCGTACCAGAAGCGTCTTGTTGGGAAACATCTACGTCTGCCTTGCTCAAATCCATACCTTGTTGTGCAAGCATATCACGTAATCTATTCATCTGACTTTCTAATAAGTCTCTAGCCTGTGGCGTCGCCGCAAGGAAGCTCACTTGAGTATTGGCATCATTATCAACAGAAATTTTTACAGTTAAACTACCAAGTTCCGGTGGATCTAATCTTATATGAGCAGTATGACCTCCTTCTCTCGCAACCCATGCTACTTTCTGACTCATCTCCCCAGCCCAGCCTGGATGAGTTGGAGGCAAACTCATGGCCAAATTTGATTGTGGATTATTTACTGGCACGGCAGATAGATTCATACCTGGTACTAAGCGATTTATGCCATTACTCTGCAAGGAACTATTTAATCCACCTACATTCTCATCACCCAACCTACCATTAATCTGCGTAGACATTCGAGCAATAATGGCTTCCTGTTCTTTTTCACCTAGCTCAACAGGCTCACCCAAGACAATGTCTTCATTCAAGAAAGAGTCTTCAGCAACCTCAGTAAAATTCATACCTACACTATCCAATGTTGAAGAGAGCGTTAAATTTGAACCAGCACCTTTATTTATAGAAGCAGAAAGCAATCCTGTCGCCGCTATTCCAGCCTTAGTGTTGTCCATAGTTAGCGCTTCAGGGCTCATAACAGCGGCTTTGTTTGCCGAGACATCCATCTGAGACAGCACCCACGACAGCTGACTTTCGCTGTCACTCTCTAAAAATGCAGGCCCACTAGAATTTTCCGCCAAACCAGAAGACATTTTATTAACATCAACCAGAGAAGAATTAACCAAACTCGCTTTCGAGTTCACTTTCAAATTGGGCTGAAATTGAGTATCAGAACGGGTAAATAAAGTATCTTCGTCAACCACACCGGATGTTAAGTCAGACTGAAACGAATCATCAGAAGCCATATACATTGCTCCTGCTTCTCCTTGAGGAAACTGAGTCAATTCACCAACATCGACAAAACCATTCGCACTATTCTGAATTGTATTATCAGATGCAGCTGATGACAGAAGAGACCCTTCATCAATAAACTCTGCATCTGTACCAGATACAGGAAGCTGGTCGCCATTCGGCTGCAAAACATTGCCGCTTGGCACTAGATCTGAAATAGAATCATCCGATGCTTCGGATGTGTTTTCTTGAGCCCCCTCCACCCTATCAGTGACAGAACTAGAAACTCCGCCATGATTTCTTAGCTCCTTTGAACGTGATTCAAAAGAGGCCTCTGGTTCAACGACAGAAGCCTCTTGAGAGCGCTCTAGCTCTGCAACCTTCTTAGGGTCTCGATCAACCTTGGCTTCATTAAAATCACGTTCAAAAGCTGCACCATTACCAGCAGACACACTAGCCACTTTAGCGCTTTTATTCGACACACTTGAAGATAAAGGTAATACTGTATTTGATTCTGTTCGCATAATTTCCTCCAACGATAGAGAACGCTATGCAATAGGAAGGCCAATCCAATGAATCAAGCTCACAAGATTGCGCTGATACTCTTCATAATATTGAGCAAACCATCGCTGAAACTATTTTCATTCAAACATTTATTTAATTTTTCACTCTCTCACTCGCGCTTTTATCTTCGAGAGCCTCTGATGTTGTTTTTGCCATTAGCTCATGAGTCCGTTCAATCATTTCATTGATAGAATCTCTAGTTTTATCCAACCTTGCCATACCGACACTTCTATCTGATTCCAATAATGATAAAGTGGAATCAGCCATCGTCTTTATATTCTCAATCTGATTTTGCACGCTGCTAATGTCATGCTCTAAGTCAATAGCAAAACGCCGACGAACTCTTTCACTTTCACCCTCTGAGGCCGAAAGACTAGACAACACCCCAACTCTTACTTCATTAAGTAGGCGATCAACATCCCCCAATACAAACACACCCGAAGAAAGATCTTTCTCAACCAAAGCCAAGCGCTGCAACACCAATTCATAACCCAAAATCAAGGAGTCTCGAACCTGTTCTGACAACCAAGCCATATCATTAATTTCAACTTGAAACCTCTTCGGCAAAACATCACCAACTGCAACCAAATCGCTTCCTAATGATTCATTGTCGGTCGATCTTTCATTAATTAGGGATGCTACATGCTGTAATTTAGTGATTTTTTCAAGAGAATTTGCTTGTGAAGATGAAACATCCAAGGCATTGAAAAGCATCACCACTTTTCGTCGCACTATTTCTAAAGACTGAGCAAAACTCATATAAGGAGAGCCATCCCTTAGCAATCGAATAGGAATCCCCCAAACATCCTGCTCCATTAACTTTAAACTGTGATGCAGAACGTCAAGTTCGGCCACTTCTGATTTTGGCTTAATAGAGATAAAGCGCGTCAAACTTTCCTCTTCAGATTTTAAATCAGACTCAAAAGAACCAACTTCCAACCAATAAACACCATCATGCAAGTTAAGCTGAACACCCTCTTCAGCGAACAAAATAGAGTCCGCCACTCGTTCCCCTCTCGGACTATCGAGACCAGAATCGACATCAAACATAGCCTCGAAAAAAGAGCTATTTCTAAGCCAAATCCGCTCAGCTCCAGCACTCAACCAAGCAATATCCCCTTCATTATTTATAACAAAGAAAGGCTCTTCAACTTTAGCCAAGGTGCTTTCTAGCGCCTTGTGCTTTTCATTTAAGTGATTAAAGTCAAAGCTCCGTGAAGCCAATTCTTTATCAATATAATGAGCCAAATCTGTAAATTCATCTACGACATTACGCGGCGATTCAACCAAAGCATGACCGTGCTTATGATGATTTAAGGCATAGTGCAAACTTGAAAAACCAGATCTAAGTTGACGAACAAACCCTACCGACATAAAAATCACAACAAGCGCAATAAAAAGCAAAACACCAATAGGCACCAAGACCAATCTTTCAATAAATTCTTGGCGTGCATACTCTAAATCAACACCAATCTGCAATAATTTATCATCCAAGACTTTAAGCTTTTCAAAAGAGAGATAAGCTAATTTCCGCTCTTCACCTGATAAAGGTTTAACATTTAACTCTCTTTGTGAAAGCCGTTCCAACAACAAAAAGGCATCAGACATATTCACTTCTGCGGTAAGTTGAAAATCTCCAATCTTACTTTCAATTAATCGATATTCACTTATTAACATTTGATTAAAATGACTTAAAGACGGCGCAGATATACTATCAACATACGTCAGCTTATCCCCTACCAACAACAACTCCAACCAATGCTGCTCTGCATAATGAACAACACCTAAAAGCTCTTTGAGCTTCTCTTGTTGAGTATTTTGCCTTTCCAAATTAACGCTTATTAGTACATACAATCCAGCAAAGACTAATAACATCAAAAACAACAAAGCAACCACACTTTGCTGCAAACGACTAGTCAGCTCTTTTCTTGGTATACTAAACGGTGAATAGGGTGTTTTCATAATGAGTCATCACTTTCAAGCTATAATGAAGGCTCTTTAAAGCCAGTAACAAAATACAAAACCATCTCTTCTCAATTCAATAAATACTTAACATGAGAAAGGAAAGGCGAGCGTTTATTTGATAAAAACATCTTAAAAATTGAGGGTATTGAATTAACAATAGTTCGAAATGAAGTTAAAGCGATTTGAAACTTATCCAAATTTAACGGAGGCAAAATACAACAATCATTTATTGCCATTTTTAGTTAAAAAACAAATAAGAAAAATCAACCAATCCGTTGCTCTGATATATCATTCCTACCAAAATAAAAAGCTCGAGAATCGTCCAAAATAGCATAAAAAAAGCTATCGCGTATTATCCAAAAAACGTCGCATAGCAAACTCATCACTTTGACGCTGCTCTTGCTTAGCCTCTACAGCCAATTCTGCTTTATAATTCTTTTCTTTCAACCAATCCATACTTTTGGTTTTAGACCGGGTTTGCAACCAACGCCGCATACTCATATCCGCCTGCTGCTCTGATCGCCCAATAGCCGCTTCTTGCTGAATAATCGCTTGCTGAACACGGTCAACAAAGTGTTGATAATTCGTCGTTAGATAGGCACTTAAGCCAAGAAGATTACGTTCAGATTCATATTGACCAGCGTATTCTTTTAACTCATTAAGTTTTTGAACATCATGCGCCACTTTCGCCTTATCACGAGCTAACTGTTGCGCAGCTGAGTCTTCTTTACGCTTTGCAAGATCGACCAAAACCTGCATTCGTTGTGATTTTTTCATGCATAACCCATCTAGAAGTTAGCTAAATAGTAGGCTTTTTTACAAGCTAACGTCTACTACCCTTTCGTCATTGCCGTCACTAGAGCTTCTAGACTTTGATCAATCGTAAAACTTTCAGATAAAGACTGCTGTAAAAAACTGCGGATTTCAGGCATCTGAATAATTGCCTGATCCAGATCTGGATCACTACCTTTAGCATAAGCACCAACAGAAATGAGATCTTGATTTTGCTGGAATTTAGAATAAAGCTGTTTCACCCTCATCGCGCCATACAAATGATCTTCACTGACAATTTGAGGCATAGCACGCGAAATAGAAGCCTCGATATCAATAGCAGGATAATGCCCTTCTTCTGCTAAACGGCGAGACAACACAATGTGGCCATCTAAAATTGCTCTTGATGCATCTGCAATAGGATCCTGCTGATCATCACCTTCTGTTAATACTGTATAAAAAGCAGTAATCGAACCGCCATCTTCACGACCATTACCTGCACGCTCTACAAGCTGAGGCAACTTAGAAAATACTGAAGGCGGATAACCTTTTGTTGCAGGTGGCTCACCGACTGACAGGGCGATTTCACGCTGCGCTTGAGCATAACGAGTCAACGAGTCCATTAGCAGCAAAACACTCTTGCCTTGATCTCGATAATACTCTGCAATACGTGTCGCAAGCATAGCCGCACGTAGTCGCATTAGCGCAGAATCATCAGCAGGCGAGGCAACAACAACCGAGCGAGACAAGCCCTCTTCACCCAATATTTGGTCAATAAATTCTTTAACCTCACGGCCACGCTCACCAATCAAACCAACTACGGTAATATCGGCCTCAGTAAAACGCGTCATCATGCCCAGCAATATACTTTTACCAACACCACTGCCCGCAAAAAGCCCCAATCGCTGACCCTTACCGACCGTTAATAAGCTATTAATCGCTTTAATACCCACATCGAGCGGCTCACTAATTGGTTTTCGTTGCAACGGGTTAATAACCTCACCATGCAAACTCACTGAGTCTTTTGTCTTAATTGGCCCTTTTCCATCGAGAGGCTTACCAAGACCATTTACCACTCGACCAAGCAATTCATCACCAACTGGCATTCGACTGTCTTCAAGTAAAGGCCGAACCCTTGCTCCAGGCGAAATTCCATCAATCGCTTCGGTCGGCATGAGGTAAGTTAAATCGCCCGTAAAACCGACGACTTCTGACTCAACCCATCGATTTTTTCCAACCTGAACAGAGCAACGATCACCAAGCGCAACGATACAACCGACAGCCTCCATGGTTAAGCCAACCATACGAGTAACTTTACCTTCCAACTGAGGAGGTAAAGATACAGTAGACACGCCTTTTAACTTATTTAAACGCTCTTGGAGGGTAGACACAAACTAGCCTTGATCAGAAGAAAGGTGACGCAACTCATTACACACAGCATCAAGGCGCTGCTCAACTCGCCCGTCAATATGAAAGGATTTAGAATCAATCACAAAACCTCCATTTATTAGAGAATCATCACTTTCCGTTTGCAAGGTCAGTCTATCTTTGACCCCCAAATCCTCTAGAACAGAAATATCATCAGGATGAAGTCGCAACTTAATACGCCCCTCATACTCACCAATCTCATCAAATACTCTAGAAAGCTGCTCTTTTAAAACTTTATGGCCATCTTCACGCATTTTAGAAAGGCATACATTTTCTATCATCCTAACCATAGATTGATACAATATATCTTCTGCAGCCGCACGGCTTTCTTCAAAGGGATGGATGATTTCATTAGCAATATTTTTCAACAAGGCTTCAAGCGTTTCTAGTTGAAGCTGAGCTTCTTCTTTTGCTTTCACCTTACCCTCTTCCAATCCTACCGCGAGACCGTCTTCATGACCTTTCTCAAAACCATCAATCTCACCTTTGGCAAAGCCATCAGAATGCCCTTTTGCATAGCCTTCCTCTTCCCCTTGAATAAAACCTTCATCATAAGCAGCTGAACGTATTTCTTCTAATTGGGAAGCAGTCAGAGGCTCATAAACCAAGGTATCTTGATCTACTTCTTCAGTCTCAACAACTTAGTTCTTTTGAATTAAAATAGCTGGGCCAGACTCATTACGAGGCTTATTGCTATCAAGATGAGGAAGCTCCCATCGTTCATAAGCGGTTAACTTGCGCTCATTTTTTTCATCGTTTGGATCAGCCATATATCAACTAGACCATCTTCTCAGAGCCGCCGCCGAGAGCTATTTCTCCGTTATCAGCAAGGCGCCTCGCAACAGCCAATATTTCTTTTTGCGCAACTTCAACCTCACTAACACGTACAGGACCTTTTGCCTCCAGATCGTCTTTCAGCATATCTGCAGCACGGGAAGACATGTTGTTAAATATCTTGTCTTGCATATCTGGATCAGCACCTTTCAATGCAAGGATCAAGGTTTCAGATTCCACTTCGCGAAGAATAACCTGTATTCCTCGGTCATCCACTTCCAATAGATTATCAAAAACAAACATCAAATCTTGAATAGTATTTGCTAAGTCTTCGTCAACATCACGAATGGATTCCATTAACTCAGATTCCACAGAACTTTCGATAAAGTTCATAATATTGGCGGCCGTTCGAATACCACCAATTGTCGTTGATTGAGTAGACTGATTCCCTGAGAACTGACGTTCAAGAATATCATTCAACTCTTGCAATGCAGCTGGTTGCACCGTTTCTAATGCTGCAACTCGTAGCACGATATCAAGACGAACTCGCTCATCAAAATTAGCAAGAATATCCGCAGCTTGGTCTGGGTCTAGATAAGAAATAACAATGGCTTGAATTTGAGGATGCTCATATCTAATCACATCAGCCACAGCTCTAGATTCCATCCATTTAAGCGTATCAAGCCCTGTAGTACTTCCGCCCAATAGAATTCGGTCAATCAGACTACCGGCTTTCTCTTCACCAAGCGCCTCTCTTAGCATGTTACGAATATAACCATCCGCACCCAACCCCAAACCCGTTTGGTCGCCAACTAGAACCAGAAAATCATCAAGTACTTTTTCCACCTGATGTCTCTGAATATTGGCTAACTGAGCCATGGTTGAGCCGATTCTCTGAACTTCTTTCGGCCCCATATGCTTAAGAATTTGCGCCGCATCAGACTCACCAAGAGACATAAGCAACACGGCTGCTTTTTCAACTGAACTCAACTCTGAGCCTTGGCCTGAATTACTCATTTATTTTTCCATCACCCATTGTTTAACAACTTGAGCAACTCGCTCTGGTTCTTCCGCAATTAAACCTCGAATTGCATTTAGCTGACGCTCTATCTTCTCAGGAGAACCCGGCACTAATATATCTTCTGCACTAACCAAGGATACCTGATCATCTGAAATTTCATCTGTTTCATCGGAAAAAATAGCTGCCTCAGTGTCATCCGCCATAGCAATTTTATTTTGGTCGCTAAGTGCTTTCAAAATTGGCCTAACGACAACAAGTAACAAAATCAGGACAAATATTCCAACCAAGGTAGGTTGTAACAAATTCAGGAACCAAGTTTGTTTATAGAATGGTATTTCAGCAATTGGCTCAACTGGATCTGGCAAAGCAAAAGGCGAATTAATCACACTGACACTATCACCACGAGAAGGGTCATAACCAACTGCATCACGCACTAAAAGTGTCAAACGCCCCAATTCGTCATCATTCCACGGCGTACGAACTAAAGCTGACGTTTCTGGGTTTAAACTTGCCAAATCATCAACCACAACAGCAACAGACAAACGTCGTACCATACCTTGTTGACGTTTTGTGTAGCTAATGCTTCTATCTAGCTCAAAGTTACGCCTTGTTTCTTCACGTGACTGACCATTAGCAGGATTCGAACCACCAATAACTGCGCCATTCTCATCAACCGATTCAGGTATTGTTACCGCTCCTGGAGGCTGATTTGTAAGTGCCCCAGGAATCCCACTAGTACTTGTTCCTGCACGGTTCTCTGTGAGTGTTTGTTCACTACGCAATGCAAGTAAATCAGGATTGTACTGTTCG
Organism: Marinomonas ushuaiensis DSM 15871; assembly: GCF_000521805.1. Lineage (GTDB taxonomy): Bacteria > Pseudomonadota > Gammaproteobacteria > Pseudomonadales > Marinomonadaceae > Marinomonas > Marinomonas ushuaiensis. The sequence goes on from NZ_JAMB01000006.1 coordinate 130,647, forward strand.
TCAGTTTTTTCAATGGCAGTAAAATCTACATCTGCAGACACTTCAGCCTTAAAACGTCCCTGACCAATAACAGGCCCAAGAATATTATTCACACGCTGTAACAGTACTTCTTCCACTTTACGAGCATAATCAAATTGCTTACCAGCAACAGACAGCTCTGAGTCAATATCTTTCTCTGTCAACAAAGTGCCACGTTGATCTACGACAGTTACGTCTTTATCACTCAATTGGGAAATACTAGAAGCGACCAAATTAACAATGGCTTCTACCTGGCTATGATCCAAACGTCTTCCAGGATAAAGCTCTAAAAACACCGAAGCAGAAGGTTTTCTAGTATCTCGTACAAAAACAGATTCTTTTGGTATAGCAAGATGAACTCGAGCACTTTTAATACTTTGCAAGCTAGTAATAGTTCGGCTCAGTTCCCCCTCTAGACCTCGTCGATAACGAGTCGTCTCGACAAATTGGGAGGTGCCTAATGCTTGCTCCTGATCCATTATTTCCATACCAACAATGTTGTCGGAAACAATACCTGAACCAGCTAATTTAAGACGGGCTTGATGATAAAATTCAGATTCAACAAGCAACGCGCCTGTATTTTCATCAACTTTAAAAGGAATATTATTAACACTAAGAAGTTCAACTATTTGATCAGCATTGTAGTCTGTAATACTACTCAATACAGGCTTGTATTCTGGACCGTTACTCCACAACACTGCCGATAATCCTATCGCGATAGATGCAGCTAAACCAACCATTAATGCAAGCTGACGAATAACAGTCAGCTTGTTAAAGCCAGTAACCAACTCTAAATAGAGCTTTTGCTCTGATTGTTCTGCAGGGACATTATCCATTTAAAAGCGCCAAGCGGTTTGTTATGCCTAAATCGGCATATTCATGATTTTTTCGTATGCGTCGACAAGTTTATTTCGTACTTGTGTCATAGCTTCAAATGACACACTGGATTTTTGCAAGCCAATCATGACCTGAGGCAAATCAACCCCTTCATCACCTCTTTCATAAGACTGAGCTAACTGTGTCGCATCTTTTTGCAATGTATTCACATTATTCACAGCGCTTTTTAACATTTCTGCGAAATCTGCACGCTCAACAGCCTGAATTCCATCGCCTTCACCACCCACTTTGGCTACATTAGACACAGGGGAATTAGGCGCTTGAACTTGCGACCTCATATCCCGCATTTGGGACAACACCTGATTAATGTCTGGTCGACCAGAGATCATGTTACTCACCTACAAAATATATATCGATACAGCTTAGCATAAAGCCAATTAAAACAAGATACAAAAATCAATCTACATCTATACCACTTTCTCGCATTTTTGCGATTTTATAACGCAAGGTTCTAGGACTAATCCCCAGTGTTTCTGCAACTATTTTGCGTTTACCGTTAGCATCGATCAATGCTTGAGCAATAATACGAAACTCGTGCTGCTGAACCCCCTTACCCAAGATAGAAGCAACACTATCTTCTTCAACCTCAGACTCCACCGTTGACGGATTCAAACTCATCATATCAAACGCAATATGATCTTCATTAATCTGCGCATTTGGGCTCAAGATTAAGGCTCGCTGAATAACGTTATCAAGCTCTCGGACATTTCCTGGCCAAGGATGAGATTCTAACTTACTTTGAGCCGAAGGTTTTAATATTGCGGCTGAAATACGCATTTTTGCCGCATGTTTTGCCAATAAATGCTGAGCTATTGGTAATATATCACCTTTTCTCTCACGAATCGGCTGCCAACGCAGTGGGAAAACATTTAGACGGTAATATAAATCCTCTCTAAAACCGCCTTCACGTACATAATCAGCAAGATCACGGTTTGTCGTCGCAATAATCCGAACATCTAGCGGAATAGATTTTTTCCCACCGAGGCGCTCCACTTCCTGCTCTTGCAAAACTCGTAACAATTTGGCCTGCAGCCCCACATCCATTTCAGTAATCTCATCAAGCAATAAAGTTCCGCCGTTGGCTTGTTCGAACTTACCCGCTTGAGATGACACTGCGCCAGTATAAGCCCCTTTTTCATAACCAAAAAGAATCGCTTCCAACATATTTTCTGGAATAGCCGCACAGTTAATAGCAATAAAAGGCGCGTTAGGACGACTAGACTGCTGATGAATATAATGAGCTAGAACCTCTTTACCTGTACCACTTTCACCACAAATCAACACTGTAGAATCAGTGACAGCAACGCGCTTCGCCAACTCTAACAAAGCCAAACTAGAAGGATCTTTCGCAATAGGCTGACTATTAGATGACGGCGTTACTTTGACAGTGTATTTAGCAATGGCACTGAGAAGCTCCTCTTCTTGAAAGGGCTTTAGCAAATAATCGACAGCACCATCACGCATCGCCTCGACAGCATGAGCAATATCGCCATAAGCCGTCATCAACATGATTGGAAGTTCTGGATAAGTATCGATGACATGATGAAGTAAACCATAGCCATCCATTCCAGGAAGGTTTACGTCTGAAACAACCATATCAAACTGACCATGCTTTAACGCTATCACAGCTTCTTCTGCACTATAAACCATTTTACACTGATAACTGGCTAACATCAGCGTATCTTCTAACGCCTCAGCCAACCCCTTATCATCTTCTACAATTAATAATTTCACATCAGACATGTCATACCCTTACAAGAGGAAGTGTTAAACTGGCCGTCGTACCAGCGCCCTCTATACTGTCTATTTCAAACTGCCCATGATGAGCTCTCGCAATAGCCTTAACAACCATAAGGCCCAGTCCGGTTCCATGCTGTTTTGTTGTTACAAACCCCTCTTGCACATGATCCAAATGTTCTTTAGACATGCCAACACCACGATCTCTAAATGTAAAAATCACATTACTACCATGACTACGCCAATCAAATCGAACCACATCACCTTCAGATTGTGCATCAATCGCATTATTTAAAAGGTTTAATAATGCCCCTAATAATGTTTCTTTATTACACTGAATACAATCCATGTCGGAGAAATCCTCTCCCACCATTTCAAAGTTCATATTTTTTTGTTCACAAATTTCTTCGCAATGATTTGTCAGCTCCTCAACAAATTCCGAGGCTGAAATCACTTCATCTAATTTAATTTCACTACGAGAAAAAATAAGCATATCGCGAATTTGCTTTTCAATATTCGCCAGTCTAGCGACTAACTTATTCGCAAAAGTTTGACGCATAACAGGCGCAAGATCTGGCTTTTGTAGATGCCCAGCATAGAGTGTCGCAGAAGACAAAGGCGTTCTGATTTGATGAGCAAGTGCGGCGACCATTTTGCCCATATTTGATAAGCGCTCATGGTGCGTTAATTTCTTTTGCAAATGATACGCCTCAGTCAAATCTACTAAGATCACTAACTGTCCTGGAGCATCACCCAACGATGCCGTTTCTACACGAACACGACGACCAGTCACCATGCTCACATCGTGACCATCATTTTCCTGTGGACGAAAACTTAAAGGAACAATTTCTCCCCATAACTGGCCAATGAGAGATAAATTAAATAAACGCTCTGCAACAGGATTTGCCATTACCACCACGCCCTCATCGTTTAATAACAACACACCTACAGGCATAGACTCAAATAATTGCTGAAACTGCAAAACCAATATCCGATTTTTATCTTGCTCTTGGCGTTTGTCTTGTTCAGATCTATCCAACTGATCATACAATCGGACGACTTCTTGCTGAAGGTCCAAATAAGACTTTGCCAACACATCAGAAGATTCAGTGAACGCTTTGAAAGCAGCTTTTAACTCCGCTATTTCTTCATCTTTAGTCACTAAAACTCCGATTTATCAATATTATATCGACGCATTTTCTCGATCAACGTCGTGCGTTGTATCTGTAAATTCTGCGCTGCTTTTGAAACCACACCTTGAGTAGACACCAAAGCCTGTCGAATAAGAAGCGCTTCTAAATGACGAACATGCAAGTTTAAATTAACACCAGAAGTTTGAGGAAACGTATGTAATTGTTTAATTTCTTTTAGAATCGAAGAAAGTAACTGAGACCGCCAAGGCAAAGGAGCTAACCAAACATTATGACTGCAATTCACAATATCAATAGACTGATTCAATGAGACAACAGGAATCATCTCATCCAGTTCAAAAGATTGAACAGCCTCCCCCAAAACAACAAAATCGGGCAATTGAAATGCAGTCAATGACGTACTATGCTCAACACCTACAAAGGTTAAGATACTGGAAACGCTCGCGTATTCTTCCTCACCCAAACCACACAACCAAGCTTTCACACCGCCACCCCAACCTTTAATAAGTCATTCTCGTCTATGTCATTACTACAATGCGCCTACATCGCTGACTTTCAAGTTTTATCAAAAATCATTATAACGTCAAAAACAGTTTATCAAACTGATTTTGCGAGACTTTTTCATCTTGAGCCCAAGATAAAACACCCAATAATGGAGCTGGCAACATCACCGAAAGACTCGCTAGATTTTCATCATAATGTGACATTCTTTCTGGCCCGGTATTAGCAACCCATCCAGCAAGCTGCAATCCGTCTCTCACTATTGCCTCGGCCGTCAAAACAGCATGATTCAAACAACCTAATTTCATATTAACAACAAGAATGACAGGAAAACCAATCCGTTTTGCTACATCAGACAAGAACTCTCTATCATTTAATGGGACCCGCCAACCACCAGCCCCTTCAATTAAGGCAAACTCATGAGGCTTCAACAAAGCACCTTTAATATAGCCTTCTAAGCGAGAAGCTGTGATCAATTTATTTTCTTTCATAGCAGATATATGTGGCGCCATACGCGTTTCGAATACAACAGGGTTAACCTGCTCATAGGGCAAATTGACACTACCGGCTTGCTGAATAAGCACTCCATCATTATGACGCAAAACACCATCAACCCTTTCTGCCCCTGCCGCAATCGGTTTAAGACCAAATGATTTAATACCTGCTCGTTTAGCGGCTTTCAACAAACCTACCGTGACGAAGGTTTTACCTGCGTCTGTATCTGTACCTGTCACAAAAAAATGTTTTTTCACGCTAATCCTTAGAAGTTTTTTCGCAAAGAAGTCATATAACAAAAGAATTAAGCATACATTTATTGACACCTTAAGGAAGGACTAAGCCAAAGAATATGAAAACACTTAACTGAACACTATATTAGCGTCGAGTATACGGTTGCTACAATGTATTCGAATAGATAAAGCGTTCTATATACAGAACACATTCATCTTGATTTTCAAGAAAAGGTAGGTGCGTACAATTAGGTAATACAACACATTTTTGTAAGGGATTTACATTGACTTGTTGCTCTAAAGCTTGCGCAAAAACCAAGGTATCTTTACCGCCTAGCAAGTGCAAATTAGGCAAATCTAAAATCGACCATTCTCGACGTAAATCAAGAGACTTTAACAGTCTAAGTCCTCCAATAAGAGCCGCATGATTAAGTGTCTTTATGGGTAAAAAGGATTGTAATTGATTGGCAAGAGCGTTCTCATCTTCTGCACCTTTGACCTGTAATGCCACTAAGTGCTTCACTCCCTGCTCAGGCGCACTCTCAACCAAAGCTGAAAAAGCATCAAAATCCGCCACAGACATGCCAAATGAATAATCATCCCTTCTGATAAAACTAGGGGAAGCCGACAAGGTAATCAAACCTCGAACACAACTAGAGCGGCGAGCAGCGACATAAGTAGACACCATTCCACCAAGTGACCAACCAATCCACCATGACTCTTTAGGCGCCACATCAATTAACTGTTCAGTTAATGCATCGATATCGTAGTTAGGTCCGATACGTGAACGACTAATCCACTGTTCATCAAGAGAAATACCAGGCAAATTAGCCAAGACAACATAAAAACGCTGACTTAAACGTTGAGCAAAAGCATGCATCACTTCTTTTGACATCGCCCATCCAGATACCATAAAAATGGCTTGATGAGTTGGATCTCCAAATGCTTCTGTTTCAATACGTGCGCGCATGCAATCCCTCTATTATTTCGACATTAATATCTGTTGGAACGAATCAGATAATAACACTAAATCCTCATTGGAGTGCTCTGCACTCAAATCATTTTTTGAACATTAGCCTCATAAAACAACTTAGACTCTTCTTGATTTACCACTCGCGCTACAATAGATTCAACAACCGCTTCATCAGAGAGCTCTTCCCGCCTTTCAGGGCTAACACCCAAATAAGCAAGCAACGCCATATCCTTGTCTGCTTCTAGATTAGCTGCTGTCAGTAATTTCCCCCCATAGAAAATAGAATTTGCACCCACCATAAAACATAGAGCCGGAGTTTGATAGACAAAAGAGCACTCACCTGAACTTCATTTAGCTTGAATTTTTCTATGGAGAGTTTGAGCATGAAACAGTAAATCCATAAATGGAAAATCGAAAAGCACCTTAACTTCAGCATGAATCAAATTAAAACGAGTCTGCTGATGTTTTCAGTAGAAGTATTTACAGATATATTTATAGGCATATTAGCCTCGGTAAAATAAATGAATGGAGCAATACCAATGGACTGGTTAAAGCTATCAACTATAAGAATAAACTCAATTTACAATGGATTATTTTTAGGTCTGTGCTATATCTGCAATACAAAAAGTAAAACCACCATTTGTAAACACTGCCACGACAACTTTCCAAAAAATGAAAAGCATTGCCTTCACTGCAAACGCTCTACGCATAAAAAAAATATCTTATGCGGTCGCTGCCAAACATCACCACCGCAGTATCAACTTTGCATTGCACCCTATCGATTCGAAGGCATTATAAAAACCCTCATTCATAGCATCAAATTTAATCAAGGAAATCACTATATTCGTCCATTAACATACCTATTGAGCGAACACCTTATTCAAATCTACTCCTCTGATTCTTGGCCTGACCAGCTTATCTACGTTCCGAGTCATCCAAACAGAATCAAAGCACGCGGATTTTGCCAAACAAAAGCCATGAGCGATCACTTATTGAAAAACTTACAACTGAAAATTGGGGATCAATGCCCATTCAAAGCTAACAACAATCCACTCCGCAAACTAAAACACACTCAAGCACAACACTCATTAAGTAGAAAAGAACGACTTAAAAACCAAAAAAATAGCTATGAAATCAATACCCCCATTGCCAAACATGTTGTTTTATTTGATGACGTAATGACAACAGGCAGCACGATAGAAAGTTGCACTAAACTCCTTCTTGAATCTGGTGCAGAACGAGTAGATATCTGGGTAATTGCTCGGACACCAGACAAAATAGACCAATCCTAAAAAGAAACAGTAATTTAACATCTGAGCATGAAAGCTCTTAAACAGCCATAAAAAAGCCATAAAAAAGCCCCGTAAGAAAAACTCACAAGGCCTTTGTGCCTGTAATGACCATGATTAGTTACTGATTTATTGCTTCATTCTCTCCGCAAGGTTCCCTTGCTCGTACGCCTCTTCTTCAATATGCGAAATATTCAAAACAATATTCTCTGCACTTCGAATACTATCAAGGCTCAAAGCGTCCACATCTTCCATTTTGTCATTAAGATCTCTAGCCACTTTAGCCTGCTCTTCTGATGAGACATTAATTTGCGCAGTCATTTGAACCACTTGCTTAATGGCGACCTCAATATCACCCATTTTCCGAGCAACTTGATTAACACTTTCTACGCCTTGCTGTGCAACCAATGTACCTTTATCAATTGTTTCACTTACATCGGAAGTATTCTTTTTCAACTCTTCCGTCATAGCATGAATATTCTGTGTCGCACTTTGAGTTCGTATTGCTAACGCACGAACCTCATCAGCCACAACTGCAAAACCTCTTCCTGCTTCACCTGCACGAGCTGATTCAATCGCAGCATTCAATGCAAGTAAGTTGGTTTGATCAGCAATATCACTAATAGAATGTACAACGGCATTGATGCTATCGCTTTGTTCAGCCAAGATAGCCACAACTTTTTTAGCGTCCGAAATGTCTTTATAGACTTCACGCATGGTCTCACCTGTTTGTTGCGCCAATAACCGACTTTCACGTGTCAAAAGCCCAACAGACTCCGTGGCTTCAACCGCCACATTAACGTGTGACGCTACATGAGTAACACTAGACAACAACTGGGAACTAGAAGCTACAACACTCTGAAAAGTACCACGTTGTTTATTAAAGTTATTTAGATTGGCTGTAACACTTGCCTTAGATTCCGTAGCTCTTTTTTGAAGCTGTCCTGCACCTTCTTTCAAACGGTATCGAAATGTATTTCCAGCTGCTTCTTGATGAATTTGGGCAAACTTAATTGCAGCTTTAGCCCCAACCATTTTGCAATATAAATACTGGCCAATAGGATTTTTGGATTCTGTGGATAAATTATCAACAACGAGACTTAAACTGCGTACTTGGTAAGTCGTTAAAAACACACCCAAGAGAGCAAAGACACAGGACAGCACTTGAAGCGCAACAGTATTTGAAAGCAAACCAATAACAGCCAAAAGCGCAAAACAAGCCACCAATGGCCATGACGCATTCACTAAATGAGAAGAAACCTTAGCAGTAAAAGGCAACAAAGCTTTACCCGCATTAATTCGGTCATAAACAGATTGAGCGTGTTGTATTTCATCTTTTGTGGCTTTTCGCCTAACAGATTCATAGCCAATAACCTTATCACCATCCAATAAAGGACTTACATGAGCACTCACCCAGTAATGATCACCATTTTCACAGCGATTTTTAACAATCCCCATCCAGCTTTTACCTTGCTTAAGGTTTGCCCACATATCCGCAAAAACCGCAGACGGAACATCAGGATGACGAATGACATTGTGCGCCTTGCCAATTAACACTTCACGCTGATAACCAGCCACATCACAAAAAGCATCATTAACAAATGTAATACGTCCTTTTATGTCCGTGCTCGATACGAGAACATCACTTTCTGGAAAATCATTTTCCTTATTTGTCACCGACATTTTACGCATAAATTTTTCCTATTCTTATTCTAAATTGTTCCTTGTCAAATAACTCAAAATCAATCGACCTGACCACTTAACTCTAAATATTTTTTCATAACCAAGAGAGAAATCAACAATTCTCTATCCTCATCAAAAAACTGTTCAACGTAATCATGTGCATTATTAATAATATTCTTTGCCAAATTGGGGTTTTCAATGTAAAAATCCACTTTTTCTAACAAATCAGAAAAATCATCTTTTAACTCGACATAATGCACATCAGGAATCAACCTCCCTTCCATAAACCACGTCTCAAATCTGGGCTTCCTCATAAAACAAAGAGAGTTTGAAGACATAATCCACTTTAAATTAGTAGCAACGTCATTTCCTTCCATAGACAAAATAAACTTATATTTCAGCTGTTCATCTATCGTCAATCGTCCTCGAGTTAAGTGTTTTTCATACGTTTTTTTAGCTGGATTAGAAAGCCCAATATTACACTGAGGTGAATCGAAATACTTACCACACACCTCAAACCTATGATGAGTTACAAAAGATTTCCCTCTCCATACGATCATGTCTTTTTTATCTTCATAATCAAGAGAATCATTAATAAAATTAAAATGCCGTACTTTATTCAACTTTAATAGAACAGAATTTTGATTATCTTCACTAATTGGCCGACTTTTTAGGAAAGAAGGTGTATCCGGAACATGTGTGATATCACCAAATAAATAGTCGAATCTAGCATTCGGGAAAAAACGACAAAATTGTAACATATCAAAGTAATATGCAGACGGATACTCTCTAGGGTTAATATCTTTAATTGAGGCGACTTCTGAACTTAAAGAAAAGCTCGTCTTTACCCGAAAGTAATAATCAACACGCCCCTCTATATATTCTTTTTCATCTTCAAACCTTATAAATAAACGCTTATAAATTATTTTGAAGATAAAATCTGGAAGAAACTTGTTCATTATACCATTTAGATAAAACCGGAACTTTGAACTCTTATGCTTACGAAATCTCATCTATTTACTCATCATCAAAATCTTGATATGCCCCAGGCGCCAAGTCCTCAAACCGAGTATATTTAATTATAAAAATCACCATATACTCCTCCGTAATTTAAAGAAAAACATCACGACAGTTAAAAATCAAATTGAAAATCCACACTAAACCTGCAGTAGGATATGGTTCAAAATTTCCAAAAATTATGACCTTTTCGTTGCTGAAATTTACGAAAAATATTCCATGGTTTTCTTTTAATTCCAGCGTTTTCTTTTAGCAGCATTTCTTTAACAGCCTTCAAAATGCGAAAACTTGACACTCCATCAACATAGGGATGCAATTGCTTAACCGCTTCTACCATAGAACGTTGTAACTCAGTTGAAGGGTTGAGAGCCAAAGAGATCATTTCACCTAATTTCTCAGGGACATCAAAATTAATAAGCTCAGCACCTGGCTTAATATTTCTATAGGTAATTACAGGTTTATTCAATAATAAAAACTCACCTATTACTGAACTCGTATCAGAAAGAAGAATATCTGCAGTTTGCAAAGAAGGGGAAATGCTTTCAAAATTAATTAAAACTACATTTCGATATTTTTTTTCCATGTCTTTGTAAGGCATTAAAAGATCAGAACTCATTTTAGGATGAAATTTAAACAACCAGTTTTCTTTATTTAATTTTACACGATTCTCTATCTCTATTAAAAGATCTACAGAACTTGTTAGTGAAATTGAAAAGGTAGGCGCATAAAGTACACAAGGCAATTGATTCTCAAACAAAGAAGTCAACTTTTCTGTATGAAATAAAGGGTCTAATTTTGGCCAACCAGTTTCAATTACTTCAAAAGATTTATATTTATCAGCCAACTCATTAAATTTTTCGGTTGTAATTGGCCCATGCGTACAGTAAAGATCAAAAAAACCACGAATAATAAAATGACCTTTCTTTTTATGTTCTAATCCATGAAAGATCTGAACTTTTAATCCTGGAATGAAATGTGGAACTACATTACCAGGAACAAAAACAGCATCTGGTTCATATTCTATAACGCTATCAATTGTTTTTAATATTTTCTCATCATCATTAAAATACTCTTTATTAACACTATTGCCATGGGCATACCAAAAGCAGTCATCACCCTCTGATAAAATAGCCTCTTGTAGAGGTCTCAAAATTTCAAAAGAATAATTTTTAGTTATATAAAAAAGGTATTTTTTATTCATCATCTCACCTAGATTAATTTATCACTGTAAATAGAAATTGAGGTTTCAATCTCATTATAATTTTTTTCACTGTCGATAATTACTATTTTTCTGTAAGTTTTTTTGAATGACAATGATCCCAAAATTGCAAACCAAAACGTCTAGCACCTAAGCATTGAAAACAATAAATTTAAATTTATCATCCTCATACTCCTGACATAAAACACTAAAAGGACAACATCTCCAAAAACAATCAAGTTATTCTTAAGGTAGGTATAAAGTTCTTCTAACAAATCTATTTATTTTTTTCGTTAGAGAGTTATTTTTTATTACATTATCAAGAGATAGCGAGTATTTTCCATCATGATTTTTTATAGCATAAAAAATAAGACCTGAATCCTTATTCGTTTTTATTTTCCCATATAAAACTGTAACATTTGAAAGAATCTCTTTTTTTAGAACTTATTACTAGTACCAATAAGAATAGATATTAGTAATATCCATAGAAAAACCATTGAAAATTAGATTAAATATATCATCAAAATGTAAGTATCACTCATCATCAAAATCTTGGTAGGCCCCAGGAGCTAAATCTTCAAACCGAGTGTACTTACCAACAAAAGCTAAACGGCAAGTCCCTATTGGGCCGTTACGCTGCTTACCGATAATAATCTCTGCAATGCCTTTATGCGGTGTATCTTCATGATACACCTCATCACGATAAACAAAGGAAATAACATCCGCATCCTGCTCTATCGCTCCCGATTCACGCAAATCGGAGTTAACCGGACGTTTATTTGGTCGATTCTCCAAACTACGATTAAGCTGAGACAGAGCAACAACAGGACATTCCATTTCTTTGGCAATGGCCTTAAGAGATCGAGAGATCTCAGAAATTTCGTTGGTTCGACCTTCGGTATAACCCGGAATCTGCATTAATTGAAGATAATCAATCATAATCATGGCAACACCACCATCTCCATGCTCACGAGCGATTCGACGAACACGGGAGCGCATTTCTGTCGGACTAATACCCGCTGTGTCATCAATAAATAACTTACGATCTTTTAGCATTTTTACCGCTGACATTAACTTATCCCAGTCTTCTTGCACCAACTGACCTGAACGCATTCGAGTCTGGTCGATACGACCAAGAGAAGACAGCATCCGCATCATTAGTTGCTCTGAAGGCATCTCTAAACTAAATACAATCACTGGCTTATCACTGATCATGGTGGCATTTTCAACCAAGTTCATGGCAAACGTCGTTTTACCCATCGAAGGACGGCCTGCCACGATAATCAAATCCGATTTTTGCATACCTGCAGTCATAGCATCAAGATCTGTAAAGCCTGTACTCAAACCAGTAATAGAGCCTTCTTGATGATAAAGTTCATCAATTTTATCGACAGTCGCACTAAGAATATCGGAAACAATTCTAGGGCCGCCTTTCTTTTCACCACCTTCAGCAATCTGAAAGATCTTACGCTCAGCCTCATCCAACACTTCTGCTGCCGTCATACCTTCAGGGTGAAACGCCCGAGACGAAATATCATTAGTAGTAGTAATTAATCGACGAAGAATCGAACGCTCTCGTACGATGTCAGCATACGAACCTATATTAGAGGCACTTGGCGTCGCTTCTGCAACTTCAATCAAATACGCCATGCCACCAATTGATTCTAAGTCACCGCGCTTATCTAAACGCTCACCAATAGTAACCACATCAATAGGTTCAGATTCATCTGCCAAACGGGCAATAACAGCAAAAATCAGCTGATGCTCTGGGCGGTAAAAATCATCAGCAATAACAAGCTCAGAAACCTTTTCCCAGGCTTCTGGGTCAAGCATCAATCCACCAACAACGGAACGCTCAGCCTCAATAGAATAAGGAGGCAATTTAATAGAAGCGACTTCAGAATCATTTAGTTGCACACAGAGTACCCATACAAAAACGGAAAAAACACAGAGTGATCAGCTTATCATGATCATAAAAAAAGGGCATCTTGCAATAAGCAAGACCCCCTTTTTGAGAGAATAATTTGTAAAACAAATTACTCTGCGATTACAGCCAAAGTAACAGTTACTAGAACTTCAGAGTGAAGTTGTAGATCTACTTCGAAAGAACCAGTGTGACGAATTGCGCCTTCAGGAAGACGAACTTCAGCTTTTTCAACTGCAACTTCAGCAGAAATAGCATCAGCGATATCACGAGTACCGATAGAACCAAAAAGTTTACCTTCATCGCCCGCATTTGCAGCGATAGTGAAAGTTTTACCTTCTAGTGTCGCAGCACGAGCTTCAGCAACGGCTTTACGTTCAGCAGCTTTTGCTTCAAGTTCTACACGGCGCTCTTCAAAGCTAGCCAAGTTAGCTTTTGTAGCCATTACAGCTTTTTTGTTCGGAATCAAAAAGTTACGAGCATAACCTGGTTTAACAACTGCAACGTCGCCAATACCGCCTAGCTTGTTTACTTTGTCGAGTAGAATAACTTCCATCTCGATCACCTCTAATTAATCATTAGCCATTACTTGAGTTGGACGGCTTATCTTGGATCCTAGAACGGATATTCACAAAACTATCAATCACGCAAAGCATGACCAAGATATTTACAAAATATACATTTAGGATAAAAAACCCCACAAGATAAAATGCAACCAGTCCAACAACCCCAATTTCTTTTTTTGCTAAAACACCATGTACTAGCGCGAGCGCTGGCAATACCAATGCCGGTATAGCGGCTTGAGAGAAGACAGTAAAGGATCCGCCTAAGCTTTCTCCTATCAGTATCATTCCACCCAAAACCAAACTGAATGACACAGGTAATCTTAACTGATGAAATTCTGTACGCAATCCACCTGGATTGTAGAGCCCTGCCTGCCACTTTCTTGCCAAAAACAAGGAAATAACAGCAATTACCGATTGGAAGATGGATATAGCCACCACCGCCTGGTTGAAAATTAAATCTCTATCAGGAACATCAACACCTTCTTCTGAAGACAATACTTTTTGAACCAAACCAACAGCCAGATTCAAAACGTCCTCCATTAAAAGAGGTTGAATCAGAGTACTAATAACAGCAATAAAACTACCTGTTAATAACACCCAACTCCATGATGACATCGATCTAAGCAAATAGCTCAACAACATCACATTCACTAACACCATTAATGCCGTTGCATCGCCTTGAAGTACCCACAGCACAAGTGCTGGCAGACAACCCCAAGCTAATACAGGTATTCCTTCTCTTACACCTTTACGAAGCACTACCAACCCTAAGATTGCAGCAGCTAGCCAAAACATCATAGGAATAAGACCAAACACCATCACACCAATAATGGCATTCAAGCGTTTTTTCATAACCCATTTAGCTAAACCACTCATAACGCGCTTCTCAACCTATTAATTAAAATGGCTGTCAGTGTAAGGAAGTAAAGCTATATAACGAGCGCGTTTGATAGCAGTCGCTAGTTGACGCTGGTAACGTGCCTTTGTGCCAGTAATACGGCTAGGTACGATTTTACCAGTTTCAGTAACATAACCTTTTAGTGTTTCTAGATCTTTATAATCGATCTGCTTAACGCCTTCTGCTGTAAAACGGCAGAATTTACGACGACGAAAAAAACGAGCCATGAGTGTCTCCTAATAAAAAATATTGATTAATCTTCAGATTCTTCAGCTACTTCGTCAGTGCTTTCGTTGCTGCGCTCTTCACGTTGAGGAGCTGGGCGACGATCTTCACGACCTTCAGAAGCTTTAATAGGAGATACGTCAGTTACCGCTTCTTTACAACGAATCACCAAGTTACGGATGATTGCATCGTTGTAGCGGAAAGTGTCGTTCAGTTCAGACAAAACACTATCAGAACACTCAACGTTCATAAGAACGTAATGTGCTTTGTGAATTTTGTTTATTGGGTAAGCCAATTGACGACGGCCCCAATCTTCTAGACGGTGAACTTGACCACCATCTTCAGTGATTAAGTTAGTGTAACGCTCAACCATTGCTGGTACTTGTTCACTTTGATCTGGGTGAACCAGAAAAACGATTTCATAATGACGCATTTAAGCTCTCCTTATGGGTTTTAGTCTCCACGCTCCCCCTGTTACGAAGCCTTGAGACAAGGAGTATAGATTTACAGGGACGCGCATTATATAGCACTACTGGACAGTAAGTAAACGAAATCAGTCAAGATAGAGTCAAAGCAAAGAATTAAGTTTTAAACTTATTAAATTACTAAAAAGCTGTATTCGCATATAGATTCAAATAACGTTCCTAGTGAGCCATGAAACACTTACAGATTAAGTAAAAGCGCTATAGAATATTTATTATCTATTTTATAAAAGCACACCTTCTTATGTTGAAGAAAATCATTTTGATCTATTTGTTGCTTACTCCATTTTTCGCTTTTTCCGAGAGCAGTATTGGCGTGATCGGAACATATTCACAAAGTCTATATAAAGACACAAATAATAAGCCTAAACTCTTACCAGGACTCTCCTATAAGAGCGAACGATTGTATTTAAACTTCCCTGAAATAGGTTATCACTTAATTCCTAAGAGTCGATTCCAAAGCCTATCTGCAGGTTTAAGATATACACCCTCTATGTTTGACCCAGATGACTCAGATAACAGCAATATACAGTTATTAAATGACCGTGATGACAGTGCCATGGCTTTTGCCTCTTATCGCTTCGGCCCCATTACTGCAAAGCTAGCTCAAGATATTAGTGGTGTACATAATGGCTATTTAGGCCAACTGTCATTAGGTTTTCCTATCCCCATCGCAACATGGCGTGTCATCCCATCAATACGTTATCAATATATCAGCGGACAGATGAGCAACTACATGTTTGGCGTTTCACAAAGTGAATCCACTAAAACAGGTGGCACCATTTCTTCCTATGATGCACCAGCCACATCAAGAACATCCTATGGTTTTGTCGCATTTCACTCCATTAGCAAAAACATAAGCACTATGGTTTCAATTAGGCAAACTCAATATGATTCAAGCATCAAACAAAGCCCTATTGTCGATAATGACACAGTGAATTCCGCTTTAATTGGTATCTTCTACAAATTTTAACCTTATCCAATATGGATTTACTCTAATCAAAGGATTAGCCATACAACGATGAAAACACTTACTAATAACACTCAAGCCATATTGTTTGGACTCGGCGCTGTTTTACTTTGGTCAACCGTTGCAACAGCATTTTCAATATCACTTAAATACTTATCTCCCACTCAACTACTGCTTGTGGCTAACATAGTGTCATTGATTTTCTTAGTCTCTTTGATCGTATTTAAAGGACACCTCAAAGAATTAATCACATTCGCTAAACAATCTTGGAAATCGTCTTTCTTTTTTGGTGCCATTAACCCTTTCATATATTATTTAGTTTTGCTCCAAGCCTATAACATGCTGCCCGCCCAAGAAGCTCAGGCCATTAACTACACTTGGGCGATTATGCTCAGTTTCATGGCCGTTCCTATCCTTAAACAACGATTGAAAACGGCGGATTATATTGCGGCGGGGATGTGTTATTTTGGCGTCCTCTATATATCTACCCGCGGACAAATAACCTCTTTAGAGTTTTCGAACGCCACAGGCGTTGCTTTTGCTCTTTTGAGCACCGTGATATGGGCAATTTACTGGCTACTGAACACCAAAGACAAGCGTCCGAGCCTTATCGGATTAACCCTTAATTTTGCCTGCGCACTGCCATTAATCACTCTCTATGCAGGCATTACAGGCGAACTTAATCAATGGAATAAAGAAGGTTTATGGAGTGCTGTTTATATTGGTTTGTTTGAAATGGGATTAAGTTTCGTTTTATGGAACCAAGCTCTTAAACTAACCAGCAACACGAGCCAAGTTGCCAATCTGATTTTTTTATCGCCATTACTGTCGATCGTTTGGCTGTCGCAATTTGCTGGCGAACCTATTTTACAATCGACTTTAGTTGGGTTAGCGTTCATTCTCATCGGTCTATTTGTACAAAACTGGGCTAAAAAAATAAAATAAAAGGACAATCAATGCCAGCGTTTATGTATCTACTGCTTCCTGTTGCTTTCTGGTCAGGAAATTATATTTTAGGACGATTAATCGTTTCCAATGGGATAGACCCTTATACGATCTCCTTTCTTCGTTGGAGTTTAGCCTGTCTAATAATGCTCCCTTTTGCATACAAAAAACTGTGGTTAGAACGCAAGATCATCGCAAAAAACTGGCCGCTACTCACCCTATTTGGTTGGCTTGGCATATGTAACTACAACTTATTTCTCTACATAGGCCTAACATCAACAACCGTCACCAACGCCGTATTACTTAACTCAATTATGCCTGTGATGATTCTGATTGCCTCACGACTACTATTAGGCAATAAAACTTCTTGGTTACAAAATATGGGAATCTTCATTTCCACAGTCGGCGCCATTACTATTGTTAGCCGCGGAAGCCTAGACACCTTTTTACACCTTACTATTTCACAGGGTGATTTATGGATCATTACCGCCGCCGTTAGCTGGGCTATTTATTCTGTGATGATTGTAAGAAGACCAAAAGAAATGTCTTTGATTGGTTTTTTCACCAGCACAGCCATCATAGGCACACTATTTCAAATGCCACTATTCTTTATATTCGGCGAAACGCAATTAACGGATTTAACAACTGGAAACCTTGGAACCATTCTATACATGGCATTATTTGCTTCAATTGGTGCTTTTTTATGCTGGAATACAGGCATTCAAAAACTAGGCGCCGCCACAGCAGGTCAGTTTATTCACCTTTTACCTGTTTTTAGCATTGCTCTATCTGTTATCTTTTTAGGTGAAAGTCTATTTCGTTTCCATTACATGGGCATTTTACTTATTTTCTCAGGAATTTTTGTCGCTACCATGCTACATAACAAACGAGAGTCACATAATAAGAAAAAGCCCTCCGTCACCATAAGATAAGCGTCAAGAGACACAATTAGACAGCTTTATTTGATCATTAATGATGAGTTGGGAATACCAAAATAATCCGAAAACAGCGAATGAGCAGGTGTTTGATCTAAAACAGATACTGGCTCATGCGCCACAATATTTCCTTTCTCGATCAAGATGACCTTTCCTCCAATCAGGCTCACCTCTTGCGGCAAATGCGACACCAACAAAGTTGTCAACGAAAGCTCTTCCGTCACCTCTTTGACGAGATAAAGCATTTCTTCACGCAATGCAGGATCCAAAGCACTAAAAGGCTCATCCAATAATAGTATTGGCTTATTTCTTACTAATATACGGGCAATCGCAACCCGTTGAGCTTGCCCACCAGACAAAGCCTGTGGAAAACGGCCTGCTTTATCAACAAGCTGCGTTTTTTCTAAAGCCCAATTAACCTTGTCTTTCTGTTCAGTACTCAGAGACAAAGAAGGCGACACACCAATAGCCACATTTTGCCAAACCGTTAACTGAGGAAAGAGATTATCACTCTGAAACAAGGTAGAAATCGGTCTTTCATAAGGAGCTAAGCGCAGTAATGACTCACTATTAAAATCCAATTCACCATGCCCATCTAAAAAACCGCCAAGAAGATGCAAGAGTGTACTTTTCCCTTCCCCACTCCCACCTAATAAAGTCGTTACACCTGACGGAATGTTCACACGATAATCAGCATGAAAACTATCCCAACTGTATTGGAGCTTAATGTTTAACATGTCCTTTGCCTCCGATAAGTCGAGATGACAGATAAAATAAAACCAAACAAAGCGTAATAAGTACCACAGCGACACAAGCGCCCTTTTCTAATTGATAAGAACCGATCAATTGAAAAAGATACAAGGGCAAAGACACCAAGCCTTGACTACCAAACAAAGCGATTACGCCCATATCACCAAGAGATAGCAACAAAGCATAGCCAAATGCCTGTGCCACAGACTGGCGAATAAGAATCCACTCCAAACGCCAGCGAGACCAATTGCGAATACCCAAACTTAAATAAACATTTCGAAAACGGCGTTCTTGTTGATATAAAATAGGCATCAAGGCTCTGAGCACAAAAGGTAATGCCATCACAGCATTCACCCAAACAACAATCCAGTAGCTTGATTGAAGCCCCCAACCGAAATCACGCAAAAGTAAAAAAAGCCCTGTTGCGATAACCAAGCCAGGAACCATCAAAATCATATTCCCGAGATGCTCAATTTTATTGGGTAAAAAAGTCAAATATTTACGCCCAACACAAAAGCGCGCAAAAACACCAAAACAAACACCTAACAATAGACTTACCACAGCAGCGGGTAAGGCAACTTGCAGCGAAACCATAACAGACTTCCACAAAGAAGAAGACAATAGAGTTTCAAGAAAAACGGCAGAAAATACTGGATCGAAGATCGCGATAAAAGGCGGAATAATTAGAACAAGAACACACAACACCGCCAAACCATCTGTGGCCTTTGCCCATAAAGAATCCTTCAAAACATATCGCTCAAAGGACAGTAAACTCACATCTTGACGGCTTACAGGCGCAATACGATAAACAATAACGGCAAACAAGGTACATATCACCACCTGTATCAATGCCAAGAAACTGGCTTTACTAAGGTCAAATTCAAACCTTAACGCCTGATAAATAGCCACTTCCAAGGTACTGGATTTCGGCCCACCACCCAAACTCAACACCACGGCAAAGCTGGAAAAGCACAACATAAAAATCAATACAAAAGCACCAGGCAAAGCCTTTTTAACATAATGCCATTCAATTAAACGAAAGGCGGAATAACGAGAAAAACCTAATTGAGATGCTTGGCGCCACTGACCGGACGGAATTAAATCGTAGCCTTGTAACAAAAGACGTACCGCCAAAGGCATATTGAAAAATACATGAGCAAGTAAAATTCCCGTCAGACCGTATAAGGGAATTTGAATACCAAATAACTGACTGAGCCAGCCTGTACGACCATAAACAACCACCAAACCAAGTATCGCCACAATCGTTGGAACAACCATAGACACAGAAAAAAGCTGCAATAAAAACGCTCGACCATAGAATCTGCGGTGAATAAGACAAGACGCTACAGGAATGGCAATTAGGATACTAATTCCACTGCTCAGCAAAGCCTGCCACAACGAAAAACGTATCACACGCCAAAGATAAGGCTGAGACAAATAGCCAAACCAGTCAGATAGCTCGCTATAACGCAAAAGAGCCGCCAAACTGGCAGCTCCTATTAACAAGAAGAAACCAACACCCAAAACAGCGGGTGTTAGCCCTTGATACATACGCAAAGAAAACACGTTAACGAATCTTATCGAGTCGTTGCGTTTAACCACTCATTCACCCAAGCCTTACGATTGTCAGCCACATCTTTGGCTGATAACACTAAGTTCTCCGTTGGTTCCAAAGCACTATTAAATGCGGCCGGTAAAGGTTCAGAAAGCTCAACCACTGGCAACATCCAGTTTCCTGTTGGAATCACTGATTGAAATTCCGGCTGCAAAATAAATTGCATGAAACGTTGTGCCAAAGCAGGGTTTGGAGCGTTTTTCATCATGACTGCTAATTCGATTTGAGGGTAAAGACCTTCACTGGCCGATGCTGCTTTATACTTATTTTCGCCTTCAGCGATAATGTGATACGCAGGAGACGTTGTATAACTTAGCACTACATCCGCCTCACCTTTCAAAAACAAACCATAAGCATCAGACCAGCCTTTTGTTACTGTCACTGTGTGGCTAGCCAAGCTTTCCCAAGCATCTGAAACGTCATCGCCATAAACAGACTTCATCCACAATAGAAGACCTAAACCTGGCGTACTGGTTCTTGGATCTTGGTAAATTACACGAAGATCTTGATTCTCTACCACTTCCTTCAAACTCATCGGAGGATTGCTCAACGTTTCCGAATTATAGATAAACGCAAAGTGTCCTTGGTCAAATGGGACAAAAGTTCTGTCATTCCAACCACCAGCCACGTTTACCGTAGACGTATTTACAGAATGCGTTGTTAATAAACCAGTCTGCTTTGCCGCTTCCATTAGATTAAGATCAAGCCCCAACAATACATCCGCTTTAGACGACTGACCTTCCAGTTGAACTCGTGACAATATGCCAACAGAAGAATCCAAAGCCACAAAATTCAATTCACAGTCACACTCTTTTTCGAAGTTTTCTTTGATTTTAGGTCCCGGCCCCCAATCAGAAGCAAAAGAATCATAGGTGTAAACATTTAATGTTTCACTTGCCAGCGAAAAAGGAGAGAAAAGCATAACCAAAGAAAGAACAAAGACTTTAGAGGAAGTTATTAACGAAAATTTATTCAATGTATCGCTCCTAAAAATAAGTGAGCGGCGTACAGGAGAAACGGCAAGGTGCTATTTTGTTATTAAATCAAAAAGCGTTTTTGCTACCTCGATTCCTACGCCAGCATAATCTGGATCAGGTTCAGTGGGTTAGCGGTCAATTCCGCTTCTCAGTTTTAGTTTTTAAAAAACTAAAACACCCCATGAGATAATGAGCGTCTATTGTAAGGAGTCGATCAACGGAAGTCTATTTCAGTTAGCACTCGAGTCACAGCGCCCTGGTTTTTTTCAGCAAAACGCAAAGCGGCCTGCCCCATTCGATAACATTGAGAGGACTTCCCAGCGAAAGTAATGACAACTTTTTCTAATTCCTCTGCATCAGAGCAACGCACAGCACCTCTAACTTGCAGAAGCTGATCTGTAATTTCTAAAAAATTAAAAGTGTGAGGCCCGACTAAAATGACTTTACCTAATAACGCAGGTTCAATTGGATTATGCCCACCACGGGGAATCAAACTTCCACCCACAAAAGCGAGATCAGAAGCCTGATAATAATGCATCAACTCACCCATCGAATCACCAATCACCACATCAAAATTTGACCATTGATCGGGCGGTGTTTGACTACGTAAGGTAATGTTATCAAAGTGTTGTTTTGCCAACGTATAAACCGCCTCAAAACGCTCAGGATGACGAGGTACTAATAACAATAAAGCGTCAGGTACTTTCTGTAAAAGCGCCTTATGGACACTTAATAAAATTTCATCCTCGCCTTGATGAGTGCTACCACCAATCCACACAAATCGAGAACCTAATTGTTCGCGCCAATTATCCTGTAAAACCTCAGGAGATACAGAAAGATCAAACTTAATACTTCCTGTTACCAAGACTTTTTTAGCGCCCAATGACTCAAACCGTTTTGCATCCTCTTTCGCATGAGCCAAAAAGCAATCTGGTAATTTAAATAAAGATCGAGATACGATAGAAAATTTTTGATAACGCAGAAAGGAACGCTCACTCAGTCGAGCATTTACAACATCAATGCGCATACTTTGCGCTTTCGCCTGCGTCAACAGATTTGGCCAGAGCTCTGTTTCAACAATAAAGAGATGCTTGCAGGTAAGCCGCTTAAGGGCTCTTTTTACACTGAAACGCCAATCCATCGGTAAATATCTGTGCTCAGCAAAAGGAAAGATTTTCTCTACTTGCTCCGCTCCTGTGGGCGTCATAGTAGTAATCAAAAAACGATGATTAGGATGCTTTTCACGCCACTGAGTAATAAGCGGTCGTACAGCAAGTACCTCTCCAACAGAAGCACAATGAACCCATAAGTCTGCCTCAACTGAAGGCCAAAACCCTAAGGCTTCTTTTGTTCGATAATGACTGTATTTTTTTTGAAAACACCGTATTTTCAATAAAATAGCCGGCGTTAACAAAAATAATAAAACACGATACATCCACACGATTAATCAGATTCCTCTGAAAATTGTTTATTATGCAACTGTGCATAAGCGCCATTCATCGCCAATAACTCACTGTGTGAGCCATACTCAACGATTTCACCATGATCAATTACCGCAATAATATCGGCATTTTCAATAGTGGATAATCTATGAGCAATGGCAATGGTAGTACGATTTTCCATCAAACTATCAAGTGCAAGTTGAATAGCGCGTTCAGACTCGGTATCCAAAGCTGATGTTGCTTCATCCAAGATAAGAATAGGCGCATTTTTTAGGATGGCCCTTGCAATGGCGATTCGTTGACGCTGACCGCCAGATAGCAAAACACCATTTTCACCTACCATGGTGTCAACACCATTATCTAATTCTTGAATAAATTCCCAAGCATTAGCTGCTTTTGCGGCTTCTATAACGTCTTCAAGACTGGCATCATGCAAATCACCATAAGCGATATTTTCTCGAATTGTGCCATTAAAAAGGACAACTTGCTGATTCACCAACGCAATATTAGAGCGAAGTCCCTTAAGCTCATAATCTGCGATTGAATGCCCATCAATACACAACTCACCCTCATCAATGTTATAGAAACGAGGAATCAAGTTCGCCATGGTTGATTTACCACCGCCAGAGCGCCCTACTAAAGCCAATGTTTTTCCAGCGGGTAAAGATAAGTTAATATTTTTCAATGCTTGCTTATCTGCACCAGGATAACTAAATGACATGGAACGCCACTCAATATTCCCTTTTAAACGTCCTGCTTCTCGCTTCCCTAGGTCTGGCTCAACGTCCATATCAAGAAACTCGAAAATGCTATAAGAAGCAGCGATGCCTTTCTGCAACACACTATTTATGTCCGTCAACTGTCTTATCGGCTTACCCAACATACCTGCTGCCGTTAAAAAGGCGATAAAGTCACCTGGTGTCATACCAGAACTGATGGAAGGGCTTAAGGCGAACCAAATCAAAATAGCCATTGCAAACGCTAAGATAAATTGCACGATAGGAACATTAAGCGCTTTGGTTTTATTCATTTTAAGCTGCGAACGACGGTTTTCATTCGCTACTTTGTAAAAACGCTTTGTTTCATAATCACTGCCACCAAATATTTTAACAACTTCATGGCCTTTAATCGCTTCAGATGCCACATCAGTCACACCACCCATAGCATTTTGAATTCGAGTACTTAATTTACGAAAACGTTTTGACGCATAACGAACAACCAAACCAATAAACGGAACAACTAACAAGAATAATAAAGACAATTTCCAATTCATGTAAATCATGTAACCAAGCAAGCCGACAACCGTTAACCCTTCACGTAATACAACTCGAATTGCCTGAGAAATCGAGCCAATTACCTGTTCAGTATTGTATGTCAGTTTAGTCAGCAGTCGACCAGTAGGGATAGAGTGGTAATAGCTCGATGGTAATAAAACAAGTTTATTAAACATTTGAGTACGCAGGTCAAATACAACTTTATTCGCAACTTGTGCCATAAAGTAACTGCCAAAAAAAGTTCCTATACCGCGTACTATAAAAATCCCTAATATTGCCCCAGGAATAAGCAAGCGACTTTCCGTAATTTTCCCATCCGATACGATATCAACAATATGCTTTAGTAAAGCCGCAAGAGCAGGCTCCATGGCCGCATACAATATATAGCCAAAAAAACTGAGTAATAAATACCCCCAAGAAGACCCTACGTAACTCAATAAACGAAGATAGGTTTTTACACCTGATGCAGGGTCATCATTAATAGGCTCTTTCACTTTTGCTTCTTCTTGCATTTACAAATTCGCTTTTTCAATAATAGAAGTTGTCGAGTATCCATCGACAAAAGACAATACTTTCACTTCTCCGCCTTGTTTTAATACATGATCAGCGCCAACAATAGTATCTATACTATAATCGCCACCTTTTACTAAAACATCTGGAGATAAGGTTTCTATTAATTCTTTTGGTGTATCTTCATCAAACCAAGTTACCCAATCAATAGCGCCAACACCTTCAAGTACAGCCATACGATGCACAAGATCATTTATTGGTCTTTTCTCGCCTTTTAGACGCTTTACTGAAGCATCGGTATTTACTGCCACAATCAACCGATCACCCAAGGCCTTTGCTTGCTTCATATAAGCAACATGACCTGGGTGCAGAATATCAAAACAGCCATTGGTAAATACCACCTTCTCACCACTCATTTGAGCCAATTTAATTTGCTCTAATAGCTCTGCTGGTGCCAATACGCCAAAATTTGTAGAGTGAGAACGCTGATACATAATCGCATCAAGTTGGCCTGCTGTAATAGAAGCCGTACCTAACTTACCAACGACAAAACCTGCTGCTTGATTTGCGTATTCAACAGCATCCGTAAAACGTTTACTGGTCACATAAACCGCCGTTAATGCAGCAATCACTGTATCGCCAGCACCTGTCACGTCATAAACCTCTTTCGCGGAAGTAGCCAATGAAAAAGGGGCTTTATCATTTTCAAACAAAACCAAACCATCTTCGCCACGAGTCACCAATAACGCGTCCCAGCCAAACTGTTCCTTCAACTGAGTGCCTTTAGTTTGAATATCAGACTCTGAAGAACACGTACCAACAATGGTTTCAAACTCGACAAAGTTCGGCTTAACTAAAGTTGCACCACGGTAAATAGAAAAGTCATCACCTTTAGGGTCAACAAAACTAGGAACCTTCGCATTATTTGATAGCTTGATTAAAGACGGTACATCAGCAAGACAACCTTTTTGATAATCTGAATAAATCACAGCGTCTGAATTTGTTAGACATTCTTTCACCATGGTCGCCACCGCTTCGTTTTGAGATAAGCAATCGTCACGCTCTTCAAAATCTAAACGAATAAGTTGTTGATGGCGGCTCATCACCCGTAACTTGGTAATCGTAGGCAAGTGTTCTGAACGTACAAAACGACATATTACACCCGATGACTCAAGACAGCGCTCTAGCGCCACAGCATTTTCATCATGACCAACAACGCCAACTAGCGTCACGGAAAGACCTAATTTTGCTAGCCCTAACGCCACATTAGCAGCGCCACCAGGACGATCTTCAATATTGGATACTTTCACCACTTGAACAGGGGCTTCTGGAGAAATACGAGACGTGCCTCCATGCCAATAACGATCCAACATCACATCCCCAACGACGAGAATGTGTTTATCCTTAAAATTCAAATAAGAAGAGTTCATAGTCACATAATATTCGATTTTTGAAAGCCGTCATCTTATCATACTCCCCTATCAAGTTGGACATACCAAATATCACATGAAATAAGGCTATTTACATCATGTTGAACGCTTCGCTATCTAACTGTCAGTCTTTTCTATTTAGTAAGCTACTTAAAAAATGGGCACGTTATGGCATCAATTCAGAACATGGTTTTAGCTATGAAAGCATGAATCATGACTGGACGATCAACCCTGTCGGCCGTATCCGCCTATTAACTCAATGCCGCCAACTCTATACATTTAGTCATGCGTATCAACTTGAAGAGAAAGAAGAATGGAAAGCAAAACTTACGCCGCTATTTGATTTCATCATAGATCACTACTTTATCAACAATCGTTGGATTTTTTCTTTAAACGACGATTTGTCAGTGCAAGACACACTATCAGATGCTTATGCCTTAGCGTTTGTTCTTCTTTCTTTCAGTCATTACTATCAAGTCACACAAGATAAACGTGCACTGGACTACATGAAAGACTCTCATCACTTTTTGACTGAACATATGCAAGCAGAGTCCGGCGGTTTTTACGAAGCCTACCCAATTAACTCCGATCAAGTTCGCCGCCAAAACCCTCACATGCATTTATTAGAAGGCTATATTTCTGCTTTCAATATTACTCAAGATGAAGAATATAAAGAAACCATTAAGTCACTACTAACGCTTGCTCTTGAACGGTTTTACGACAAGAAAACAAAAACCTTACGTGAATTTTTTTCCGAAGACTGGAAACACCATCCAACAACAGGCAACCAAGTAGAGCCAGGTCATCATTTCGAATGGGTATGGTTGCTTTACGAAGCCAATAAGATAATACCCAATACAGACTACACAGATTTAGCCCAACATCTATGGTCAACGGCTACTCGTTACGGATTAGCCTCTAACGGTGGCATTTATAACCAAATAAATGGCGACACTTATCAACCGCTCGATAAAGAAAAACGTATTTGGCCAATCACAGAATACATAAAAGCCATTACCGTTATTCCCATTGGCAAAGAAGAAAAAATACACAGATTAGAGAATGCTATCGACTTTATTCAAAACCACTACTTGCTAGATGATGGAGGATGGAATGAATACCTTGATGAAAACAATAAAGCGAAAAACTACCCTTTGCCAGGTACCAGCAGTTATCATATTTTTCTCGGGCTGTCAGAAGTGCTAAGATGGAAAAAATTCAATACAGAAGCAAGAGATAACCTATGAAAGTTGTAATTACTTACGGTACATTTGATTTATTCCACGTAGGACACATCCGTCTTTTAAAACGACTAAAAGCACTGGGTGATAAATTAATCGTGGGTATCTCTTCTGATGAATTTAATGACTTAAAAGGGAAAAAATCTTTCTTCTCATACGAAGAAAGAGCAGAAATCCTTTTAGCATGCAAATACGTTGATGATGTCTTTCCAGAATGCAACTGGGAACAAAAACGCACAGACGTTCAGAAGTTTAATGCGGATATTTTTGCCATGGGCGATGACTGGCAAGGGAAATTCGATGAACTTAGTGAATTTTGTGAAGTTGTCTACCTCCCAAGAACAGAAGACATTTCGACAACGAAAATCAAGAAAACACTTTCTTCTTTAAAAAGAAGTGATTTAGAGAAAATAGAAACATCGCTTCATGATGTTATCGAAATTGTGAAAACAATGTCTCATAAATAGAAACCTTTGCACGAAGCAACGGGAGAAGTTAAGACAAAACAAAAATAGACGAGAAAGTGTAGTTTATGGGTTATAAATGAGTATTTCGAGTCTATTTTTACTAAAGTATTAGTAAGCGCAGTAGTCGTGAAAAGGTCTTAAATAATCGATATTGGTGTTATTTTTGATGATCATTGCCCCCTTTTAGTCTGGTATATTTCTGGCTCGTGTAGGTTGGCTTTATTCTTAGTTGAATTGAGTT
The DNA here is from genome assembly GCF_000521805.1 of Marinomonas ushuaiensis DSM 15871. Classification (GTDB taxonomy): domain Bacteria; phylum Pseudomonadota; class Gammaproteobacteria; order Pseudomonadales; family Marinomonadaceae; genus Marinomonas; species Marinomonas ushuaiensis. Next base: position 158,731 of record NZ_JAMB01000006.1, read on the forward strand.
GACCTTCTTAATAATAATTGCAGCTACGATCGTATCTTTTTTAACCCTCCAAGCTGAATAATTTTTTCACCTTTTAAAAAACTCGCGCAGAACTTTCTCTTTTCCAATAGTATCTACAATTCATAATAGCTATGTGTTCATAAAATCATAATATTTAACAACGACTCAGTAAAAAAGCTCATCGAAGTTCTTATCGCAGAGGCACTCATATTTTACCAAGTTGCATACAGTGAATATGAAACATACTATTACTTCAGGTTTAGAAGAAAATGGCTCAATAACAACAGCCCATAATAGAGTGCAACACATCAACTCACTCATATGAAGAAGAATAACTCTTTACGGTATTTATAGCCTTTACTGTCGAAGCTAAAAAATGAGTTGATGTGACATAATTGAGGTTCGAAAACTACACCTTAGCTTTTTCAACTGAAAAATCATCACATTCATGACTCCAGTTTTCTTTGGGCGTTTTCCAATCTCCATATTTATAAGTCAAATATTCATCGTATTTTTCAGGTATCTTACATTTAATTCCACAGAAATTTATTTCAATCAAATCAGATTCTAAATATTTTTTAGGGACAGAATTTTCTTCCCCATAAGCCATCCAATACAGTTTTTCATTTTTTTCATATTTGAAAAATATATCTAAACATGTTTTTCCACGCCCGAAAATGAAGAAATTATTATTTCGCACCTTAGCTATATGGAAATTATTTATATCTGTAAAAGATATATTAAGATTCGGAATCTTATTATGTTTTTTCGCAGAGCTCTCTAAACTATATAAAAAGGTTTTCAAATAAACTCTAAGTTTATTTTTCTTTTTTATATAATTTAAAACCATAGGTATTTTTTCATAGTCAGACTCATCATAAAGAGAAATATCAATATCATCATCCCAAAGAATAAGTCCTTTTTCACGTACGGCACCGATCAATGATCCAAAATCCAAATAATATTTTATATTAAATTCATCCAAAGCATTAACAACAGCACTAAGAACCATCAGTGCATTTTCTCTATTTTTTTTAATTCTAAATGTTTTACCCTTCATCATTCCCTCTAATATTTTTTATATTTTAATAAAATTAAATATTACTCATCACATATTCAACAATTCTTTTACTCGCAGAGCCATCGACTTTCCCAGCAAGTTTTTCAGACATTTCCAATCGTATAGATTCAAATTCTTCCGGGTTGTCTAATTGCTGCACTATAAGACTCTTTAAATTTTCATATTTTTTCGCATGCACAGCAATATTAGAATAATCGCCATAGTCTTTATCCATCCGTTTTTTGAATCGATAAGAAAAGATGCCGCGATACCCTAACCTAAGCTTTAAAAAATCACACCAGATAACAGGTTTATTTAACAAAGCGAATTCAAATAAAGAAGATGACGCATCGCTCACCAATACATCAGAGATACTTAAGAATGGAACCAGTGAATAGTCTTCAACTTTTGCCAAGTACACATTATCAAATTCAGACCATGTTTTGAGCAGCGCTTGTTGTTTATAATACTTGCTTTTACTCAAGGAAAAATAATGCGGCTTTATGATGATATTAAAGTCTTTAAACTCTGCAGGCCAATCGGCAGGAAAACACTCGATACTGCTCGGGTAAAATGTTGGTGCATACAATATGGTAGGAAAATCGTCTTTAAGACCGTAAGTTTCTGACAAAGAAATATCTGATATTTCCCCATTAAAAATAGGGTCTAGCTTACAAAAGCCCACATCCACAAAAACATCATTAGGAAACATTTCACGTAAACGCTGAGTCCGATAAGCGCCTTCTACAAATCTCACACCCATCGGTCGTGATGATTGCGTGTAATAACTTGTTTTTGGACCAATACCATGGGCCATTTGGGCTGTTTTTGATACTTTATGCACTCTATCTAAATAGTGGAAAGTGTTAGAAAAAAACACCCAGTCCGCTTTTCTTTCTTCATAATAAGCCGCTGCTTTTTCTTCATCCTTCACCCAAAAATGTTGAAGTTTTTCATCCGAAATGATTTTATTAATGACATCATTATGAACACCATCATAAAAAACAAAGGTAGATTTGATTCCTAATTTACACAGCTCATTATAGACAGGTAAATATTGAGGCAAATAATACAAACTTTTTGTATCAAAAATAACATCCATAGAAATTTGATCCATAATTTAAAATGAAAGACCTTTGCACGACTACAGCGCTTGCAGATACTTTGTTAAAACAGACTCGAAATACTCATTTATAACTCTAGAGTTAAGGATTCTAAGAATCCACACCAAACAAATCACGGGTATAAACTTTATCCTGTATATCAAGCATATCGTCGGTCATTCGGTTTGCGACAATTACATCAGAGATGGCTTTAAATTCTTCTAGGTTTTTAATCACTCTCGAATTAAAGAAGTTGTCTTCTGCAAGTGCGGGCTCATAAACAATCACTTCGACGCCTTTGGCTTTGATGCGTTTCATTACACCTTGAATAGCAGATGCTCTAAAATTATCAGAACCTACTTTCATTACTAAACGATATATGCCGACAATTTTTGGATTATTCTTAAGAATAGCTTCCGCAACAAAGTCTTTACGAGTGACATTAGCGTCCACGATAGCACGCACTAAATTATTTGGCACTTTATCGTAGTTGGCAAGTAATTGTTTTGTATCTTTAGGTAGGCAATAGCCGCCATAACCAAATGAAGGGTTGTTGTAATGACTTCCTATACGAGGATCTAACCCAACTCCTTCGATAATTTGTCGGCTGTTTAGATCATGAGATTCGGCATAACTGTCTAGCTCATTAAAAAACGCAACTCGCATCGCCAAATACGTATTAGCGAACAATTTAATGGCCTCCGCTTCCGTTGAATCAGTCAGTAACACATCAATATCTTTTTTCTCAGCCCCTTGAACCAATAGATCAGCAAACACTTGTGCCCTATCGGATTGCTCACCAACAATGATACGCGAAGGGTATAAGTTATCATGGAGAGCTTTACCTTCACGTAAAAACTCAGGAGAGAACAACAAGTTATTAGTTGAATAACGCTCTCGTGCTGTTTTGGTAAAACCAACAGGGACAGTGGATTTAATCACCATGATGGCATTTGGATTGATGTTAATGACATCTTGAATAACCGACTCGACATGGTTGGTATTGAAATAGTTCGTCTCTGGATCATAATCTGTTGGTGTGGCAATAATAACGAAATCCGCACCGGTGAAGGCTTCACTCTTATCAAGTGTGGCAACAAAGTTAAGTTCTTCTTCCAATAAATAACGTTCTATATCTTTGTCTTCAATCGGTGATTGCTTATTGTTCAGCATTTCTACTTTTTCAGGCACGATATCCAATGCAACAACTTGATTATATTTTGCTAACAGCAGTGCATTTGAAATGCCTACATACCCTGTACCTGCCACTGCTATTTTCATGAAACTTCACCTTTAGCATCAAATAGAACAATCAATTTTTAATGAAGGTTATTTTACAGTCTCGCCAGCAATTAAAAACGCCTAGTTTGATTTTTTTATACATTTTTTTAGTAGAACAACAGCAAAATAAGACTATGTAGACTAATCTAATCTTAAAAATAAGGAGTTCTATATGAAGTTTGAGCTAGTTGATCGTCAAGGCTACATTCCAGATTTAAATTACGGGGAAGCGAAAAGTGAGCTTGCCTGCTTTATTCCCAGTAACTACAGTTTCCGCCAAGTCAGTTATAACAATGGTGAGGGGGAAGTCATTATAGACAATCACACATGGTATTTTTTCTTTACTCAAGAAGGTATTGGCATCCAGTTAATGGATGGTATTGTCACATTAAAAGAAGCTGAACATTTTTTACTCGCGATAAAATCCCACATCTGGGGTGAAAACCATCAACAAGTACAAATTTTTATGGCGGGAGTAACACCAAAATAACAGATGCTCTAGGCCCTCATACCGAGGGCCTCTTCTTTCGTTTTAACACCTAGTTCTAACACCATAAAACAGTTAAATTACAATGAAGCGGCTCTCAACATTCGCTTAGCCCACTGGCTCCAAGACCCAACATACACTTGACGAGCCTCGATACCTGCATAATTAAACGCCAACACATTATGACAAGCCGTAATGCCTGAACCACAATAGTAAACATACTCATCGTTGCCGCCAGATAACAGACTTCTCAATTCGACATTTAGCTGTTCAGCGGGCTTAAAACAACCCGTCACATCCAAGTTATCGGAGAACGGACGATTAATCGCTCCGGGTATATGACCTGCAACAGGGTCAATTGATTCATTTTCACCATTAAAACGATCTGATGCTCTGGCATCCACTAGCTGAAATTGGTCTGTTTCAAAGTTCTCAACGACAGAGCGCTCCCTAACCGCCCAAGGAAAACTCACATCAAATTGATGCTCTACAGGATTGATTGACTCATCGACCAATGAAACAGGAAAACCTGCCTTCAGCCATGCAGGAAAACCGCCATTCAACACTCTGACGTCAATACCTTGCTGAACTAACATCCACCAAGCGCGAGCAGCAACCGCACCACCCATGTCGTCATACACAACAACTTGGCTATCGGGTTGTATTCCCCATTTTTGTAACTGTATGGAAAAATCCACTTCATTAGGTAATGGGTGTCTACCTGTCAACTCACTTTCTGGTGCTGCTAACTCATGATGAACATCCACAAAAACCGCACCTGGAATATGCCCCTTTTTGTACTCAGAGTTACCTTTATCATGGTCCGTAAGATAAAATCGACAATCCAATATAATCACGTGGGATTTATCAATGAGAACGTTCAATTCATTGGTATTTATTAATGTTTTAAATAGCACAAGCATTCCTTAGGCAATGATTAACAACCACAAAAATAGACAATTACTTCTTTCGTTAAATCTACTTTGATTATTCAGTTTTTGTTAACATTCGCACTTATTTTTTTGTCCGAGTGTTTTTATGTTACGAATTGATTTGATCCTTACTGAGCAAGGTCTTGCAAAATCACGGTCACAAGCACAAACCTTTATCAGTGAAGGCCGAGTATCATACAAACAAAATGACAAATGGTTAAAAGCCTCCAAACCGAGTCTAAAACTTCCTGCAGACATTCCACTCAATATTACAATCAATAAAGCAGACAAGTATGTCTCTCGTGGCGCGTTAAAGCTAGAAGGCGCGTTACTGCACACTAAATTAAATATTAAAGGTTTCCATGTTTTAGATATAGGCCAATCAACAGGAGGCTTTAGTGATTGCGTTATCCAACACGGCGCCGCTCATGTTGTAGGAGTTGAAGTAGGTCATGGACAACTAGATACACGACTACACAACCATGAACAAATCACCTGCCTAGAAGGCATTAACGCACGCAGCCTATGCATTGATGATTTAAAAGAACACTTCCCAGTGAATGGATTTGATCTGGTTGTGATGGATGTGTCTTTTATCTCTCAAACTAAAATCCTTCCACAATTACCGACACTACTCAGTCAAACAGGCCATTTGATTACCTTAGTCAAACCACAATTTGAAGTAGGAAAAGAGTTCATTGGTAAAGGTGGGATTGTTAAAGACAAGAACCGTGTAAATCAGCTAACAAAAGACATTCAAGTTTTTGTAACATCTCTGGGATTTGAGGTGCAATGCTATATTGAAAGCCCAATAAAAGGTGGTGATGGCAATCAAGAATTTTTACTCTGGGCTACTCGAAAAAAGATTAAATAGAACCTAAATCAAAGCATTTCATCGTAATTATGATACTGGCTTGGGGTAAGATTTCTAGCCTCTTTTTCTTCTAATTCCGTAATGTAGTTTCTCGCCATATAAAAGCCTAAACAACCAAATATAACTGACCCGACTGCCTGCCCAAATAGTATTCCCTCAGCCCCCATAAACAAAGCAAAGATCGTAATCAAAGGCAAAGTCCCCAATGTCGCACGCCCAAAATTAAGCAAGGTACTATTTAAAGGTTTGCCTAAATTATTAAAAGCAGCAATAGCGATAAATAACAAACTTTGAAAGAAAAAACTGAACGACACAAAAGTTGCAAAAAAGTGTATAAGATCGGCACTCTCTTGAGTTGCGCTAAACACAGCAACCAACCAATCTTGCATATTATACAAAACAAGACACAAGACGACACAATAACCAAACGCATAAATAACAGCGCTACTCATTGCCCTGTGCATCCGATCAAAACGACCAGCACCATAGTTTTGCCCTAAAATCGGCCCAACAGCGCCAGACAAAGCAAACACACCAGCAAAAACAACGGGGATAACACGCCCAATAATCGCCACAGCGGCAACAGCATCGTCACCAAATGAAGATGTGTGCTCCATGACAATGGCGTTCGCCAAAGGAGAAGACATATTGGTCAACATGGCAGGAACTGCAATGACAGAGATACATTTCACATCTTTGAAAAAATCCATCAAGTCGAATTCTGCCAACATTTTATGCACATATACCACACCATAATAAGATACGGCCACCATAGAAAAACGGGCTATCAAAGAAGCAATTGCGGCGCCCTGCACACCCAACCCAAATCCAAAAATAAAAATAGGATCGAGCACAGCATTAATTAAACCGCCAATCAGTGTCGCATACATAGCACGACGTGCATCGCCCAACGCACGCATAATCCCTGAACCAATCATGCCAATCATAACGGCTGGCATGCCGAGAATAAGAATTTGCAGATAGCCAGTCGCTAAATCTAACGTCAGACCTGTGGCACCAACAAACAGAAGAATATGAGGGATTTTTGGCCATAACAGCCAAACAACAACAGAAGAAAAAACGATACCAAATGCCAACACATTTACAGCTCGACGTTTGGCCAATTCAATATCGCCCTCACCTACTGCCTTTGAAACCAAAGCTGTCGCAGAAATAGAGACGGCAATGCTTAATGAAATAGTAAAGAACATAATCGCGCTAGAAAAACCGACAGCGGCAACGGCTTCTTTTTCACCCAACATGGAAAGAAAGAGCATATCAACCAGATCAACAATAAACATGCACATCAGGCCAAATGCACCTGTCATCGACATAATGACAACATGCTTAAACGTTGAACCTTGTGTGAGTTTTGCCGGACTTGGCATTTTGTCTCCTGAAAATACGGCCTAAAATACAATTTAAAGGCGAAACGCTGAAAATAAAAAAACCGGACAAGCTAGTCCTTGTCCGGTTCCTTATTTTGTCATGTCTCACCTTTTGAGAGAATCCTTACTTTACCGATAACGCTAATGAATAGAGGAATTCTCACGATTAAAGACAATTTTCTCTACATCGGTAAAACGCTCTGCGAAGTGTACAGTCATTCCATCTTTTACCGAATCTGGCAGTTCTTCAAAGTCTCGACGATTAGGCTCTGGCAAAATTACTTCATTAATTTTACTGCGTTTGGCTGCAATAATCTTTTCTCGAATACCGCCAACAGCGAGTACTTGTCCTGTTAATGTTAGCTCTCCCGTCATGGCTAATCCTCGGCGCACAGGCTCACCTTTCGCCAACGACAATAAAGCCGTCGCCATAGAAATACCCGCACTTGGGCCATCTTTCGGTGTAGCACCTTCTGGCACATGCAAATGCACCAGAGACTTATCAAAGAACTCCGGTGATTTCTGGTAACTCTTCGTATGCGAGAAAACATAGGAATAAGCAATTTCTGCCGATTCTTTCATTACATCACCTAGTTTACCAGTGAGTTTCAAGCCTCTCGTAAGTTCATGCACTTTATTCGCTTCAATTGGCAATGTTGCGCCGCCCATTGATGTCCAAGCCAATCCAGTCACCACACCAACACCTTGTATGGTTTTTTCAGGACGAAAATAAGGCATCCCAAGCAAGGTTTCTACGTCTTTCACTCCAACATTAATGTTTTCTTTTTCACCCGTTATTAATTCAACAACCGATTTCCTTAACACTTTTTGCAGGAGTTTATCCAAACCTCGCACACCCGCTTCACGAGCATAATGCTCAATTATATGACGCAATGCGGCATCCGTAATATTTAACTGTTTTTTAAGCAGCTTGTTTTTCTTAAGCAATTTTGGCCATAGGTGTTGCTTAGCGATGGCGAGCTTTTCTTCACCGATATAACCAGAAAGACGAATTACATCCATTCGGTCTAACAAAGGCGCTGGGATCGTATCCAATTGGTTCGCTGTACAGATGAATAGTGCCTTAGACAAATCAATACGCATGTCTAAATAGTGGTCTAAAAACTCACTGTTTTGTTCTGGGTCTAATGCTTCTAATAAAGCAGACGCTGGATCGCCTTGAAAAGAGTTACCTATTTTGTCAATTTCATCCAACATAATAACAGGGTTTTCGACCTCAACATCTTTTAATGCCTGAACAAACTTACCAGGTAAAGCACCAATATAAGTACGTCGATGTCCTTTAATTTCGGCTTCATCACGCATTCCTCCCAAACTAAATCGATAAAATTTACGATTTAAAGACATCGCTACAGATTTACCAATCGAGGTTTTACCCACGCCTGGCGGCCCCACAAGCAACAGTATAGAACCGCCCATTTCACCACGGTGCGCACCAAGTGCTAAAAACTCAACAATGCGATCTTTAATATCGCCAAGCCCTGCGTGGTGTGATTCAAGTACATCGCGGGCAAGTTTAATATCCAGATTATCGTTAGAGTGAACACCCCAAGGCAATGACGTCGCCCAATCTAAATAATTTCGTGTCACTCCGTATTCTGGCGAACCGGTTTCAAGAATGCTGAGCTTATGGAGCTCTTCTTGTATTTTATCGCTGACTGCTTTGGTAAATGTTTTACCTTCTAGTCTTGCTTCAAAGGTCTCTACATCAGAAGTGCGGTCATCTTTCGAAATACCCAGCTCTTTTTGAATTATCTTCAACTGTTCTTTAAGGAAAAAATCACGCTGATGCTTGCTGATTTTGTCGTTCACTTCAGCGCTTATTTCATTTTGTAAGTGTGCGATTTCGAGTTCTTTTTTCAACAAGGTAAGCGATAAATGCATACGTGACTGAACGTGAGTCGTCGCCAGCACGTCATACAACTCATCGGATTCCGCCGAGGTTATAGACGCTGCAAAATCTGCTAGCAAACCTGACTCATTAAACGAAAAACGTCCAAGGTACTGTTTTAGATCTTCACTGAATAAAGGGTTTAGACGGATCAACTCTTTGATTGCGTCCAAAATTGCGATGGAATAGGCTTTTGATTCATCATCATTGGTTTTTAAATCACTGATATAACGAACTCGAGCCAAATAAGGTGCCGTATCATTTAACCACTCAACAACCTCAAAACGTTTCACACCTTGTGCTAGAAACGTCAGTTTATCGTTCTGTTTTTCTGCTTTGTGCATTCGAGCCACACAACCGACGGGACGAAATGAATCAACAGAAGGCGTTTTATTGCCTTCTTTATCCGCATACACTAAACCAACAACGGCCTGTGGATGTTCAGCAATACGCTCTAAAGTGTCTTCCCATTTATCCGCATCAACCATGACAGGCTGAATTTGAGCCGGAAAGAAAGGTCGGCTGGAAATTGGCAGGATATACAAAGTCTCAGGTAACACATCGTCAGGAAGTGCCAAACCTTTTGGATCATTAACAATCACGTCCTCTTCTTCGATTGCCGCGTCATTTTCTTCTACGTTTGAATACTGCTCGTCATCACTCATAATTAATTTCTCAATAAAGCCTTTTTCAGAGAGGCATAAATCTGTCTGATTATGTTTGTTACCTCTTATGTAATGACGATATCGACGAAAACAATACCTTTCGCTTTTTTTCAAAATACTTGCTCACTTGATAAAACCGACCTAAGAGACAGGATTAGTTATTTGGTCGGTTCTCACTTAGTGCTATTATATAAATATCGATATCTCTTCAATATCACTCTCTTTAGTTTATAGAAAAAGGAAAGGCCAATGACTCGCGATGAACTCCTTAGCACCTACCAAGACATCTTTGTAATAGAACATCCCTTCGTGAAACATAAGCTCACCAGCCTTCGAGATAAAAATACCAGTACGCGTGAATTCCGCATGTTAGTTGAAGAACTTGGAACGCTAATCGGTTACGAAGCCACTCGTGATCTAGAAACAATGGATATTGAAATCGAAACGCCATTAGAAAAAGCCATGTGTCCGGCATTAAAAGGCAAAAAGCTTTGTATCGTGACAATCATGCGAGCCGGTAATGGTTTGGCAGAAGGCGTACTGAAATTGTCTCCTTCAGCACGTGTTGGTCATGTTGGCTTATACCGTGACCCTGAAACAAAACAGCCTGTCGAATATTACCTAAAAATGCCTCATTCAGTGAATGAACGTACTATTATCGTCGTTGATCCAATGCTTGCGACAGGTAACTCCGCCATTATGGCAATCGATAAAATGAAAGAAATGGGTGCAACGGACATACGATTCATCTGTCTTTTTGCTGCGCCAGAAGGCATTGAAGCATTCAAAAAAACTCACCCAGATGTTGCAATGTATATAGGCTCGATCGACCGTGGACTAGACGAACACGCTTATATTCGTCCGGGTGTTGGTGATGCTGGAGACCGTATTTACGGTACTCGATAAGTATTTTGGCAACGCTTATTTAACAACCCATTATTTAGTAAAAAAACCTCTCTTTTCATTAGAAAATGAGAGGTTTTTATTTGACAAAATAATCACTTACTTAGAATTTTCATTTATTCAGCAGCTAGCTCTTCAGTGCGAGAAAGGCGCCTGCACTTACCATAATTCCACCCGCTGTTTTATTTAACGTTTTCATAGAGCGTTCAGACCTCATGAAGCGCCTTGCTTGAGATGCGCTCACTGAAATCATGGTTAATCCAAGCATTAAACCAGCAAAAGTAAGTGCAGAAGCCAAAACAATATCAGGGCCTTTTAAAACCGTTAAATCCATAAATGTCGGTAAAAAAGCAATATAAAACAATATAACTTTAGGGTTTGATGCTGAAATCATAAAACCCTGTATAAAACTTCCAATCTCATTATGTGATTCAAGAGTGTCTTCTTCTGAAGGCGCTGACACAGGTGCCACCCACATTCTCCAACCTAAGTACATAAGATACGCAGCACCAAGATAACGAATCATTAAGAAAACACCTTCCCAAGCTGACGCGATAGCCGCCAAGCCATAACAGGCCATCACCAAATAACCGATATCACTTAAAATCATTCCTATAGACAAGGAGACGCTAGCCCGAGCACCTTTTGTCATACTTCTCGCCAAGATAGCAAACACGCCTGGCCCTGGCGTAATACCAAAAATAAAAATCGCCAGAAAAAATGTAATACCGCTTTCTAATGTCATACCTCAACCTCCGTGACTCGACAGCCGGCCAATACCATGCGCGTAATAAACTGCTTGGCTTCCTCGTAGTCTGACTCTTCTAGCTCTTCTTTTTGCAACATGATTTTCACCTGAGCATCAAAATCAGCGTAAGTTTGAGTCATAGCCCAAATACTGATAAAAAGATGTTCAGTAGAAACTGGCGCCATTAATCCTTTTTCCACCCATATTTGTATGGTTGCCTTTTCTCGGGCTAATTCGGTTACAAATAAACGCCTCAAATAGTCCAAAACAAAATCTTCTTCACCAATTAATGCCATAGCAAAGACTTTCGATGCATTTTTATTGGTACGAGATTGTTCTATTTTTTCACTGATGTAACGCGACAAGTTTTTTTGAGGCCCGTCATCTACGTTAAATTCGCTAACAGAGCTCAACCAAAGGTGAAGAATCCGCCCTAAAACCGCTTCTAATAAATCTTTTTTAGAACGGTAGTAATAGTGAATATTGGCTTTAGGAAGACCAGCTTCGTCAGCAATCATCTGTGTTGTGGTTTTGGCTAAACCTTGTCGAGCAAAAACACGTTCTGAGGTTTCCAAAATAAGTTCTTGGTTTTGCGCTCGTATATGAGATTTCAACTGATCTTTTGGTCGTTTTACTTCGCTCAAGGATTAGCCTCACTGATCAAATATCTACTGAAAGGGGGAATTCTCGTATTGCATTATCGTCCTTAGCAATACATTAGAAGAATAACATTTTTTAGAATGGCCAAGAAGCAATTACAAAAATTGAATAAAAAAAGGGAGCCGAAGCTCCCCATTTCCCCTCGCAGCAGAGACGTTAGTGACTATAGGCATTCATCACTAGGCTAACTGCTACACCACGTTGGCGCTGTTATTGACAGGTAAACACACTATCAATGTTCGGTTTCGATGATAAAAATCACCGCCGGATGCTGTAAAAAATAACACCCGAAAAGGGTAATACTGATTTAATAAGACCGACCTAGGAGGATCTTAATGAATAAAGTGCAGCCTCTTTCTAAATTCTATACTTTTGAATGTGTATACGTTGATTATAAACAGGTGTTTTGACAGTGCAATAGATTGACAAGAAAAAATTGACCGATCGATCAATTTTATCGTCATGTTATATATTCTTGGGGCTGGGTGACTTAGAAACGCGGTTTCGACCTTTCTTTTTTGAAACATAAAGCGCTTCATCTGCTCTTTTTAATACAGAGCTAGGCTCCTCACCTGTAGAAGCAAAAGCAAAAGCAACACCAATACTCGCGGTTACATTTACGTTTACATCTTTTTTCTTTTTTGGGTCAAACACCTCAACCAACGCACTCTCGATTTCTTCACGAACTTGCTCTAATGTTTCTTCAACATGATCGGCAGCTTTACTAGAAAAAACGATGGTAAATTCTTCCCCTCCATAACGAAAAGCACGCCCAGGCGTAGAAAACTGTTTAAGCTGAGTAGCGACACTTTTAAGCACCTTATCGCCCATGTCATGACCGTAGGTATCATTAAATTTTTTAAAGTGATCAATATCGACCATAGCAATCGCGTATTGTTTAGATAAACCGACCAAACGCTCATTCAAAGCTCGTCGACCTGGTAATTTAGTCATGTCATCTAAGTAAGCCATGCGATGACTTTCCATTAACAAAAACCAAATCCACAATAAAAACTGTGCTGATAATAAGGCATCGAATTGACTGTCCAATATCGAGAAATGACTAGTAATTAATAAGCTAACAATACTAATGAGCCCACATGCTCTAAAGGTGTCACCACTCAACCACCAAGCAGCGCCTATTGCAAAAACACTAATAAGGAGAACTGTCCAAAGTAAAACTGTTGACCAAGTTATTTCTGTATATAAAAAATCGTGGTCTAAAAAAGCAAAAGAAATCCAACTACGCTCAATGGCATAACACCAACACACAAGCATTAAGACGAATAAAATTCGATTCACTGCAAAGCGATTAAAAAATCCTCTTTCAGGGAGAAAACTTAATAAAGAAATGCAAAAGCAGGACACAACAAGATACGCAGTTAATGAGGCTTCTTGATCAGAATCACCGTACAACTTAGGAATCAAGAGTAAAAGGGCCAGAATAAAGACTCGGCCTTTATTAAAGTGCCAAGCAAGAAGAATCGCTATGCCTGCCAAAATCAGTGGCAACAACGGCAATAGGCCAAGCCACAAAGGCGGCAAATGATCTACAGATAGGCTGGCATAAACACTGACCATTAAGATTAAAAAAGGCGCCAACAATGACTTCAAACGCTCAGACATAAAAATTCAGACCCATCGAATCATTCGACCAAAAACAGCAGACATAGTGCCTTGAATACGAGTTTTTTTCATTACTTCATTTAACTATTCTATATCACGCTGGCATAAAGAAACACGCACGAAGTACTTGATACATTGAAGTAAATTTATTAATGAAAACAATATGGTCGGAGCATTTTATAAGAAACACTCAAAAACTGCACTATACGCCAACCAAAGAAATACGGTCAAAGAAAATGAAAAGCTGTTGGATAAGTCTATTAAAGTGCCTCTTTTTTAAGGATAATAGCAATGCTATTTTTACAAATTCCTTACTGATTCTTTAAATATTCATATTTAAGTCATTAGTATTAAAATTCATTTGAGACTCGTGGTTTTTATGAAAAACAGACGCTTAGACATTTCTTTTTCCATCATTATTCTTATATTGGTGATTATTGCTATATCTATTGGTAATAACAATCATGATGATTCAAACCTTGCCCAAGACGATACCTCTCAAGAAGATAGCAACGAAGCAAGCCCATATGAAAAAAGCTATTTCTTATCTCACCCAATTCAAACAGAAGCCCCAGTTTTTTCAGAAATCGCAAATATTAAAGCTAGAAAAGAAGCATTTTTTAACTATCTAGCACCGTTTGCAAATGAAAAAAACCAACTGACTTTAGCAGACCGAAAGCGAATATCTGCTTTAATAAGCAGTAGCAAGACAATGTCTACAGCAGATAAAGAGTGGGTCACTTCTCTGCGAAAATCCCACAAACTAAAACAGTATGAAGAATATTCAAAAGCAGATTTAAAAGACTTACTACAACGCGTCGATATTATTCCTATTTCTCTCGTATTAGCACAGGCCGCTAACGAATCAGCTTGGGGAACGTCTCGCTTTGCGACGCAAGGAAACAATTTTTTCGGTCAGTGGTGCTTTCGTAAAGGCTGTGGCTTAGTCCCTGAATCTAGAGACAGTGATGCGGATCATGAAGTTCGCAAATTTCATGATGCTCGTGAGTCTGTTTTTGCTTACATAGACAATCTAAACAGCAATGCCGCCTATAAAAAACTTAGAGCCTCTCGTGCTGCACTACGCCAAAAAGGCAAATCAATTTCAGGGTTGGTTTTAGTCCATGGTCTCGAGCATTATTCAGAGAGAGGGCAAGATTATGTTGACGAAATTAAAGGGCTTATAAACTACAACAAACTATGGCGCTTTAATAAATCCCAGCCAAGTAAAAAAGCACAATAAATCCACATAAGTATTAGGAAATCTCTTCGATGGGGTGGCTAAGAGTGCCGCCCTTCATTACAATACCGTAATATTTTACCCACTCATCAAACGAGGAAATTTAATTGGCCCGTTTACCTGTTATTGTTGGCTTTGGCGGAATCAATTCGGCTGGTCGTACTTCTTCTCATCAAGCATATCGCCGTATTGTCTTTGATCTTCTTCCAAGTTCAATTCAGCAGAATGTCATACTCGACCTTGCGACTCTAACCAACATGGCTGAACACAAAAATGGCATGTGGCATACAGAAGATGGAGAAGTATTGGATTCAGCTTCCCTTGTTGATCGAATGGGTGATTCTTTACTGGCGCAGACTTTGATTCGTCGAATTCACCCAAGCCTATTTGACGTTGATCATGTTGTCCTACACAAATCTGCGACCTTGAGTGCAAATCATTCCGAAGAGAAATTAAGCTTCACGACAAAAACACGTTCTTTACCAAAAGATCGCCCGACAAATTGGCAAGTGACTGAAATATCAGACACGTTAAGCGAAGTCACGGTTGATGGAAATCTAGAGACCTTTATCAAAGACACTCGCGCCCTTTCTGTTAAATCCGCAGGTCAGCTCCCTACAGGGTTTGATCCTTCAAAATTGTATCAAAGCCGAAATCATCCACGTGGCCTACAGATGACAGTCTACGGCGCATCGGATGCAGTCAAGAGCAGCGGCATCGATTGGGAAACCATTCGAAGTAAAGTCGCTCCAGATCAAATGGCTGTCTATGCAGCAAATTCTATTGGTCAAATGGATGATCTGGGTTTTGGTGGCATGCTGAAGTCTGCATTAATGGGCAAACGCACAACCTCAAAACACCTTCCTCTTGGCTACGCACAAATGCCTGCTGACTTCGTCAATGCTTACATTTTAGGTAGCGTTGGTAACGTAGGAACAGCAATTGGCGCTTGTGCCACTTATTTTTTCAATTTAGAAAAAGCCATTGATGGCATTAAAACAGGAAAATTCCGTGTTGCCATGGTGGGTGGTAGCGATGCCCCAATCACACCAGAAATCATTGAGGGCTTCCGCACCATGGGTGCTTTAGCAGAAGACACTGCATTGCTTGCATTGGATCAGATTAGCAATCGAGAAGAACCTGATCACACTCGCAGCTGTCGACCATTCGCGCAAAATTGTGGCTTCACAATTGGTGAATCTAGCCAATGGACGTTATTGATGGACGATGAACTCGCCATTGAATTAGGCGCTGAAATTTTTGGTTCTATTCCTGCAGTATTTTCTCATGCCGATGGCCACAAAAAGTCTATCTCAGCACCGGGTATTGGTAACTATCTAACCATGAGCAAAGCCATGGCTTACCTAGAAAATATTATAGGTAATGAAGGCTTAACTGAACGCACTTTCATTCAGGCTCACGGTACCAGTACACCTCAGAACCGAGTGACTGAATCTCATGTATTAAGTAAAGCGGCCACCAGCTTTGGGGCATCTGCGATGCCAGTTGTGGCAATGAAGGCTTTCTTAGGTCATTCACAAGGAACCGCTGGCGGAGACCAACTCCATCTATCTTTAGGTGTTTGGAAAGATGGTATCCTGCCTGGCATTATAACATCGCAAGCTGTTGCAGACGATGTTTACCAAGACGGCCTGAAATTCCAACTTAAGCATGAAGTTTATGGCAAAGACTATTTTGAAGCCGCTCTTCTAAACTCAAAAGGGTTTGGTGGCAATAACGCAACAGCGGTATTACTTTCTCCAAATCAAACGATGAGAATGCTGGGTAAACGCTATAGTGCAGCGCAAATGGATGACTATAAATCCAAAAATACTCAAGTAACAGAATCAGCAGAAAGCTACAATCAAGCCGCCATTAAGGGTGAGGCATTGCCTATCTACAAGTTTGGCTTCAATGTGCTTGGTGGAGAGGATTTAGATATTAGCAATAATGAAATCCGCCTTCCTAGCTATGACATTCCTGTTAGTCTTAATTTAGAAAACGACTTCTCTGATCTAAAGTAACCGAGCCAGATCACGATAGTTGCATCTTACGTAAAAACGCCTCCTTTCTTATGTTTAAGATTGGAGGCATTTTTTTATCTATTCATTTATATTGAGCCTAACTGAATATCGCTTTACTTATAAATGGTAAAAACCAATTGAGCGGTCTTGGATTTGGTGGATACTCATCTCGATATAATATAAGTCACGCATTATATCGACCGTCATTAACTCTTCTGGCGAACAGTCATAAACCACAGCTCCTTCTTTCATCGCAATAATTCTATCGGCATAACAAGATACAAATTAATATCGTGCAGTACCACAACAACCTGCTTTCCAAGCTCATCCTCAGCACGTCGAATAAGCTTCATAATACCCACCGCATGCTTCATATCTAAATTATTAAGAGGCTCATCAAGTAATAGGTATTTCGTATCCTGACAGTTTGGTTTATCTATAAAAATTATAATGGCGACTTGAAGAAAGAATTGAATTATCCTTTAAATATAGACCGAGCTGAACGCCAAAAAGGCAGTATCAAAGCTGTTATCAAGCAACTTATTGCTCCATAAGATAATAAATAAGTACTCTCTAACGCACTATGATTCAAATACAAATTCAACACCACATAATTTGGTAAAACGATAAATAACCACATACCAATCACCAAGACAAAACGTCCAAAGGCTGACGTTCCTTTAACACGAATTAAAAGCCAAGCAACAAAAAGCACATGCACAAAAATCGAACAAAAGATAAGCGTTATCATACCTACAGAAAGATGTTGAGGCTTATCACCTGTGATTTTAATAGCACCCTCTAAAAACGACAAAGAAGGCGCGAAAGAATACCAAGCAATAGCAGCCAGTATTTGAAATAAAAATACCAACATAATTGCTTTATAATTAATCTTGTACACAGCACCTCCTACCTTTGTTGTTTACATGTAGTCAACCATTCTAATTTGCTTGATACAATCCTTTGACTAAGTTTCTTAATTTCGAGCGCCATGGACGCTGCTTTATACCAAAGTGATTGAAAATTTTCCGACAAGATAACGATTGCCTTCGCATGACACTATCTTGCGTCTCTGAAAATTCATCTCCAATTGCTTCGACCTCTACCTGCGCTTTCGGATCAAACTGACCAGATGTGGCAACAATTGCTTCCACCAAACCAATCCAACTTATTTCCTCTGCACAACAATAATGGTAAACACCTTTATTTTCTGAACCATAATGACCTTGGTTGACCATTGATAAAATAACTCTAACTAAGTCAGAAATAGGGGTTGGACTACCAATCAAATCATCTTTATATGCAAGGTTTACACCATCTTGAATCAAGCCAAGTGTTCGACAAACAAAATCGTCACCCTGACCACTAAATAACCACCCAGTTCGCAATACAATATTATCAGGGTGACTCAGCACGATAGACTCAGCCTCAATTAACGCGAGTGCATAGGGTTCATTACTATCAGGTTCATCCATTTCTGCGTAAGGAGCATCTTTTGTACCAGAAAAAATTCTAGCACTACTAACCATGATAAAGGGCGTATCTTCCCGATGACTCAGATAATGTAAAGTAGATTGAAATTTGCCGTAATCATCCTGCAAGGCATAACGTAAACTCAGCGCATCAATCACTACATCAAACTGTAGAACATCCAATTCGGCTTGCCCGTTACTTCCAGACAAAACCGATTCTTCCGGACACAACCATTCAAACTCTTTCTTTTCTTTAGAAAGTTGTAATAACGACGAACCGACTTCCGTTGTACTACCCAATAGAAGAATACGAATTGGAGCATTAATATCTTGTACTGTATTCAAAGTAAACCCTCGTGCCACTTAGGAAAAACCCTAAGTAGATTAGCATACGTCTGCGCTGTAATCTGCCTCTCTGTTTCCCCTCTTATTTGTGCAACATGTTCAGCAATAATAGGAATAGAAAGTGGCGTATTAATTTGTCCCTGAAAGCCATTAAGCGGCATATCAGGCGAATCAGTTTCCAGTACAAATGCACTGCGCTCTAAGGCATTCAAAACTCGGTGTGCTTTTTTTGCTCTAGAATAAGTAATAGTTCCACCCACTCCAAGAACAAAACCCAAATCTATAAAGCGTTTCGCCTGCTCAAGGCTACCGTTAAAAGCGTGAACAATACCACCTCGCTTAAATTTCGTTTCACGCAAACATTTAAATACAAGGTCATAACTTTTTCTAGCATGTAAAATCACAGGCAAATTTAACGACTTAGCAACTAATAATTGACGAGAAAAGAAATCTATCTGGATATTTATATCGACAGAACCCGGCCAACAATCCAAACCAATTTCGCCCACCGCAATTGCCTGAGCCGCTTCACATTGATCCCCCAGTAAATCTATTTCCGCTAACTGTGACTCTCGAAGAAAATAAGGATGCAATCCGTAAGCAGCACGCCACTGAGGATAATGCGCCGCAAGGGCTTGCAATTTAGACCAACTTAAACACGTTGTAGCAGGCACAAGAAAACCCAACACGCCATGATTTTCGCACTGTGTCATCAACACATCACGCTGGTCGTCGAATATATCAAAATCAAAGTGACAATGGCTATCGATAAGCATATACAAAAGATTACATTATTTATGGCATAAAGCGCTAGATTATAAAATGATCAAAAACAAAAAAGCCGTGCAAAATGCACAGCTTTTTAAAATAACCACAAAGAAACTAGTTTATAGTGATGGACCAGCCTTCACAATATCGGCTGAAACAGTGTCAAATTTCTTAAAGTTAACAACAAATTGAGTAATCAAATTTTTTGCCTGAACTTCATAGGCAGATTGATCTGACCAAGTTTTACGAGGATTAAGCAATACACTGTCTACGCCCGGAACTTGAGTCGGCACATCTAGATTCACACCTTCTAGATGCTCAGTACTTGCTCCAACTAAAGCGCCAGATTGAATAGCCGCAATAACGGCACGAGTCGTTGGGATGCTAAAACGCTTACCACCTTGACCATGTGCTCCGCCTGTCCAACCGGTATTAACCAAATAAACCTGACTACCAAACTCTTCAATACGCTTAATGAGAAGGTCCGCGTAGACATCAGCAGCACGAGGAAAGAAAGGCGCTCCGAAGCAAGTAGAGAACGTTGACTTAATACCAGTCCCTGCACCCATTTCGGTAGAACCAACTAGCGCAGTATAACCACTTAAAAAGTGGTAAGCTGCGGCCTCTTTAGAAAGAATAGAAACGGGTGGTAAAACACCGGTTAAATCGCACGTCAAAAAGATAATTGCATTAGGCTCACCAGCACGATTACCAGCCGCTCGCTTCTCGATATGTTCACGAGGATAGCCTGCTCGGCCATTTTGAGTTAACGAAGTATCTGCATAATCTGCAACTCGCGATTCAGCATCTAATACAACGTTTTCTACAATTGCGCCAAATTTAATCGCATCCCAAATAATAGGCTCATTCTTCTGAGATAGGTCGATTGTTTTTGCGTAGCAGCCACCCTCTATATTAAAGACCGTATCCTTGCCCCAACCATGTTCATCATCACCAATCAAAAAACGTTCTGGATCAGCGGATAGAGTCGTTTTGCCTGTTCCGGACAAGCCAAAAAATAAAGTAACATCCTCGTCCGCACCCACATTAGCAGCACAATGCATTGGCAACACATCATGCGCTGGTAATAAATAGTTTTGTACAGAGAACATTGCCTTCTTCATTTCACCCGCATAACGCATACCCGCAATCAGAACTTTGCGCTCAGCAAAGTTCAAAATCACACAGCCATCCGAATTGGTTCCATCACGCTCTGGCTCACATACAAAATTAGGTGCATTTAAAATCTGCCACTCACCCTTTTCAGAAGGGTTATAAGCATCTGGACGTATAAATAAATTGCGACCAAACAGCTGATGCCATGCCGTTTCAGTACGCATAATCACAGGTAAATAATATTCATCGCCCGCACCAACATGAAGATTAGACGCAAATGATTCACGACCGTCCAAATAATCCGTCACTCTATCCCACAATGGAGCAAATTTTGCTTCAGAAAATGGACGATTAACACTACCCCATTGAATATTGTCCTTGCTTGACGATTCTTCCACGATAAAACGATCCATTGGAGAACGCCCTGTACGAGCTCCTGTCTCAACGACTAGCGCTCCATTATTGGCAAGAACACCTTCATTATTCAGAAGGGCTTTTTCAACCAACTGAGGTGTAGTTAAATTTTTATGTGTTCGTGTCGCACTTATTGGGGCATTCATGTCGCTAAATCCTCTGAGCTATAAAGATTAGTCTGGTCATTAAAGTTGTTGCAGGCGTCTTTTTCCTACACCATTCGATACTAACAAAACAATCTAAAAAAACATATCCTTATAATAATATGTTATTTTATTACCATTATGAAAGGATAACAAAAATATAACGCTTTGATTTGTATGACAAAATAGAAAAAACAGAATTTTTGATCATATTTGTGAAAGACCTATACTATTTGCCATATTGGTGTGATGTGTTCTTGTAATTTTATTTCTTTTTTGCCGACTCCACACAAAAAACAAACGCACCATAGGGTGTTAATTTTATATAAATAAAAAACACATCTATTGCCCTAACTCAAGAAAAGCGACTAACGCTATAAAGTTTCTTTAAAAAAACATCAAGAAAACACAATTATTTAAGTTTTTCTCTCTTTCAATGTGTCCTGAACAGTCACGCTTCATGGTAAGATTATTTCTTCAATTCCCCCCCAATTGTTCATTGCTCAAAAGGTTGATCGATATTTATGTTAAAAACGAATCAGAACTGCAATATTGGATTTGTCGGCCTGGGTGTCATGGGTAAAAACTTAGCCTTGAATTTAGCCGATCATGGTTACCGAGTTGCTGGTTTTGACCTTGATACACATAAAATAAAAGACGTTCTCGATACAGAAGCAAAAGAGCGTATTGACGCTTCAGCTGAACCAAGAATTATCGGCTGCTCAAGCATGGAAGACATGCTATCGAATTTGATAAAACCTCGAGTTATCGTTGTTTTGGTTCCAGCCGGAAGCCCTGTAGATGCAGTATGCAACAACCTTATTAAAGCTGGTTTAGAAGCCGACGACATCGTTGTTGACTGTGGCAACAGTCAATGGACAGACACCATTCGTCGTGAATCTGAATACAAAGAAAAATTCAAATTCTTTGGCACCGCAGTATCTGGTGGCGAAGTGGGCGCTCGCTTTGGTCCATCATTAATGCCAGGTGGCGATGCAGACTCTTGGAAATATCTACAGCCAATGTGGGAAGCGGTTGCAGCCAAAGTAGACAAAGACGGAAAACCTATCATTAGCAATACACCAGGCAAACCCGTTACGGAAGGCGAACCTTGTACCGCTTATCTAGGACCAAACGGTGCTGGTCATTATGTCAAAATGGTACATAACGGTATCGAATACGCAGACATGCAGCTTATTTGTGAAGCCTACCATCTACTGCGTTCTTTATTAGGCTACGAGCCAGAAGAGATTGGTAAGCTATTTGAAAAGTGGAACCAAGGCGTTTTAAACAGCTATCTAGTTGAAATTACAGCCGACATTCTTCAGCAATATGACCAGGCAACAGGCGCACCACTTGTAGACATGATTCTTGACAGCGCTGGACAAAAAGGTACAGGCCGCTGGACCTCCATCAGTGCAACTCAAATGGGCGTTCCTGCTGGCATCATCAGTGAATCTGTTTATGCACGCGCGCTCAGTACACTAACAGGTGAACGCGAACATGCAGCAAGCAAACTGATTGCGAATGTAGAAAGTGGTGAGATTGAAGCTGAAGAAGTTGAAAAAGCGATTGAAGAAGCTCTCTATTGCGCGAAGATTTGTGCCTATGCTCAAGGTTTCCAACTAATGCGTGCCGCACAAAAAGAATACGATTGGACGCTTAACTTCAGCGATATTGCAAAAATTTGGCGTGGTGGCTGTATCATTCGCGCCTCTTTCTTACAAAAAATCGCGGATGCTTTTATTGAAAACCCTGAACTTGAAAACCTATTGCTTAGCGACTACTTCGCCGATGCTATGGCAAGCAAACAAGCCGGTCTTCGTAAAACAGTTGTCCTAGCGGCGCAATCAGGTATTCCAGCACCCTCTATCTTCTCTGCTTTGGCTTATTTTGACGGGTACCGCTCTGAAGTACTACCAGCCAATCTATTGCAAGCACAACGAGATTACTTTGGTGCCCACACTTATGAACGAGTAGATGCGGAACCAGGTCAGAAATTTCATACTTTCTGGCAAGAAGAAGGTCGTCCAGAGCGTAAAGCCTGATTTAAAAACAGAATCTAAACCATCTATAAAGAACGCAGACTAAATAAAATTCAGTCTGCGTTTTTTTATGCACTCAACTTCTACTATTTGGCTTCAAAAAAACAAACACGTCAAATACAGAAGCGCTATTTCTTCATTTGCTTTTCCATTGACGTAAGCATCCCTCTCAGCATTCCTAACTCTTGCTGATCTAACCGAGAACGTTGGAATAATCGACGAAATCTTGGCATTACTTGCATTGGCATCTCAGGATCTAAAAACTCAGTCTGTACCAATACTTTTTCAAGATGCTCAAGCAAGTAATCAATTTGCTCAACATTGGCTGCAGGTACATCCCATTTACTCGCCACAACAGGTGCATCTTTCATCAGTAGTGATTTCATTCGCAGTTCATAAGCAATCACTTGCACTGCAGCGCCTAAATTCAGTGAGCTAAAGGTTTCAACAGAAGGAATATGAACGTGATAATTACAGCGCTGCAATTCTTCGTTTGTTAACCCTCGGTCTTCACGACCAAAAACAAACGCGGTTTCTAAACCTTCATCAAATACCAAATCTGCTGCTTGTCTTGGATCAACCAATGGCCAAGGAATATTACGTTCACGAGCACTGGTTCCGATGACTAGCTGACAATCTGCAAGCGCTTCTTCCAATGTCTCTACTACCACGGCATTTTCTAATATGTCCGTTGCACCGGATGCTCGACTCACCGCTTCATCACTTGGATATTGTTTAGGCGCAACCAGATAAAGGTCTGCTAATCCCATATTTTTCATGGCACGAGCAGCGCCTCCAATGTTGCCGGGATGCGATGTATTAACGAGGACAATTCTTACTTTTTTTTGCATTCTATGGACACCAATAATAACGGTCAGATAATGCGACATATCTTAACAGATAATTAACATAAAGCTGTAAATTGATCAGTTTTTCACCAATAAATCACTGGTAAAATTCACTTTACTAAGCTAGAATTCGCGCTCTAAATTTAAGCACTCAGTTCCTAACTCTATCATGAGTTTATCGCAACTGACTCTGCACGCTCTTTAACACTTTTAACTGGCAACCTATCGTCTGTATGACGATATGTGCATTTTAATGACACAATAATCGACGGTAAATTATGCAACCTAGAATCAATGTCGCACTTAAGGCAGCTCGCTCTGCTGCAGAATATATAGTTCATTCTCAAGAGAAATTACTTTTTGACAAAGAGCAAGGCCAATCTGCGGAGCATGTTTATGAAACAGTTTGCTCTGGCGCTGAACGCAGCATTGTTTATCATCTAGAAAAAGCTTACCCAGCCGACACCATTACTACCCGTTTACAAGGGTCTGTACAAAAAGGTGAAGAAGGCGAATGGATCATTGATGCCATTCAGGGTCAACATTTGTTCTCACGCGGTCTAACTGGTCACGTCATTACTATGAGCTACCTAGTTGCCGGTAAAGTGGAGCACGCTCTTGTGCTCAACCCTCACACTAAAGACGAATTTTACGCGAGTAAAGGTCGTGGTGCTTACCTAAACAACTCAAGAATCCGTACAGGCACAGCTCGTGGTCTTGAGAACACAACGGTTGCTGCACAATTTCCTGCAACAGAACGCACTCTACCTTACCTAGAAGGTCAGCTAGCCATACTTGCTAACATGGCAGAGCATGGCAGTCGCGTCACTATGCAAGACGCACCTGCTTTGATGCTTTCTAACGTTGCTGCTGGTCGCCTTGATGCCGCTTGGGGATTAAAGTTACAAGCTTGGGAAATGCAAGCACCTCTCTTTATTGCTCAAGAAGCAGGTTGCCTATTTGGTTCATTCGACGGTTCTACAAGCGTAGAGAATGGAGACATACTTTGCGCAAACCCACGCTTGTTCAAAGTGCTATTACCACTTCTTAAGAAACACTTACATCTAGCTTAAGATCTTTTTCTGATCTTGACCTTGATATAAAAAAGCCTCTTTCATTCATTTGAAAGAGGCTTTTTTTTGAGTATTTTTTAAAACAAAGCATCACTCTTGAAAATTAAAAACAAAATCTAGAAAATAAAAACGTAATTACTTAGTGTTTATGATGATTATGCTCATGGTGGTGTTCGTGTACATCTACTTCATTGTTTGCACCTTCACCAAGAAAGTCTTCACCTGGATAAAATAATCCCATGTCCTGACGAATTTCATCCAGCGTCGCCATCAACTCAAGGCTATCTTGCCAGCTGTAATTTGGGCTTTGAATCAAACCTTCTTCAAGGCAACGGTTCACTTCATCCACTTCAAATTGATAACCGTTTCCTGGAAAGTCAAACGCTATGGCGCGCTCTTGATCGTTCGCGGCAACCATGCGACAAGATTTAGCTTTGAACCATTCAGAGTCAATCTCTATATAGCCTTTAGAACCAGATAATATGGCACGATTAGGATTACAAGAAATCAAAGACGCTTCTAATGACGCCAATTGACCACTTTCCCAGCCTAATAATATCTGTTCAAAAATATCCACATCGGTATCACCAATGACCGCTTGGTTTTGTATGAAATCAGGTTTACCGAAGAAGAGTTGTGCGAGAAAAACAGGATAGATACCAATATCTAAGAGCGCACCACCGCCTAATTCAATATTCATTAGACGATGACTAGGATCCGTCGGTGCAAGAAAACTCAAGCTTGCTTGAATACTGTGTAATGTGCCTATTTCACCCTCTTCCACCCACTCAAGCACTTGCTCAATGACAGGATTAAAGCGCGTCCACATAGCTTCCATAACGAAAACATTGTGCTCTAACGCCAAATCATAAAGCTCTTTAGATTGAGTCTCGTTAATCGTAAAAGGCTTCTCACACAACACAGCCTTACCTGCCAAGATACAGGCTTTCACTAAATCATAGTGATAAACATGAGGTGTGGCGATATAAATCGCATCAACTTCATGGCTGTTAATCAAAGAAAAATAGTCAACAAAGGCACATTCGATATCAAACTCAGCTGAAAAATTGTCTGCCGACACTTTATCTCGAGAAGCAACCGCACGAAGTTCACCCGCTTTAACATGACAAAAATCACTCGCAAACAAATGCGCGATTTGACCTGTACCAATAATACCCCAGCGTACTTTCTTCATAGGATTCTCCTCACCATAGATATAATCAAAGCATCAATACTGCTCATTAAGCAGCATTAAAAAACGCGCTAAGTTTGACGTCAAAGAAGATTATAGTCCACTGGCATTTTTCATTCCCATTAAGCCAAGAAAATATTGATTTATAACAGCTATCTTTTGTATCTAAAGCAAAGAACTTAACCTAGCGTGACCGTTTTTTAAAATCACTCTTTTTAAAGGCTTGAAACGGCATAATAAGAATGTCTTTCAGAGAATCAGGCTGGTAGGTTTTTGTTCCCGGAAAACCTATATTTAGATTTTCATCACCTTGAAGCGCCTTCTCTCTTTTGCTTCGAAAAATAGCATCCCAAATACTTAGAAAAAAACCATAATTACTGTTCGTTTCTTCTGAAATCCTTGAATGATGTATTCGATGCATATCTGGCGTGATAACCAAATACTGAACCAAAGACTCAATTTGGCTCGGTAATCTGGCATTCGTGTGATTAAACATAGCGGATGCATTGAGTAGAACATCAAAAATCAAAACGGCCTCAATCGGTATTCCAAGTAACAAAACAGCGATCGCCTTGATAACCAGAGACAGAACAATTTCAATAGGATGAAAACGAATAGCAGAGCTGACATCTAACTCAGGGTCAGAATGATGGACTCGATGAAGACGCCATAGAAAAGGAACGCCATGAAATAACCTGTGCTGCCAATAAATAAGACAGTCTAATAATAAGATGCTGAGTAAAATAACACTCCAATAAGGCAGATCAATATTTTTAAAAAGACCAAAACTTTGGCTAAATAATGCCACCATCGACAGTAAGAAAGGCTGTGTAATACGAACACAAAGAGCCCCAAGCATTAACAAGACAATATTGTGACGCCAACGTTGACGCCATTGCAAAAGAGAGGCTCTTGGGCAGCGCCATTGCCAAATTAACAACAAGGTGAACACAAAAAGGAACACGCTAATGCGCAGAGTGAAATCGATCATACAACAAACAACCTAGATAAAAATTAGCGTCCCCTTCACCAAAATGGATTATCACCTATTGAATCAGTGTTTTACCTTCTCGATTACTGAGATCAAAATGGACTTTCATTTGACCAATAAGTTCCACAAAAACATTGATGTTAACATCATCTAAACTGTGAATAATTAGACAATTATCCCCAAATTTCGTATGTCTTAAACGCTTAGAAAAAGAGTGAAGCGCACCAAGATCCGCAAAGAACACACACAAATTCCCTTCACGAGCAGCAACCCCAAACAACCAGCTGGCATTTTTTTTAAAATAAGGAATCCCTAAATCACCCACCAATTCGGCTTCAGGGGCAACTTCCCTCATAATTTCAATCACTTTTAACAAATCAGCACGCATTATCGGCGCAGTGTTTTGGATATAATGACGAACAAAATCGCTCGTGGGCAACGTCAACATAAGAACCTCTATTAAAACTCGATCCAGCTGACGCAACCCATTAAAAAAATTAACAACTCATGCTAGTTTATATTTTTTAATGCTTTTTCAATACGAATGATAGCGTCATCGAGAGTGGATTTCGGACAACCAAAGTTTAGTCGAACATAGTTAGGATTGCCAAAATCTTTACCATCAGAAACACCAACACCTGCATCTAAGAAAAATTGATTAGGACTTTCAATAGGCAAAGCTGAAGCATCAATCCACGCAAGATAAGTTGCTTCTAAATGAAGCATTTTCAATGGTGTTCCAGCCAATCTATCGACTAAAAAATCACGATTTTTTGCAAGATACGTTAATAATTCTTGATGCCATTCCTGCCCATCTTCATAGGCGGCCAACGCCGCTGTAAGCCCCAGCATGTTTGGCGAAGGAACCAACCCCATACGACTTTGATTAAACGTCTGACGCAGCGCTTCATTTTCAATCACTGCAAAGGCATAACCCAATCCTGCAATGTTAAAGGTTTTACTTGGTGCCATTAATGTAATGGTTCGATTTGCAGCGTCTTTGCTTAAGCTAGCGAAAGGCACATGAGGTAAATCATCCAAAATTAAATCACAGTGAATTTCATCACTCACCACAAGGAGATCATATTTTTCAGCTAAAGTATGGATCGCAAGTAACTCCGCTTTAGTATAAACAGAACCACCTGGGTTATGAGGATTACATAACAAAATCATTTTACTGTTTGATTTAGCACAAGCTGTTTCAAACTGCGCCATATCAGGCGTCCAGCGTCCACCCTGAATCACCATATCAACATGCTCAACTTTGCGTTCAGCCAATAATGGCGCTTTAGTTAGGTGATAATAAACAGGGCCAGGTACAACAATACGATCCCCTTCATTAGAAAAAGCTCGAACACTTAAATGCAAAGCACAAACAAGTCCAGGCAAATGCACCACATTACCTGCCCCAATAGCCCAATCATAACGACGAACAAGATGAGACTGAATTGCCTTAACTAAGGCTTTTGGCGTATGAGTGTAACCAAAAACACCCTCATCAATTCGCTGTGTTAATGCTTCTTTAATACAGGCAGGTGAGTCAAAATCCATATCTGCAACCCACATAGGTATGATGCTCTCAGGATATTTAGACCATTTATCACTGCTCATTTTAGACCGATCAATTAGAGTATCAAACACAGAAAAAGAGGTATTCATTCGGTAAAGCTCCCACTATTAATTTACTTACTTCAATTTAACTAAATAATTAACATAATCCTAGGCTCTCACTCCAGCAGTATCCCGATAAAGGTCATGGAAAGGTCATAATCACACAAGATATTGAAGACGATTTGGAAACAAAAATCCTTATTTATTACCTTCAACTGACACTGTACCTTTAAAAAAAGACGAAAAAATATTTAAAACCTATAAATATAGATACAAATCAATTAGTTATATTAATTAGAGGACTAATATTTAGAATTGTCAAGGGTTGACCTAAATTGCACAATCAGCCTAGTATAGTTTTCATTAAACGGCCGTTTAATAAAAAGAGTAAAAAATGCCAAAAGTTGGAATGCCTGAAATACGTAAACCTCAACTCATTGAGGCCGCAATAAAAGCCATAGACAAATATGGTTTTTCTGGTGCGACCGTTAGCCTAATAGGAAAAAAAGCAGGTGTTTCGCCTGCCATCATAAACCACTACTTTGGCGGTAAAGATGGCCTTTATGAAGAAACGATGAAAAGTTTAATTCGTGAGTTTTTTGAAGTTTTATCCGAAGAAGTCACAAAAACGAAAAACAAGCCTGCTAAAACTAAAGTCATGGCCATTGTAAAAGCCAGTTTTAGCCAATCCCAAACTCATCCTCAAGTTGTCAAAGCATGGATGGGGTTTTGGGCATCAGCAATGCACACGCCTTCACTGTATCGATTACAGAACGTCTACTCTGAACGATTAAAAACATCGTTAGTGTGTGTATTAAAAGAAGAATTCGAGATTAAGCAAGCCCGTAACATCGCCTTAACCATGGCGGCACTCATTGATGGAATGTGGTTACGAGGTTCATTAGCTGGCGGCATTAATAAAAAAGAATCTGCCCAGCAAATACAGGATTACTTAGATTTAGTGTTCAACAATAAAGAGGATAAAGTATGTTAAACAAGGCAAAGAAAACCGCAATCGCCATAAGTATGGCAAGTATTTCTGGTTTAACCATGGCAGCAAATTGTTCAACAGTGCGATTTTCTGATGTAGGTTGGACCGACATTACTGCAACAACAGCCGTAACAAGTGCAATTGTTGAAGGCCTTGGCTACAAAACCAAAACACAACTATTGTCTGTTCCTGTTACTTACACATCTCTTGCTAATGGCGATATTGATGTATTTTTGGGTAACTGGATGCCGACTATGCAAGCGGATATCGAACCCTACCTGAAAGCAGGCACTGTTGAAGATTTAGGCCCTAACCTAGTAGGCGCAAAATACACAATCGCTGTTAGCAAAAACGCTTTCGACGCTGGTGTTACGGATTTCTCTGATATTGCAAAACACCGCAAAGAATTTTCTGGTCGCATTTATGGCATCGAACCTGGCAATGATGGCAACCGTATTATCCAAGACATGATCGATTCAAATGCATTCGGATTAGGTGATTTCCAAGTGGTTGAATCAAGCGAAGCCGGTATGCTTTCACAAGTAAGCCGCAACACTCGCCGCGACAAGTGGATCGCTTTCCTTGGCTGGGCTCCACATCCAATGAACGCAAACTTTGAAATGGAATACTTGTCTGGTGGTGATGATTTCTTCGGCCCTGATTTTGGTGGCGCGAATGTACATACCAACATCCGCAAAGACTACATACAAGAATGCCCTAACGTTGGTAAGTTATTGACTAACCTGACCTTCTCTCTTCCTATGGAAAATGAAATCATGGGCGCGATTCTTGATGATGGCAAGAAGCCAGACCTTGCTGCTAAAACATGGTTGAAAGCGAATCCTGAAGTGCTTGATGCATGGCTAAGTGGCGTGACAACTAAATCTGGTGACAACGGCCTTAGTGCTGTGAAATCACATCTAGAGCTTTAATACTAGAACGCACCCTTGGTGATACACATCACTTAGGGTGCATTATTATAATATTGAGAGAATGCATATATGAATTGGCTGACGGATAATAAAATCCCTCTTGGCGCTTGGATGGAAAATTTTGTCGATTGGCTAGTGATTGCAGCTTCCGGTTTTTTTGATCTAATCTCTATTGTTTTAGAAACTATGATTGTTTCTATGGTCGACATGATTGAGTCGGCTCACCCTCTTGTTGTTATCGGCATTATTTTAGTAGGTGTTTGGTTTCTCCATCGCAGCATTGGTTTGTTGGTTTTCATTACTGCTGCCCTGCTATTTATTATTAATATGGGTTATTGGGTAGAAACAATCCAAACGCTGGTTCTTGTGGTTTCTGCCACCACGATCAGTGTACTTATTGGCGTACCTATTGGTATTGCGGCAGCGCATCGCCCTTGGTTATACACAATGCTGCGTCCGATATTAGATTTGATGCAAACCATCCCAACATTTGTTTACCTCATTCCAACTCTGATTCTATTTGGCTTGGGTTATGTCCCCGGTCTGATATCTACTATTATTTTCGCCATTGCCGCTCCAATACGTTTAACTTATTTGGGTGTTAGTAAAGTACCTAATGAATTACTTGAAGCGGGTTTAGCATTCGGTTGCACCAAATCAAAACTACTCTACAAAGTTGAATTACCTGCGGCAATGCCAAACATCATGGCGGGTGTGACTCAATGTATTATGTTGTCTTTATCAATGGTGGTTATTGCTGCGCTTGTTGGTGCTGATGGCCTAGGAAAACCCGTTGTACGAGCCTTAAACACAGTAAATATTTCTCAAGGTTTTGAAGCAGGCATCGCCATTGTACTGGTTGCCATCATGCTAGATCGTATTTGTAAGTCGCCATCCGCGAAGAGTGAAGGATAAATTATGGCTGTTGTAACAATTGAAAATGTAGACATCGTCTTTGGTGACAATAAAGCCCAAACACTTCCTCTAATGGACAAAGGTCACAGCCGAGATGAAATCATTGGCATGACTGGCGACGTGGTTGGTGTACAAAACGCCAGCATTGAAGTAAACGAAGGCGAAATTTGCGTCTTAATGGGTTTATCTGGATCAGGTAAATCTACCCTACTTCGTGCCGTCAATGGCTTAAACAAAATCGCTCGTGGCCGCTGCCTAGTCAGAGACGGCGATAATATGGTCGATATGGCAAAATGTGACGATGCCACTTTACGTCATATGCGTACCCATCGAGTATCTATGGTGTTTCAAAGCTTCGCATTAATGCCTTGGTTAACGGTGTTAGAAAACGTGGCGTTTGGTTTGGAAATGCAAGGCATGCCTAAAACAGAACGCCTGATAAAAGCACGTGAACAACTCAAAATGGTTAGCCTAGATCAATGGGCGGACAAAAAACCGGACGAGTTATCTGGTGGTATGCGTCAACGAGTTGGCCTTGCTCGTGCTTTTGCTATGGACACAGATGTATTACTAATGGATGAGCCTTTCTCAGCACTTGATCCATTGATTCGTACTCAGCTACAAGACGAACTGATTGAGCTGCAAAGGCGTTTAAATAAAACCATTATTTTCGTCAGCCATGACTTAGACGAAGCGCTGAAAATCGGTACTAAAATCGCCATAATGGAATCGGCAAAAATCATTCAAGAAGATACGCCTGAACAAATCGTTTTGAACCCTGCGACAGAATACGTTGAAAATTTTGTTGCTCACACGAACCCACTCAATGTCTTACTTGGTAATTCATTGATGACACCATTGTCGGAGCTTGCCATACAAAACGACAAAGTGATTATGGAAAATGGAATGTGGCTTGAATTAACCGATGAAAAACTCACATCGGTACAAAACCTTGAAGGTGAAGTCCCAACGGTTTCTTGGACACCGAATATGGTTTTAGACAACATTCCAAACAACGCAATTTTTATTGTGCCAGCTAATATCGCCATGCGCGACGCTGTCAATATTCGTTACCATTCCAAACATTTTATGGTGTTGGAAGAGAATGAAAAATGCGTAGGCATCTTAAATGATCACAATTTTTATCATGCATTACTTGGTAAGCATTTTGGACGAGACACTAACGCAGCATAATTAAAAAACATCACGAAACGATAATCTGTAATACCTAAAAGCGAACTTTTAGGTATTACCATATTTTTAAGCTTATTCAGGTTTCTTTAAAAAAGACGCGATACCTTTCATTAGTTGTAGAGAATAAATTTCATTAACCCCTAAAGTGTCACGAGCTTCTTTTGCTTGTTGAGCGGTTAACTGCTGGCCGTCATATAAATTAATCAGTTCTTTTTCATACTCCTCTGAAAACTCAGGATGCCCTTGAAAGGTCAGAATATGATCATCATAAATAAGCCCCGCATTTTGACAAAAATCAGAACGTAAAATCACCCGCGCACGCTCTGGTTTTTCAACGACTTGATCCTGATGAAATGCGCACAGAGCAATACTCTGATTGTTTGCCAACATAGGCAAAGATTCATCTATCTGATACTGATGAACACCAACGCCCCAGCCACCTTCAAATTTTTCAACGCGTCCACCAAGTGCTCGAGCAATGATCTGGTGACCAAAACAAATACCAACAAGCGGCCGTTTTAATTGATCAATATCTTTAATCACTTCACACAACCGCAAAATCCATGCTTCATCTGCATAAGCATCAGATTTAGAACCCGTAATTAACCAAGCATCGCACTCTGTTACAGACTCAGGAAAAAAACCTAAACGTACATCATAAGTGGTAAATGTAAAACTTTGATCGATGACCGCTAATTGTTCAAGGAACATATCTGCATAGGTTGGAAAACTGGCCAATAATAAATCCGGTGTAATACCAGCCGCTAAAATACCTATTTTCATTTATCTGTCCTTGTTGATGTTGTTAAATCATGTTTTAGACACTCGCCTACCAAAAATACAACCTCCTTGATAGATGGAGTATTTATATCACAATAAATCCGATTTTAAGTTCCAAAATAAGAGTAAATTAAGTCTGTTTTTCCAATCAATATAGAAACACCAAATTGACTAGATAAACGTGTTTTTCTTTACTATTTTTCAACTCGTCGATTAGTGATTGCATTCAGAATTTCAATCGGTATAGTCTGCCGAAATAATGACCAATTCGAACTTTTTCGCATTTCATTTTTAATACGCAGCTAGCTCAAAGGATATTGCATGTTAAAACAAACCCTGTTGCCTATCTGGAGCTTGCTCTTTGGTATTGCCATCTTAACCATGGCAAGTGCCTTACAAAGTTCTTTGATCGGTATTCGAGCCTCTATAGAAGACTTCAATACGACTGCCACAGGTTTGATCATGTCGTCTTATTACCTTGGCTTTGTTATTGGCTCTTTAGTGGTTCCAAACTGGGTTAAGAATGTGGGACACATTCGAGTCTTTGCGGCGGTTGCATCTTTGGCTTCTATCACGATTCTTATGCAGTCAGTGGTCGTTAATCCATGGTTTTGGATGTTGATGCGAATGGGGACCGGCTTATGTTACGCCGGTCTATTTATTGTCACTGAAAGTTGGTTAAACGATATCGCGACGAACAAAACTCGCGGCCGTTTATTTTCCATTTATATTATCGAAATATGGGCCAGCCAAACTCTAGGCCAATTTTTACTAAACCTTTCACCGCCTAGCGGCTATGGTTTGTTTATTTTGACATCTGTTTTGATTTCACTGGCACTTGTTCCATTACTGCTGGTACGTACGCCATCGCCTACCATCAACATTCCTGAAAAACTCAACATCCTGAGTTTAGTAAAAACCGCCCCCCTCGGTGTCACAGGTGTCACCATTGCGGGGATAACCTCTGGTGCTTTATTGGGACTTGGGGCGCTTTACGCCAAAAGTATTGGCATGAACGTGGCTGAAATTTCACTTTTTATTGGCGCCAGTTATGTGGGGGGAATGTTATTACAATGGCCAATAGGTAAGCTTTCTGATCGACAAGATCGTCGAGTCACCATTCTTTGGGTGGGGATTGTTGGTGCTATTTCTGCGTTTATCGTTCCACTTGGCAATGGTTTAGACAGTGAAATACTAATGATGGCGGGCATGTTTGCCGTTGGTGCTTTTACTTTCCCTATGTATTCTTTGGCTTCTTCCCATATCAATGACCAATTACGCCCTGAGCAAATCCTTTCTGCTAGTAGCGGCATGATATTACTCAATGGTGTCGGAGGTATCATTGGCCCGCTTGCTGCAGCCGCATTCATGGATACAATTCGAGTCGATGCTTTATTCTGGTTTGTTGCTGCACTGAATGCCAGTGTTGCTATCGTTGCCTTATACCGAATCAACTACCAGCCAGCGATGGTCATCGAAGATCAGGGCGACCAAATTCCTGTGGCATTAACAGTCTCTTCTGTCGCCACTGCAGAAATGTTGGTAGACGCTGACTCGTCTATCGCACCGGTTGAAGAAAGCCATGAGGTTGAAATCAAACTCTAGCTTTCTTCTTTACATCACTATCACCACACAGTGTTTATTCACTTAGGATAAAGGCTGTGTGGCAATTTTAAGCGCGATACCCCAAATCAAAATGGCATTAATACGATTAAACCAACGCCAAAACACCGCCTTTTCTAACCACTTTGCACACAAGCGGCCAATAAACGCCAAAGATAAAAACCAGACAATAGACGACAACACACCACCTAATACAAATTGCCATTTTTCACCTTGCCATTGGTTCGCCAAACTCCCCATCAAAACCATTGTGTCTAAATAAAAGTGTGGATTAAGCCAAGTCACGGCAAAACCCATTAAAAATAACGGCCAAATCGCAAGACGCTTAGTGTACTGCTCTAAAATCAAATGCTCCTCCTGAAATGAGGAACGCCATTTACCTAATGCAAACCACACAAGAAACGCCACACCTGCCCAACGAGAAACAGCCAGCAGCCAATCATGACCCTGCAGAATCAACCCTATACCAAATGCCCCTAAAGTCATCGACAAGGCATCACTCAAGATGAACAACAAAGCAATTGGCAAGGCATAATGCCGCTTTAATGCTTGCTCCAATAAAAAACTGTTCTGTGCACCTACCGCAACAATCAAACCGCCGCCTGTAATGGCTCCACTCATCAACGCCAACATAATGTTCTCCGTTTGTTTGGCTTGATCTTACGGTATCAAAACATTAAATTATAATTAATAAAAATTAACTTACATTAGATTTTTTAATACTCACTTATTGGATGAAAATGTTTGATTACAAAGCACTAACCAGCTTACATGCCGTATTGAGGTTCCAAAGTTTTGACAAAGCCGCCGAATACTTACACCTCACACAATCTGCAATATCGCAAAACATCAAACGTCTTGAACAAGAATGTGGACAACCTTTATTAATCCGTTCACGGCCTGTTGTTTCAACGCCACTGGGTGAGAAAATGCTAGCTCACTTTAATAAAGTGATGTTGTTAGAAGAAGGATTACAAGAGTCGATTCAAGGGCAAACATCGAATCATCCTCTAAGCATTGCGGTGAATAACGATGTATTAGCGACTTGGTTTACGTCTGTTATTCGTAACTTCTCTGCAACGGACAAAACAAAACTACACATAAAAGCCGCTGACCAAACAAAGACCCGTAGTTTATTACAGACAGGCGAAGTAATCGCTTGCATCAGCCAAACAGGAACACCTGTTTCCGGTGGTGATTCAATGTTTCTTGGTTATATGCAGTATGAATTAGTCGCCACACCAGACTTTATCAAAACACATTTAAGAGGTGATTTAAGTACTGCCAGCGTTTCAAAACTCCCCTCTCTTACCTATGACGAACATGATGAACTTTGGAATCGCTACCAAGAGGAATGTTTAAAGGTAACAGCAGATACTCGTAACAGTCATTGGTATCCATCTTCTCATGGTTTTGTTGAATTGGTAATGAGTGGCACAGTCTGTGCTTTGATTCCTAGAATTCAAATTAAAGAGCAGCTAAAAAATAAGAAACTGATCTCTCTATTTCCTGACAAGCCACTGACAGTCCCATTGTATTGGCACTGGTACAAATTAAACGCCCCTGTATTAGATCGATTAACAAGGGTAATATTAACTGTCACGAAAGATGAACTATAATACAGTCGTCTATTTAAAACTGATTCACTTAAACTGGCTGACGATACATTATTTCTAGACAGCCACTTTATAACGTTATTATTCATTAAGGAAAATTTATGATTCGCAAATGTCTATTCCCTGTTGCTGGCTATGGTACCCGTTTTTTACCAGCCACTAAGTCTATGCCAAAAGAGATGCTTCCGATCGTAAACAAACCTTTGGTTCAATACGGTGTAGAAGAAGCTGAAAAAGCAGGTCTTAACAATGTGACCTTCGTAACAGGTCGAGGTAAACGTGCCATTGCCGATCATTTTGATATTAGTTACGAGCTAGAACATCAAATTTCTGGCACGAACAAAGAACAATACCTAGAAAGCATTCGCCACCTAATGGACAATGTCAATTTCTCATACATACGTCAAAACAACATGCTTGGTTTAGGTCACGCTATTCTAACCAGTGAACAAATTATTGGCGACGAAGCGTTTGGCGTTGTCTTAGCCGACGACCTTTGCTTCGGTGAAGAAGACGGCGATGGCGTTATGGCGCAAATGGTAAAATTGTACAATCAATTTCGTTGCACCATTGTCGCTATAGAAGAAGTACCAGAAGACGAAGTGCACAAATATGGTGTGATAAAAGGCGAAACCATGAATAACGGTTTATATCGTGTCACTGACATGGTCGAGAAACCAAGTAAAGAAGAAGCGCCTTCAAATCTAGCCATCATTGGTCGTTACATTCTTACGCCAGATATCTTTGACAAAATCCGCAACACGCCACCAGGTCGTAACGGTGAAGTTCAAATCACCGATGCCATCATGCAACAAGCCAAAGAAGGTTGTGTATTAGCGTATAAATTTAAAGGTAAACGATTTGATTGCGGCAGTGTAGATGGGTTTGTTGAAGCAACAAATTATTGCTATGAGAACATTTACAAAGAAATTTAATTTCTTACACTAAATTGCCATAAGTACAAAAAACCACGCACCTATTGAAAGGGTCTCTTCAACAGATGTGTGGTTTTTTTATGTCTAATTTTCGTAAATGGACAACTGTTTTTTTAAGACAAATACAACTGACTTAACCAAACACTGACTGGCACAGTTAATACTGACATCAAAGTCTGCATTGTGATGTAAGCCGACATTCTATCTGTGTCTCCGCCAAGCTGACGAGCTAACGCATAGGCAGATGTTGCTGTTGGTACCACGCCAAACAATACAGCGACCAATGCAGGTAGACCACGAACATCCAACCACCAGCACATAACCCCAATTACCAGAGGAAACATCACAAAGCGCGCAATCGAAGATAAGACAAACGTCATACCAACAGAACGGATAGCTTCTAATCGAACGCTGGCTCCTACGGCTAACAAGACCAACGGCAAGGCAGACTGAGACAACATGCCAACCACGTCAGAAATTAAAATAATTGGAGTAAATCCTAGTAAATTCAGACTGCTTCCCAACACAATGGAGACAATCAAAGGGTTACGAATCAAGGCGCCACTCAGCAACCTAGGCAAGGTTACTACCACACCATTATTTGCCGGAGGGCGATGCATCAACACCATAGACAACACCAAGAACACATTAACCGAAGGAATTAATACAGACGCCCCCAGCGCCGCTAACACCAAACCTTCGTCGCCATATAAACTGCCAGCCAGTGCCAAAACAATAAAGGTATTAAAGCGCACACCAGCTTGCAGCATCGAGGACGCGGTCGGCGGAACTACCTTCAAAAACCACGCACTGATAAACACAAAAATAGCCGTGATAAGCAAAGCGAACAAAAGAATAAAGGCATACTTCGGTAACATAGGGTTTGAGAAATCAATTTGCGATGTTTTATGGAATAACAAAGCAGGAAACAACACCCAATAAGCCAGTTTATCTACGCCGGGCCAAAAGCCGTCCATAGGAAAACGAAAACGCTGGCATACGGCACCAGCTACCAATAAGAGAAAGACTGGCAATACAGAAAGAGAAAGAGAAAACACAAACACTCCTTATGTCGTCATAAACAACGTTAAATACAAGGCTTCAAATTTTTTGGAATACATACAAATCAAAGCCATCACACTGAAGCAGGAATAAGCTGCCAATCTTGCTGACTCAAACAATCAACAAACCAAGACAAGCCTCGACCAGGGCTGTCCTTTCGCCATGCTAAATAGGCCGTAATATTAGGTCTTGGAAACTCACATTGCCTCGTGACCAAACGGCCCGAATTTAATTCATCCATGATTCGATGTTTAGGTAAATACCCTACCCCTAAGCCTAAACATTGCGCCTGTATTTTGCTGCGCATGGTTTCCACTCTCAGTACCTGACGGCTTTCAAAAATGCCGATATTTCGAGCGGGCAATTTTTTTGAACTATCAGCAACGACAATCGCAGGATATTGTCGTAATTGTGCTGCGGTAACAACCCCTTCAACCAATGCCAAAGGGTGTGTAGGAGCAACAGCAAACACAAATTCTAACTCGCCAATCGCTCGAGTATAGAAATTTCCTTTTGGTAATTCACCCGTGACGCCGATCACCAAATCGACACGATCATCTTGTAAAGCATCCCAACCACCGCCGACTGATTCTTCAGACAACGTTAATTCAACAGGACGATTTTGCACTAAAAAATCACCCACCACCTCCATTAAAGGCGATTCGAGCAACACGGTATCACGGGCAATTCTCAGCTTAGGCTCCCAGCCTGACTCGAATTGCTTGATTGAATCTTCCAACCGTATGGTAGCATCCAGAATCGCTCGCCCCTGTTCTAGCACCAAATGACCAGCTGGGGTTAATACGGCTCTTTGACGTGAACGATCAAATAAAGGCACACCCAAATCATCTTCCAATTTTTTGACTGTGTAAGTCAGCGCCGATGGCACTTTAAACAAAGCCTCTGCAGCAGCTGCAAAACTGCCCAGCTTATGAATCGCCTCCAGTACTCGTAGTGCTTCTAACGTAACGGCATGAGCCATGGAATAACCTTTATTCAATTTTTTTGAAATAATATCTCAAAATCTTCCGATTTTCTTTCTTTTCTCAAGCTCATACACTGAATTTATCAAGAATAAATCATCAAGATT
Organism: Marinomonas ushuaiensis DSM 15871; assembly: GCF_000521805.1. GTDB lineage: Bacteria > Pseudomonadota > Gammaproteobacteria > Pseudomonadales > Marinomonadaceae > Marinomonas > Marinomonas ushuaiensis. The sequence goes on from NZ_JAMB01000006.1 coordinate 198,790, forward strand.
TTTAGAGAAACTGGAGGCATTATGATCACTCTTCGTCACGCTCAAGACCGTGGACACGCAAATTTCGGTTGGTTAAACAGCCATCATAGCTTTTCGTTTGGTAATTACTATGACCCTCAACAAATGGGATTTTCACATCTACGCGTGATTAATGATGACACAGTATCACCTGACTCTGGCTTTGAAACCCACGGTCACAAAGACATGGAAATTATCAGTTTGGTATTAGAAGGTAGAATTGCTCACAAAGACAGTGCAGGTAATATTAAAGAATTACCCGTCGGTGAATATCAACTAATGTCAGCAGGTAAAGGCATTTTCCATAGTGAATTTAATGCGTCAAAAACAGACCCGCTTAAGTTTCTACAAATATGGATACAACCCAATGAACTAGGCGGAACACCAGGTTATCAACAAAAAGCGTTTGGAGAGGAACAAGGTTTTACCACCGTAATAACGCCAGATGGAAAAAATGGTAGCTTGCAAGTTAAGCAAGATATGCAGCTCATTCAATTAATATTAGAAAACGAAACAGAAACCACCTGGCAAGCAGACAAAAAACGTCACTATTATATTCAAGTTATTGAAGGCGAATTATCTCTAGATAATGGCGTGATAGTAAAGGCAGGTGACGGGGCGAAAATAGAAGGCCAAGATAAGATTCATTTCAAAAAAATTAGCGAAGTGCGTAGTAAAGCGCTGCTATTTGACCTTGTCTGATAAGTACCTAGTCGTTGACTGTGTCTTTCTAAAATGAAGCTCTCTGAACCAATGTGTAGAGGACAAAGTGTTAAAAAATTAACCCTTTGCCCACTACTCAACACCGCAGGTAAACGAAGTTCAGCGCCTAATACTTCAGGAAAAAATAACTTCACGTGCGCTTCCGATACTAACGGATGAAAAAGGTTTAATTTTTCACAATAAACTGCTACACCACATGCAACCAGATTTCGAGCGATTACTAAACTGCCTTGATAACGAAACACAACTGGAAGACCGATCAGTCTATTAAGGCATTTTTAAGCCGACTTGGTCAGCGAATACTATTCGCAACGACCTGCAAAAAACTACAAAGAGAACATTATCGACAATCATACCCTTCAGGCATTTCGACGCGAAAACTTTCTTCTACAAGATCCTCAAAATTCAATTTTTCAAAGACTTGATCTGTCAAAAAATCAAAATTCTTCCATTTTGAACATCCCTCATTTGGGGTTCTCATGACAATATCAAATACTAAATCGTCATCCGATTTGATTATTTTCATTTGAACAACATTGTATTCAACCGACCTTGTCACTTCCTTAAATCCAGACAGCCTTCTTTGCGTCTGATGATGTGTTCTACAATGCGTAGTGCCTGAAGCACTATCCTGTTTTTTTCGCCTACAGGATGTAATAGTGCCCGTTACCCTATCCCTGAATATAGGCGTTTTATACACTAGGTTATCCGTCTCACTTCTATAATCGAAAACAAGATAGAAATCATACTTTTCAATTGAACTGGAAGCGTTAACAAACCCTTCATCAAGCATATTCTCGACGATACGGTTGAGATATCTTTTATTGGTTAACACATCTCCTTTTATTTCTGGTTTTACTAGAATCAAAGCGTCTTTAGGAATCCCTACACTTGGATCAACATTACTGTAGAGACCAACTTGCTTTGTGTTTTGAGCGCAACCAGATAACAAAGTCACGACAAGCAACAAACTTACTTTTATATGTTTCATAACTCTTCCTTACAAAGACGTTATCCACCATGTAGCGAACAGAGCAAAGACAAGACAAAAATAGCCTAGAAAAGCAGAGTTTATAGATTATAAATAGCCATTTCGAGCCTGTTTTTCACAAAGTCTTTGTAATGATCAAGTCATCGTAAAATGCAATCTCACCCTGAAATACACATTAAGCCACTTTGGTAGCGGTGAATGGTTTAATGACTTGACGGTTACGTATTGAGTTAAGAGTGAAACTGTTTAACCCTGCTTCCGTTTTAAACCTATCGAATTCGATGAATTTAAAATTTGGGTTATTCAATTGCTCCCATATTCCTAAAAATTAAATGGTATTGCGATTACGCAGCCAGTTTCTGATAAGGTCATCTGTGCGATCACTGTTTTTTATAACGTGCTATATAGGTTAGCCGATATTAATCAGTACCCTAATTTAGAGTCTTTACGAATGTAGCGTAACTTCACTCAGCCCCCAAGTGAATATTCAACGTATTAGCAAATATGCCCATTGTATTTTGCGTCAAATACGGCAAAATAAAACTGTGATTTAGATTATTCCCACTCTATACACTGTTTAATAAAAAGGACTCTGAAATATCATGTTCAAGCATCTTCAAGTCGTTCCTGGCGACCCTCTTTTAGCGCTTATTGTTGCCCATCAACAAGACCCAAATCCTAAGAAAATTGATTTAGGGGTTGGTGTTTATAAAGACGACAATGGCCATACTCCTATTTTAAACAGTGTAAAAAAAGCCGAAGCAATTTTGCTTGAGCAAGAAAACTCTAAAAGCTATTTGGGTATTTACGGTGCGACAGAATTTGAGTCCGTCATCAAGGATCTTCTTTTTGGTGAAAACAACTCGTTAATTCAATCTGGTCGTGTTCGTTCTACACAAACACCTGGTGGTACTGGTGCGTTGAAAGTGGCGGCTGATTTTATTAGTGCCAACCTAAAAGACGCTCGACTATGGGTAAGTGATCCAACATGGGGTAACCATAAGTCAATTTTTGATTCTGCTGGCGTAGACGTTCTTGATTACCCTTATTACGACCCAACAACAAACGGTCTTCGTTTTGACGATATGATGGCAAAATTGGAAGCCGAAGCAAAAGAAGGCGATGTATTATTGGTACATGCCTGCTGTCACAATCCAACAGGTATCGATCTACAATTTGATCATTGGAAAGTCCTTACTGATTTTGTGATCAAGCGCGGTCTTTTACCTTTAGTTGATGCGGCTTACCAAGGCTTTGGTGATGGTTTAGATGAAGATCTCGCTGGCTTACGTCATATGGCGGCGAACGTACAAGATATGTTGATTGCCAACTCTTTCTCGAAAAACTTTGGTATTTATCGTGAACGCTGTGGCGGCTTAAGCGTTATTGCAGCTTCTGCAGATGAAGCCAATGCGGCTTTTTCCATTATTGGCCAAGCGATCCGTGCAAACTACTCTATGCCACCAGCTCACGGTGCTGCAGTTGTTTATACTATTATGAGCAACCCAGAGCTAAAAGCTGAATGGGAACTTGAAGTGACGGCAATGCGTGATCGTATCAATGGTCTACGTGAGAAGTTGGTTAATAAACTAGCAGTCTCTGGTGTCAGTAAAGACTTTTCCTTCATCAAAGATCAGCGAGGTATGTTTTCTTACTCGGGTTTAACGCTTGAGCAAGTTCGTACACTGCGCAACGAATATTCAATCTATATTGCAGATACTGGCCGTATGAGCATTGCTGGCGTAAGTGATAAGAACATTGATTACCTTTGCGAGAGTATTGCAAAAGTCGTTGGTTAATCACTGTTGAGCAGACCAAAAAAACCGTGATTTGTTAAATCTGAAGTGACCCCATAAAGTTGGA
>NZ_JAMB01000007.1 GCF_000521805.1 Marinomonas ushuaiensis DSM 15871
ACGTAAGAAAAGAGTTTTTCCTGCTACATTCTTGTAGCATTGGTTTGTCCCTAAAAAGTGACAGAGTCTCCTTCCTGGAGGCTAAGGCAAGCCCTTTTGCCCTCTGTCTGAATAATGCTTTATCGAGATTAAATTCATTGTGCAATGGTAAAATAAGAATTTTAAAACTTAATTTATTCTAAAATACGCTTAAGAAATTAAATTAGGTAAAGGAAAAGAGGTGGAATATTTAATACGACTGAGAACTAGGGTTGAGCTTATTTCTCGTACACTTGGTAATTCAGAAATAGTGTCATTTAAAAACATTGATAAGGAAGGTAGATCTTCACTTATGACTCGTAACCAGTAATCAGCTTCGCCACTTACTGAATAGCATTCTAATACTTTAGGCATATCTGCTATTGCTGTTTTAAAAGAAATATCAGAGCCGTTTTTTGTTTTATCTAGCATTATATTGATAAAGGCGGTTACCTGATAACCTAATTCACTGGCGTTTAATTGAGTGCAATATGCTTCAATTAAGTTGTTTTGTTCAAGTCTTTGTAAGCGTCGTGAGCATTGGGAAGGAGATAGGTTTACTTGTTCTGAAAGTGCAACATTACTTAGCCTCGCATTAGATTGGAGTGCTTTAAGTAGTCGCCAATCATAACTATCTAATTCTATATTGTTCATTCAATATTCCTTTCCAGCATCTAAATTGTGCTGTTATGTTTTTATACTTTTCATTAGAACATTTAGAATAATGGGTTTTGTAAAGGAAACAAGTTAAAAAGCATTAGAATTGCTAATTTTTAGACATTTTTTTGCATAATTCAAATCTAAATCGATGGATATTTATAATGAGGAATAGACTTTGAAAGAAATGCCACTGTTAATGATTGCAGTGGCATTATATCTACGAAGTGAGTTGAATTATTTTGGAAGATTTTCAGTCATCCAATTGATGGCTTCAGAGTAGGGTTCTGGAAGGTTTAGTTCTTTTAAAGCGCTCTGAAGTAAATTTTTATCATTTGAACAAAAATTCAAATGGCCTACTTTTCTTCCAGGTCGAACCTCTTTTCCATACCAATGAAGCTCTAGGCCTTTAATTTTAAGCCATTCATGGTCTAAATCTACACCTATGAGGTTTACCATCATACTTTGGTTTTTTATTTCTGAAGGAGCTAGTGGGAGGTTTGTAACGGCGCGTACATGGTTTTCAAATTGAGATACACTTGAACCAGCTTGGGTCCAGTGTCCGCTGTTATGGACTCGTGGTGCAAGCTCATTGATAAGTAGGTTGTCTCCCACACGAAAGCATTCCATTGCCATCACGCCGACATAATCTAAAGTATCCATTAGTTTGCTTAGCATTTTTTCCGCTTTAGTTTGCAGAGGTTTAAGTCGTTCTAATGGAGATATGGATGCGTATAAGATGCCATTGATATGTAAGTTGAGGGTAAGAGGGTAAAAATATTTTTCTCCATTTCTACCGCGTACACCTACTAACGATACTTCTTCATCAAAATTGATGGCCTGCTCTGCGATTGCTTGTCCTTTCCAATCGTCTGGTATTTCTGTTAACTCTGATTCTTTGAGCCAATATTGACCTTTGCCATCATAACCACCTCGACGGCGCTTCATTAGAACTCGGTCACCTAACATTTGATAGGCGTATTTTGCAGTAGAGTCAGTTTCTACAGGAAACCAAGGTGCAGTAGCTAGATTAAGGCGGTCTAGCCATTGCTTTTGTGTTAATCGATCAGCAAGTTGTGGAAATGTCGCTAAATTAACAAAATTATTATGTGTAGCAAGTTGTTTTGTTGCAGCTGTATCTGGCCATTCTTCCCTTTCTGCAGTCACTATATCTTCTGCATTTAAAGGCAATACATCTGTGGACTCGATATCGATAGGGCGTACATCAACACCAATTGGAGTTCCTGCCTGTTTAAGCATTGCACCTAATTGGCCTGCTCCTAATACCCATAGAATTGACATAAATTAAGCCTCTCTTGGGTCTGGATGTGCTAAAACAGTGTCTGTCTGATTAGTTCGAAACACTTTAATTTTTTCAGCTAGCTCAGGATTACTTGTGGCTAAAATTTGACAAGCTAGTAAGCCAGCATTGAATGCGCCTGCGTGACCAATTGCTAAAGTCCCAACAGCTACACCTTTTGGCATTTGTGCTATTGATAATAAGCTGTCCATTCCGTTAAGAGCTTTACTTTGTACAGGAACACCAAGAACCGGAAGGTGTGTATGAGCAGCGACCATACCAGGTAAATGAGCAGCACCGCCAGCACCACCAATAATGACTTTGAATCCTTTATCAGCAGCACTTTCAGAAAATTCGGCTAATTTAACGGGTGTTCTATGAGCCGAAACCACTTCTACGTGGTAGCTTACACCAAGGATATCCATGATTTCTGCGGCGCTTTCCATAGTACCCCAATCACTTTTTGATCCCATTATTAGGGCGACATCTGCTTGCAAAACATTTCTCCTGATGGATTTCCAACGTAGTGTTGAGAGAGGTGGTACGTTGAATAGGTAAATAAAATATCTATTATTAATGGGCATAACACATTCATATTAGATAATAATGGGCGCTAATATAGCCGATTTTGAATAAAACAGCGAGTATTGAGATGGTTTAGGTATGTTTGATTTTCGTATGTTGAAAAGAAAAGAGCGACTTTATAGTCGCTCTTTTAGATAACTTTCATAATCTGGAATTTGTCGTTCAAACTCACTTTCAAATAAAGGGGATGAAACAAGAAAATTTGCAGATGACACACTACAAGCAATAGGGATATTCCAAACCGCAGCAACACGAAGCAAAGCTTTTATATCTGGATCATGTGGCATAGGCTCAAAGGGGTCCCAGAAAAAAATAAGAACATCAATTTTGCCTTCTGCAATCAAACCTCCTAATTGTTGGTCTCCACCAAGAGGGCCACTAATCAGTGATTTAACTGGAACTTTTAATTGCTTTTGCATTAAGTTCCCAGTTGTACCAGTTGCTAAAAGATTATGTTTGATAAGTTTATCTTTATGCTTTTCTGCCCAATCTATGAGTGCTGGCTTCATATTGTCATGGGCCACCAGAGCGACGTTTTTACACTCTGGTGTTGTGATGGTTTTTTGTTGCAACTGCACAATATAACCCTTCAGTGTTAGTTATTCTTTAACATCACCGACTTTGACTACTTTCATCATATTTGTTGTGCCGTAGCTAACAAGGTGATCGCCTTTTGTTACAATAACGAGGTCGCCGTCTTTGATCAAGTTAAGAGATTTAACATGGTCAACTAAGCCTGTAACGATAGTATCTACGTTAAACTTCTGTGAAGAAAAAGATACAGGTGTAACGCCGCGATAAAGGTTTACTTTATTTAGTGTTGCTTGATTCGGAGAAAGTGCATAAATTGGCAAACCTGAGCTAATACGAGACATTAAAAGTGGTGTCGTACCTGACTCAGTTAAGCTGATAATCGCTTTTACACCTTCTAAATGGTTAGCTGCATACATCGCTGACATCGCGATTGTTTCATCGATATCGGTAAATGTTACATCGAGACGGTGGCTAGAGCGGTTGATTGCAGGTTGCTTTTCAGCGCCTAAACAAACGCGATTCATCGTATGGATAACTTCTTCAGGGTATTTGCCAGCAGCAGTTTCAGCAGATAACATAACGGCATCAGTGCCATCTAAGACAGCATTGGCAACATCGAATACTTCAGCGCGAGTTGGCATTGCGCTAGTGATCATTGTTTCCATCATTTGTGTTGCTGTAATAACAGGGCGGTTCAATTGACGACAACGCTTGATCATGTGTTTCTGAACACCAATAAGCTCAGCATCGCCAATCTCTACACCTAGGTCGCCACGGGCAACCATTACCGCGTCAGATGCTAGGATGATAGCGTCTAACGTCTCATTGTCAGCGACAGCTTCTGCACGCTCTACTTTGGAAACGATTCCGGCCTTCAAACCAGCCGCTTCTGCTAGAGCACGAGCTTCATGAAGATCTGCGGCACTACGTGGGAATGAAACAGCAAGGTAGTCTGCTTTTAATGCTGCTGCAGTTTTTATGTCTTCTTTGTCTTTATCTGTCAATGCCGCAGCGGATAGACCACCACCTTGACGGTTGATGCCTTTGTTATTGGATAGAGGTCCGCCAACAATAACTTTAGTGATGACTTCCATGCCTTTAACCTCAAGCACTTCTAATACTACTCGGCCATCATCTAATAATAAAATGTTACCAGGTTCTGAATCTTCTGCTAATTGAGGGTAATCAATACCAACACGATTTTCATCGCCAGCATTTTTGTCAAAAGCAACGTCTAGAATAAAAGTAGCGCCGTCTTTAAGTTCAACTTTGGTGTTAGTAAAGCGCGCGATACGTATTTTGGGCCCTTGTAGGTCACCAAGAATAGCAATATGACGGTTGTTCTTTTTCGCCATAGCGCGAACAACTTCTGCACGATTTATATGATCTTCCGGTTGTCCATGAGAAAAATTAAGACGGAAAACGTTAGCACCAGCCAAAATGAGTTTTTCGATCATTTCTGGAGAGCTTGAAGCAGGGCCTAAAGTGGCAACAATTTTAGTTCTACGAGTCATTTTATTTACCAAAAATTAGAAAGCTTGAAGTGAAGTATATGAAAAGATAAAGGCTGCGTCAGCAGCCTTTATGTATATTGATTATTTTGCGTTCATCAATGCAATAGTATTGTCGAGCATACGGTTAGAGAATCCCCACTCGTTGTCATACCATGCCATGATTTTCACTAACTTACCTTGAACACGCGTTTGCGTTGCATCGAAGTTTGAAGTGAAAGTGCTGTGATTGAAATCAGAAGACACAAGGGGCTCATGGTTTACATGCAATACTTCTGCAAGCACTGGATCTGCTTTAATCGCATCTTCAATGATTTTATTAACTTCTTCAGCGGTCGTCTCACGAGGTGCTAAGAAGGTTAAATCAACCAAAGAAACATTAATTGTTGGTACACGCACTGACATACCATCAAATTTGCCTAAAAGTTCAGGAACGACTAAGCCTACCGCTGCAGCTGCACCAGTTTTACTTGGAATCATGTTCATTGCTGCAGCGCGGGCACGGTATAGATCTTCGTGATAAACATCAGAAAGGCGCTGATCGTTTGTGTAAGCATGAATCGTTGTCATCAGACCGCTTTCGATGCCCAATTTGTCGCTTAATGGTTTCGCGACAGGCGCTAGACAGTTTGTTGTGCACGATGCGTTAGATATAACCGTCATGTCAGATGTTAATACGTCTTGGTTAACGCCATATACAACCGTTGCATCTACTTCTTTACCAGGAGCAGAGATAATCACTTTTTTAGCACCAGCTGTAATGTGAGCGCTGGCTTTTTCTTTCGTCGTGAAAAAGCCAGTGCATTCATAAACAACATCAATACCAAGTTCAGCCCAAGGAAGGTCTGCAGGGTTACGTTCAGAGAAAGTCAGAACTTTATCTTTATTAATGTACAAAGCTTCATCATCAAATGTGACTTCTTCACCAAAACGACCATGAACTGTGTCGTATTTTGTTAAATGAGCATTGGTTTTAGAATCACCAAGATCATTAATGGCTACTATTTGGATTTGATCACGCTTACCAGACTCATATAGAGCTCGAAGAGTGTTACGTCCAATTCGTCCATACCCGTTAATAGCTACCTTGATAGTCATACTCACCTCTAAATTTCTGAAAAATATTCACTTGCACTGTTTCAGTGCAAATAAAATAAAGAAAAACATTTTTATAATTAAAAAATACTACAATTAGGTAAAAATACTACAAAAGTGTTTTTTTAAGCAAGGATTAGTGTGAAATTCACTAAGAAATGCTCATTTTTTGATCATAATCAAACACTTTTACTATACTAATATTATGAATGTTACAAAACACGCTCTATTCTAACGAATAAAAGAAAATTCTCTAGTGAGTTGAGATGGATTTCGTCTTTTTTGTAAAAAAATTACAAAATATATTGGTTTTTCATCAATTTTTTAAGTTTTTAAGGTTAATTTTAGTTTAAATGTAGTAATATTACATAAAATTCAGATCATCTTAGATGTTAGAAGCAACTGTATTAAAACCGGAGTCATTTATGAACCCTATTGTTGCCAAAGTGACGAACGATATCATTGAGCGTAGTAAAACCTTACGTCAGCAGTATCTTAAAGATATGAAAAAAGCGCAGGAACAAGGACCACATCGAGGCAAGTTGTCATGTGGTAATTTAGCCCATGGCTTTGCTGCATGCGCACCTCAAGAGAAGCAAAAGCTCACGCTAATGGAAGAGGCAAATGTCGGTATCATTTCTTCTTATAATGATATGTTGTCTGCTCACCAGCCTTATGAGAGTTATCCTGATCAGATCCGTTCAGCGGTTCAAGAGATGGGCTCTGTTGCACAATTTGCGGGCGGTGTTCCTGCTATGTGTGATGGTGTCACTCAGGGGCAAGATGGTATGGAGTTGAGCTTATTTAGTCGTGACAATATTGCTCAAGGCGCAGCGATCGCTCTTTCGCACAATATGTTTGATTCCGCTATCTACCTAGGTATTTGTGACAAAATTGTACCGGGTTTATTGATTGCTGCGTTACGTTTTGGTCATCTGCCTGCTTTATTTATTCCCGCAGGGCCTATGCGCTCAGGCATTACAAATTCAGCAAAAGCGGCTGTTCGTCAGCGATATGCTCAAGGCCAAGCCACTCGAGAAGAATTGCTTGTAGCGGAATCCTCTTCTTATCATAGCGCGGGAACCTGTACTTTTTACGGTACAGCGAATTCAAACCAGTTGCTTGTTGAGATTATGGGGCTGCAATTACCAGGCTCATCTTTTGTTAACCCTGATGACCCATTGCGTGGCGCACTAACAAGCCATGCCTCTCAGCTGGCGACTAAAATTACGGCTCTAGGGCGTGATTATCGACCTTTGTCTGAAGTCATTGACGAACGCAGTATTGTTAACTCTATTGTTGGTTTATTGGCAACTGGTGGTTCAACAAATCACACCATGCACATTGTTGCTTATGCTCGCGCAGCTGGCATTGTTATTACGTGGGATGATTTTTCGGCTTTGTCAAAAGTTGTGCCGTTAATGACACGTATTTATCCTAATGGGCAAGCTGATATTAATCACTTCCACGCAGCAGGCGGAATGGCGTTCTTAGTGAAACAGCTACTAAAAGGCGGATTGCTTCATGAAGATGTGAACACTATCGTTGGTAAAGGGTTGTCTCATTACACAAAAGAGCCTTTCTTAGAAGGTGACAAACTAGTTTGGCGTGATGGTCCGAATGAAAGTTTAGATCTAGATGTTATTCGACCAATTGAAGACCCTTTCAATAAAGAAGGTGGATTATCTTTGCTTAAAGGTAACCTTGGTCGTGCTGTCATTAAGGTTTCTGCAGTGAAAGATGATAGCCGTATTATTGAAGCGCCAGCTGTTGTTTTTCATTGTCAAAATGCTCTTGCTGATGCCATTGCCAGTGGCGAACTTAAACGAGATTGTGTTGCAGTGGTTCGCTTCCAAGGGCCGAAGGCAATTGGTATGCCTGAATTACACAAGCTGACGCCATACCTTGGTAATCTACAGGACCAAGGTTATAAAGTTGCATTAGTGACTGACGGTCGTATGTCTGGGGCATCGGGTAAGGTACCAGCCGCCATTCATTTAACGCCAGAAGCGCTGGCTGGCGGCTTGATTGCTAAGATCAAAGACGGTGACATGGTTCGCCTTGATGCAATCGAAGGAACATTGTCAGTTATGGTTTCTGATGAAGAGCTTAATAATCGAGAAGCGGCTAAACAAGATTTAACCGATTCTCATCAAGGTATGGGGCGAGAGTTATTTAGTGCGCAACGTATTTTAGTGAATGGTGCCGAGCAAGGCGCTTGTAGCTTGTTTAATGATTAATCTTTCCTCTGACTACTAACGTTTGTTAGTAAATGGTGTTTAGGGGCTTGTTTCAAGCCCCATTTTTTTGCCTAAAATTTGGCAGTGAATGTTTTTAGGTATTTTATTTTTCTGAATGTTTATATTTTTTTAGATACAAAAAAAAGCCCGAACTTATAAATAGATTCGGGCTTTTTCACGAATGAATAGATAGAGCTTAATTCATTCTGTTAGTGCTTATTCCATTGTATCTAGAGCTTTTTCATATTCATCAAAAGACTCAGTTACTGAATCTTCTGGAGCGCCAGTCGCTAAACTTACGACAATGATAGCAATAGTAGAGAAAAGGAAGCCTGGAAGTATTTCATACAGATCGAAGAGACCGCCTGACAACTGTTTCCAAACGACCACAGTTACGCCACCAATGATAATACCGGCTAATGCACCGTTACGGTTCATGTTACGCCAGAATAAACTCAATAGAATTGCTGGGCCAAATGCCGCACCAAACCCCGCCCATGCGTAAGATACAAGACCTAGTACTGAGCTTTCAGGGTTTAGGGCAAGTAGCAAAGCAATCACAGAGATAGCAACCACTGCAAAACGACCAATGTTTACGATTTGTTTTTGAGTCGCATTTTTATTGAATAGTTGTTTGTAAAAGTCTTCAGCTAGCGCGGAAGAAGAAACAAGCAATTGTGAGTCTGCAGTACTCATGATCGCCGCTAGAATAGCCGCTAACAAAATACCAGCTACAACAGGATGGAATATAGCGTTAACAAGTACCATGAAAATGGTCTCACTATCAGCCAACTTGCCCGCTAAGTTTCCATCAACATAAGCGATGCCTACGAAGCCGATCAACAAAGCGCCTGCCATAGATAATAGCGTCCAAATAACCGCAATACGACGAGCTGTTGTGATGTCTTTGTTTGAACGTGATGCTTTAAATCGAGCTAGGATATGTGGTTGACCAAAGTAGCCTAAGCCCCATGCTACAAGAGAGATAATCGCGATAGCGCCAAGAGGCTCACCACTGACACTTGTCCAAGCATTAAGTAATTCAGGATTTTTAGTCATTAATGTGCTAGAAAGTTGTGAGAAACTACCGTCTAGAGCAATGATTGGAACGATAACCAAAGCCGCACTCATCATTAGACCTTGAACTAGATCAGTCCAAGCAACAGCAAGGAAGCCACCGAATATAGTATAAGAAACGACACAGACTGTACCCAGAATAACGGCATAGGTGTAATCAAGACCAAACACCGTTTCAAACAATTTACCGCCAGCTACTAAACCTGAACTTGTGTAAAACAAGAAGAAAAGTAAGACGAATAAAGCTGAAATAGTTTGTATTAACTTAGATTTGTCATTAAATCGTTTAGATAAAAAATCAGGAAGTGTAAGAGCGTTATCTGTTGTTATGCTGTAAGTCCGTAGACGTTTTGCACAGATCAGCCAGTTTAGCCATGTACCAACAAGAAGGCCACCGGCAATCCAGATAGACTCCATGCCTGCTGCGAAAGCGTACCCTGGTAGACCAAGTAGTAACCAACCACTCATATCTGATGCGCCAGCGGATAAGGCTGTAGGCCAAGGGCCCAAAGATCGACCGCCTAGGAAGTAGTCTTCTGAGCTTGAAGTTCGTTTATAAGCGTATAGTCCAATGCCTAGCATAACGACTAGGTAAGCTAGGAATGTAAAGCTAATTGCATAACTGCTTTCTATCATTGTTTGTCCCTCATTGAAATGTTTTGGATGGCGAAGCCTTTAGTAAACCTAAAGTTACTTCTTGAATGTAGATAACGCTTAATGAAATAGTTATCTACAATGCATCCGAGAATTATTTTTGTTGTGAGTAGTTGTTGAATTTATCGGTGAAAATAATCACATTACCGTCAAGATAATGAAATATTTTTGGCCTATCTCAAGACCTGTGACGATTCTAGGTTGCTCAGGTTGGATAATCTTTCAAAATTCTCTTACAAAGTTGTAAAAAGATACGATACGGTGTCTTTAGTCAAAAATGTAAGAGGAAATGTTTTTGAGAGCTTCAGTCCCAAAACAAGAAAGGCACATAAAATGTGCCTTTCTATCATCGAGATATTACTTTTCGATTTTAGGTAGACGAGTGTCTTGCACGCTTTGTTTGAGCTTTTTAAGGTGGGCGTTGAACTCAGGGCCTCGTTTTAATAGAACGCCTGTTGCTAGTGCATCAATTAAAGTCAAATAGACGATACGAGAACTCATTGGGGTATAGATGTCTGTATCTTCAGTCTCTTCAATTGGCAATACAATTGAGCAATGCTCTGTCAGTGGAGAGCCAGGGTTAGTTATGCCTATAACAGAAGCGCCAGCTTCGCGAGCGACTCGTGCCGTTTCGATTAATGGCAATGTACGACCTGTATAGGAGATAACGACAACCGCATCACCAGGGTGAGTCCCTGCTGCCGCCATACGTTGTACTAGAATGTCTATATAAGCGACGACAGGCATATTCAGACGAAAAAACTTATGGTGTGCGTCTTGAGCAACTGGACCTGAAGCACCCAAACCATAAAATTCAATTCGGCGAGCTTGTGCCAAAACATCAACAGCACGACTGATAAGGTGTTCTGGAAGAATCTCTTGAGCGCGAGTTAAATTATTTTTTGCTGCTTCAAATATTTTGGTTGTCACCGCACCTGGTGCATCATCTGGCTCTACGTTTAAATTTACGTAAGGTGTGCCTGTTGCTAAGCTTTGAGCAAGGGATACTTTAAAATCAGGAAAACCACTGCCAATAAGACTACGACAAAAACGGTTGACGGTTGGTTCGCTTACTTGAGCTCGTGCTGCAAGTTTGGCGATACTAGAATGTATGGTTGTTTTAGGATCCGCAAGAATGGCTTCAGCTACTTTTCGCTCAGATTTGCTTAAAGTGCTCAGTCGCTCTTGTATCTTACGAATAATATCTTCATGTTTATTCATTTATCTGCTTCAAGTTGTCTATTGACTCGGATTGTTGATTTGTTCATTCTGACAGCCGCTTACAATTCTGGCAATAAAATCATTAAAAATGACGGCATTATATAAGTATTTTTCAAAGATGGCAGGCATATTGCCAAGGTCTTCTAAGATTGAAACGACAGAGTTCAAAGACGGCTTTTCAAATAGAGTATATTTGATTCATTGGGATCAATTACCACAGCTCGTATTGCGAGTGCCAAACATTGATTGTTCTGCCTTCTTCATTAATCGTTCTGATGAAATCAACACACTAAAATTTGCGGCATCGGCAGGTTTGTCTCCAAAAGTTGTTTGGCATGATGAATTCGGTGGTGTTGCTTGTAATTTTGTAAGTCAGCATTCTTTGGATTGGTCTGTAGTTCATCAAGATAAAGATATTGTTCGTATCGCTCAAACACTTACTAAGGCTCATAGCTTGCCAATCAGTGAGCATGAGTATTTGGTTTTTGATGTTATTGAGCATTACTTTAAAATGATCAAACAGCATGGTGTAAACGATATTTCAGTCTGCGCTGAATATGAGTACCTTTATGCAATCTTTGAACAGTTAGTTCGTCCTACAATGATTCTTCCCTCTGTGCTTTGCCATAATGATCTGAATCCTAAAAACTTTCTTATGGATGACGAAAAGCTTTGGCTAATTGACTGGGAGTATTCTGGCGCAGGTGATGCTTTGTTTGACCTTGCCGTTATTGCAAAATCTCATAATTTAGATGATAGACAAATTGCTTTGTTGGTTACTTCTTATCAACCGGATTTACCAATGAAAGAAGCGCTTGCAGCGATCTCTGACTATATTAAGGCGTATGGATTGAGAGAGATGGTTTGGTTGTTACTGAAGCATCTACTAACACCAGAAGACACAATATCACTTGAGTATTATTATGAATTCAAGACAACGCCAAGTTTGAATCCCTTTCCTCTAGTGTAAATAAATGAACCTGTTAAAGAGAATGAAGCAATGGAATTAGCATCAGATTGGAATGAATGGTTGGCTGATGAGTTTGATAAAGACTACATGAAAACTCTGGAGCAATTTTTACAATCCGAAAAACAAAAATGTACGATTTATCCTGAAGAGGCTGATTATTTTATGGCTTTAAACCAGACGCCTTTTAATAAGGTAAAAGTCGTGATTCTTGGACAAGATCCTTATCACGGTCAAGGCCAAGCCCACGGCTTGTCTTTTTCCGTTAAGCCTGGCGTTAAAGTGCCGCCATCTTTAATTAACATTTACAAAGAGCTGGAAACGGATTTAGGCATTTCTCCTGTTAATCACGGTTATCTACTGCAGTGGGCAGAGCAGGGCGTTTTATTGCTGAACAGTGTTTTAACGGTTGAAGCTGGAAAAGCAGGCTCCCATCAGAATAAAGGCTGGGAGATTTTTACGGATAGGATTATTAAGCTTATTGATGAAGAGCATAATGGTGTTGTTTTCATGTTATGGGGGGCTTATGCTCAGAAAAAAGGACGACATATAGATCGCCAAAAACATTATGTATTAGAAAGTGTTCATCCTTCTCCTTTGTCCGCGTATCGTGGTTTTTTAGGTTGCCAACATTTCTCGAAAGCAAATGCCTATTTGGAGAAACTTGGCAAAGAATCAATAGAATGGAAGTTAAGCCCTATTGAGCACTGTACTGAATTAAAAGAAAACGAGCAGATAATGCTTCCGCTTTGAAAAAAATGGCGTCTATTAACTGAATAGGACGCCATTTTTGTATAGGGGTATTTTACTTTGTGGCTTCTAATGAATACGGCAGCGGGAGCATTGAAATATCTTTGCCATCTAGCAAGAAGTGTTCTGTCTCATTTGGATCAATATTTAAAATGATCTGTGCTAATTGTCCACCTTGGATATTTTCAACAGAGAAGACATGGCCAATGTTTTTGCCTTGATCGTCCATAAGCTCTTTTGTCGTATCAAGGTTGCCCTCCCATTGAAACAAAGCCAACTGCTTTTTGGATTTCCCACGATATTGCATGCGGGCCACAATTTCTTGCCCAGTATAACAACCCTTAGTAAAGCTAATGCCGCCTGTACGTTGCATGTTTAGCCATTGAGGTAAAACAGTTTCGCTTTGAGCTTGAGTAATAATAGGGCGAACAGCTAAAGCTGACAGTGCGATTAGCTCTTTGTTTTCTTCTTTAATTGAAGTATTTTCGAGATCGGTAATAAGCCATTGTGTATCAATTGGGTAATGGTTAAGTGTCATAGAAACGATGTTGTTTTTATGGGTAATGGGAAGTGTTTCTGATAACTTTTCTGGCACAACCTCCATGTTGTTGAGCGTCGCACGAGCATAAACATGGAAAGCATCGTTATCATTGATCAATTCTGTTTTAAAAAATACAGCGTACTTTTTTAAATGCAGTAATGTCGTTTCAACCAAGTCCCTGTCCATAAGTATAAGAATGTCGTCGTCTTTTTGGACAATATAAAAGCTCGTAATAATGCGACCTTTAATACTGCATATGGCACCATATAAACCGTCACTTGAAGACAGTTTATTTATGTCGCATGTTATTTGACCCTGTAAAAGTTTTTTTGCATCCACGCCGGTAATGCGCAAAACCCCAATGTCATGCAATCTTGCAATGGCGGTTTTGCCTTGTAATGACGAAGTTATTGTGTCGTAAGGTAAGGTCATAAAGTCATTTCCATAAAAAGTCGCAACTGTGCTGTCTGGGTAGTCTATCAGTAATGACTGTTTTTGTTTTTTCAATCTTTCATTACGGAATGATTTGGCTCATATTTTTGGCATTTCAGCAATACAAAGGAAAATCGGGAAAAAACGATGTGAATCTTTTGTATCGTTTTTACTATGGCATATAAGCTGTTAATTTAAGTGTAGAATGGTGCATTGGATTGTAAAAATAATAACGAATTTTAATGAGACGAGTGAGAGCATGTATTTAGGTCTTGATTTAGGAACTTCTGGGTTAAAGGGCGTCATCATTGACGATAAAGGCAACGTACTCGCGCAAGAATCTGTTTCTTTGAGCGTGAGTAGTCCCTGCGCGACTTGGTCAGAACAAGACCCTTTATCTTGGTGGCAAGCTTGCATCGATGTTATCCAGCAGCTACATCAACGTTTGGATTTAAGCAAATTAAAAGCGATAGGGCTATCGGGACAAATGCACGGAGCGACTTTATTAGATGCTCAAGGTGACGTACTCCGCCCTTGTATCTTATGGAATGATGGACGTAGCCAAATGCAGTGTCAGGATTTAATGAACACCTTTCCTGAGCTTATCGAACGATCCGGAAACCTTGTTATGCCTGGTTTTACGGCGCCTAAAATTCGTTGGGTAAAAGAAAATGAACCTGAAGTTTTTGAAAAGTTAGCGTTTGTATTGTTGCCTAAAGATTATTTAGCCTATCGTCTAACAGGTTTTATGTCATCTGACTGTTCTGATGCAGCAGGAACATTATGGTTGAATCCAGAAACTCGCCAATGGGATGATGTTTTATTGGCCGCGACAGGCTTAACGCAAGCGAACATGCCTAAAGTGCATGAAGGCTGTGATCTTGTTGGCGTTCTTTCCGAAGAGTCTGCGCAAGCACTTAACCTTCCTGAATTACCTGTTGTGGCTGGTGGTGGCGATAATGCAGCAGGAGCCGTCGGTATGGGTGTAACGAATGCCGGACAAGGTTTTGTGTCATTAGGAACTTCGGGCGTTTATTTCACCGTAAGCGAATCTCATAAAGCCAACCCTGAAAACACCGTGCATGCATTTTGCCATGCGTTACCAAATCGTTGGCATCAAATGGGCGTTACTTTGAGCGGGGCAAACAGTCTTGCTTGGTTTGCAAAGTTAGTTGATAAAACCGTACCTGAATTGTTAGATGCATTGGAAGAGTCTGAGCTTCAGCGTACCAGTGTTTTATTCTTGCCTTACCTTAACGGAGAACGCACACCACATAACGACCCTTTGGCGAATGGGCAATTTGTTGGTTTAACAAATGCCACTGACCTTAATGGCATGACACTGTCTGTGTTGGAAGGTGTTGCTTTTTCTCTGTTAGATTGTCAAAACGCATTAGCAAACGCTGGAAGTATTGTGGATGAGCTGTCTTTAATCGGTGGTGGTGCACGCTCAGCTATGTGGCGAAAAATTATCGCCAATGTGTTGGATAAGCGCCTTATTTATCGAGATGGTGGCGATGTTGGGCCCGGTTTAGGTGCTGCACGTCTGGCTTTGTTAGGTGAGCAGCAAAGCCAAGGGAAAGACATTGAGGAGCTAATAGCAGAGTATTGCACTATGCCGGATATTTTAGCTTCCCATGAGCCAGATGAAGAAATGAAAGTTTACTATCAGAGAAAGTATGAACTTTACCAGTCTCTTTACCACGTCACAAAACCTTTAAACGAGGCGTTATCTAATTTGTCTTAATGATGTTTTGAATTTTCTTGAATGCAAAAAAATGCCGCTATCAACATAATGATAGCGGCATTTTTTATCTAACTTAGTTATTACATTCAACGGTTTATACTTTAGGATTCAATAGTTTAAACGTTTATTTAGTGATTCATTGGTATAGAGCCTTCTATACGAATGTTACTTTGGATTCGAAAGTCTCTTGGCGTGACGCCTTTTAACTCATGAAACCGACGATTGAAATTGGCCACATTATTAAAACCAACTTGAAAGCAAATGGTTGCGATTTGCTGGTCAGTTTCTGTTAGTAAGCTACAGGCACGACTGATTCGAACACGATTAACAAATTCAATAAAACGATTGCCTGTGGCTTTTTTAAAAAATCGTGAAAAATGGCTATCAGACATACCAATTAAACCAGCAACGCTAGAAAGCGTAATATCATGATTGTAGTTTTGAGTGACATGATCAACTACTGTATTTATTTTTCGCTGTAAGGTTTCGTTGGATTTTAGATCAATCTGAACCGTTGAGAGTAAGCGATAATCAGGTGTTTTAGCTAATTTTTGTAGTAGTGGTAAGGCGATAATTAATCTTGATAAGCCACTCGAATCACGAACACGTTGAAATGTTTCTTTTAAATATTCATGGTCTAAGTCAAAAAATTCAATACCTGATTTTGCCCTAGCCAGCATGGGAATAACTTCGGCTAACTCCGGTATGATTTTCATTCCATTGGAAAAAGATTCATGATCAAAGCGAATGACCATATCTCTTACTTCTACGCTTTGTTTATCATTTTGACAGATCCAATTATGAGGAAGTCTGGGGCCAGTTAAGATAAGTTGTCCGGGGGAATAGTTACCAATATAGTCTCCGACAAAGACTTTACCGGATGTTTCGACCATAAAGTGCAGTTCATAGTCGTCATGTGCATGCCAGCGAATCAGATCACTTGGGTGGCCATGCTCAAGGTATCTAATGGTTTCGTTGTCTTGAACAATTTCATATTCAGGCGTGATGCGTTTGGCAGTAGTCGACATAATATTCTCGCTCAAGCAGGTAAAAACATTTTTACGCCATTGCTCTGTTCTGCTTTTTATTATTTATAAAAACACACCCAAGAAAGCAAAAAATATTCGCTTACTTCCTTGAGTTTGATGACTTCTATCTAACCATATTTAGTCATGTTTGTCTGGATTGCTTGTGTGAGTTGTGCCACAAAATCTGGAAATTCGATTGGTACAGTACCCCATAAAAAACGATCTGTAGCAAAAGCCTGTATCCCTGTGCTGTCATTACTAAAAGCAGATAGGGATGCTTTGTTTGGTTCATGGTAAGGCGTATCTATTTTCCCTTGGTTCGACAACTGCATGAAGGTAAACCAACTAGCGATACCTTGAATCGTTTTACTTGGTGTGCCGCCTTTCTTATAAACGCCTTCTAGCGTTGGAAAAACGAAAATTGGAAACTTCGCGTAACCGTCGGTGCAGATACGCTCCACAGTATCGCCAATGTTAGCGTTACTAAAGCGCTGCATAATAATATTGAAGTATGCAGGTAAATCGACCACAGAGTCGCCAATCGCAGGGATGGAGTCTTGTAAAATAAAGTCCGCAAAATATTGCTTCAGTTCATCATCACGCATTGCTTCATCAAAATAAGTCAGGCCTTTTAGGGCGGCTTGATAAGTAACGCAAGTATGACCTGCATTCAAAATACGAATTTTAGCTTCTTCAAAAGGCACAACATCTTTAACGAACTGGGCACCAACTAGGTCAAGAGAAGGCTTTTTGCCAGCGAAATTGTCTTCAATAACCCACTGGATAAAGTCTTCGCCCATGACCGTCATTTGGTCATCAATACCAAATCGAGATTGAACATCATCAACATGCTGTTGACTTGGCTTTGGCGTAATGCGGTCTACCATAGAACAAGGAAAAGAGACGTTTTGTTTAATCCAGTTAGCCAGTTCAGCGTCTTCTTTAGCTTCTAAAAACTGCATTAATCCAGCTTGGAGAAGTTCGCCGTTATGGCGCAAATTGTCACAGCATAAAAGCGTAATCTTCGCTTTTGATGTTTCACTGCGCTTTTTCAGGCCTGCGTACAAGAAAGCATAAAGCGTATTTCGAGCACCTTCTATGTCTGCTTTAATAGCAGGGTGATCGAGCATTAATTTGCGGTTTTCATCAAGATAATAACCACCTTCAGTAACCGTTGATGTTACTAACTGGATATTGGCATCAGCAAGTGCTGAGTCAACATCGTCAGGTGCTTGTGCGCCATCGATTTGTTTAACAATAGAACGAATGTGTTCGTAATTCGTTACACCATCCGCTGCCATAGTTTTTAAAATGTATTCACCATCTTGTTCGATAAAACGGGAAAATGCTTGGCTGTCTTGTGGGCGAATGTTGACACCAATGATTCCCCAATTTTGCTCATTTTCATTCGCTAATAGTTGATCAAAATATACCGCTTGATGAGCGCGGTGGAATGCACCGACGCCTAAATGTACCACTCCAGCTTGGATCGCTTCTTTTTCATAATTTTGAGCTGAAAGCTGATCCATATTCTTGGAAGTTTGGAGATAGTTTGACATTTTATGCTTCCTCAGGAATGACAGAAATTACACGATCATTTTCGTTAAACAGAATAATTTCCTGCACATCTATGTTAATACTGACGTCTTGTCCGTCTTTTAATTCACTGCGAGCAGGCGCTTTGACTATGATTGTTTGATCATTGCCAAGCTGAATGTGCGCGTAAGCTTCAGAACCTAAGTGTTCAACCAGTTCAATACGGCCTTGAATGTCACCATCTTGTTCAACCAGAGTCATGTGTTCAGGGCGAATGCCAACGATAGTTGAAGCTGATAATGATTCTTTAAGGCGATTAGCAGGAAAATCAATCTGATTGCCCAGTAAATCAATGGCTAGATTGTTGTCTTGAAGTGCTGCTTTGTTTGCTGGTATTAGATTCATTTTCGGTGTGCCAATGAATTCGGCAACAAAGCGGCTGTTTGGTTGTCGGTACAGTTCAAGTGGCGTACCAACTTGTTCTATTTGCCCAGCGTTTAAGATAACCACTCGGTCCGCTAACGTCATTGCTTCAATTTGGTCATGAGTTACATAAATCATGGTTGTACCAAGCTTTTTATGTAGGCGAGCAAGTTCCAAGCGCATCTGAACACGAAGTGCCGCATCAAGGTTAGACAGTGGCTCATCGAACAAGAAAACTTTAGGTTGGCGAACAATCGCACGACCAATAGCAACACGCTGACGCTGGCCACCAGAAAGTTCTTTCGGCTTACGGTCTAGTAATGGATCAAGCTGTAATGATGCGGAAACTGAACGTACTTTTTCTTTGATTTCAGCGTCAGGCACTTTTGCAAGGCGAAGTGCAAACGATAAATTGTCTGCAACCGTCATATGTGGATAAAGCGCGTAAGACTGGAATACCATGGCTAAATCACGTTTTGAAGAAGCCAATTCTGTGATATCGCGGCCGTCTAGTTCAATCGTGCCGCCAGTGCTGGATTCAAGGCCCGCAATAGTACGTAATAGCGTGGATTTACCACAACCAGAAGGGCCGACGAAAACAAGGAATTCGCCTTCAGTGATAGAGAGATTAATACCGCGAAGCGCGTGATAGTTGTCGTAGTGTTTCTGTAGCTCTGTAATCGTTAAGTATGACATGTGAAAGCTTCCTAATAATTATTTTACGGCGCCGAATGTAAGGCCTTGGACTAATTGTTTTTGACAGAACCAACCAAATATGACGATTGGTGCACAGGCTAATGTTGATGCAGCAGATAATTTTGCCCAAAACAAACCTTCAGGGCTTGAATAGGAAGCAATCATCGCTGTTAGCGGTGCAGCATCGGATGGCGTTAAGTTAAGGGACCAGAATGCTTCGTTCCAACATAGAACGATAGACAGCAAGGCGGTAGATGAAATCGCACCAAGGGATAAAGGCAGTACCACTTTCACAATTTCGTCCCACGGTGTTGCGCCATCCATTCGAGCGGCTTCTAAGATTTCTTTTGGTAAATCCTTGAAGTAAGAAAACAGCATCCACACGATAATAGGAAGGTTCATTAACGTGAATATAATGACCAAGGCCGCACGTGTATCTAGTAGTCCGTAATCACGGCTTAATAGATAAATCGGCATCAATACACCAACAGCAGGAAGCATCTTGGTGGAAAGCATCCAAAGCAAAATATCTTTTGTGCGTTTGCCAGGAAAGAAAGCCATTGAGTAAGCCGCTGGAATCGCAATGATCAAAGCTAGAATTGTCGAACCAAATGACGTAATTACAGAGTTAAGAGCATGCTTGACATAATCGCTGCGTTCTTGAACTTCTACATAGTTTTCTAACGTTGGCTCAAAAAATAATGCTGGAGGAACAGAGATAGCCTGTAACTCTGTTTTAAATGAGGTAATAAACATCCAAAAAATTGGAAAAAATAGTACCAAGGCAACAGACCATGCAAATAGGCCTGTTAAGAAAGTTTTGAATTTGCGTTGTTGATTAAGAGTCATCGTATTTACCTCACACCGTTAGGTTTTTGCCAACGGCACGAATTAAGAAAAAGGCGACGATATTCGCAAGTACTACAGCAAGTAAACCACCAGCGGAAGCCGTACCAACATCAAATTGAAGAAGGGCTTGGTTATAAATTAAGTAAGTTAAATTTGTGCTGTCGTAACCTGGACCACCATTCGTAGAAACAAGAATCTCGGCAAAAACAGCCAATAGAAAAATTGTTTCGATCATTACCACAACCGCGATAGGGCGTGCTAAATGAGGAATCGTTAGATAGCGGAAAATATGCAGGCCTGTCGCGCCATCCATTTGGGCCGCTTCTTTCTGTTCTGTGTCTTGTGACTGTAACGCGGTTACAAATACCAGGATGGCAAAAGGAAGCCACTGCCAACTGACCATCATAATGATAGACATCAATGGGTGATTGGATAGCCAGTCAATAGGCTCAAGCCCAAATGAGGTTGATATCCATGCAAAAATCCCATAAACAGGATTCATCATCATATTCTTCCATATTAAGGCGTTAACTGTTGGCATGATGAAAAAAGGCGAGATTAATAAAACACGCACAATGCCTTGGCCATAGAAAGGCTTGTCAATTAATGCGGATAACATGACACCAAATACCACGGTGATAAACAACACTGACAGTAGCAGGATTAATGTATTCGCAACCGCTGGCATGAAGGCTGGGTCTGTGATGAAAAATTCAAAATTCTCCCAACCAACAAAGCCATTCTGATCAGGATTGTACAAACTGAATTCGATTGTAGAAAAATAAATGGTCATGGACAAAGGAATGATCATCCAAGCTAAAAGCAGGATGACAGACGGCGCCATTAATAAGCGAGTGATTGAACGCTTCATGTTATATATCTCTTATTATAAGCAGAAAATCTCGCCCTGAAAGCGGACGATTTAAGGTAGAAATAGGGCTAAATAGCCCTATTTCTTAGTCGGTCTAGATTAATAGTATTTTGCACGACGCATTTGGCGATCTGCTGAAACGTTCGCAGATTTTAATGCTTGATCAACTGACATAGAGCCAGACAGCGCGCCTGAAATCATTTGACCTGCTGTTGTACCAATGGCTTGGAACTCAGGAATAGCCGCAAACTGAACACCAACATAAGGCGATGGTTTCAGTGTGCTGTCGGTTGGATCAGCGGAGTTAATTGCTTTCAGCTCAGCTTCAGCAAAAACAGCGGCTTTCTGGAATTTAGCGTTTTCATAAGTACTTGTACGGGTACCAGTTGGCACTGCTGCCCAGCCATTCGTTTCACCGACTAGCTCAATGTACTCTTTAGATGTAGCCCAACGAACGAAAGTTTGTGCGGCTTCTGCTTTCTTAGTCGCTGCCGGAATAGCTAGAGACCAAGACCATAACCAGTTAGCGCCTTTCTCTGTTGCGCTGATTGGAGACTGTGCGAAACCAACTTGGTCGGCTACTTTACTTTGAGCAGGGTCTGTTACGAAAGAAGCGGCAATCGTCGCATCAATCCACATGCCACAACGTCCTTCATTGAATAGCGCTAAGCTTTCATTGAAACTGTTGCTGCTTGAACCTGGAGGGCCATATTTAGTCACTAGGTCAACATAGAAATTAACCGCTTGCTTCCATTCTTTTGATTCAAGTTGAGGTTTCCAATCTTCATCGAACCAGCGAGCACCAAATGAGTTTGCAATGGTTGTGACAAGCGCCATATTATCGCCCCAGCCTGCTTTACCGCGTAGACAAATACCGTAAACGCCTTCATCTGGATTATGTACTGCTGCAGCGACATCGCGAATGTGTTCCCAGCTATCGCGGTCGCTAACTGTCATGCCTGCATCTTTCACTAAGTCTTTACGGTACATCACCATAGAGCTTTCACCATAGAAAGGCGCTGCATATAGCGTTCCTTCATGAGATAAACCTTGGCGAATAGAAGGAAGGATATCGTCAACGTCATAGCTTCCGCTAACATCAACGGGTGTTAACCAACCACGGTCACCCCAAATAGGTGCTTCGTACATACCGATAGTCATGACGTCATAAAGCCCACTTTTATTGGCAATATCTTGTGTGACATTTTGACGTAAGATATTTTCTTCCAAAGTTACCCATTTCACTTTGATGTCAGGGTGAGCTTTTTCGAATGCTGGTGTGAGTTTTTGCATTTCGATCATGTGGCCGTTGTTTACAGTAGCCACAGTGATTTGAGTTTCTGCGAGAGCGCTGGCAGCTGACATTGCGGCACTGAGAGATACTGCGCAAGCAAGCGTTGTTTTGGTAAGGTTTTTCATAGGTTTTCCCCAGTTTGGAGTTTATTTGTTTTTATATAATCAGACCTAATGCTTGATAATAGATAACCAAGTGGACATTAATATAGGTCATCTTGTAATTGACCCGTTAATACATAAATAGCCAATATTTGTACTATTTTGTTTCATTTTAGAGTTAATGCTAAAAATAGAGTCAAAATAATACTTTTTAATCCCTATTCTAATCATCTTATCTCTTTGTATAGTAAGGGTTTGTCTGATAGAGAACAGTTAACTATCGTAAGTGTTTTGGTTTTTTTGTTAATAAATTAGATATAATAAAAACATTCTATCTAATGGGTGATTTCATGAGTGAAACAGCAGAATCATTAAGTTTTAAACGTTTAAAGTGGCATTGTCGTCGAGGTATGTTGGAGTTGGATCTTCTTTTAGAGCCGTTTCTAGATGAGGTTTTTTTAACCTTGGACGAAGAGGATAAGGCTCGCTTTTATAAGCTCATTGAAAGTGAAGATCAGGATCTTTTTCTTTGGTTTATGCAAACAGAAGTGCCTCAAGATCCAGACCTTGCCCGCATTGTTGATATTATTGTGACTCGTGTACAGCCAGCAAACAGTCGAGCTTAAAGGCTCTTGGATCGGTGCACTTTTGTGGCTTGTTGTCACTGTATTGTCTGCCGGTTTACTTCAGCTTTATTGGATGCCTGTGATTTGGCGAGTATCCATCCTCTCTATGATGGGATTCACCGTCGCATTTTTGTTTTTTCGTGTTATTTATCAAGAAGTGAAGCAGCAAATTGGTATTGAAAATTCAGATGTTTTTTTATTTAAAAAAGAATGCCTTATACCGTTAGAGTTTGTTCGGGCAAACGGCATTCAACTGATTGCCAAAATGCATCGAGAGAATAAAATATTAGATGTGGTATGGCCTGCGTATAAAGTGATTTATCGAGACAGTGTTAGTCGTGATGATTATCAGAGGCTACGCTCTTTTGCGGCGCAACAGATTTTGTTGCGCCGCAGTGAAGAGGCAAAGAAACGCTATAGCTGATTACAGAGGTCGAATCATCATTCCGTTCGTTCTGGCGCTAATATAGTGGGTGTGCTATCGGCTTGTTTTTCAGGATAATCTAATGTGAAGTGCAGTCCGCGACTTTCTTTTCTGGACATGGCTGAGCGTATAATTAAATCGGCCACCATAGCAAGATTGCGCAATTCGAGTAAATCATTCGATACTTTGTAGTTGGTGTAGAATTCTTGAATTTCGGAAAGCAGTAAGTCTACTCGGTGTTTTGCTCGTAGAAGTCGTTTGTCTGTTCGGACAATCCCGACATAATCCCACATGAAGCGTCTTAGTTCTTGCCAGTTATGTGTAATAACAACGTCTTCATCTGAGTTCGTTACCTTACTTTCATCCCAATCAGGAATTTCAATTTGGCTTGTGTCTTGGTGTTTTTCTAGTATGTCTTTGGCCGCTGATCGAGCAAATACAATGCACTCTAATAAGGAGTTACTCGCTAAGCGGTTTGCACCATGCAATCCTGTGTAAGCGGTTTCACCAATGGCATAAAGGTTTTCAATATCGGTCGCACTGTGTTGGTTTACCACAACGCCACCACATGTGTAATGCGCGGCAGGAACAACAGGAATTGGTCCTTTCGTCATGTCGTGACCATATTCTAAACAGCGCTTATAAATCGTTGGGAAGTGTTCTTTGATAAAATCTTCGTCTTTATGAGAAATATCTAGAAGTACATAATGTATGCCCAAACGCTTCATTTCATGGTCAATGGCTCTGGCGACAATATCACGAGGCGCTAATTCAGCGCGATGATCAAATTTCGACATGAATTGAGAGCCATCAGGCAGTAATAGTTTGCCGCCTTCTCCGCGAACGGCTTCCGAGATTAAGAAGGTTTTGGCTTTTGCGTCGTACAGGCAAGTTGGATGGAACTGATTAAATTCCATGTTGGCAACTCGGCAACCCGCTCGCCAAGCCATGGCAATGCCGTCACCTGATGCTGTGTCAGGGTTGCTTGTATAAAGATAAACTTTGCTGCTGCCGCCACATGCTAAGGACACAAAGCCGCCATGAAATACTTCTATAACGTCATCGTCCAAGTTAAGTGCATACACACCAACCGCACGATTCGGGCCGTCAAGACCAAGCTTTTTCGTCGTCACAATGTCTATGGCAACACGATCTGGGTAAAATTCGATGTTAGGGTGATTTGTTGCATTTTTGATAAGCGTTTTTGAAATCGCTAATCCTGTCGCATCAGCACTGTGAATAATACGTCTGTGGCTGTGTCCGCCTTCTTTTGTCAGGTGGTATTCTTCGCTTTCCCCATATCGAGTAAAAGGAACGCCTTCAGAGATAAGCCAATCAATGCTTTCTTTAGAGTGCTCGACAGTAAAACGAATGGCTTCAGGGTCGCCAAGTTCTACACCGGCATCGATTGTGTCGTTAATATGAGAATCAATTGTGTCTTTATCAGACAGCACTGCCGCAACGCCGCCTTGAGCATATAAAGTGGAGCCTTCGCGTATGTCAGCTTTTGTTAATATAGCCACTCGATGGTGGTTTGCTAACTCAAGAGCCAGTGTTAACCCAGCTGCTCCGGCGCCAATAATGACGATGTCGTGTTGATAATGTCGACTCATTGTATTGATCTAATTAGTGACTGAAGAATGAATGTTACTATTGTTGTTGATAGATAGTGAATACTTTATGGCAACGTATTTTGAATATTCACCGTATTCTTCTTTAGAATAAGGCATAATTTCTCTAAATAGATGGTTTGGTAGCATGGCGTGGGAACTCGCCAAGTTGATTGTTGTCTTCTCTTGTAAGAAACAAGGGCACAGATAATTAAGGTTTTAGTATGAGGTGCCTATGCAACCCGAAACGTCTTCTGATCAGGCGTTAGTTGAAAAAGTACAGCAGGGTGACAAGCGGGCTTTCGATCTGTTGGTCCTCAAATATCAATATAAAGTCATTGGGTTAATTGGACGTTATGTTCAAGACAGAAGCGAAGCATTAGATGTTGCGCAAGAAAGTTTTATCAAAGCCTATCGAGCGATAGGTAGCTTTCGCGGAGAGAGCGCTTTTTATACCTGGCTATATCGTATTGCTGTTAATACGGCCAAAAACTATTTAGTCAGCCGCTCACGTCGACCACCAGAGTCAGATGTGGAGCTTGATAACGAAGATGTTTTTAGTGTCTATGAATCTTTGACTGACATTGCGACGCCTGAAGCACAGTTAAATCGTGACCGGCTTGAAGCCGCAATTAATCAGGCGATTAAAGAGTTACCTGAAGAGTTGCGCAGCGCATTAACCTTGCGTGAATTTGATGGCTTAAGTTACGAAGATATTTCTTTAATTATGGAATGCCCTGTTGGGACAGTCCGGTCACGAATTTTTCGAGCTCGAGAAGCGATAGAAAAGCATATACATCCATTAATGGGTGCAGGAGAGTAATCATGGCTGCTTTAAACGATCAACCCCTAGATAAACGTTCTAGTTTGTCTGCGATGTTTGATGGCGAAGCGACTGATAAAGATGTGGAATGCTTGTTAAGTACCGATAGCGGTGAACTAAGTCGCCAGCTAGAAAGTTTCCACCTAATACAGCAAACACTGCATAAAGATTCAAAAGTAGCGGTAGCTCTAGAAGACAGTTTGGTCTTGGGCGTTCGTGCGCAAATTGACGCAGAAGATTTGGCTACTGGTAACAAGCTCATTCCTTTTGTCTTGCCGACTACAAAGGTTGATGTGAAAGCATCTCGTCCTGCTTGGAAAGTTATGTTTTCGAGTATGGCTGTTGCTGCGAGTGTTACTTTTGTGATTATTTTTGGTGGTAATGCGTTGTTAACACCAGATACAGGAAACCTTAATTTAACAGCCAATGTTAAGTCACCAGTAACGACTAATACGGTTACATCATTGGCGGAATTGAATAAAGAAGGGCTGCAGCTAGATAATATTCGATTGCAAAACTATCTGCGTCAGCATGCCGAGCAAGCATCAATGACGGTTGGGCAGGGCATGATTCCTATGGCTCGTGTCGTCAGTTATCCAGTGAAAGAGTAATTTATGGCATTGTTTCTACCATTACGTGCTTGTGTTATTGCGCTAATTCTTGTCGTTGCTGGTAATGTTGTTGCGAGCAGTTCGACACCAGAAGCACTGCAATTGCTACGTAATATGACCCAGTCATTTTCTACTTTAAGTTATGACGGCGTGTTTATTCATTCTGAATCTGTGCATATGAACAGTATGCGTGTTCGTCATGATTCAATGGGTGGCGTCGAGTATGAAAGCTTGGTGGATTTGGATGGCGATAAAATAGAAGTGTTACGTATTGGCGACAAAATTATTTGTGTTTATCCAAATGAATTAGTGGCGAATATGCAAACACCATTTAAACCGCCGTTTAAACGTTTCAAAGAGGTTGAAAGCGACCGCTTAATGAAAGGTTATGAGATGGTTGTGAATTCTCACAGTCATCGTGTAGCTGGGCGCGATGCAATCGTTATAAAACTTATCCCAAAAGACGCTTATCGTTATGGTCATGAATTTTGGTTGGATAAAGAAAACCACTTTTTATTAAAACATGACATGATTCGAACAGACGGTAAGTTGCTTGAGCGCATACAATTCACCTCTGTTAATTTTTCTCCTGACTTGAAACGTGCTGATTTTGTCCCCAAAAAAGGGAGTTATCAGGAACCTATTATTGAATCTCAGCCAAGACGAATTAAAAACTTATGGCAATTTGATTGGCTTCCAGAGGGTTTCTCTCTTGTTTGGCCAGAAGCCCGCTCTTTGAATCACGGCACCAGTATGCTGTTGTTATCGGATGGAATGGCAACTGTGTCTGTCTTTGTTGAGCCAACATTACAAGCCAAAGCTATGTCTATGTTGAGTATGGGGGCAACTATCGCAGGAGAGCGTAGTTTTAAAGTAGACGATCAATTCTACTTGCTAACCATGGTAGGTGAAGTGCCTGAAACGACTATAGAGAAATTGATGGCTGTATTGATGCCAAGGCTCTAATGCTATTAAGGTAACAAAATGATTGAAGAAACAGGCAGAGTATTATCGATTGAAGACGGCTTTGCTGATGTAGAAACTATACGTACAAGCAGCTGTACTTCTTGTCGCGCTCGTCATGGGTGCGGTCATCATGCGATTGCGCAAGTTTCTTCTGCTAATCGTATGCGAATGCGAGCGATTGATCCTTTCTCTGTAGAAGTTGGGCAGAAAGTCGTTATTGGCATTCCTGAAGATACCTTATTGCAAGCTTCCGTCTGGATGTACATGATTCCACTATTGGGTTTAGTTGGTGGTGCTGTTCTCCCATCGTTGTGGGGAGGCGGATCTGGTATCGCAGTGATTATATCTATTATTGGTTTTGCTGGTGGTTTATTACTGGCACGAAATAAGTCTAAACAAGAAATGAATAATTTAGATTATTACCCAAAAATTCTAAGAATTGAGACCACGCAAGATAGTCAAAGACCTCTGGTATTTACATCTTAAATCTCGAATCGACTTCACCTGGCACTGTAATCAACTTGGTACATCTAAGGAGACCAATTAATGAACAGACTGCTTAAAAAAATGAGCATGCTTGCTATTAG
The DNA here is from genome assembly GCF_000521805.1 of Marinomonas ushuaiensis DSM 15871. Lineage (GTDB taxonomy): Bacteria > Pseudomonadota > Gammaproteobacteria > Pseudomonadales > Marinomonadaceae > Marinomonas > Marinomonas ushuaiensis. The sequence continues at coordinate 27,775 of NZ_JAMB01000007.1, forward strand.
TAGTTTTATGATGGCTTCAATGCTTTCTCATGCGGCTGAATTTCCTGACTTTACAGAGTTAGTAGATAAAGCCTCTCCCGCTGTTGTGAATATCAGTACGGAACAAACGATTACCACAAAAGCATCCAATAAAGGTGGTCAGCAACTAGGGCCAAACAGTGAAGAACTTAATGAGTTTTTCAAACACTTTTTTGGTCAGCAGCCTTTTAGCCAGCCAGCACCTGATCAAGGGCAGGGGCAGCAACGTAACTCATTGGGATCAGGTTTTATTATTTCCCATGATGGTTATGTGTTGACTAATAATCATGTTATTGCAGAAGCAGATGTGATTCATGTACGTTTAAGTGATCGTCGTGAATATATCGCAACATTGGTTGGCACGGACCCTAGAACGGATTTGGCTTTGTTGAAAATTGATGCTGAAGATTTACCTATTGTTAAAATGGGTGAGTCAGATAAATTAAAACCGGGTCAATGGGTATTGGCAATCGGTTCGCCATTTGGCTTTGATTACACTGTGACGGCTGGCATTGTCAGCGCGACAGGACGAAATTTACCTTCTGATAGCTATGTGCCGTTTATTCAAACTGACGTAGCAATTAATCCGGGTAACTCTGGTGGGCCTTTGTTTAATCTAGACGGTGAAGTTGTCGGTATTAACTCACAAATCTACACTCGTTCAGGTGGATTTATGGGCGTATCTTTTGCGATTCCTTCTAAAGTTGCCATGTCAGTTGTGGATCAATTGAAACAAGACGGCAAAGTCTCCAGAGCTTGGTTGGGCGTTTTAATTCAAGACGTAGACAATGAGCTTGCTGAATCCTTTGGTTTAGATCGTCCAAGTGGTGCGCTAATTAGTCGAGTGTTACCCGATTCTCCTGCAGAAAAAGCGGGTTTGAAATCAGGCGATATCATTATGGAATTTAATGGTGAGGGCATCGAACATTCAGGTGAGCTACCGTATGTTGTTGGACAGCTTAAAGCTGGTGAAAAAGTTGAGTCGAAAGTCTATCGTGACGGAAAAGAACAAACCATTTCTGTGATGTTAGAATCAAGACCAAATGACCCTAAAGTATTGGCTCAAGCTCAGCAGGACCAAAATCGTTTAGGCATGATAGTCGGTGAAATACCCGCTGAAATGGCGAAGCGTTTTGATATTGAAAGCGGTGTTGTGATCGAACAAATTATTGGCGGTACGGCGGCTCGTAATGGTCTTCAACAAGGCGATGTGATTACCATGTTAAATGGTAAGCGTATTGAAGGTATTGCTGATTTTACGGCCATTGCCAAAGACATTCCTAGTGGCCGTTCTGTGCCGATGCGAGTGATTAGACAAGGTTATCCAATGTTTATTCCGTTTAAGATCATGGAGTAAGTCCATTCCAGAACAGGACAAACATAGAAGATAAAAAGGCGATCCAATTGGATCGCCTTTTTGCATTTTTAAAGTCAGATCCTAAAGTAGGGCGACGTTTAATGAGAGTTTAAAGTGCTTTAGAGAATATCTTCGAGTTACGCTGATAGTTATAAAGTGCTTGTTTCTTGCTTGGTAAGCTGTTCAATGTTGTTTCACTGAAACCACGTTCAATAAACCAGTGTGCCGTTCTTGTTGTTAACAAGAATAGGGTCGACAGGTTTAATACCTTTGCAGCTTGTTCTATGCCTTTCAATAAGCGTTCACCGCGGTTTGAGCCACGGTAATCTGGAGAAACGGCTAAGCAAGCAAGCTCGCCTGAATGCTCTTGTTCAAAAGGATAAAGCGCTGCACAAGCGACAATGGCGCCATCTCGCTCGATGACGATAAAGCGGTCGACTTCGTTTTCAAGCAATTCCCGCGATCGCCTTACTAAGACACCTTTTTCTTCTAATGGTGTTAATAGCGCCATCATCCCGCCAACATCGTCGATATTAGCAGGGCGAAGTTGCTCATAGCTGTCTTCGTCTATCATGGTGCCAGAGCCTTCACGAGAGAAGAGTTCTCTCAATAGACCACCGTTTTCATTATAAGAAATTAAATGTGCTCTTGGTACGCCTTGGCGGACAGCTTGAACGCAAGCGTCCAATGCAGCGTGTGTGATGGTAGAGAGTTTTTTCTCTTTTAAAATAACGTCTGCATCTTTGGTTAATAATTCAGAATAAAGCTCACCATCACTTTTAAATATTCCTTCCTCTTCTGAATAAATAACCAGTTTGTCTGCTTTTAATTGAATGGCAGCTTGAAGTGCCACTTCTTCACTTTTTAGATTAAAAACTTCACCGGTTGGAGAAAAGCCAAGGTGAGGAAGCAAAACCATGTTGTCGTCTTCAAGAAGACGAAAAATGGCCTCTGAGTCGATGCGACGTACTTCGCCTGTATGGCCGTAATCAATGCCATCCACAACGCCTAATGGTCTTGCGATGACATAATTGCCACTACATACTTTTAAACGAGCACCATCCATCGGTGTGTTTGAAAGTCCCATAGAAAGTTGCGCTTCAAGCTGTACTCGAACAGCGGCAGATGCCTGAATAATATCCAGCAACTGATCTTGTGGCGTGACGCGATAATCGTCTTCTACTCGACTAGGTAAGCGTCGATTCGATAAAATACGGCCGATCTGCGGACGTGCGCCTTGAACTAAAACTAAGCGAATGCCTAGTGAATCAAGCAAGGCAAGGTCGTGAATGATGCTTGAAAAGTGAGCGCATTCGATGGCCTCACCGGGAATCAAGATAACAAAGGTTTTTCCCCTATGAGCATTGATATAGGGTGAAGAATGGCGGAACCAGTCTACATAATTGAGTTCGTCAGGCACGCTGATCCTCGTCTTTTATTCGTTTGTTTGAAGGCAAAAGCGCTCGATTAAACCGCGTATTACCTCTTGCATAGGCTGAATTTGGTTCAGCGCCATAAATTCATTTGGCTGGTGGGCTTGGTCGATAGAACCCGGCCCTAATATTAAGGTTTCCATTCCCATTTGATTTAGAAAAGGGCCTTCTGTTGCAAATGCTACTGTACTGGCTTTGCGTTTGGTTAATGTTTCACACGCTTTTATGATATCCGATTCGATGGGAGTATAAAAAGACGGAATATCAGGAAATAAACTACTAAGTTGTATTGTGGTTCCTGTTTTTTCTTCGATGCTGGGTAATAATTGGGCAATTTCTGCCATTAAGGCTTGATTGCTCATTCCAGGTAAAGCTCTTAAATCAAACTCTAATTCACAGCGCCCACAAATTCGGTTTGGGTTGTCACCTCCATGAATACAACCAAAGTTCATGGTTGGGTAATCAATGACGAAATTGGCGTCACTATACTGGTTTTTAAGTTGTGTGCGAAACGTCATGAGTTCTGACATGACGGAATGCATCGCATCCATTGCATTGTTGCCTAACGCTGGGTTAGAAGAATGACCTGATTGTCCCGTCACTTTAATGCGTTCCATCATGATGCCTTTGTGAGCATGAATTGGCGTCAATGATGTTGGTTCACCAATTAAGGCATACCTTGCTTTTAATGAGCCTTGTTCTGCTAGGGCGCGCGCACCGGACATAGAGCTTTCTTCGTCTGCGGTGGCAAGAATAATAAGCGGCTGCTTTAGATTAGAAAGCTGCATTTTTTGAACAGTATCGATGACAATAGCAAAGAAGCCTTTCATATCACAGCTGCCAAGGCCGTAAAGTTTCTGATCTCTTTCTTCTAAACTGAATGGGTTCGATTTCCAGCGATCTTCGTCATAAGGAACGGTATCTGTATGCCCAGAAAGTACTAAGCCACCATCGCCGCTGCCAAGGGTCGCAATCAAGTTAAATTTAGTCGGTTGGTCTGGTAATGGCATGACTTCACACTGGAAGCCTTGAGAGCTTAACCAACCTTCAAGTAATTGGATTACGCCTTTATTTGACTGATCCCAATGCGCTTGACTACAACTAATAGAGGGTGAGGCGATCAGCTGCGTCATCATACTAATGAGAGATGGAATTGCAGGCATAAGAATGCTCCTTGAATCCGAATAAGGTCATGCCTAATATTACTACTGTAAGTAAGGCATCTGATACACTTGCTCTAACAATATTTTTCTTTGTTGCTTATTCAACAATAAAGGTTTTAGAGGTTTGTATATTATGGCAATTGAGCTAGAGCTTAAATTAATGCTCCATTCTAAGTATCTTAAGTCTGCCAGTGATTTTCTTGATGGAATTTGTTCTTTGTCTGAGACAGATGATCAATCCCGTCAGCCAACGCTGTCTTTAATGAATGCGTATTTTGATACAGAAACGTCGACTTTAATGCAGGGCGGAATGGCGTTACGTATTCGCGCAGTGAATGGCGCTTTTATACAAACTGTTAAGACTCGCGGTAGTAACCGTATTGGTATGCATGCTCGTGGAGAATGGGAATGGTTTTTACCTAATGAGCAATTGGATTTGTCTTTGCTAAAAGATGTCCCATTGCCTGAGTCCTTGCAGGATATGTCATGGCGTTCTGAACTTATCGAAGTGTATCGTACTGATTTTGAAAGACAGGTTTGGAATGTCGAGTCTCAAGACACAAAAATAGAGGCAGTTTGCGACAAAGGATTAGTCACATCGCCTTACGGTGAAGATTCGATTTGTGAATTAGAGCTGGAATTAAAAAGTGGTGATGAAGCCGGCTTATATGATTTTGCTTTGCAATTGGCCGAACATGTACCTGTTCAAGTCAGTGTTGTATCAAAAGCACAGAAAGGCGTTCGATTGAAATATGGTCGAATCGAGTTGCCGGATGAGCCTGTTAATTTATCAAATGAAGCAGAGCTGGCTGCGTATTGGTATGAGGTGTGGCTAGTGCACTGGGAGGCGATGCACTTTATGGAAGACGAAGTTTTGATACAACCTATTCGGCATTCTATGTATCAACTAAAAACTTATTTACCAAATGAGTTGGTGCAGGCGTTAGAAGGTTTAGATAACGATTTTGATCAGTGTTTGATGGAAGACGAAGCGTTAATATTAAGCAAGCTGGCTGAAATGAAGCAAACTGGCTTAGTCATGCTCAAAATTGGGCAATGGCTAAATAAACAAAAAACCTAAGTTGTTGTCGTATTTTTATAAGAAAAAATGCAGAAAAGGAAGGAACGTTGACGCCATCTAATTTAAATCCAAGTTACGCCTCTTTTTGTGAGCAATCTAGTTCACGATCTTTATTGTTAGAGCAGATTCAAGAGGCTCGGGAACGGCATGCTTTAGTTGAGTTAAGCTGTGAGCAAATAGAAATATTAGAGCCGCTTTGGATCTTGAGTGATTACTTACATCAACAATTGGTGCGTTTTCCTCGCTGGCTTGATGACCTTCTTATATTAGAGAATTTACCAGAGAAACCATCTCAAGAAGCATTGATCGCAGGTGAAGGTTTTTTTTCTAATGACGCCAAAGACTGTTCTCCAGAAGCTTCGTTAGTATTCGATGAAGCCGCTTTTATTAAGCGTCTGCGCTTATATCGACAATGGTGGATGGTACGTTTAATTGCTTTGGATATTCAGCATAGATTGTCATTAGCGGAACTGACGAGCCGTCTCAGTGGTTTGGCCGATGCTTGTGTTAACGCCAGCCTACGATGGTCAGAACAGCATTACCTAAATCTATACGGGCAGGCATTAGATAGCCAAGGTGTGCCTCAATCTATGATTGTAATCGGCATGGGTAAATTAGGTGGTAATGAACTGAACTTATCGTCGGATATTGATTTAATTTTTGCGTTTCGTGAACACGGCGATACGCAAGGCGGTAAAAAAAGTCTATCTCATCAAGAATACTTTACTAAGCTCGGGCAAAAGCTGATTCAACACTTGGATCAAGTGACCGCGGATGGTTTTGTGTTCAGAGTAGATATGCGTTTGCGTCCTTTTGGTCAATCTGGCGCACTTGTTCTGAACATGGATTCTTTAGAAAACTATTACCAAGATCAAGGCCGAGATTGGGAAAGGTATGCCATGATCAAAGCCAGGGTCATGTCTGGCAGTGAAGTAGATATTCGTGAATTTGAAGCCTTACGTAAGCCATTTGTCTACCGAAAATATCTCGACTTTGGTGCCATAGGCGCATTACGCGATTTGAAGCAAATGATCGCCAAAGAAGTTCGCCGTAAAGGTATAGAACATAACATCAAACTTGGCGAAGGTGGTATTCGTGAAGTTGAGTTTATTGCTCAAGCGCTGCAAATATTGCACGGTGGTCGAGATCAAAGCCTACAAACACCTGCTTTACTCAAAGTATTGCCCTACCTTGCGCAGCAAGATTATCTTTCCTTTACAGAAGTGGAAGAACTGCGTGATGCGTATTTATTATTAAGACGAACAGAGCATGCTCTGCAAGCAGTTAATGACGAGCAAACTCAACTTTTGCCTGAAGATGATAGGGCGCGTCAGCGTATTGCTTTAATTGTTGGTTTTGCTTCTTGGGACGAGTTGAATAGTCGTTTATGGGAAGTGCGTAAAAACGTTCATCGTCATTTTATTTCACTCATTGATGATGGCGAAGAAAGCAGTGAAGAGGTTAAAAATCAAGAAGCATGGCGTTTGTTAATTAAGAACCCAGAAGATGAAAGCGCCATAATAGACGCCATTGAATCCATCAAATGGCAAGATCAAGAGGCAGCAGTTAAACGAATTACTCAGTTATTGGGTTCTCGTACTGTGGTCTTTATGCAACCGATTGGGCATGAAAGGTTAGCTGTATTTTTAGCAGCATTCATGCCAAAACTGAATGATGAGAAGAGCCCTGATTTAGTACTAGAACGTGTTTTCCCTATATTAGAAGCGGTGCTGCGTCGCACGGCGTACTTGGTTCTGTTGTGCGAAAACCAAACTGCAATGACACACCTTATTCGCTTGTGTCGAGAAAGCGTCTGGTTCACTGAAGCGATTTCTACAACACCTGCTTTGTTAGACGAATTATTGGACGCGAGTACATTGTTTTGCCCGCCAGACAAAGCGATGCTAACAGAAGAGTTAAAGCAAATTTTATTGCGTTTACCAGAAGATGATGAAGAAGCGCAAATGGATGCCATGCGCCAATTTAGGCGTTCTATTATTTTACGAATCGCCGCTTGTGATATCACAGAAATACTGCCGATTATGAAAGTGAGTGATCACTTAACTTGGTTGGCCGAAGTGCTACTAGATCAAGTTTTACAGCAATCTTGGTTTTATTTAACGAAGAAACATGGCTTTCCAGTCAGTCAAGGAGAAGTGGCTTATACACCTCAGCTGGCTATTATTGGCTATGGTAAATCGGGTGGTTGGGAACTAGGGTACGACTCTGATTTGGATCTGGTTTTTATTCATGGTGCACAATCAACAGGCTACACAGATGGTGGTCGTAGTATTGATAATCTCACTTTTTATACTCGCCTTGGTCAGCGCCTAATTCATATGATTACCAGCTTTACTGCGGCAGGTCGCTTGTATGAAGTCGATATGCGTCTGCGACCTTCTGGTAATTCTGGCTTGCTGGTATCGACATTGGATGCGTTCCGAGACTATCAACAAAAAGAAGCCTGGGTTTGGGAGCATCAAGCTTTAACTCGTGCGCGTGGTTTAGCGGGTGAACCTACCTTGTTGGCGCAATTTGAAGCTTGCCGTAAAGATATTATTTCTTCAGTTCGAGATCATGATCAACTAAAAGCTGATGTCATTAAAATGCGGGAAAAAATGCGAGCTCATTTGGATACTGGCGGTAAAGAAAAAGGCTTTGATTTGAAGCAAGGCGCTGGTGGTATTATTGATATCGAATTTATGGTGCAGTATTTGGTGCTGGCTTGGTCTCATAAATACCCAGAACTAATGCGTTTTTCTGATAATGTGCGTCAATTAGAAGCGGCTGCATTAGTGGAATTATTAGATAAAGAAAAAGCCGAGAAAATGATTGAGACTTACACCTTGTATCGAGCACGAGCACACAGACTAAACCTACAGCAGCAAGGTCGAGTGATTCAAGATGATGCTTTTATTAATAATCAAAGCTTAATGAGTCAATATTGGGCGTCTTTCGTTAATAGCGATAATATTTAAGAAAATTTTACTTAGTCGCTGTTTTAGTGATATCGATTGTATGAAGATGTTTATGATGCCACTTATTTATGTTGTAAAAAGGTGGTCGTAAATTAATCAAATCGAAGCTATACTGTTTTTATTGATGCATTTTTAAGCGGTAAGTATTGTAAATTACTTAATTGAGCTTATCTATCATTTTGAATTTATAGGAGGAAAAATGCCTGATGTAAACGGTCTAAGTGGTCCAGGAATGGATTATGCGAGCGAAGTATACAAGGCGAGCTTGGCAAAATCTGCTCAACAGCAAGAAGGTCAGCAAGACCTTGAGCTATTGGCGCGAGCTGTAGAAAGTATTACTCCAGCAGCAAGCAGTGGTTCTCATGCCACCACAGATAACCTTGGACAGAATATCAACATTAACGTTTGATAGCTATTTTACAGTACGCTTAAGAGCGCATAAAAGTATTTCAAAAAAGCCTCACAATGCCAGTTCATTGTGAGGCTTTTTTATATTTAAAGCGTTTTTACTAATGATTATTTGGAAGTTCCATATTAACTTCATTTTCATCAATCGCCGCTTCAAAGGCTTTCAGTCGTTTGTAGATGGAAAGTAGCTCAACAATTGTTGTCCAAGAGTTAATTAAGTATTGGAATGAGTTTTCAACCTGATTAAATGCGTTCATCACTCGTTGCATTACACCTAACGTAAAAGCACCAGCAATAATAGAAGGCGCCAATACAATCAATGGAACAAACTGACCGACGTTTAAATAGCCATAACGTACAATATTGAAATATAGGTAATTTGCATAAAGGCGGAAATAGTTTTTACGGACATTGTCAAAGAGTTCATTTAGTGTGATTGGGTTAGCTCGATCTGCGTGATCTTCTCCGTACACAAGCTCTTTTCGATAAGCGGCTTCGACACGTTGGTTTTTAAATTCTAGTCCTGGTAATTTAATGCCGGCTAAAGCCAGTAATGCCGTACCGAAAATAGACCAGATAATGGCGACAAAAACCAAAGCTTGCGGTACTTCACCAATGAATGGCAACTCTTTAACATAGCCAGAAAGCCCCCACAAAATAGGTAAAAAAGCGATTAGAGTCATTAAGGATCTAAGCAAGCTAACACCTAAACCTTCAACAATGGATGCAAAGCGCATAGTGTCCTCTTGGATACGCTGAGACGCCCCTTCAATGTGACGAACTTTATTCCATTTTGATGTGTAATAACTTGTCATAGCAGTACGCCATCGGAAAACATAATGGCTGATAAAGAAGTTGCTTAATACAGACACTGTGATAGCTACTAGGATAATAACCGCTACGGTTGATAGTTCTGCGTAATAGTCTGTTAGTGGGATGCTATTTGGTTCTCCTAGCGCCTTTTGAATAAGGTCATAGAAAGTGCCATACCACTCGTTAAGCATGACGCTAACTTGTACTTGAAACCAGGTGATAAAAACAATTAAAGCAGAACCTAAAACAGACCATTTAGCCCATTTTTGACCGCCATAAGCAATCCAAGCGCCAACGAAAATAGCGTAGCAAGCGAACATATATTGGTAGAGCCAGATATCTAACGCTGTACTTTGTGCTCCTTGGAAAGCGGCTTGAGCAGTAGCATCAGCACCTTCGGTTAATGCTTCTGGAAAATACACACCAAATAAAGAGCCAAGGCTTAAGTTGGGGCCAAAATCTTGGATAACTAAATACCACCCAAGAACACAGGCAAGTGCCCATAAAGCAAAGCTGATAAAAAAGAGCTTAGGGTTGGGAAAGAAAGATTGAAACACAGTTTAGTTTCTCTATATCGGTGAGTGATGCATAAGCCATTGATTTACACGAGGATATATAATGGCGCTTTATAGAAGCTTAAACCAGTCATTCGATAAGCACAATCGAGCAACTTCTAAGAAATCTGTAAAAAAGACGATACTTTTAGCTGAATTCGTTTTTTAGAGTCGTGAATACAAAAAAAATCGAGCCTGGGCCCGATTTTTGATAGATAGTTTGCTTTATTGTCTTAAATTGAACGTTAGGCTGCTTTTGCGTCAGCTACGGCTTTAACAATGGCTTTTTCTAGGCGAGTAAGGCCTTCAGTGATTTCTTCTTTTGTAATGATTAAAGATGGCGCCAAACGTAAAACATTAGGCCCAGCTACTAATACAAACAAACCTTCCTCTGCAGCGGCAGTGATAAAAGTTCCTGCTTTACCTGCAAGAGAGTCAATCACTTCAGCACCAATCAAAAGACCCATACCGCGAATGTCTTTAAACACATGGTGCTTTTCATTTATGGCTTCTAGACCTGCAACAAAAATATCATGACGCTCTTTTACGCCAGCAAGTACCTCTGGTGTATCAATAATATCAATTACCGCTTCAGCAATAGCACAAGCCATTGGGTTGCCGCCGTAAGTGCTGCCATGAGTACCAAAGGCTAAGCTTTTTGCTGCTTTTTCAGTTGCTAGCATTGCACCAACTGGAAAACCGTTGCCAAGTGCTTTAGCGGTTGTTAACACGTCAGGTGTTACACCTAACTGTTCATACGCAAAAAAAGTACCGGTGCGACCAACACCAGATTGAACTTCATCATAAACAAGTAGTGCGTTGTACTGGTCGCACAATTCACGAACTTGTTGTGCAAACTCTTTGTCTGCCGGAATGATTCCGCCTTCACCTTGGATTGGCTCCATAACAACTGCACAGGTTTTGTCACTGATGATGGCTTTTAATTGTTCAATATTATTGTAATCACAGTGTTGAATGCCACCTGGTGTTGGCTCAAAACCTTCTTTGTATTTCGCTTGTCCACCCACAGAAACGGTAAACAAAGTTCGACCGTGGAAGGATTTATTAAATGCAATGATTTCGTGTTTTTCTGGACCAAAATGATCAAACGCGTAACGACGAGCCAATTTGAATGCCGCTTCATTGGCTTCGGCACCGCTGTTCGCAAAAAAGACGCGATCAGCGAATGTTTTCTCAGTTAATTTTTTGGCTAAGCGTAATGCTGGCTCGTTGGTCATGATGTTAGCCAAATGCCAAAGTTGACCAGCTTGCTCGCGCATCACATTGACCAGAGTTGGATGGGAATGACCTAATGCAGTAACAGCAATGCCGCCTGCAAAATCGATGTATTCTTTGCCTTCTTTGTCCCATACGCGAGAGCCTTCGCCACGCACTGGAATGATTGCAGAAGGTGCGTAGTTAGGAACCATGACTTCATCAAAGGTTGCTCTCGTTACTTGTTGTGTCACTTTTCTATCCATCCTAAAAAAAGACCTCTTAAAAAATAGGTGGCCGAGATAACGACCACCCTTGGATTTATATCAGATTTCTTAACTCACGAATAGCGACAGTTACCATGGCCAGTGTTAATTCACTTTCGGCTTTTATTTCACCAAAAGTGGTTCGGTAATGGTTAATGTTGTCGCTGTTTGATTCACGCCAATAGTTCAGGCGCTCTTCGAGTTTTTTGATATCAACACTGGATTGAATCACTTCCTGAGTAAGTGTACGTAAACTATTGTCGACTTCATCGCCTAGGCCTGCTTTCGCACGCCTTTGCCACATATCGTCTGCAGATAGCTCGTTGGCTTTATGACGCAACCAATGAAGCTCAAGATCCATTTCAAGTGCAAAGTAGGTTTGAGCAACATCCAATACTTCTGTGTCCGTATTGGCAGAGACTCGAATAATATCCAACCCATAAAATAGATAATGAAGAGACGATAGACTTTCAGAAATTTCAACTGGAATGTCTTTCTCAACTAGGTTGGCGGCAATGTCAGCTAAATGCGCTTGGCTAGGTTCAGTCAAGATGGCTTGCATGTTTGCACGGATAATATCGACACCAGGCTTGTAGGTTTCTTTCAAACGCTGGATCGATAGGCTTTCACGAGTATTGCGCAATAGCCAAAGCGTTGTGCGCTCAAGAAGACCTTGAATGCGTATTAACAACTCGTTTAGTACCGTGTTAGAGACAGTGAAATCTAGTTGATTAATCGAATGCCAAAGCGCTGGAATACCAAAGATTTCTTCTGCTGCCATATACGCTCGCACGACATTCAAAGAAGAGGCACCCGTTTCATCTTGCATGTAAGTCGTGAAGGTGGGCCCCATGCGATTGCCAAGATTATTTGTCACATGGCCGGCAATAATTTCCTGAATCAATGGATGTGACGACATTTGGTTGTCAAAACGTTTGGTCAACTGAGTTGGGAAATACTCATTAATTTGAGTCGTCAAGTCCGCATCTTCGCCAATCCCATCTAGAACAAGTTGTTCAGATAATTTTATTTTCGAGTACGCCAACAAAACAGAAATTTCAGGTCGAGTTAAACCAAGACCTTTGTTTAAACGCTGTTTTATCTGCGTGTCATTTGGTAAAAATTCGATTTCACGATTCAGACGGCCTTCGCGTACAAGCGATTGAATTAGGCGCCAGTGATCCGCTAAGCGCTCTGGGGCTTGTGCATTGGCTAACGACAATACATGGCTTTGTCCAAGATTATGGCGCAATACTAAACTGCCTACTTCATCCGTCATTTCGGCCAACAAACTATTACGTTGCTTCTCGGTCATATCGCCGTTTTCAACAACACTGTTAAGCAAAATTTTAATGTTTACTTCATGATCTGAGCTGTCTACGCCAGCGGAGTTATCGATCGCGTCTGTGCTGATTAAACCACCGTTTTGAGCGAATTCAATACGGCCTAGCTGAGTGAGACCCAAGTTGCCGCCTTCACCAACAATTTGGCAACGTAATTCTTTGCCGTTTACACGTAAACCGTTATTTGCATTATCGCCTGCATCAGCATGTGATTCTTTTTCAGACTTCACATAAGTACCAATACCACCGTTCCAAAGAAGATCGACCGGTGCTTTTAAAATCGCATTGATCAAATCAATAGGTGCCATCGATTTAATGTTGCCTTCGATGCCCAATGCTTTGCGAATGTCGGCATTAATCGGAATGGACTTCGCAGAGCGATTAAAAATACCGCCGCCTTTTGAAATCAGTTCCTTGTTGTAATCTTCCCAAGACGAACGAGGCAATTTAAACATGCGCTCTCGTTCAGCGAACGAGGTTGCTGCGTCAGGTGTTGGATCAATGAAGATATGCATATGGTTAAAGGCTGCCACTAGACGGGTATGCTTCGAAAGCAACATACCATTGCCAAATACATCGCCCGCCATGTCGCCGATACCAACGGTTGTGAAATCAGTGGTTTGACAATTAATGCCGATTTCTTGGAATTGGCGTTTAACCGATTCCCAAGCGCCGCGTGCCGTGATGCCCATTTTTTTATGGTCGTAACCATTTGAACCGCCAGAGGCGAAGGCGTCACCTAACCAGAAACCGTATTCCGCCGAAATGCTGTTCGCTAAATCCGAGAAAGTAGCCGTTCCTTTATCTGCTGCAACAACCAAATATGGGTCGTCTTCGTCATAGCGAATGACAGATGTTGGAGCGATTACTTCGTTTTGAACTAGGTTGTCAGTAATGTCTAGCAAGCCGCTGATGAAAGTGGTGTAGCAATGAATGACTTCGGCTTGTACTTCTTCACGGGAAGCATTTTTCTTAAGTTGTTTTGCAACGAAACCACCTTTTGCGCCAGACGGAACAATAACGGCGTTTTTCACCATTTGCGCTTTCACCAAACCAAGTACTTCAGTACGGAAATCCTCCATACGATCAGACCAGCGAAGCCCGCCACGGGCGACCTTGCCGCCACGCATGTGAACGCCTTCTACCCAAGGCGCGTAGACGAATATCTCAAATTTAGGTCGAGGTAAAGGCACTGCAGGAATAAGGGACGGATCCAATTTAAAGGATACGTAATCTTTGATGTCGCCTGTTTCGCTCGCTTGATAAAAGTTCGTACGCAGCATCGCTTGAATCACTGATAAGTAGTGTTTCAAAATGCGGTCTTCGTCTAAATGAGCGACTTGATCTAACTCTAGATCAATTTTTTCAAGCAGTTTTTGTATTTTTTCATCGCGTTTAACGGTTTGGCTAGGGTCGAAGCGTTGTTCGAATAGCTGTACAAGTAAACGAGTAATGTTGGTGTTTTTCTCCAGTGTTTGTTGCATATACTGGCCAGAGAAAGGCACTTGAAGCTGCATTAGATATTTTGTTAATGCGCGCAACATGGTGATTTGACGCCAAGTCAACGACGCGTTTAAAACCAAAGCATTGAAATTATCATTTTCAACACGGCGGCTGAATACTTGGTTGAAGGCGTCTTGGAAAGCTTCTCGTTGAGCATTTTTTTCAAGATTTACATCGTCATCAACACTGATGGCGAATTCAACAACCCAAGTGTTGGCTTTGCCATCGCCGTTTTGATCAAATTCATACGGACGAGCTTCTAATACTCTTAATCCCATGCACTCCAGAATCGGTAACACATCCGATAAAATAAGCGTGGTACCAGCGCCATAGACTTTAAAATAGTAGTTGTTCTTTGCTTGCCCCACTTGGCGATAAATATGTGTCGAAATATCACCTTCGCCAGCAAGTAAACTTAAGCGTTCGATATCAATAACAGCGGCGTTTGGTGAGAAATCTTCTTGGTACGCTGCTGGCAAATACGGCATGTAGTCATTGAAAAGGAGGTTTCCGTTCTCTTCGCCATGACTCTTATGTAGTGCACTTAATAGCTTGTCTTCCCATGAGCTCATTGCATCCTGCATCTTGCGCTGAATGTCTTCTGCATCGACGGTTGGGCTTTGTTTTGGGTCCGCAATTTGGATTGTAAAGTTAACGCGAGCCAATACTAGCTGAGAAAACTGCACATTGAATTCAGAGCTAGTGCCATTGCACGCTGTCATTAAGATGTCTTCCATCTTCATGCGTAACTCTGTGTTGTAGCGATCTCTTGGAACGTAAACTAATGCGTTTAAGAAGCGACCATAAATGTCTTTACGCAGGAATACACGCAATTGTCGACGCTCTTGGATGGCTAGGATGCTTTCAATTGTGCTGAAAAGCTCTTCCACAGGCGCTTGCAGCATTTCATCACGAGGGTAGCTGTTTAATATATGCTTTAGATTTTTCCCCTTGTGACTGTTTGGGTCTACATTGGCTTGTTCTAGGATGATGTTAAGTTTTTTACGGAGTAACGGAATGTCTTGTAGGCGAGCAATATAAGCCGTAGACGAGTACAAACCAAAGAAACGCCATTCACCAATGACCTTGCCTTTTTTGTCGAAGCGTTTGATGCCTAAGTAATCAAGATGGACAGGGCGATGAACCGTGGAAATGGCCGTTGATTTTGTCAAAATCAAAATATTACTGCTGTCGACGGCTAATTTCGCAAGGTTGTCTTGTAGAACAATGTCTCGCTTTACTTTTTTGTCATTGATGTCTCGGAAAGTGCCAAGACCAGAGCCTTCAACGAGTTTAAGGTGTGTTTCTTTCCCTTCAATAGCAAGGTCGTAGGCGCGGAAACCAATAAAGGTAAAGTGGTCGTTTGCGATCCAGTGTATGAAATCAAGGATTTCTTGATGTTCTTCATTGCCTTTTAAGTGCTCCAGTTGCTCAGATTCGCTAATAATTTCACTTAGCTTTGACTTCATTGTTGGCCAATCAGCTACTGTTTTATTTACGTCTGTTAAGCTTTTAAGTAGCTCTTCTTTAATTTCATCTAATAAGTTGATATCAGACAGGCGATTTATTTCAAATCGCATTAAGGCTTCGTGGGATTTTGCTGCCGGATTAATGTTTTGCAGCTCACCTTTTTTATTACGTTCGACTGGTATAACAGGATGAGCGGTCATATGGATGGTATGGCCAAGACGAACAAGTGCCATATTGAAAGATGACACAAGAAAAGGTGTGTCTTCAGTCAGGATTTCGATCACAGTATGAGTTGATTGCCAGCTGTGTTCTTCAAAGTTCGGATTGTAAACACGAACTTTTGGCTGGTTTGGCTTACGTTGCTGTAAAAAATCCCACAGGCACACAATGGTGCCGTATAAGTTTTCTATCGACTCGCTGGCTAAATCTTCCGTCAGGGCATCCTGGAAATATAAGTGAGTAAGTTGAATCAAATTTATAGCTTCTACAGCGTTAAAATTATCGTTTATTTCTACTTCAATACGCTCAATCAATTCATTTTTTCTGTAATCAGTCATTAGAACTCATACCTCATGAATGGTGTTCTTAATAAAACTAGTCGTAAAGGCAATTTTCCGAAAGTATTTAATATGAACTCTGCATAAGATTATTATGAAAAAAATGCATCTTTGATAGTTGATAACTTATCTAATTGCGACATATTGTTTTCATGAATGGTTGATCAGAGTAAAAAAAACTTGTTTCATACGAAAAAAACCTTTGTTATCCATTTTAAACGAAATAAACTTCTTTTTTGCCTATAGTTCGCAGGATAATATTTTGTACAAGAGTGAATTCGCATCAAGAGAAATCATGCAGGCTAGTAAAAAGCCTCAAAAATACGGTTTTTTGCTTTTACCTAATTATTCTATGTTAGGTTTTTCTTCTGCCATAGAGACATTGCATATGGCGAATTGGGTAACAGGAAAAGAGCTTTATTCCTTCTGTACTATTAGTGGTGATGAAAGGGAGATCCTTTCTAACACAGGGCTTACAACAGTATCAGATTATCTTACTAGTGAGGCTCCTACCGATTTAGATGCCATTTTTGTTTGTGGTGCCTCTCCAGTGTCAAAAAACGAAAATAAAACTTTAGAAAATTGGTTAAGAAAACAAGCGAAAAAACATGTTGGGTTAGGTGGATTGTGTACTGGCAGTTATTTACTGGCTAAATCTGGACTGTTGGATGGTTATCGAGCCACGATACATTGGTGGAGTATTACCAATTTACGTGATGAATTTCCTCAGACGATTGTTTCTAATCATTTGTTTGAGGTGGATCGTGATCGCTACACCTGCAGCGGTGGTACTGCTGCGATGGATATGATGCTTTTTTTGGTTGGTAAACAGCATGGTATGACATTAGCCAGCAGCATATCGGAGCAGTTTGTCTGTGAACGTATTCGTACTCATGATGATTCTCAAAGGATTCCTCTGCAGGCACGTATTGGTGTCGGTCAGCCAAAACTTGTTGAAGCTGTGCAATTGATGGAAGCCAATATTCAGGAGCCTTTATCTACCGATGATATTGCTTACCACGTCGGTGTTTCTAGGCGGCATTTAGAGCGTTTATTTAAAAGTAATTTGGATATTGTGCCTTCGCGTTATTATTTAGAGCTGCGATTGCAGCATGCGAAGAAACTACTGACACAAACAGATAAGGCTATTACAAGTGTTGGAAGTGAGTGCGGATTTGGTTCTGCGCCCCATTTTAGTACCACTTATAAAGGTTTTTTTGGGATTACTCCTAGAGATGAGCGGAATAAAACTCACAATAAAGCTTCAATTCCATTACAAAGTGATAGGAAAAAAAGGCAACTTTGGAAAAAATAATTTAAACTAGCTGCTAGATTATTTTTGGCGTGATTTTTGTATTCTGTCTTTAGATGGTTTGAGCTGGATCGTTCTTATGAGTGATTAGAGCCATTAAACATTGTGTTAAAAATAATAGGCTCATAATAAAAGAAGGTAAAAAAGCATGTCGAAAACCCCAGCGTTAGAGCTCATTAATATCCATAAAACATTTGGCGATGTTGAGGTGCTGAAAGGTATTTCCATGAAAGCTTATGATGGGGATGTTATTTCGATTCTTGGCTCTAGTGGTTCAGGCAAAAGTACCTTCTTACGTTGTATTAACTTGCTTGAGAACCCGACTCAAGGAGAGATACTTTTTAATGGCAATAAATTAGATTTGATACAGGGTGAGTCTGACCTTGTTGCGAATAACATGAAGCAGCTTACTCAAATGCGCCAGCAAATTGGGTTCGTATTTCAAAGCTTCAACTTATGGCCGCACATGACTATTCTCCAAAATGTGATGGAAGGTCCTCTTAATGTGTTAAAACGACCTAAGCAGGAAGTTCTTGAATACGCTGAGCATTTACTACATAAAGTAGGCATTGCAGAGAAAAAGCATATGTACCCTAATCAGTTATCAGGTGGTCAGCAGCAACGTGTTGCTATCGCTAGAACTTTAGCGATGGATCCACAGGTTATTTTGTTTGATGAGCCAACTTCCGCTCTTGATCCAGAATTGGTTGGTGAAGTGTTGGGTGTGATGCGTAATCTGGCAGAAGAAGGGCGTACTATGCTCATCGTAACTCATGAGATGAACTTTGCTCGTGAAGTTTCCAGTGAAGTTGTGTTCTTGCATAAAGGTGTTGTTGAAGAAAAAGGCACACCGGATCAAGTTTTTGGTTCGCCAAAATCTGAACGTTGCAAAGCGTTTTTATCAAGTACATTTTAGGCCAAAGTAATAAAAGCAATTCTGACTTTAGTCATAAAAAAGTAATGACAAATAATTTAATAATCAAAAAGGTGTTTTTATGAAACTTAAAAAAATCGTATTAGGCTCAGCTCTTTTGTTGTCAGCTGCTGTTTCCTCTATATCTGTTCAAGCTGCTGATAAGGTTCGTTTTGTAACAGAAGGCGCTTGGGCACCATTTAACTTTATTGACTCTGCAGGCATGGCACAAGGTTTTGATGTCGATATCGCTCGTGCATTGTGTTCACGTATGGAAGCGGATTGTGAAATCCTAGTTCAAGATTGGGATGGCCTTATTCCTGGTTTGAAAGTTCGTAAATTCGATGCCATCATCGCCTCTATGTCTATCACTGAAGATCGTTTGAAAGTGGTTGATTTCACTAACAAATATTACTCTGGCGGCTTGCGCTTCATGGGTCGTGTTGGTGAAAAACTTGATTTAAGTGATTTGGATGGCAAAACCATTGGAGCACAGCGTTCAACATTGGGTGCGCAGTACTTAGAAGACAACTTTACAGGTAAAGCAGATCTGAAATTCTATGATAACCAAGATAATGTTTATTTAGATCTTCTTTCTGGTCGTTTAGACATCGTTTTATCTGATGAGCTACCAACGTATAACTGGTTGAAAACTGCAGAAGGCGCGTCTAAGTTTGAGTTCAAAGGTAACTCTTTCATGAAGAACGACGAAATCGGTATTGCTGTTCGTAAAGGCGATACTAAGTTAAAAGAAAAATTGAACAAAGCGCTTGATGAATTGATTGCTGATGGTACTTATCAGAAAATTAATGCTCGTTATTTCCCTTTCTCTATCTACTAAGCCTATCGTTATTAGACTTACAGTAGAGCGTTCTATAAGTTTCTCGGTGTTTTATACACCGAGAAACCTTTTTTCAGCTTACTCCGAGAAAATACTATGATTGATCTTCATGGATTCGGTGATCAGCTTCTACAAGGTGCTGTTGTTACCCTAGAGCTAGCGCTGTGTTCTCTATTGGTAGGACTGGTGTTGGGGTTGCTTGGCGCGTCTGCCAAGTTGTCTTCTATCTCCGTCATACGATGGATTGCTCATGGTTACACTACGTTAATTCGTGGTATTCCTGAGCTTTTAACCGTTCTTATTATTTATTTTGGCGCAACCAGTGTTTTGATGGCGATTGCCAGTTTGTTTGGTTATGAAGAATACATCGAAGTTGGCGCTTTTGCTGCTGGTGTTACTGCGCTTGGTTTGACTTTTGGGGCTTACGCAACAGAAGTTTTTCGTGGTGCGCTTCAGTCTATTCCTAAAGGTCAGCACGAAGCGGCTGTTGCTTTAGGAATGGGTACTGTTCGTAAGTTTTATCGTATTATTTTGCCGCAAGTTTGGCGTATTGCCTTACCTGGGCTTGGAAATTTATTTCTCGTATTACTGAAAGATACGGCATTAGTTTCTGTCGTTGGCTTGGATGATATTATGCGCAAAGCCAATATTGCGGTTAGCAGTACGAAAGAAGCATTTTTGTTTTATTTAGTTGCAGCGTTTATGTATTTGGCTTTAACCATTGTCTCTATGGTGCTGGTTTCTTATATGGAAAAACGAGCAAGCCGCGGCTTAGCAAGGGGATAATGAATGGATTTTTCAGTTGTTGTTGAATATTTCCCTCGCTTGCTAAGTGGTGCTTGGGTAAGCCTTCAGTTGGTTTTTTTATCGGTTGTATTGGGTGGCGCGTTTGCTTTGCCTATTGCCTTGGCAAGAATTTCGCCTGTTGCCTGGATTAGAGCGATTCCCTTTACGTACATCTTTTTCTTTCGTGGAACCCCTTTACTCGTTCAGATATTTTTAGTCTATTACGGGGCATCACAATTCGATGCGGTGCGAGAAAGTATATTTTGGCCAATACTCAAAGAGCCTTTTTGGTGTGCAATAATTGCCTTTACGTTAAATACATCGGCTTATACTGCTGAGATCTTCCGTGGTGCGATTCAAGCTATTCCCGAAGGGGAGGTGGAAGCATGTAAAGTGGTTGGTATGTCAAAGGCGCAGATGTATCGTCGTGTCTTGTTACCCCGTGCTTTTGGTATTGTGCTTCCTGCCTACGGTAATGAAATTATCTTGATGCTAAAGGGGAGTGCATTGGCAAGTACGATTACTATTTTAGATCTAACGGGAATGGCGAGAACCATCATTGCTCGAACCTATACGCCGATTGAAATTTTTCTAGCGGCAGGCGGGATCTATTTAGCGATTAGTATTGTGGTTATTGCTTTGTTCCGACAAATAGAGCTACGCCAGAATCGTTACTTAGGAACCCTGTCTATTAAGGTGCCAGATAAAGGTTGATTTTTCGTTGATGAAATAAAAAAAGAGGCCCGGCCTCTTTTTTTATTTTTGATCGTATGAAATTTTATCTAGTTAGATGGCTTCTGGGCCAGTTTCGCCCGTACGAATACGAATGATTTGCTCAAGAGCAGTAACGAAAATTTTACCGTCACCAATTTTACCTGTGTTTGCACTGTGTTGTATTGCTTCAATAGCTCGCTCTACTTGGTCCGTTTCTACTGCAAGCTCAAGTTTTACTTTAGGTAGAAAATCAACCACATATTCAGCACCGCGATAAAGCTCAGTATGGCCTCGTTGACGACCAAATCCTTTTACTTCAGTTACAGTAATACCATTAATCCCCATATCAGAAAGTGCTTCGCGAACTTCGTCTAATTTGAAGGGCTTAATAATGGCCGTAATTAATTTCATTTCTTTTCTCCTAGGAATAACACTTGTTTAGCTTAAAAATACCACTCTCTTGGTAAAGTCGCCACAAACCTGATCATAATGATCTAGATTTATAAGCCATTTAGCGAATCTAGGTCATCAAACTTAGGGTCGTGGTATTTTTCTCCTAGTTTATGAACGGCATCTATCAGATATTTCGGGTGATCAGGGTTTACGTATTGGTGAATGCCATGACCAAGATTGAAAACATGTCCGCTACCATGGCCGTATCCGGATAAAACGTTTTCGACTTCACGTTCTATAACTTCTTTTCCAGCATACAGCACGCAAGGGTCAATATTGCCTTGAAGTGCAACTTTATCGCCAACACGAGCGCGAGCTTCGCCAATGTCTGTCGTCCAATCTAAACCGAGTGCATCGGCACCAATTGACGCCATGTTTTCTAGCCATTGTCCGCCATTTTTGGTGAATACAATAACAGGGATTTTCTTACCTTCATGTTCCGTTATTAAGCCATCCATGATTTCTTTCATATAAAGCAACGAAAACTGCTGATACATAGGGCCACTTAATATGCCGCCCCATGTATCGAAAATTTGTAATGCTTGAGCGCCGGCTAAAATTTGGCCATTCAAGTAAGCAGTAACCGATTTCGCTAATTTGCTCAATAAGGCGTGCAAGGTTTCGGGAGATTGATACATCATGGCTTTGATATGGCGAAAATCTTTACTTGAGCCACCTTCAATCATGTAAGTGGCTAGTGTCCATGGACTGCCAGAAAAACCGATTAATGGCACATCGCCATTCAAAGCGTGACGGATCGTAGTGACAGCTTTCATCACGTAATCGAGATCATTTGCTGTGGTAATAGGCAGTGCATCAACATCAGCTTTGTTGCGAATTGTGTGTTTGAATTTTGGGCCTTCACCGGTCTCAAAATACAAGCCTAGGCCCATAGCATCTGGAATGGTAAGAATGTCCGAAAATAAAATAGCGGCATCTAGCTCGTAACGTTTCAGTGGTTGTAGGGTAACTTCACAAGCAAAAGCGTCATTCTTGCAGAGGCTCAAAAAATCTCCTGCCGTGGCGCGACTTGCTCGATACTCTGGTAAATAGCGTCCAGCTTGTCTCATCATCCATACGGGGGTTGTATCGACCGGTTGTTTAAGCAATGCACGCAAGAAACGGTCATTTTTGAGTTCAGGAAACATTAATACTCTCCAGTGTGAATTTTCAATGTGGCGCATTTTACCTAACTTGCAAAGGAAAAGCAGAGCGAATAAGTACAATTTATGAGAAGGCGGTTGAAAAGGCTAATAATATTGATCTATAGCAGTATTTGTTGATAGCTATTGATATGAAGAATCAATCACCGAGGTAGACTTTTAAATTGTGTTTTTGTACTCGTTTTACGGCGTTCTCTATGTCTCTTTTGGTATGTAATTCTTTTAGTACGTTAGGAAAAGCAGCTTTGGTTTGGGCAACATCCATTCCCGGTTTTAAATTCTGTGAATAAAGCGCTTTGAGCAATATGTAATCAAGTGGGCTTAGATAAGTATCAATGCTTATGTCATTAAAGATTGACGGAAAAACATCGTTTGAGTCGTTAGGCAGTCCAAGTAATTGGGTTATTTCCTCAACCACACAGTCTAATAAACGGGCTTTTTCACGCGCATAATCTACTGGGATAATAATGCTGCCTTTTACAATTTCATAACGTGAATTACGACTAAATGTGCCTAGGCAAATGGCTTCGTCTAAGGCTGCTCGAATTTTTTCAGGGTCGCCTATGTATTGTTGAACCTTGTTTTCCATATTTTTATAGGTAGTGAAAATGGCAAACATATTGGCTTTTTTGGGATCGTCAGTAAATTTGATTGAAAGGCCGGTGATATAAGAAAGATGCTTCGCATGGACGCTAAGTAATTCTTTTTGCAGATTGGTATCACCACTTTCACTCTCAAAGAAAAGTGTGATTGGTTGGTTCCAGCGTACGATTTTTGGGTGTTTTGTTTCTTTGTATTCACGTTCTAAGGCAATTTTGATAAAACTGGCTTGAATGTATTGATCACTTTGCCAAGGTTCTTCGGCAAAGCTTTGAGAAGTGATTAAAATAATGAGTAAACAAAAACTAAAGCGGGTCATTAGGTTTGGCTTGAGTGAGCTTGTTGGCGTAATGGCGCAAAGCATCTAAAGAGTCTGGCGTGAAAAGTAAATTATCTGGGTTTTTAAGAATGTCGTCGATGCTCATTTCATGAACAGATGCGACTTCTTTAGGTTGTAATTCCAGCTTTCCTTGAATAGATGGATCATAATGACAGGTGTAAATTTTACCCCAAATTCTAAAACCTTCACCCTCAGTAAGAAAACCCCCTTGGCTTTCTAATGGAGCATCAAATCCGAGTTCTTCTTGCAGTTCACGATGGGCTGACTCAATGTAAGATTCACCTTTCTCAACCACGCCACCTGTCGTGACGCCATAATAACCGGGACAAAACGCTTTGTTGTCGGTGCGTTTTTGGACGATTAAATTGCCTGTGGAATTGAACACTAAGATATAGGTTACACGATGATAGTCTTTGCCAAAGTCCATTAAGCGTCGTGGTATGTCGCCAATTATGTTGTTGTGCTTGTCGACTAATATAATGACTTCGTCATTCACGGGCATAAAGTACTCAATTAGAAAGTGGATCTATTAGAATGGGAG
Organism: Marinomonas ushuaiensis DSM 15871; assembly: GCF_000521805.1. Taxonomy (GTDB): domain Bacteria; phylum Pseudomonadota; class Gammaproteobacteria; order Pseudomonadales; family Marinomonadaceae; genus Marinomonas; species Marinomonas ushuaiensis. The sequence continues at coordinate 51,597 of NZ_JAMB01000007.1, forward strand.
AAAGGGTATCGACATTTTACATGAAAGAAAAGGTTTCTCCTGTTTTGTCAGGCTTTCTACATGCAAAAGTCCAGAATTTAAGAATGTCAGGTCCCAAGAGTATAAAAGAAGCGACTTGTTTTTCTGCTTTCTATGTAAGCGCAAAATGAACGAATTAAATTTCTTTGAAAAGCGATATGATACATAGGTATTTTAAGAATGTATTAGGCGAGGAATAATGGCTATTTTGAACAATGATTTTTTAGCTCTAACATTAGCGAATCAAGACGGACTTGCGCCATTTCAATTCTCATTCCCTAGCGGTATTGGTTTTGTTGAAGAAACAGGCATTCTGAGGCTTGAGCCTAAGGAAAAATCCTCTATCAACCTTGTTTTATCAGTTGGTATTCATGGTAATGAAACTGGGCCAATTGAATTATTAAACTCCTTGGTAAAATCAATCTTAAATGGACAGCTGAAACTAAGCATTCGTCTTTTGGTGATCATAGGTAATCCTGTTGCGGCTAATCTGGCAAAGCGTTTTTGCGACGTAAATTTAAATAGATTATTCAGCGGTGCCTGGAAGAGTTACGAAGGGTTTGAAGCGAAGAGGGCAAAACGACTTGAGCTGGCTGTTAGTGATTTTTATGCCATGGCGAATAGTGGTTCCGAGCAAATGCGTTTGCACTATGATCTGCATACTGCCATTCGTGGTTCTGTTCATGAAAAATTTGCAGTGTCTCCCTTTGTCGAGAATGCTATTTACAATAAAGCACAGTTTGGTTTTTTAGCTTCTAGCGGCATACAAGCCGTATTATTATCGCATCAACCAACCACCACCTTTTCTTATTACAGCTATTCTGTTCATGGGGCTCATTCGTTCACGGTAGAGCTTGGTAAGGTATGCTCTTTTGGTCAGAATGATTTGTCACGTTTTGCCGACCTTGAAAAAAGCTTAATATTTCTAATTGAAAATAGTGTGTTGTCTCAAAAACCTTTATCAGATGTGAATGTTTTTTCAGTATTAAATGATTTGATAAAAGACGATGAGAGTTATGAGTTAAGCATAAATGACGATGTGAAAAATTTTACGCAGTTTGAAAAAGACTATGTATTAGCCAACTCGAAAAAGAGTCAATACCAAGTGGAAAAAACCGGTGATGCAATCGTCTTTCCGAATACTAATTTACCAGTTGGGCAAAGGGCGGGGTTGATAGTGCGTCCTATCGAAATAGAGAATTTACAGCTAGCCTGACCTTCACTATTTATTGGGGCAATTTGGCTGAATTGCTTGAATCTTTTTTTTCTATATCGTACTGTTACGTTATAACATCATTCAATTTATGGAATCAAATAATGAACAAACTTCTTCTCGCCGTCGGTGTTTCCGCGTTATCTCCTTTGGCTTTTTCGAAACCAATGATCGTTACCAGTATTAGTCCTGTTTCTATGATTGTTGCAGCGATTTCTGGTGATCGCGCTGAGATACAACAAATTGTATCGAGCACAGCTTCACCGCACGATTTTGCTTTGCGCCCTTCTGACTTAAGAAAGATTAATAACGCAGATACGGTTGTTTGGGTCGGGGAATCTTTAGAACGATTCTTAGAAAAACCTTTAGAAAACGCAGGCAAAGAAGAGTCATCGATTGAGTGGTTGGCACTTAAGGGTGTTGAGCTTCATAATTTTGGTGAAGACGGCCATGATGATCACGGCCATGACGACCACGAAGGTCATGATGATCACGAAGGTCATGATGATCACGAAGGTCATGATGATCACGAAGGTCATGATGACCACGACCACGACCACGACCACGAAGAACATGATGATCACGACCACGAAGAACATGATGACCACGATCACGAAGAACATGATGATCATGACCGTGAAGAGCTTACTGGACATGAAGGTCACAACCATGATGGTGTTGATCCACATGTTTGGTTAGCACCAGAAAATGCACTGATATTGGCACAAGCTGTCACTATGCGCCTTGTGTACTTAGATTCTGATAATGCCTCTTACTACAAAGGTAACTTAGCCAAGTTTGAAAAAGGGCTTGAAGCAACCGACGCAGAGATTCGTAAATCCTTAAGTAAAGTAAAAACTGTGCCTTACATCGTTTTCCATGATGGTTACACTTACTTTGAAGAACATTACGGTTTGAACCATGTTGGTGAAATTACAGTAAGTCCAGAGCGTAAGCCGGGCGCGAAAAAAGTAGCTGAACTTCGTCACGAAATTGAAGAGCACAATGTACAGTGTGTTTTTAGCGAGCCACAGTTTAGTCCAGCGATTGTAAAAAGCTTGTTGGATGGTTCTAATGTAAAAACGGCACCTCTTGATCCATTAGGTGGTGATATTAAGCTAAATCAAGATGCTTACTTTACGTTCTTGAATACGCTTAGCGGTCAGTTCCTAAAATGCTTAGGCTAACCTTGCTCAATCAAAGGAGCTAAACGAAGGCTTCTTTGATCTTTGTTCTGCCAAAGAGTCGGGATAAATTGGCTCTTTGGTAGGCTACTTGGTTTTACCTCTGTATAATGTGTTCACTTTACATTTATTGTGACCCTTGCAGAGAGGCTTTATGGACAGCAATACATCGCACAAAAATGTGTCTACCGATGTGCTTATTAAAAGTGCGCAACGTACTTTATCAACGCAAGCCCAAGCACTTAAAAATCTTTCTAATCAAGTCACCGAAGAATTCGCCAAAGCCGTTCGTCTCATTCTTTCCAGTAAAGGTCGCACTATCATTTGCGGTATGGGGAAGTCTGGCTTAATAGGTAAAAAAATCGCCGCGACATTAGCTTCTACTGGCACGCCTAGCTTCTTCTTGCATCCGGGAGAAGCCTTCCATGGTGATTTAGGCATGATACAGCCGGAAGATGTATTGATATTGATTAGCTACTCAGGCGAAACAGAAGAGCTAATGCGTTTACTTCCTTCTTTAAAAAGCTTCGGGAACCCAAGTATCGCTTTGGTCGGCAATATGTCTTCCACCTTGGCGAAACATTGTGATTGTGTTTTAGACATTTCAGTTGATCGAGAAACCTGTCCAAATAACTTAGCACCAACAACGTCTACCACCATGACCACGGCAATGGGCGATGCTTTAGCGGTCGCCTTGATGGAAAGCCGAGACTTTCAACCGCAAGATTTCGCACGCTTTCATCCTGGCGGAAGTTTGGGACGTAAACTCTTAACGCGTGTTAAAGATTTAATGCATAAAGATAATTTGCCTTTGTGTTCATCTGATACCACATTGAAAGACGCGATTAATATTATGACGCACGGTCGTAAAGGCGTGGTGTTAATTCAAGACGCAGGTAAATTATTGGGTATTTTTACCGATGGGGATTTGCGTCGTGCCATGTTAAAAGAAAGCGAAGGCATGATTCATAAAACCATGGCGGAATTGATGACAGCGAACCCAAAAACCATCAATGAAAATATCATGATAGCTCAAGCGGAAGAGCAAATGTTACAAGATAAAATTACCTTATTGATTGTCGTCGACGATACTGACAATGTATCCGGCATCTTAGAAATTTACGATCGTTAAACAAGCATCTAATTTGGAGTTTTCATGTCAGAAGTATCAAAAATTATTAACGTAGGAAAAACGGTTCAAGTTGCCAACCACCTTCCTTTCGTTTTGTTCAGCGGTGTTAACGTACTGGAGTCGCGAGACTTTGCCATGAAAGTTGCAGAAGAGCATGTAAAGGTGACGGAAGCCTTAGGGATTCCTTATGTCTTCAAAGGTTCTTTTGACAAAGCAAACCGTTCTTCTATCAATTCTTTCCGTGGCCCTGGCATGGAAGAAGGTCTAAAAATTCTACAAGAAATCAAAGACACCTTTGGTGTGCCAGTTATCACTGATGTGCATGAAGAGCATCAATGTGCGCCAGTGGCAGAAGTCGCAGATGTAATTCAATTGCCAGCGTTCTTGTCTCGTCAAACCGATTTGGTGGTCGCTATGGCGCAAACAGGCGCTGTGATTAATATTAAAAAAGCGCAGTTCTTAGCACCACATGAAATGAAACACATTCTTACCAAGTGTGAAGAAGCGGGTAACAGTAATCTAATGCTGTGTGAGCGAGGCACCATGATGGGATACAACAATCTCGTCGTAGACATGCTTGGTTTTGGCGAAATGAAAAAAATGGGCTACCCAGTGATGTTCGACGTGACACATTCCTTGCAGCGTCCGGGTGGTCGTTCTGATTCTGCCGATGGTCGTCGTGCACAAGTGACTGAATTGGCTCGCGCTGGCATGTCGTTAGGTTTGTCTAGCTTGTTCTTGGAAACACACCCAACGCCAGACAGTGCTAAATGCGATGGTCCTTGTGCTTTGCCTTTGGGTAAATTGGCGCCTTTCCTTAAGCAAATGAAACAGCTTGATGAATTAGTTAAAACATTTGAAGTCTTGGATACGAGCGTTTAACCAATGGATTCGGTTTTTCTTTCTTCTTATCCTGCGTTGCTGAATGACAAATCTTTGATGTCTAAATTGCAGTCGCTCAAGCTGGTTGTGTTTGATGTGGATGGCGTTCTTACAGATGGTCGTTTGCTTTATAGCGAGCAGGGCGAAGCCATCAAATGCTTCAATGTAAAAGATGGTGTAGCAATGAAGTTGCTTCCTAAATGGGGGATTCAGGTTGCCGTCATTACAGCAAAAGATTCAGCGCCTTTAAGGCGTAGGATGAAAGATCTTAATGTTGAGCACTTTTATCCAGGTTGTCACAACAAGGCTGAAGCATTTGATGATTTAATCGCACGTTTAAATATTAAGCCTTCAGAAGCGGCTTATGTTGGTGATGATGTAATTGATCTTCAAGTTATGCCAAACGTGGGTGTGGCGCTGTGTCCAGCCGATGCGCATATTTTATTGCAACGTCATTGTCCGATTGTTCTTCATAAGTCAGCGGGTGAAGGTGTTGCAAGGGAAGTGGCAGATATAGTGCTTGCGTCACGAATGTCACTAGAAAGAGCGTATGAATTGGCGCAAAAGCCGGAGTTTGAAAAATAATGACAACACAAGAAAATACACAGACTTTACCTGCTTTCCATATTGTTATTCCTGCTCGTTATGCGTCGCAACGTTTTCCTCAAAAACTCATGGCAGATTTAGGCGGTAAACCTGTTTTGCAATGGGTGTATGAGTTGTCACTCAAAGCGGGTGCGCAATCGGTGACGGTGGCAACAGACCATGATGTGATTTATCAAGCTGCATTGGAGTTTGGTGCTTCGGTGGTAATGACTCGCGATGACCATGAGAATGGCACAGAGCGTCTTGCTGAAGTTGCAGATAAAATGGGTTGGAAAGCAGACGAGATTATTGTCAATGTACAAGGTGATGAACCGCTTTTACCCGTTGCTTTGATTCATTCTTGTGTCGCCGCGTTGAATCGGGATAAAGAAGCAGAAATGGCAACGGTGGCTTGTTCTATTGATGACGTTGCTGATTTCTTCAATCCGAATGTTGTTAAAGTGGTTTGTGACGAAATGCAGCGAGCACTTTATTTTAGCCGTGCGCCAATACCTTGGGATCGTGACGGTTTTGCGGATATTGATCGTAAAGAAGGTTCCTTACCAGTAGATTTCCCTGCGTTGCGTCATATTGGTTTGTACGTCTACCGAGCAAGCCTGTTGGCAAAATACGCCGATTTACCTATGTCACCATTAGAGCGTTGGGAAAAATTAGAGCAACTCAGATTTCTACATCAAGGTATTAAGGTACAGGTGGCATTGGCCGATGGCTTACCAACTCATGGTGTGGATACACCGGAAGATTTAGAGAAACTACGAGATCAATTGTCTTTTTAGATCAGACGTCTTTTAAGATTAAATTTCTTTTTAGATCAGCGGTTCTCTTTTAAAAGTAGCCATTTATCTACCTAGACAATCTGAAAACGGTAACGCTTAAAGGTGTTGCCGTTTTTTTTGGTAAAAAAATCCCTGTTTGTATAAAATGTGTAGTCAATATGGTCACAACTGTCAAGATTGTGCTAATTTATAACAATACTTTACTATTTTATTGGGGATGGGGTGATCTATGAAGAAGTTGTTGGCGATTTCTACAAGTTTGTTAAGTACTGCTGTGATGGCCGCGATGCCAGTAAACCAACCAATTGGCTCTAGCTTTACCTTGAGCAGTGCACCAAATCAAAGGGCATTGGATACATCATTGCATAACCCAGCAGCGCCATTCTTAATGGTAAACCAAGACGATGACGATAATTTTCGTTTTGGTATTGTGGGTCCAATTGGTATCGGTATTGAATTTGGTGATGTGAGTGACTTGGAAGATCAAATTGAAGACATTGAAGACTTGATCGATAACACTACATCATCTAATGCTACGGTGAATAAAAATCAAGCTAACGTAATACTGGATCAAATTGGTGATTCTGCATACGTTAAACTTTCGGCAAGTTTACAAGTACCATTAATGCCGGTGATATATCGTACAGATGATGGTGGGGCTTTTGTGCTTGATGCCAGTATCTCTGCTGTGACGAAAGCAAGTTTACTAGCTGACGATGTCGAAGTGAATACCAGTAGTGATGGACTAACAACAGACTCTTCTATTTATGCTCAAACGGCCACTGATTTGAATATTGGCTTTGGTTACAGCCGATCCTTATGGGAAAATTCTCACGGGATGTTAGTTGGTGGTGTGAAAGCGAATCTTCACCAAATCTCTTTAGGTCGTGCATTAGCGAAATTAGAGGATGATGATGCGTTTGATGAAGCGTCAGATTCTATATCTGATGATGCTGTAAGCAGTACAAATGTTGGCTTGGATTTAGGGGCGGTATGGGTGTCCCATAATTATCAAGTGGGTTTAACCTTTGCAAATATTAACCAACCAGAATTTGATAGTGCAGATATTGTGACGAATACAGCATCGGATTCCTACGGTATAACTGCTAGTGATACTTACACAATGGAAATGCAAACCACCATTGATGCAGCCATTTCGACGAGTGGAAAACAGTTGACGCTGGGTATGTCTTACGATGCTAACCCTGTGGCAGATGCGGTAGGCGATGAATACCAATGGGCGGCAGCGTCTTTGTCTTACTATGGTGATTCGCATTTTTTACCTGGCATCCGAGTTGGCTTCCGTCAAAATATGGCGGGTTCTGAATTAAGCTATGCGTCTGCAGGTTTAACTATTCTTAAACGCCTTAATTTAGATGTTGCTGTTTCACTTGATACCGTTGAAGACGAAGATGGTGAAGAAACACCTCGTAGTTTGTACTTTTCTTTAGGTTACGCTACTGCCTTCTAAAAATGTAAAGGTTCTGCAAAGGCAGCCGATGATCTTATAGATTGTCGGCTTTTTTGTGTAGATAGAAAGCTTAGGGCGCTAGGTGGCAGAAACTTGAGAGAAATAATAAAAGTATGAAAAAGTATTTGGCAATGATAGGACTTGGTGTATTCAGTTCGACAGCTATGTCGTCTATGTATCTCTACCAGCCTATTGGTTCCAGTATTGTCTTAGGTGGCTATGGAAATCGTCACGCTTTATCTACGGCATCAGGTAACCCTGCTTCTAGTTATCTAATGGCAAATCTTCAGGGCTTTCGAGTCGGTTTTGTTGGGCCCCTTGGTATTGCAGTAGAAGGGGGTGGTGTAAATGGTATTAATGACAAAATCGATGACCTTACAACGATACTTGAAAATGATTTCGTCTCCACTTTAGATGATTTTGTTACTGCAACGGCCGCAGAGGGTAGTGCAGTTGCTTCTGGTGGCGGTACTGCACAAGATGCTGAAGCTGCTATGGATGCTTATATTGAGGCTAATATTGATGCAACAGTCGACAGTTTAGAAACTTCTTTAGGTGATGCTAGTGGTTCTGTTGCAGCAATTGCGGAGCCCATATATGCAAAATTTGCAACGACTCTACAAGCTCCTTTTGCCCCTATTATTTACAAGACGAGACGACGTAGTGTTTTCACACTTGATGCGAGTGCTTCCATTGTAGGGCGTGCTGCTATATTAGCAGACGATATAACCATTACAGGGTTAAACGATTTAAGAACGGTCGCAAACTATACAGATTTAGAGAGTGGCGTTTCTAATCTTGATGATATTGATACAGACACTGCCTCTTACATTCAGAGAGCATCAGACTATCGATTTAGTCTTGGCTACAGCGAAATGTTATCAAGGACACCAACAGAAGCCATTCTTGTTGGGGGGCGCATAAATTTTCATAAACTGGCTCTGGGTCAAAAGATAACTGTTTTAGAGGGTGGTGATGACCCTAGCGTTTCTTATGGTGATTTCTTTATCAGTAGAGATAATACAGCGCATGGTTTTTCCTTAGACTTAGGTGCTATGTTGGTCGGGCGTAATTACCAATTAGGCATGATGGTTGCTAATGTTAATGAACCAACATTTGATTATGAAGAAATAGGAAATTGTACAGGGTTAACGGCAGATGATTTAGTTAACTGTAATGCAGCAGTAAGCTTTGCTAGTGCTGGGAAAATTTCCTTAAATGAAACCTATAAAATGGAAGCGCAAGTTACAGTTGATGCAGCCATAAAAAGCAAAGACCAACATTTTTCTCTGGCAGCCTCTTATGATCTGAATCCGATAAAAGACCCTTTGGGGGATGAATACCAATGGAGTGTGGTCTCTCTTTCGCTTTTTAGTGACTACATTCTTATTCCAGGTATACGGGCAGGCATCAGAAAAAATTTAGTGGGTAATGAACTGACTTATTATACAGTCGGAGCGACTCTGTCTAGGCGTTTGGAGATTGATCTTGCTTATGCGCCAGAAAACGATGCCGGTAATAGTGGTTTATTCTTCTCTATGGGCTACAGCTTCGTTTTCTAACGTCTAAATAGATATTTAAGCTTTGATTACTTGTGTTGGCGTGATGAAGGCTTGCAATGGTACATCCCAGCCTTCTACAGGTAATGATTTCACTTGCTGACAATCGTGTGCCAAACCAATTAATAAAGGCGCTTCGGTCGTTTTCTTTCCTTCAAACGTTCTATCGTAAAATCCCCCGCCCATTCCGAGTCGACCGCCTTCAGTATCAAACCCAACCAAGGGGAGAAGAACAATGTCTAAGGCTTCTTTAGGAAGATACTCTTTCGTCATAGGTTCTTTGATGCCGTATATGTTTTCTTGCCAAATGGTTTCTTCAGAATACAAGGCAAACGCCAATTGCTTGTTTTGGATAACAGGAAGGTAAGTATTAATACCTTTTTGCCAGAAATGTTCACATAACAAATGTGGGGATATCTCTCCATCATTCGCTAAGTACAAGGCCACATTGTTTATTGGCGTTTTAGGTGAATGATCAACACCTAAAAAATGTTGTTGAAAGCAGGTGAGTAAGTTTTCGGCCGCAGTTTGTTGCTCATCAACAGATAAGTCTCTTCTGGCTTGGCGTAGTTGGCGACGAAGTGTTTGTCTAGAGTTTAGATGTGAAGGCATAAAGGCGTTTCCCAAGTTGCCGTTTCGGCTATTGGCCTTGAACCCAGTGGTTCAAGGTGGAAAGAACTGTGACTCTTTAGGCTTTCCGACGCACGGACATGCACACCAAACCAACAGGCTCTTTCCGGGGTATTACTCATAGGCTCAAGGGCGTTAAGCCGCTTCGAACAACCCAGGAAACAGATTGAAGTATAGAGTAATTTATTTTAGAAATCACTTAGTGCTCCAATTCGTTTTTTGAGTTGTATGAAGAAAATTCGTGTTCTGCGCTTGCAATCAAAAAAGTAGATCAAGGAATAAACGACGAGTGATTATTCATTAACCAATTTTGTTTGATGCGCCAAAGCGTTATCAAGCTGTGATGTCAGCGTTCGCAATTGTTGTTCGTTCGCACGAGCGTATTTTTTGCTCGAAAGCATATCGTGAGTAATATTCAATGCCGCTAGTACCGCGAGCTTTTCAAGTGGAATGTTTTTTCCACCAGATTGGATATCATTCATTTGATCGTTTAAATATTGAGCAGATTCTTTCAAATCCGCTTCGTGCCCTTGAGGGCAATTTATTTTATAAGTTTGTCCCAGTATGACTACTGACACGGTTGGCTTATCCATATAGACTCCATTTGATAGCAAGGTCCACAAAAAATGGTCTGTTTTTCCATCATTGAGTAGCGAATGGCATTTTATGCTGCGAGTAAATTCGTTACAATTCAGAATTCATTTTATCCACACTGTTTATAGCAAATTGACGCCAATATGGAAATAAACCCGATACTTTCAAAGATAAAAGACCTTTCTGCCCGTGCTTTAACCCTACGGGGGTATCTTTGACTACGATTCAAAGAAAGAGCGCTTAGAAGAAGTTAACCGAGAACTTGAAGATCCAGATATTTGGAATGACGCAGAGTACGCTCAAAAGCTAGGCAAAGAGCGAGCCTCACTAGAAGCTGTTGTTGAAACATTGGACAGTTTGGAATCTGGTGTCAGTGATTCCAAGGAATTACTCGATATCGCCGTTGAAGATGACGATGAAGATTCAGTAGAAGCGGTTCAGCTTGAGCTAGAAGAGCTAGATGCTCTGTTAGCTAAGTTGGAATTTCGTCGTATGTTTTCCAAAGACATGGATGAAAGCAGTGCTTTCTTAGATATTCAGTCTGGCTCTGGTGGTACGGAAGCGCAAGATTGGGCTAGCATGATTTTACGCATGTACCTACGTTGGGGCGAAGACAAAGGCTTCAAAGTCGAATTAATGGAGGTCTCTGCTGGTGATGTGGCAGGTATTAAATCCGCGACTATTCGCTTTGAAGGTGATTACGCCTTTGGTTGGTTACGTACCGAAACAGGCGTGCATCGTTTAGTACGTAAATCGCCATTTGATTCAGGCAGTCGCCGACACACGTCTTTTGCATCTGTGTTTGTTTCCCCTGAGATTGACGATAACGTTGAGATTGAAATCAATCCTGCAGATATTAGAACTGATACGTATCGTTCATCGGGTGCTGGTGGTCAACACGTAAATACCACAGATTCTGCGGTACGTATTACTCACGTACCAACGAACATTGTCGTGCAATGTCAAAATCAGCGTTCTCAGCACGCTAACCGTGATTTTGCGATGAAACAACTGCGCGCTAAGTTATACGAATTTGAAATGATGAAACGTAATGAAGCGGCGCAAGCGGTAGAAGACAATAAATCCGATATTGGTTGGGGCAGTCAGATTCGCTCTTACGTATTGGATTCATCACGTATTAAAGATTTGCGTACGGGTGTTGAAAGTTCCAACACGGGTGCCGTGCTGGATGGCAACTTAGACCAGTTTATTGTTGCAAGTTTAAAGCAGGGCCTATAAAGCGCCGTTCCCATTTAGAAAAATTATTAAGAGCAGATAGCAAAATCATGGCTAACGAAAATAACACAGAATCGACACAATCTGATGACAACCGATTAGTAGCGGAGCGTCGTGTAAAACTGGCGAGTATTCGTGAAGAACGTAATGCGTACCCGAATGACTTTCGTCCAAATGCTTATGCGGCCGATTTGCAAGCTGAGTTCGGTGAATTTGAAAAGCCAGAATTGGTAGAAAAAGATCATAAAGTCAGCATTGCGGGCCGTATCGTACGTAATCGCGGTTCTTTCATGTTACTACAGGACATGACAGGACAAATTCAGGCGTATGTAAACCGTAAAACCTTGTCTCCTGAATTGCTTGCAGAGCAAAAGACCTGGGACTTAGGCGATATCATTGGTATTACTGGTCCTGTGCACAAATCGGGTAAAGGCGACTTGTATGTTGATATGCAAGAAGCGCAATTACTGACAAAATCATTGCGCCCATTGCCAGACAAGCATCATGGTTTGTCTGATATGGAAATGCGTTATCGCCAGCGCTATGTGGATTTGATTGTAAATGATGAGTCTCGTAACACGTTTCAAATGCGTTCTAAAATCATCTCTACGATTCGCCGCTTCTTAGAAGACCGTCGTTTCATGGAAGTAGAAACGCCAATGCTACAAACGATTCCAGGCGGTGCCACAGCGCGTCCTTTCGTTACGCATCACAATGCGATGGATATGAGCATGTACTTGCGAATTGCGCCTGAGCTTTACTTGAAGCGTTTGGTTGTGGGTGGCTTCGAACGAGTATTCGAAATCAACCGTAACTTCCGTAACGAAGGTACGTCAACGCGCCACAATCCAGAATTTACAATGATTGAATTCTACCAAGCGTACGCTGATTACAAAGATCTTATGGATCTTACGGAAGCGATGTTGCGTGATGTGGCGGAAAAAGTATTGAACACAACAACGGTGACTTACCAAGGTTCTGAATACGACTTTGGCGCACCGTTTGTTCGTATGACCATGCTTGAGTCGATCTTGCACTACAACGAAGACTTAACCGAAGATGATTTAAGTACGTTAGAGAAAGCGACTGCAGTAGCGAAAAAACTCCATATCGACGTGAAACCGATTTGGGGCTTAGGCAAACTTTGGACGGAAATCTTTGAAGAAACGGCTGAGCACAAGCTTGATCAACCGACTTTCATTACAGAATACCCAGCAGAAGTGTCGCCATTGGCTCGTCGTAATGATCACAATGATTTCATTACAGACCGTTTTGAATTCTTCGTTGGTGGACGTGAAATTGCTAATGGTTTCTCGGAGCTTAACGATCCAGAAGACCAAGCAGAACGATTCAAGCGTCAAGTGGCTGAAAAAGACGCTGGTGATGATGAAGCGATGCATTACGATGCAGACTACATCAACGCCTTAGAATACGGTTTACCACCGACTGCAGGTGAAGGTATTGGTATCGATCGCTTGGTCATGTTGTTCACTGATGCGCCATCAATTCGTGATGTTTTATTGTTCCCACATATGAAACCTCAGGATTAATTTCGGCCTGCTCATAGTGAGTGAATGAATCAATAAGGCCTCAGATGAGGCCTTATTTTATTCTACAGACGAAAGGGGACGGTTAAAGGGGTCAGAGCCCTTTAACTTACTGACAATATTTGCTTTATCCCATATTTACTTTTTAAAGGGCTCTGGCCCCTTTAGGAAATGTAATGGAGTATTCCATGAGTCGTTTTTGGACAGATAAAATTGCTTCGCTTGACCCTTATGTGCCGGGCGAACAACCACAAGATAAAAAGTACATAAAATTAAATACAAACGAAAGCCCATACGCACCGTCTCCAAAAGCCTTAACGGCAATGGCGGCGGAAGTGGGCGAGCGTTTACGATTGTATCCAGATCCAAATGGCACGGCATTAAAAAACGCCTTGGCGAAAAGTTACTCTTTGAATGCCGATCAAGTCTTCGTTGGTAATGGCTCTGATGAAGTATTGGCTTTGGCGTTTATGGGTTACTTTGCTGGCGGCAAACCATTAGCTTTTGCTGATATTACGTACAGTTTTTATAAAGTGTATGCGGGTTTGTATGGCATTGATCCACAGTTGATTCCTCTTGATGAGAGCTTTGATATTGTTCCAACAGATTATCAGGATTTAGACGTTTCTGGTGTTGTGGTGACCAATCCAAATGCTCCGACTGGCAAAGCGTTACCATTAACAGACATCGAATATATCTTAAATGCCAATCCAAATGTTGTGGTGCTGGTGGATGAAGCTTATGTAGACTTTGGTGCACAAAGTACAGCGTCTTTAGTTAATCAATATCCAAACTTATTGGTTGTCCAGACCTTGTCTAAATCTCGTGCTTTGGCTGGGATTCGAGTGGGTTATGCATTGGGTCATCCTGATTTAATTGAAGGTTTAGAGCGATTGAAAAACTCGTTCAACTCTTACCCAATCGATCGTATTGCACTTGCTGGTGCGGCAGCGGCAGTAGAAGATGAGACATATCTAAAAGAGATCTGTGAAAAAACCATAGCAACCCGCGAGAAAAGTATTATTGAATTAGAGGCGCTAGGTTTCAATATCGTGCCTTCTTCAACAAACTTCGTGTTTGCCATGCACCCAGAGAAAGACGCAGAAACTCTTTACGTTGCTCTAAAAGATAACGGCATTCTGGTTCGTTACTTTGGTAAAAAGCCACGAATTGGTAATCACCTCCGTATTACGATTGGTACTGATGAAGAAATGGCTGCGTTAACTACGGCACTGAAAAGTGTGTTGAAAGGTTAGTTCAAAGATTAATAATTGAAATCCTTTTTTCATCATATTTTCAAGAAGAGGGATATTTTCAGACAGATAAAAGCAGTGTTTTTTATCTGTCTGCTGAATTTAAAGTGCGCAGTGATAAGCTGATTGGATAGTGGTCATTGTGTCTTAGCTTGTAGGTGAAATCGATTATTTATTTCATCCGTAGAATTGGTTTCCATGTCTTTAACTAAACAACACAATAATTCGCTATTATCGCCTGTATTATTCACATTGAACTTTTCATATCAAAATACCTATGGATTATAAATTATGACAATTAACCTGCGTTTAGCCATAGGATTTGGCAGTATTCTATTAATGATGCTGATTCTAACAAGTATCGGTATCCACCGTGTTAATTTCATTGATAATTCGATCACACAAATAAATGATGTTAATTCGGTGAAACAGCGTTACGCCATTAATTTTCGCGGCAGTGTTCATGATCGAGCGATTGCCATTCGAGATGTTGTTTTTTCTCGTAACCAGAAAGAGCTTAACGACACGGTAAAAGAAATTAGAGCACTGGATAAGTTCTATCAAGAATCTGCGCTATTGCTTACTCCAACCAAAATATCCATGTCTTCTGAAGAAATGGCTATCTACAATAGAATCAAAAATATTGAGCAGAAAACCTTGCCATTGATTGAGCAAATTATCAAAGATCGATCGTCTAATAACTTAGAGGCTGCAACGCTTGTATTGTTGAATGATGCTAAACCTGCATTTATAGAATGGCTTGCGACAATTAATCAGTTTATTGATTTAGAAGAAAAGAGTAATCAAGCCACAACGATTGAAGTACGTGAAGTGGCGAGTACTTTTGCGGGTAGGATGATCGCTCTAACACTTATCGCGACCATTATTGGCTCTACGCTCGCTTATTTTATCAGTATAAGGATACGAAACTCTGTTGGCGGCGAGCCACAAGAAGCCGCAAAAGTAATCGCTAAAATTGCTCAGGGAAATTTAACTGGGAAAGTTGATTCTTGTTGTGATGATAGCATGATGTCTTCAGTACAAATTATGCAGGCCAAACTCGTAAAAACGGTTAACGGTATCATTAGTTCCTCGGATGAATTGTCACATCGCTCTTCTATTGTTGCATCTGGTTCTCAGCAAGCCTTGGTGGCAGCTGAGACGCAAGTTGTTTATACCAGTTCAGCGGTGAGCAGCTTGACTGAAATGAGTCACAGTATTAATTCTGTGGCAGATAGAGTACATCAAACAGAAAGTAACTCTAAAATAACAGCGGAACTCTCTTTAAAAGGGCGAACTGCAGTGCAGAAAGTGGCGAGTGAAATTGAAAAAATCTCGACGACGGTGAAAGCAACGGTTGAGCAGGTTAATGTATTGCAAGAACGTACCAGTGAGATCGGCGATATCGTTAATGTTATTTACAGTATTTCTGATCAAACGAATTTACTTGCCTTGAACGCAGCAATTGAAGCAGCACGAGCTGGTGAATATGGTCGAGGTTTCGCTGTGGTTGCTGATGAAGTAAGGCAGCTTGCTAAGCGAACGGGTGAAGCGACAGGCGATATTGAAAAAATGATCCAGCAGGTTCAAGAAGATACGCGTGCGTCTGTGAAAGCGATGGAAGCAACGGTACCTCAAGTGGAAAATGGGTTACTTTTAACTAATGAAGCGAATCAATTATTGAGTGATATTCAAACCCAAGCAAATGACTCATTAGAAAAAGTTCTGGAAGTGGTGCAAGCGACGTCTAGGCAAGTTGCTACTGTAGAAGAGATTACAAAAAGCGTTGAAGAAGTGGCGAACATGGCGAAAGAAAGTAGTCTTTCATTGAAGAGTAACTCTGAAGAAGCGGTTTCACTTGAACAATTGTCTGGTAAATTGAAACAGGATATTAATTACTTTGTTGTAAAATAATACGTCAGAATAAAGAAATGGAAGAGCACATCTAGAAGTAGTATTTTAGGTGTGCTTTTTTATGTTTAGGGCGATAATTTTTACTCTATTAGATATTCTTGATTTATTTTTATAACTAAATGGAAGACGGTTATGATTAAGTACTGGCTTATAACGATCTTATTTTCTTCAATGGCTTATGGCACTGACTCTTTTTCTGATTCGTTAGAATACGCCCAGGTGACTTATGTAAAAGCCTCGCAGACCTCAAATGGAAGCTGGTGCTTCGATACGCAAGTTCGTCATAACGATGAAGGTTGGCAGCATTATGCAGATACTTGGCAGGTAGTGAGTCAACAGGGTGAGGTATTAGGGGAAAGAGTTTTGTTTCATCCCCATGATAACGAGCAACCTTTTACTCGCAGTTTATGTGGCGTTCAAATTCCTAGCGATGTAACTATGGTAATAGTGAGAGCCAAATGTAATCTTCATGGCTTTGGTGGGCAAACGGTTGTTATTGATCTTGGGTCTTCAAAAGGTGATAAATACTCAGTAACACGCTAAATAACAGATCTATCGTTTATGAAAATTATAATAATCAATAAATATAAGAAAGGTAAAAAATGAATACAGTTATTTTGGTCGTATTGATCTTAGAGTTGACATTATTTTTCATGGCTTCCAGCTGTATAAAAATTTTTGGTTGGCCAAAAACGAGATATAACGCACAACTGGCATTTTTTCGTCAATTTGGGCTAAACCGAAATATGGTTACTGTTTTTGGAGCGTTTGAGTTATTTGGTGCGATTACTTTATGGCTTCCGAACTATGTTGGCGTAATAGGTGTTTGGATTTTGTGTGCTATTTCTGCAACCGTTATTTACGGTCATATTCGTTTTGGTTCTTGGAAAAACGGCCTGTTATCGATGGCAATATTTGCTCTTTCAGGCTGGATTTTATACGTTAAATGCTTAGCGATATGGGCCTAGTAGAATTTACATCTAAATTCAGGAATAACGAGCCCTGATGTCATTTGAGTTCAAGGCGTTTGGAAAATATCATTTAAATCATTATTACTAATATAAAGGATGTACTTTATGGTCAAGTTAATTTCGCTTAGCGCTGCGGTTTTATGCGCCTCTTTTTCACTTAACGCAGCAGAAAGCCTGTTGAAATATGAAAGCCAATATTCGGTGCAAGAAACTGCCGATCGATTTGAATCCATTGCGAAGAGTAAGGGCTTGAATGTCTTTGCTCGAGTTGATCATCAGAAGAATGCCCAGAGTGTTGGTTTAGAATTAAGGCCGACCCAAGTGATTATTTTTGGTAATCCGAAAGTTGGAACGCCACTTATGCAATGTGCACAAGATGTTGCCATTGACCTTCCACAAAAAGTACTAATCTCAGAGGATGCTGACCAAAAAGTATGGCTTTCTTATAACAATCAGCAATACCTTAAAGAACGTCATAATATTCAAGGTTGTGATGCGGTTATCGACAAAGTATCAAATGTATTAAAAGCACTGTCTTCAGCGGCGGTAGCGAAATAACGATTACTTCAAAGAAAGCGATGGTACGTGAAAATAACCTATCATCGCTTTCTGTTTTTTACGTCAGAGACGAATCAAATGGCTAAATTACAACTGGTTTGTTCGTGTGGTACAGTTCGCGGCACAACAGCGGATATGAATGCCAAAACAGGAACAAGGATCATGTGTTGTTGTAATGATTGCCAATCCTTTGCTCAGTTTTTAAAGCAAGAAAACATAGTGCTAGATGACTATGGTGCAACGGAAATATTTCAAATTCCTGTATCTTACGTCAAAATCACAACAGGCAATGAGCACATCGCGTGTGTACGTTTGAGTCAAAAAGGTATGTATCGTTGGTATGCTAAATGTTGTAATACGCCTATTGGCAATACGATGAAAGCGGGTATTCCTTTTATCGGCTTGATTCACACTTTCGTGGATAAGGCGTCAATCGATGATGCTGAATTGAGTGAAAATCTAGGTTACCTTCAAACTAAATTTTCCAAAAAAATTGTGCCTCTAGATCAACAAGCCTCACAATTTGGTGTTATGTCTAAAATTGTTTTTAATTTGATTCATTGGAAAATCAAAGGCCTGCAAAAACCGTCAGCCTTTTTCCACGATAATGGCAAACCTATCTTAGAACCTAAAGTGCTCAAGGGTTAAATCTAGTTTCTTGAACATCGACCTATTTTGGCTGAGCTATATTTAGATTGATCTAAAGTGAACATCTACACGTAATACTTCTGCGGCATGACCAAAATGGGAGAAGTAGTATGCAGTTTAATAGCCACGAGCAATCAAGAATCTTAGAAATGGCGTGGGAAGACAGAACGCCCTTTGAAGCCATTGAGTTGCAATTTAGTTTGAATGAGCAGGCGGTGATTAAATTGATGCGTCGAAGCCTGAAATCCAGTAGTTTTAGGTTATGGCGAGCACGGGTCAATGGTCGTAAAACCAAACACTTGATGCTTAGATCGTCTGATGTAATTAGAGGATACTGTCCGACTCAATATAAACCGCGTTAGTGTTTTAGACGTTTTTTCTATTTTTAACCGATATGGTGAACCTTTGATTAGTTGTGCTCAATATGACGCGATCGAAATCGTGTGTATGTATTTTTATCCGATTAAGCTAACGTTCAAATCTGGAGAGGTACTCAACTGCAAAGCATTAGATACTCAGCGCAATGCGAATGGCGAAGAGTGTATCAAGGTGAAGACAGAAAGCTCTGATAGTTTGGTTGTACTGACTTCGATTTGGACACTAGAAATCTGTGTTGAAAATCCTCATTTTAAAATCATTTCTTTTATTTAGATCTACTCATCCATTCCTTTTTAGATAAACCTCTTTTTATGATTGCCATCATGTAGAATCTATTGCATAGCTTAGTTTGCTTTTTGATAACCTTGATGGAGATGTGTCGTGCCTGAGATAAAGGTCATTGGTTTGTTCATGCTTACCGCAGTGACTGAAATACTGGGCTGCTATTTGCCTTATCTTTGGCTGCGTGAGGACAAATCTATTTGGTTGTTAGTACCAGCCTGTTTAAGTTTGATTGCATTTGCTTGGTTGCTTACCTTACATCCAGCGGCAGCGGGAAGAGTCTATGCGTCCTACGGTGGTGTTTACATTTTTGTCGCAATAATGTGGTTGTGGTTAATCGATGGGATTCGTCCGAGTACTTGGGATCTTGTCGGTTCTGGTGTCGCGCTTTTAGGGATGGCAATTATAATGTTCGCACCGCGTTCTGCTTAAGTTGTTACAAGGTTAAGAAAAACACAAAACCTTTTAAGTAAGGTTGTTGATGATGTGTTTTATAGAACCCATTAATAAAGGTTGGAATGTACATGGAAAATAACAGATCTTCCCATTTGGGAACGAGTTTACTTGTGATTGCTGTTATTGCAGTTGTGATTGTCACTACAATGATGTTCGGTGCTAAATTGGGTTTCTGGCAGCCTATTGTTGGTTTTGGCTTGGTTCGAACCTATATGAATCTGATTGCTTATGGTTTACTTGGCCTTGGTGTATTAGGTTTCGTACAGCAAAAAATAGCGAGAAATTCTTGTGGAGTCATCAAGTCAAGCTTAACCGCGTTGATTGGTTTGGCTATGTTAGCGCCAACTTTGTATGGAAAAATTAACCCACCAGTACGCCTTCCTCCTATCCATGATATTTCAACGAATACGGTAACGCCTCCTGAGTTTCTTATCTTGGATGATAATCGAGTAGGTGCTAGGAATACGCTCGTTTATGGTGGTCCTGAAGTCGCAGTCTTGCAAAATAAAGCGTATTCAGACATTGCACCAATTGAATCCGGACTGTCTGCTGCAGAAGCGTTTAATGAAGCATTGCGCGTTGCTGATATTATGGGCTGGGAACTGGTTGCACAAGATGTAGAAAACTTACGTTATGAAGCAACAGCTCGTACTTCGGTTTATGGCTTTGTTGATGATGTCGTTGTTGTGGTTACGCCAGTAGGGGATGTCAGTCGAATCGATATTCGCAGTGTGTCACGTATTGGGCGAGGCGACCGTGGCGTAAATGCCGCTCGTGTTCGAGCCTTTATTAAAACGTTTGAAGGGTAAATTAAACTAAAAAACCTTATTAATTATAATGATCAATAAGGTTTTTCATCTCTACGTTTTTATATTAGGTTAGCTTTAGAGAGGCTAACTTTTTTTCAATAGCGGATTGAATACCATCCGCGTCTAGACCTACACGTTTGAGCATGGCGCTATGGCTAGCGTGATCTTCGTACTGGTCTGGTAGGCCAATATGAAGGATTGGAACTTGAATATTGTTTGCGTTGTAAAATTCACTTACGGCAGAGCCTGCGCCGCCCATGATGGCATTTTCTTCTACTGTCACAATTAATTTAGCATCTTTCTGAGTCAGTAACGCGGCTTCATCAATAGGTTTGACAAAACGCATATCCAGCAAAGTTGCATCCATATTATTTGCAGCTTGTAACGCATCGTAAGTTGGACGACCAAAGCCACAAATCACAATGCCTGATTGTCCTGTTCGTAGAGTGCGAGATTTACCTATTTCAAGCGTCGATAAAGCAGGATCAATGTCGATACCGCGTCCAGTTCCGCGTGGATAACGAACAGCAGCAGGGCCTTTGTATTCGTATCCTGTTTGCAGCATTTTACGGCATTCATCTTCGTCAGACGGTGCCATAACCACCATGTTTGGTATGCAGCGCAAATAACTTAAATCATAAACACCGGCATGTGTTGGACCATCTTCACCAACTAAACCAGCACGATCGATGGCAAACAAGACGTCTAAGTTTTGCAGAGCCACATCATGAATTAATTGATCATAAGCACGTTGTAAAAAAGTCGAATAAATCGCAACAACCGGTTTTAGACCATCACAGGCCATCCCCGCAGCTAATGTCACTGCATGCTGTTCAGCAATGGCAACATCGAAATATCTTTTTGGAAAGCGTTCAGCAAACTCAATTAGATCGGAGCCTTCTTTCATGGCAGGAGTAATCGCTGCGAGCTTTTCATCTTGCTCAGCGGCATCGCACACCCATTTTCCAAAAATACTGGAATATTTAGGCAGTGATTTTTTTGTGTTATTGGGTTTTGGGTCGGGCTCTATTTTATTAATGGCGTGATAGCCAATAGGGTCGCCTTCAGCGGGTTCAAAACCTTTGCCTTTCTTCGTAATAATATGAAGAAACTGAGGACCAGAACGGTCTTTGAGATTGGCTATGGTGGTGAGTAAGTGATCAATGTCATGGCCATCGATGGGGCCAATATAATTGAAACCAAGTTCTTCAAACATCATGCCTGGCGATACCATACCTTTCATGTGTTCTTCAGCTTTACGAGCAAGTTCTAATGCAGAAGGTAATCCAGAGAAAACTTTTTGCCCGCCTTTACGAATATGGTCGTAGGTTTTACTGGCCCAAATTCGGGCAAAATAACTTGAAAGCGCGCCGACAGGTTTAGAAATAGACATTTCATTATCATTTAAAATAACCAGCATATCGGCCTTTACATCACCTGCGTGATTTAACGCTTCAAATGCCATACCTGCAGACATGGCCCCGTCGCCAATGACAGCGACGGCTTTACGACCTGTATTTAGTTGTTGAGCAGCTAATGACATGCCTAACGCTGCGCCAATAGAAGTGCTTGAGTGACCCACGCCAAATGTATCGTATTCACTTTCATCACGCTTAGGAAAACCAGAAATACCGTTTTCCTGGCGGATATTTAATAACGCTTCACGGCGACCTGTCAGTATTTTGTGAGGATAAGCTTGATGGCCAACATCCCAAACGATACGATCTTCAGGCGTGTTGTAGATGTAATGAAGAGCGATAGTCAGCTCGACCACGCCTAAGCCTGCCCCAAAGTGGCCGCCAGTTTGTCCAACGCTATACAGCATGAATTCTCGTAATTCACGGACAAGTATTGGTAGTTGTTCTTTTTTCAAGGCGCGTAAGTCAGCAGGAGAATTCACCTGATCTAATAATTCTGTTATTGGTCGCGCAGTTGGTATCTCATCAAACATTGGCACAGGTTTGGTCACATTCAGTTAATTTTAAAAAAGAGTATTTAGAAAAAGCCGTTAAGTATATCAGTGGTTGCGACCAATAATATAGTTCGCAAGGTTAACTAAAGGTTGGGCCGTCATACCAAAAGTTGAAATAGAATCAATTGCTTGGCTATGTAGGCTTTGTGCAAGGTCCTTCGCGCCGTCTAAACCAAGCAGTTTGGGATAGGTGGGTTTATTAGCATCTTCGTCTGAAAATTGAGTTTTACCAAGCGTCGTTGTGTCACTGGTAATATCAATAATGTCGTCCTGAACTTGAAATGCCAAGCCAATCGCATTGGCATAAGCGTCTAAGGCAGAAAGATCTTGTTCTGTATGAGCCCCAGTACTGATGGCGCCCATACGAACACTCGCTCGGATTAATGCGCCGGTTTTATGTTGATGCATTTGTTCAAGAGCATGGATATCAATATTTTTGCCCACGTTAGCGAGATCAATCATTTGTCCTGTCACCATACCGTGACGGCCAGAAGCTTGGACTAGCTCTTGAATGAGTTGCAATTGAATGGTCGTTTTATTGTGTTTTTGTTGGCTCAACAATTCAAAGGCAAAGGTTTGAAGTGCATCCCCTGCAAGTATTGCTGTGGCTTCGTCATATTGTATATGACAGGTTGGTTTTCCACGGCGTAAGTCGTCATCGTCCATAGCTGGAAGGTCATCATGAATCAAGGAGTAAGCATGGATTGATTCGATTGCCGCAGCGCTTGCATCGGTTAACTCGTTGGCTTCGCCAAACAAAGACGCTGCCGCATAAGTCAGCATTGGGCGGACGCGTTTACCACCATTAAATAAGCTATATGACATAGCTTCTTGCAGATGTGCAGCTGGTGCGTATTGACTTAAACCCTGTGTAAGGTACTGGTCTACTCGACGACGAGCGTATTGAGAAAAATCGTCTAAAGTCACGAATTGGATTCCGGATCAAAAGTTTCTAAGTGCTCACCATCTTGTTTTTCAAGCAAGATTTGAACTTTTTGTTCTGCTTGGGTGAGAACGGACTGACATTCTTGGCTTAGCTTAACACCTTTTTCAAATGCTTTTAGTGCTTCTTCAAGGGATAGCTGGTTTGACTCAAGTTGAGTGACAATTGTGTCTAGTTCTCCGAGGTTTTCTTCAAAATGACGAACACTAGTTTTTCGGGACATAATTACTACTCTTATTTAAATCCACATTTTTTAACAGAAAACCACGCGTTGTTCGAGGGCGCGTTAATGAAAATTACAAAAAATACGTAAGAAGATGTCATTCTTAGTCTTTTTTTCGTATAGAATCACATTCTTATATAAGTTGCATTATAGCTTTTTTGTTAGGAGACGTGTGTGGATATCGCAACGTTAATAGGACTTGTTGGATCTTTTATAGTTGTTAGTGCTGCTATTGCTTTAGGCGGCGCGGCAGGAATGTTTGTTGATACTACGTCAATACTTATTGTCATTGTAGGCTCTTCTTTTGTTGTTTTGATGCAATATCCGTTAAGTCAGTTTCTTGGCGCGGGGAAAGTCGCGGCGAAAGCCTTTATGTTTAAAAGTATTCCTTTAGACACTTTGATCGATGAGATTTATGGGTTGTCTGATGAAGCTCGTAAAGGTGGTTTACTGTCTTTAGAAGGGAAAGAGGTGAGTCATCCTTTTTTATCATCAGGCATTCAAATGTTGGTAGATGGTCATGATGGAACGGTTGTAAAAGGTCAGCTTAGCAAAGAAATGAACCAGTCTTATATTCGTCATATTAAAGGCTCAAAAATTTTTAAAGCTTTTGGTGATATTGCTCCCGCGATGGGGATGATAGGAACCTTGGTTGGTTTGGTTCAAATGTTGGCGAATCTATCTGATCCAAGCTCAATTGGTCCCGCTATGGCAATTGCGCTTTTGACAACGCTTTATGGTGCGATGCTCGCTAATATGGTGTGTTTACCTCTTCACGCAAAATTAAGCACTCGTGCAGATGAAGAGTTGTTATGCCAAAAAATGATTTTAGATGCTTTGCTTGCTATTCAGTCCGGACAAAATCCTCGAGTATTGGATGGGGCGTTGAAAACCTATCTGGCAGAAAGTAAGCGAACCGAACGTGAATAGTATTGGTTGTAAATAATGTTATTTGTAAACGGATTACAGAATGAGTGATGAAGAAGAATCAGATTGCCCAGAATGTATAGAGGGTTTGCCTGCCTACATGGGAACCTTTGCGGATCTCATGTCGCTATTGTTGTGTTTCTTTGTGCTTTTGTTGTCATTTGCAGAGATGGATGTCATCAAATTCAAACAGCTAGCAGGTTCTTTAAAAATGGCATTTGGTGTTCAACGAGAAGTTGAAGCAGACACCATTCCTATGGGGACCTCAATTATTGCTCAAGAGTTTAGCCCTGGTCGACCAGAACCAACGCCTATTAATGAAGTAAAGCAAAAGGTAGACAGTACACCGGAACATACCCTGGAAGTTCTGTGTAAACCTGCCGATGCAGAATTAAAAGAACGAGATGATTCGGGTTCACCTTCACCGGTAACTTTTGTTGATAAATCTAATGCAGACCTTGAAAGAGAGCAAAGAATTCAAGAAACAGAAGCGGATGCACAGCAAATAGCGTCGCTTTTAAGGGAAGAAATTTCGAAAGGGACGGTAGAAATTGAAACGCAAGAAGACACCATTACGATCCGTATAAAAGATCAAGGTTCATTTGAGTCAGGTTCAGCAGAATTAAATTATGACTTTATTCCAGTGATTGATCTGATTCGTGATGTACTTGTTGGTATTCAAGGGACGATTGCTGTGGAAGGGCATACGGATAATGTACCTATTAGAAGTCAACAGTTTAGCTCTAATTGGCAGCTATCTTCTGCTCGTTCTATTTCTGTGGCAGAAGAACTATTTGCTACCGGTCAGCTAGATCAAAGTCGATTTTCGGTAACGGGTTACGCTGATACTCGACCACTTGTATCGAATAACAGCGCGAGTAATCGTGGGACGAATCGACGAGTAGAAATCGTTATTAAACAAAATGATATGTCACGCCCAGCAATACGAGATGACTTAGATGAAATACCAAGCGATGGTGTGATTGAATTTGATTTCTTTAGCGCTGAGGAATTAGCGCCGGATGAAATATTTTAAAGCATAAAAATTAAGTTAATAAAATTTCTGACACATAGATCATTGCAATAAATCAAAATCAGGAGCCTCGGCTCCTTTTTTGTGTCCTACCTTGGGTTATTTTGTTTTAGTGCTGAGATTCGAGGTTTTTTTTGCTATGGTTTGCGCAGACAATATTGAGGAAGTAAGCAAAATGCGAGTAGCAGTGATTGGCGCATCAGGGCGCATGGGTAAATTTCTAATTACAGCCGTTCAGGCAGCAGAAGGTGTTTCTTTAGGTGCGGCTATTTTAAAACCTGGAAGCAGCTTGATTGGTGCTGATGCGGGCGAAATAGCAGGCGTTGGAAAGCTAGGTGTTGCTGCTGTAGCAAACTTAGCCGATTGTGTTAATGACTTTGATGTTCTGATTGATTTTACAACGCCGGCGTTGACGTTAGAAAACGCGGCATTTTGTGCGAAACATCAAAAAGCCATTGTTGTTGGTACGACAGGATTGAGTGATGATGAGAAAGCATCATT
The DNA here is from genome assembly GCF_000521805.1 of Marinomonas ushuaiensis DSM 15871. Taxonomy (GTDB): domain Bacteria; phylum Pseudomonadota; class Gammaproteobacteria; order Pseudomonadales; family Marinomonadaceae; genus Marinomonas; species Marinomonas ushuaiensis. The sequence goes on from NZ_JAMB01000007.1 coordinate 77,313, forward strand.
AAATCAGACCGCTATGGATTCTCCTGTGGTTTTTGCACCAAACATGAGTGTGGGTGTGAACTTGACGCTTAAGTTGCTTGCGACGGCTGCAGAGATTTTAGGTGACGATTATGATGTAGAAATTGTTGAAGCGCATCACCGTCATAAAGTAGATTCCCCTTCTGGTACGGCTTTGCGTATGGGAGAAGTGGTTGCTGAAGCATTAGGTCGAGATTTAAAAGAGTGTGCTGTATATGGCCGCGAAGGACAAACAGGTGCTCGTACGCAAAAAGAGATTGGTTTTGAAACCATTCGTGCTGGTGACGTTGTTGGTGAGCACACAGTTTGGTTCGCGACAGAAGGCGAGCGAATTGAAATTACTCACAAAGCGAGCAGCCGTATGACCTTTGCTAAAGGCGCTGTGCGTGCAGCAAGTTGGCTTGAAGGTAAAGCGGCTGGTATGTACGACATGCAAGATGTACTTGATCTTAAATAAACGCATTTTGTTATTTATTTACACCAATAAAAAACCGTATTCATTTAACAAATAAATACGGTTTTTTACATCGAAACTAGAGCTATACCTATACCTATACCTTATTCAGGTGTGTATTCAAGAGTTTCAGCAAGACTTTCTGAGCTAAGATCACCGACATATCGACCTTCTTCATCTAATACAGGAAGAGAGTAATCAGATGTTAATGAGTCAGACAGGGCTTCTTGCAAAAGCATATCAGGCATTAAATTAGGAATTTCTGTTACATCTTCAGGTACTATATTGCCTTCTGGACGTAGTTTAATAGCCGCTTCCAATTTCTTACGAGTTAGAAGGCCATGGAAACCAGACTCATTTTGGTAAAAGGCATAACCTTGTTTAGGTAGCTTCGCAATCGCTTCTGCTAGGTTGGCGGATTTTATAATTGGAACCGACTGTTTCATGATGGTTTTAACGGGTACGGCACGAGCACGATTTACATCTTTAACAAACGCTTCTACGTAGTCGTCTGCTGGATTAAGCAAGATATCTACAGGTGTGCCTATTTGTGATACTACACCGTCATTCAAAATCGCAATACGGTCACCGATACGTAAGGCTTCATCTAAATCATGGGTGATAAAAATAATGGTTTTATGCAATTTTTCTTGCAGCTCAAGAAGCTGACCTTGCATTTCACTACGAATAAGTGGATCAAGTGCAGAAAAAGCTTCATCCATCAATAGAATTTCCGCGTCTGTACATAAAGCTCTAGCCAAACCAACACGCTGTTGTTGACCACCTGAAAGTTGGCCAGGATATTGTTCTTCGTAACCCGCTAGCCCGACTGTTTCCAGCCATGTTACAGCTTTCTCAGATCGCTCTTTTTTTGGTACTTTTTGAATCTGTAAGCCGTAAGCAACATTCTCTAAAACAGTTCTGTGTGGCATAAGACCAAAGTTTTGGAAAACCATCGACATTTTGTGACGTCTAAATTCGATTAACTCGTTTTTAGACAGTTTCATAATGTCTTCACCTTCAACTTTAATCTGACCTGCTGTTGGATCAATTAAACGGTTGAAATGCCGAATTAGCGTAGATTTTCCAGAGCCTGAAAGCCCCATAATAACAAAGATTTCACCTTGCTGTACGTCTAGATTAATGTCGCGTAAACCAACAGTGTGACCTGTTTCTGCCAATACATCTTGTTTGTTTTTGCCAGTTTCTAGTAGCGGTAAAATACTTTTTTCTTTAGGGCCAAAAACTTTATATAAGCCATTGATTTCAATAAGAGGCTTCGCCACTTGATTGTTTATATTCGTACTAGTCATGACGATTTCCTAGGTGTTTTTGTGAGCGTTTGGCGTAAGCCTGAGAGACTCTGTCAAAAATAATCGCAAGGGCGACAATGGCTAGTCCATTCAATAAACCTAAAGTGAAATATTGATTAGTAATCGATTTTAGAACGGGTTGTCCTAGGCCTTTAACGCCAATCATAGAGGCGACAACAACCATGGCCAACGCCATCATAATGGTTTGGTTTATGCCTGCCATAATGGTTGGCATAGCCAAAGGTAACTGAACACCAAATAGTTTTTGTGTGTCCGTTGCTCCAAATGAAGTTGCCGCTTCCATGATTTCTTTATCGACTAAACGAATACCTAAATTGGTTAGACGAATAACGGGAGGAACAGCGTAAATGATAACGGCGATAACGCCAGGGATTTTACCAATACCTAATAACATAACGACAGGTATTAGGTAGACAAAAGCGGGCATGGTCTGCATGACGTCGAGAATAGGCGTTATGATGGACTGCATTCTGTTGGAGCGAGACATTAAAATGCCAGTAGGCACACCAATAACAATGGAAAGTAAGGTACAAACGGTAATAATACTTAAGGTTCGCATAGTGTCGTCCCACATACCAAAAATGCCAATAGCAATTAATGATGCGAGTACGCCTGTACAGAGTTTCCATGAACGGGTTGCGCTATATACAATAGCAACAATGATCGCCATGGTCAGCCACCAAGGAGAGGCTAGAAGTAGTTTTTCGAACCAAATTAAAAAGGTAAGTAATGGGTCAAAGAACCCCTCAATTAATTCACCGTAGTTACGAGAAAATTCACGATAGGCGCCATCTAATGTCTTTTTGAAGACAGTTAGGTCTTTCCTATCTAACTGTGGAAAGCTAGTAAACCAAGAGCTATCTGCCATTTTTATTTGAACCTTGTTTTTTTATTAAGGAGAGTAAAGCACTATTGCCGTAAAGTTGAGGCTCTAGTGCTTTTAGTACAGATGCGCTGTTAGTTAAGCGCTGCTTTTATCTTTGTTGCAGCGTCTGCTGATACCCAAGTAGACCAAATTACTTCATTGTTCTCTAGAAAGTATTCTGCAGCAAAGTCGCCTTGAGCTTGATTGTCTTCCATCCAAGCTAATAACGTATTCATTTTTTCATTAGTGAATGAACGTTTAGTTAGATAGTCATAAACAGCTGGTTTTTCACTTGCCAATACTTCAGTCGTTACTGTATCAACAGGTGCTGGTGGGTACATGCTAGGCTTTGGATTCTCACAATATTCTTGAGTAAGACAAGTTTGGTAATGCTCTAAATCAACACCAGAACCAAAGTCTACTTTTACCATTTCATATTTACCCAAAACAGCAGTTGGGGCCCAATAATAGCCTAACCAACCTTCTTTACGTTCGTAAGCTTTGGCGATAGAGCCAGAAAGACCTGCACCGGAACCTGGATCAATCAAATCAAATCCGTGCTCTTCCATATTAAATGCTTCATATAAATGGTCTGTAGATATTTGGCAATTCCAACCTGCTGGGCAGCTATATAAAGCACCTAGAGAGTCATCTTCTGGGTGTTTAAATAGCTCAGGGTGTTTTAGTATTTCTTTCATGGAAACAAGAGAAGGATTTTCATCAACTAAGTATTTAGGAATCCAAAAGCCTTCCTCACCACCATCAGATAAAGATTGTCCAGCAACGCGTATGCGTTTGTCTGCTACACCTTTTTTTATTGCTTCCGCCATAGAATTTGACCATAGTTCTGGTGCAATATCAGGCTCGCCTCTTTCAATAATGGAAGCGCCTGTTGCATTCGTATCACCAGGAACAAGTTCAACATTACAGCCATAACCTTCAGTAAGGATAAAACTATCAATATTGGCGATGAGTGTTGCAGAGTTCCAGCTCATGTCAGCGATTGTTAGATCGCCACAGTTGTCGTTTGCAGCAAAAGCTGACGTAGCAGAAAGCATGACAGTTACTGCAGAAAGTGTCTTTAAGTACATAGTTTGGTTCCTTTGAATGTTATAAATATTATAATAATTAATGATCAAACTATATTTAGTTTATAGATCTAATGTTTATGCATCAAATTTATTTGTATGATTAGTGTTACGTTAAGTTACTGAGATAGCCTGTTTTGTTGAGCTGACTGGTATTGTCATGACGTTTTTGATAGATAATATACTTAGAGAAGAATGGTGTTTTAGTGCGAGAGAATAGCGAAAAGTGTAAAGAATGTAGTTCTGAATAATGAGCGAATAGGCCACATCAATAGAAACAAAAAAGCCCTAAAAATTTGTTACGATTTTTAGGGCTTTTTAAGTATTTATCTAGGTTTAAATAATTGATTCAGCATTAGGCGGGTTGATATATAACAAAGGCGCTGCGTCTAATGATTCTGCATCCATCATGACAGCAATACGTTGTAACGAGGACAAAACTTGCGTTTGTTCCCAGCCTTCTAATGACTCAAATTCGCCTATAAATTTTTCGTGTAATAAAGGTGGCGTTGTTTTGAGTATGTTAATACCAGATTCGGTAAGGCGTGCATTAACGATACGTTTGTCTTTCTGTGCTCTTACACGCTCTACGTACTTTCTGTCTTCTAAGCGATTTAGGATGGTTGTCACTGTAGCCTGACTTAATGATACGCTGTCTGAGATACGACGTACGGTAACATCACCCAGTTCTTCAATGGATCTAAGTACCATAATTTGAGGTATGGTTAAGCCGCAGGCTTTTACAACACGTTTTGATTGCAGGTCTGTTGCTCGAATAATGCGTCGTAGATGAACTAAAACGTCGTGTAAGTGCTGTGGATCAGACATAAAGATAAATAGACCTAAAAAATTTTCCGAATTATATAGTGTTGTCAGAGCTGATAAAAGCTAAGTTTTACTTTATTACAGCTCAAAGTATAGACAAACTCTATACCATTAGAAAGTGAGTCAGTTGAATTCTCTATGAAGATAAGCTCTAGTACGAGAGCTTTTGTTAATGCTGTGACTAGAGCATTTTTAGTTCGTGGAATGCATCGATAGCTGCCAATCTTGCTGGCTTGTAATCAATGATAGGCTCTGGGTAATTGCATCGTTTTCTTTGTTCTGAGCTTGGACTATGTATGGACTTCGCATCTAACTCAGCCAGTTCAGGTACGAATCGGCGAATAAAATCCCCTGCTTTATCGTATGTTTCAGATTGTCTGGTTGGGTTAAAAACTCGAAAGTATGGTGCGGCATCGCAACCTGTCGATGCACTCCATTGCCAACCGCCATTGTTGGCTGCAAATTCACCATCAATTAACTTACTCATAAAATACGCCTCGCCTTTTCGCCAATCAGAAAAAAGCAACTTGGTAAAGAAGCTCGCCGTGATCATTCTAAGGCGATTATGCATCCAACCGGTTTGATTGAGTTGTCTCATAGCTGCATCAACAATCGGGAAGCCTGTTCTCCCTTCACACCAAGCATGAAATTCGTCCTGATTATTACGCCAGCGCAATAAATTAGTATTCGGTTTGAATGGTTGATTCATTGATAATGAAGGGAAATGCTCCATCAGTTGTCGATAAAAGTCACGCCATGCTAATTCTTTTAGCCAAATGCTGTCTTGCCAATTTCTTTCTTTTTGGTCACAAGTGTAAATAATAGCTTCCAAGCATTGTCTTGGTCCTAATGAACCTAATGCAAGATAAGGGGAAATCGTGCTGGTGGCTGGCTGTATTGGGTAGTCTCTGCCTGTTTGATAGTGACGTTCTTTATGGTGACAGAATTGCCAAAGACGCTGTTTGGCTGTGTCTTGGTCTGCAGGCCATAAATCTTCCCTAAAAGGCTTACTCCAATCTAAATTAAGCAAGATTGGATCAATGGGCTCTGCTTGTGGTTCAGGTGCTGGTAACGGCGTTAGTTCCTGTTGAGCGAGTAATGTTACCCAGCGTTTAAAGAAAGGCGTAAAGACTTTAAAAGGCGTGCCTTGTTGACTTAGGACGGCTTGAGGAACGATCAAGTCAGCATGTTCAATATGCACATCAATATTATGATGTTTTAATGCTATAGAGACCGATCGGTCTCTTTGTTGTTCGTGTATGGGTAAATCACGGTTGAACCAGAAATGTTTAATGTCGTGCTTTAAACAGAAAGCGGTTATCTCATTCGGTAATTCTGAAAAACAGTTCGCGTGAATAAGGTGTAACGGAATACCAAGCGCAGCTAAGCTATTAGCAAGGGCTTGAATCAACCCTGCCCGCAAACCTGTTTTTGCATCTGATTCATTATGCTCAGTCCATTGCTGCGGTGTTACTGCGACCACCACAGCGACTTTCCCTTGTTGGGATGCATGGTAAAGAGCAGGATTATCTAAGGCGCGAAGATCATTTCTTAGCCATACAAGATGTTCTATTTGCATTGGATTTTTGAGTCCTAAACTGTGTTACGAATACCTAATGGCGTTGGATACGGAGTAAAATAACTTTGCTCATTAATGTATTCACTGCCGTAATGTTTTAAATAGTGTTGTAGTAACGTCATTGGTGTGGCGAGATTCACCTCGCCGCGACGATATTGTTCGACCACATTGATAATATCTTTTCGTACTGAAACATCGACCGCATGTTTTAGGTAGCCAATCAAATGCATTAAGACATTGCAGTGGTTTTTACGTTGTGCTGGTTTGGACAATGTCGTCATTAATATTTCAAAGTATGCGTCTCTTAATTCACCTATTGGTCTTGGATCATTACCAGAAAGCAAGCGGCCAAGCTGACGGTATACTGGTTGAGAGTGTGCCATCACCATGTATTTGTAGCGGCTATGGAACGCAATCAGGTCTTTCATTTTTATTGATTCACCAACACTGTGACGAAAATCATTATGCGTGAAAACTCTCAGCAAGAAATTTTCTCTCAGTTTTGGGTCATTTAAGCGACCATCTTCTTCGATTGGCAATAACGGATAGCGTCGCTGTAATTCTTTGGTGAATAAGCCTGCACTTCTTTGCATGTGAGGGTGTCCGTTTTCCTGGTACACCTTAATTCTTTCTAATCCGCAGCTTGGTGAGTTTTTCATAACAATGTAGCCATCAAGGTGAGAAAGTTTTTTTAAGTAAGTATCAGATGCAGACATGAAAACGTCAGAGACATTTTTGTCTGTTTGTTTTGTGAAGACCATTCTTGGATCAGTCGGATCGCCTTCTAAGCGTAAGGTTGGGCGAGGGGTGCCAAATCCAGCGGCCACTTCTGGGCAGAATTTTTGATAGTCAAAATAGTCAGTCAATACCTTGTCGCAATAGTCTGAATGGCTGTGTCCACCATTAAAGCGAACGTTTTCGCCTAGCAAACACGCGCTGATTCCAACTGGGATTTTTTGTTCTAGCTGATCTGGTGTATGAAATAATGGCATTTTCTCTTCTCCAAAAAACAAGTTGCTGACTACAAAAGTTAGACCGTTGAACGATGATGCTTTTTACTGGGCTTTTGATGGTTCTGATTTTTCTGTTCTGATTAACTTCTTATACAATATATAAAGTTGTACAATAAAAGCAAGTAACTTATACAAAAATATATTTGTATAAGTTTTGTCTGTTTTATAAGTTTAGGTCACAATGTGTTGATTGTGTGAATTTAGGCTTTTTTTAAATCGTGATTTATTGGAAATCAATATGAGTCAGTTAAACCAGAATAAAGAAACAGTTAGTTTAGAAACGTTAGATCTATTAGATGAAGCGCTTGTCTTAGACAGTTCATCTTATTTTCCTATTCGAGAGCTATCTTTAAAAACTGGTGTTAACTCGGTTACCTTGCGTGCTTGGGAACGTCGTTATGGTTTGTTGAAGCCAAAACGAACCAACAAAGGACATCGTCTTTATGATCAAGGTGATGTGCAGCGAGTAGAAGGAATATTACGTTGGATTCAGCAAGGTGTTGCGGTCAGTAAGGTTCGTGCTTTGTTGGATCAAGGCGTCGCTTTTGATGGCGTCGCGCCATCTAATGAATGGTTGGAATGGCAAGTGTCTTTAGTAAAAGCTTCACAAGCATTCCAAGAAGAAAAGATAGAGCAGCTGTATCAGCAAATTTTTTCCCAGTATCCTGCGGACATTGCAGTACGTGATTGGTTGCTACCGAGTTTTGAACAATTAGGGAAAGGTGCGTCATTAGCATTTTGTGAGTCAGTTGTGTTGTCATGTTTGGTTGCGCGAACGAACAGTCTAAAATCTCAACAAAAGCATTCTTCTAACGTTTTGATTGCTGGATTGATGTCTCAACGAGCGCTTTGGTGTTATATGGCGGCGGCTATTTTGCTAGACAAAGGGATATCCTGTCGAGTGGTGCCAAATGCTCAACAAAGTGATGACTGGTCAGCTCTTGTGACGGGTATTAATGTAGAGTCAGTGCTGGTATTTTGCGAAAACGAATTGGCATCGAAAGCGGCTGATTTAATATCGCAAATGCAGCAATGGAATAAACCTGTTATTGCAGTGGGTGCCGGTTTTTGGTTGGCCGCTTATGAACTGAATATAACAACCCAAAGTCAGGTTAAAGTGTATTCAGAAGCGTTGGAAGGTGTGTCAGCGTTTATAAAGTTCAACTTGTAAAATAAAAAAACTATCAGATATATATCTATAATATATTTTGATTATAGTCTCATATCCTCTAATATCTTTATTAAATTAAACGAGGAAATCCAAATGACTAAGACTATTACTTTTGCCATCATGCACTTTTCTATTGCGTTTTCTGTTGCTTACTTAATTACAGGCAGCATCATTGTCGGTGGTTTAGTTGCCGTTGTTGAGCCCGCAATTAATACGGTTGCTTACTATTTCCACGAAATTTTTTGGAATAAATTACAGCAATCAGATGCTGAAGCGGCTATAACAAAAACTTTTCAATCGGCAGGCGAGAGTTACGCACTAAGATCTATGTAATTTTGTCGTTATCGTTTTTACGATAGTGAGAGGATCAAGGTGAATGGTTATAGTCTTCGAAGAAACCCACTAACGCATGGCGTTAGTGGGTGAGGGTAACTATTCAGAATTACGACATTGGGAAAAGTAAGAAGTATAGAACAACAGCAACGGCAATCGGCGCTGTAAACTTCATTGATATATTCCATAGCTTGTAAATAGAACCAGACAACTGCAATTCATCTTGTGCGAACTTGTCTTTTACAACCCAGCCTGCGAATAAAGCAATCAAGATGCCGCCTAATGGCAACATGATGTTGGCTGTGATGTAGTCTAAGAAATCAAACGTATTTTTGCCGAAGAAGGTTACATCAGACAAGAAGTTGAATGAACCTAGGCAAGCAATACCTAAAGCCCAAACGACAGCACCTAATGTGATTGATGCTGTGATGCGCTTCATTTTGAATTTTTCGATCAAAAACGCAACGGTTGGCTCTAACAACGAAATGGCAGATGTCCATGCAGCAACACCGACAAGGATGAAGAATAAAGATCCGAACAATTGACCAAATGGCATTTGACCGAAAGCAACAGGCAAAGAAATGAACATCAAGCCTGGACCTGCACCTGGGTTCAATCCGTTTGAGAAGATGATTGGGAAAATAGCCAAACCAGCCACCAAGGCAACCAGTGTGTCTAATGCACCGATTGTTAATACGGTTTTACCAATAGACGCTTTCTTCGTCATGTAGGAACCGTATGCCATGATGGTTCCCATACCTAATGACAAGGTAAAGAAAGAGTGGCCTAGAGCGACAAGTGCGACATTCCAAGTTAGAGCATCGAAATCAACGTGGAACATGAAGTCCCAACCTTGTGCGAAACCATCAGTAGACATGGCGTAACCAAGCAAGATCAGCAGCAAGACAAATAATGCTGGCATCATGATGCGAGTCGCTGTTTCGATACCTTTATTGATACCGCCAGCCACAACAGCAATAGTCATAATGCTGAAAAGCGTATGCCAGCCTAATAGTGTTTTTGCATCGCCCAATAGTGCGCCAAACGAATCTCCAGCTTGTTCAGCGCTTACGCCCAACATTTCGCCAGTTAGCATGATTTTAATGTAATGAAGAACCCAGCCACCAACAACAGAATAGAAAGAGAAAATTAGAACGCCTGAAAGCATTCCCATAACACCAATCCAACCCCAAGCTTTAGAGGCGTCAGACTCTTCTGCGATATCTGTTAATGCATTAATAGGGTTTTTTCGAGCACGGCGACCAATAAGGACTTCTGCCATCATAATTGGAATACCGACAAGTAAAATACATGCCAAGTAAACCAATACAAATGCGCCACCACCATTCTCGCCAGTAATGTAAGGAAATTTCCAGATATTACCTAAACCGACAGCAGAACCTGTTGCTGCCAAAATGAATATCCAGCGGCTCGCCCACGAACCGTGAACAGATGTTTTATTTGTCATAGTCATCTCTAAATTATTGAAAACGAATAGTTATTAGAAGCAAAAAATATACAGCGATCGAAGTCATTTCATGGCAATAATTGCGCCTTTCAGAACGCAAAAACGCATGGGTATTCTTTTTATTAAGCAGAAAGCATTAACAAAAATAAGCAAAACTTCGAATAGGGGCAGGATTTTCCGAATTTCGTCGCTTATATGCAACAAAAAAAGGCATTTTAGGCGAAATTGTTCTCATCGTGTTTTTTTATGAGGGCTGTATTACATCTTGTGAATAGTGAATATAAAACCTAAAAGGTTAGAGTTCTAAATAAATATATGGACATAAAAATACTTTCGGATATAATGTTTAGACATCAAATCATATTGTCTATTTTGATAAAGCCAATGGTAATAACCATTTGAAATGGCATTTTTTGATTATTTTTGAGTAATAAAACTGATTTCGATAAATATTAATACTTTGTTTTCTAATGGGTATAAGCATGAGTGCAGAAAAAATCACCTTTAATAAACCTAGTTCAATCGATGGAATGGCGGTGCACCAGTTGGTGGCGTCTTGTCCTCCTTTAGATACGAACTCTGTTTACTGTAATCTCCTTCAAGCCAGCCATTTTGATGAAACATCCATTGCTGCCAGTTTAGAAGACGGTGAGTTAGTTGGTTTTGTGTCTGGTTATATCCTTCCAAATAAAGTGGATACCTTATTCGTTTGGCAGGTCGCGGTGAGTGAAAAAGCTCGCGGTCAAGGCTTAGCCAAAAAAATGGTGTCTCAGCTTCTTGAACGATCTATTTGTTCAAATGTGCACTATATCGAAACCAGCATTACACAATCCAATCAAGGTTCTTGGGCCTTGTTTAGAAGCCTTGCCGAGCAGCTTGGCACCTCTTTAGAAGAGTCGATAATGTTTGATAAACAGCAGCACTTTCAAAACAAGCATGACACAGAGTTTCTTGTTCGAATCGGCCCTTTCTCAGTGAACAGCTGAACGCGTTCTTTTAATAAAAGACGCATCTTTCACTCCTCAGTTCTAAATTTATTTTTAAAGGATGACAAAAACATGAAAATTTTTGATGAAATTGAATCAGAAGTACAATCTTACGCACGCTCTTTCCCACGTGTCTTTCATCGAGCACTTGGCGCGCATTTATACGATGAAGAAGGTAATCAATACCTAGACTTTTTAGCTGGTGCAGGAACGTTAAACTATGGTCATAACAACCCCATTTTCAAAGAAAAGCTGGTTGAATATATTTTAGAAGATGGCATTACTCACGGTTTGGACATGCATACAAAAGCAAAAGGGGAGTTTCTGGAAGCGTTTAAGAAACACATTCTTCAGCCTCGTGGTCTTCAATATATGATGCAGTTCACTGGACCAACTGGTACGAACGCAGTAGAAGCGGCTCTTAAATTGGCGCGTAACGTAACAGGCCGTGAAAACATCATCAGTTTTACCAATGGTTTTCATGGCTGTAGCTTGGCTGCGTTGTCTATTACGGGTAACTCACATCACCGTGGAGCGGCGGGAACAAGTTTAGGTGCTGGTGTTTCTACTATGCCGTTTGATGGTTATCTAGGTGAAGGTATTGAAACGACTGAGTATTTAGACAAAGTTTTGTCTGATTCAAGCAGTGGTGTTGATACACCAGCGGCCGTTATTGTTGAAACCGTTCAAGGTGAAGGTGGTATCAATGTTGCGGGCTTTGGTTGGTTGAAAAATTTAGAGGCCGTTTGTCAGAAGCATGGTGTGTTATTGATTGTGGATGATATTCAAGCAGGTTGCGGACGAACAGGGACTTTCTTTAGCTTTGAAGATGCAGGCATTACGCCAGATATTGTCACCATGTCTAAATCATTGAGTGGTTACGGATTACCATTTGCAGTTGTTTTGATGCGTCCAGAGTTAGATACATGGAAACCCGGTGAGCATAACGGTACTTTTCGTGGCAACAACTTAGCGTTCGTGACAGCCAAAGCCGCTATTGAAACCTATTGGCAAGATGATGCTTTTGAAAAAGAAATTAAACGCAAAGGTGAATACATTCATCAGCGCACACAAAGCATAGTGAATGAATTCGGTGAAGGTAACTTTATCGTGCAAGGCCGAGGAATGATGCGCGGTATTAACTGTGTGAGTGGCGAATTGGCGAATAAAATTACCAAGAAATGTTTCCAAAACGGCCTGATGATTGAGACTTCTGGTGCAGATGATCAAGTAGTTAAGTTTCTTTGTCCTTTGATTATCAGTGATGAAGACCTTAAACATGGTATCGACATTCTAGAAAAAGCAATTCGTGAAGTATGTGCTAAGGAAGACGATATGCCTGAAGCCAGAAGTTACTTCGACGAAAACTATGACATTGCTATATAAATAAGAACTTTAAGACAAAGTAAGGAGCATTTATGTTTGCACGTGATTTAGCAGAATGTGAAAAAACAGAGCGCCGTGTTGTATCGCCTGACGGTAACTGGGAAAGTACACGCCTTTTATTGAAAGAAGACAATATGGGTTTTTCTTTTCATATTACGACAATCTATGAAGGCAAAGATTTCGATATGCATTATCAGAATCATCTTGAATCTGTGTACTGCATGTCAGGCGAAGGTGAAGTAGAAAGCCGAGAAACAGGTGAAAAACACCAAATTAAACCTGGCGTTGTGTATGTTTTAGATAAGCATGATGCACATACGCTAAGAGCCTTTAAAGAGTTGAAATTAGCGTGCGTATTTAATCCGCCAATTACGGGTAAAGAAGTACATAATTCAGAAGGTGCTTACGAGATTTTAGAATAAATCACGTACTTAATTATGGTCGAAAAAGACGCTTCTTCATGAAGCGTTTTTTTCAACCATTTTTCCTAGACCTATTTAAGTTGAGAATTATTTAAAATAGATCGCTATAACCTTAGTTAATGGCGGTTATGAGATGATTTGAATACTTAAAAAGGTGATTAATGCTTAAAATTTCCGCAACCTTATGACAATATAGCGGCAGTTTTATGACTCTGGTTGAAGTTTGCTTTCAACCCCTAGTGAATTGGAAAAATAATGGGACAACACACAGTTGAAAAAATTGGCGGCACGTCCATGAGTGACTACCGTTCAATTAGAGATAATATAATTTTTAAACCGACTCAAGCTGGTAATTTGTACCAACGTATTTTTGTTGTTTCAGCTTATGCAGGCATGACGGATAAATTACTAGAACACAAAAAAACGGGCGATGCGGGTGTTTTTGCTTTGTTCGCACAAGAGCGTAAGCAAAACAACTGGTTTGCCGCACTCACCGACGTGCGTAATGCCATGTTGGAAATTAACAATACCTTATTTGAAGCTGGCGAACTGCGAGATAAAGCCAATGCATTTTTAAATAGTCGCCTACAAGAAGCGCAAGAATGCTTAGAAGACTTACATCGCCTTTGTCAGCACGGACATTTTTCGATTAGCGAGCACCTCGCTACCGTACGAGAAATGCTGGCCAGTCTTGGTGAAGCGCATAGTGCATGGAATACCGCTCACCTTTTAGAGCGTGATGGCGTAAACGCTGTTTTTGTTGATTTGACAGGGTGGAATAGCCCAAGTCATATGTCGCTTGATGAACGAATTCTAGATGCATTTAAAGACATTGATTTAAGCAAAGAGCTACCAATTGCAACCGGTTATGCTCACAGTGAGACTGGCTTGATGTCGACGTTTGATCGTGGTTACAGCGAAATGACCTTTAGTCGTATCGCCGTGTTAACGGAATCTCGTGAAGCTGTGATTCATAAAGAATTCCACCTGAGCAGTGCTGACCCTCGTTTGGTTGGTGAAAGTAAGGCGGTACCAATTGGCCGAACGAACTACGATGTGGCTGATCAATTAGCAAATCTTGGTATGGAAGCCATTCACCCGAAAGCCGCCAAAGGTTTGCGTCAAAGTGGTATCTCATTACGTGTGAAAAATACCTTTGAACCAGAGCATACAGGTACCTTGATTACTGGCGATTATGTGAGTGACGCGCCTTGTGTTGAGATCATTGCGGGTTGTCGAGGTGTTTTTGCGGTTGAACTGTTTGACCAAGATATGGCAGGTGAAATCGATAAATTTGATGTTGGTATTCTAAAAGTACTGAATCAGTTTAATGCTCATATTATTGCTAAAGATATTAATGCCAACACTATTACGCATTATTTAGCGATTAACTTAAAAACGTTGAAGCGTGTTATGAAAGTGTTACACGAAAGTTTCGGAGACGCTGAAATAACACAACGTAAAGTGGCTATTGTGTCTGCTATTGGTAGCGATATGAAAACAACAGGTATGCTTGCTAAAGCAGTTAAAGCAATTGCAGAACAAGGCGTTAACGTATTGGCTATGCACCAATCTATGCGTCAGGTTGATATGCAATTTGTTGTTGATGAAGAAGACTATGAAAAAGCTATTTGTAGTCTACATAAAGAGTTAGTAGAAGCACAAAACCATGGTAGAGCTATCTGTCTAGCATCTTAATTTGTTCTTGGGTTCATTTATCCTAAGTAGCATAATTCACAGTAAAAAGCCCCAAGTTGAAGTAATTCAACTTGGGGCTTTTTGTTCGTTTTCTAAAAAATATTTTATCCTAATCTTAGCAAGATAAGTTAAATATCGTGATGAGTAATAGGCAGGCCTCTGTTAAATTTATCAGCTGTCACAGCTTTACTCACATAGTAGCCTTGTCCAAAGTCACAGTTAAAGGACTCTAGCATTATCCATTGTTCTCTGGTTTCTATACCTTCTGCCAGTACCTTAATATTAAGTTTGTGGGCCATTGCAATAATCGCCTCAATGATTTTTCTATCATCTTCATCCTCTTCTAAATCCATCACGAAACTACGATCAATTTTTAATAGAGTGACAGGTAAGTTTTTTAATTGAGCAAGAGACGAATAACCGGTTCCAAAGTCATCAATAGCGATGCATATCCCCATATTTTGGAATGTTTGCAGCATTTTTTTGGCTAATTCAACGTCTTCTAAAATAGATGTTTCAGTGATCTCAAAACCAAGTGATGTTGCTGGAACATCGTATTTCAAAAGCAATTTTTGAACGAAGGAAACAAACGTCGGATCAGAAAGCTGCTTAGAGGATAAATTAATATGCAGCATGATTTCAGGCATGCCTTGTTTTTTTCGTTTACCTAAATAGGAAATACCGCTTTCGACAATCCAGTGACCTAGTTCGATAATTTTCCCTGTATTTTCAGCCAATGGAATAAAGTGATCTGGGAAAGTGAGTCCTTTTTCAGGGTGGTTCCAACGAATTAAGGCTTCAGCACCGAACACTTGGTTGGTATGTAGATCAAATTGAGGTTGGTAATAGAGTTCGAATTCATTGTTTTTGATGGCTTTAGCTAAGTCTTCTTCTTCCTTGATTAACTCATAAGTGTTGATTTTCATTTTCTCTGTGTAAAAGGAAAACTGATTTTTACCTTGGTGCTTTGCTTGATATAAAGCCATGTCTGCGTTTTGCATAATGGTTACTAAATCATCGCCATGCTCTGGGATCATTGCAATGCCTAGTGAAGTACTTAGTATGAAATCTTGGGCATTTATTTTGAATGGATTTTGGACGCTTTTTAGGACTTTGTCTGCATATGCAGCTACATCGTCAGGATGATTGATGTCGTCTAATAAAATACCAAATTCATCGCCACCTAAACGAACAACCTTATCTGAAGGGCCTTTTAATCGATTGAGTTTTTCTGCGACCAACACCAATACTTTGTCACCAATATCATGGCCAATGGTGTCGTTAATGCGTTTGAAATTATCTAAATCAAAATAAATGAAAGCAGATAAACGTTTATTCTTCATGTTTTTTTGCAGGATAAGGAGTAGCTTATCTTGTAAGTATCTACGGTTTGGTAAACCTGTTAAAGGATCTAGATAAGCTAGTTCTTGTAATTCTATGGTTTTCTCTGTAACTAAAATTCTTAGTCTTTGTGGTTGTATTAAAATGGCATATAAAGCAAGGGAGAGTAAAAATGCCACAATGATACTGATGCCATAGCCCATGAGCTGTCGCTGAGTTAATTGGGGACCTAAGGTTTTACTTATTTCAAGTGTCCAAGTGCCTACTGGTAAGACTAATTCAGTGGTTGCCTTGATTTTGGTTAGAGGAATGTCAGAGCTTGAAAGAACAGTGACGTTGTTGTCTTTTATTTTTGAAAGGCGGTATTGGTAACCTTGTCGCTCAAGTTCTTTTAGTTTAGTTGATTCTATTAGGCTGTCTAAATAAATAAATGCTGAGGCAAATCCCCAAAAAATTTCTCTTTGAGTGCCTGAATTTAAAAAAACTGGGACGCGAGCAATAATAGCCTCATCACCTTGCAATAGTTTCACTGGCCCAACAGCAATAAGCTTGTTTTCTTTAATCGACCTTAAGACTTCTTCCTGATATTGACTTTCAGCTAAAATATTAAACCCAATTGCGATCTTACTTTTTTCTAGAGGATAGATACGAGTAATAATCCCATCAGGTGCAAGTTGTAGGCCTTCAACGTCGGAGATCGACTTAATAAGGTTACTTGAATAATCATCAAACCATTCATCGCTATCTTTACGATGCTCCACCTCATACGATAAGAAACGTGCTGAAGAGACTGCAGCAGAAAGCCGGCGTTCTAAAACAGAAGCTTGGGTTCGAGATAGGTCTTTTAAAATAGATTGTTGTTGATTAACGATTGAGTCACTTGTTGATACTGTCCAATAGCCGCCTAAAAGCGCAATTACTAAAAAAGCAATCGAGGATGCAATGGCTGCTGAGGGTTGTTTAAGCT
This sequence comes from Marinomonas ushuaiensis DSM 15871, assembly GCF_000521805.1. GTDB lineage: Bacteria > Pseudomonadota > Gammaproteobacteria > Pseudomonadales > Marinomonadaceae > Marinomonas > Marinomonas ushuaiensis. The sequence continues at coordinate 94,261 of NZ_JAMB01000007.1, forward strand.
TCTCGTTATTCAATCCGTTTTCCCTTAAAAATTATCCTAATGATGATCAATATATGATAGCCATAAAAGGAATATCTATGTTTCATTTTTTGTAAATTGTTGTGGTGTGTCTTGGAACTTAATCGCTGGTTTTGTAAATGGCGTTTTAGGATAGGGGGAAATGTAATGTTAGGAAAAGAGAAAACCGCAGCACTTTCCGTACAAGCCATTAAAGGTTTGACTGTTTAATAAAGATACTAAACTTAGAAAGGCGCGGTTAATACATGTGTTCTATGCAACGGCGAGAAATATGCCAGCAAGAGCAATAGCGCTACCAGTAGCACGAGTAAGGATTGGTGTTTGGAGGCGGACCATCGCTGTACCAAAACCTAGGCCAACAACATGCAAAGCCAGAGTAGCTGTCGCGAAGCCTAATCCATATTCTATTCCACTTGTATGTAACGGAATTTCTACGCCATGCGCCGCACCATGAAATAACGCAAACAAGCCTGCAATACTTGCAGAAGCCACAACAGGGAGACGAGTAGCACTGACTAATAGCATGCCAATCATAATCACTGACAAGGTGATACCTTGTTCAATGAAAGGGACATGAATGCTAGAAAGAACTAACCCGCCGCCGAATAGCATAGTGGCGACAAATGCCGTTGGAACAGCCCATAATGCACGACCGCCAAGACTTGCGCCCCAAAGACCTACCGCCAACATCGCCAGTAAATGATCTAAGCCAAGCATTGGGTGCATGAAGCCTGTCATGAAGCCGGAAGCATGTTCGTGTCCTGGATGAGCAAAAGCAAGTGTGGGTATGGTAGCAATAAGTGCAACCAAGCCCATTTTAAGCGTATTTAGACGCATGGTTTATCTCCTAAAAAATGAGTTTGAAAAGACCTTAATAAACGAAAGCCTTCCTAAACCACCGCTCTTGCGGCTGGAATAAGCCGAAATTCTACCATATCTATATAAGGACAATTGAATTATGTGTTGTTAATCTAACGTTTTTCCTGCTTGAACTTCGGCATTATGGTAAGGTTCTGCTTATTGAAAAGGCTAAAGTAAAAAGTGCTTTTGATCATGAATCAAGCGCTCCGTTATTAGAATGAATAAGGAAAAGGTTGTGGCAGACACTCAATCTACACAGATCGAAAAATTAGAAAAATTACGTACAGCTTGGCTACCTGCAGTTGAGTTTCTTTTTGGTGAAGCCGTAGTCGAAGCTAAGTTTGACGGTTTTGATGTATTAGACGATATTGCCAAACCAACCGTTCTCTTTTCGCACGCGGATGAGCCGTATCGATACACTATCCAAATGCCATCACGAAGTTTCACTAATGATGTGATGTTGTTTGTTGATGTGATTCAAGAAATGGTTCGAGGCTTGTATCCAGTGGGCGCTAGTGATGTAAAGACAACGGCGTTATATGAAGGTGCAGCCGTGTTTGGTGCGATTACAGCGATCCGACAGGTATTTGGTGAAGAAACCGTCGACTCTTATTTGAATGCGCTAAAAGAGCAAGCTTTCCCATATTATGATGCTTTCTCTTATACGGCTGTATTGTTGGCAGAAGATCCACAGGCAATCAAAAAACTACGTGGCGTACAGCCTTTCCTTTATAAAGTTGTAAGAAATGATTTTGAAACGGCGGGTGTTGAGATTGATCGAAAAATCAAAGACATTTTATTATTGGCGTTTCGCGCTTAACGAGCAATCGTTAAAATCACGATAAGTAATAGAATTGAAGTCAGGTGAAAGCGGTTCACCTGACTTCAAAATGCTATTTTCCTTGCAGCTCGCTTAACTCTTCACTGAACCAAATTTTACGTGTAAAACGAGGGTTTTTGGACGACATATCAATTTTATATGGATTGGCGTCTTGGTTATGAGGTAAATCAAGAATATTGCACAGCTCTTGAGCAAGCCATTTCTCAACCTTTAATACCACCATCTTCTTACGCAAACGACCTTGTTCATCACGGTTCAAAATCGTTGGTAATGTGTTCAGTGTTAAAATTTCACCCAAAGCAGGGTGCGCCATACGTTCACGACCTTCATCGCTGGCATAAAAATGCGATACCGCAAATACCATTCGTTCTGGGTTAATCTGGCGTAAAAACTGACAAGATTTAACGACCGTAGAACCCGTACGAACCATATCATCAAACAAGACAATACTCGCGCCGTCTAAGCCATCAAATGTGTGCTCACTTTCTTTGTGTAGAGTAATTTCTACTTTACGTTCATTTGTTCGCTCTTTATCGAGCATGATGAATTTTGCTTTGCTCAGCCCAAGCGCTTTGTACATTTCTTTAACGAAATCTCGCGCACCTTTGTCAGGCGCACAAAGCACAAGGCCTTCACCGTCTTTTCCGTAATGCAAAATATCTGAATTTAACAAATAATGAGCGTAAATCTCATAAGGAATTAGATTATGAAAGTCGCCTTCGAAGACTTCGGTAAAGATTTTTTGTACCGAATCAGAATGGTTGTGAATTGTCATTACGGTATCTACACCAGACAGCTTTAGCATCTGAGCATAAAGTTTGGCGGTAAAAGGTTGACCGTCGAATTTTTTAATATCTTTGACATCACGTTCAAAACTGGTCTGGCCTAAATCTTTATGGGGGCCACGATCCTGTGCACTGTAAAACAAATCAGGTTCCACAAGAATCACACGAGCTGCACCGTTTTCCTTCGCCGCACGAGCGATGATGAAATTCGACATGGCTAATTCTTGGCGGCTTTTTACATGACTGCCAGTACTGACAATAATGACAGACTTGCCTTTAAGCTTGCGTCCAATGTTGTCAAAATCTGCCTCGTCGGAAATAAACCGAGGGCAAAATTCAGAGTTCATAAATTGCTTCATGCTGATCAAATCAGCGATGTCATCGAATTGGCCCATTGCATAAGCAATATCGATGGCAAATGGATTATCGGAAGAGTTACTAACAACTACGACATTAGTTGACTGACTGGTCGACAAAGTCATTGAAGATCCTTAACGAGGGGTTGGGGATTTGAGCAGATTTTAATACGTGTAGATGTATTTCGATAGGCCTGATTACGTATAAATGGCAATTTCATGTCAAAGAATGGTCATGACGGTTTTTATTTACATGGAAGTCTTGCAAAATAGACCGAATTAGCTCCCTTCACATTGCTTGTAACAACTTGGCGTTCTTGGGCAAACTGCTCCCCGTGAACAGATAAGTCTGGCGTCATTTTCAATACCACGTTCAACCCAGTTGATATTGAGGATTTTTGCCACGCTCATGAGATCTTTCTGAATACTTTTAGGAATTCGAGAAGAGCCATTATGACTGACGCAAGCTTGCTTCAAATCATTTGCAATAGAAATGGCGTCTTTGCCCTGTGCGTCTATGGCTGGATTGAGATCAATACCAGAACAAAGTACATGACTGTTCCCAGCAAGATCTTGAACCTTAATAGATTCACAAGCGTAGATGCGAGGTTCATCGGCAACGTTAAGAATCGATATCTGAGCAGAGGTTCCTGTGGTTGGTTCACTTATCATGCGAAAAACGGCCCAATGCTGACAAGGGTCTTCCACTAAATTCATGTTTCCCCAAGGCAAAGGAATCCCGTTGCCTCGATAAACGGCTTTCAATTTCCCCGGTGCGTAGGCATCAAAATAATGCCAATGAGGATAAGGCGAGGCGGCGGTCATACGACGCATAGCGACGGATTCTGATACACCTGCTAATTTCGCTGTATTAATTTCGTAACCATTGCGGTCTAGCATTTGTCGAAAAGGCACTTTTGGACAGAGCAAAGCGCCAGCAAAAAAACTGCACTCGAAATCTCGCCATGCGTACAAAATATCTTGGGCATCCATACCTGATGACTGCATTTTTGAATTACGAGCTTGCAGTGGTGATATTTCGTTGCGTCCCGTAACGAGCACATTTTTCATACCGTCTTTGTCGTGTAATACCGCGTGACCAATATGAACGGCCAAATTGTATTTCAAACGCTGCGGTTGAGTTTTCATGATCTGGTTGATGTAAATCGTGCTTGGTGGATCAAAGAAAGAGGTGACCACGTGACTTTCATCAATCCCCATACTTTCTAAAACAGACAAAGGCGTTTTACGGAACCACTTTATCTGTAGACCCATTTGTTTTGTGATGGCGACAATGTCGTCAAGGCTTAATGGTAAACGTTTGTGTCCAACATCTTCCGCGGCGCGTTCAAGGTCAGGGAAATGGTTTTGGTTGTGTTCTTGATGAGCGCGAATCAGTAAATGAGCAAATTGACGACCGCTGGTTCCTGTTTGTGACAGCATTTCAGGAATGGCGATTTGGAGTATGTCTTTAGAGAATAAAAAATTGGGTTCTAATGCCATACCACTAATGCCACCACCAGAACCTTTTGACGGTGTAATGGCGTCTTCTTCGGGAATATCATCAAGGAACCAATCCATTTCTTTTTGAAAAACGTTGGCGATAACTTCCAAAACGTCTTCACTAGGAATGCGTTTTCCCCGTTCAATCATCGATAAATAAGACACAGAAGGTGCGGACTCCGCATCGACTTTTATGCATCTTGATGACAGGTCTTCCATCGTTAAACGGTTGCGTTTACGGAGGTTGCGGATCTTTGTGCCCAAAAAATGGGCTTTGCGGTTTAGGTTATTTTTATTTTTCATTTTTGTAAAATTTACACTGTATAATTTTTATTGTGAAATTTTATTCTAGTAACGCATAGACTATAAATCAAGCAAACGGAATCACGAAAGAAAGTAGTGAATACCAAATGCCACACGATGAAGATGAGAAAAGCTCACTAAGAAGGAAAGTAAAATGACAATGCCCTTATCTAAAAATAATAACCTGATTCATCCAGCGTTTTATAACTTCATGAATGATGAAGTGTTACCACTTCATGATATTGAGCCGACTACTTTTTGGTGTGATCTTGAAACATTAATAGCGGATTTAGCACCAGTGAATCGTCAGTTATTGGCAACCCGAGATGTCATGCAGCAACAGATTGACCAATGGCACTTGGCGAGAAAAGGCCAGCCAATCGATGTGCAAAGCTATGAATCTTTTTTACGAGAGATTGGTTACTTGGTAAAAGAAGGCGAAGACTTCTCTATTACGACTGAGAATGTTGATGCTGAAATTGCCACTTTAGCTGGGCCACAATTGGTGGTTCCAGTGAAGAATGCGCGTTTTGCTTTGAATGCCGCAAATGCTCGTTGGGGCAGTTTGTACGATGCTTTCTACGGAACGGATGTGATTCCTAAGGTTGGAGAGTTAGCTACAGGAAATGGATACAACGAAACGCGTGGTGAACAGGTTATTCATAAAGCAAAGGCTTTTTTGGATGAGGTGTTTCCTTTAGAAAATGGCTCACATCAAGATGTTAGTAGCTATGTGGTTTATTACCGTCATTTGTTGGCATTTTTTGATGATGGCAGCCAATCCGGTTTGAAAAAGCCTTCTAAACTGGTGGCAGTGAATGGCCAACGTAGCGAACCAGAAGCGGTTTTACTAAATAACAACGGTTTACATGTAGAAATACAGTTTGATCGTAACAACACAAATGGCACAAAAGACAAAGCGAATATTAGTGACATTATTATTGAGTCGGCACTAAGCACCATTGTTGATTGTGAAGACTCTGTCGCCGCTGTGGATGCAGAAGACAAAATTGAAGTGTATCGCAATTGGCTTGGTTTGATGCAAGGCTCATTGGAAGCCAGCTTCGAAAAAGACGGTCAACGTCAGACACGAAGAATGAACCCAGATCGCAGTTTTACCAGTTTAGACGGAGAAGAATATCGCTTACATGGCCGTTCATTGTTATTGATTCGTAATGTTGGGCATTTGATGGAATGTGATTTGGTGAAGGATTCGCTTGGTAACTTTGTGCCTGAAGGCATTATGGATGCGGTGGTGACGACCTTGATTGGCGCTCTGGATTTGAAGTCTACACCCAACAACCGAAATTGCCGAAATAGCCGAACAGGCAGTATTTATATCGTTAAACCCAAAATGCACGGCCCTGATGAAGTGGCGTTTAGTTGCCAGTTGTTTGGACGTGTAGAGCAAATGCTGGACTTACCAAAAAACACCATCAAGATCGGCATTATGGATGAAGAGCGCCGTACAACGGTGAACTTGAAAGAGTGTATTCGTCAGGCAAAAGAGCGCGTGTTCTTTATTAATACCGGTTTTTTAGATCGAACAGGTGATGAGATACATACCAGTATGCAGGCGGGCGCATTTTTGCCAAAAGATCAGATTAAAACCCAGCCTTGGATTCAAGCGTATGAAAATCGCAACGTTGATATCGGCTTGCAATGTGGTTTGCAAGGTAAGGCGCAAATTGGCAAAGGCATGTGGGCGATGCCCGATGAAATGGCTGCCATGATGGAAGCGAAAATCGCTCACCCCAAAGCCGGTGCGAATACGGCTTGGGTGCCTTCACCAACAGCGGCAACCTTACATGCTTTGCATTATCACCAAGTGAATGTATTCGAGGTTCAGGAGCGAATTAAATCACGCCCTAAATCAAGCTTAAAGGATCTACTAAGTATTCCTATTATTCCCAATACGTTGACCTTATCAAACCCAGTTATTGAAAAAGAAATTGAAAATAACGTTCAAGGTCTGCTGGGGTATGTAGTGCGCTGGGTAGAGGCGGGGGTTGGCTGTTCAAAAGTACCTGACATCAACAATGTTGGCCTGATGGAAGATCGCGCCACTTTACGTATTTCGAGTCAGCATTTAAGCAATTGGTTGCTTCATGGAGTTTGTACCAAAACACAAGTGGATGACGTGATGCAGCGTATGGCGATTGTGGTGGATGAGCAAAATAAAGGAACTCAAGGTTATCGACCAATGATGCCAAACGTTTTAGGTAAAAACGAAGAGCCAAGCTTTGCTTTTAAAGCCGCTCAAGATTTGATTTTCAAAGGGCAAGATCAACCGAACGGTTATACCGAGCCTTTATTACACGCTTACCGTATGAATGTGAAAGCACTTAATTCGTGATGCTAAATAAAACGACTTAACAAATCTGTAATTAATAAAAATGACCTTAAAAAAGTGAGGAATATCATGCAAACTTATAAAAATAAAATGCAACAAGCAAATCAAATACTACAGCAGCAAGGCCCAACTTGGGCTGCGATGAATCCTGAGTATGTGACGAGAATGCAACTGCAGAATCGCTTTAATACAGGCTTGGATATTGCCAAATACACAGCAAAAATAATGCGTGAAGATATGGCGAGTTATGATAAAGACCCTGCTAATTACACACAGTCTTTAGGCTGCTGGCATGGTTTTATTGGGCAACAGAAAATGATTTCAATTAAGAAACATTTTGGTACAACACGAAGCCGCTACCTTTATTTGTCAGGTTGGATGGTGGCGGCGATGCGCTCTGAGTTTGGGCCATTACCAGATCAATCTATGCATGAGAAAACCTCAGTGCCATCTTTGATTGAAGAGCTGTATACCTTCTTAAAACAAGCCGATGCTCGTGAGTTACAGCATTTGTTTAAAGAGATGGACGATGCGAGAGAAATTGGAGATCAAGTACGTGAGCAAGCAGCACAACAAAAAGTAGATGAGTTCGAAACGCATGTAGTGCCTATCATTGCCGATATTGATGCCGGGTTTGGTAATGAAGAAGCGACTTATTTACTCGCGAAGAAAATGATTGAAGCAGGCGCGTGTTGTATCCAGTTAGAAAACCAAGTATCCGATGCTAAACAATGTGGTCATCAAGACGGCAAGGTAACAGTACCTCATGAAGACTTCTTGGCGAAAATTAACGCGGTACGTTATGCCTTTTTAGAGTTGGGTGTGGACGATGGGATCATCGTAGCGCGTACTGATTCCTTGGGGGCTGGTTTAACTCAAAAAATTCCAGTGTCACAAACGGAAGGAGATTTGGCGGAACAGTACAATTCTTTTATCGATGGCGAAGAGGTTACTTCTTTAGAAGATATGAAGTCGGGTGATATGGCAATCAAACAAGGTGAGCAGCTTATTAAGCCGACTCGTTTACCAAATGGCTTGGTTCGCTTTAAACCAAATACTGGTGAAGATCGTGTGGTATTGGATTGCATTACGTCTTTGCAACATGGTGCGGATCTTTTGTGGATTGAAACAGAGAAACCACATATTGGGCAGATTGCATCGATTGTTAATCGCATTCGTGATGTGGTGCCAAATGCCAAATTGGTTTACAACAACAGCCCCTCTTTTAACTGGACGTTGAACTTTCGCCAGCAAATATTTGATGCATGGTTGGCAGAAGGCAAAGATGTATCAGCGTACCAACGTGAAAAACTAATGTCTCAAGACTATGATGAGACAGATTTGTCTACTGAAGCAGATGAACAGATCCGTCGCTTCCAAAAAGACGCAGCTGCGCAAGCTGGTATCTTCCATCATTTGATTACGTTACCGACGTATCATACTGCGGCCTTGTCGACAGACAATTTAGCGAAAGACTATTTTGGTAAGCAAGGTATGTTGGGTTACGTGCTAGAGGTTCAGCGTAAAGAGATTCGACAAGGTTTAGCCTGTGTGAAGCACCAAGATATGTCAGGTTCTAACATGGGCGATGACCATAAAGAGTACTTCTCTGGTGCACATGCTCTTAAAGCGTCAGGTAAGGACAATACAATGAATCAGTTCGCTGGTTAATATTGGCTAGCAATAACCACCTGTTCAAACTAGATCAATGTTTGAAATGAAAAAAGACCAGCAGCTGAAGTGACCCCCAGTAATTGGATAGTCCAACTATTGAGGGTCACTTCAAGCTTCCCCTCTGTGGGTTTTTTTAACGGTACTTAATCAAGTTATATTTGAAGGTAAATACTCAGTTGTGTGAACCTGTGTCGTAGAGATTGAAGGTTGAAGTAATCTTTATTGATTTTTTTGTTGATTTTTATGGATTTTAATTTCCCTTCTGGTACCTTTTCGAACTTATTAAGCCATTATTGTTTGTTTTATAAGCAAACGAAAAATAAAGTTTATTTTATAGATACAAATTCGACTCTAAAGAGTTTGTATCTATACTTCAGCAAGGAAAATTTTATGTTCAAGTCTCTTAAGTTAAGGATCTATTTGCTTGCGTTTAGTCCCTTTCTATTTATTGCCATTATCAGCGCATTCACTCAAATGCAGACGCTGAAAACAATAAATAATGGTATTACTAATCTTGTTGAGCAGGCAACAATAGAGACAGAAAAAAATCGCCTAGTAACCGTTCTTGATTCTGCGATCAGTATTATTCAACCGCAAATCAATAAACCAGGTACAGAAGGTTTGCAAGAGGCCATGGCTATATTGAACACCTATAAGTTTGATGGTGGCGAAGGCTATTTGTATGCGTATGCTACTGATGGCTTAAGACTGATGCATGGTGCTGGTGCTAAAACGAACATTAACCTTTTTGATTTGAAGGACACAGAAGGGAATTTACTGATACAAGATATTATTACTTCTGCGACAAAAGGTGACGGCTTCAGTCAGTTCTATTTTCCTAAACCTGGCGAAACTGAGTCGAGTATGAAATACGGCTATGGGGTTTATGTTCAAAAATGGAACTTGGTGATTGGTACCGGCTTCTATATTGATAGCACAGATAAAATTGTCGCAGAAATCTCGTCTTCTATGGATGATATCCAGTCCACTATTCAATTAACTGCTTTAACTATTTTAGCGTTTGTGTTTGTAGTGCTGACGCTGATTGTTTTAATGTCTTCTCGTTCAGTCTTAAACCCATTAATGACGTTAGGTGCGGCTGTGAAAAACTTAGCCAGTGGTCAAGGAGATTTAACTAAGAAATTACCTAATAGTTCGATTGATATTTTAAATAACATTGCGACGGACTTTAATACGTTTTTAGATTCAATGGCCGTTGACATTAGTTATTTGAAGCGTTCGAGTAGTGATCTTCTTTCTATTTCTGCGAAGTCGAATCAACAGCGTGTGACGCTTCTTGAATCATCTGATCGACAAATTAATGAGACAAACTTGGTTGCGAGTGCGATTGAGGAAATGAAAGCGAACTCAAATGAAATCGCTGGTAATGCAGAATCAACAAAGCGATCTGCTGAAAGTACGGAACTAGAGATCCAAGAAGTATTAAAACAAGTGCAACTGTCTCGTGTTGAATTGAACGAGCTGAGCTCTGTATTGAATACAGTAGAGCAGTCTATTCATGTTCTTGGTGGAAATGTTGATGAGATCAATGTTGCCGTTGGGGTTATTCAAGGGATCTTTGAACAGACTAATTTATTAGCACTTAATGCTGCAATCGAAGCCGCTAGAGCGGGTGAACAAGGTCGTGGTTTTGCTGTTGTAGCAGACGAAGTGCGTGGTTTAGCTCAACGTAGTCAAGAAAGTACGGTTGAGATTAAAGAAGTGTTAGAGAAGCTTCAGCAAAGTGCGACTAAAGCGACGGATGATATGCAGGGGTCAATGCAACGACGTGAAATGGTTGAAAATGCTATGGCGAAAATTAGTGAGATTATTCATTCAAGCACGGACTCAATTAATAATTTGACTCAAATGAATGTTCAGGTTTCTACCGCAGCCTATCAGCAATCTCAAGTAGCGAGCGATATCGCTAAAAATGTAGTTGGAATCGCCGTACTAGCTGAAAATATTGGTGATGAATCTAATCAGACAGCAGAGCAAATGCTGTTACTAGAAGAACAGGCCCAAGTGATTAAAAGCATTAGCGATAAATTTAAAGTGTAATTATTAGATTAAGCACTAGGTTTAGAGAATCACAGGTTTTAAAAAAAGAATGCTTCGGCATTCTTTTTTGTGTCTTTTATTAAGACTGGTGCTCTTACAAAGGGAGTAGTTCACTGTTCATTTTGTAGTGAACTAGTTTTCTGAAATCTCTACGCGGTTACGGCCTTTGTCTTTCCCTTTGTAAAGGGCTTTATCAGCGCGCTTGATTATTTTTAACGTAGTATCATTTTCTCGTTTTGATTCGGTAACCCCTAAAGTGATGGTCAAAGGTAGTTTAAATTCACTATAAGTCTCTTGAGACACCTTATTCCTCAATACTTCTGCGATCGTTATTGCTTCTGTTTTAGGCGTATTTGGGAGGATGATAATAAATTCTTCGCCGCCAAATCGAGCAATGATGTCATTTTTTCTCAGCGCTGCTTTAAGTATGACAGCGACTTCCGTTAAGCATAGATCACCTATATCGTGACCGTATACATCATTAATATTTTTAAAATAATCGATATCGATAAGTAGCAAGGCTACTGGTGAATTTATGTCTGCTTTATTCAGTTCTTTTTCGAGATGATAGCTCAGTCCTCGACGGTTAAGTAAGTTGGTCAAAGGGTCTTGAAGGTTTTCATCTTTTAACTGGTCTGTAAGCTCAGTGAATTTTTGCAGGAAAAAACGACCGAAAAACATACTAAAGACAATGGTGATAATTAACCAAAAGCTACGACTGATGGTTTTTTCATTAGAATATACATGGTCGTTTAGATCCATAATCACATTGCCAAATATAGTGGCTAAGACAATGGCTGAAATCAGAATGATACCGATAACGAGAGACTCTATTCTGCCTCCAATTAACGCTGCCATAATAGGCATTAATGGCAAGAAAAAAGCCAATGGGCTGTTTACGCCTCCCGATATAGCAAGAAGTGGAAGTATCAGAAGGTTGGAAGAAATTAACGATATTGTGACTTTCCATTTATCTAAGAACCCCGCTCGAATAACAAAATAGAAAATGGTCGCCAAGCTTAAATCGATTAATTCTATCCAAAAGAAATAACTATGGACTTCGGACAATAGTGGCCTGATGAAAATGGCACATATTAAGGTGATAATCGTCAGCTCTACAATTCGTAGCGTTAACATATGGTTTAGCTGGTTTTGTTTAGTTTGGTGCATAAATTGATCATATCAGTTTGTTAATTTGCGCTAGTTTTGGATCTTACTCAATTAGGATGTGCTTAATTAGCTAGTGCTTGAGCTGAAAAATTATACATGAGACTTGGTGTGTTTTTTGTTTTTATCTGCTTTTATTCAGAATCGCTTTTAGCTCGATATGTTTTTTTGGTTTACTTTTTTGCGAACTTTTCTACCCAACTTATAAAGTTAGCAGCATGAATGTTATGTTGATTAACTTTGTTTTGGGTGAGAAAAAACCATTCTTATCGCAGTCAATTGGTTGAGTTAGCGCAATCAGCTGGCCGCTTTTAAGTAGTTCATCCACATGCCAGTCCCAAGCGAATGCAATACCAGCGCCATTTAATGCAGCATGAGTAAGCTTTAAGTTAGACTTACTTTTTACAAAGTTAACCAAGGTTTATAGCAAAACCTAAATTAAGTGGAAGCTAAAGAATAATGTCTTTTGATTTTTTATCTGAGTTTGAAATGCGTTGTCGCGATTTCTTAGAAACTCAAGGTCATGCTGATGCAGCTCACGATATTAGCCATATCACGCGTGTGGTGAAAGTAGCCAACCAATTAGCGATAGAAGAAGGTGCTGAGCTAGCCGTTGTGGTACCCGCTGCGTGGTTACATGATTGTGTGTCTTTGCCAAAGAATCATCCAGATCGCCATTTGGCCTCGACTATGGCAGGGGATAAAGCTGTTGATTTTTTAGCTTCGATTAATTATCCAGCTGAATATCATCAAGCGATTCATCATGCCATTCGAGCTCACAGCTTTAGTGCGAATATAGTGCCTGAAAGCTTGGAAGCAAAAATAGTACAAGATGCGGATCGTTTAGATGCATTGGGTGCCGTAGGTATTGCACGTTGTATGCAAGTTAGTGGCGCGCTTAATCGGGCTTTATATTCACTTGAAGATCCATTTTGTGAAGTGCGTGAACCTGATGATGCCTTGTATTCGATAGATCATTTTTATAATAAATTATTTCGTATTGCTCAGAGCTTGAATACTTCGTCAGCCAGAATAGAAGGAAAGAGGCGGGAAGGTGTCATGCAAGAATTCTTACATCAACTGGCACAAGAAGTTTAGCGTAAAAGTGCGACAGATTTGATTTGAGCGATGACTTTTTGACCTTTCGAGAGTTTTAGTTTATGCGCTGATAAAGTGGTGATTTTAGCAAGAATAGGCGTCTTATCTGCTAGAAGCCTAACCATCATCATGCCTGGGTCTTTTGGATCTTGCTCCATATCGTCGATGATGACTTGGAGGCGATTCAAAATACTTGAACCTTCTTGCTCACTTAAAGATAAGCTAACGTCTTTTGATTGGATTCTTAAACGCAGGGTATCGCCTAATGTTTCTTTTCCTTGTTTAAATCCAATTGTTTGATTGCCAATCTCTAGCCATGATAACCCCCATTCATTTTCTTGTTTTACCACGATACCTGAAACTACGACGCTGGCATCTTGGTGTCGAGCGAATGACGTACTGAGTTTACCGAGTAAAGCTTGAGTTTCACCTTCTTCAATAACGCTTCCTTTGTCTAAGACAATCATGTGATCGGCTAAGCGAATGACCTCATCAAGTGAATGGCTAACGTAAATGATAGGAATGTTAGCGCTGTGGCAAAGTTGTTCTAAATAAGGCAGGATTTCTTGTTTTAGCGTCTCATCTAATGCTGCCAAAGGTTCGTCCATCAAGAGTAATTTTGGCTGGATTAATAGTGCTCTGGCTATGGCGATTCGTTGACGTTCTCCGCCAGACAGTTGTGTTGGGTACTGAGATAAAAGTGGTTCAATCTCCATCAAACTGACAACATCAGAATAAGAAATAACCGCCTGTGTTTTGTCCGCTCGCTTGATGGCGAAGTCCAGATTTTCGCCTGCGGTTAGATGAGGGAATAAATTTGCTTCTTGGAATACATAACCAATTGGTCGGCGATGAGAAGGGAGCGAAATAGAATCGCTTTGCCATACTTCCCCATTTAAGCTTATGTTGCTTTGTAGGTGTTTATCCAATCCTGCTATGCAGCGTAATAGAGTGGTTTTACCTGAGCCTGATGGCCCGAATAAAGCGGTTACACCAGAGTTTGGAATTTGAATGTCAAGGCTCAAAGAAAAGTTAGATTGCCCTAAAGTTTGCTGTGAGATTGAGATGTTTAATGCATTAGATAAAGTGTTTTTTTTCACTTCGGTTATGTTTCTCATAGCAAGCTACCGGTTACCGATTGGTTCTTTTGTCGCCTTTGAACACTGTATAAAAAGGCGAGAACAATAAAGGCAAAAGCAACCATAAGTAACGAAAGAGAATGTGCTTGATCATATTCGAGAGCTTCAACGTGATCGTATATTTGCACTGAAATAACCCGTGTTTCATTGGGTATATTTCCACCCATCATTAACACCACGCCAAATTCTCCAACAGTATGAGCAAAGCCTAATACAGTAGCACTGATGTACCCTGGTTTTGCTAGAGGAATAGCCACATAAAGAAATCTATCTAATGGTGATGAGCGCAGAGTCGCTGCGGCTTCTAACGGGCTGTTTCCCATTGCTGAAAATGCATTTTGAATGGGCTGAACAACGAAAGGCAATGAATACAGCATAGATGCAACGACCAAGCCGGAAAAGCTAAAAGGCAGTGGTGAAAAGCCAAGCTCATCAAAGAGTTTTCCAATCGGACCTTGTGGGCCTAAAAAAATCAGTAAATAAAAACCCAATACAGTTGGTGGTAAAACCAGCGGCATAGCAACAATCGCGTTGATTGGGCCTTTTAACCAAGACTGTGTACGAGCAAGCCACCAAGCAATCGGAGTACTAACAAAGAGCAATAATAGGGTGACTAAGCTCGCAAGCTTTAATGTCAGCCATATGGCATCGATGTCTTCTGGACTTAATTGCATTGAGTTTTTGCCTAGTTTTGTACTGTTATATAGCCAAATTGAGCTATTTGAGCTTGGGTGTCAACTCGCATTAAAAAAGTCATAAAGGATTCGGCTAATACTGCCTTGTCAGTTCTGTTTAGGGCAACTGCTGCCTGGTTAATATCGCTATAAAATGAACTTGGGATTTTTATTATCTGGCCTTCAGTTTGATTTTCTTTCACTTGAGATTGCACTTGAGACAGCGCAACGAATCCGACGTCAGCGTTTTTTGAGTAAACAAACTGATACGTTTGACCTATGTTTTCGCCTCGTACCAATTTGTGCTGAACCTTATCCCATAAAGATAAATGACGCAGGCTTTCCTCAGCGGCTTTTCCGTAGGGTGCTAACTTAGGGTTGGCGATGGCGATGCGTTTTGTACTCAACAATGTTTCTTCTAAAGAATCTAAAGGCTTAGTTGTTCTAGACCAAAGCGCTAATTGG
Organism: Marinomonas ushuaiensis DSM 15871; assembly: GCF_000521805.1. Lineage (GTDB taxonomy): Bacteria > Pseudomonadota > Gammaproteobacteria > Pseudomonadales > Marinomonadaceae > Marinomonas > Marinomonas ushuaiensis. Next base: position 109,559 of record NZ_JAMB01000007.1, read on the forward strand.
CCTTTCGCGTAGATAACCAAGCTTTCAGGTTTTGCGACCTGATCATCAATTAAAGTTTGTGGTTTTATTAGATCCGCGGAGAGAAAAATATCGTATGGTGCGCCGTGTTTGATTTGCGCGAAGAGTTTGCCAGAAGAACCAAAAGAAAGGGTTATCGTATGACCAGTTTCCTTTTCGAATACTTTAGACAGGTGTTGAATGGGGGCGATGAAATTAGACGCTACAGCAAGGTGTAACGTGTCTGCGAGTGATTTTGAAGGTAGGGCGAAGAGCCATAAAGAAGAGGAGAATAAGGCAATTATCTTTATGTTTTTAATAGATTGCATAACGATTAAAAGTGCCTTGTTTATCATGCTCTTTTATTTAGCCCACGCTTCATATATGTAACAACTAATTTAGTGAAAACTAGGCAAATAACAGATAACAATTGCCTTGTTCCATACCTACTATTGCCTTTTTAAGGTGGCTTCCCTGACAAGGGCCGGTAATACAGGAGCCATCTTGTGGTGAAAAGAGCGCGCCATGATGATGGCATTTTAAGTAATCGCCTTCAGCATCCAGTGGCATATCGTACTCGTCGTTAAGTGGTTTGTTTTGATGAGGGCAATTATTTTCGTAAGCAATAATTTGGCCTTGTTGTTTGGTAACCAAAAAATCGTATTCTTCTACTTTGATGTTAAGTGCTTGGCCTTCTAAAAGGCTTTGCGTATTAGGTATTAAATGCTTATTAAACACGTGAGTACCGCACTTTTATTATAATTAATGTTGTTTATTTCAATGAAATTGATGCTTATTCTTAATCATCTGACTAGAAAGTAACTTGAAGAGGTTACAATTTAGCGATGTATATTCACAATTTTGTTGCCGACTGTATGAGTTAAATTAAGGAAAGTGTCAGTAAAATAAACTTTCCGTTAGGAAAGGACTCTAAAGCGCTAGGATGCATGAGTCAATATGCAAGAATTGAGTTAGTTCTTTTTATAACGTTGCTTGCATATCGGAAGCTCCTTATACTTCACCGCTATGGCTAAGAAAACTCCAGCAAAATCTACACGTAAGTCCCCGACCAGAAAGAAAAAAACACCTAAATCTTCATTTGTTAGGAGGATGTTTCGTGGATTTTTTAAATGGGGACTTATTTTTTCCTTAATTGCCAGTATTCCTTTTTCTGTCTGGGTCTGGTGGTTGAATTCTCAGGTCGTAAGTCGTTTTGAAGGGCAAAAATGGCAAGTGCCTTCGGAAGTCTATAGTGCTCCTGTCATTCTTAAAAGTGGCGCCCCTTGGAAAAAACAAGATTTAGAAAATCTATTGGAAGAAACCGGTTATCGGTTTGGTCGTAATAGTCAAAATGTTGGTTGGGCAGCCCGAAGTCAAACTAAGGTTAGCGCGCATCTACGTTCTTATGTCGATCATTTAGGTTTTCATGAAAGTGAAAGACGAATATTTTCTTTTCAGAACGGTTATCTCGTTATTAAAACGTTGAATGGCTCGGAAGTTGAAGAGGCTAGAATTGAGCCTCAACGTATTGGCTTTTTATACGGTGGTAATACAGAAAGCCGACAAATACTAAGATACGAAGAAATTCCTAGTACTCTCATTGATATTCTTGTCTCTGTGGAAGACCAAGACTTTTATGAGCATTGGGGAATCTCTTTAACTGGTATTGCTCGTGCTGTAGTTGTTAATTTTACTCACGGTTCACGTCGTCAGGGTGGTTCAACTTTGACTCAGCAACTGGTTAAAAATATGTTTTTGAGCTCTGAGCGAACCTACACGCGAAAGCTAACCGAAGTTGTTATGAGTTTGTTACTTGAATATCATTACTCCAAAGAAGCCATTATTACTGCTTATATGAACGAAGTGTATTTGGCTCAACTAGGCAGCAGTGCTTTACACGGTTTCGCTGCGGCCAGTCAGCATTTCTTTGGACGTCCTCTTAATGAATTGAATATCGATGAATTCGCGCTTCTGGTTGGTATGGTAAAAGGTCCGTCTCTTTATAATCCGGAGCGTTCTCCTAATCGTGCGAAAGCACGCCGTAATACAGTATTAGGTGTATTGAAGAGCCAAGGGCGCTTATCAGAGAACGATTACAATAGTTTGATAAAACAACCCATTCGTCTGGCGAATAAACAAAAAGAGCGTTCGGTTTACGGGGATTATCTCGACCTTGTGGCAATGCAATTGTCGCGAGATTTTGACGAGACTACATTGGCTACGAAAAATTTACGGATTTATACCGGCGTCGATATTCGTGCCCAGCGAGCCGCAAGTTTAGCTATGCAACGTCAGGTGAATGCTTTGGAAAAACGTGACCCGAAATTAAAAGGCTTACAAGGTGCAATGGTGGTTACTGATCGAGAATCAGCGCAGGTTCGTGCCATTGTTGGTTCCAGTGGTGAGTATTACACTGGTTTTAATCGTGCTCTAGGTGCGGTTAGGCCGATTGGCTCATTGGTTAAGCCACCTCTGTATTTATCCGCGTTAGCAACAGGGCGCTATACCTGGTGGTCCAAAATTGAAGATAAACGCTTGCGGTTTGATGTTGGCGGACAAATTTGGGAACCAGAAAACTACGATCGTAAAACCCATGGTGTTGTTCATTTGTATGAAGCTATGGCGAAATCTTATAATTTAGCGACGGTAAATTTGGCGCAACAAGTCGGCTTTGATCGAATTGGCGACACCTTGCGACAATTAGGGGTGAAGAGGCCTTTCACAATGCATCCGGCGATGGCATTGGGGGCCTTGGAATTATCACCTTTTGAAGTGTCTCGACTCTTCCAGCCTATTGCTTCTCAAGGGAAGAGCAGTGAATTGGGCGTTGTGCTTGCCGTAATGGATCAAGACGATCATTTGATGAAGCGCTTTGATCAGAAAAATGAAGTACCTTTCACTGATGCTGTACTTGCTGTGACATTAGATGGCATGACGAAAACCCCAAAAATAGGCACCGCTAGAGCGGCGCAAGCGGCGTTTCCAGGGCTTAATTTCGCTGCAAAAACAGGTACAACAAACCAACAGAAAGACAGTTGGTATATTGGTATAACAGGAGATTACTCCACGACAGTATGGCTTGGCGATGACGACAATGTTCCGTTAAGCATAACGGGGAGTAGTGGGGCTCTGAAAGTGTGGATTGATTTCACTAAAAACGTGAACCCTAGATCTTTGCCAGACAGTTTGCCTAGCGGCGCTGCACGTTTTAACGTGTTGGATGATAAATTTGAAATTGCAGCTGATCGTTGTAATGATAAAACACCGTTAGCCTTTATTTTAGGCACTGAACCGAAAGACAGTTCTTCTTGTTTTTGGCCTTTTTAAGAAACTATATAGCTTTTAATTTGTAAGGAGTGGTACAGAATGCGACTGCATACCAACATATTTTTTTGCCTTATAACGGGTCTTTTTTATACTGGTATTGCGTTTGGAGAGGTAAATAATAGACAGGCTTCTATTTCTACCTGTACTGCTATTACGGCGACTGGTAACTCTGAGTATCCTCCTTTTTTATGGCGTGAAGCTCCTGATTCAAAAGAGCTCAGTGGCGTAAATCGCCTTATCATCGATGAAGTTAGTCGACGTATTGGTATACCTATCAAACTTATCCATGTTGGTCCTTGGTCACGGGCTCAAATTGAAGTGGAAAATGGTCGTGTTGATTTAATGGCTGGCGCTTTTTACACCAATGAACGTGCTAACTATATGGATTATTTCACCCCTGTTATGTTGCATACAACAAGTGTGGTTTGGCAGCAAAAAGACAAGCAATTTGAGTTTAGTAAAAAAGAAGACTTAGAAGGGCGATGGGGCATAACGGTTATTAACAACAGCTTTGGTCAAGAGTTTGACCAATATGCTAAAAGCAATCTGAATATATTATCAGTGGCCAGTTTGTCTCAGGCTTTACGTATGTTGGCGGTGGATCGAGTAGATTATGTTTTGTATGAAAAAAATCCAGCCCATGCTTACGCAACTATTTTGGAGTTGTCAGATAAGATTGTTCCCGCTTCGCCATATATTAGTAGCGAAGGTTTGTATTTAACTATGTCTAAAAACTCGCCTTGTAATATTCCCTCCGTTAAGAACCAAATCGCCCTTGCTCTACAGGGTATGAGTAATGATGGTTTTACAGATAAAGCGCTGGTTGATGGCATGCATTATTGGGATAGTCGTAGTCGTGCGGATTTGTTACCAGAATAAATATGTTTTTGAGCTTTTGAGAAGAGTGCTATGTAAATCGATCCATTTATTACGCTTCCGGTAGTAACCATATATTTTGGTGTGTTTTGAGTTGTTTCTTAAGGCTGTGGTTATCCACGTAACCTGTGGATAACCCTATTGGTGAAATTATGATAACGTTTGCAAGCCTAGGGTATATAGGGCTTTGGTCATGAATGTTCATTTCTTCTTCGTTTTTTGATTTAGTGTACATTTATTAACTAGTATAAATTGTATAGGTGATAGGGCGTTTTATGTTTACAGGTATTGTTCAGGGAACGGCAAGTGTGCAGGCGGCGCATCAAATTGGTCGTAATAAACGTCTTGAGGTCGTGTTCCCTGCAGGTGTGATGTTAGGCCAGCAATTAGGTGCGAGTGTCGCTATTAATGGTGTTTGTCTGACTGTTTCTGAGATCGGCCACGACGTGCTGACATTTGATGTAATTGATATGACGTTAGAACTGACGAATATTGGTCTTCTTCAGGCTGGTGACTCAGTAAATTTTGAGCGTGCCGCTAAAATGGGTGATGAGGTGGGTGGTCATGTTATGTCTGGCCATATTATGACTACGGTTTCTGTATCTCGAATCGAGAAAGTTGAAGAAAGTGTTCATATTCGTTTTACAACTGACCGCCAGAACGAGGTGGACGCACGACGTTACTTGTTCAATAAGGGGTATGTTGGGCTAAATGGCTCAAGTTTAACCATCAGTAATATCGGTGATGACTGGATTGAAGTCTCCTTAATTCCTGAAACACTTAGATTGACAACGTTTGGTATTTTATCTGTTGGCGATAGGATAAACCTAGAAATTGATGCCCACACGCAAGCTACGGTTGATACAGTTGAACGTATTTTAAAAGAAAGAGGAATCGTTTTACCTTAAATATGGTTAAACGGTTTGGTTATTAAGAATAAGTAGACATCAAACCGCCATGTTTTATGTCTAAGGCAATACGATTGTAAGCTGGCCTAGAATACTATCAACTCCCCTAGACACTCTGTATAATGCCTCGCATTCGTTTCATCGTTTTCTTAGCATTGCATTCAAAAAAGTACAGATTTTGAATGAAATCCTTTATCAGAGTAAAAAATGTCTAACAATCTCAAGCATATACGCAATTTCAGTATCATCGCTCATATCGACCACGGTAAATCGACTTTAGCAGACCGTTTTATTCAAACTTGTGAAGGTTTGAGTGAGCGAGAAATGTCTGCACAGGTTCTCGATTCCATGGACATCGAACGTGAGCGTGGCATTACTATCAAGGCTCAAAGTGTGACGCTGGATTATCACGCGAAAGACGGCCAAACTTACCAGTTGAATTTTATCGATACGCCGGGACACGTGGATTTTTCTTATGAAGTATCTCGTTCGTTGGCTGCCTGTGAAGGTGCTTTGCTGGTGGTTGATGCCGCGCAAGGTGTAGAGGCTCAGTCGGTTGCTAACTGTTATACGGCAATCGAGCAAGGGCTTGAAGTGATGGCCGTGTTGAACAAAATTGATTTGCCACAAGCGGATCCTGTTCGTGTGAGTGCTGAAATTGAAGAAATTATCGGCATTGATGCTATGGATGCGGTGACGTGTTCAGCCAAAACGGGCGTGGGTGTGGATGATGTTCTTGAGCGTTTGGTTGCGACTATTCCACCGCCAGAAGGCGATGTTGATGCGCCTCTTCAAGCTCTGATTATTGACTCTTGGTTTGATAACTATTTAGGCGTTGTTTCACTTGTTCGTATCAAACAGGGCACTTTGCGTAAGAAAGATAAGATTTTTATTAAATCTACCAAACAAACTCACCCTGTTGATATGGCCGGTATTTTTACACCAAAACGTAAAGAAACGGGCGTTCTGAGAGCCGGTGAAGTAGGTTATGTTGTTGCAGGTATTAAAGACATCCATGGTGCGCCAGTGGGTGATACCATTACTCATTCTTCTACACCAGATGTTGCTCAATTAGCGGGTTTCCAGAAAGTGAAACCTCAAGTCTACGCCGGTCTTTTCCCTGTTAGTTCTGACGAATATGAAGACTTCCGTGTTGCGTTGAATAAGTTAACGCTGAACGATGCGTCTTTGTTTTTCGAACCAGAAAGTTCCGATGCACTTGGTTTTGGTTTCCGTTGTGGTTTCTTAGGAATGCTACACATGGAGATTATTCAAGAGCGTCTAGAACGTGAATACGATCTTGATTTAATCACAACTGCACCAACGGTTGTCTATGAAATTGAATTGAACACAGGTGATGTCATCTATGTAGATAGCCCATCTAAGATGCCTGATCCAGGAACAGTTAAAGAAATGCGCGAACCGATTGTGGAGGCCAATATTCTGGTGCCACAAGAATACCTAGGTAATGTAATTACCTTGTGCATCGAGAAGCGTGGTATTCAAAAAGACATGCTTTATGTTGGTCGCCAAGTGCAACTGCGTTATGAATTACCCATGAACGAAGTAGTTATGGATTTCTTTGATAAATTAAAATCTTGTAGTCGTGGTTTTGCGTCTCTTGATTACAGTTTCTCTCATTTTAGTGCGGCTCCGCTTGTGCGTTTGGATATTTTGATCAACGGTGAACGAGTGGATGCATTGGCTTTGATCATGCACAAAGATAACGTGCAATATAAGGGTCGTGCTCTGTGTGAAAAAATGAAAGAGCTGATTCCTCGTCAAATGTTTGATGTGGCGATTCAAGGTGCGGTGGGTGCAAAAGTAATTTCTCGTACAACAGTAAAAGCATTGCGCAAAAACGTTATCGCGAAATGTTACGGCGGTGACGTAAGTCGTAAGAAAAAATTATTACAGAAACAGAAAGACGGTAAGAAACGTATGAAGCAAGTTGGTAACGTTGAAGTGCCACAATCTGCTTTCCTTGCTGTATTGCAACTAGATAGCTAGCCAGACAGTCGAACAGGTGTGCGAATGCGCGCCATAGTGGAGAAGTGAAAAATGGGTTTTGATTTCGAATTGATACTGGCCGTTGCGTTTTTAGTGACGGGAGCCTTTTGGGTCTTTGACCGTGTTGTTTATTATCCTAAGCGCAAAGAAATTTTGGATAATATGGCGACTGAAGCACGAGACGTTTTACATAAAGATGCTCAACAGCGATTGGCTGAAACGCCTAAATTTGTTGCTGAGGTGAAATCGTATTTTGTCATTATTGCTGTGATTTTTTGCCTTCGCTCATTTGTGGTCGAACCTTTTCAAATTCCGTCTGGTTCTATGTTGCCGACGTTGAAAATCGGCGATTTCATTCTGGTGAACAAATTTGATTACGGTATTCGTCTGCCTGTTTTAAATACAACGATTATCCCAACGACTCAGCCAGAACGTGGTGATGTTGTTGTATTTAAATATCCTTTGGATCCTAGTCTAAACTATATTAAACGTTTAATTGGCCTTCCTGGCGATCAAGTTAGCTATCATAATAAAGTTTTGACAGTAAACGGTCAGCAAGTCAGTAAAGACTTACTGAGTAAACTGTCAATTTCTCTAAACCCAAGCAGAGAGCCTGTTGAGTTGTTCAATGAGAATATTGGTGGCATAGAGCACGAAATTTATAACAGTTATCGAAATACGCCCCATGAAGGCGATTGGGTTGTGCCTGAAGGTCATTACTTCGTTATGGGTGATAATCGTGATAACAGTGCAGATAGCCGCTTTTGGGGTTTTGTTCCTGAAGAGAATATGAAAGGGCGCGCCTTTTATGTGTGGCTACATTGGGATGAATTTTTCAGTATCCCAAGTTTTAAAAACAATGGTTTGATTGAATAAGTCTTTGGAGAAATTTTGAGCTCACAGTATCAAAAATTGAGTCGGCGAATAGGGTATTTTTTCGCTGACCTTGGGTTACTTGAATTGGCGCTAACGCACCGTAGTTTTGGTGTGAAGAATAACGAGCGCCTTGAGTTCTTGGGAGACTCTATTCTTAATTATGTTATCGCAGAAGACCTTTTTCATCGCTTTCCGAAAGCCAAAGAGGGTGAATTAAGTCGTCTACGAGCGTCGCTGGTAAAAGGCGATACGCTGGCAGAATTGGCAAGAGAGTTCCAATTAGGTGATTATCTTAAATTGGGTGCTGGTGAATTGAAGAGTGGCGGTTTTAGACGAGATTCTATTTTAGCCGATACTGTTGAGGGCATCATTGGTGGCATGTATTTAGACGCTGGAATGGATGTGTGTCGTCAGCATATATTGGCATGGTATAAAGAGCGTTTAGACGCCACATCATTGAAAATAGTGACAAAAGACGCAAAGACTCGTCTCCAAGAGTATTTACAAGCCCGCAAGCATGCTTTGCCTCAATACGATGTTGTAAACATTGTTGGTGATCCTCATGATCAGACCTTTTATGTGCATTGTCATATTGAGCTTTGTGATGAATCTATTGAAGGTAAAGGAAATAGCCGTCGAATTGCAGAGCAAAATGCCGCGACTGCAGCACTGAAAAAACTGGAAAAGAAAAATGTCTGACGTTGAAGTTGAAGTTACCCACTGTGGTTATATTGCCATTGTTGGACGTCCAAATGTGGGTAAATCCACTTTGCTTAATCACATATTAGGGCAAAAGTTATCCATTACTTCACGTAAGCCACAAACCACACGTGACCAGATTCTAGGCGTTAAAACGGAAGGTCATGTTCAAGCTATTTATGTTGATACACCTGGTTTGCATTTGGGTTCTGCGACAGATAAAGCGATCAACCGTATTATGAATAAAACCGCAGCGGCTGCATTAAAAGATGTGGATGTGGTTTTGTTTGTGATTGATGCGGATCGTTGGACGGAAGAAGACGAGTCTGTTCTTCAAAAAGTGAAACATGCTCGTTGTCCTGTTATTTTGGTCGCAAATAAAGTTGATCAGCTTGATCAAAAGGAAGACTTACTTCCACGTTTAGCAAATTTATCTGATCGAATGAACTTCTCGCAGATTGTGCCTATTTCTGCACTGCGTAATGATAATCTAGATAGGTTAGAGCGTTTGGTTGAAAGCTACATTCCTGAAGGCACGCAATTTTATCCTGAAGATCAAATTACAAATCGCAGCTCACGTTTTTTGGCCGCTGAAATTGTTCGTGAAAAAATTACGCGTCAATTAGGTCAGGAAGTGCCTTATGAGGTGGCTGTTCAGATTGAAGAGTTCGTCTACGATGAATCTGCAATACACATTAGTGCGTTGATTCTAGTCGAAAGAAATGGCCAAAAACGCATTATCATCGGCGAACGTGGTGATAAAATTAAACTCATTGGTAAAGAGGCACGTATTGATATGGAGAATTTGTTTCAACATAAAGTGATGTTGAATCTCTGGATTAAAGTGCGTTCTGGTTGGTCTGATGATGAGCGGGCGTTAGCTAGTTTAGGCTATCAGGAAGAGTAATTCCTATGCGCGCTTCCGCGTATGTTATACATACTCGCCCGTTTCAAGACAGTAAAATCTTGCTGGATGTTTTAACACTTGAGCAAGGTTTAATTAGAGGTGTATGGCGGTTGCCAAAAAAAGAGGCTCGGGTCATACCTGGGCCTTTTTTGTGTTACGAGATGGAATACATTGGTCGTAGCGATTTAAAAACGGTGAAAAGCCTAGAGTCCTTAACATCAGCTTTATCGTTAGAGGGGTTGCCTCTATACGCCGCTTTTTATGCTCATGAATTACTTGAAAAGCTTTTGCCGCTTAACCTACCTTTACCTGATGTGTTTACACTTTATAAATGGCTGATAGAGAGTTTACCTACTGGTGCTGCTATTGCGCCGTTATTACGACGATTTGAAGTGGGTTTGTTTTCAGAATTAGGTGTTGCTATTAATATGGTTTCTACAGGTCGAGGTGAGTTGGTTCAAGCAGATCAGCTTTATCAGTTTCATTATAAATTTGGGTTAAGGCCTTATTATGGTGAAACACCTAAACAACTGCCGATGTTGTTTGTCGAAGGGCGTGTGGCTTTAGATTACCATTCTGGTAAATGGATGGATAAACAAGTATTGAGTCTAGCAAAAGAGTTGCATCGTAATTGGCTGGATGGCTTATTGAATGGTAAACCGATTGACTCTAGACGTCTGTTGCCGAAGCAACCTTTTCAAGGTGAGCGACATTTAGGTATTCCTATTTTTCGTAGCTTATAATGTGTCGTGATGAATGACTGTTTGAAGAAAGTCGATCTGAAAAGACGTTGAGGAAAGAGATTTGATTATCGGAATAGGAACGGATTTGGTTGATATCGCTCGTATTGCTATGTCCATTGAGCGACTAGGCGAGCGTTTTATTGACCGTATTTTAACGCCAGAAGAAAAACAGCGTTGGTCAGAAATCGGAAATCTAGAAAAATCGAATGCGTTTGTTGCTAAGCGTTTTGCAGCCAAAGAAGCGGCTGTAAAAGCATTAGGTACGGGTATTGGTTCGGGCGTTAGTTTTCAGCATTTTACGGTAAGCAACTTATCAACAGGTCAACCGATATTAATAGTGGATGATTCTATTTTAGCTCGATATGACTTTCCTGTTTCTTGGCATTTAAGCCTAACGGATGAGAAAATGTATGCTCAGGCGTTTGTTGTACTTGAATCCAAGGTTTGAGGCCAAGGTATAAGTTGTCGATGATTTAGTAAGTCTTCTATCGCTTCAATAAAATCTTCAGCAACGCCCTCTACGCCTTCTAGTTCTAATTCTTTCAAGTGGGTTTCTAAAAATCCCGCATGGCGTGCAATATTTATGGTGCCAGTGTATTTAGATGCTCCATGAATTCGGTGAACAACTTCAATTAACTTTTCTGTGTCTTGGTGTGCAAGGTGATGCTGAATCAATTTTTTCTCTGCATCCAGCGAGTCTGCCAACATATCAAACATTTCTTTTGCAATGTCAGTCTTGCCATCAACGATATCCAGTGCTTTTTCCAGATCGAAAATATTAATCAATTTCGCATCTATTTGATCTTGTAGGGTTTCGGTATTCGAGCACCAATTATCAATGGTATTAAGTAATATTTCTTCATCAATGGGTTTAGTTAAATAAGCGTTCATGCCACTGGCAAGAATTTGTTGCTGTTCAGAGCCTAATGCGTGAGCTGTTAGTGCAATAATTGGAGTATTTTCATAACCTTCTAACAATCGTAGCTCGTTTGTTGTTTCCATGCCGTCCATTTCTGGCATTTGTATGTCCATTAAGATCATATCAAACTGTTCTATGCTTGCCATCTCAATAGCTTGTTGTCCACTGTAAGCAAGAGAGGTTTCTATACCGTTCGGTTGTAGCCAATGGCTAAGTAATTGTAGGTTTATTGGCATGTCGTCAACCGCCAATATTTTTAACCTTGTTAATTTTTCTGTATCTAAGCTTTTTGGTGGTTGTTGGGGCTGTAATCCGATGGGGGTGTGATTTAAGTTACTTAGCGCGTTATACAATCTATCGTGACTGATGGGCTTTAATAAAATATCGCTGCATAAGCCTTTTAAGTCTGGGTAGTTAGCAATTTGCCCGGGTGGTTGAATCATTAAAATACAAGGAATATTAAATTGTTGTCCTGCGTAGAGGATAAGTTCTTTTGCTTCTAATACACTTTGTTCATCTGGTGTCACACTGAGTAGAATGGCGTCTGTTGTTCTTTGTTCTTTACTTAGCACCGAGATTACTTGCTCTAAGTCAAAGCAAGATGTGCAGCTAACCTTTATTTCATTTAGATATCTGTGCATGTAACTTTTATAAGTTGTGCTGGGTTCTAATAAAATGATGTGTCTGTTTAGTGGGGCTTTGTCATTATTGAGTTTGTTGGACTGCTTGAGATCTAGTGTAAAACGAAAAGTTGAGCCAATTGTTGGGTCACTGCTGACTTCTATTTTTCCATGCATTTGCTCAACAAGTTTTTTAGTAATAACCAGACCTAAGCCTGTGCCACCAAATTGTCTTGTTGTGCTTGTGTCAACTTGTGAAAAAGGTTTAAAAAGGCGGTTTATTTTATGTTCTGGTATGCCAATACCTGTATCTATGACATGGAAAGATAAAGTGATTTTTTTCTTATCTTGAGAGGCAATAGATACCTTGGTTCGAACGGAGCCTTGGTGGGTGAATTTGATCGCATTACCGATTAAGTTGGTTAAGATTTGTCGAACACGAATACTATCACCTACAAACCATTCGGGTGTTTCTTTCCCAAATTCTGGCACTAAATCTATTTGTTTGTCTTTGCTTAGTAAATTGATACTCAGTGTTTGGTAAACATCATCGATTAGGGATTTTAAGTTAAAGTTATTGCTTTCGAGATTTAGTTTTCCCGCTTCTATCTTTGAAAAGTCTAATATATCGCCAATAATGGCGAGTAGGTTGTTAGTAGACTGTTCAATGGTATCCACATAAAGACGCTGCTGTTTGTTTGTTATGTCTTTTTGAAGGGTCTTGGTATAGCCGAGGATTGCATTTAATGGCGTACGAACTTCATGACTTATATTGGCAAGGAATTGTGATTTCAGTCGATTGGATTCCATCGCTTCACGATTTGCGATGTAAAGTTGAGCGCTCTTTTCTTCCATGCTGTCCATGCTACGGCGAATGTCTTCAGTTGATTGTTCAATGCCTAAGAGAAGTTTCTCGTTATGGTGTTCTAACCTTTCTGTTAAGTCGAATATGTCTTTTTGAATTGCCGCATATTCAGGGGGGAATGACATTAATTTTACAGTTGAAAACTGACCTTTTGCTAGCTTGTTTAACGCCAGAGACACTTTATTAACTGGTTGCATTAATATTTTTGATAAATGTAAGACACCTAGAATGGTCAGTATATTAAAAAGAATGAAAATGAATGTAACAAGACTCGCATATTGGTATTTTTTAATTTGAGTTTCGGATGTGCTGACTTCAACTCTTACCCAGCCGATTACGTTGCGATGATTTGATGATATAAATACATTATTTTTGGCATTTAGAGTGCTGTCAAAGATGTTGCTTGCATAGTGAATGGCACTGGTGAGTGCTAAATAGTCGGAAAACTCGGCTATGTTAATGTCACTCTTTAAGAAGTTATTTGTAAGGGGAGCAGCCTTTCCCAGTTCGGCGATAATTTCTTGCTCACTATTAAAAATTTGAACACTATTGATATCGTGATTTTCAAGTGCATTTTGCAGTATGCGATTCATCATATCTTGGTCGGAAAATACAATGGCGTATTCGCTGGTCGTTACCACTTGCTTTGTTATATTTGTAGCATGCTCATATAAGCTTTTTTCAAGGTCGCTAAAACGAGAGGATAGTAGTAAAAAACAAGCAATTATTGAAATGCTTAGAGATGGCAAAAACAACGCCCAAAATAAGCGACTGCTTAATGTAGTGGGGATAAGTGTGAAAATTCGCTTTATCATACCGAATGTCTAACCGATGAATCAGTAGCAAGCCAAGTTGTCGTTGTTTTTGCGATCATTGCATTCTTTTCCATAATTTTTGCACATCTGTTGTTCACGGTTAGATGGGTTTTTGATATACATACATCCGCGCCATTTTTTTCTCAGTTCTACATTGTCTAATTCAGCGAGATTTTCTGAGGGCTGTTCACAGCTGCTGAGTATAAGTAGTAAAGAAAGAGATGTGAAAATACGTGTTATGAGCATATCGTTTGACCTAGAATGCGAAAATGAAACTAAGTTTATAACGCTTTCTTATTGTACTGTTTAGTATAAGTGTTCTTAAATAGGCTTGAAGCATTAAGTTTCATTCCCTATGTCATCAATGTCAATGAAGTTTTTTTTATGATCCAGTATCCTAGTATCGAGTCCTTAATTGGGCAAACTCCTTTGGTTCGTTTACAGCGCATCAATCCTAATCCAAGCAATACGATTCTTTTGAAGTTAGAAGGACAGAATCCTGCTGGCTCAGTAAAAGATCGGCCTGCTTTGAATATGATACATCAGGCAGAACTTCGTGGGGCCATTAAGCCTGGGGATAGTTTGATCGAAGCAACCAGTGGTAATACTGGTATTGCATTAGCAATGGTGGCTGCAATTAAAGGTTATAAAATGCATTTGATCATGCCTGATAACATGAGCCAGGAGCGAAAATCTGCTATGTCTGCGTACGGTGCCACGCTTCATTTGGTTACAAAAGAAGAAGGTATGGAACGAGCGAGAGATCTTGCGCAGGAAATGCAAGATCAAGGTGTGGGGGTTGTGCTTAATCAGTTTGCGAATCAAGACAACCCGAATGCTCATTACCTAACAACAGGGCCAGAAATTTGGCAACAAACCCAAGGTACTGTGACGCATTTTGTTAGCTCGATGGGAACGACTGGAACCATTATGGGCGTTTCGCATTATCTGAAAGAGCAAAATAAAGACATTCAGATTGTTGGTTTACAGCCACAAGATGGGGCAAGTATTCCAGGTATTAGACGTTGGAATAAAGAATATTTACCTGCCATTTTTGATGACACTCGAGTGGATAAAGTGATGGATGTTTCTCAAGAAGCGGCAGAAGTTACGATGCGACGATTAGCAAAAGAAGAAGGAGTCTTTTGTGGGGTTTCTTCTGGTGGTTCGGTCGCCATGGCGATGGCATTATCTGAACAATTGACGGATGCGGTTATTGTGGCGATTGTCTGTGATCGAGGTGATCGTTATTTATCAACAGGGGTTTTTAATTCTTAACATAAAGATCTTCACCAAGAATTATAGATTCAAAGGCTCTCTTTTAAACGTGTAGGATTACAGCAAGATGCGATAGAATGTCTCGTACGTTTACCTTTACGTTTAATTTGAGTTCAGGAAATAAAGAGAGCCTCCTTTGAGAAGAAGAACACCTTCACGTCGCCCAGCCAAAGTACAACCTATTGGTCCGGTACAAACCTTTCACGTAGAGGGTTTAACTCACGAAGCTAAAGGCGTCGCCCGTTTGCAAGGTAAAGTTACCTTTATTGCTGGCGCTTTACCTAGTGAAACCGTCTCTGCGCAAATTACTAAAACAGGACGCCATTTTGACGAAGCTGTTCTTGTTAACATCATTGAGCCTAGCGCTTATCGAATCGACCCTTCTTGTCAGCATTTCAATGAATGTGGCGGTTGCAGCTTTCAGCATTTAATGGATGAGCAGCAATTATCTTCAAAAACAGATTGGCTTAAAGGGCAGCTACGTAATGTGTTATCAGGTCAAGATCTAGCGTTATTATCAGATACTTCTACCAAATATCGTCGTCGTGCTCGCATTGCTGTTGATAATAAAAAGGGCTCTCTTTCTTTAGGTTTTCGTGGCAAAGCATCAAAAGACATTGTTTCAATTAAGCAGTGTGTTGTTCTTACTACTTCTCTACAAGAAACCTTCCATTCATTGAAATTAGCCTTATCTGGAAATGACTTGGCCAGTGCGCTAGGGCATATCGAGCTACTGGAAGACACAAAAGGCGTTTCAGTCTTGTTTCGTTTAACTTCAACTGTTTCTGAAGCATTGGAAAGCAGCTGGCAAGTTTGGGCTCAACAAGAGGAAGTGTCTCTTTATTGGCAAGCACCATCAATGAGCAAGGCGGACGTTGCACCAGAAAACATGCGCTATTATGATCTTGATGGTTTGAGGTTGAGTTATCATCCTCAGGACTTTATACAAGTGAATGCGGCGATGAATCAAAAAATGGTCGCGCAAGCAATGGACTGGCTGAACCTAACAGACCAAGATGTGGTCTTAGATTTGTTTTGTGGTGTTGGTAATTTCTCTTTACCGTTGGCGAAACGCGCGCAGTCTGTTATCGGGGTTGAAGTGCAGGAAACCATGGTTGCTGCAGCAAAAGAGAATGCACATCAGAATGGTTTTGATAATGTCTCTTTTATTGCTGCTGACCTAACACAGCCTGTTGCGCATCAATTTAAAAAAGAAGGAGTTACAAAAGTACTGCTTGATCCTCCTCGTGCTGGCGCTTTTGAATTTCTTGACACAATAATAAAAATAAAACCGACACAAATATTGTATGTTTCTTGCAACGCTTCTACGTTGGCAAGGGACGCAGAATATTTAATTGCAAAAGGATATCGTGTTTTACGGGTAAGTTTGATGGATATGTTTCCTCAAACATCTCATGTAGAAACTATGATGTTATTGCAAAAAAAGAAATAAAATTAAGGGCGGATACATGGTAACAGTAAGAAAAGATCACCCGGTGTTAGAGGATGGCAATGTTAATATTGACGCTTGGATGGGGCAGTTTTCCCACCTTATTGACGACAGTGCTAGAGTTCCTTTACGTATGGCTTGTGAGTTGGCTCGCCAAGCGGAGTTGCAATGTGCTCGACCGTCTTTTTGGGGTGCGCAAGCGAGTACTTTTCGTGCTGGTCTTGAAATGGTTGAAATCCTTTCAGGCTTTCGAGCAGACCAAGATTCTTTAGTTGCGGCAGCTTTATATCGAGTTGTGCGTGAAGATCAGCTTCCTTTGTCCCGTGTGACCGATATGTTTGGTCGTAAAGTGTCGTCTCTTATCGAAGGTGTGATTCGGATGGGTGAGGTATCTAAGAACCTTACCGCAGATACCGCCGCAGAGGTATTAGGCAGTCATGACAACCAATTAGAATCTTTGCGTAAAATGTTGGTGTCTATTATTGATGATGTTCGTGTCGTGCTGATTAAATTAGCCGAACGAGCGTGTGCCATTAAAGAGGCGAAGTTTCAAGATGAAGACCGTCGCGTGGCTGTTGCCTTGGAAGTTCAAAGTGTTTATGCACCTTTGGCTCATCGTTTGGGCATTGGTCATATTAAATGGGAGTTAGAGGATCTCTCGTTTCGTTATCTGTACCCTTCTGATTACAAACGAATTGCCTCATGGTTGGATGAAAAGCGCCTTGATCGTCAGCAATATATTGACGATGTTATCAGTGTTTTAGATGAGCGCTTAAAAAGCATTAATATCCATGCGGATTTAATGGGTAGGGCAAAACATATTTACAGTATTTGGCGCAAAATGAAGCGCAAAAATATTGGTTTTGATGAAGTCTATGATGTGCGCGCTGTGCGTATTCTTGTTGATGAACCTATGCAATGTTATGGGGTACTGGGAACAGTTCATACTTTATGGCGTCCTATCCCGCAAGAGTTTGATGATTATATTAGTAACCCTAAATCAAATGGTTATCAGTCATTACATACGGCCGTTGTTGGCCCGCAAGGGCGAGTGTTTGAAATTCAAATTCGTACGCACAAAATGCATGAAGATGCAGAGCTTGGTGTCTGTGCTCATTGGAAATATAAGGGGACAGACTTAAGCTCAAGCAGTACTAGTTATGAAGAAAAACTTCAGTGGCTTAGAACGATTTTGGACTTTCATGAAGTTCAAGGTGATCTTGAGTCTTTATCTGAACAAGTGCGCAGTGACATAGAGCAAGACCGTATTTATGTCTTTACTCCAGATGGTCATGTTGTTGATTTACCTGTCAATTCAACACCAGTTGATTTTGCTTACCGAGTACACACAGAAATTGGCCATCGATGCCGCGGTGCGAAAGTTAATGGTAAAATTATTACGCTTGTAACACAGCTAAAAACCGGTGATAAGGTTGAAATATTGACGACTAAAGAGGGTGGGCCAAGTCGAGATTGGCTTCACCCTACATTGGGTTATGTGCACACAAGTCGTGCTCGTGCCAATATTCAAAACTGGTTTAGAAAAGAAGATCGAGAGAAAAACCTAGAAGCGGGTAAACAATTATTAGATAAGCAATTAAAACGTCTTGGCATTGATGATAGTCGTATTGATTTCCAAAAAATTGCCTCTCGCTTTAGTTTTTCGAGTGCCAGTGATGTCTTTGTTTCACTAGGTGCGGGAGATATTCAATTAGCCAAAGTGCTACGCGTTATTGATGATTTATACAATCTTGATGGTGATGTCGCACCTGCCCGCCCAATTCGTTTGAAAAAGAGCCGTCACAAATCTTCTGATAACGATATACATATTTTGGGTGTTGGTAAGTTACTAACGCAAATGGCTAAGTGTTGTACGCCAATACCGGGCGATGACATTGTTGGTTATATTACTCAAGGACGGGGCGTGTCTGTTCACCGGCAGGATTGTATTAACATTGTTCAATTGGGCTTAGATGAGCCAGAACGCATTGTTAATGTGAACTGGGGTGAGGAACTTGATAATCAATATCCAGTGAATATTCAGGTTGAAGCCTATGACAGAACGGGTTTGCTCAATGACATCACAAGTTTGCTAGCCAATGAAAAAGTGAACCTTTTGTCTATGAACACCTTGTCTGCGAAAGAAAATCATATGGCAACTATTCGCTTTACCATTGAAGTTGGTGAGTTGGGAATTTTGAGTAAACTGCTGCATCGTATTAACCAATTACCTAATGTGTCGAATGTATTCAGAGAGAAAGATTTTTGAGTAAACCGATAGAGCAACTACAACATCTGATGGCTTGTTTAAGAGACGAGTCATTTGGATGTGCGTGGGATAAAAAGCAAACCTATAAATCCGTTGCTCCTTATACTTTGGAAGAAGCCTACGAAGTTCTGGATGCCATTGAGCGGGAAGACTTTGATCATTTGAAAGAGGAGTTAGGTGATTTACTTTTTCAAGTGATTTTCTATGCACAAATCGCACAGGAAGAGCAGCGTTTCAATTTTGATGACATTGCGACTGGTGTTGTTGAAAAAATGTTACGACGCCACCCCCATGTATTTCCTGACGGTGATATGACTCGTTTCGGTGAGCCGAACGCTCTCACGGAGCAAGAAATCGCGGAACAATGGCAGAAGATTAAAACTCAAGAAAAAGACTCTTCAGATAAAAGTTTGCTTGCAGATATACCTGTTTCTATGCCTGCACTCATGCAAGCGGTGAAAATACAAAAAAAAGCGTCAAAAGTTGGGTTTGATTGGCCTGATGTCGCGCCTGTTTTTGACAAAATCAGAGAAGAATTAGACGAACTAGAAGAAGCGATGAAGGAGCAAAACACCCTTCATATGGAAGAAGAAATGGGTGATGTATTATTTGCTGTGAGTAATCTTGCAAGACACCTTGATGTTGCGCCAGATGTAGCATTAAATAAAACGAATATTAAATTCCGCCGTCGATTTGGCCGAATAGAAGCCCTTGTATCAGCAAAGAATAAAAATCTAACGGATTGCTCTTTAGAAGAGCTAGATCGTTATTGGGAGCAAGCAAAACACGAAGGTTTATAAACTTGCTTATCGTAGAAATTAGTAAAAACACTTTTTTGTATGTATGAAATTGCATAAGTGTTATTGGTACTGTTTAGGAGGGTGAAGTGAGTGATCGTCAAGCGTCATTACGCGAAAATGTTAGGTTGTTAGGAGATTGCCTCGGCGAAAGTATGAGTAATCATCTTGGCGAAGGCTTCCTTGAAAAAGTGGAAAATATCCGGTTACTCTCCAAAGATGGTAGACAATCAGGAGACTCAGCCGCTCTTATTGAGGCTTTAGAATCATTAGAAGATAAAGAAATTGTTCCGGTTGCCAGAGCATTTAATCAGTTTTTAAATTTATCTAACATTGCTGAACAGTATCACCGAGTGCATCGTCGTCGCACCAATGAAAGTTTAGGTGTGTATCACAATCCAATCGGCGATTTACTGGAGCGCCTTTCAAAGCAAAACTTCACACCAGAACAAATGCTCGAATCCTTACAGACACAATCGATTGAATTGGTTTTGACTGCGCATCCAACTGAAGTTGTACGTCGTTCTCTTATTCGTAAATACGATAATATTTCCAGCGAATTGGAAGCGTTAGACAAAGACAATATTCTGCCTCTCGAAGAGACAAAACATATTCGCCGTTTAAAAGAGATCATTACACAAGCTTGGCATACTGATGAAATTCGAGAAGAACGACCAACACCTGTTGATGAAGCCAAATGGGGTTTTGCTGTAATTGAGCAATCTTTATGGCAAGCGGTACCACGCTTTTTCCGTCAACTAGATGAGCAATTCAATACCTTTTCTAACGCTGAACATTTGCCCTTAGACTTGGCACCGATTCGTTTTGCAACTTGGATGGGCGGTGATCGGGACGGTAATCCAAATGTGACCCATACGGTCACCAAAGAAGTGGCATTGCTAGCTCGTTGGATGGCGGCAGATTTATACATAAAAGACTTAGCAGTTCTGCGCTCCGAATTTTCGATGACTCAATGCAATGCGGCATTACGTGAACGTGTTGGCGACAGCCCTCAGCCTTATCGAGAAGTTATACGGCATTTAGAGCGAAAAATGCTCGCAACCAAAAATTGGGCGAAAGCATCTATTGATGGTAAGCCCACATCAGATGACGCTATTTTTCTTGATATTCAAGAGCTTATTGATGATCTGACCCTGTGTTATCAGTCTTTATTAGATTGCGGTATGAAGGTGATTGCGAATGGTTCTTTGATCGACTTGATTCGTTGTGCAGCCACTTTTGGAGCTACGTTGGTACGTCTAGATGTACGTCAAGATGCGGCTCGACACATTGATGCCTTGTCTGCGATTACTCGTTTTTACGGTCTTGGCGATTATGCTGAATGGGATGAAGCATCACGCCAGGCCTTTTTGTTGACGGAATTAAACTCCAAACGTCCATTGTTGCCTATGGATTGGTCGACAACGGATGAGGTAAGAGAAGTTTTAGATACTTTTAGAATGATTGCTAAGGGACATCAGAATTCATTTGGCTCTTACGTTATTTCGATGGCCAGTGCACCCTCTGATGTATTGGCAGTTGCTTTGATGTTGAAAGAATCGGGTGTTAGTTTCCCGATGAGGATTGTTCCTTTATTTGAAACATTGGCCGATTTAGATAACGCTGAGCCTATTATTGAACAGTTGTTTTCACTTCCTTGGTATAAATCTTATATCAATGGTCGCCAAGAAGTAATGATTGGTTATTCTGATTCTGCCAAAGATGCCGGACAGATCGCGGCAACGTGGGGACAATATCGAGCGCAAGAAGCGTTAACTCGCCTTTGTAAAAAACACGGTATACATTTAACTTTATTTCATGGTCGTGGCGGCACTGTTGGTCGTGGCGGCGGTCCAGCCCATGTGGCGATTTTGTCGCAACCTCCAGGTTCAGTAAATGGCTCTATTCGTGTCACCGAACAAGGTGAAATGATTCGCTTTAAGTTTGGTATTCCTGATATTGCGGTGCGTTCTTTAGAATTGTATTGCTCTGCGGTAATGGAAGCGACATTGATTCCTGCTGAAGCGCCTAAAGAAGAGTGGCGTGCGATTATGGATGAAATGGCTGAAGTCGGAATGAATCAATATCGCTCTATTATTCGTGGGCATGAGGATTTTGTACCTTACTTTAGAGCAACAACGCCAGAGCAAGAGTTGGCTAAATTACCATTAGGTTCTCGTCCTGCTCGTCGCCGTTCTGATGGTGGTGTTGAGAGTTTACGAGCTATTCCTTGGATTTTTGCTTGGATGCAAATACGCCTTATGTTGCCAGCTTGGTTAGGAGCGGAAAGTGCTCTACAGCAAGGTGTTGAAACGGGTAATTTAGAAAAACTACGGGAAATGCATAAGAAATGGCCTTTCTTTGGCGCTTATCTGGATATGCTTGATATGGTCTTGGCAAAAGCGGAGCCTGAAATCGCAGAGTATTATGAGAAGCGTTTGGTGAATGAAGAGCTGCAAGGGTTAGGTCGGTTGTTACGTCGCAAGCTGAAGCAGGTTAGTGAGCTTGTGAAAATGCTGAAAAAGCAAGAAAGGTTAATTGAAGACAACAAAACCATACGTCAATCAATTGATGTGCGAAATCCGTACATTGATCCACTGCACTATTTACAGGCAGAGCTTTTGTATCGTAGTCGTAAAGACGAAAACAATGCTGAGGTGAATAAGGCGTTGATGATTACGATGGCTGGGATTGCTAGCGGTATGCAAAATACGGGCTAATTTATCCATATGATCAATAAATGCTCACTATGTGCAAGAAAACGTTAAAAAATGACAGGTAAATTTGCATATTGAAGGGCTGCTTGGGTATGCTTGGCGGCCATTAAATTTTTAGTATGCGTATGGTTTACCGAATGCTTTATTTTTGTGCATAACAGCACATTGAATAGAACATTGTATTGGTAATCCTTGCAAATAAATTAACGCTGTCTTTGGAGACTTCTTATGCGAGTAATATTATTAGGTGCGCCAGGCGCTGGTAAAGGAACTCAAGCTCAATTCATTACGGAAGAGTTTGGTATCCCGCAGATCTCTACAGGGGATATGTTGCGTGCAGCAGTAAAAGCAGGCAGCGAAATGGGTTTGAAAGCAAAAGCAGTAATGGATGCAGGGCAGCTTGTTTCTGATGACATTATTATTGGTTTAGTAAAAGAGCGTTTGACTCAAGACGATTGCACTAACGGTGCTTTGTTTGATGGTTTTCCACGTACTATTCCACAAGCTGACGCATTAAAAGATGCAGGCGTAAAAATCGATTATGTTGTTGAGATTGATGTTGCTGACGAAGAAATCGTAAAGCGCATGAGTGGACGCCGTGTTCATGAAGCTTCAGGTCGTACTTATCACCTTGTTTATAATCCACCAAAAGTGGAAGGCAAAGATGACATAACAGCTGATGACCTTGTTCAGCGTGTTGATGACAGTGAAGAAACAGTTCGTATGCGTCTTGGCGTTTATCATGATCAAACCGCACCACTAATCGGTTATTACCAAGACTGGTTAAAAGCAGACAGTTCTAATGCACCACAATTCGTTAAAGTAAACGGTGTGGGCGATTTGAATGAAATTAAACAAAGTTTATTAGCTTCTTTGAAGGCTTAATTAGTCAATGACGGCCATTTTAGCATTAGATACATCGACGCCAGCTTGTTCTGTTGCGTTGAACATAGATGGCGTTGTGTTGGAAGATTTCCGCATGGCGCCTCGTCTCCACAATGATTTGATTTTACCTATGGTAGATCAAATTCTAGAGCAAGCAGGTCTTAAATTATCAGATCTAGATGCTATTGCTTTTGGTCGTGGTCCTGGTTCTTTCACTGGTCTTCGGATTAGTGCTGGTGTGGTGCAAGGGCTTGCCTATGGTGCAGATTTACCTGTTGTTCCTGTTTCTACTCTCGCTGCCTTGGCGTTAGAGGGATTTCAAAAAACAGGATCTAACAATTGGCTTTCTGCATTAGACGCTCGAATGGGTGAAATTTATCTTGGTGGCTATCATGTGAATAAAGTTGCTGGTAGTTATGAGATTAATCCATTGATCGATGAGTGTGTCATTAAGCCTTCTGTGTTATCTGCATTTTCAACTGATTTTAATGGTATTGGCTCTGGCTGGTGCTATGAGAAAGAGTTGGTCTCGTTATTGCCCGCTTTGCCAGAGCATATTCTGGTGGACTTAGCGCCTCGCGCTGCTTGTATTGCCGAATTAGCTTTATTGCACTTCAGTAAAGGTGAAATAGTCTCTGCATACGATGCTATGCCAACCTATTTAAGAGACGAAATCACTTGGGAAAAACAGGCACCTCGCATAGGGAAGCGCTAGTAAAATGTTGTGGTATCAAATTGTTTTCTTATCGTTGATCCAAGGACTGACTGAGTTTCTGCCGATATCGAGCTCTGCTCATTTAATCCTTCCTGCTCAGCTGCTTAATTGGCAAGATCAAGGTTTGGCATTTGATGTTGCTGTTCATGTTGGAACCTTGATCGCGATTGTTGGTTACTTTAGAAAAGACATTGCTCAGATTGTTGTTGCTTGGTGTGTTTCTATTAAAGATCGACAATCAACCTCTGACAGTCGTTTGGCTTGGTGGATATGTCTTGCGACGATACCAGCCTGTGTTGCTGGTTTAGTATTTGATGAGTTTATCAGTACGCATTTACGCTCGGTCGAGGTGATTGGCTATACCACAATTGGTTTTGGTGTTTTGCTTTGGCTGTCTGATCGATACGGGTCAAACTCAAAAACAGAATATGATTTCTGTCCAAAGAGTGTGGTTTATATTGGTTTAGCTCAGGCCTTAGCTTTGATTCCTGGAACCTCACGCTCAGGTATTACTATGACGGCTGCGCGCTTTTTAGGTTTTAGTCGAGAATGCGCAGCTCGCTTCTCCTTCTTACTGTCTATTCCTTTGATTTTAGCGGCTGGTGGTTTGAAGTTGATAGAATTGATTTCATCTAATGTGATGGTTGATTGGACGAGTATTGTTGTTGGTGTTGTTTTATCTGCGATCAGTGCTTATCTTTGTATTTATTTGTTTTTAAAATGGTTAAATCGCATCGGTTTTTTTCCATTTTTTGTTTATCGATTGATTCTAGGTTCGTTACTTCTATTTATAGTGTACGTTTAGTTTGTTAAAGAGCCTTTGAGCTGAACATATATTTAATGATGAAATTCTCTGATGTATTTATAAAAGCTTCTAATTTTTAGAGGCTTTTTCTATTTTTGGGTTGGGTAAGGTAATACATTAAACTTGATGTAAGGTGGCGATCTACATTGTTTAAATTTTGGTTTGAGATGACTTTGGAGAAAATGATTTGCTTAATTCTATTGCAGTGGCGACAACAGATAGGTTTTTAGAGTCGGAGTCTCGTTTATTGGCTCAGTCATTGAATCTTCCATTTATTTTTCTCCATGAACCCATAAAGTATATTTCTAGTTACGACTACTTATTATTGAAAGCAGTGGATAGTGTCTCTATTGCGAAAACAGGGAAGGGCGCACCTAAACCAGTCTGTGTTGACTTTGCTTCAGGTGCAGTTGATCACAGAAGGCGCTTTGGTGGTGGCAAAGGACAAGATATTGCGAAAGCGGTTGGACTAAACAAGAGGTCTAGTTTATCTGTTTTAGATGCAACGGCAGGATTAGGGCGAGATGCTTTTGTTTTAGCTTGTCTTGGCTGTTCTGTCTCTCTTTGCGAAAGAGTTGGATTTGTGAGAGCTATGTTAGAAGATGGGTTATATCGTGGATCTTTTCATAGTGAAGTAGCTGATATTGTTGCTAGAATGCCTCTTTTGGATAGCGATATAACCGGACTTGATGAGGATGCCAAATTTGATGTGGTGTACTTAGATCCTATGTATCCACATACAGAGAAATCATCAGCAGCCGCAAAAAAAGAAATGGCATTTTTCCGGGATTTGGTCGGCAAGGACTTAGATGCAGACAATCTTTTGCCTCATGCTATGACCCTAGCCGAGTATCGAGTAGTTGTTAAACGCCCTAAAGGCGCACCATGTTTAAATGATGTTGAACCGACCTATCAGCTTGAAGGGAAGTCAGGTCGCTTTGATATTTATGTATTAAAGTCGCTCGATTTATTATCGGCTTAATACTTCTGGATTTAGATGTTAATAATGAGGTGGCCTTTCGCCCTCAGGAATAGATTGTTGTTGTCGATAAGACTCTAGTTGTTTACTGACCATGATGAACTTTTCTTTCATCATAAGTATGTCTTTTTGTTGGCGAATAAGTGCTTGATTTAAACTATCAATCGTATCTTCTTGAAATTGCAGTTTGAATTCTAATTCGTCTATACGTTGGTTGATTTCTGAGGTGTTCATAGGTGCCTTCTGTGTGTTAACCTTACTAAACTAAGCTCTTGCTTTTAATTAGCTATTCTATACTTTATATGACGCAGGTATTGGGAATTTAAAGTAAAGAATGGCGTGAAAATTGCTCTTAAAAGAAGGTAAGTATTTTACTACTATCTTCTTAAGCTTCACATGGCGATTTCATAAAGAGTTTGGTAAATATTTATTTATTCACTTTTGCACTAATACAAAGTTCTATTTTTTAAAAATAGATTTTGTTTAACAATAATATTTAATTTAATAAGAGAAATACTGTTATGAATGATCATCAGGATAATGTTTCGCAAAATAATGGGGCTTCTGTTGGTTCCGGTTTTTTTTCACTACGTACATTGGTTGTTAGTGTTGTTATAGCTTTGATCGTACCTTTGTTAATCGCAGGGGTGTTGAAAGAAGAAATAGGTACCAATTTTCTAATATATTTTGGCTTTATTTTCGTATCTGTTTATGTCGGATCTACGATTAGTCAAGCTCGCTTTACTGGTTATGATTCAGATTCCGATGAAGACGAAGATGATGACCGTGAACAAGGTACTGTAAAGTGGTTTAATTCATCAAAAGGCTTCGGCTTTTTGACAATGGAAAATGGCGATGATGTATTTGTTCATTACCGTGCTATTCGTGGACGTGGACGCCGTTTTCTTGTTGAAGGTCAAATAGTTCGTTTTTATGTGACCGAAGGTGAAAAAGGTAAACAAGCCGAGAACGTTTCCATTATTCGCGGTTAATTGTTTGTCACTATTTTTTCATTCGATTTAAGAGGCTAAATATGTCTACTGTAACTCTAAAAGGTACTGCTTTTGAAACTGTTGGTTCTCTTCCTGCAGTTGGTTCTACTGCCCCAGCATTTGAGTTAGTTAAAACGGACTTGTCTGTTGTAACTTTGGCAGATTATAAAGGCGCTAAATTGGTGCTTAATATCTTTCCTTCTATCGATACGCCTACTTGTGCAACATCGGTACGAAAGTTCAACGAATCCGCTGCTGCGTTTAAAGGCGTTAATGTGATTTGTGTTTCGGCTGATTTGCCTTTCGCTGTTGCACGTTTTTGTGGTGCAGAAGGTATTGATAATGTTGATACGGGCTCTAGCTTCCGTTCAACGTTTGGTGAAGATTACGGTTTGAATTTCTCTACTGGGCCACTTGTTGGTCTTTTGTCTCGTGCTGTTGTTGTATTAGATGAAAATGGTAAAGTTATTTATACTGAGCAAGTTGCAGAAACAGCAGATGAACCTAATTACGAAGCAGCCTTAGCGGTATTGGCGTAATTTTCTACTGCATGCATTGAGTTAAAAAAAGCTCAATAAAAAGTCAGTTTTACTTTAAGTAAAACTGACTTTTTTTATGCTTAAAATTTCAGTAGAAAAAAGATCTAGTTTTTTTGTACTGGTATTGTATTGGTTGTTCTTTCAACGCTGTTGTCTTTGTTTAGATAGACAAGTTTAGGTTTAAAATGATCTGCTATAGCTTCATCCATTTGGCCGTAAGCAGCAATAATCACTCGATCACCCACTTGTACTTTTCTGGCTGCTGCACCATTCATTGAAATCGTGCCTGACCCAGCTTCAGCAAGAATGACATAAGTATGGAAGCGTTCACCATTATCTACGTTGTAGATGTCTATTTTTTCAAAATCTCGAAAACCAGCGAGTTCTACAAGGTCTTTATCGATGGCGCATGAGCCGTCGTACCAAAGCTCAGCTTGAGTTACGCTGGCCATGTGAAGTTTGCCTTTAAGAAGTGTAATTTGCATGTATAAAGTCTCTGTTAGTGTTTCTGTATAGCATTTTTTGGGTGTGACATCTTTTTTAAGGAAGGGTTAGTTCCAAATAAATGGGCCTTCTTCATCTTTGTTTATCCGCCACCATTGATCTGGGTCTTGATTCCCTTCTTCTTCCCATCCTTGAAAATTGCAACGCACTTCACAACCAAGAGATTCGAAGACTTGTTTTGCACAAGAAATATCATTTTCCCAAGGTGTTTTGTCTGATTCAAACCAGATGGAAGTAAATCGTTTACCTGCTGCTTTTTCTAAAATAGTCACGTCAATATCATGGCCATTAGAATTGATGGTCACTTTTGTACATAGTTTTGAAGGTGTACTTTTTTTGATAAGAGAGAACTCTTCTTCAAACCAAGTAATTATCTTCTCTGTTGGGCAGGATAATACATATATTTCGATGTCTGATTGCATCGCTTTAATCCTTCTTTTTGATTATGTGATAAATCCTAAAAACGCTCATTGATAAGTAACCAACAAGCGCCCAAAGTGCACCAGCTCCAGCTATTATCAATCCTAATAAGGCAATAATTTCTTGAATGATGGATTCTGCAATCACTCGATCTGCGGTCATGACTATCAAAACGCCAAAAAGAAGAACCAATCCGCCTTGGATTATTTTCTTAAGTGCGAGGGCAGGATTATTGCCCAACTTGAGAGCTAACTTATGTATCGAGTTTTTCATTCAGTGCACTGGCTCAAGACTTATTTACAAAGAGATTTTGTAATATACGAGTATAAATTTTAGAAAGGTTATTAAGACTTTCAGCATCTACGCATTCATTAATTTGGTGGATTGTCGCATTTATTGGCCCAAGTTCAACTACTTGTGTACCCATTTTTGCAATAAATCTTCCGTCAGAAGTGCCACCTGATGTTGATAATTCTGGGGTTATGTTAACCGTGGTTTGTACTGCTTCTACTATTGCGTCAACTAAGTTTCCAGGACGTGTTAAAAATGGAAGTCCGTTATATGTCCATTCAATGTCATAGCGTAGGTTGTGTTTTTCTAGAATATCGATAACCAGAACTTTCAAAGCATCAAAATCGAGCTCTGAAGAGAACCGGAAATTAAATTGCGCGTTCAGTTTTCCTGGGACAACATTTGTTGCGCCTGTCCCAGCTTGAATGTTTGATACTTGGAAACTGGTTGGTGGGAAGAAATCGTTACCATCGTCCCAATGAGCGCTGGCCATTTCAGCTAATGCTGGTGCGGCAAGATGAATAGGGTTTTCAGCTAGATGGGGGTAAGCAACATGGCCTTGTTTGCCATGTACAGTTAAATCGCCACTGAATGAACCTCGGCGGCCATTTTTGATAATGTCGCCGAGTGTTTTGGTGCTAGAAGGTTCGCCAACAATACACCAGTCCACTGTTTCGTTACGTTCCATAAGGGCATCAACAACGCGAGTTGTTCCATCAACAAATGGGCCTTCTTCATCGCTGGTGATTAGAAATGAAATTTGACCTTCATGATCTGGGTGTTCTGCAATAAAGGCTTCTACGGCTGTTACCATAGCAGCAAGGCTGCCTTTCATGTCTGCTGCGCCTCGTCCATAAAGCATGCCATCAAGAATCGTTGGAGAGAAAGGAGGCACTTTCCATTCAGATTCAGGGCCGGTTGGCACGACATCGGTGTGTCCAGCAAAGCAAAGGTTTGGGCCTGATGTGCCACGTTTAGCGTAGAAGTTTTTTACCTCTCCAAATGGCATGTATTCGACTTCAAAACCAATGTTCTTTAATCGATTAATCATTAGATCTTGGCAGCCAGCATCTTCAGGAGTAACCGAAGGGCGTGAGATGAGATCTATGGCGAGTTTTAGTGTAGGTGACAAGTCAGACATTCTTTACCTTTGCGTTTGTTTTCGCTACTTTATGAGAGATTCTGTTACTATAACAGGAGATTCAATTTAAGGTGGCGTTATGAAATTTGGTGTTGTAGTTCTTTTTAGTTTGATTTCAGCAGGCTGTAGTTTGTTGGGACAGCAACCTATTGTTCAGGAGTCCTATTTTGTTCCGGTTATACGCTCTGATGTCTCATCTTCTGGTTATACACCGAGTGTGACGCCTGCAACTCAGCAAAAAACAACACCGCGTATTTATACTCCAGTTTTACGTTAAAGTAACTTTTGGGCGTATTCTTCAGCGTTAAAGCCTAGGTGAATAGCGTCGTTTTGTATTAACAAAGGGCGCTTAATCATAGAGGATTGTTTTACCACAATGTTAACGGCTTTTTCGTTATCCATTGTGTTTTTAATTTCTTCGTCTAATTTCCGCCATGTTGTACCGCGTTTATTAATCACGTTTTCCCAGCCTAGCTGATCTATCCAAGCTTTCGCTATTGATACATCTAGACCCTCTTTTTTGTAGTCATGGAATCGGTATTCAATCTTATGATCATCTAGCCAGCGAAAGGCTTTCTTCATGGTATCGCAGTTTTTAATGCCGTAAACTTCTATCATGAAATATTCTCCAATAATTAAATACCAAGCTCAATAGAGCTTGGTATTTATTGTGGATTAGTTGTGTGCGTGTAATTCTTCGTTCAGCGCAATAGCGGTTTTATTTGTGCGGCATTCAACGGCGCCGGTTTCGGAGTTGCGAATGAACAACAGGTCTGATTTACCAGAAAGATCGCGACCCTTAACAATAGCAACTTGTTTACCGTCTGCATCACGTAGCAAGATTTTTTGTCCAGCAGTTACATAAAGACCAGCTTCCACTGTGCAACGGTCGCCTAGACCAATACCAATACCTGAGTTTGCACCTACAAGACATTTTTCACCAACGCCGATCACGATGTTACCACCACCTGAAAGTGTGCCCATTGTTGAGCAGCCTGCGCCAAGGTCGGAACCTTCACCGATTACAACCCCAGCAGAGATGCGGCCTTCAATCATACTATTGCCTAGCGTACCAGCATTGAAGTTACAGAAACCTTCGTGCATAACGGTTGTGCCTTCACCAAGATGTGCGCCCAAGCGAATACGTGCAGCGTTACCAATACGAATGCCGCTTGGTACGACGAAGTTGGCCATTTTAGGGAATTTATCGACACTAAATACTTCGATAGTGCGACCTTCCATGCGAGCGCTTAGCTGACGATCGGCTAGTTCGCGAACATCAATGGGGCCTTCGCTTGTCCATGCAGTATTGATCAAAAGACCAAACATACCATCAAGTACTGTGCCGTGAGGTTTGACTAGGCGGTGTGAAATAAGCTGTAATTTTAAATAAGCTTCTGCTGGATTAGTTGGCGCTTCGTTTGTTGCTAATACGCATAAAATGATTGGCTGGGTAGAGGCTTTTAAACGTGAAGCAAGTTCAGCTTGTTCAATGTTGCCAGCTTTTAAAAGATTCATATGTAGGCGGTTGAGGTCGCTTTCATCAAGGGTCAAGGTGCTATTTCCACCTTCGTAGTTCGTGCTTTCTAGTAATGCGTCTAATGTGCTTTTTTCAGCACCTAAGCTAGGTGTTGAGTAGAAAACTTCTAGCCAGTTGCCTTCTTTATTCTGTGTGCCAATGCCTAGGCCGAATGCAAAAATTGTATTGCTCATGTCTTTTTCTCCAAACTGAGTTTTATTGCTAATAGGTTATTTTTGGGTGAGGTTATTACGCTGAAGAAAGGCTTTGATTCTTTTTGCTGCCTCAACGCACTCAAATTCTTCTGCTACAAGAGCCATACGAACATGATCGCTACCTGGGTTGTTGCCATTTATATCTCGACCCAAATAGCTGCCAGGTAGTACCAATACAGCTTCTTCTTGATATAAAGATTTACAAAATTCTTCATCTGTCATATTTACTTCGGGCCATAAATAAAAGCCTGCCTCTGGCTTAGAGACTTTCATATAAGGAGATAGAATCTCCAGAACAGAGTTGAATTTACGGGTGTAGATTTCACGGTTTTTTATAACATGCTCTTCATCGTTCCAGGCGGCAATAGAAGCATCCTGATGATGAATTGGCATCGCGCAACCTTGGTAGGTTCGATACAAAAGAAAAGGTTTTAATATGGATGCGTCGCCAGCAACAAAGCCCGAGCGCAAGCCTGGTAAATTAGAGCGTTTTGATAAGGATTGGAATATTAAGCAGTGCTTGTAATCTTTATTGCCTAGTATCTTGCATGCTTCCAGTAGGCCTAGTGGTGCTTGATCTCCAAAATAAATTTCTGAATAACATTCGTCAGCAACAATAGTAAAGTTAAAGGCTTTTGCTTTTTCGATAAGGTAAGCGTATTCCTCAAGCGTTGTTACTGTGCCGCTTGGGTTGTTTGGCGAACACACGAATAGCACTTCACAGCGCTTCCAAACAGCATCGCTGACACTTTGATAATCAATCTTGTATTTTGTTTCTGATCCGCAAGGAAGAAAATGAAGGTCGGCACCAGCAAGAATGCCTGCTCCTTCATAAATCTGATAAAAAGGGTTCGGGCTCACAACAAGAGGTTTATCTTTTTCGCCAACTAATGTTTGGGTTATCGCGAAAAGAGCTTCTCGGGTGCCTGAAACAGGGAGTATTTGCGTATCAGGGTTAAGATCGTCGAGTTTAAAGCGGCGTTTTGTCCATTCGCTGATAGCACTTCGTAAAGGTAGTTCACCTTTTGTGCTTGGGTACTTACTAACGCCGCTCAAACTGTTGGCGAGTGTATCTACAACAATGGCTGGCGCTTCATGTTGTGGCTCGCCAATGGTGAGTTTAATTAATGGCTGTTCGGGGTTTGGTGTTAACCCTTCTAGAAGCTCTGCAAGCTTTTGGAATGGGTACGGGTGCAAAGAATGTATAAGAGGGTTCATTTTTTAATCCATCGCTTTAGAGAAACGGTCTATGTTCTCTTTCAAAAGGTTGCAGATAGTCGCCATGCGTTCGTTATCAGTGATTAAGTCACCGTTTTCTTCGGTAATATAAAAGGTATCTTCTACACGTTCACCTAGTGTTGCAATTTTGGCTTTATGCAGCATGATGCTGTTATTCATAAAGAATTGGCCTACTAGGGCAAGCAACCCGGGTCTGTCTGGTGCTGTAATTTCAAGAGCGGACCAGACTTCTTCTGGTTGGCTAACAAAATGCGCCGTAGCAGGAGAGTTAAATATTTTTAATATCCGCGGTGTATGGCGTTGAACCACACTTTCATATAAAGATGGTGTTTCTAATTGTTCCATTAGCGTATTGCGGATAAGGATGATGCGTTCTTTATCCAAATATAAATTAGTGTCATTGTCATTACTGTCCATAACGACAAAGCTGTCTAACGTATAATTGTCAGTCGTATGGCTTATTTTAGCGTCCAAAATGGTAAGGCCTAGCTGCTCAAATGTGGCTGCAGTAACTGCGAAAATGTGACGGCTGTTTGGCGCGTAAATGAAAATTTTGCTGGCCCCAGAAAAGTTACGACCACCTAGCGGTGTGATTGCAATCAATGGCTTCTCGCTCGGGCGATGGCGTAAAATAGCTTCTGTATTCCAGGCTATTTCATCTCCGTTCGAACGAATGAAATACTCATCTTCGATGTTTGCCCAGATGTTTTCCGCTTCCGTTATATCAAGGTCACGCTCAATCATAATTTCCAGTGCGCGTTGCTTGTGCTCGTCACTGATCATATCTGCATCAATAGGAGAGTCTAGACCGCGACGAAGAGCGCGTTTAGTTTCTAGATACAATTGGCGCATAAGAGAGGCGCGCCAGCTATTCCACATAGTTGGATTGGTTGCATTGATATCAGCAACTGTCAGAATAAATAAGTAATCTAAGTGCTCTTGGTCTTTGACGTAGCTTGCGAATTCCCAAATTACTTCAGGATCAGAGATGTCTTTTCGTTGGGCAGTGACTGACATGAATAAGTGGTTTCTGACTAGCCAAACCACAAGTTCAGTGTCTTGCTTTGATAACCCATGTCTTTCACAAAAAGCCTGGGCATCTACGCAACCTAATTCGGAATGGTCTCCGCCACGCCCTTTTGCAATATCGTGATACAGTCCAGCAATGTACACTAATTCGACTTTTTGAACATGACGTATGGCTTGGCTCGAAATAGGGAATTTTTGCTTATATTCAGGCAGCCATAGGCGACGCAAGTTTTCGACCACCTGTAGTGTGTGTGCATCCACTGTATAAATGTGAAACAAGTCATGCTGCATTTGGCCAATAATAGCGCCAAATTCAGGTAAATACCGACCAAGTAGTCCTAGGTGTTTCATTGATCTTAGTATGCTTGATAAGCGGTATCGGCTGGCGATAATATCGAGGAAAAGATCGGTGTTTTTCTTGTTGTTTCTAAAGTCATCATCAACAAGTTCTAGATTGTCTCTAAGTTGGCGCATGGTGTTAGCGCGAATGCCTTTTATATTCTCGTGGGCGCCAAATAAAACATAAATTTCCAGCATGCTGGATGGTTCATCTTGGAATAATGTTGGCGAACGAGCTTCGATTTGACCATTGGCAATTTGGAAATTTTTATTGATGATTTCGACGGAGTTAATGGCATCTTTGGTAATGAAAGATTCTTCGAAATGTTGCAAAAGTAGGTCGTTTAGCTGCTGGATTGCAGCAACACTTTGGTAGTAACCTTGCATGAAGCGTTCGACGTTACGCTTTAGGTCATCGTCATCGAAGCCAAATAATTTTGCTAAAGTACGTTGATGATCGAAAAGTAACCTATCTTCTTTGCGGCCTGCAACAGTGTGCAAGGCCCAACGGATTCGCCATAAGTTACTGACCGCACCTTTAAGTTGAATGTACTCGTCTTCTGATAGAAATTCTTTGTCGATTAAGGCGCTTAATCTATGGGTGTGTAAGTGACGTTTCGCAACCCAGTCAATAACTTGCATGTCTCTAAGTCCGCCGGGACATTCTTTGAGATTAGGTTCTAAGTTGTACGCTGTGTTTTGGTACTTGGCGTGACGTAGTTTTTGTTCTGCAATTTTGGCCTGATAAAAAGAGTGGCCGTCCCACATTTGAGAAATATCAACGTGTAGCTGTAGTGTGTTTAATAAATCTGATGGGCCGCTTAATGTTCTGGATTCAATTAGGTTAGTAATGACAGTGATGTCTTTTTTTGCCATTTCTGTGCATTGATCAATGGTTCGAACGCTGTGGCCAATATCTAAGTTAATGTCCCAAAGGAAGGTAATAAAAGCTTCGAGTTTTTCTTTAGGTGCTGATGTTTCGTTTTCGATTAAAATTAGGAGGTCGATGTCTGATTTTGGGTGCAGTTCACCTCGTCCATAACCGCCAACAGCAATAAGGCTGACGTGGCTTTCATCGTGTAGACCTTTTGCCATCCAGGCGGCTTGTAATACTTCATCGAAAAAGGAGGAAAGCCCTTTAACCAGTTTTTCTATTGGGTAAAGAGAATGAAATAAGTCGTTATAAACATTGGTTTTTTCTTCGATAATAGATTTGTAGCGTGTGATTGAGCAGCTAGGGGTCGCTAACTCTTGTTTTTCCTCTTGAGATAATAAAGGTGGAGCATCAGGAAAAGCAGGAAAATCCATATAGGTGCCTCAAAGAATCTTAAGTGGATGACGTTAGTGTTATCGAGTTAATTTCATTCATTTTTTGCAGGCTAAGAAGATATCGCTTCTCTTATGAGAAGCGAGTTTCTTCAGGGCGGCGCGTTAATACTTCAACACCATCAGTGGTAACAAGTAGGGTGTGTTCGTATTGTGCTGATAGCCGACCATCTTTCGTTTTTGCAATCCAGTTATCAAGGCCTAAGTGTTTCACTTGTTTTTTGCCAGCATTGATCATGGGTTCTATTGTCAATGTCATGCCTTCTTCTAACACAACACCTGTGCCAGCTTTGCCATAATGGGCTACTTGAGGTTCGCCATGGAAGGTTGTGCCTACGCCATGACCACAATATTCTTCAACCACTGAGTAATGGTGTTTATGAGCGTGAGCCGAAATGACGGCACCTATGTCCCCTAGACGTGCGCCCGGTTTGACTAAGTCGATTGCCAAATAAAGGCATTCTTGAGTGACTTTTGCCAAGCGTTCAGCATGAGGTGCTGCTGGGCCGGAAAAGAACATTTTGCTTGTATCGCCATAATAACCATCTTTGATGATAGTTATATCAATGTTGACAACATCGCCTTTCTTTAGTGCTTTATCATTTGGAATGCCGTGACAGATCACATCATTAACAGAGGTGCAGCATGATTTCGGAAAACCATGGTAATTTAGCGGTGCTGGAATAGCGCCTTGCACTTCAATAATGTAGTTGTGCGCAATAATATCGATTTGCTCTGTTGATACGCCAGGAATGACAAACTCCTCTAACATTAGCAATACATCGGCAGCAAGCTTTCCAGCGGTTCGCATACCTTCAATATCACTAATGTCTGTGAATCGAGTCGAGGCTGGGCGAGGTGTCCAGCTAGGAGTATCTACACGGCCGTTTTCAGTGAGTTCTTCAACTTTTTTTAGGGTTTCGTTGCTCATAAGTAATATGTCTTAAAGTCGTTTTTATCCAAGTTGGAAGTTATTCTACATGACTTGAGCGCCATAATCGCCTCTCTGGATGAAAAAAACGATCACTTGGTAACATGTAAAAATACCATTCAGGTCTTTTGGTTTTTGGTTGAATATGGTATAAAACGCCGGCTTATATAGGCTTATGCTTAAAATAAGTAAATTTTTATAAACTAACGATCTTGCCGCAATAAAATAAGAGTGTCTGGGGTGTCATAGGTTGCCTTAAACCTTGTTTGACTGACGCTTTTAGCTGGTAAGCATAAATAACCCAAATATAAAGGATAGTAAAATGCCTACAGTTTCTATGCGCGACCTTCTACAGGTTGGTTCACACTTCGGTCACCAAACTCGTTACTGGAACCCAAAAATGAAGCCTTTCATTTTTGGTGCTCGTAATAAGATTCATATCATTAACCTTGAGCACACTGTTCCTGCTCTTAACGAAGCTCTTGAGCTTGTTAAGAAAATGGCTGAGAACAAAAACAAGGTTTTGTTTGTTGGTACTAAGCGTGCTGCATCTAAAACGATTAAAGAGCAAGCTGCTCGCTCTGGTATGCCATACGTAAACCACCGTTGGTTAGGTGGTATGTTGACTAACTACAAAACGATTCGTGCTTCTATCAAGCGTCTTCGTGAACTTGAAGGTCAAGCATCTGATGGTACTTTCGAGAAGCTTACTAAGAAAGAAGCTTTGATGCGTACTCGTGAGCTTGAAAAACTTGAGCTTTCTATGGGTGGTATTAAAGACATGGGCGGCCTACCGGACGTTCTGTTTGTAGTTGACGTTGATCATGAACGTATTGCTATTAAAGAAGCAAACAAATTAGGTATTCCTGTTATCGGTATCGTTGATACAAACAGTAATCCAGATGGTGTTGATTACATCATCCCAGCTAATGACGATGCGATTCGTGCCGTTCAGTTGTATGTTGGTGCTTTTGCTGATGCTGTTCTAGAAGGTCGTTCTGCGACTGCTGGTACTGCTGATGAATTCGTTGAAGTAAGCAAAGCAACTGAAGCGTAAGCAAACTTTCTAGTTTGTTCTGGTTTCTAAAGGGGGGTTTAATACCTCCTTTTTTAAATTTGAATTGGTATTAAGAGGATTTAACATGGCCGCAGTATCTGCAGCATTGGTAAAAGAGCTACGTGAGCGTACTGGCCTAGGCATGATGGAGTGTAAGAAAGCACTTGTCGCTGCTAACGCTGACGTTGAAGTAGCAATCGAAGAATTACGTAAATCAAGTGGCATGAAGGCAGCTAAAAAAGCGGGCCGTACTGCAGCTGAAGGTACTATCATCATGCGTGTTGCTGATGATGCGTCTTACGGTGTTCTTGTAGAAGTAAACTCTGAAACTGACTTCGCTTCTCGTGATGAAGGTTTTATTTCTTTTGCGAATAAAGTAGCTGACGCTGTTTTTGCAACGAAAGAAACGGACATGGCTAAAGTGATCTCAGGCGATATGCTTGAAGCACGTGAAGCTCTTGTTCAAAAAATTGGTGAAAACATTACGCCTCGTCGCGCAGTTATCATCGAAGGCGGCTTGGTAGGTGGTTACCTTCACGGTAATGGACAGATCGCTGTATTGACTCAATTGGAAGGTGGTTCTCCTGAACTGGCTAAAGATGTGTCTATGCATGTGGCGGCTGTTGCTCCTCGCGTTGTTCGCGGTGATGATATGCCTGCTGAAGTTCTTGCTAAAGAAGAAGAGATTGTTCGTGCGCAACCTGACATGGCGGGTAAACCTGCTGAAATCGTTGATAAAATGATTGTTGGTCGTATGAAGAAGTTCTTGGCTGAAAATAGTTTGACTGAACAGCCTTTTGTTAAGAACCCAGAAATTAAAGTCGGCCAACTTGTAAAAGACGCTGGCGCTTCTGTTTCTTCGTTCATTCGCCTTGAAGTAGGTGAAGGTATTGAAGTTGCTGAAGTAGACTTTGCTGCGGAAGTAGCGGCTCAACTTAAAGGTTAATCTTTAGTTGTGATGTCTTGCAAAAATAAAGGGGCAGTTTAACTGCCCCTTTTTATGAAGGGTAGGAATGACTTAGGTCGATTGTATTGATCTCAGTTGTTAAAGAAATAAACCATTGCCGGAGGTTGGTATGTCAAAAGAAAAGAGTCCTAAATATAAGCGGATTTTGCTTAAGCTGAGTGGCGAAGCCTTAATGGGTGAAGAGTCCTTTGGTATCGACCCGAAAGTATTGAATCGTATTGCTCTTGAAATCGGTCAATTACGTGGTAT
The DNA here is from genome assembly GCF_000521805.1 of Marinomonas ushuaiensis DSM 15871. Lineage (GTDB taxonomy): Bacteria > Pseudomonadota > Gammaproteobacteria > Pseudomonadales > Marinomonadaceae > Marinomonas > Marinomonas ushuaiensis. The sequence continues at coordinate 147,774 of NZ_JAMB01000007.1, forward strand.
TGGTGTTGAAGTTGGTATTGTTATTGGTGGTGGTAATTTATTCCGTGGGCAAGCATTAAGCGAAGCTGGAATGGATCGCGTGACTGGTGATCATATGGGAATGCTAGCGACAGTAATGAACGCTTTGGCGATGCGTGATGCACTAGAACGTGCCAACATTGCTACTCGTGTTATGTCGGCGATCACGATGACGGGTATTGTTGAGCCTTATGACCGACGTCGTGCGATGCGACTAATGAAAGAAGGTGATGTGCTTATCTTCTCTGCGGGTACGGGTAATCCGTTTTTTACAACTGACTCTGCTGCTTGTTTACGCGGTATTGAGATTGATGCAGATGTTGTATTGAAAGCGACAAAAGTGGACGGCGTGTATTCGGCTGATCCAATGAAAGATTCTGATGCTATTAAATATGATACATTGGGCTACGATGAAGTGCTCGAAAAACAATTAGGCGTCATGGACTTAACGGCAATTTGTTTGACTCGAGACCATGCTATGCCAATACGTGTATTTAATATGAATAAGCCCGGAGCCTTGATAAATATCATGGTTGGTGGCAGTGAAGGTACACTGATTAAGTGAGGAAATTATGATTAACGAAATTCTTAAAGATGCAGAAGAGCGTATGGGTAAAGCGGTTTCTTCTGTTGAATCTGCGTTTAAAAAGATTCGTACGGGCCGTGCGCACCCGAGTATTTTAGATTCTGTTAAAGTGAATTATTACGGATCAGACACACCGCTAAGTCAAATTGCTAATATCACAGTTGAAGATGCTCGTACTTTGGGTGTTTCTCCTTGGGAAAATAACTTGGTTCCTGAGATTGAAAAAGCCATTATGAAATCTGATCTTGGTTTAAATCCTGCGACAAACGGCAATCTTATCCGTATCCCTATGCCTGCACTAACTGAGGAAACTCGTAAGAATTACTTCAAGCAAGCGAAAAATGAAGCGGAAAATGGTCGTATTTCGATTCGTAACATTCGTCGTGATGCTAATGGCAGTCTAAAGGATCTAGTCAAAGAAAAAGAAATTTCTGAAGACGATGATCGTCGTGGACAAGATCAAGTACAAAAAATCACAGACAAGCATGTTGCCTTAGTGGAAGAGCGTTTGGCGGCAAAAGAAAAAGATTTGATGGAAATTTAATGAGAATGCGAGCTTCGGCTCGCTTTTTTATTTACTAAGGTAAATCTATGTCTCAATTGATTGACGCCGAGACGGAAATGGCGGCTGGTCCTGCTCATATTGCTATCATTATGGATGGTAATAATCGCTGGGCGAAACAAAAACATCTACCTAGTCTTGCTGGTCATACTGCTGGTGCTTCTGCAGTGCGACGTACTGTCGAAATGGCCGCTAGATCTGGAGTGAAAGTTCTTACCTTGTTTGCTTTTTCTAGTGAGAATTGGAAACGACCTCAGTTGGAAGTTGATGGCTTAATGAAGCTGTTTATGCGTTCTCTTAAAAAAGAGTTGAAACGCTTAAACGAACATCAAATCCGGCTCAGGGTGATGGGTGATCTTTCTGCTTTTAGTGATAGTTTGCAAAAGCAAATTCAAAGTGTTCAAAATGCGACAAAAGACCATGACCAAATGACGCTTGTTATTGCTGCAAACTATGGCGGTCGTTGGGATATTGCTCATGCAGCTAAAAAAATAGCTGAGCGAGTATTGTTGGGCGAATTATCTCCGAATGATGTCAATGAGTCATCGTTAGGTGAGCACATGCAGTTAGCTGACTTGCCTGCGCCGGATCTTTTGATTAGAACCTCTGGCGAAGAGCGGATTAGTAATTTTTTACTCTGGCAAACGGCTTATTCTGAATTTGTCTTTCTTCCGGTATTGTGGCCGGATTTTGATCAACAGCATTTTGATGAGGCCATTGAAACCTATCAAAGTCGTCAACGTCGCTATGGTGGTCGATAACAATGTTACTCCCTCGAATATTAAGTGCCATTGTGATGGCAGCATTATTTATTTGTGCTGTTTTTGTTTTGGAAGAATTTAGTTTTATTATCTCAATGGCTGGCGTTGTTTTGCTGGCTGGTTGGGAGTGGGCGCGTTTATCTGGTGTAAAGCATCAGTTAGGACGTGTTCTTTTCGCCATTGTAATTGGCTTTTTATGTTTGGTTACATTCAAATTCAATGTGCAAGAAGCGTCACTTTATATTGCGCCTTTTTTATGGATAACAGCTCTGTATTGGGTGGTACGTTATCCCGCTCTGTTGCAATGGCGTCATAATTTTAGTCGCCTTTTATTTGGTGCTTTGATATTGGTGACGACGTGGTCTGCTTTGGTTGTGTTAAGGCAGGCAGATGACTTTGTTGTGTGGGTGTTGCTTCTCATGGGGTTAATTTGGGGGGCGGATTCTGGCGCTTATTTTGCTGGCCGAGCATTTGGAAAGCGTAAGTTAGCTCGATTTGTTAGTCCTGGTAAGTCATGGGAAGGTGTTATTGGTGGTTTGCTTCTAACTCAGTTGGGTGTTGTTGTGTTTGCGTTTTTTAGTGACTTTTCGGCTTCTCAGTGGGTTGTGTTGGCTCTTATTGCATTGCTTACCTCCTCTGTCTCTGTGTTGGGAGATTTGACGGAAAGTTTATTTAAGCGACATGAATCCTTAAAAGATTCTAGTCGATTGATTCCGGGGCATGGTGGTGTCATGGATCGAGTTGACAGCCTGACTGCTGCGGCATCTATTTATGTATTGTCATTGACTTTGGCTGGATGGATTTAATGCAAGGTATTTGCTTATTAGGTGCGACGGGCTCCATTGGTCAAAGCACCTTAGATATTATTGCTCAGCACCCAGATAAGTTTGTTCTGATTGGCGCGTCAGCCAATGAAAGTGTGGTTAAGATGGCCGATATTTGTCATCGTTTTAAACCTCAACGAGTTGTTATGGGGTCTGAAAAGGCTCGTGACCAATTGGCTCTTTTGTGCGTAGGGTTGCCTATTTCATTTGAGTGGGGAGATGATGCTTTAGATAGTATTGCTTCTGATTCAGCGGTTGATCAGGTGATGGCTGCGATTATGGGGTTTGCGGGGCTTAAGCCGACATTGGCTGGGATTCGTGCAGGTAAGCGAACGTTGCTGGCCAATAAAGAGTCATTAGTTACAGCCGGTAAGTTATTTATGGATGAAGTGGCGCGTCATAATGTTGTGCTTTTGCCTATCGATAGCGAACATAATGCGATTTATCAGAGTCTGCCTCAAACAATTCATGGCGCGCATAAGAAAGATATTTCAAAAATACTACTGACTGCTTCAGGTGGACCTTTTAGGAGTTGGTCTCTAGATGAAATGGTATCAGTAACGCCTGAGCAAGCTTGTAAACATCCAAATTGGTCTATGGGTCAAAAGATATCGATTGATTCTGCGTCTTTGATGAATAAGGGCTTAGAGCTTATTGAGGCCTGTTGGTTATTTGATGTAACGCCAAATGACATTGAGGTTGTTGTACATCCTGAAAGCATTGTTCATTCTATGGTTTCTTATCGTGATGGTTCCGTTATTGCACAAATGGGGAACCCAGATATGAAAATTCCCATTGCTTATGGGATGACTTGGCCTAACCGAATAGAAACTCAAGTGCCTCCGCTGAGTTTGGTTGATGTTGCTTGTTTGAATTTTGAGTCTCCTGATATTTCTCGTTTTCCGAATTTGCAATTAGCGGCTGATGCGTGGTTCATGGGTGGAACTGCAATGGCGGTTTTGAATGCGGTAAATGAGGTGGCTGTGGCGGCTTTTTTAAACCGAAAAATTGCCTTTCTTGATATTGCAAAAGTGAATGCTCAAGTTTTGAATTCTGCGAATATTGTTCCAGTAAATACGCTGGAAGATGTTTTTGAATCGGACTTGTATGCTCGTCGTTTAGCGGAAGATATAATTTCCCTTGGTGATTTTTAATGTTTCAAAATATCCTTTCTATTGTTATTTCATTAGGTGTTCTGATTACTTTTCATGAGTTTGGGCATTATTTTATTGCCCGTCGCTGTGGTGTAAAAGTATTGCGTTTTTCTGTTGGCTTCGGGAAACCTATTTTTCGTTATGTTGGAAAAACTGGAACGGAATTTACTTTATCGATGATTCCCCTCGGTGGCTATGTCCGAATGTTGGATGAGCGTGAAGGGGGGGTGCCTGAAGAGTTGAAAGGCCAAGCGTTTAATAACAAGACGGTTTGGCAGCGTATTGCTATTGTTGCAGCAGGCCCTATTGCTAACTTTATTTTAGCCGTGTTTATTTATGCTGTAGTGGCTGTTTTAGGGATTCAATCTGTTGCGCCAAAAGTAGGGCATGTTGAGCAAAATACACCCTTGGCTCAGACGAGCATTCAGGCTGAAGATGAACTGCTTTCCATTGCAGGAGAGTCGGTTAATTCTTGGGAAGATGTAAATTTAGTCTTAGCGGGCTTGATTGGTCAAACAAGAACCATTATCGTTCGTTACCAGGCCGAAGGCGTTTCTTCTCAGCAAGAAGGCGAAATTCATCTAGATCGATGGTTGGTTGGTGATGAGCCTAATAATCTCATTCGTGCTTTTGGTGTTGTACCATGGCGGCCAAAAGTCCTTCCGGTAATTGCTCAGGTTGTTGAAAATGGTGCCGCTTCCTCTGCTGGATTTGAAGAAGGCGATAAAGTAATTGAAATTGATGGTGAGCTTATTACAAGCTGGGAGCAAGTTGTTTCCTTAGTTCAAGCGAATCCAAGTGTCGCTTTATCCGTTATTGTTGAGCGGGGTGGGGATTCTCAAAAATTACTTTTGTTGCCTAACTCGACGGAGCGAGATGGAGAAGTTATCGGTTATGCTGGATTAGCTGTTGTTCCTCCGCAATGGGATGAAAGTCTTATTAGAGAACGCCATTATGGCCCTATCGATTCGGTTTTTTATGGTGTTGCACAAACTACTAAAATGGTATCTTTGACCGTTTCCTCGATTGGGAAGATGTTACAAGGGCTGATATCGGTTGATAATTTATCTGGCCCGATAACAATTGCAAAAGTAGCGAGTGCGTCAGCGGACTCTGGACTACAATCTTTTTTGAAATTCATGGCTTACCTAAGTGTTAGTTTGGGTGTGTTGAACTTGTTGCCTATTCCTATGTTAGATGGAGGGCATTTATTATTTTTTGGTATTGAAGCGGTTCGTCGGAAGCCAGTGTCTGAAAAAATTCAGAATATGGCTTATCGAATAGGTGCTTCACTTTTATTTGCTTTAATGGCTATTGCTATTTTTAATGATATTGCCCGCTTGTAGAGAGGTATGTGTGAAAGTTGTTTCAGCTGTATTGTTGGCTTTAATAAGCGTGCAGAGTTCTGCAGACTCGATAAATGATGTTCGGGTTGATGGTTTGGTTCAGATGCCGTCAGCAAGAGCATTTGATGTGATTGGTTTTGATAAAGGGGAGCCTTACGATTCTGACAAAGTATACCAAGCCATTACGTCTCTTTTTAATACCGGGTACTTCAGTGATATTGAGGTTTATGAAGAGGATAGTGTATTAGTTTTTGATGTTGAGGAGCGTCCTTCTATAGGTAATTTAACGATAGAGGGAAATGATCTAATTCAAACAGAAGATTTAATGCGAGGCTTGAATTTATCTGGTTTGGAAATCGGTGAAATATATAAACCAGAAACATTGAATCAAATTGCTCAAGAACTTCAGAGGCAGTATTACGCTCTTGGGCGTTATGGTGCCAAAGTCGATATTTCTGTTGAGGAAATGCCTCGTAACCGTACAGGGATCGTGATTAATATTGATGAAGGCGACACGGCTAAAATAGTTCATATTAATATTGTTGGTAATAACGATTTTGATGAAGAAGAGCTCACTGAAGACTTTCAGTCTAGAGAGACGGGTTATTGGAACCCCTTCAGCTCCGCAGATGAATACGCTAAAGCAAAAATAGAAGGCGATATTAATATATTAACAAGCTTTTATTTAGATAAAGGTTATTTGGATTTTGAAGTTACTTCTAGTCAAGTGAGTTTGTCATATGATAAACGCGATGTTTATGTCGTTATTAATGTCAATGAAGGGAAACCTTATTTTGTTAATCAACTTTCTTTAAGCGGCAGTTTGCCTATTTCTGAGGATAGAGTTTGGAAACAAATTACTCAGAAAGAAGGAGATGTCTTTTCTCGTAGTGAAGTGACAAAAATCATCTCTGGTATTTCTACAGAGTTAGGTGATGATGGTTATTTATTTGCAAGAGTGAATGTTATCCCAGAGAAGCTTGATGATCATACCGTTAACCTTAGCTATCAAATAACACCCGGCTCGAAAGTTTATGTTCGCCGTATTACGTTTAGCGGTAATAGTGAAACTAAAGATGAGGTATTGCGTCGTGAAATGACGCAATTTGAAGGTGCGTTAGCGCAGCACTCTAAAATTCAGTCTTCTAAGCGTCGTATAGAACGATTAGGTTTCTTTGGTAGTGTTAATCTTAAAACTCGTCCAGTCGCTGGAACGACAGATCAAGTGGATATTGATGTGGCGGTTCAAGAACAGGCATCTGGCAGTATTCAAGCGAGTATTGGCTATTCAGATGGCGATGGTTTGATTTATGGTTTTGGTATATCCAAATCTAACTTCATGGGGACGGGTAATAAATTAGGCTTCAGCGCTTCTCAGTCAGAGGAATACTCTAAATACTCAATCCATTATACGAACCCTTATTTTACTGTTGATGGGGTTAGCCGAGGGGCAAGGGTGTACTATGAAAAAAGTAATTATGATGACGAAGATATCGAAGACTACCAAATAGATAAAGTTGGAGCCGGCCTTACTTATGGTTATCCTATTTCTGATTCGCAACGTTTAACATTCGGCGTTACGGTGCAGGAAACAAGTATTGATTTAAGCAGTGACTCGTCTTATGAGTCTCAAAATTTTATTAATACATATGGCAATAATTTTGATGATTTAATTGCCTCTATTTCGTGGAGCGATCAAGACTTAATAGGCGGTGTGCTGCCAACTAGCGGTTATTCAACGAATTTGAACCTGCAAGTTGCGACGCCGGGTAGTGACCAAACCTATTATAAAGTAGGTTTAACTTCGGAAAAATATTGGAACATCAGTGGCTCTAATACTTGGTTGTTCCATATGAAAGGTCGATTTGGCTACGGTAATGGATATGGAGATTCTGAGATACTGCCTTTTTATGAAAACTATTATGCTGGTGGTGTGGGCTCTGTTCGAGGCTATGGTTCATCTTCTTTAGGGCCTCAAAAAACTTATAGTTCATCCACTGATAGTGATGCTATGGGTGGAAATATACTGATGGTAGGTACTGCTGAGTTGGTCTTCCCTTTGCCTATGGTGGATGATCATAAGTCAGTGAGAACTGCGTTGTTTTTTGATGCGGGTAATGTGTTTACAGATAATTGTTTATCTACTAGCACAGCATGTGAAACTGGTGTGGATCCATCCGAAATTCGTTATAGCGTTGGTTTAAGCTGGACGTGGATTACACCTATTGCGCCTCTTTCATTTAATTTTGCTAAGGCATTGAATGCGGATGATGGCGATGATACTGATTTCTTCCAATTCCAGTTGGGAACGACTTTTTAATTCAGAAAACGATATTCGAGAGGTTTGAAAATGAAAAAAATTATAATGGCTGTTTTTACTCTATGCTTAATAAGTAGTGTGCATGCAACAGAGGTCGCTGTTATCGATTTTAGGGCTGCACTTTTGCAAAGTAATATTGGTCAAGAAGCGGCAAAAGAGCCAAAGCAGAAAGTGGCCGAAATGGATGCTCGCTTGAAACAAGAGCAAGAAGAGCTTGAAGCGTCAGCAGAAAAATTAAAGCGCGAAGAGTTAACTTTGTCTGAGGGCGAATTTAATGCACGTCGCAAAGTATTGGCTGAACAACAAAATAAAGTGCGTTCTATGGGGGCAGCTATGCAGCGTCAAGCTAAAGAGCTAGAGCAACAATTGATTCAATCTCTTACTCCACAAGGTGAGGCTGCATTGAAAGCGTTAATCGAAGAACGTAAATTGGATTTAGTATTGAATAGACAAGTGAGTTTATATGCAAATGCTGATGCGGATATTACTAACGAACTTGTAGCACGTATTAATAAGGACAACTAATCTATGAGCTATACGCTAGGGCAATTAGCTGCGGAAGTACAAGGCACTGTTAAAGGGAATGCGGGTCTCGTTATTGAAAAGCTAGGCACGTTGGGAAATGCTGTTCAAAATGAACTGAGTTTTTTAGCCAATCCTAAATACCGCAGTCAACTTGCTTCTACGTCAGCAGGTGCTGTTCTTGTGAAAACGGAAGAATTAGCGCAGCTGGTTGATAATGCTATTGTAGTGTCAAATCCTTATCTAGCGTTTGCAAAGTTATCTAATTTATTTGTACCGACAACACAGGGTTGGTCTGGTATTCATCCTAGTGCTGTCATTGCTAATAATGCAGTAATTGGTGTAGATGTAATTATTGGTCCAAATACTGTCATTGATGATGGTGTTACTATCGGAGACGATTGTGTCATCGGTGCGGGTTGCGTTATTAGTCGAGGTTCAGTCGTAGGTAAAAATTCACGATTATATCCTAATGTTACGCTTTATCATGATGTTGTGATTGGTGAAGCGTGTATCTTACATAGTGGTGCAGTGATTGGTGCAGATGGTTTTGGCTTTGCTCCTACACAAGATGGTTGGGAGAAAATTAATCAACTTGGCTCAGTTGCTATTGGTAATCATGTTGAGATTGGTGCGAGTACAACAATTGATCGTGGTGCGATAGAAAATACCCAAATTGGGCATGGTGTTAAAATAGATAACCAAGTTCAAATTGCTCATAACGTTGTAATTGGCGATAATACCGCGATTGCAGCAAGTACCGCGATTGCAGGTAGTACAAAGATTGGTTCTTTTTGTACTATTTCTGGCGGGGTTTGTATTGCGGGTCATTTAACGATTCGCGATCGAGTTCATGTCACTGGTATGAGTATGATAAGCAATTCTATTGAAGAAGAGGGATCTTACTCTTCGGGTATGGGAATGGAGCCAACGGCTAAATGGCGTCGAACGGTTGCTAGAGTCAGACGAATAGACGAAATGGCGAAGCAGTTTTCACAATTAAAAAAACAAGTTAATAAGTTTTTAGAGAAGGTTGATAATAAATGATGGACGTAAAAGAAATTCGCCGATACCTACCTCATAGGTATCCTTTTTTGTTGGTGGATCGTGTCGTTGAAATAAATTTAAATGAGTCCATTGTTGCCTATAAAAATGTTACGGTGAACGAACCTTTTTTTAACGGTCATTTCCCTGATGATCCAGTAATGCCAGGTGTGTTAATTATTGAAGCTATGGCTCAAGCTGCTGGCGTCCTAGGTTTTAAAACCATGGATAAAACACCAGAAGATGGTTCAATGTATTACTTTGTTGGCTCCGATAAAACACGTTTTAAGCGTCCAGTTGTACCGGGTGACCGTTTACAGTTAGAAGCAAAAATCATTGCGGTAAAACGTGGAATTTGGAAATTTGAATGCAAAGCATCCGTTGACGGTGAGTTAGTGTGTTCATCTACAATTATGTGTGCAGACAGGTAAGATTATAGTGGCTATACATCCAACGACATTAATTGATTCAAAAGCAGAAATTGACTCCAACGTGGAGATCGGTCCTTTTTGTGTGATTGGGCCAGATGTGAAAATTGGTGCTGGGAGTGTTATTAAGTCGCACGTCGTTATTAATGGCCATACGACAATTGGGTGTAATAATGAAATTTATCAGTTTGCTTCAGTCGGAGAAGCAAACCAAGATAAAAAATACAGAGGCGAGCCAACTCAGTTAATTATCGGTGATGGCAATGTTATTCGTGAAAGTGCCACTATACATCGTGGCACGATTCAGGATAAAGGTATCACCCAAATTGGCAGTCATAACTTGTTTATGGCGAGTACGCATGTGGGCCATGATTGTATTGTGGGCGACAACAATATAATGGCTAATTTTGCAGCTTTAGCTGGCCATGTAGTTGTTGGGGATAATGCGATTCTTGGTGGTTACACTGGTGTGCATCAATTTTGTCAGGTGCATTCTTACAGTATGTGTGGCATGGGCTCTATGGTGTCAAAAGATGTTCCTAGATTTGTTATGGTTTCTGGTAATCCAGCTAAAGCGCATGGAATGAATTTTGAAGGCATGCGTCGTAGAGGTGTTCCAGCCGATATTATTCGAGCTTTACGTACAGCCTATAAAACGGTTTATCTGAAAGGTCTGACACTTGAATCTGCATTAACACAGCTTGAAAGTGGCGATAGCTTTCATATTGCTGAAGTGGCTGATTTTGTTTTATCAATTAGGCAATCAAAACGTGGCATAGTCCGATAAAAACCATGTTTTGAAAGAAAACCCCGGATTATTCGGGGTTTTTTATTAGTGAAAAATAAAAGCTAGGGGTTGTGTAAATGGAAGTGATGTCTACAGCACGTTATGTGTTAGTGGCTGGTGAAGCCTCAGGTGATATTTTGGGCGCTAATCTAATTGCTCACTTAAAAACATTACAACCAGACGCTGTGTTTGAAGGGATTGGCGGTCCATTAATGCAGGCGCAGGGCTTTAATAGTATTGTGCCAATGGACAGGCTTTCTGTCATGGGGCTGGTTGAAGTACTTGGCCGCTTAAGAGAGTTGTTGGGTATCCGTAAGCGTTTATATCAGTCATGCTTAAACAACCCTCCAACGGCATTTATTGGTATTGACTCTCCAGATTTTAATATGCCGCTTGCTAGAAAACTAAAGCAAGCCGGAATCCCTACTGTCCATTATGTTAGTCCTTCTGTTTGGGCGTGGCGTCAAAAACGTATCTTTAATATCAAGAAATCTGTGGATTTGATGCTGGCTCTTTTCCCGTTTGAGCTGCCTATTTACCATGAGCATAATATTCCAGTGGTTTGCGTCGGACATACTTTGGCAGATGATATCCCATTAAACAGTGACGTTGCTGATGCTAGAGCGGCACTTGGTTTAAATGCAATTAAGGGTCCTGTGTTTGGTATTTTACCTGGTTCCAGAGAGGGTGAGGTTTCACGCCTTGCACCTTTGTTTGTTGAGACAATCAAGCTCATTAAACAAAAAGAACCCGATGCAACGTTTATTATGCCAGCGGCAAATGTTGAGAGGCGTATTCAAATAGACGCTATTTTAAAAGAAGCCAATGCAGAGGCAATTCTTATCGATGGTCAGTCGCGTACAGTAATGGCAGCGTCTGATGCTATTTTGCTCGCTTCAGGTACGGCGGCGCTGGAGGCTATGTTAGTAAAACGGCCTATGGTGGTGTCTTATCGAGTTAACAAACTTACCTATTTTATTATGTCCAGAATGATAAAAGTACCTTATGTTTCGTTACCAAATTTATTGGCAAATGAACCATTAGTGCCAGAATTATTACAAGATCAAGCTACACCCGAAAACTTATCAAATAGTCTATTACAGACTTGGAAGTCCTTCGTTGCAGATAAAACGATACAGGATAAGTACCTCAATCTGCATAAGATGTTGCGTAAAAATGCCGGTGAGCAAGCCGCACAAGCCATTCTTTCTATGCTTGAAAAAAAGAGTAAGTAGTGGAACCTTTTGTTAGTCAAATGTATTTTGGTGACTTAATTGCCGGTACCGATGAAGCAGGAAGAGGGCCGTTGGCGGGAGAAGTTGTTGCTGCGGCTGTGATTCTTGATCCAAATCGTCCAATCGCTGGGCTTGCTGATTCCAAAAAACTGAGTGAAAAAAAACGCGAAGCTTTATTTATTGAGATACAAGAGAAGGCTTTGGCCTTTGGTATCGCGAGTGCTTCAATAGAAGAGATAGACGAAATAAATATATTGCATGCGAGTATGCTCGCCATGTCTCGTGCTGTTAGTTTGTTGTCGGTCGTTCCTGAGCACGTTTTGGTAGATGGCAATCGTATACCATTGAATTTACCTTGTCCTGCTGAGGCAGTTGTAAAAGGGGATTCGAGACAAGCCGCTATTTCAGCAGCGTCTATACTGGCAAAAGTGACTCGCGATAGAGATATCGTAAAAGTGTCAAAAATATACCCAGAATATGGTTTTGAAAAACATAAAGGTTACCCTACAGCGCAGCACCTTGCAGCTCTTCGACTACATGGCATTACACCAATTCATCGCCGTAGTTTTGGCCCAGTTAAAAAGATTTTAGAGGGATAGTATTTTGTCCACACCGTTTATACATTTACGAGTTCATACTGAGTTTTCCTTGGTTGATGGCTTGGTGAAAATTAAAGGTTTGCTTGGCACGACAGAGCTGATGTCTATGCCGGCGGTCGCTATTACAGATGAAAATAATCTTTGTGGTTTTGTGCGCTTTTATAAAGGCGCAATGGATAAAGGGATTAAACCGATTTGTGGCGCCGATGTGGTGATTGCTGATGATGATGAAGGGGTTGGCTCTCGTTATCGATTTACCTTGTTGGCAACATCGAACCAAGGCTACAAGAATATTATTAAAATCATCTCTAAAGGCTACCAGTTGGGTCAAGTGGAAGGCCGGCCTATTATCCAAAAAGAATGGATAGAGGAAAGTAGTGACGACATTATTGCATTGTCAGGTGCTGGGTTTGGTGATATTGGCATATTGTTACAAAAAGGTAATCATGACCAAGCCAAAAGCCGTTTGGCGCATTGGATGTCGATTTTTCCAGATCGTTTTTATATTGAACTGCAACGCACTAGTCGTCCGGGTGAAGAAGATTATATACATGCTGTAGTGTCATTGGCGGCAGAATTAGATTGTCCTGTTGTTGCGACAAATGATGTTCGCTTTTTGAAACGTGAGAACTTTGAGGCTCATGAAGCACGTGTTTGTATTCATGATGGCGTCACTCTAGATGACCCTCGTCGTAAGCGCCGCTATTCAGAAGAGCAATATTTTAAAACGGCCGATGAGATGGCTGCTCTATTTGAAGATATTCCTGAGGCGCTTGAGAATACAGTAGAAATAGCTAAGCGTTGCAGTGTCGATGTCTTACTAGGCGAATATTTTTTACCTGATTACCCTGTGCCGGAAGGCATGACCATGGAAGAATTCTTTAACAAACTGTCTTTTGATGGTTTAAAAGAACGTTTTGATTTCTTGACTAAAAAATACGGTGAACGTATTGAAAAGCGTCGTCAAGAATATTGGGATCGTCTGGATTTTGAATTAACCATTATCAATCAGATGGGCTTTCCTGGTTACTTCTTAATCGTGATGGACTTTATTAAGTGGTCGAAAGATAACGGAATCCCCGTAGGGCCTGGCCGAGGTTCTGGTGCTGGATCACTGGTAGCCTATGCGCTGAAAATTACTGATCTTGATCCATTAGAATATGATCTCCTGTTCGAACGATTCTTGAATCCAGAGCGTGTTTCCATGCCCGATTTTGATATCGATTTTTGCATGGAGAATCGTGACAAAGTTATTGATTATGTATCTCGTACTTATGGTCGAGACGCTGTGTCTCAGATTATTACTTTTGGTGCGATGGCGGCAAAAGCCGTAGTGCGAGATGTTGCTCGTGTTCAGGGTAAGCCTTATAGCTTAGGTGATAAATTATCTAAATTGATTCCTTTCGAAATTGGCATGACTCTGAAAAAAGCGTTAGAGGAAGAGCCTGCATTGCCTGAATTTTTGGCGGGTGATGAAGATGCTGCAGAAGTTATGGAGATGGCGATATCTCTTGAAGGTGTGGTTCGTAACTTTGGTAAGCACGCTGGTGGCGTGGTTATCGCGCCAACTAAACTAATTGATTTTGCGCCTTTATATTGTGAAGAAGATGGTTCTGGCCTTGTTACTCAATATGATAAAAACGATGTGGAAGAAGCGGGTCTTGTTAAATTTGACTTCTTAGGTTTGAAAACGCTGACAGTGGTTGATTGGGCGGTAAAAAACATTGATACCATCAATGCATTAGAAGGCAAGCCACCTTTAGATATCACTCTTATTGATCTTGAAGACAAATCAACCTACGATTTATTGAAACGAGCAGAAACCACTGCGGTATTCCAGCTGGAATCCCGTGGTATGAAAGAGTTGATTAAGAAGCTTTTGCCATCTCGTTTTGAAGATATTATCGCCTTGGTTGCCTTGTATCGTCCCGGGCCATTAGGCTCAGGCATGGTGGATGACTTTATCAACCGTAAGCACGGTCGTGCCGAGTTGGCTTTCCCTCATTCTGATTATCAACATAATGATTTGATTCCAGTTTTGGAGCCTACTTACGGTATCATCTTGTATCAAGAACAAGTAATGCAGATTGCTCAGGTATTGGCTAAGTTTTCTCTTGGTGGTGCGGATTTATTACGTCGAGCTATGGGTAAAAAGAAAGCGGAGGTTATGGCGGAGCAGCGCTTAATCTTCATGGAAGGTGCCCTGAAAAATAATGTTGATAAGGATCTGTCAGGTAACATCTTTGACTTGATGGAGAAGTTTGCAGGTTACGGTTTTAACAAATCTCACTCGGCAGCATATGCACTGGTTTCTTATCAAACTGCTTGGTTAAAAAATCACTATCCAGCGCCTTTCATGGCGGCGGTATTATCTGCTGATATGCAGAATACGGATAAAATCGTTATTTTCATTGAAGAATGTCGTTCAATGAAAATAGTGTTAGAGCTACCAAATGTAAATGAATCGGTTTTCAAATTCACGGTAAACCCAAAGGGCGCTATCGTTTATGGTTTGGGCGCCATCAAAGGGGTTGGTGAAGGCCCAATTGAGGCCATTGTCGAAGCTCGAAAAGATGGCCCGTTTGAGCATATTTTTGATTTTTGTCAGCGTGTTGGTCGACGAGTCAATAAGCGTGTAATGGAAGCGCTCGTTCGTTCAGGTGCTTTTGACACGATTGGACCAAATCGTGCCACTTTGTTTGCTTGTATTGATGAGGCTCTAAAGCGTGCCGTGCAGGATGCTAAGAACCAAGATGCAGGTATGATGGATCTGTTTGGTATTGCTGTGGAAGAAAATACGGAAGATGCTTACAAAGAAGTAGGGATACAGCACGAATGGCCGCCACGCCAACGACTCGATGGTGAAAAGGATACATTAGGTTTATACGTAACGGGCCATCCAATCGATGAATATGAGAAAGAGATTCGTCGCTTTGTTCGTTCTAAAATAGTTGATTTACAACCCAAGCGTGGTGATACGCAAATCATGGCTGGGTTGATTGTTGACTTGCGTATTACCAAAAGTAAAAAAGGTGGTAACATTGCTTTCGTTACCTTAGACGATCGTTCTGCTCGTATCGAAGTAACCGTATTTCCTGATAATTATGACAGCTTTAAAGACGTCATTGTTAAAGATGAAGTTGTTGTTGTGGAAGGTGAGATTACGGTTGATGAGTTCCGTGGTGGACAAAAAGTTATTGCTCGGAATATTCTAGATATTGCGCAAGCTCGAATTCGTTATGTAGAAGCATTACGAATTACTTGGACTTCTGAGACAGTGACTCCAACAGATATTCAAACCTTAGCTGGCCATATGGCTTCATATCGCGGTGATGGCTGTGATGTGGTTATTGGGTTTGATACACCACAAGCATGTGGTGATATTCGTTTAGGGAATGATTGGAAAGTTCGTCCGGATGACGAATTAATTCACCAACTTCAGAAACAATACGGTAAACAAAATGTTCAGTTAGTGTATAATTAATCTTATTTACTAGTCCGTGCAACGGAATGTGGCGTCGCGACGCACTTACATAGAACAAATAGCAGATCGCTTTTTGTTTTTGAATTTGATGGCAACCAAACAGTAGTGTAATTAAACATGAATTTAGATTATCTCCCTTTTGAACAGCCGATTGCTGAGCTTGAACAGAAAATTGAAGAGTTACGCTTAGTCGGTAATGATAACGAACTGAACATCGGTGATGAAATCAGTCGTCTTGAAGACAAGAAAGTAGCGCTTACTAAAAGTCTATTTAGCAATTTAGGGGCGTGGGAAGTATCTCAATTAGCGCGTCACCCAAAACGTCCGTATACACTTGACTATATAAAACACGCTTTTACAGATTTTGAAGAGATGCATGGTGATCGTCATTATGCTGATGATCGTGCAATTGTTGGCGGTATTGCTCGTTTAGACGGCCGTCCGGTTATGGTTATTGGTCATCAAAAAGGTCGTGAAGTAAAAGAAAAAGTACTTCGCAATTTTGGTATGCCACGTCCAGAAGGTTACCGTAAAGCGCTACGCTTAATGGAAACGGCAGAACGTTTTAATATGCCTATTGTTACTTTGATTGATACACCTGGGGCTTATCCTGGTGTTGGCGCTGAAGAGCGTGGACAAAGTGAAGCGATTGCTTTTAACCTAGCGGTTATGTCTCGTCTTAAAACGCCGATTATCTCTACTGTAATTGGTGAGGGCGGTTCTGGTGGTGCACTCGCTATCGGTGTTTGTGATGAATTGATGATGCTTCAATACGGCACATACTCTGTTATTTCTCCTGAAGGTTGTGCTTCTATTCTTTGGAAGAGTGCAGACCGTGCGTCTGATGCTGCTAAAGCAATGGGTATTACGGCACAGCGCCTTCAAGAGCTTGGGCTTGTGGATACGATTGTTCCTGAGCCATTAGGTGGTGCTCACATTGCTCATGAACAGATTGCACAAAGCCTAAAACAAAATATTTTAGCTGCATTGGATCGAATGGAAGCATTGACGACAGAAGAGTTGTTGGCTCGTCGTTATAATCGTTTGATGTCATACGGTTTATAGTTTTTTGAGATTCTAAAAAGCCTCCTATTAAGGGGGCTTTTTTGTTTTTGACTTTTGGATAATGGTCGCTTTTATTTAGAGCTTATGATGAAACATACACACTTAAAGCCAATCAAATCTTCAATGCCACTTCGATTTAATCAAGAGTGGATAGATGGCTTATTCTCTGAAGTAGACGTTGTATGGGTTGGTTTTAGTGGTGGTGTAGACTCTCATGTTTTACTGCATGCGATCGTGAGTCAACTGACTGCTCAGCAGCGACGAAAATTGGCGGTGATTCATATTCATCATGGGCTTAGTGACCATGCGGATAGTTGGCTAAGTCACTGCGAACAAGTGTGTCAAAAACTCGATGTGCGTTTCGTTGCTAAACGCGTTCAATTAGAAGCTCAAGCCTCAGTCGAAGACGCTGCGCGTAATGCTCGATACCAAGCCTTTGAGCAAATAATGACATCAAAAGAGGTCTTGTTATTGGCGCATCATGGTGACGACCAAGCTGAAACAGTTTTATTTCGGTTGTTACGCGGGACAGGAGGGAAGGGTCTTTCTGGTATGCCACGTATGCGTGCTATTGGGGTGGAAGGTGCTTATCTTGTTCGCCCTTTGCTGGATATATCAAAAGTAAGTATTGAATCTTATGCACGCCAAGAAAAATTGAAATGGATTCAAGATGACTCTAATGCGGATGAGCGTTTTACTCGTAATTTTTTGCGGCAACGAGTTGTGCCTATTCTGAAAGAGCGATTTCCAAAGATGGAGCAAAATATTGCTTCTGGCGCTAAACGAATCGAAACCGATTATCTTATGCTTTCTCGGTTTGCAGAGCGCCAATTGGCTAAATGGTGTAACGAGTATGGCGGCTTGGATTTATCTTTTCTTAGTGAAGAGTCATTAGAGGAAAGACTTTTTTGGTTACGCCATTTTTTGCAAAATAAAAGTATTTCATTACCTCAACTGCAATTAGAAAATGTCGAGCAGATGTTGTCTGGTAGAGAGGATCGGCATCCAGAATTTAAGCTTAAGAATGGTCGTATTATGCGCCATCAAAATTTCATTTATTTTCTACCATTAGATCAAGAAGTGACGCTTGCTCCTTTGAATAAAGATGAAATTCTGAAACGCTCGTTTGATGAGGTTCTGGTCAGTGGTTGCAATGGCTGTGTTTTAGGCGAACGTCCAGAAGGTGCTGTATTAAGCTTCGAAAATGGCAATAGTCGTAAGTTGAAAAAATGGTTAAATGATTTACAAGTACCAAGCTGGTGGCGTAACCATTTGCCTTATATTTTTATCGATACTGAACTTGTTGCGATCGGCTCGCTCTGGCGCCACCCAGATTATCCGCATGTTAAAGTGGAATGGCGCTTATCTGGCGAACTTCCTTTGCTTGTGTCTCTAGAATAAAATTAACCTTTCAATAACCAATCCGCCTTGCCTTTTGTTGAGCTAACCAGTTCTGCATTGAGGCTGTCACTTCGGTTGATCCTTTCCATTGCTTGTTCATGGCTGAACCCCCAGGCTTTCATATGGCGTTGCGCTAATCGCTCAATGGACACGTCAATAGGAGTATCTAAAAACCAATGCTCATCAAACAGTGCTGTTGCTTCTTGCCAGCCATCTTGTTGGTGTAATAAATACAAACCTTCAATCAAAATAACTTTGGCTTTTTTATTGATAGAAATATCGTCTTCAATTGGATCTCCGAGGCTGTGGTCAAAACTAGGCCATAGAATATCTTCTTGTTGATAACCTTGATGAATGGCTTTAACGCGATCAATAAAAGCAGTGCTATCAAATGTCCACGGGGCTCCTCTTCTGGCGAACGCTTCTTCTGAGTTTGGTAGGGCGTTCAGTTGGGCTTTTGATAAGTGAAAGCCATCCATGGAAAGGCTGATGGCTTGTTCTTGTTGTGTTGAAAAATAAGACGTAACGTATTCTGCTAATGTGCTTTTTCCTGATCCTGGTCCACCGGTTAGAGCAATAAGAGTTCGATGTGGTTTATTAAGGGCGCTTTGTATTTTAACTAAGGCTTGTTTAACTTCTTCTGAATGACTGTAGAAATGGTTAAGTTGTGAAGGTGTCATAGGATTTCCTAAATCTACAAAAAAGAATGGAGGGTGCAAGTAAGTTCTAGATTAGCATTTAATATGAATGAAAACGAAATTAGAAATGCCTTTTGGAGGTGTGAGCTTATATGAAATGATATAGGGCTAATGTTCGGTTATTAGAATAATTACTGCAAACTATGGTGTTACTTCAGTTGGGGGTGATGGGACGATTTTAATCGTTATTGCATGATTAAACCTTACCGCGGCATAAAACAGCGTCGTTTTACATTGAGTGGATGGCCTTGCGATGTTATTATTTTTACCCGTCCTGAAGGCATATTTTTCTGTGCCATCAAATCTCATATTTTTCTATTTTAAGGCGGGTTAAACACTCATGGCGACACGATATATTTTCGTCACAGGCGGCGTGGTTTCATCACTAGGCAAAGGCTTAACAGCAGCATCTTTGGCGGCTATTCTTGAATCCCGTGGGCTTAAAGTCACCATGCTCAAACTGGATCCTTACATTAACGTAGATCCGGGCACCATGAGTCCTTTCCAGCACGGTGAAGTTTTCGTTACCGAAGACGGCGCCGAAACCGATCTAGACTTAGGTCATTATGAACGCTTCATTTCCACTAAAATGGGCAAGCGTAATAATTTCACTACAGGACGCGTTTATCAGCATGTGTTGAAAAAAGAACGTCGCGGTGAATACCTAGGTGGAACGGTTCAGGTGATTCCCCATATTACCGATGAAATCAAACGCCGTGTTATTGCCGGTGCACAAGGCGCAGACGTTGCCTTAGTTGAAATTGGCGGCACCGTTGGTGACATCGAATCTCAACCTTTCTTAGAAGCCGTTCGTCAGATGAAAGTCGAAGTCGGCTCTCATCGTGCTTTGTTTATGCATTTGACCTTGGTGCCTTATATTCGCACTGCGGGTGAAACCAAAACGAAGCCGACTCAACATTCTGTTAAAGAGTTGCGTTCAATCGGTATTCAGCCTGATATCCTGGTATGTCGTTCTGAAGTATCTATTGAAGCCCCTGAGCGTAAGAAAATTTCCTTGTTTACCAACGTAGAAGAGCGTGCGGTTATTTCTTTACCTGATGCCGACACGATTTATCGTATTCCGCAACTGTTGAATGACCAAGGTTTAGACAGCTTAATTGTTGAGCGTTTTAATCTTGATTGCGACATGCCAGATCTTAGTATTTGGAATAAAGTTACTCAGGCAAAACTGAATCCTGAAAAACAAATCAACATCGCCATGGTCGGTAAGTACATGGAATTGTTGGATGCTTACAAATCTTTGATCGAGGCGATGGACCACGCTGGTATTCACGCTCGAACTAAAGTTAAGTTGCATTATATTGATTCTGAAAGTATCGAAGAAAACGGCACTGAATGCCTGAAAGGAATGGACGCGATTCTTGTTCCTGGTGGTTTCGGCGAGCGTGGCGTTGAAGGTAAAATTTTAACCGCGCAATATGCTCGTGAAAATAAAGTGCCTTACTTAGGTATTTGTTTGGGTATGCAAGTAGCTGTTATTGAATTTGCTCGAAATGTGGCAAATTTATCTGGTGCTCATAGTACCGAGTTTAACTTAAAAGCAGAAAACCCAGTCGTTGGTCTGATTACTGAGTGGACAAATACTGAAGGCTCTAAAGAAATACGTTCAGAGGAGTCTGATCTAGGTGGCACTATGCGCCTTGGTGCACAGAACTGCAATTTAACCGCAGGCACGAAAGCATATGAAGCTTATGGTGATGTTCCTGTCATTAAAGAACGTCATCGCCATCGTTATGAAGTAAATAACTTTTATGTGTCTGCATTGGAATCTGCGGGATTGACGATTTCAGGTCGTTCAGAAGATAATTCATTGGTTGAAATGGTAGAAATTGCCGACCATCCTTGGTTCGTCGCTTGTCAATTCCACCCTGAATTTACTTCAACGCCTAGATATGGTCACGGACTATTTAGTGCTTTTGTTCATGCCGCATTGAAATATGCAGGAAAAGAAAAATAAATCGAGTAAATAGACAGTTTTTGATTTTTTATACATTTAAAGAGGTTTGTTATGAGTCTGATCGTTCAAGTTAAAGGTCGTGAAATCATGGATTCACGTGGTAACCCAACGGTAGAAGCTGAAGTGCATCTTGCTGATGGTTCTATCGGTATGGCTGCTGCGCCATCAGGTGCATCTACTGGTTCTCGTGAAGCACTTGAGTTACGTGACGGTGACAAAGCTCGTTACTTAGGTAAAGGCGTACTTAAAGCTGTTGCAGCTGTAAACGGTCCAATCGCTGAAGCACTAGCTGGTAAAGATGCACTAGCACAAGCTGAACTTGACCAAATCATGATCGACCTAGACGGTACTGAAAACAAAGCTAAATTTGGCGCAAACGCTATCCTAGCTGTTTCTCTAGCGGCTGCTAAAGCCGCTGCTATCTCTAAGAAAGTACCTCTATATGCTCACATTGCTGACTTAAACGGTACTTCTGGTGTTTACTCTATGCCGCTTCCAATGATGAACATCATCAATGGTGGTGAGCATGCAGATAACTCTGTAGATATCCAAGAATTCATGATCCAACCTGTTGGCGCGCCTAACTTCCGTGAAGGCCTACGTATGGGAGCTGAAGTATTCCATAGCCTAGCTAAAGTACTTAAAGCTGACGGTCACTCAACGGCTGTTGGTGATGAAGGTGGTTTTGCTCCTAATCTTGAGTCTAACGAAGCGGCACTTGCTGCAATCGAAAAAGCTGTTGCAAACGCTGGTTACGTATTAGGTAAAGACATCACATTAGCGATGGATTGTGCTGCATCTGAGTTCTACGACAAAGAAGCAAACATCTATGACCTTAAAGGTGAAGGCAAGAAATTCACTTCTGAAGAATTTAACTTCTTCTTACAAGATCTTACTAACAAATACCCAATTGTTTCTATCGAAGACGGTCTTGACGAGTCTGACTGGGATGGTTTCGCGCACCAAACTAAACTAATGGGTGATAAAATCCAATTGGTGGGTGATGATCTATTCGTAACAAACACTAAGATTCTTAAGCGTGGTATCGACAACGGTATAGCTAACTCAATCTTAATCAAATTTAACCAAATCGGTTCTTTAACTGAAACTTTAGCTGCAATCAAAATGGCTAAAGATGCTGGTTTTACTGTTGTTATCTCTCATCGTTCAGGTGAAACTGAAGATGCAACAATTGCTGATCTAGCGGTTGGTACAGCGGCTGGCCAAATCAAAACAGGTTCATTAAGCCGTTCTGATCGTGTTGCTAAGTACAATCAACTTCTACGTATCGAAGAAGCGTTAGGTTCAAAAGCACCTTACAACGGTCTTAAAGAAGTGAAAGGTCAAGCGTAATATTTACTTGATCTAAGAAGGGAGAACTATGTTCTCCCTTTTTTATTTGTTTTAAATTTAATTCCTTTGATAATAGGGAATGTTTTTTATTTGAGTCGTCGAGGGTGTTATGAGGCGTTTGTTAATTGTCTTTTTTGTCTTTGCCATTGGTTACCAATCCTTTCATTTGTATTTTGGTGAACAGGGTTTAAAACGACAAGAAGAGCTGGCAAAACAAATCGCATACCAAGAACGTATTAATCAACGTCTTAAACATCGTAATGAAGCATTGCGCGCGCAAGTTGTTGATCTTAGGCTTGGTGAAGAGGCTGTAGAAGAGCATGTTCGTAGTGAGCTTCAATACATTAAAGATAATGAAGTGTTTTATCGCATGGTAAACAAGCAATGACATCGTCTTTATGGATTATTATTCCTGCGGCAGGTGTTGGTCAGCGTATGCAAGCGCATTGCCCAAAGCAGTATTTGTCATTAGCAGGACAAAGCATTTTAGACCGTACAATTGAAATATTTGTTGATCATCCTTTAATTGCAGGTGTTGCCGTCGGCGTTAGCCCTGAAGACGTGTATTGGTCAGAGTCAAAATGGTATCAGCACGCCTCAGTGCATACTTTTTCTGGCGGAAAGGAACGTAGTGATACGGTTTTAAAAGGACTGAAATTTTTAGCTAAAATGACAGGAAATGAACAACAAGAAGTATTGGTTCATGATGCTGCACGTCCTTTATTAACTCAGAAAAAGCTTGAACAAATTATTCGCCATGATTCTGATCAAGGTGTTCTTTTGGCTATGCCAGCTCGAGATACTGTAAAGCGTCAATTACCTATCGATACTTCTCTTGCTTGCACATCATCGGTTGACATAACGCTTGATAGAAGCGGTATTTGGTTGGCTCAAACACCACAGAAGTTTGTTTCTGGCCGTTTACTTTACGCCTTAGAAAAAGCACAAACGGAAGGTGTTGTGATAACAGATGAATGTTCTGCAATGGAGTTCGCCGGTTGGCACCCTGATCTTTTAGTGGGGGAAAGTAGTAACATTAAGGTAACGTTTCCTGAAGATTTATTGATCGCAGAAGCGCTTTTTTCATATCTTAGAAGTTCAAATTTACATTTTAATAAATAAGTGCAATCTATAGCACAGGAGTAATTATCATGATGCCGTTTCGCATTGGTCATGGTTTTGATGTTCATAAATTTGGTGAAGGCGACCATATCGTTTTAGGTGGCGTTTCTATTCCTTATTCTCAAGGTTTGATTGCCCATTCTGATGGCGATGTGGCATTACATGCTTTAACTGATGCACTTTTAGGTGCGGCCGCGCTTGGCGATATAGGGAAGCACTTTCCTGATACGGACTCTGAGTTTGCTGGTGCAGATAGCCGTATTTTACTCAAGCGTGCTTATCAAGAAATCATGTCTTTTGGTTTTAAAGTGGGTAATGTTGATGTCACTATAATTGCTGAAGCACCGAAAATGCGCCCATATATTGATGCAATGAGAGCTAATATCGCGGATGATTTGTCGATAGATATCGATGCGGTTAATGTAAAAGCAACAACGTCAGAAAAGCTCGGTTTTACCGGTCGCAAAGAAGGTATTGCTGTTGAAGCAGTCGCGCTAATTTTTAAAGAAGCACATTTTAATCAAGCTCTCTTTAGTTAGGATTTTAATTTGGAGCTGTTTAGCCAAGGGCTCTTTAATCAGGGGCTCTTTAGCCTGAGGAATGTATGAATACTGAATGGCGATACGCTTGGTCCAAGCCAGAAGTGACCGGTGACTTAAAAACCCATGTACAAGATTTTTATGTCGAAGAACAACTTGGTTTTGAGCCAGACGATAAAGGTGAGTTTTGTTTTGTATTTATTGAAAAGCAAGGCATTAACACAGACTTTCTTGCCAAACGATTAGCTCAAATTGCAGGTATCGCACCAAACAAGGTGACTTACAGTGGCGTGAAAGATCGTCATGCTTGTACTCGTCAGTGGTTTTGTTTGCATGTTTTAAACCAAGAGCCAGACTTGTCAGGTATTCAAGACGCTTTTAGAGAACCTGAAAGTGTTCGAGTGATTGCACAATTGCGTCATTCTAAAAAGCTTCGTACAGGCTCTCATGTATCAAATCGTTTTGTGATTCGCTTACGAGGCATTCGTGGTGACTTGAATGAGCTTGAAGGGCGTTTGAACCTGATCAAAGAAGGCGGTGTACCTAACTATTATGGTCCGCAGCGTTTTGGCATAAACGGTAATAATTTACACAACGGTAAAAGCTTCGTTCTACAAGGGCGACAAAGTCGTCGAAAATTATCTAAAACGGAATCCTTTTGGTTATCTGCCATTCGCTCTTGGTGTTTTAATCAGGCGTTAAGTGATCAAGTTGAAAATGGTATGTGGTCGCGCTTATGTGATGGCGATATTGCGCAATTTCAGCGTAAGGACGAACAGTTTCGTGTAAAAGAAATGGATGCATTAATACATCTGAGCGTAAGGCGTGGAGATATAAGCCCTGTTTTACCTATGATTAGTGAAGGTTGGGAAGCTGGAACAGGTTCTCAGCGTGAGTCTGCCATAAAAGCGTCTTTGTCGGATCATATGGGTCTGGTTAATGGTTTAATTGGTTTTGATCTTTCTCGAGACAGCCGGCTCGCTCGCCTTGTTCCTATGAATATGGCGTGGGAATTACTGAAAGAGAATGAAGATAATATTCAATTGATCGTAGAATTTTCGTTACCAAAAGGTTGTTTTGCGACCAGCGTATTTCGCGAAATGGTTGATTTCACGGACAAGTCAGCAGAGAAGCATCATGAGAATATTGATCGCTAACGACGACGGCATTGATGCAGTTGGTATACAAATATTAGTGAAACGTTTGCAGCAAGATTATGCCGTTTTAGTCGTTGCGCCTGACCGTAATCATAGCGGTGCGAGTAACTCATTGACGCTGAATCGACCGTTGCAGCCAGTGAAAGTAGCAGGAAACCAGTATCGTGTTGATGGCACGCCAACTGATTGCGTCAATCTGGCATTGTCTGGATTGATTGATGGTGAAGTAGACTTAGTGGTCTCAGGCGTCAACCATGGCGCTAATTTAGGCGATGATGTTATCTATTCTGGTACGGTTGCTGCGGCCATGGAGGCACGTCACCTAGGGCGACCTGCTTTAGCTGTTTCTTTAGTCGGCAATGAGCATTTTGATACAGCCGCTGAGGTTGTTATGCGTTTACTTAAAGACGCTCATACCTTGTCTGTGCCAGCGGGTATCTTGTTAAATGTAAATGTGCCAGATTTACCTTATGATGAATTAAAAGGAATACAGGTAACACGTCTTGGTTATCGACATCAGGCGCAAGCCCCAATTTCAGCACAACACCCAAAAGGTTTACCTAGTTTTTGGATTGGTGCCTTATCCGAGCCTCATGATGCGTCTGAAGGAACAGATTTTTTTGCGGTTGAAAATGGTTATGTTTCAATTACGCCGATTCATACTGATATGACGTGTTACGAAGCGAAGTCTTCCCTTGAACAATGGACTGATACTGTAAATTTATGAGTCAAGACGACCTGAATTGGTTAATTAAGCACACTGAGTCGAGAGCTTCCAAAATGGTTCATCAACTCAGTGAGGCAGGCATTACTCATGAAGAGCTATTGGCCTTGATGGGGAGTATTCCACGCCATGACTTTGTCGAGCCAGCTTTTTCTCATCTAGCTTATTCTGCAACACCACTTCCTATTGGTCGCAATCAAACAATTAGCCAGCCGCTTACTGTAGCAAGAATGACTGAATGGCTTTTGACTTATGCCAGACTTGGGCGCGTATTGGAGGTGGGAAC
This sequence comes from Marinomonas ushuaiensis DSM 15871, assembly GCF_000521805.1. Lineage (GTDB taxonomy): Bacteria > Pseudomonadota > Gammaproteobacteria > Pseudomonadales > Marinomonadaceae > Marinomonas > Marinomonas ushuaiensis. The sequence goes on from NZ_JAMB01000007.1 coordinate 173,767, forward strand.
CGGTTCAGGCTACCAAACTCGTATTTTGGCGCACTTTTTCAATAAAGTGCATACGGTAGAGCGACAGAAAATTTTATATGAGCAAGCCAAGTTACGATTGTCCGCCATGAATATTAATAATGTTGAGTATTTATTTGGTGATGGGCAAGCGGGTTGGTCTAATGATGTTGAGATGGATGCCGTTATCATTACCGCGATGGCGAGTAAAATTCCTTTGGCTTTAACGAACTGCCTTAAGCAACAAGGTATTTTGATTATGCCAATTGATCAGCCAACACCTCAGATAGGTTGTTGGCGAAAAGAAGGCGATCGATGGAAATGTTTAGGGGCAGAGTCTGCGCACTTCGTCCCCTTATTAGAAGGAACAGAGAATGCCTAAATGGCTAAAAATATATGCAAGTGGTTTGTTAATGGGCGCTGCCGATATCGTTCCTGGAGTGTCTGGCGGTACGATTGCTTTTATTTTAGGTGTTTATGATCGTCTAATTAATTCCTTAAGTGGTATTAATAAAGAAAGTATAAGCTTGTTGTCTAAAGGCGATATTAAGGCTTTGTGGCGACATTTCGATGGTGCATTCTTACTTGCTTTGGGCGGCGGTGTCTTAACCAGTATTTTTCTATTTGCAGGCTTAGTTACCCATCTTTTAGCGACCTATCCAAGTTTCTTATGGAGTTTTTTCTTTGGCCTTATTTTGGCGTCAGCGTATTTTTTAATTAGTCAGATTACAGGGTTTGGGGTACGACATTTTTGTATCTTAATAGCCGGTGTTGCCGTTGGAGCGAGCCTTTCATTGCTTGTACCAACGCAATTAAATACATCACTGTTGACGGTTTTTTTCGCTGGAATGATTGCAATTTGTGCGATGATTTTACCTGGAATATCAGGTAGTTTTTTATTGCTCATGATGGGAATGTATGGGTTTATACTCTCAGCAATTAAAAGTTTAGATATTGTTGTTATTATGGTTTTTGCCAGCGGTGCACTTATTGGACTGTTAAGTTTCTCTAAAGTACTTCACTATTTACTGAGTCATGCTCGCTCAATGACTTTGTCTGCACTAACAGGCGTTATGCTTGGTGCTTTAGTAAAGGTTTGGCCGTGGAAAATAACGGATTCATGGCGTGTTGTGAATGACAAAAAAGTATCATTGGAGGAGCATTTAATTCTTCCTTGGGATCTTCCTGATTATTATTTTTTTACGGATTTAATTTTGCCACTTCTGTGTGCCTTAGTCGGTTTTTTGAGTATTTTCTTTGTATCTTACATATTGTTACGTAATACAGACAAATCGTAATAAAATCATAATTAATTGATTGATGGAGTAAAGCGTTATCTACAGTCATTTCTATAAAAGACATAATTCTACATGGCTAACTTGGTTAACAAGTTGGCTTGTTTTTTTATGTGTTTTATTAAGTGGATGCTCGTATGAAGTGCTTCATTATTCAGCAAAAAACAATCAAAAATACAATTCAAATAATGCCAGTGTTTCTTCTGTTCCATCTACTGGATATCATCGGGTGGAGAGTGGTGACAGCTTGTTTTCTATTGCTTTTCGCTATGGATTAGATTATCGAGAATTAGCAAAGCTAAATAGAATCGATGCGCCTTATGTTATTTATCCGAAACAAAAAATTCGTCTAGGGGGGCAAGCGAAGCCTTCTTCTAATGTGGCAAATAGCACTTCTTCAAGCACAAGTTCTACGCCGTTGATTGTTAATAACTCGTCAACAAACACATCGGTTGTTACGCCAGTAAAAGAAGCAAAAAAATCGAATGTAATAGATACAAAAAATGACAAACCAGTAAGTGATTGGTCATGGCCTGTAGATGGTCAGGTCACTAGGGGGTTTTCAAACGCTGGTGTTAGTAGTAAAGGTATAGATATCAAAGCGAGTCAGGGGGCATTGGTTAAGGCGGCGGCTGACGGTACAGTTGTTTATGCTGGCAGCGGCTTAATCGGATATGGAAACCTCGTTATTGTGAAACATAACGATGTTTATCTTAGTGCTTATGCATACAACGATAGCATTCTAGTGAAAGAGAAGCAGAATGTTAAAGCGGGTGATTCCCTGGCTGTTATTGGTGGAAAAGGAAGTGATCGGCCATTATTGCACTTTGAGGTGCGACGTGATGGACAGCCGATAGACCCATTAGAGGTCTTACCTAAAAATTAGAGTGCTCGAATTTTTGAGGAGGAGATATGAAGTTAGCAAAGAAGGGCAATACAGAAACGAAAGTTTTGAATGCTGGTGATTTTGACCTTGATACTCCACTTGATAGTTATAAGGAAGATACTAATGAAGAATTCGAATCTGCAGTAAATGCTCGATATGCAGAAGCAGATAAAAGCCGCAATCTTGATGCTACTCAAATATATTTAAGCGAAATAGGTTTCTCTCCTTTACTTAGTGCTGAGGAGGAGGTGTATTTCGCACGTCTGGCACTTAAAGGAGATGAAAAAGCCCGTAAGCGTATGATTGAAAGTAATTTACGCTTAGTGGTCAAAATTTCTCGTCGATACTTAAATCGAGGCTTGTCTTTGCTCGATCTTATTGAAGAAGGAAATCTTGGTTTAATGCGGGGGGTTGAAAAATTTGATCCTGAGCGTGGATTCCGTTTTTCAACTTATGCGACTTGGTGGATTAGACAAACCATTGAACGTGCCATCATGAATCAAACTCGAACCATTCGTTTGCCTATTCATGTCGTAAAAGAGCTCAATATTTATTTGCGTGCGGCTAGAGAGCTAACTCAAAAGCTGGATCATGAACCCAGTGCTGAAGAAATTGCAGATAGGCTTGACTGTCCAGTAGAAGACGTTCAAAAGATGCTTCGACTGAACGAGAGAGTAAGCTCTATTGATGCTTCATTTGGTGGTGAAAATAACGACAAAAGTCTAGCTGAAGTATTGGCAGATGATATTCATCAAGGACCGGAGGCCGACAGACAAGACGGTGATGTGCTCCAAGGTATTGAACATTGGTTAGATGAGTTAAGTGAGAAGCAATGTGATGTGATTACACGTCGGTTTGGTCTACGAGGTCATGAAGCAAGTACATTGGAAAATGTAGGCGCTGAGATAGGCTTAACGCGAGAGCGTGTTCGTCAAATCCAAGTGGAAGCACTGCGAAAATTACGTTTGATAATGGACAAAGAAGGTTTGTTGTTGGATGACGTTATTGGTTTTGATCACTGATTTATTTAGAATTATTTAAGAACTCGTTATACATACTAACGATAAAAGGCCCGCTTACTGTCAGAGTAAGCGGGCTTTCTTGTTTTATTCGATTATGCCGGCGATATCGATAATATGTTGTTGGATTTTGGCTTTATACTTGTCCGACATGCCTTTTACTTCATAGGCCAGAATTTCTTTTTCATTGCTTTCTATGATTTCTGGAAGACCACTGAAAACGCGGTTTTGTATATGAGATAAAGTAAAAATGTCATCACTTATCACCAGCTTATTCACACTTTCTGATTTTTTCATTTGTTCCATGTCATTCAGTAAGTCTTCAATCTCATCGGCTTTAAAGTTGTTTTCTTTGATCATATTACTGATTTTAGAATTGCCTTGATGAAGGCCTAAATGGAAGTTCAGTTTTGGCGTGTCTTTATAAAGTTCATTTTCTAATAATTTTTCCATTAAGCCTAAAAAGAGTTGAGCAGTACTAACAGCATTTAAATACAGATTGTCTTCTGAGCTCATGGCACTGAAAAAGATAATAGCCGAGTCATTTTTATGTTGGTGTACTTGGCCTAAATATACTTCACTGGCTTGGAATATTGCTCTGTAAATTGGGGTTAATAAGTTCGCCACCTGCAGAGGTGTCATGTTCTTATGCCATTCTTCTAAATTAAGAATATCAAAATACAGAACGCAGTTTCGCTGTTTAGATTCTTCAAAAAGAGCGTCGAAGTTCATTTCAAATTGCGCTTCTTTTGTTTCCGTTTTTTCATCGTTTGGTGTTTCTTGTTTGGCTGCTTTTATTGATTTTTCGACAACTGGCGCTGAATGCTCAAGGTTTTGTATTGATTCTACCGCTTGATGAATTTCTCTGGCCTCTTTGTATTTTGCAGGATCGAGAGGGCTGCTTTTTTTTCCTTGACTATAGGCAATAATAGCACTGCTTGCTTCTGTAATAGGGGAAAATAGCCATTTTGTCATTAGAAGAACAAGTAACAGAGTGATGGCTGAAATGAAAATAGCGACGCCAATAAGTAGATTGTTTAGATGTAGAAGAGTTGCTTGGGCTGGTGTTTTGTCTATTGTAATTAATACGTGGCCAACAATATCATCACGAAACTTTATGCTAGAACTGTAAACTCGTCGACCATTGCCAGGGCGGTAATCTTGTTCCGATTGCATGCCAGAACCACTGCTGTTTGCTTCGGCAAGTAACTCGTCTTTTTTGTTGTATACGCGAGCACTTAAAATATTATCATCTACTACTAAACGATTAAGTAATACGTTTAAACTTAATAGATCATTGGAAAGGATCGACTGAGTAGCGTTGAACGCAGCTTGAGTCGCTAAACTGCTGCCAAGAACTTCTGTTTGTTGAGATAAGTAGTTACCAAGAGCATGAGTCATTGTGTACCAAAAAATACACACGGTGAGGATCATCAGTGAGAGAAAAGTTGCCACAGTGACAACTGATGCACTTAGCTTTTTACGCACAAAAGCTGTGATCATCTTAATTTTAGGTTGGGTGTCCATTCACTTCCTTTGGGATAACTCATAGAACAATAATTAAAGTATACACATCATAACGGCCGTTTTCTGAATTCTTTAAAGTAGAACAGGTGCTTAGCGAAAAGAAAACGATTTGCTATAGTAGGCGTCTTATTGAATTAGGAGCATTTATGTCTGCCAGTATCACCCTTATCGGTTCTTTGAACTCTGAATATTTAGATCAATTTAATGCTTGGTTGGACGCGCGCGGACTAAGTGGCTCTTCCACTCTATTGACTGACATCGAAGATTCAGTGTTGGTCGCACAAGTAAGATTAGACACAAAGGTTGCTGATCCTGTTGACATCACTACAGAGCTTTTGGCTTTATCTGATGAAACAGGCATTGATCATATTTATCAATCCACAATGCTGGATATCCGTCTTGGTGGTGTTGCTGTATTTGATATGGATTCAACTTTGATTAAAGCCGAGGTTATGGATGAGCTCGCTGTAGACGCCGGCATTGGAGAGCAAATTGCTGCCGTGACAGCGAGTGCGATGCGTGGTGAAATTGATTTTGTTGAAAGCTTTGTGCAACGGTTAGCTTTATTAAAAGGCTTGAGTAGTGAAGTGATGGATGGTGTTTATAATAGAATTCAACACATGGACGGTATTTCTACCTTGATGAAGGTTTTGCACCATTACGGTTGGCACACTGCTATTTTATCGGGTGGCTTCACTTATTTTGCTGATAGAGTTCAAGCAGAATATGGTATGTCAGAAGTACACGCAAACGTCTTAGAAATCCAAGATAAAGAACTAACAGGTAAGCATTTAGGTCCTATTGTTGATGGCGAGCGCAAGAAACGGCTGTTAGCAGAAATAGTTGAGCAGCAACAAGCAAACTGGAAACAAACGATTGCTTGTGGCGATGGTGCCAATGATCTTTTGATGTTGAATCATGCCGCATTAGGTGTTGCTTTGCATGCTAAACCCCTTGTTAGAAAACAAGCGCCATGTCCTATGAACAATCTTGGTTTGGATGGAATCTTGTATTTATTAGGAATGACCTCTTCTGAAATCCGTAAGTTGTCAGTTTAGTGGTTGTCGTGCTGTTTTTTGTGCTTGTTTCATAGGCTACTATTGCCATCTCTAAAACATTGTTATAATTCACTGTTATAACTCTAATAATAAAATTGGTTGAGGTGGTATTTTGTCAGAAATAAGATTGTCTGATATTGATTTGAATCTGTTGTACGTTTTTCAGGTTTTAATTGAAGAGCTTAATGTGACAAAGGCGGCTACAAGGTTGAATGTGTCTCAGCCTGCTGTAAGCCGTTCTTTATCACGTTTACGTGACATATTTGACGACCCATTGTTTATCAGAACATCCCATGGGCTTTCTGCTACCGCTAAAACAGAGAAATTATCCACACTATTAGCGGATACACTTAAAGGCTTAGAAAGTATTATTCAGCCAAGTGAATTCACACCTGAAACGAGTAAACGTCGATTCATCTTATCAACCACCGACTTTGGCATTCTAACTGTGCTACCCAAAATTCTGGATCAATTTCGACAAGAAGCGCCCGGCGCTATTTTAGATGTTAAATCTTGGAATGAAGACATGGTAGTAGACTTGGATCAAACCAATATTGATGTTGCTGTTTCTGTCCTTTCAAAAGAGCCGCCAGCAAGCATTCGTGCCATGCGTTTAAAAAGTGACCAGATGGTATGTTTGGCGCGTAAACATCATCCGGCAATCAAAAATATATTAACGTTAGAAAGCTATTTGAAAGCCAGTCATGTTCAGGTTGTATTAGGGCGTCGTGAATACTTTGCTGTTGATCGCGAGTTAGATAAATTAGGCGAGAAACGGCATGTTGCTGTGAATCTACCTAATTTCGTTCCAGCAGCAAGAGTTGTAATGGGCAGCGATTTATTATTAACCGTGCCGAGGCTTTTTGCAGAAGACATGGTTGAGACTGCATCGGATATAGTTTTACATGAATTGCCGTTTGTAACGCGGGAGTTTGACTACTCTATGATTTGGCATGAGCGTTTCCAACATGATGCTGCTCATATATGGTTCAGAGGGTTATTAAGACAAGCTTTTTTGGATACCTCTAACGAATAAAACCAAGGTAAATACGTCTACAAGACTCCATGCTTTTTATATGATTTCAGAGCGGCTCTTTATTTTAATCATTAGAACGCCATTTTCAGTCTGTATAGTTGAATATGGCGTTCTAATTTAAAGAGAATTAAAAACCGTAGAATGGATAAAAAGAATAAGAACAACCGTATTCAATCGGTGTTTGCGCCTTGATATGTAGGTAGCCTTGGCCTTCACACGCAGCGAGTAGGGCGCCAGAGCTTTGTTGAGGGTGAGCATAGGCTAAACCGTCGTTTCCTATCGCAACACGTATAAACTCATCTCGTTGAATGGTTTTTGTTCGGCTGAAACCAGCGTCAACCAAATAAGACTGAGGGTGGTCGGCAACTTGTCCAGAACAAACGGAAAGCAGAAGTCGAGCAAACCAGTGATAAGTCACAAGGGTTGAGCTCGGGTTACCTGGTAATCCTATAAATGGAATGCCTTTCAGTGTTGCATGAACCAAAGGTTTACCCGGCTTAATCGCAATCTTCCAAAGATGCACTGTGCCTAATGTTTCAAGAACACTTTTTACATGATCTTCCTCACCAACAGACACGCCACCGGAAGACAGAATGACATCACAAGAAGCCATTAGAGCTCTTAGTGCTGCTTCTGTATCTTCTGGTGTATCAGCAGCATGAAGGCAGTCTGCAACCCGATGGCCAGCTTGAGTAACTAGAGCACTGAGCATTGGGCCATTTGAGTTGAAAATCTGCCCCGGTTCTAAGCTTTGTCCTGCTGGGATAAGTTCATCGCCAGTTGTGAGTATGCCAACACGCAGTTGTTTGTATACGCTAACCTCTGTAATCCCTAAGCTGGAAAGCAAGCCAATGTGCATAGGCGTTATTTTCTGACCTGCTTTAACGACGGTTTGTCCTGCTTCTATGTCTTGTCCTTTGGGGCGAATGTTGTCTCTGTTTGTCGGTGATTGATTAAATATGATTTTATCGTTTACCGGTTGTGTATTTTCTTGCATCACAACCGTATCGGCACCTTCTGGAATACTGGCACCAGTGAAAATCCTTGCACAGGTGCCAGGTTCCAAAGGTTCAGGATGTAGACCAGCAGGAATACGTTGGCTGACGATAAAGCTTTTACCTGCTTGCCAGTCTTTAGCCACTAACGCGTAGCCATCCATTGCACTGTTGTCATGAGGAGGAACAAAAATGTCTGCGACTATATCTTTCGCAAGTATTCTTCCAGTGGCGTTAGACAAAGCAATGATTTCATTTGAAACACGAACACTTGCACTGTCTTCGATTGCTTTTAACGCATCTTCAAAGGCTAATAAAGTTGACATGACATTTAGGCTCCGTGTTGATTGGATACATAAGGCCCGATTAACATGCTGACAAAATTACACGGTCTGTGCGACGCATTTAGTTGTTCTTGTAAAATGCCATTCCATGCTGTTTTGCAAGCACCTGTAGAGCCAGGTAAGCAAAAAATAAGAGTTTGGTTTGCCAGTCCTGCAACCGCGCGGGATTGAATCGTAGACGTGCCAATTTCGCCATAAGATATGTGTCTAAATAATTCCCCAAAGCCTTCAATCGTTTTATCAAACAATGGCGTCATTGCTTCAGGGGTGCTGTCTCTTGAATAAAAACCAGTTCCGCCAGTTATAAGCACAACATTCGTTGCTTCCTCTGCGATCCAGTTTGAGACAACCGCACGCATTTGATAAACATCGTCTTTAACCAGTTTTCTTTCGGCCAATGTATGGCCTGCTTCTGTGAGTAATTCAATAAGCGCATTGCCAGAGGTGTCTTCAGCGATAGTCCGAGTATCTGATACCGTTAAAACGCTGATGTTTAATGGACGAAATGGAGTGGGTGTCTTAGCCATGGGATTCCTTATCTAGCCTCCGGTTGCGCTCATGAAGCGCAATATCTGAGGGGCTTCGTCGAGGTTAAAATGATGTTGTTGAGGTTTTAGTGCCAATGCTTCGATAATGGCATTTTCTAATTCTTTTGAGTTTTCTAGGGCCGCTGAGCCCTCTAATTCAGTAGTACTTTCTAAGGCTTTTAAATGTTGCATGCTGCTACGAATTACGCCTTTTAAATCTTTAGAATGCTCGTTACCTAGGCAAAGCAGTAGGCGACCTTCAACGGTAAGGCGAATTCGGTTACAGGTATCACAAAAATTATGACTGTGAGGTGAAATGACTCCAATCTTATGGTTTGATCCGGCAACATGGTAATAACGAGTTGGGCCACCAGTTTTAATATCACTTGGCGTTAATGTGTAATATTGGCTTAAGGTGTCAATAACATCATCACTGGATAAATACGTTTCTGCGCGATTATGGTCTGTAATGACACCCAGCGGCATTTCTTCAATGAAGCTGATGTCCATGTTGTGATCCAGTGCAAACTTAGCGAGATCATACAATTCATCATCGTTATGATTTTTCAATACAACACTGTTGATTTTTAATCGTTTGAAAGGCAGTTTACTGGCCGCTTCGATACCCTTGATAACTTGTTGAAACTTGTTTTTTCGAGTTAACGCTAAAAATCGATCGGCTTTTAGTGTGTCTAAACTGATATTGATACGAGAAACGCCAGCATTGAAAAGGTCCTGTGCCATTTTAGAAAGCTGGGAGCCGTTGGTCGTAATGGTTAACTCTTCTAATCCTTCGGTATTGGCAATCTGCTCTAACGCCCAGAGAACATTTTTCCGCACCAATGGCTCACCACCAGTAATACGTATATGTTTGGTCCCCATGGCAATGAAGGTTTTCGCTACATGAACAATTTCTTCCAAAGACAAAACCAGTTCTTTTGATAAAAAAGTAACGTCTTCATCCATACAATAGGTACAGCGAAAATCACATTTATCGGTGACCGAAATGCGTAAGTAATCGATTTTTCGACCAAAGGGATCGATCAGAGAGTTCATTATCAAAAAAACACCTCGTTAAATGAGTGTCTATCAAAGCAAAAAACGGCCGATTAAGCAAAGAAGTAGAAAGATATAGGCGTTATTCTTTACAGTTATTTCGAATAAATCCAATTAGCGTTTGTGCTGCTCAAGCGCCCAGATGATATGTTCTTTTACGAGCTCGGATGATGTGTGAAGAGCGGCTTCTAACGTTTGAACGGTTAGATCACTGGTGGGCGCATTGCCTAAGGCGACAGCGATGTTTCGTTGCCAGTTTTCATAGCCTGTACGGCGAATTGGTGAACCTTCGGTTTTTTTTAGGAAGGTGGCTTCATCCCATTTAAAGAGTTCAACAAGACCTGCAGAATCTAAATCATGTCTTGGCTGAAAATCTTCTTCTTTTGTGTATTTCGCGAACTTCGTCCAAGGGCAAACAAGCTGGCAATCATCGCAGCCAAAAATGCGATTACCCATTTTACTGCGCAGTGGTTCAGGAATTGGACCTTTGTGCTCAATAGTTAAGTAAGAAATGCATTTACCTGCATCCAGAACCCAAGGTTCAACAAAGGCATCAGTAGGGCATTGAGTTAGACATGCAGTACAACTACCGCAATGCCGATCGGTTGTCGGTTTATCAACAGGAAGCGGAAGATTAGTGAAAATCTCACCCAATAAAAACCAACTGCCTGCTTTTGGCGTAAGCAATAAGGTATTTTTACCGATCCAGCCCATTCCGGCTTGCTCGGCAATCTGCCTTTCTAAAATTGGGGCGCTATCAACAAAAGCACGATAACCGTGATCGCCTACTTGCTGCTCAACCTTTTTGGCTAATTGAGTCAGTCGTTTACGTATTAGCTTGTGGTAATCACGTCCTAATGCATATCGTGCAATGTAGGCTTTGTCTTTGGTTTTTAAACGACCAACAGTTTCTACCGATTGAGGTAAATAATGCATACGCAAGGAAATAACACGACGTGTACCAGGGTGAAGTTGTTCAGGATAGAAGCGCATATCACCATGATTGGCTAAATAATCCATGCCAGCGTGATATTGGTTATCGATCCATTCGTTGAATTCGTCTTTGTATTGGGCAAGATCAGGCTCGACAATGCGGGCTTCCGCAAAGCCAAAATTAATTGCCCATGATTTAATATCATCAGCAAGCTTTTGTAAGTCGTCTGGACTGGATAAAAACGAAGGAAGCAAATGAGTACCGAAATAGCTGACACTAGGCTGTCATATCAGCCTAGTGAGAAAGACGAAAAATTAGTAAAGCTGGGAGTCGCCTTTAACAACGTCCATCAATAACTTGATAAACATACGATCTGCTTCTGTGTGTTCTTCTTGGATTTTGATCGTTGTTTGATTTGATACTTCTTCTGCAATGCGTTGGTAAGCATCTGGCTCGTTGATGTTTTCCTTAGCGATTCGAGCTAACTCTCCAGCCAGTTCAGGGTCCATCAACATTTTACGAAAACAGCGTAAAAATTCATCAATAACACGTTGTTTGTTGAGCTCATTAGCCATGGTAAAACTCCTAATCAAATTATTCCGCTATAACATCATGAAGTGTAGGTTAGAGCAAGTTTTTATGCTGGTTTAGTGTGCTTTGTGTTGACAAAAATGAGGCTCGACGCCAGAATGGAAATCAAATAATTCGACAACACCCTGTCGATGACTCCTTTTTATGGGCCACTAGCCCATCTCAATCAGATTCGTTCTGATAAGCACAAGTATAATATGGCGCAATATTGTCCTCTTATACTTCTCCTCGCGAAAAAACGCGGGCAGTGTAAAAACTGCGATTTATTGCGTTTGAGTAGTACTCCTATTTTATGTGTTCTAATTTTAGTCACTAATTCTAGAAGTTAACTCAGTTAGTTTTGCAAACTTCGTTCTATCAACTTTAATCTGCTTGTCTTATGCGGTTACAATAGCCGTACTTAAAAATTCTAAAGACAGACGAATACTTAGTAGAGGGTAACAAGGTGGAGTTATTATCCGGTGGTGAAATGATCGCCCGCTTCCTCAAAGATGAGGGAGTTGAATATATTTATGGTTACCCAGGTGGTGCCGCACTTCATATTTACGATGCCCTGCATCGCCAAAATGATGTGAAACACATTCTGGTTAGGCATGAACAAGCGGCAACGCACATGGCGGATGGCTATGCGCGTGCCACAGGTAAAGCGGGTACTGTTCTTGTAACATCGGGCCCAGGTGCAACCAACACGATTACTGGAATCGCGACCGCTTACATGGATTCTATCCCTATGGTAGTTATCTGTGGTCAGGTAATGAGTTATCTAATTGGCGAAGACGCGTTCCAAGAGACCGACATGATCGGTGTCTCTCGTCCTATTGTTAAGCACAGCTTCACTGTTAAGCATCCTTCAGAAATCCCAATGATCTTGAAAAAAGCGTATTACATCGCCAATTCAGGTCGCCCGGGTCCTGTTGTTGTAGATATTCCAAAAGATATGGCTGTACCGACTGAAAAGTTTGAGTACAAATATCCAGAATCTGTTTCATTACGTTCTTATACACCGCCAACAAAAGGTCACAGTGGTCAAATCAAGAAAGCGGTTGATTTGCTGCTTGCTGCTAAACGCCCAATTATTTATGCAGGCGGTGGCGTGATTCTAGGTGGTGCTTCAGATTTGCTTGTTAATTTAGCAAAATCTTTGAACGTACCAGTAACGAATACGCTAATGGGCTTGGGTGGTTTCCCAGCAACTGATAAGCAATTCGTTGGTATGTTAGGTATGCACGGTAGCTACGAAGCAAACATGACAATGCATCATAGTGATGTGATTCTTGCTGTTGGCGCTCGCTTTGATGACCGCGTAACGAATGATCCAGACAAATTTTGTCCTGGCGCAAAAATCATTCATATTGATATTGACCCAGCCGCGATTTCTAAAACGATTCGTGCAGACGTACCTATTGTTGGTCCGGTTACGCAAGTTCTGGAAGAAATGCAGTCTTTGATCGAAGGTGAAAGTTCTAATACAGAAGCCTTGGTTACTTGGTGGAAGCAAATCAATGAATGGCGTGCAGTTCATGGCGGCCGTTATGATACAAGCAGCGACAAAATCAAACCTCAAGCGGCTGTTGAAGCTTGCTGGCGAGCAACCAAAGGTGATGCGTTTGTTGCGTCTGACGTAGGTCAGCACCAAATGTTTACTGCGCAATATTATAAGTTTGATAAACCAAATCGTTGGATTAACTCTGGCGGTCTAGGCACCATGGGCTTCGGTCTTCCGGCTGCAATGGGCGTAAAGTTAAACTTCCCTAAAGAAACCGTTGTTTGTGTAACGGGTGAAGGCAGTATTCAAATGAATATTCAAGAGCTTTCGACGTGTTTGCAATACGGTTTGCCAGTCAAAATCTTGTGTTTGAATAATGGCTACTTAGGCATGGTTCGCCAATGGCAAGACATGAACTATGAAGGTCGTTACTCGAATTCATTTATGGACTCTTTACCAGACTTCAAAATATTGATGGACGCTTACCGCCATAAATACGTTGAGATCAGAAGCAAAGATGAACTTGATGCCAAGATGGAAGAAGCGTTTGCCATGGCAGACCAACTTGTCTTTATCAACTGCTATGTAGATCCAGAAGAGCATGTATATCCAATGCAAGTACCTCGTGGTGCCATGCGTGATATGTTCTTGAGCAAGACGGAGCGAACTTAATATGCGACACATTATTTCTGTATTAATGGAAAACGAGCCTGGTGCTTTGTCTCGTGTAGTAGGTTTGTTTTCTCAGCGTAACTTTAACATCGAGTCATTGAACGTAGCGGCGACAGACGATCCAACTTTGTCTCGCTTAACACTGACAACACATGGCTCTGATCAAGTCGTCGAGCAAATCACTAAGCAACTAAATAAGTTGATTGACGTGATTAAGCTGGTGGACTTAACCGAAGGTCAGCACATCGAACGTGAAATGATGTTGGTGAAAGTACGTGCCACTGGCGCTCAACGTGCTGAAGTGAAACGTACGGTTGATATCTTCCGTGGCAACATTGTTGATATGACACCTTCTATTTACACGATTCAAATCGTTGGTGAATCAGACAAACTAGATGGATTTCTACAGGCGTTGGGCGGTGCTCATTTGCTAGAAGTGGTTCGTACTGGTGTTTCTGGTATCGCTCGTGGTGAGAAAGTTTTAACAATTTAATCTTTCTAAGAAACGTATAAATTAAAAGCCGCTAGAATAAAGTTTTAGCGGCTTTTTTTTGGGTCGTTGACGATAGATAGGGAGGTGTTATGGATGCTATTAATTGGAAGTTGTTGAAAGCATTAGAAGGAAATGGCCGTGCGTCTTTTTCTGAATTGGGTAAATTAGTACATCTTTCCGCTCCCGCAGTAGCCGAGCGCGTACGTAAGCTTGAAGAAAAAGGCGTTATTACAGGGTACTCTGCACAACTGAACCTTGAGAAGGTAGGTATTCCTATTACTGCTTTGGTGGAATGTCAGGTATATCGAACAAAAGAGCGTGCTTTTAAAAATCTTGTACTTGAGTTAGATGAAGTGATTGAGTGTTATAACGTGACAGGACCTTATGCTTTTGTTCTTAAAGTAGGTGTTAAATCTATGTCAAAATTGGACGAGCTATTAGAGTGTCTAATTGATCTGAGCGATACCAACACCATGATGATAATGTCACAACCGGTTGATCGTACCATGCCATTAAATATCGCTCAGAAAAGCTAACTCGTTATGACTTTTATTTTTATGTCTGCATTTTTTTGTGGCCATTGACTAATAATTATACCGATAAAAATAAAGACACATCCTATTAGTTCCCTTTGCGATAGAGTTTCGCTCATCAATAGCCAACCGCCAATTGCTGCAAATACCGCTTCTGTGGACAAGATAAGTGCAGCTGAACTTGGTGCCACATTTTTTTGCCCAATAGTTTGTAATGTATAAGCAACAGCAGAAGATGCAATGCCTGCATAAACTAAAGGTAGCCAGCTGCTTTCAATTGCTTGCCAAGTTGGTTGCTCAGTCATTAGAGCCATTATCCATGACAGCATGGCAACGACAACCAGCTGTACTATAGAAAAACTGATGATGGGGACTTTACGAGAATAATACCCTACAATCAAAACGTGTCCCGCCCAGAAAATTGCGCCAACTAATTCCAGTGCGTCTCCATATTGTATGGATAAGTTCGGTCCGACGGTTAACGTATATAAACCAATTAATGCCAACAACATTCCTAGCCAAGTATTACGAGAAATGGCGTGTTTTAATAGCAAGCCAATAATAGGAACAAATACCATATACATGGTTGTGATAAATCCCGCATTCGCCGCTGTAGTATAGAGTAAACCGATTTGTTGTAGAGTCGCGCCTGAGAATAAAATCAACCCAGTAATTCCGCCAGCTTTTAATGTTAGGTGTAAATCTGACTTTCTATGTCTATCAAAAATATAGGCTAAAGGTAGCATCGATAGAGCGGCCAAAGTAAAACGCGCCGCATTAAAGCTGTAAGGCCCTAAACTTTCCATTCCTATGCTTTGGGCAACAAAAGCAAAGCCCCAAATGACGGCCGTTAGCCATAATAATAAATGAGATAAAGTCATATTCTTCTCTGTATAAATAATGATTGGTAAATGCATTGTTATTGATAACTTGGAGAGAAATTTTATCGATAGTGTGTGTAATTAGACAGGATGAACATAAGGTAAAATTAATTGTTCGCTTTTGAAAATAAGGTAAAAGGAATGTTTTACTTTGTTTTCACATAGACGGTTTTTTGTGTCGGTTTCTTCTCCTTTCTCTCTAAAGAAGACGGAAGATGATGACTTGATTTTGCCGCTTTGATCGTAAAGCAAACCCCACTGCTCGACACTATCGTTTAGTCTTGCTTAGAGATTCGCTTTGCTTTAATTAAGGCACGTAAAAAATGAAACCTTCATGGGGTCGATAGTGATGAATGTCACTGCCATCTGCGATGATGATTTTAGCTAATATTTGTCGTTGCTTAGTGAGGCATTAAAATAATTTGGGGTAGAGTGAGATTAATTTTATTAATAGTTTGAGGTGAAACCTGTAGTTGAGATATTTTTTGAAGACGTTGGTTTCAATATATATGACTTGAGCTATCAAGTAGATTTTTTATCATACATTAAGCTGTCTGCTTGGCTTAATAATTGTTCAAGATTAAGGTTCTTTTCATAATCAATAGTCACGATGCCTTCACTGAATGAAATATCGTATCCAGAATTAGAGTTTTGATTATGTGTTTGTAGGGAGTTTCTTAAGCTTGAAATGGTCTGTTCTGCTGTTTCCTGTGATGTATCGGTTAAGAATATAGCAAATTCATCTCCACCTAAGCGACCTACCACATTTGATTGACGCACGTTTTTTTGTAAAATTTCAGAAAAAGCATTCAAGGCTTTATCGCCTTCAGTGTGTCCAAAAATATCGTTAATGGCTTTGAACTTGTTTAAATCTAGATAAATCAATACAGAAGGTATGTCGTGACGTATACAGATATCTAAACTATTTTGTGCGAGTTTAATGAAACCTCTTCGGTTAGATAGTTTGGTAAGTTCGTCTTGAGTGGCTAATTGAACCGCCATGAGTTCATGTTCTGCTAATTCTGCTAAGTCTTTTAGGGCAGCTAAGTCATCTGCATTAAAGGTTCTTGGTTTTGTGTCCATAATGCATAACGTACCGAGCATCGTACCATCGACATAGCGTAATGGGCATCCAGCATAGAAACGACAATAAGGTGAATTTAGTACGAAAGGGTTGTCTGAAAAACGTTCGTCTTTCAATGTGTCAGGAATGATAAATATTTCATCATCAAGAATGGCATGACCGCAAAATGATATGTCTCTTGATGCTTCACTTATATCTATACCGACGGACGATTTAAACCATTGGCGGTTTTCATCGACGAGGCTAACAAGAGCCATAGGAACATCAAACATTCGTTTTGCTAACCGTGTGAGTCTATCAAAACGTTCTTCTGGTAATGTATCCAAAACATTTAAAGAGCGCAGTGTATTAAGGCGCATTTCTTCATTATTGGGAGTGGTTGGTTTCTTCATGCCTTGTCTCTTGATATGTATTATTTTTTTAAAATAAATCTAGATAAGTACGGCTATGCTTATAGATGTAACACTGCATTAAATAGTGCAAATTAAGGGTAATCATACTCCAAATATCTGAGAGAGTGAATAATTGGGATTTAAAGTACAGCTGATTTTAAATGGTATAAAAAAACAAGCTGACAAGCCTTTTATTTAACTATAATGTAGCGCTTCTTTTGTGGCTTTCTAGTCATTTTATTTTTCTGTTTTTTGAGATTTAATTGCTATGACTTTCAGTGTTTGGTTAACCATTGCGCCGCTTTTATTGTTGCTGTCTTTAGGGCCGGGGCCGAATAATTTCACGGCAATGCATAATGGCATTCAGGTTGGTGCGACGAAGGCTGTGATCGCTGTGGTTGGTCGTAATCTGGCGTTTAGTATATTGATGTTGGTGTCTGCGTTGGGCTTAGGCGCAATTATTGTTTCTTCTGAGTTTTGGTTCGGTGTGGTGAAGTGGTTTGGCGTGGCGTATTTATTTTATGTAGGTATCAAAACATGGCGGAGTGCGGCGGTGGTTCTTGAAGAGCATGAAAATGAAGAAGGAGCGAAAGCAAAAAAAGGGCATTTTACTCGTATGCGTCAGGAGTTTTTAGTGGCGATTGGTAACCCTAAAGCGGTGTTGTTGTTTACGGCGATTTTCCCTCAGATGTTGGATCTTAATCAGCCTGTTTCTATGCAGTTTTTCTGGATGGGATTAACTTTTTGTATTACTGAATTTATTGCGGCTTATATTTACGCGATGAGCGGCAAACAAATTCGTCGTTTGATTCGTAGTACTAAAGGAATGCGTAATTTGAACCGTAGTATGGGTAGTATATTTGTTATGGCGAGTGGTTTTTTGGCAATGGCAACACGAGCTTAACGTCTAAATTCATGTACAAAAAAAGGGTGGCTAAAAAGCCACCCTTTTTTGTTTTTATCTCATAGATAAAACTTAGCTATGCTCTTTAAGGAACTCTTCGCTTAGGTAAAGTTCTTCATTGCTGTTCACTTTTACATCACGGTCTAGAATCATTTGTGCGATTTTCTTCGCTTCTTCCAGAGAGTGCATTTCGTATGTGCCGCATTGGTATTCGTTTAGCTCTGGAATGTCTTCTTTCGCTTTTACTGTTAATACGTCTGTCATGGCTGCTTTCCAAGAAGCAGCAACGGTATCTTCTGTTGGTGTGCCAACTAGGCTCATGTAGAAACCTGTACGGCAACCCATTGGTGAGATATCGATAATTTCTACACTTTCACTGTTTAGGTGGTTACGCATGAAGCCAGCGAACAAGTGTTCTAGTGTGTGAATGCCTGTTTCAGAAAGGATTTCTTCGTTTGGTACGCAGAAACGTAAATCAAAAACGGTGATGTCGTCGCCTTTTGGTGTTGCCATGGATTTTGCAACACGTACGGCTGGTGCGTCCATGCGTGTATGGTCGACGCGGAAGCTGTCTAGTAATGGCATAAAAATCTCCTACTTGTACATTCTAAGTAATATGGTGTTTGTTGCGTTATTTGTTGCGTTACCAAATTTTTACTGCTCTAAATGTTTGATAACGCTTTATGGTAATGCCCGCTATTGTACATGAAGTTTTGAATCTTTGATGGGGGTTTTTGGCGCTCTTATGGATTCATAACAAAGAGCTACGCAAAACATGATAGCGGAAAATAACATGCTCTGGCCTATAAAGAATGCCATAAAACCACAGCTTATCAATGCAACTACGGCCAAAATTTGAGCAATACGATTGACCAGTTTAATAGCCGCGATGCAGGTCAGCGTATAAATAAGCAAAAAGCTTCCGTTGGTCATTTCAATAAACCATGCCATTTTCCAGCCGGATAATTCAGAAAATAGAATCGAAAAAAGCGTAACGCATCCAACCAACAAGACGGCTTTCTCCGGTGCGCCATTTTTATTAAGACTTGCAAATGTGGTAGGTAAGGCGCCTTTTTGAGCCATGGATTGAATCATTCGTGAAAAACCTAAGATGTAAATTCCCACGTTGGCAAAGGCGATAATGTAAGCACCAACCGCGAAGATTCGGCTGCTGGTTTCTCCCATTAGTTTATTGACAAGTAAAGCCAATGATTGGCTGTTAGTCACTTCGTCACCATAGGTATGATGCCAAGCAATGAGAAGTACTAAACTTAGGTAGGCTAAAATGACGAGCGTCATGCCGCCTAATAAGGCAATAGGGAAGTCTCTTGCTGGGTTTTTAAATTCTGCACCCATGTGCGCCATGACTTCTATACCGAGAAAACACCAAAAGATAACGCCTGTTGCATAAAGAGCCTGTTGCCAATGTTCTGGAGTACTTGGTGTTTCAATCACTTGTACGCTTGCTTGAATGTCACCGATAAAACACAACCAAATAATGACGATGATCATGCTAATAACGACGCCAGTTTGAAAGCGCGCTGAGGTCTGCATTCCGACAATAGAAAACGCCAACATGCCGACTAAGGTTATTAAACTAAAGACCAGAATCCATTGGTCTGATGTTTTAAAGACAATGGTGAGGTAGGCCGCGGCTACTTTAATGGCAACCGCTGGGCCAACTAACAATATACTGAGAAACAACCAGCCAACGGCTTTTTCATAACGAGGGCCAAAGGCGCACCCAATATAATGAGAGGCGCCGCCGGCAGAAGGGTATTTTGAGCCGAGTAGTGCGAAGATAAAAGCAATCGGAATGACCATGGCTGCTGTGATTAACCAAGCATAAAAAGCAAATGATCCGGCTTCTGCAACAGACATAGCGGGTAAAATCATTAAGCCAGTACCAATGAAGGTGGTGACTGTCATGGCGATTCCCTGTATCGGGCCGAGGGTTCTTTGGTATTGAGACATGGTATTGCCTTTAATTAGTTAAGTTCGGAGCTGTTTTTTGTTGTTGCTAAGGATAAAATGGCGGCATTAATAAATCTCTATACAATATGACCCCTTTTAGGCGCATATTGCTGGAATTACCGTCAAGTTGAATGACTAAGAGAAAAGAGAGGAACTGAGTGGCAGATCATTACGATCAAAAAATATTAGCCTTGCTGGTGGATGACGCGCGACTTTCTGTTTCAGATATTAGTCGTCAAGTGAACTTGTCTCGTTCGGCGGTAACTGAGCGTATTAAGCGCATGGAAGATAACCGAACCATTACGGGTTATCACGCACACACTTCGGTTTCAAAGGAAGAGGGTGTAACGGCCTATTTGGCATTAACTTTCCGACCTTTGTCTTGTGATCTTATCCAGCCTTTTATTGACAGGATTCCTGAAGTGAAGTTGGCTAATTCTATTAGTGGTGATTTGGATTTAATACTATTGGTGCAAGCGCATTCTATGGCTCGCTTAAATGCGATTCGAAGTGAAATGGATAGCTGGCCAAACCTCGATAAAATTGTGACACACATGTGTTTGGCGACTCGATTGGACCGCTGGTAGCGAGTTTGAATTTGGTTACTGGCTATAACGAAAATAAGAATAGATATAAAAAAATGGGCTTTGAAAGCCCATTTTTTGTGGATTTTTTGCCAATAAAATAAGGTTAAGGCATCATGCCTAGGGCGGTTAGCCCTGTATTTTCTGGTAAGCCAAGCATAATATTCATATTTTGGATAGCTTGTCCTGAAGCGCCTTTTACTAGGTTATCAATCACGGACAAGATAACCACTTTGTCTCCGCCTTGTGGGCGGTAAACTGCGATACGGCAGAAGTTCGCGCCTTTCGTACTGCGAGTTTCTGGCAAGCTGCCTGCTGGCATAACATCAACGAAGAATTCACCTTTGTAACGTTCTTCAAATAATGCCTGCAGATCAACGGATGTATCTGTTAATGTTGCGTACATAGTAGAATGTATACCACGGATCATAGGCACTAAATGCGGTACAAAAGTTAAGCCGACAGGAGCCTTGCTTACTGCTTGCAAGCCTTGTTTGATTTCTGGAAGGTGGCGATGTCCTGAAACTCCGTAAGCTTTAAAGCTTTCGCTTGCTTCACATAATAGTGAACCTACGTTTGCGCCTCGACCTGCACCACTTACGCCTGATTTTGCATCGACGATAAGATGTGCAGGGTCAATGATTCCAGCTTCCAGTAAAGGAATTAAGCCTAATTGTGTTGCTGTCGGGTAACAGCCCGGGTTTGCAACAAGCTGAGCACCCTTGATGGCTTCACGGTTTATTTCGGGTAAACCGTACACGGCTTTCGCTACGTAATCGGATGTACGGTGTTCCATTCCATACCACTTAGACCATTCAATCGTGTCTTTAATACGGAAGTCTGCACCCAAATCAACGACTTTCACGCCACGGTCAATTAGCTCTGGAACTTGATCCATTGCAACGCCATGAGGTGTGGCGAAAAACACTAAGTCGCATTTTGTTAATTCATCTACACTAGGGTTTGTAAATCGTAGATCATAATGACCACGTAAGCTTGGGTAGATATCGGAGATAAGTTTGCCTTCTTCACTACGGGATGTGATAGCAGTTACTTCAACTTGTGAATGGTTTGCGAGAAGTCTTAATAGCTCGGCTCCGGTGTAACCTGTGCCGCCAACGATACCTATTTTATACACTGTTGCTTCCTATTGTTTATGTTGAGATTTGGACGATTGCGAATTTGTTATATAACTGATTGAATAGTGCACGAAATTTGCTCGCGTTGAAAGTGAGGTGAGGGTCTGAAAGGGTTAAATCTAAAGGAAAAGTGGTCTCGTAAAGCGAGGTCTTATGATGATCTGTCGATATTGGCAGTTTTAGGCGCTTTATGTGGACTGTTAAGTGGGCTTTTAATGGCGTTGTTTTATGCCGTTATTTATTTGCCAGCGCGATATTATATCGGTGTTGATGTTGATTCCTTCGAAACGCTGTCTGTTGAGTGGCGTGCTGGTTTGGTTTTTTCAGCCTGTATATTGTTGGCACTTATTTTCACTGGTTTACCAAAGGCGCTCCATAAAGTAGGTGTGCCTTATGTCATTGAAAGGCTTAATTACTACAATGGTAATTTGCCTATTTGGAATGCGGTTGTGCAGTTTGTTACTGCGGCAATTGGTTTAGTGGGTGGGCTTTCTATTGGTAAAGAAGGGCCTGCTGTTCATTTGGGGGCGACGCTTGGTGGTTATTTGGCAGGAAAAGCCAAGTTACCTCAATATGGTGTTGAAACCTTATTGGCGTGTGGCGTTGCAGGCGCTATTTCAGCCATTTTTCAAACACCATTGGCGGGTGTTTTGTTCGCCTTTGAAGTCATTTTTCTTGAATATCGTCAACGTTATGTTTTACCTGTTTTGTTGTCTTCAGTGATTGCGACTCTTGTCAGTCATTATTTTATTGGTCCTTTGCATATTTTTAGTATCGACAGTATTTCTTCTGTGGTGCTTTCGTTAGATATGTTTCTTGCTTGCTTTGTTCTTGTTGTCTTTATTGTGCTTTTGTCTGCGCTTTTTCTGCATACTCAAAAAATATTATGGCGCTTTAGTAGTGTATCTGTTTGGGTTCGATTCTCGGCTATTGCTGTTTTGACTGCTTTAGCTGCTGTCTATTTTCCTGAAGCGTTGGGTAGTGGTTATGGTCCTTTGACGGATGTATTGTCTGGTGAATTTGTTATTTATTCTTTGTTCTTATTGGTGATTATAAAAACTTTATTAACTGCTTTTACTGTTGGTTTGGGCATTCCTGGAGGAATGATAGGCCCGACTTTTATTATTGGTGGTTTGGCCGGTGCGCAAGTTGCTCAGATGTTTGAGAGTGAATTTATTTACATTGCCTTATTTGCTTTGTTGGGTATGGCGGCGATGATGGCGGCCAGTTTTCAAGCGCCTTTAACGGCTCTGGTGGCCATTGTTGAGATGACAAACTCCTCGGAGGTTATTGTTCCTGCTTTATTCGTTATTGTTTTATCTTGCTTACTAATAAGAGTCTTTTTTCATCAAGAATCTGTATTTGTTGAGAGGCTGAGTTACATCGGTATGGCGTCTTCTATCAATCCGCTTCAACGTTACCTTCGACAACATACGGTGAAACCAGTCTCGGAACAGGTGTTGTCGCTTTCTGCGCAACTTCTGCTTGAGCGGGTAAATGATTTGGCTTTAAGTGTGGTAAACTACGCGGTATTTAAACAGGCTGAAAAATGGCATTTAGTTCGCCGTACACTATTATTAGAAGCTTTACAGACGTTGGATTTTGGGCCTCAACCTTGGCTTGTTGTCGATGATGAAAACGTATTGATGGATTTGACGAAAGCAGTCGAATCAATGCCCATTTCATTGATAGATGAGCCCGCTTCGTTGGAAACTATTTTGAGCTGGTTTCAAGCAACTGGATTATCTGAGGTATTGGTGGCGTTACCGGATAATTCTTTTTGTCTTGTTTCTCGACAACGTCTTGATCAGTTTTTATTGGAAGATGATTAGGCAAATTTATTCACTAATTTGAAGTTGTTATTTTAAGTACACTACATTATTTGTTATAGGATTTTAGAAACATGAGTCGATCTGAAAATTTATATGCACGAGCACAACACCGCATTCCTGGAGGTGTAAACTCTCCAGTACGAGCTTTTAACGGTGTGGGTGGTACGCCTGTTTTTTTCCAAAAGGGAGAGGGTGCTTATGTTTATGATGAAGATAAGAATCGTTATATCGATTATGTTGGATCCTGGGGGCCAATGATCTTGGGTCACTCTCATCCTGATGTTTTGGATGCGGTAAGGCAGCAGCTTGATTTCGGTTTGAGCTTTGGTGCACCGACGGAAGTGGAAATCACTATGGCTGAGAAAGTCTGCGAACTAGTGCCTTCTATGGATATGGTTCGTATGGTGAACTCTGGTACAGAAGCGACAATGAGTGCTATTCGTCTTGCTCGTGGTTATACCGGACGTGATAAAATTGTTAAGTTTGAAGGCTGTTATCACGGTCATTCAGATTCACTTCTCGTAAAAGCAGGTTCTGGCGCGTTAACATTAGGCGTGCCAAATTCTCCTGGTGTTCCTGCGGATTTAGCCAAGCATACAATCACATTACAATATAACGATATTGATGAAGTGAAGCGTTGTTTTGCTGAGATTGGTGATCAAGTTGCCTGTATTATTGTTGAGCCTGTTGCAGGCAATATGAACTGTATCTTACCAGTAGACGGTTTTTTACAGACTCTTCGTCAGGTATGTGATGAGTCTGGCGCGGTTTTGATTTTTGATGAGGTGATGACGGGTTTCCGTGTGGCACTTGGTGGTGCTCAAGAGCACTTTAATATCGTTCCTGATCTTACTACTTTAGGTAAAGTAATCGGTGCCGGAATGCCTGTTGGTGCTTTCGGTGGTAAGCGTGAAATTATGGAGCACATCTCGCCATTGGGACCGGTTTATCAAGCAGGAACTTTGTCGGGAAACCCTGTTGCTATGGTCGCGGGCTTGGCAGTGTTAAATAAAATCAGTGAGCCTGATTTCCATAAAACATTAGGTGCTAAAGCGGCTAGTCTTGTAACTGGGTTAAAGCAAGCGGCTGATGATTGTGGTGTGCCGTTTTGTGTTGTTAGTGTTGGCGGAATGTTTGGCTTTTTCTTTTCTGATGCAGAGGTTGTGAACAGTTTTGCAGAGGTACAATGTTGTAACCTAGACAGGTTTAAAGCTTTTTTCCATCACATGTTGGAAGAAGGCGTATATCTCGCGCCGGCCGCTTTTGAAGCGGGCTTTATTTCTCAGGCGCATACAGATGAAGATATTGATTTTACAATAGCCGCAGCTAAGCGCTCTTTCGCTAAGCTCGTATAAATGATTTTTTAATGGAAAGGTTTGCAGAATGCCTATAGATGATATTAAAAAAGCGCCAGTGGATGATATTGAAGATATTGATCTTGGTGATGAGAAGAAACAGCCGCGAAAAGGGGTGTATTTGCTTCCTAATCTTTTTACAACGGCGGCGTTGTTTTCCGGTTTTTATGCAATTATTGCGGCGATGGACGGTAATTTTTCAAATGCTGCTGTGGCGATTTTTATCTCCATGGTGTGCGATGGATTAGACGGACGAGTGGCGCGGTTAACTCATACACAAAGTGCTTTTGGCGCAGAATACGATTCGCTCGCTGATATGGTGTCATTTGGTATTGCGCCAGCATTGATTGTTTTTACTTGGTCGTTAGAGCCGCTCGGTAAGATAGGTTGGATTGCGGCTTTTGTTTATGCGGTTGGTGCGGCGCTTCGTTTGGCTCGTTTTAATACCATGCTAGCTGTCGAAGAAAAACGCTATTTTACTGGATTGCCTAGCCCAGCAGCAGCGGCTATTTTGGCAGGTGTGATTTGGGCTGCTAGTGAAGCTGGTGTGTCAGGGGATAGCCTGTCGATTCTTATGGCGTTGCTTGTGCCAATTGTTGGCTTGTTAATGGTGAGTAACGTTAAGTATCGCAGTTTTAAAGATCTGAATTTAAAAGGGCGAGTGCCTTTTGTTGTGTTCTTGATTGCTATCTTGGTTTTTGTCCTAATCGCACTTGAGCCATCATTGGTTTTGATGGTTGTATTTTGCGCTTATGGCCTCTGGGGGCCATTAAGTTTGATATTTAAAGGACTACGTTAGACTCTAGTTTTGGATCTAAGATTAATTTTTGAACTAGCAGAGATAACCTCTGTCTATAGTCTTAACTATAGGAGAGGTCGATTATGCTTATTCGTAATAAAAAAGCTTCAGATTGCACTGAATCAGAGGTAACGGATCAATCTGTTTATTTAAACCGTCGTCAATTTATGAAAATGGGCGGCGGTGTTGCTTTGGGTGTTGGCGGGGTTGGTCATGTTGCTGCCGCACTGCAAGAAGGCAATTCCTTAGCTCCGCCTGCATCCCTCACTAACTCCTTTCAAAATATCATAGAAACTCCATATGGTTCTGCAGAGAAGGTTGCTCCTTTTGATGTGGCAACGTCTTACAATAATTTCTATGAATTCGGTTATGGCAAAAACGATCCAAAAGATAAATCTGCTGAATTTAAAACGACACCTTGGACTATTACGGTAGAGGGTGAGGCAGGCAAGACAGGTGTTTTTGATCTTGATGACATTATAAAAGAATCGATGCTGGAAGAGCGTATTTACCGACTTCGTTGTGTTGAGGCTTGGTCTATGGTTATTCCTTGGGTTGGTGTTTCTTTGGGTGATGTTTTAAGGCGTTTTGAACCAACATCAAAAGCTAAGTATGTCTACTTCGAAACTCTATACGACCCTAAGCAAATGCCTGCTCAGCGTGGCGGTAGTTTTGACTGGCCTTATCGTGAGGGTTTGCGTATCGATGAAGCGATGAATCCTTTGGCGATGTTTGCTGTGGGTATGTACGGAAGTGTGCTGCCTAATCAAAATGGTGCGCCTGTCCGCTTGGTTATCCCTTGGAAGTATGGTTTTAAAAGTATTAAGTCGATTGTGAAAATTCGTTTCGTTGAAACTATGCCTGAAACGACATGGAGTTTATTGGCGCCTAGTGAGTATGGTTTCTATGCCAATGTAAATCCTAATGTCGATCACCCTCGCTGGACTCAAAAACAAGAGAGGCGATTGCCTAGTGGTGTTTTGTTCCCTAACGTAATCGATACTGAGATGTTTAACGGTTACAGTGAAGAGGTTGCTTCTTTGTATGCCGGTATGGATTTGAGTAGGTTTTATTGATATGTCTGTATTCTGGGATAGAAAAGAAAAGCCGTATGTAATGCTTTTATTTTTGATGCCTTTGTTTTGGATGGTTGGGTCGCTTTTTTTGGGGCGTTACTTCCCTGATCCTGGTAAGGCTCTGATGAACTTAAGTGGCATCTGGGCGAGCGTTTTTATTATTGCTGTTTTGTCTATGACACCTATCGTTAAATATATGTCCTTGAGGGTTGTGTCTCGATACCGACGATTTGTTGGTTTGACAGCGTTTTTCTATGCGATATTTCACTTGATTACGTACTTGGTTTTGTTTGCCGGGTTGAATTTATCTTGGATAGTTTCTGATTTGCTTGATAAGCCATATATCTATGCAGGTGTTGTCGCTTTAATGGTTCTTAGTGTTCTTGCTGCAACCAGTACTAAAAGCATGATGAAACGGTTAGGTAAGAGATGGAAGCCTACGCATAAATTTATTTATCTTGCTGTTGTTTGTGTTGTGGCTCATCTTTGGTGGCAGGTTAAAAGTGATGTGACTGTTGCTCTATGGGTTTCAGTATTTATTGTTCCTCTTTTATCCTTCAGGTTTAATCAAATTTACTTTTATAAAAAGTATTTTAAGAAAACCTAAAAAAGTACTTGCACTGAAAAACCTAGGCTGTATTATACGCCTCCACTGACACGGACAAGACTTCAATGCAATGAAGACGAACTTTGCTATATTTATGTCAGTTGCTCTTTAAAATAGATAATCAGATA
>NZ_JAMB01000008.1 GCF_000521805.1 Marinomonas ushuaiensis DSM 15871
ATAAAATATGAAATCTAATAAAACCAAAATCATGGTGTAAACCACCCATTGATGGTCACAAAGCCTTTGTCATAAAAAAGACAAAATGATGCCAACACTCATAACCAAATATTTATCAAATACAGCCCTTGCTTCCGGAAAAACACATCGACAAACAGGTTCCATGAAGCAATCCGCTATTCATGCGATCTCCCATCGAAAAAATGACACCAAAGCCCGCCATAAAATTGCCGGTACAAACATTCGCCATAGTATTTTCGCCATATACTTTTCATGATCATTTCGCCATAGCCATAAAATATGAAACCTAATAAAACCAAAATCATGGCGTAAACTATCCATTGATGGTCACAAAGCCTTTGTCATAAAAAAGACAAAATGATGCCAACACTCATAACCAAATATTTATCAAATACAGCCCTTGCTTCCGGAAAAACACATCGACAAACAGGTTCCATGAAGCAATCCGCTATTCATGCGATCTCCCATCGAAAAAATGACACCAAAGCCCGCCATAAAATTGCCGGTACAAACATTCGCCATAGTATTTTCGCCATATACTTTTCATGATCATTTCGCCATAGCCATAAAATATGAAACCTAATAAAACCAAAATCATGGCGTAAACTATCCATTGATGGTCACAAAGCCTTTGTCATACAAAAGACAAAATGATGCCAACACTCATAACCAAATATTTATCAAATACAGCCCTTGCTTCCGGAAAAACACATCGACAAGCAGGTGCCATGAAGCAATCCGCTATTCATGCGATCTCCCATCAAAAAAATGACACCAAAGCCCGCCATAAAATTGTCGGTACAAACATTCACCATAGTATTTCCGCCATATACTTTTCATGATCATTTCGCCATAGCCATAAAATATGAAATCTAATAAAACCAAAGTCATGGCGTAAACTATCCATTGATGGACACAAAGCCTTTGTCATAAAAAAGACAAAATGATGCCAACACTCATAACCGAATATTTATCAAATACAGCCCTTGCTTTCAGAAAAGCACATCGACAAAAAGGTGCCATGAAGCAACCCGCTATTCATGCGATTCCCCATCGAAAAAATGACACCAAAGCCCGCCATAAAACTGTCGGTACCAACATTCGCCATAGCATTTTCGCCATATACTTTTCACGATCATTTCGCCATAGCCATAAAATATGAAACCTAATAAAACCAAAATCATGGCGTAAGCTATCCATTGATGGACACAAAGCCTTTGTCATAAAAAAGACAAAATGATGCCTATATTTTCGATCCAAATATTCATAAAAAAATAGACTATTGCTTTCACCCTACTGGCGTTTCACCTAAAACATATCTCTTAATGAACATAGAGCCATCGATATAGAGGGATACACTTAACGAAACAAAAACCATCACTATTACCCCTCATAAAAAATCGATTAGCCCCAAAAATCATTTCTAAAAAACGCGTATAACGCTCTACACCAAGTAAAAAGAAACAAAGGTCTCTCTTCTTTCCAGAAATCATAAAATTCACAATATCTGAACTATGAATTCATCAATAGAAGCTCATCTCAAAGCCGGTTGGAAATAGGAATTCCGTTATTCATACAGACCTAATTCTCTATAACCGCCTATGACATAAGCCTCAACTATCTCCAAATACCCAAAAATCAGCTAAAAAATAGAGTTCAAGCCATAATTTAGGTAAAAAAATGCCGGGTGAAAAAATCCACCCGGCTTAAGAGGCACCTCTAGGAGAGAGAAGTAGCCTATATTCCGAGAAACACTCGAACCTTTTGCATGAGTAACATTCTAGTGCCACTTCACATCATCTTTTTTGAATTAATTACCCAATAGAGATAGAGCAGTTTGAGGACGCTGATTCGCCTGAGCAAGAATAGTACTACTCGCCTGTTGCAAAATTTGCGTACTGGTTAGATTTGCCGTTTCTGCAGCAAAATCGGCATCACGCACTCGAGCACGAGCAGCTGATACGTTTTCAGATATATTGCTCAAGTTGGTGATAGTTGAGCTGAAACGGTTCTGTATTGCACCAAGCTCTGCCCGCTTAAAATCAACTGCAGAAATCATGGAATCAACAATCGCAATCATACTCTGTGCATTAACTACGGTTGAAACTGATGCACTTGTTTCACTTACTTGAGAAGAGGCCTGATTCGAAAGGCCTGACATGGTAAAACCATTATTTGTTTGATAATCAACAGAATTATTTGCACCACCAAACTCCATAGTAAAGCTGATTGTTTGGTTTGCATCGGCACCAACTTGGAAAATACCTTGATAAGTACCGTCTAGTAAATTTGTACCACCAAATGTAGTTGTATCTGCAATTCGGTTTATCTCTTTAGACAGTTGCGACATCTCTTGTTGTAGAGCCACACGGTCTTTATCTGAGTTTGATCCGTTTGCTGCCTGAATAGATAAGGTACGCATACGTTGCAACATGCTTGTTGTTTCGTCCAAGGCTCCCTCTGCAGTTTGCGCTAGCGAGATACCATCGTTTGCATTTCGTACAGACTGGTTCAAACCATTAATCTGAGAGGTCAAACGATCAGAAATTTGAAGGCCTGCAGCATCATCCGCTGCACTGTTAATTCGACGTCCAGATGATAAGCGTTGGAACGACGTATCTAGCTCTCGACTAGAGCTATCTAACATACGCTGAGCATTCAGCGAGGACACATTAGTATTTACATATAAAGCCATTTTTTCTCTCCTAAGAATATTTTTAAAACGAGACAACCTTTTGATTTAATTGAATATTTGGCTTTTGTCTCTTATTAAAGTTATCGACACCTTGACGATTTCCTTTAACTTTTTTTTAACTTTTTTTAAGCATTTTATTTTTTATAAACTCAAAATAAGCGGTACTCAAAGTTATCGAACTGAGTACTAATAACTTTAAAAATAAAGGCAAAAAAATGTGAAAAAAGTCATAAAAATACATATTTTCAAATAAATTAAATTAAATCGTATTGAACTCTAAAGTTTTGAAAAAAACGGCGTAAAAAAGGTCATAAAAATGTTCGACTTTCGTACTAAAAATATAAATTAAAGAATGGGTACTAAAGAATGGGGACTAAAGAATGGGGACTAAAGAGTCGATGCTAAAGGAAAGCCAATTACAAGTCATGATATATGATTAATAAACTGCAAACCTAAAGCTTGAGGGTCAACTTCCTTTTCAATGACCACTTCACTTCGTAGATTAGCTGATTTATTCAATTCGATATCAGAAGTTTCTATAAAAGCCTTATTGGTAAAACTGTATACCTGTCGAACTAAAGAAGGCTGAAACAACTTATTTAACGTGAGGACAAAACCTACACGCCCATTAGATAACAACACACAAGAACCAACAGGCACACTACCAATGTGCTTCAAGAATACAACCAGTAATTCGCTATCAAACGCCAGACCTGATTCTTTCTGCATTTTCTGGCACGCCTTGATCGGTCCCATAGAATGCTTATGCGGCTGTTCAGAAGTTATCGCATCATAAGCATCAATAATCGCAGCCATTTTTCCATAGACGGATATTTCCGATCCTTGTTTTCCAGATGGGTAACCTGAACCGTCTATTTTTTCATGATGATCCAATAACATTTGATATACAGCTTTTGGAATATTCTCACTCTTTTGTAAGATTTGTTCACCGAACTGTATATGCTTACGAAATAAATCAAACTCACCCTCTGTCATTTTTGTTGTTTTCGTCACCATAGCCATTGGTAAACGGAATCGACCTAAGTCAAACAATAAGGCTCCAAGAGAAATCACCTCCACATAAGCATTAGCCAATTTCATTGCTTTCGCAAAATGAATAGCAAGAACGGCCATCCCCATAGCATGTTGCTCTAAATAGGAAGAGGGATCTTTTATATGACGGATAGCCATTAATGAGAAATTATTACGTGTGTGAGATTCAATCAAGCGACGACAGAACCGCATAAGCTCAGTGATTTCTAATTGCTCTCCACGTTTAAATCGCTCAATTTGCGCTGACAATAATAAGTGACCATCTTTAAAAATTTTAAGTGCTGTAGACACTTCATCATCAAAAGAAGTTGGGATAAGTTTGTTTTCTAGAGGTGGCTTTTTCGTAACGACAGGTTTTGCGGTCTCAACTGGTGATTCAACACTTTCTTCATGTTTTTTATCATTTTCCTTATTAAGCCCCACCTCGTTTAATTTTTTCATGCGGCCTTTATAAGTAAGTATGTACTCTCTTGTGTATTCGTTTAATTCTTCTCTAAAATAACGAAACAAATTTTGTTTTCTACCATGCTTACTACGTAACTCTTTCGTATTAAGGTCTGGATAAAGTTTTCTTAGACTTCTAACTGATCGACCGTGAGCCATGGAGATACATAAGATAAGAAACCTTTCTTGTGCATCATAAAGTCGCTCTCTACTAGAACTTAATAGTTTTTCATCGTTTGAAAAATAAGGATCATAAGGAAGGAATGGTGATTCTAACGTGGGCCGCAATATATCAAATGCTACTTGCCTCATAGCTACACCGACAATACGGTCTTTGCGACCATGCATAGTTATGAGGCTCTTAACGCGTTTGCTACCTAACACGCTACTTTTCAGTTCTAAGATACTAAGTATTTCATCCATATCGAAATACCCAACATTAATATCAGCCCCAAAACAAGATTCAATTTTAAACGCCGACATTTTTATTCTATACCCCAGAACTTACATCTGATTAAACAAAGATAAATTACTAATACGTGAAAATACTTTCTGCGAAGCACTAAGCGCAGCTTCTTTCATAGCCAATTCTGTTGCAGCTGCGGCGACATCTAAACCGCCTATTCGATCTTGAGCAACAGCATTCGATAATTGATTTGCTGAACTAAAGTCTTCTCTATCTTGAAGAATATTCAATCTTGCACCAACAGACGAGCGCCCTTCTCGAATCATTTGCTGAGCATTATTGATACTAGTTGTTGCATCAAAAAATGACTGCTCACGCTCTTCATGAGTTGAGTCTCGGTCGCCAAGAATCGCCAGTGTATCATTGATCTCATTTAATACATTGTCACGTCTTGGTTTATCCAAAGAAATATCAACCACCGCACCTGGCTCACCTCTCACAAGGAATGACATACCACCAAGAGAAATCGGTTTCCCTGCTGTATAGTCTCCAGAAGAAACCACTTCACCAGCGCTATTCGTTATACTGTATGTACCGGGTTCACCATCGAACGCCCTGCGTCTATCTTGATCTGCTTTGTCATTCGAATTGGTAAAACTTGAGTCAGAAATAAATCCTTCTACACTTTCAAGATCAATATTAATAGGGAAAGTAGTTAGAAGATAATTATTCTCTGATGGGTTTTCAGGGTCGTAATTATCTTCCATAAATTGATCAAAATCGCCTTGATTTTTTACCTTGGCAGTAAGTGTTACATCACCGGCTAACAAATCAGATGAAAACGAACGATTCGTCCAAATATCTTGGAACAATTTTTTACCTGAGTCCGTTACAGGTATGCGCATATCTTCCGAGATCTGAGCGTATTTTTGCCCTTCATTACCAACCCATTCATAACGACCTTGACTGCTTATAGCAAATGGAGGTCCTTGCGTATCTGTACCAGAGAAGACATAGCTTCCATCAGCACTTCTTGTATTCATCAACTCAGCCATAGACTCTGTAATCAGTTCAATTTCTTGAACAATGGCATTAATGTCTTCTTGAGTATTGATATCATTTTGTGCTTGGATAAATAACGTACGCACGTCATCCATAAAGCCATTAATACTGTCTAAAGCAACTTCTTGATACTCTAAGTTTCCTACCGCCATTTTGATGGATTCATCAAATAACTTTAACTGATGCGTATTGCCTTGATACATTAAGACCTGACTCGCGCCAACCGGGTTGTCACTTGGTTTTACAATGTCAGTTTGTGATGAAATTTTTTCTTGAGCATTGAGTATTTTTTCATTCGCTTGGCTAATAGCTCGGCTAGATTGCCCATAAATTAAGTTATTGGTTACTCGCATAAACTTACCTCATAATCCCAAGCAATGTCTCAAATGTAGTTCGAGCCGCTGTTACAACTTGAGCGGAAGCAGAATAAGACTGTTGATACTTCAATAGGTTGACTGCTTCTTCATCTAAACTGACGGCTGACAATCTATCTCGTCTGGCCATACTATCATTAAAAATCACTTCACTTGATTCCGCATGACCTGCAATTTCGGATGTTTTACTACCGACATAAGAAATAAAGCCAGCAAATGATTTAGACAAACTTGCTTCACCTGCAACCAAAGATTGATTCTGCAAATCCACTAACGCAATACCATTAAAGTTATCCGCAGGTCCAACTTGATCAATACTCATGGAGAATTCATCTCCTCGCTGTGGTTTAGAAGAAACAGATACATCAAAACCCGCTTCCTGCGCCAAACCAGCTTGTTCAAGCAAATTACTATATTGCTGTACGTTGGTAACATTAGCTATTTCAGTACCTGATGCATCCTGAATCACATACGAACTTGGAGACGTAAAATAAATCTTATGTGGAGCGCTTGGATAAAGCTTAGCATCGGCGGTAAAAGCGGACGATTTAGGGTCGGTATTTGTTATTGAGGTCAAAGAAATTTTTGCATCCGATAAATTGTCAGAATTCGTACTCACTCCAACAGGGGCACTAAATGCTAAAGCTTGACCATTCTTCGCATTCAATTCCAAATTAGTTGCAGCTCGCTGTGTTGGTGCAAAACGAAAAACATCACCTTCATCAATATCACCTGGATCTTTTAATCGAAGATCGATACCCAAACCTTCAATGGAATAATACCCCTCACTGCTTGGTGTTAACGTAGAGAAGTCAAAAATATGTTGCTGACCTGATGCCTTTCCATTGATATCGTATTTGGTGATGGCAAATCGATCGCCATCTGTCTTAGCAAGTTCATAGGTATCTTTGGTAATGTCATTTGCGTCACCAGCAGAAACTCGCACAGAAATATCAGGTAATTTATGAAGGTTATCTCTCGTGGTAAAAATATCTATTTTACCTAAAGTAAACAAGTCACCGCCAAAGTCACCATTACCATCAACACCTTTGGCATTTTGGACGTTCATTGCATCAGCAATAGAAATCGCATGCTGGCCTAACGTACGATCAGCATAAGCACTGAACTGAGAACGAAAATCGACTAAACCACCAATACTTCCGCCAAGACCATCCATTTTCAAAGCCACATTGTGGTCACCAAAATCCACCATCAATTTGATTTTATTCGGATCTAATGGATCAGCCAACATTTTTAGCTCTGTTGGGTTTTGATCCATGACCAATGGCTGGCCATTTCGTAAATGAATAGTCATCAACCCTTTTTCAGTAAACTCTGCCTTGATGTCTAAGTATTTAGAAAGGTCTTTAGCTAAAAGCTCTTGCTGATCTCTTAATTCATTGGCAGGAGAAATAGATAAGCCCTCTTCTCTCAAAATATTGCCATTCAATTTAGATATTTTGGTCGTGATTGAATTCAAGTCGGTCAAAGAAACTGACAATTGCTCACTGGCTAGACGCTCTTGACGCGTTACAACATCAGAAAGAGTCTTATATTGATCGACCAAAACGTTAAGGCTGGAATGGGCAAGGTCTCGTAATGAAGAAGAAGTAGGGTCATTATTTGCCGCCTGAAGAGCACCAAACGCTTCATTTATATAAGCGGTTAAAGAAACACTGTCTTCAGCAAGCAGATTATCAGCAACACTCATCATGGAGTTATAAGTGTCATAGTAAGCAAAATTAGCGGCGTCAGTTCTAACTTGAGAACTAACGAAATGATCTACAAGTCGTGATGTATCACGTAGAACGACACCACCAGCTGGTGAACTGGTTGTTTCTGTTCTTTGGCGGCTATAACCTTCGGTGTCGACATTGGTCGTATTCTGCCCTGTCGTATTAATACGGGCATTACTAGACTGTAAACCAGTCAAACCAATTGTATATAAATTTGAGCTCATAGCTCACACCTCTAGCACGTTGTTCAAGAAATAACTTCGATAGTTTTTGACGCCATAAAGCCATATATGCAAGAACTTTACCAACACTGAGGTTTAATCATTTTTTTATTAAAGGCCTTGGAACCACTGGCTTGAGAGGATGCTATCGATTTTTTCTGAGTACTTAGGGTCGGTAGCATAGCCACCTTTTTGAAGGGAAGCGGCAAACATTGATGCGTCATCTCCAGACTTCAAGGCATCTTTATACCGCTCGCTAGAACTTAAAAAATTGGCGTAATCATTGAAGCTCTGACCGAACGAATCGTAAGCACGAAACGCGGCTTTTTCACGCTTTGCGACACCATCTCGAAACTCCAGTGTATTCACAACCGCCCTATCACCTGTCCAACGATTATCAGCTTTAATTCCGAACAAATTAAAGCTAGCGGCACCATCTTCTTTGGCAATAGGGTATTTCCCCCAACCCGTTTCAAGAGCGGCTTGAGCCAATATCGCTTTAGGGTTAACACCTAGTTTCTCGGCAGCTTGCTGAGCATGTGGCCAAAGGCTTTCTACAAATTCATCTGGTGACTCAAATACTACTGACAAGGCCGATGGCACTGAAATCCCACCAGTTTCTGAAGTATTTTGAGTGGTTTGTTGAGCCGCTTCTTGTTGAGCTGCCTGAATAAACTCAACAGAAGCCCGCTGAGCAAGCGCTTGAATTCTGACTAGGTCTTGTTTTGCCACTTGATTAAGGAAATCCGTATCCCCTCGCTCTTTTGCTTCAGGTGAACTTACTTGGCTTTGCTGCGTTTGATATTGGCGAATAAGCGCTTCAGACAATCCAATACCACCAGAGTTCGCCATGCTTTGTGACATTTGCGAATCCATCATCTCTTGATATTGCTTGGTTTGAGCACTAGAAAAAAGACCAGCACCAATCGTCTCATTGGTACTGCGCATATTCTTGAGCATCATATTGATGAAGATAGACTCGAATTGCTGGGCAACATCTTTTAAAGCAGCATCTGGGTCTTTTTGCGCCTTTGTCTTCAAATCTGATAATGAAGAAAAATCGGCGAAAAAAGTCTGATTTGATGGAACTGAATTCATATATAAACCTATATCACGACTAGATCAGCATTAATGGCACCAGCCTGCTTTAAGCCTTCCAGAATGGCCATAACATCACCGGGCGCAGCGCCAACCTGATTAACCGCTCGAACAATATCGTTCAATGAAGCACCCGGGTCAAACACAAACATGTGCCCGCTATTATTTCCGATTTCAATACCCTCACGAGGCGAGATAATGGTTTCACCGCCTGTTATTGTGCCATCTTGACCAACTACAGGAGGAACATCTTTAATAGTCACAGTAAGACTGCCATGCGTAATCGCCGCCGGCGAAACGGTAACATGCTGTCCAATAATAATGGTTCCAGTACGAGAGTTCACAACAATACGTGCTCGCTCTTCTGCGACTTCAACGTCAAGATTTTCTAAAATGGATAGGAATGTTACGCGTTGACTTGGATCTCTTGGCGCAGAAACGCGTATTGACGTGGCATCTAATGTTGTCGCTACTCCAGGCCCTAAAAGATTATTGATTTTATCAGAAACCTGTTTTGCCGTTGTGAAATCAGGACGATTAAGGTTAAAGGTAAGTGAGTCACCCGTATTGAAACTATTAGCAACAATACGTTCGACACTTGCTCCATTCGGAATACGACCAACCGTAGGGACATTAACAGACGTTCTAGAGCCGTCAGTGCCATTAGCCCCTAAACCACCAACAACCAAATTACCTTGAGCAATGGCGTAAACCGCGCCATCCGCACCTTTTAAGGTAGACAGTAGTAAGGTTCCGCCACGCAATGCGCTCGCATTACCAATAGATGATGCCGTTACATCAATTTTTTGCCCCGGCTTGGAAAACGCCGGCAGAGTTGCAGTCAATGAAACCGCCGCAACGTTTTTGGATGTGGCATTCACGCCTTCTGGCAATGTCACGCCAAAACGAGACAACATGCTAGCAAAACTTTGATTCGTGAAAGCCGTACTGTCACCCGTTCCATTTAGACCAATGACCAAACCGTAGCCAAACAATTGGTTTTCTCGAACACCTTGAACACTAGCAATATCCTTCAGACGTTCAGCCTGTACAGAGAAAGATAGGAAATATAAAGCTATTAGTGCTATGTGTTTCATTGCATCACCTATGAGAGCATTCAAAATCTCTCGTCTGTTATATAAAATTAATAAGGCATATCGCTGGAGTTTAGTAATCGACTTACCCAACCTTGCTCACTTCCTGCTGCAACATCACCTGTACCAGAATAAGTAATTCTTGCATCCGCCACACGTTCTGATTCAACGGTATTATCTGGAGAAATATCTTGCTTACGAACAATGCCTGAAAAACGTATATATTCATCACCTTGATTTAAGCGTAGCCATTTCTCTCCACGTACTGCCAAGAGACCATTAGGGTACGCCTTAAAAACTGTTACTGAGATAGTACCATTTAAACTGTTATTTTGATTCGCCGATGCATTACCAGAAAAATCTGTTCCCTGCTGCGGAACAATTGTGTCTACGTTCAATTCAGTTCCTAGCACAGTTGGGTTTTCAATCGTCGCTGAAGAAGATTTAGAAACAGTTGCTGCATTGGCTTTTGTAGATGTCGTCGTCTCGTTCAAATTAATAGTCAATATATCGCCAACTTTACTCGCTTTTTGATCACCAAAAAACACATCTCCCATACCGACTTGATAAATGCCACCAGTAGGTGCTTGAGAAGGATTTATTCCATTTGGATAGACTGGTGTGTAATAAGGATCATCTGATCGTATCGACTGGCTAATTTGAGGCCCATTTAATGGGTCATTCGCATCTGGAACAAAGCCTTTGCGCTCTCCATTAGATTCAGACTCTGCTTCTTCATCAGCATCCTCGCCATCTTCTGTTACCGCATCAATCACAGCATCAGTAACAGCGCCTGCCGCCCCTGCTGCAGCCGCGTTAGCAACTGCTTGCTGGTCTATATCCCAAGTCAGGCAACCCGTCAAAGAAATACTTAATAATGCTAAGAGCGCAAATTTAATTTTCATCATATTCCACACGTTACTATAATTGCTGTATTGCGAAGCTCATCATACCATCTGCAGCAGAGATGACTTTAGAGTTCATCTCATAGGCTCTTTGCGTTGTAATCATATTAACGAGTTCTTCAATTGAGTTCACGTTTGATGCTTCCAACATACCTTGAGCAAGAGTGCCCAAAGAATCTGTACCTGGAACACCCACAAGTGGTGGCCCACTTGCATTTGTTTCTGTGAAGACATTTTGTCCTGCCGCGCCTAACCCCGTTGGATTTATGAAACCCGCAATATTAATAGCACCAACCTCTTGAGCATCCGCTTCACCGGACATTCGAACAGAAACAACACCATCTTCAGCAATCATAATTTCAATGGCGCCTGGATCTATTTGAATACCAGGTTCTACAACCAAACCACCAGACGTTGAAATCTGCCCTTGGCTATTTAATTGAAGACTACCGTCACGGGTATAACCAATTGTGCCATCCGGCTGCAAAACCTGTAAGAACCCCTTACCTTGAATAGCCACATCAAGCTGCCTATCCGTCATGTTATAATCGCCATTTGTAAAATCTTTTTGAGTCGCACCAACTTTAACACCAGTACCTAGCTGCAACCCAGACGGCAATTCAGCATTCTGGGCACTTAAACCACCCGGAGCTCGAACTGTTTTGTACATTAGATCTTCAAAGACCGCTCGGTCCTTCTTAAACGCGGTTGTTGAAACGTTAGCCAAGTTATTGGCAACCACGTTTAACTGTTTGTCCATTGCACTTAAGCCAGTCTTACTTACCCATAATGCTGAATTCATAAAAGCCTCTTTTAAATTCCGTTATTCTTTACTAATCGATTGTCTTTAAGCGTTACGCTGTAATATTCGAGCAGAAGCGTCGGCATTATTTCGTATCGTATCCATCATCTTCACATTCATTTCGAAGCGTCGAGACAGGTTCATAATATGAGTCATTTCTTCAACCGCGTTCACATTGCTACTCTCAACGAAACCAGAAGCCAACTGAACATTAGGGTCTATTTCGAACGCTTGACCATCACGCGAATGAATTAGGCCATCTTCTTCTTTTCGTAAATTTTGAGCATCAGGGTTCACCAATTTAATTTGGTTTAAAACCGCCACCTCATTACCAGCGCCACCTTGAGGAACAACAGAAATAGAACCGTCAGCTGTAATATTGATACTATCAATAGGAGGTAGAAAAATAGGTCCATCAACACCTGCAACTGGCAAACCTCGTCCGGTTACCAACTGCCCTGCAGCATTAATTTGTAGATCTCCCGCACGAGTGTAAGCTTCTTGGCCGCTTTCATCGTAGACAGTAATAAAGCCTTTACCAGCCACTGCAACATCTAGATTTCGACCAGTTTCTATCAAACTCCCTTCCGTATATCGTGTCGCCGGATTCTCAGTCATTGCATACACCCGGCTAGGATGATAATCGCCGTATACTTGCATAGAACGAGCTTGTTCAAAATCAGAACGGAAGCCCGTTGTATTTACATTGGCTAGATTATTAGCATGTATTGTTTGAGCATTCATGGTTTGTACACCACCACTCATTGCTAGATATAAGGCCTTATCCACTACGAGACTCCTAAGAAAATTCATATTGCTTAGATAACTACTATCAAAAACCGTACCAACTTAGAAAAGTATAAAAAAAGACAAAAAAAAACCAGAACAGCAAAGCTGTTCTGGCGTAAAATCTTCTCTCTCCAGAAAATTAACGGAGGTTAATTATCGTCTGTGTCACAGTATTTTCTGTTTCTAATGTTTTACTGTTTGCTTGATAATTTCGCTGTGCCTCAATAAGCGCAACGAGTTCAGACGTTAAATCAACATTAGACTCTTCTAATGCTCCTCCTTGAATCTTACCTAATGTTCCACTATTCGGGCGACCAACATCAGCAGGACCAGAACCTTTACTTGCCAGCCAAGATGTATGCCCTGACGGCATAAGACCGTCATTACTGTCAAATGTTGCCAACGCTATTTGGCCAAGAATTGCCGTTTGTTGATTCGTGTAATTGGCAACCAAGAAACCATCAGCGTCAAATGACACCCCTTGTAATTCACCCGCTGAATAACCATCTTGCTCAAAATTGTCTGTATTTTCCAAGGCATACTGTGTTGAGCCAGCCAAATCCAAAGGCGTGATACTACCTCGATTCGTTGGATCCACTCCTACAATTTCTAATGAGATAGGCTGAGGAATACCAAACGGTGGAATACCACGATACGCTCCCAATAGATTACCTGCCGCATCAAAAGAAACAGACGTATTCTTCTCTAAGAAACGAGTATCTTCTCCCGTCAGAGGATCAGTGAAAGTTTCTTCACCATCCATAGTGACACGCAACTCATAAGTGTTCTCCTCACCTTGCTTGATGAAGTAATAGCCCAAAGTATGCGACTCACCAAGGCTGTCATAAACCGTTCTTGTATTGCCATAGTTGTAAGTATCAGGCTCCAGCGCATCAAACACCTCACGCGCAACCTGTTTTGAATTTCGAATGCTATCAGCTTCAAGTGTCGAAGCAATAGCTACGCCACCCAAGGTTCCAGCAATGGCTAAAGGATTTTTTGTTGCTGCTTCAATATCAGCAGAGGTAGGCTCTTTATCGCCAATATAAAGAAGCTCAAACGCCCT
The DNA here is from genome assembly GCF_000521805.1 of Marinomonas ushuaiensis DSM 15871. GTDB lineage: Bacteria > Pseudomonadota > Gammaproteobacteria > Pseudomonadales > Marinomonadaceae > Marinomonas > Marinomonas ushuaiensis. The sequence goes on from NZ_JAMB01000008.1 coordinate 13,767, forward strand.
CTCTTCATTGCCATCACCATTAAAGTCTGTTCCACCCTCTGCAGAGTTAAAAGTGGCATAAGTCTCACCTAAAAAGGCTGCACCTGTATCATCCGTCATATTACCATCAACGGTTGCATGCACTTTGTAGGTGTTTGGCAACTCGCTTTTAGCATAGTAATACGTAACGATATGGTTATTACCATTACCATCTACAAGACCTTGAGTCTGCGTGTAATTATAGGTATCAGGGTCTAACGGATCAAAATCTGCTTTAATGAAAGCTGGAATATCTTCACTCTTAGAGTTTAAATTTACTTTTAATTCCATTTCTGTCGTAGCTTCTGGCGGAATTCGATCAGTCGGAATAGAAAGGTCATCCAAATTACCACCAACTACACCATCTACAGCATTAAAACCTTGAACATGACTGCCTGTATTTGTCACCAAATAACCATTTTCATCCAGCTTAAAATTACCCGCTCGAGTATAAGACTGAGCAACACCAGCATCTAAGACAAAGAATCCCTGACCATCAACGGCGATATCTAAATTGTTATCTGTATAAGATAAGTTTCCAGATGAGAATTCTTGAGAAACCTTACTTACGCTCACACCAGAACCAATACTGTTACCACTGCCAGCACCCAAAACACTGGTATTGTAGAGATCATCAAATTCAATACGCGACTTTTTAAAGCCTGTTGTATCAGCGTTGGCAATATTATTACCTGTAACACTCAAATAATCGGCAGAAGCCTTAATGCCAGATAACGCAGTATTAAATCCCATAATGCTCTCCCAATTACCCTAAAATTTCTAATTCGTTTGTAAGTTTGATTTTGCCGTGATTTTCCACATTCAACATAGTTCCATTTTCACCATTGATAGTGACACCCTGAATACGGGTAGGAAGCTGTGTTGTCATAGCAGATATTTCACCTTCGGCATCTGCTGATGAAGCGACAAAGCGGTATTCGCCAGGCGGCAAGACTTTTCCGTCATCATCTAACTTATCCCATTTATAATCACCAGAATTAAGAACTGAGCTACGAACAAGACGATTATCAGCATCGTATATTTTCAAGGTCGCCGTCTGAGAACCATCAGGAATAACTGTTTTTACTTGAATATCATCTGAATTTTCTGTGATCTTGGCTTTATTACCATCCAGTAAAATAGACTTGCCAACTAGGGTAGAAGCACTCAATGCTTGATTAGACGTCAAGGATGTCGCCATAATTTCTAGCTGATCTGAAATGCCAGTCAATCGCTCTAGGGAGCTAAACTGAGACATTTGTGCAACCATGTCATTCGCATCTTGCGGTGACGTTGGATCCTGCCCTTTAAGCTGTTCAATATACAACTTCAAAAACACATTTTGATCCGCTAAAGCCCCCGTATCCTCTGTAGAGACTTCTGGCTTTTCAATGCCAGCTTTTGCCTTCGCCGAATCTGTTCCGTATTGAGATATCAGATTACCAAGACCTTTAGTATCAGATATATTTGCCATCTGTCAGCTCCTACGACTGCCCAAGTGTGAGCATTTTCTGCATCATACTTTTTGCCGAGTTCATAATTTCTACATTCGTTTGAAAAGATCGAGAGGCCGACATCATATCCGCCATTTCTTCTATTGGATTTACATTCGGGTAAAATACGTACCCTTCATCATTAGCCATTGGATGGTCTGGCTCGTAACGAGGCTGCAACGGTGCGTCTGACTCAACAATGCCATCTATTTTCACACCAACACCAGCACCACTGTTATCTGCGCCAGCATTACTCCAACCATAATCTCGCATGCTATCATTCATCATTTGAGAAAAAATAGGCTTACGTGCACGATAAGTTTGATCTGCTGAGCTTGCGGCACTGTCTACGTTTGCCATGTTACTTGCGACTGTATTCAAACGTACTGTTTGAGCGCTCATTGCAGATCCGGAGATGGTGAAAATATTACTTAAAGACATTATTAATTTCCTGTAAGTGCTTTTCGCATGCCGCTGATTTTTCTATCTAAAAACATAAAACTCGTATCAAACTGCAATGAGTTTTGCGCGTATTCTGCCTGCTCTCTTTGCATATCTACGTTGTTTCCATCTAATGCTGGTTGGCTCGCATTACGAAACAGAAGACCACCATCCGATTCAGACAAAGAACCTTCAGCAGACATATGGCGAGCATTACTCCCCGCAAGCTGCAATTTGCTACTTTCATTGCTAAGAAGAGAGTCAAACGTAATGTCCCTTGCTTTGAAGTTTGGCGTATCCGCATTGGCAATATTATTCGCAAGTACGGCAGCTCTGGCGCTTCTAAACTCTAGCGTCTTATCGTGTCCTGCAAATGCACTTGCAAAAGAAATAGCCATTCAACCCTCGATGAAAAATATCATTACTTAATGTAACTCGTATAAAGCAATTATGATGCCAAAATAAAAATCTCATATTTTTCATAGACTTAAAAACATCTAAGAAGGAAACGGCAAAAAGCGGCAAACCTATTTCAGGATGGGACACAGGACGGGACAACAAAAACAAAAAAGCCCACCCATAAAAAATAGGTAGGCTTTATATTTTATTATTAACAGTGTATTTAATTGCTAAAAAGCGTCAAAACGGCTAATACAACTTTTTACAGAACCTTAGCCTTATAGACAATTCCAGGGTGGCATTGAACAATTTCAAAATAAGAAGAAAGACCGCTTAGCGCCTCAGAACCACCAAGAAACAAATAGCCACCAGGCTTCAAGGATGCATGCATTCTTTTTAAAATATCGAGCTTTAAATCAACGGCAAAATAGATCAATACATTACGGCAAAAAATCACATCAAATTTACCAAGCATTGAAAATGAGTCAATAAGATTGAGGTATTTAAACTCAACCCGAGAACTTAAATGCGGCTTTATTTTCCAAGTAAGATCATTAACCTTATCAAAATAACGACGCTGCAAATCAGGGCCAAGACCTCGTGCAATAGCTAAACTATCATATTCGCCCCGCTTAGCATGCTGAAGTATATTCGTACAAATATCAGTCGCTATGATTTTTTCACCAGCTTTTAACACACCAGGTCGAGAAGACTTAAACTCCTCAATAACCATACTAATTGAATAAGGCTCTTGACCTGTTGAAGAGGCTGCTGACCAAATTCTCAAAGGAGAAGTCTTCATTTCAGGCAACACCTTATCCTTTAAAATAGTAAAAGGATGTATATCTCGAAACCAAAGCGTTTCGTTGGTCGTCATTGCGTTAATAACTTCTTCTTTTAATTTAGAACTTCCTGGCCTATCTAAAGCATCAACTAACTGCTCAATCTTAGAAAAACCTTCTCTTTCTAACATTCTCCCTAAACGGCTAGCAACCAGGTACTGCTTATTATCACTAAGCGATATTCCACATACTTTCTGTAGATAATCTCTAAACCGGATGTAACCGTTAGGTGTAATTGCATTCGTACTATTGAGCATTGAAACTCCATAAACAACAGGAATCAGAATGAAATATCATTCTGATTGAACCTGTACTGCTTCTATAGCTAATCGAGCCAATTCATCTGGCTGGAACTTGGCCAAGAAGCCATCCGCGCCCACTTTTTTAACCATAGATTCATTAAATACACCACTCAATGACGTATGCAGAAGAATGAATAAATCCTGCAAACGACTATCGTTACGAATTGCTGTAGTCAAAGTATAACCATCCATTTCCGGCATTTCGATATCAGAAATGACCATGGAAAACACTTCAGTAATATCCTTACCCTCGGCAACGATACCTTCTAGATAGTTCAATGCTTCACGCCCATCGCATAACACCGTCGTTTCGAACCCAACCTGTTCCATGCAGCGTTTTATTTGCTTACGAGCAACAGACGAGTCATCAACAATTAATATATGGTGTTTTTTAGCATTTTCTTGAACACCATCATTGACAATACCTTCAGAAATATCTTGGCGAGTAGGAGCCACTTCAGAAAGAATTTGTTCAACATCAAGAATTTCAACCATCTCTTTTTCTACCTGACAAACAGCAGTCAGATAATTGTCATTTGATAAGCCTTTTGGTGGCGGCTGAATATCACTCCAATTCATATTAACGATACGTTCAACACCACGAACCAAGAATCCTTGTATGCGTCGATTGTATTCAGTAATAATAACAAAGCACTGATCAATATTTTCCATTGGGCTTGAGCCTGTTGCCAAACCCAAATCTAAAATAGGAATCGTACCACCGCGAATATGAGCAACACCTCTAACAACAGGTGAGCTGTATGGCATACTTGTCAATTTAGGACACTGAAGAATTTCTTTAACTTTAAAGACGTTAATGCCATAAAGGTGCTTACCATTTAAACGGAACAACAACAGCTCAAGTCGATTTTCTCCCACCAGCTGTGTACGTTGGTTAACAGTATCTAAAACTCCAGCCATAAACGCCTCCAAAATGTGTAAACATCAACCTGAGTGGCCCTCAGAATTGTTAAAATACACCATCCAATGATAAAGTGATTTAAAATATAATACTAACTGTCTTCTATCATATTAATAACGTAATAATAAACAAAGAGAGCTAATCATGCGAATCATAAGGCTAATAATAGCCTTCTTTTGTTTCCAATCTGGTTCAACATTTGCCGCCTCAGTTGAAGAACAAATCAATACTTATATAAATAGTGTAGAGATTCCTCGTCTCTCTGAAATATATACAGATGCAATCATTAACATTACAACTAATAATCTCGCTGCATTAAACTATCTTCCCGATTGTGAGCACGAAATCATTCGCATCATCAACCAAAGGCCTGATGCCACTAAACGCACGAATTATGAGATCAGTTGTGATTCTCCTACCTGGAAATCCTATATACCTATTACCCAATCGATTATGATTCCAGCAATAAAAACGATTAATCCAATCAATCGTGGACAAGTCATTAGCAGGTCGAACACTGACGTAGGTGAAGTCGACCTATCTACCCTAAGAGGACAAGTTTTCACTCAGAAAAATCCACCTTATGGCCTTATTGCGTCTCGTAATTTACGTATAAATACCTTTATTACTGAGAGCTTAACCAACCAACCAACTCTTGTGAAAAAAGGTGATCTGGTATTAATAACGGCAAGTAGTGAAAGTATTACAGTTAGGATGAATGGCGTTGCTTTAGAGAATGGCGCGAAAGGACAACAAATCCGTGTACAAAACACCAGTTCCGAACGAATTATATACGCCAAAGTTGTATCTAACAGTGAGGTTCTTGTAAACTACTAGGCATAAACTAATCGGCAACTTATTAATTGTTCTTTTCTGCAGCTTTTTACTAAAGTTTATGTAGACCCAGCCGACAATATAGACAGGCAAATCATAAAAGGGCGGAAAAACCCAATGGCAATAAATTTTACAGGTCTATCAAACCAAGGCAGCATCAACAAAAGCGAACGTTCGCATAAAGATGATGTAGCAGGCAATGCAACAGAAAAGCAAAATACAGTACAGAGTGGCGGCGTATTAGCTGAAGACACTGTACAACTAAGCGGAACAGCCCAAACGCTGCAAAACCAACACTCTAAAATCAACGACTTACCAAATGTTGATATGGATAAAGTTGAGCAAATAAAAGCCGCTATTGCAGCAGGCGATTATAAAATAGATACACAGAAGCTAGCGCATAACATGGCTTCTATGGACTCGTTATTCTAGACTGCACTAACGCAGTCTTTAAATGGCTTGCCCTATGATCCCTATTGCCCCGATTTTTATCAAAAGCAAAGAGACGCTACAAAAGCTCTCTTTGCTTCTTGACGAAGAACGCTTGGCATATGGAGGATCAGACAGCGAAGTAATTATTTCTTTATCAGAACAGAAACAAACCCTTCTTGATGAAATGAATCAACTTAATGAAAAAAGAGTCAACGTGCTCATTAAGTTTGATGTTCTAGATCGAAAAAAACCCACAGAGCAAGATTTCAAAGACTGGCTAAACCTTCAAGACAGCTCTATGGATGAAGTACGTCTGCTCATGCAAGAATGTGAAGCCCTGCTTAAAAAATGCAAAACGCAAAACAATACAAACGCTCAAGTCCTGAACACCCTACAAAAACGTAACAAATATCTTTTTGAGCTTCTTCAAGGCCACAGCAGTAAAAATAAAGTTTACACTTCCAGAGGCTCTACACGCCCAATAAGCAGCAAACAAACCTTAGGTCGAGCTTAAAATACGATGGAAATCAACATGATATCTTCTGCCCATATTGCATTCCTAAATCACTAACGTATAAAATAACCGCCTACAAGTTACAATGTCCCCATAGGTAAACAGGATATACCTGCCGCCTCCTAAGCGGCTATTCCAGGTTCGAGTCCTGGTGGGGACACCATTATTAATAGAACACATTAAACGCATTTCACCCTCTTTCTTCATACTAAAATATAAATCTATACGGCACCTTCTTTTCAGCTATAAAATAGACAAAACCACACCCAATTTAGATAAAGAATAAACAGGATATAAAAAGTGGCCAAAATATTGAACTCCACCCCAAAAGCAGATGGTTTTCGCATGCCCGGAGAACACGAACCACAAGAACAAGTGTGGATGGCATGGCCAGTACGTGAAGACAATTGGCGTAAGAAAGGCATTCCAGCACAGAATGAATTTATCGCTGTAGCATCAGCTATTGCACAATTCACCCCCGTTACCTTTGTTGTTGGTTCTGATCATTTCCTGCAAGCTCGCCAAGCTATTCCTGAACATATTAAAGTGCTTGAAATACCTTCTGATGACAGCTGGATGCGTGATATCGGAGGTACTTATGTAGTGAATGACCAAGGCGCACGCCGGGTGAATAGTTGGCAGTTTAATGCATGGGGAGGTAAATTAGACGGTCTCTACGACAACTGGGAACAAGACAATGCTGTCGCTGAAAAAATGGCCGAAGTCACAGGCGATGATGTTTACAAAGCTCCTTTTATTCTAGAAGGCGGATCTATTCATGTAGATGGTGAAGGTACGTTATATACAACTGAAGAATGCCTACTTCACCCAAGCCGAAATCCAGGCCTAAGTAAAACCGAAATAGAAAACTTGCTAAAAAACCATCTCAACGTTGAAACCATTATCTGGCTCAAACGAGGCCTGTTCAACGATGAAACCAATGGCCATGTAGATAATATCATGCATGTAGTTCGACCAGGTGTTGTTGCTCTCACGTACTGCGAAGATCAAAACGATCCTCAATATGCTATCAGTCAAGAAGCTTATAATATATTGAGTAAAGCGAAAGATGCCAAAGACAGAACCCTAAAAATCATCAAATTACCCATGCCAGGTCCTTTGTTTGTTTCTGAAGAAGAAACTCAAAACTTAACAGACAGTAACTTTATGGTACGTCATGCCGGTGAGCGCCTTGCTGGATCTTATGCAAATTTTTTGATTAGCAACCAAGCCGTCATTGTCCCCATGCTTGATGAAAAACACGACGAGCATGTCAAGACATTGCTACAAGAAGCTTTCCCTAATCATCAAATCATTGGCATTCAAACACGCAACATCTTATTAGGTGGTGGAAACATTCACTGTATCACTCAACAAGTGCCAAGCAAGTAGCGATATTCAATAAAAAGGCCTTAATGAAAACTAAGGCCTTTTTTAAAATCCTTACCACTCTATTTCAAACCGCTCATTCCGCTTCAATTATTTCAAAGCTATGGACGATTTTAACACCGCCTCGTTCTAACATTAACGAAGCAGAACAGTATTCTTCAGCAGATAACTTTACAGCACGAGCAACAACACTTTCCTTCAGCTTACGGCCAGTTACCACAAAGTGAACTCGGATCTCTGTAAAAACAGCCGGAACCACATCCGCTCTATCAGCCTCAATTTGAGCCACGCAAGTTACAACGTCTTGGCGAGATTTCTTAAGAATGCCAACCACATCATAAGAAGTACACCCGCCTAACCCGGCAAGCAACAACTCCATTGGTCTTGGGCCTGCCACTTGATTACCGTCAATTTCCACTTTAAAGCCAGAGCCTGTCTCTGCAGTGAAATGCACATCTTCTTGCCAACTTACATTCGTTTTCATTATTCAATCCTACATTATTCTGTTGTGTCTAAAGCTGTCTCTACTAGATCTTAATATGACTTATTAAGACTGAAACAGCTCAGCTAATTTTTCACCTGGATTGTCAGCGCGCATAAAGGTTTCACCGACCAAAAAGGCATTAATATTTTTTTCACGCATCAAGGCCACATCGTCACGAGTATGAATCCCACTCTCCGTTACGATAAGGCGATCAGAAGGCACACTGTCCATCAGTTCGAATGTGTGATCTAGACTCAATTCAAAAGTATGTAAGTCACGGTTATTGATGCCAAACAATTCTGTTTCTGTGTATTCCAATGCAAGTTCAAGCTCCGGACGATTATGGACTTCAACCAAAACATCCATACCAAGATCACGTGCCATATTATCAAGCTGACGAAGTTTCTCACCACTCAAACAGGCTGCAATTAATAAAATACAATCAGCACCAATGGCTCTTGCTTCCAACACCTGATATTCATCAACAATAAAATCCTTACGAATAACAGGCAATGCACACGCCGCTCGCGCTTCTACCAAAAAATCTTCATGACCTTGGAAAAAATCATGATCTGTTAAAACAGACAAACATGCCGCACCGCCCTTTTCATAGGATCGGGCTATATCACCAGGAACAAAATTTTCACGCAAAACACCTTTGCTTGGAGACGCTTTTTTAATCTCTGCAATGACACCCGCTTTACCAATTGCAATTTGATGCTTTAATGCATTAGCAAAACCACGAGGTGCGTTATGAACATTAGCAACGGATGCCGCGACTTCTAAATTTCCATACGGAGTATGAGATTTACGCTCGTTAATTTCTTCGTATTTACGAGCAACGATATTCTTTAAAATGGTAGGGGTTTCTATTTGCATTGTGCTGCCGCTCCTATTAGTTAAAGTGAGTCAGAACTCATAAAACAACGTGTGAAACTTGCCAGCTCAGACATTTTAACTTTTGCTGTGCCACCACCAATCACATCTTCTGCGATGTTAACGCCTTCCGCCAAAGTATCAGCAATGCCCGAAACATAAATCGCAGCACCTGCATTCAAAGCGACAATATCTCGTGCAGGGTTTACTTTCCCCTTACCTTCTAGCGCCGTTTTAATCAGCGCCAAACTCTCACTTGCGTCTACAGCTTGAATCGTATCGATAGACTGTAATGGAATACCAAAATCTTCTGGTGAAACCGTATACTCAGAAATAACACCGTCTTTTAATTCTGCAACAAACGTCGGCGCAGCAATACTCATTTCATCCAAACCATCTTCAGAATGCACAACCATAACGTGTTCACTACCAAGCGCCTTTAACACCTCAGCAATCGGTCGCACCCACTTTTGATCAAACACTCCCATTACCTGACGCTTTGCATTGGCTGGGTTAGTGAGTGGGCCCAGCAAATTAAAAATCGTACGCGTTGCCATTTCTTTACGAGGGCCAACAGCGTGCTTCATGGCAGAATGATGATTTGGTGCAAACATAAACCCCAAACCGATTTCAGCAACACATCGAGAAACTTGTTCCGCATCTAGCCCAAGGTAAATACCGGCTTGCTCTAATACATCAGCACTACCTGATTTAGACGACACAGAACGACCACCGTGTTTTGCCACTTTACCGCCAGCCGCCGCCACAACAAAAGCCGATGCTGTCGATACATTAAATAAGTTACCGCCATCACCACCTGTTCCACAGGTATCAACAATATGATCAAAATTCAGATCAACCTTACTTGATAAATCACGCATAACTTGGGCTGCGGCAATAATTTCTTCTACCGTCTCCCCCTTCATTCTTAAACCAATTAAAAAACCACCGATTTGTGCTGGTGTGGTTTTTCCAGTCATGATGTCACTCATTACCGTACGCATTTCGTCGCCACACAAATCTTGGCGCTCAACAACGGCAGCAATCGCTTTTTGAATATCCACCAGCTTCTCCTATCGTGTTAAAAAGTTCGCTAATAAGGCATGCCCCGCCTCGGTAAGAATCGACTCAGGATGAAATTGCACCCCTTCAATAGCTAATGCCTTATGTCGAATCCCCATAATTTCTTCTTTTTCACCCGCTTCATTCTGACACCAAGCCGTTACTTCCAAGCAATCAGGCAAGGTATCTTCAGACACTATTAAAGAATGATAACGTGTCGCCACTTGCGGGTTCGGTAATCCTGTAAATACAGACGTGTTTTGATGGTGTATTAATGAGGTTTTTCCATGCATGACATTTTTAGCACGAATCACTTCTCCACCAAAGACCTGAGCAATACTTTGATGACCTAAGCAAATACCCAATATTGGAATTTTTCCTGCAAACGCTTGAATCGCCGCCATCGAAATACCGGCTTCATTTGGTGTACAAGGTCCTGGGGAGATCACCAAATGAGAAGGTGTGAGCTGCTCAATCGCTTCTATTGATATCTCATCATTACGATACACCTGCACATCCGCGCCCAATTCGCGAAAATACTGCACAAGGTTATAAGTAAAGGAGTCATAATTGTCGATCATCAAAAGCATATTGGGCTAACTCGTGAAAATATTTTCAGTGAAAATAAGCTCACTCAAAACATTAAATAAAGAAGAATCGAAGAAAATAGCCCGTGATTTTAAAGGATTTAAACGATGAAGACTATTGTTCTACTCCTTTCATTACCCTCTGTTCAATTTGCTTTCTCAACATTATGAAAACTTTTCAATAATTTCGTGTAAAAACAAAGCCTTGTTTGATAAACAAACTGTTGTATAACACACTAGCTCGCATGCTATCTTTACTCTCAACTTTCAGTGTTTTTTTAAGGATTCCCTGTGCATAGCCAAGTCGCTGACCTCATCGAAACTCTTATCAATGACGAACACTCACCTGAGTCCGTCAACAAAGCTATTTCAGAGCTAACGCCTGATGATGTCGCATTGGCCCTTGAATCCATTCCGCTTACTCAGCGACAACAAGCTTGGGCGAATATTAAACACGCAAATCGCCTTGATATTTTGGTTGAGATGCGGGGTGAATCTCGTCAACTTCTTTTAAAAGAATTAGACGATACTGAAATTGAAACTCTATTTACTGATGTAGATGCAGAAGATCTTCTAGAAATAACCGATTCCTTACCTGACCGTTTAGTTGATATCGCCCTCAACCAAATGGATAACAAACAACGTGAATATTACCAACAAGGTATTGTTTACGACGATGATGTAGTGGGTCGTTGGATTGATCATGACTTATTAATTGCATCTCAATCCATTCGCACTTCAGAAGTTCTTAGATTGCTAAAAAAAGAAACGCCAAGTTATACCGACATGGTGTATCTGGTAAACCGAACGGGACGCTGGGTCGGTTGTGTGAAATTCGACAAGTTATTTAAAGCTCAAGGCCATGAACCAATTGCCAGCTTGATTGATGAAGAGTGCTCTTTTATTCGTTCAGATACAGAACTAACGAAGGCGGCCGAACAACTGGAACGCTCTACTTTCTCTGCCCTTCCTGTTGTGGATGAAAACCTTGTTTTATTAGGTCGATTCCACGCCGGACTCGCGATGGAAACATGGCGTTTAGAACACGAAGCACAACAAATGGCGACGGCAGGTCTAAATGAAGAATCGGATTTATTCGCGCCAGTAAAACGCAGTGCAGCGACCCGTGGCATTTGGTTAGGCATTAACTTGCTAACGGCTTTTTTAGCGTCTGCTTTTATTGGCTTGTTCGAAGCCACTTTGCAAGAAGTTGTCGCCTTGGCAGTATTGATGCCGGTGGTTGCTTCTATGGGTGGTATTGCAGGAAGCCAAACACTAACCTTGATTGTCCGAGGCTTAGCGCTTGGGCAGATAACCCGAAGCAATTTAAAATCTTTATTAAGTAAAGAGCTCAAAGTAGGTGGGTTAAACGGTATTTTATGGTCCATTGTCATTGGCGTCATTACACTTTGGTGGTTTGAAAGCCCAATGCTTGGTGCCGTCATCGGCCTAGCTATCATTGTAAATATTTTGATGGCGGCACTTTCTGGTGTATTGATTCCGGTATTATTAGACAAGTTAAAAATTGATCCGGCATTATCAGGCTCCGTTATTTTAACCACGGTAACGGACATAGCTGGCTTTGTTGCCTTCTTAGGATTAGGCACTTTATTACTACTTTAATAGTCTAAACAAAACGACCTTATAAAAATGAAAAGCCATACATGAATAACACAACGAATATAGAGAAAGCATAATGAATTGGGAAACGGCACAAACATACTTAGGCCTAGGCGACACCGACATGCACTGGGTTGTCCGTGTATTTTTGATTGTATCAATCACCTTGGTAATCAACTTTATAGTCCATCGCCTTTTAATGCGGATTGATAAACAATTAGAACGCACAAAAACACCTTGGGATAACGTACTTATTACTGCGGTGCAAAAGCCCGCAGGGGCATTTATTTGGCTGGTCGGTCTAAGCGTTGCGGCAGAAATATCAGGGACAGAAATCGACCCAGACTTGTCATCTCTAATTTCATCAGTTCGTGAAGTCGGCGTGGTGGTTTTGTTAACTTGGTTTATTTTACGCTGCATTTCGGAGAGCGAAAAAGCCATTGTCAATTCAGACAAGGTAAAAACCAACGTCGATTATACAACCGCCAGCGCCATCAGCAAGTTATTACGCGCCTCTGTCATCATCACGTCTGCTTTAGTGATATTACAAACACTTGGCTACAGCATTTCAGGGGTTTTGGCCTTTGGTGGTATTGGCGGTATTGCTGTTGGCTTTGCTGCGAAGGACTTATTAGCAAACTTCTTTGGTGGATTAATGGTCTACTTGGATCGTCCTTTTGCCATTGGCGATTGGGTTCGTTCTCCTGATCAAAATATCGAAGGTACTGTTGAACATATTGGTTGGCGCCAGACTCGAATTCGAACCTTTGAAAAACGGCCTTTGTACGTGCCAAACGCAACATTTTCTCTTATATCTGTCGAAAACCCGTCTCGAATGACACACCGCCGTATCAATGAAACCATTGGTGTACGTTATGATGACTTTAGTCTTTTGCCAACTATTTTGGCTGAAATTAAGAGCATGGTTACCAACCACGAAGACCTCGATACAGATCAAGTCTACATGGTGAACTTCAACCAATTTGGCCCTTCTTCTCTGGACTTCTTTATCTACACCTACACGAAAACAGTAGATTGGCGAACCTTTCACAATGTGAAAGAAGATGTCCTCTTCAAAGCAATGAGTATCATTGAATCCCATGGCGCCGAAGTGGCATTCCCTACTCACACTGTTCATATGGCAGAGAATGGAAAACTCATCCCTTCCACACCTCACACTAGCCTTTAGCAAACAAACAAACAACGCACATAAATAAAAACACCAAGTTAAATCCTAAGTTCAGGAAATAACTTGGTGCTTTTATTTGGCCAGAGCAAGAAGCGTTAGATTAATAGTTCGGCTAAATCATCGATAACTGCATCGGCGCCCAGCGCTTTAAGATCAACGCCTTGATGGTAACCATATGTCACTAAAGCACATTTAAAACCGGCATTATTTGCCGCTTTAAAGTCGGTAATCGAATCCCCCACCATCAAACACTTTTCAGGCAGCGCTTCGATGGACTCACTACAATGCAACAAAGGCATTGCCGAAGGCTTTTTTTCATCTAATGTATCGCCACCTAACAGCCAAGCAAAATGCTCTGTCAGCTCAAAGTGATCTAACATAGGTTTAATAAAGCCACTTGGTTTATTCGTCACCAAAGCAACAGGTACGCCATTATGTTTAAATGCCTTAAGTAAGGCTTTAACGTTAGGATACAAACTTGTTCCATCGACTAAATGCGCATGGTAATGCATGAGAAAAATTCGGTAAGCCTCTTCCTGCTTACTTGAATCTAGTTTTGCCCACTCTAACGCTTGCTCTATTAGTTTTGTCGAGCCAAAACCAATCCAAGTGCGAACCAGCTTTTCGCCAGCGAGAGGCACACCAAATTCTAATAAAAAAGCATCAACGGCATTGGCAATATCTGGAACGCTGTCCATTAAAGTACCATCTAAATCTAAGCACACCAATTCAGGCCATCCTTCAAACCATTTTGTAAAATGTTTAGGTGTTTTCATTAGCGTACACTCGCCAATTCACGGCGCATAGAATCGATTACGGTTTTGTAATCGTCTTTGCCAAAAATGGCCGAACCCGCAACAAAGGTATCCGCACCTGCTCTGGCAATCTCTGCAATGTTCTTTTCACTCACTCCGCCATCGACTTCTAAACGAATATCGTAGCCACTGGCATCAATTAAAGCTCTCGCTTCACGCAGTTTATCCAATGTACCAGGAATAAATGATTGCCCACCAAACCCAGGGTTCACAGACATCAACAACACCATATCGATTTTATCCATCACATACTTAAGATAATGCAGAGGCGTCGCAGGATTAAACACAAGCCCCGCTTTGCAGCCTCCATCTCTTATCATTTGCAAAGATCGGTCGATATGTTCACTCGCTTCAGGGTGAAAGGTGATAATAGAAGCACCTGCTTCAATAAACTCACCGATCATACGATCAACAGGCTTGACCATAAGATGCACATCTATATCGGCTGTCACACCATGCTTACGCAGAGCTTTACATACCATAGGACCAATAGTTAAATTGGGAACATAATGATTATCCATCACATCAAAGTGTATGATGTCTGCTCCCGCTTCAAGAACCTGATCAACTTCTTCGCCTAATCGAGCAAAATCGGCAGAAAGGATCGAAGGTGCGATAATAAAATCATTCATATCTGACTCCAGCGGTGACACAATAAAAGATAATTTGAAAAGTATGTCATTATTTTAACAAGGCACACAAAAGAAGTATTGAAAACAATGAATAAAAATACAACGCTGCTCAACATTATTATCTCGTTTACATTATTAAGCGCTTGTAATTTATCGCTTGCTGAAGATTCCGCACCAGCAAACGCCTCAATTGAAAATACAGAAGCAAAAGACAATACCAAGGTGGAAAATAACTCAGAGGCAGAAAATAAGGTTTATGTAATTCCAACGCCTCAAATATCACGTATAAGCGCGCTAGAAACGTCATTAAAAAATCGACAGCTCACCCATCAGTTAGATACATTAGAAGCGAACGGAGATCCTTTTCTAACCCTTTACCAGCCTTCATTAACCAGCTCAACCCAAGGCTGCGTTATTATTCTACATAGCGACAATGAGCACCCAGATTGGCCAGATGCGGTTGCACCTTTGCGTAATGCTTTGCCGGAACACAGCTGGTGCACAATCTCCATAGAAGTCCCAGACATTACCAAGCGAGCGGAAGCTGTAAACACACAAATAAGTACTCAAGAAGACAATTCCCAAGCAGTGGAATTGCCAAATCAAGATACGGTATTTTCACGAATTCTTGCGACGATCGCCAAAGCACAAAGCAATGAGATAGAAGTGTTCGCTCTTTTGGGCTACAAAACTGGCGCTGCGTACGCGTTGAACTTCTTAGCGAACAATTCAGACACAGCAAATGCATTGATATTAATTGATATTGAAACACCCGCTACGACAAGCCATTACAGCCTTGCCCAACAAGTTCGAAAAATCCCTCAACCTATCCTTGATTATTATATAAACAGTAACGCTGGAAGTAGCCAATTCGCCATGTGGCGGAAACAAGCGGCCAACCAAAGAACCGAAATTAACAATGATTTCATCCAGTTAGATGCAGTACCTGATAGAGCCAATGGAAAAAAGAGCAAACAACTCTTGGTGCAGCGCGTTCGTGGTTTTTTGAAACAAAATACCAATCAAAGAGACCAAAGAAAGACATTACCAAGCGTAAAAAAAGGGCTTTTCTATGAAAGCCCTTAATTACTTACTATTCGTTATTTAAAAACACGCACTCACGATTCGATTATTTACGAGAATTTTTAACTAATTCATATGCCGACTGAATTTCCTGTGTTTTTTCTTTCGCCAACTCAATCATTTCTTTAGGCAAACCTTTTGCACTCAGTTTGTCTGGGTGATTTTTACTCATTAATCTGCGGTATGCTTTTTTAATGTCCGCATCATTCATATCCGCCGTCACGCCAAGTACTTCGTAAGCTGACTTCAATAAATCTTTTGACCCCATACCATCTGGAGAAGATTGATAACCTTGTCTAAAGTGCGCCTGTTGCTTAACTTGAATGTGCAAGGCTTCAAATTCGGCAACAGTAATACCAAGATTTGCACAGACCTGAGAAACGAAAGATTTCTCCTCAACACTGAAATGTCCGTCTGCATAGGCTGAAACCAACAGAATTTCTAGAAGCGTTCGTGTTAAGTCACCGGAACTAACCACTGACTTAAAGTGGTTAAGCTCGGCAACAAAATCAAAATTCGCAGACTTACCTTCATTAAATAACTGTCTAGCTTGCTCTTGGGCCGCAGGCGATAAACGTAGACGCTGCATAACAGTTTGCGCCAATTGAATCTCAGCTTCTGATACTTGACCATCGGATTTAGCCAAACGCCCCATCAAAAGAAATAAAGTTCGGAAGAAGGCTTGCTGCTGTAACGCAATATTAGCGCGGTTACCAATATTGCCAAATGCACCGCCAGTTTGTGCTCTGTCTATAACACTGCCAACAATAAACCCTATAAGGCCAAGAAAAAAACCACCTAAAATATAGCCTAAAATGGCGCAAACAATTTTCCACATAAAGATATTTCTCCAGAATCGGTAGCCCCTATGGGCCTGCTTAGATTATCATTTGTCTCACAACATGGACCCGCTTGCGGGCAGTATCCGATTTCGGACAATAATTTTGGTAACAAGTATACCTGCATGGCTAAGCATTTACGCACCTACGCCTTATTTTTTCAAAGTCTTTTCATCTTGCCGCTTGCACACGCACAAGAGAATCAATGGGACTGGGTTCCTAGAGAATCCCTAACGACTGAGCAACAAGCTAGCCTCAGCCGTTATTGTCAAGGCTCTTACATCAGTAGTTGGCAAGCGACCAACTCTTTAAACACCAATCTCGCGGCGGATTTAATTGTGCGTGATCAACATGGCATTATTCACCTTCAAGGTGCTGCCGAGATTATTCAGCCACAATCCACATTATCCGCAGACGAGATAGAAGGCGTTCCAAACGAATATTATAAAGCGACTGGGAACGTCACGTTACGCAATGCTAATCAACTCATTCGCAGTTCAAGCAGTTACATCTCAGAGAATGGCAACAATACAACAGAGTTTACCGATGCTAGTTTTTTAAGCCACGACACGGGGGCACGGGTAGAAGCTAAATCACTCTCAAACAACCAAGATGGTGTCATTTTTATTGAAGAGGGTTTTTTTACTACCTGCGAACCCAATAGCGAAAGTTGGAAACTGTATGGTAGCTCAATAGAATTAGACCCAAACAGTGGTTTTGGAACCGCCAAACATGTGCAACTTCGTATTGCCGACATACCTATTTTCTATTTTCCTTGGTTACGTTTTCCGATAGATGACCGTCGCCAATCCGGTTTTTTGTTTCCTAGCTTTGGTTATTCCAATACCGATGGACTGAGTTTTTCAGCGCCCTTCTATTGGAATATCGCTCCCAGTCTAGATGCAACCATTACACCAAATTATATTCAGAATGAAGGCGAAGGTGTCGATTTAGAAATCCGCCATTTAAGCTCCTATGGCGAAACTACCTACGAACAATCCACGTTTGAAAATGACAATGAAGGCACACAAACATTACGCAAACTAACCTCTGATCAGAGATTCAATTCTTACTTTAGTACTGGCATGACGCTAGAAGACAACCCTACAAAAGACCTTTATCCAGAAGCAAACACCACGTCGATAGGTGAAGAAGATCACTATGAACGTAGTGCCTATATTCGTTTAGACAATGGCAACTTCCTCAACAAAGTAACGTATCTTACCTATCAAACACCTGATGACTCAGAGGATAAACCGTTCGATTGGCTGCCTCGTATAACGAGCTCTTACGGATTTGGCACAACCTACCTAGACTATGATATTGAAGTACAATATACGGATTTCTATGACCCAGACGAAGATAATTTCGATGGTGAACGAGTTGCGATAAACCAAGACATCAGCATTGATTTCAGCAACAGCTGGGGAAGCATTTCGCCTGGTGTTCTAGCTCAATATCGAGACTATAATAAACATGACTATACGACAGATTCCGACAGCTCAGAATCAATCGGTCATGTTAGTAGTTACCTTGATACATCAATATCATTTGAACGTCATTTAGATGTCGGTGATAACCAATGGCGCCAAACACTCACGCCTAGATTAAATTACTTGAATGCTCCTTTTGAAGATCAAGACAATATCGAAGATTTCGATGCTAGCGATCCAACCTTGACCTATTCACAGGCATTTAGTCACAAACGATTTAGTGGCAACGATCGAATCGGCGATACAGAACAAATCACATTGGGCTTAGAAAGTCGTATCTATGATCAAAGCAATAACGAGAAATGGGCATTCAAAGCAGGACAAATTTTCTACTTAGAAGATCGTTATGTTGATATTGATGGAGACACAGACGAAAATACAGCAATTGATGATTCAGAACATAGTGATTTACTAACATCGGTCAGTTACAGTGGTGACCGTTACAGCTTAACTAATAATTTAAATTATGATTTAGATAAAGATGAAGTGAATTTGGTGCAATTTATTGCCGATTTAGAACCTATCGATGATACTAAAATCAACTTAAGCTACCTGTATTCACTTAATAATACAGATTCAGATGACGATGCAAACCAAGCAAGCATTGGAACGGTTTTTCCTCTTAATCAAAACTGGTCAATGTATACGCAATATACTTATGATTTCTTAGAAGACGAAGCCACTAAGCAAATCACCGGCTTAGGCTATGAAAATTGCTGCCTCAAAGTATCATTGAGCTATCAAGACTGGATTGATGACGATAATGAATCTGATCGAGGCGTCTTTTTACAATTTACTTTACGTGGTTTAAGCACTGCAGGTAGCACTAACGATGATACCAGCAGCATTGCTGACACCTACTGGAACCAAGGAAAAGTTGGATATTAACCATGAAGTTGTTTTCTTTTTTCACTTTAATACTATTAATACTTACACCACTTCAAACAGTACAGGCTGCACAGACAAAAATTGACGGAATTGTTGCTATTGTTGATTCACAGCCTATTTTAGAAAGTGACATTCTTAATCGTTTTCAGATCGTTAAAGACCGTGTCCCTGGCGGCGTAATGACAGAAAACATTCATCGTCAAATTCTTAATCAAATGATTGATGAAACGTTACAAGTAAATTACGCAAGAAAAATAGGCATGAGAGCATCCAATTCAGATGTGGATAACGCGATTACTGGCGTCGCTAAAAATATGAATTTGGACTTGGCTGGCTTAAAAAATGTTTTAGCGAGTAAAGGCGTCAATTATTCACGCTATCGCGATCAGATTGAACAAGAGATTTTAATCAACAACGTCAAACGCGAAATCATTAGAAAACGTATTACCATTTCAGACCAGGAAATTGATGACTACCTGAGTTCAAATACCAGTATCACAAAGGAAAAAGATCAGGTTCACCTTCGTCATATCCTTCTTCGAGCGACCAATCCAGTACAAGCGGAGATGGATATCAAAAACATTGCTCAGAAAATCTTCACAGAAAACGATTTCATCGAGCAAGCGGTCGAAAAATCAGATGGACAATTTGCGATTGAAGGCGGCGATTTAGGCTGGCGCCCAGTCAACCAGCTTCCACCTCTTTTTGTACGCGCGATAGAATCAGAAAAAGGCCCACTCATTGGGCCTATTCAAAGTAACGCAGGTTTCCACCTGTTATGGCTAGTTGATAAACGCACACCATCGGTAACCCTGCAACAGCAAACCAAAGCCCGACATATTTTGGTACGTGCAAATGAGATAAGAAACACTTCACAAACAGAAAGCCTTGCTGATGATTTATACAAACAGTTAAGCAGTGGTGCAGACTTCGCTGAACTAGCGAAGGAATACAGCGAAGATCAAGGCTCAACACTACAAGGTGGTGATCTTGGTTGGGTAACACCCGGAACCATGGTGTCAGAATTTGAAACCATGATGAATCAAACTAGTGTGGGCGATATCAGTAAACCATTCCGTACACAGTTTGGCTGGCATATTCTGCAAGTCGAAGGTCGTAGAGAAGCCGATATTAGCGACCAACTAAAACGACAAAATGCCGAAACATCTCTTACAGCACAAAAACAAGACATCGTACTAGGCAACTGGTTAGACGAATTACGCGCTGATGCCTTCATCGACAGAAAGTCTAAATAAGCGAGCAATATAATGGTAAGTGATACGACAAAACCTCTTCCCATTATTGCCATTACCTCTGGAGAGCCAGCAGGCATAGGCCCAGATATTATTATCAGCGCACTAAGCGAACAGGCCTTCCCTGCTCGCTTAGTCGTTCTTGCTGATCCTGAACTACTGAAAAGCCGAGCCAAAACACTTGGCTTAACCGCTAATATTATTTCGATAGAACAAGCCTGCGATACGCCTTTTCATAAAAAAGGTGACATTTTTGTACTGCCTATTCAGCAAGCGATAAAAAGCACAGCTGGTATTCTCGATATCGCAAACTCTCCTTATGTATTAGAAACCCTGAGACAAGCTGGCGAAGGCTGTATTCATGGTGAGTTTGACGCGATTGTCACTCCTCCAGTTCATAAAGGTATTTTATGTGAAACAGGCGTCCATTTTTCTGGTCATACCGAATTCTTCCAAGCGCAGTGTCAATCTCCACATGTGGTTATGATGCTGGCGACAGAAGTCATGAAAGTGGCCTTAGTCACTACTCACTTACCTCTCAAAGATGTTTCTTCTGCAATTACAGAACAAAGCATTAGTCTAGTGATAAGAGCTCTCAATAAAGACCTGCAAGAAAAATTTGCTATCAAACAACCTAGAATTTTAGTCTGTGGTTTAAACCCACACGCAGGTGAGGATGGCCATCTAGGCAAAGAAGAAATTGACGTTATTATTCCAACTTTGGATAAACTTCGCCAAGAAGGCTTGGATTTAATCGGCCCATTACCTGCTGACACCCTATTTACACCTAAATACTTAGACAATGCGGATTGCGCTTTGGCCATGTATCACGATCAAGGTTTACCTGTGTTAAAATACTCAGGCTTTGGTAACGCTGTAAACATTACACTAGGCTTACCTATTATAAGAACATCCGTCGACCACGGCACAGCGATTGATTTAGCTGGCACAGGCAAAGCAAATAACGGCAGCCTAAAAGTGGCCATTCAACATGCTATTAACATGGCAAATAACGCGAAAAAGTTTTCTACATGAGCAAACAGCAATCCCATAAAGCGAGAAAAAGATTCGGCCAAAACTTCCTTCACGACCACGGTGTGATCCGTCGTATTGTGGCTTGCATTGGTCCGAAAAAAGGACAATGCATTGTTGAAATTGGCCCTGGTAAAGGTGCCTTAACAGAAGGCATTATTAGCGTTACTGAAAAAATGGATGTCGTTGAACTTGACCGTGATTTGATCCCGATTCTAAAAGTAAATCTGTTTAAATTTCCTGAACTAACCGTTCATGAAGCAGATGCTATGAAATTCGACTTCACCTCGCTAAAAACAGATGAACAATTTATTCGTGTTGTAGGTAACTTGCCATACAACATATCAACACCTCTTATTTTTCATCTGCTTAGCCAAGCCTATGTGATTGAAGACATGCATTTTATGCTTCAAAAAGAAGTCGTTGATCGTTTGGCTGCACGCCCAGGCGATAGCCTTTATGGCCGCCTAAGTGTCATGGCGCAGTATTATTGCGCAGTAGAATCACTCTTCATCGTTGGACCTGAATCTTTCGACCCAGCACCAAAAGTAGATTCTGCCATTGTTCGAATGACCCCTCATAAAACCTTGCCCTATCCCGTGAACAACATTAAGAAACTGGAAGACATAGTTCGAGTTGGTTTTCAGCAACGCCGTAAAACACTGCGCAACAACTACAAAGGCGTACTGGATAACGATGATTTTGCTGCGCTCAATATTGATCCAGGCCTACGTCCTGAAAGATTAGATGTGGAAGACTTCGTAAGAATTACTAACTACGTCCTTAAAAAGGAAGAGTAAATGCAAAAATACGACGTCGTGGTTTCTGTTCGTACTGAATATTTAGCAAGCCAATCGACACCGTCTGATTCTCGTTATGTTTTTGCTTATCATATCTCGATGACAAACTGCGGAACAGAATCAGCCAAGCTAACAACTCGTCATTGGATCGTCACCGATGGCAATGAGCAAGTACAAGAAATGAAAGGCAGTGGCGTAATTGGTGAATATCCTCATTTAGCATCAGGAGAATCATTTCATTACACCAGTGGAACTGTTTTGAATACCGTAGTAGGCAGCATGCAAGGTAGCTATCAATTCATTGCTGACGACGGCACTGAATTTGATGCTCTCGTGCGCCCATTCACTTTATTTGTTCCAAATCAGGTGCATTGAGGTTTTTATGGCAACTTATGTGATTGGCGATTTACAAGGCTGCTTAACGCCACTCATCGAGCTTCTAGAGCAAATCCACTACCAACCAGAAAAAGATACACTCTGGTTTGCTGGTGACTTGATTAACCGAGGCCCAGAATCACTCGAAACCTTACGTTTTATAAAATCACTTGGTGATAGCGCCATCACTGTACTCGGCAATCATGATTTACATCTACTCGCAGTGGCTTATGGACATGGCAATTTGAAACGCGGTGACACGCTGACCGAAATACTCACAGCAAGCGACCGTGATGATTTAATGAACTGGCTTCGCCAACAACCATTATTTCATTATGATGAAACATTCAATGTTGCTATGGCACACGCTGGGATCCCACCTTGCTGGGATCTAAACACCACTCAAGCACTTGCGAAAGAAGTTGAAAACAAACTCCAATCAGACAGTGTTGATGAATATTTTTCCGCCATGTATGGTAATACACCAAACAAATGGAGTGACGACCTAAAAGGTATGGATCGCCTTAGATCTATCACCAATTATTTAACTCGTATGCGATTTTGTAACGTAAAAAGCAAACTGGATTTAAAATCGAAAGAAGCCATCAACACCGCCTCAAAAGGCTACGAACCGTGGTTTAATTATCCACTTCAAATTCCAGAAGGTTGCCATGTCGTATTTGGACATTGGGCTGCCCTCGAAGGTAATACTGAAAAAGACCATATTCATGCACTGGACACAGGCTGCGTCTGGGGAGGAAGTTTAACCGCTTTACGCCTAGACGATATGCAACGTTTTAGTACACCTTGCACTATTAATCGGAAAAATTCATGACCTATACTTGCATCGATATTACAGACGCCCTACCTATCATTGAAAATAACGCCGTTATTGTCGACATTCGTGATCTAGCGAGCTTTCAAACAAGCCACGTAACCAATGCTATCAGCCTAACAAACGATAACGTTCAAAGCTTTATTGATAGCACAGATAAAACTAAACCTATCATTGTTTGCTGCTACCACGGCAACAGCAGTAAAGGCGCAGCAGAATACCTTGCCGCAGAAGGCTTTAAAGAAGTGTATTCATTAAATGGTGGCTTTAGCCAATGGTGCGCCACATTTCCAGAACAATGTGAAATGGGCCACCCCTAAATAATGACCTCTTATCAAGTCTATCTCGTTGGCGGAGCCGTGAGAGATCAATTGCTCAACATTCCAGTCGATGATCACGATTGGGTTGTCACTGGCGCCACACCTGAGCAACTTGAACAACAAGGTTATCAACAAGTTGGTAAACAGTTTCCCGTCTTCCTAAACCCAATCAATAAAGAAGAATACGCCCTTGCTCGTAAAGAGAAAAAACAAGGCGAAGGCTATACTGGGTTTATATGCGACTTTTCCCCAGACATCAGCCTAGAAGAAGACTTAGAACGACGGGATTTGACCATCAATGCCATTGCACAAGACAAAGACGGCACGCTGATTGATCCATTCAGTGGCAAGCAAGATTTAGAAGATCGCCTATTACGCCATGTCTCGAATGCCTTTGTGGAAGACCCTTTACGTGTATTACGTGTCGCTCGCTTTTCAGCCCGCTTTCATCACCTAGATTTCAAAATTGCACCAGAAACCATGACGCTAATGCAAACCATCAGCGCCTCAGGCGAACTGGCCACATTAAGTGCAGAACGAATCTGGAAAGAACTTGAAAAAGCATTGAACACTCAACACGCTGATATTTTTTTTGATGTCCTTGAAGAAGCAAACGCACTCAATAAGCTTTTCCCTGAACTGATTTGGATAAGCAGCACCGAGCAAACAAACATACTCAATCAGAATAAATGGACTCCAGCTCAACGCTGGGCAGTTCTTGGAAGACACACACAACAAGAAGCGCTTGGACAATTACATCAACGCATACGCAGTCCAAATCAATTTAAGATTATTGCAGAACAAGTACGCTCTTTCCTTGAGAATCAACACATCCCGATGAGCGCAGAGAACTGGGAAAATTGGTTAATGTCAGTCAATGCTATAAAAAAACCTCAACCATTTGTGTTACTAATTGAGGTTCTAAGCAATTTAACGAACAGCAAAATAGAAGACTGGCAAACGCTTCGCGAAACCATTGCTGCGATTAACGCGTCCGCCCTAATGAAACAAGGCTACAGTGGTTCAGAACTAGGGCAAGCATTAAAACAATCTCGAATAGATGCGCTAGATAAGTCACTTTCTCCGCTAGTAAATTAAACTCGTCGACAAATTTTCACACCAACGGCATTGGCAGCCGGCACCGCAGCAGGTTTGCGTAATGTCAGCGCCACTGCGCTTAACGTAAAGTTTTCAATCAACTCAGCAACCAGTCGCTCTGCCAAGGTTTCAATCAACTCAAACTGGCGCTCAGCACAAAATGCTAAAATGAAATTTGAGATAGCTTCGTAATCCAATGTTTTTGAAAGATCATCCGTCGCGGCAGGAACACGATTGTCGTGCTCCATTTCTAAATCAAACACCAACTCTTGTTGGATTTTCTTTTCCCAATCATAAACACCAATAACCGCTTGAGTTTTTAAACCTTCGATAAACACTAAATCTTTCATTTTAAGACGCCTTTAATGGTGGTAATTCGGATAAAGGCCAGCGAGCACGAATCGATAGACTTAACGCAGAAGACTGTCCATGCAAAAGGCGCTGAGCGCCTGCATAAGCAATCATGGCACCATTATCTGTACAAAATTCAGGTCGTGCATAAAAAACATTACCTTTCATTTTCTTCAACTGGTTTTCAAGTTGCTCACGTAAACGTTGGTTGGCACTCACTCCGCCGGCAATAATAAGCTGTTTCAACCCTTCCGCCTCCAATGCACGACGACACTTGATAACTAAAGTTTCAACAACAGCCGTTTCAAATGCTAAAGCCGCGTCAGCTTTAAACTGTTCGTCACAACGGTCTTCGTCTAATGCAGCATGAATAGCGGTTAAAAATGCCGTTTTTAAACCACTAAAACTAAAGTCCAAACCTGGACGGTCTGTCATCGGCCTAGGAAACTTCAAACCGGACTTAGGGTTACCTTGTTTTGCTAGCGCCGCAATTTGAGGCCCACCAGGATAAGGTAAACCGATCATCTTTGCGGCTTTATCAAAAGCCTCACCAGCGGCATCATCTAATGATTGCCCTAATAATCGGTATTCACCAATGGCATCCACTCGTACTAATTGTGTGTGCCCACCCGAAACAAGCAAAGCAATAAATGGCATTTCAGGTTGGGACTCTTCTAGCATTGGCGCCAATAGATGACCTTCCATATGATGAACACCCAAGGCAGGAATCTCCAGCGAATAAGCCAAAGAGCGTCCAATGGTTGCACCCGCCATCAAAGCCCCAACCAAACCCGGTCCGCTTGTATAAGCTATGGCATCTAATTCTGATTTTTTCATACCAGCTTCAACCAATACTTCATCAATCAAGGGTAAGGTCTTTCGAACATGATCACGGGAGGCCAACTCAGGTACCACACCGCCGTATTCAGCATGCTGGGCAATTTGAGAATATATTTTGTGAGCCAACAAACCCTTTTCGGTATCATAAATCGCGATTCCGGTCTCATCACAAGAGGTTTCTAATCCCAACACTTTCATCAGAGTAATCTCATTAGTCATTTAGCCGCATTGTACCTTATCTGTCGACATGGTTGCAGAGTCGAAAGTCACTTAAAAACGAGTAATCGTGAATGAAGTTAGACAAGACAGGCCAGAAGCATTATAATGCGCGCGTTTTCAATGTTTAAATTAAAAGGCAGGTGATTTTTCTCGTTTGACACATAGCTTCCAATGTAAGCAAATATGGTGGATCAAACACAACTCTTGAAAAAATATATACAGTTACAGACGCGACCACAGTCTGTCCAGAGTAAGAAAAATCGATCTTTTATAGATCTCACTCTGTTCAACAAAAGCGCGCTTTGAAAGCCCATTAAATACGGGTATGATTCACGCCGTTTTTGTGAATACTTAAACTTAAAAAAACATATTTGAAGGTAAAAACATGCCAGCAGTAAAAGTAAAAGATAACGAACCATTTGACATCGCTCTACGTCGCTTCAAACGCTCTTGTGAAAAAGCAGGTGTTTTAGCTGAAGTTCGTCGTCGTGAATGCTACGAAAAACCAACTACTCTTCGCAAACGTGCAGCAGCAGCAGCAGTTAAACGTCACGCTAAGAAAGTTTCTCGTGAGCAGAAAAAATTCCAACGTTTGTACTAGGTCGATCTGCCGTTTGGCAATTTGCTAAAAAACAAATGTTTGCCTAGACGCACAATGCATTTAGGCTTATAAAAACGGCTAGTTAATTAACTAGCCGTTTTTTTTGTTTATATATTTGCCTACTAGAAAGTAAAGAGGATCTCATGTCAGAATTAAAAAAACACATTTCAGATACGCTAAAAACAGCAATGCGCGCTAAAGAAAAGCAACGTGTGACTGTGATTCGCACGATTCTATCTGAATGCAAAAAAATCGAAATAGACGAACGCATTGAACTAGACGATGCTCGAGTTTTGGCTGTTCTAGATAAAATGAATAAACAACGCAAAGACTCTAACCAACAATTTATTGATGGTGGCCGTGAAGACCTAGCCAAAATCGAACAAGAAGAAATGGTCATTATCAGCGAGTTCCTGCCAACACCATTGACTGATGACGAAGTGGGTGAGATTGTCAAAGCGGCAATTACAGAAACAGGCGCTAGCTCAATGCAACAAATGGGTGCGGTAATGGCCATTGTAAAACCTCAAGTACAAGGCCGTGCCGACATGGCGCAAATCAGTAAACAAGTAAAAGCACAACTAGGCTAATTCGATGGCGGGACGCATTCCTGATCAGTTTATTGATGAGCTTTTAGCTCGAACCGACTTAACCGACGTGGTTGCGTCTCGTATTAGCTTAAAAAAAACAGGGCAAAATTACAGTGCACTCTGCCCTTTTCACAATGAAAAAAGCCCCTCTTTTAGCCTAAATCCTAACAAACAGTTTTATTATTGCTTTGGCTGTGGTGCTGGCGGCAATGCCATTTCATTCGTCATGGAACACGATCATCTTGATTTTGTTGATGCTATAGAAACGCTCGCCAAAGACGCAGGAATGGAAGTTCCGAGAGAGCAAGGTGCACCAGATCGTTACGAACAAAACGCCGAATTACTAAAGCGTTTATCAGAAAGCTCACAATTTTACCAAGAGCAACTCACACAACACCCAGATAAGAAAAAAGCCACCGATTACCTTTCAAAAGACCGAGGTTTATCAGGTCAAATAGCAAAAGTATTTGGCCTTGGTTATGCCCCATCTGGCTGGGATAACCTATTAAAACGTATTGGCACAAGAGCGGAAAGCCAAGAGCAACTCCTTCATGGTGGCATGCTGATCGAGAAAAAAGATCAGCCAGGTCATTATTACGATCGTTTTCGTGATCGCATTATCTTCCCTATTCGAGACTCTCGTGGCCGAGTTATTGCGTTTGGCGGACGAGCTTTTGGGGATGAAAAACCCAAATACTTAAATTCTCCTGAAACACCTGTTTTTCAAAAAAGCCAGGAGCTTTATGGGCTATTCGAAGCCAAACAAAATACGCCAGTCCTCAACCAAATAATCGTTGTCGAAGGTTATATGGATGTCATCGTGTTGGCACAACACGGCATTACCAATGCTGTTGCCACTCTTGGCACATCAGTAAACAGCCAACATATCCGCAAACTATTCAAATTGGTTAGCAAGGTAGTGCTTTGCTTCGATGGTGATAAAGCCGGACGCTCTGCGGCAATTCGCGGATTAGAAGCTGCCCTCCCCGTAATGAAAGACGAGAAACAAATCCGTTTTTTATTTTTACCAGATGGTGAGGACCCAGATTCACTGGTAAGAAAAGAAGGCAAAGAAGCTTTTAACAATAGATTAGAAGATGCCTCTTCACTCTCTCACGTACTTTTCGATCACGCGAGAAATCAAGTCACACTTGGTGATGAGGAAGGCGAAGCTCAATTTACACGCAATGCAATGAGCATGATCCAACAGATCCCGAAAGAATTGACATTTCGCTCTGTGCTTATTCGCCAATTAAGTGAGCAATCTGGTATTGATAGTGAAACACTCGGTAACACATCCGTTCCAAAGCAAAGACCGGCAGCTAACAACCAGAGCGACACCCAAAACACGACAACAAACGAACACGCTACACACATTGGACAAGATGAAGCGCATTACGCGCCCGCTTACGATGAATACGACAACTATTCGAACAATGAATACACAAGTGCGCCGAGCCATTATGAAGGCAATAAAAAATCAGCCTTCAAAAAAGGTGGGAAATTTAATAAATTCAAAGAAAAAGAGGTTTATTTTCCACCCGCTCCAACAAGTCTCAGCCGGATCAAACAAGCATCTCTTTGCATCTTATTTCATCCGCATATAGCAAAAGAAATCGATCTACCTGACCCTTTAGTCAATCAGGCAAACGACGAGCTACAAATATTTTGCAAAATATGGCGATATTTTTCGAAATATCCTCAAAAAAACACAGGACATTTACTTGGTGAAATGACAGATCAAGCCACAATTTCATCAATTTATGCATTATTAAACCATCAGGATGCAACAACTAAGCTAAAAATCACCAATGCACAGCAAGAAGTGCTTGATATGATTTCAGCCATGGAAAAAAATCTTGGCTTAAATAGCAGCATCGCACGGTTGAAAAGTAAGGGCAATGAATCCATAAAGGATAATGGCAGCAAGCAAGAGCTACGTAATTTAATGGATTTAATTAGACAAAAAAAATCATGATTCTTTTACGTAGTTTTCATTCAAATAAATTATGATTTTCTAGATAAAAGTGATTATTTTTGGTATAATCCGCGGCTTGCTAAACTCTCAAATGAATTTCTAACGATAGGTTGTCGAATGCCAGACACTCAACAGTCACGTCTCAAAGAGCTGATCGCCAAGGGTAAAGAACAAGGTTACCTAACTTTTGCTGAAGTTAATGACCACCTCCCTGATGACCTTTCAGACCCGGAGCAAGTTGAAGAAATTATTGCCATGATCAATGACATGGGCATTACTGTTTCTGAAGTTGCTCCAGATAAAGATAGCCTTCTGATGGAAGAAGGTGATTCTACAGACGAAGCCGCTGCCGAAGAAGCTGCTGCTGCGCTAGCAGCCGTAGAAGGTGATATCACCAGAACAACCGATCCAGTCCGTATGTATATGCGTGAAATGGGTACGGTTGAGCTATTAACTCGTGCAGGCGAAATTGCCATTGCAAAACGTATTGAAGAAGGCACCCGTGAAGTCATGGCTGCTGTTTCTTACTTCCCTGGTGCTGTTGATGTATTGCTAAATGCTTACGCAAAAGTATTGGAAGAGGAAGGACGTTTAAGCGACATTTTTAGTGGCTTCATTGATGGAGATGGCGAAGAGCCCGTTTTCGAAGAAGCCATTGTTGAAGAGCCAGTAGAGGAAGAAACGCCAGATACTGAAGATGATGACGATTCAGATGATGACGAAGAAGAAGAGACAGATAACGGTCCAGATCCTGAAGAGACCGCACTACGTTTCAACGATATCGCTCGCATTTACAACGAATTAAAAGTCTTACTAGAAAACAGTAACAGACAAGACCCTGCGGTTCAAAGTAAACAAGAAGAGCTAAGCATCAGTTTTGCTCCAATCAAGCTTGTTCCGAAAATATTTGATGATCTTGTTTATCGCGTTCGCTCTCGTATGGAAAAAGTACGTGATCAAGAACGTTTAATCATGCAAGTTTGTGTTCGTAAAGCTGGAATGCCAAGAACTGAGTTCTTAAAACGCTTCCCAAGCAACGAAACCAACTCTGAATGGCTAAAAGAGCAAATCGCATCCGGCGCAAGCTACGCCGCAGCTCTTGAAGAAAACGAATCTGAGTTCATGCGCAGTCAACGCAAACTTCGCGCTGTGACAAAAGACACTGGCTTAACAATTGCAGAATTAAAAGAGATCAACCGTCGTATATCTATCGGTGAAACTCGATCTCGTCGCGCCAAAAAAGAAATGGTTGAAGCAAACTTACGATTGGTTATCTCGATTGCTAAAAAATACACAAACCGTGGTTTACAATTCTTGGATCTTATCCAAGAAGGTAATATCGGCTTGATGAAAGCGGTTGATAAGTTCGAATATCGTCGTGGTTATAAGTTCTCGACCTATGCTACTTGGTGGATCCGTCAGGCGATTACTCGCTCGATTGCCGATCAGGCTCGCACTATCCGTATCCCGGTACACATGATTGAAACGATTAACAAACTAAATCGTATCTCTCGTCAAATGCTCCAGGAAATGGGACGCGAAGCGACGCCTGAAGAATTGGCCGCTCGTATGGACATGCCTGAAGATAAGATTCGTAAAGTCTTAAAAATTGCGAAAGAACCTATCTCGATGGAGACACCTATCGGTGATGATGAAGATTCCCATTTGGGTGATTTCATCGAAGACGATGGCGCTGAATCTCCAATTGATATCGCAACGATCGAAGGCTTACGTGAATCCACAACGACCGTTCTTGCTGGCTTAACTGCTCGTGAAGCGAAAGTTTTGCGCATGCGTTTTGGTATTGATATGAATACTGACCACACACTTGAAGAAGTGGGCAAACAGTTTGATGTAACTCGTGAGCGTATTCGTCAGATCGAAGCAAAAGCATTACGTAAGCTTCGTCACCCGAGCCGTTCAGAGCACCTACGAAGCTTCCTTGACGAATAAGTACTTATTCAAGTCATAAGAATAGTTCATCAAAAATAGCTTTCGAAAAGCCGCTGCCACAAACAGCGGCTTTTTTATAACTAAAAAAATCTAAAAAACCTCTCTTAAAACAAGCACAAGCAACACAACTGTCATACACTTTAATTAGATTATGGATAATGACAGTGAGGTATAGCTTGCAAAAAACCATAACCAACCAAAATATTGCTCACTTACCCGCCTCAATCGGGAACAACACTGCCCCAATTAAATACTTAACATTCCATCTAACAACTCTTTCTGCACGCTCAGCATCTCTTATCTCATTCGTTCATTTCCTTTTCAAAAGAAAACTTCATGCTCACAACAGGAGTCATGCTCTATGGAAAAAATCTACGTACTTGATACTAATGTATTACTACACGACCCTTTAGCCATTTACGCCTTCGCCGAACATAAAGTTGTCATTCCCATGACGGTTCTCGAAGAACTCGATGTTATTAAAGATAGGCGTGAGAAAGATGTCAGCCGCGAAGCTCGCATCGCCATTAACACCATAGATAAAATAGTCGGCGACGCAACACCGAAAGAACTGCAAGCTGGCGTTCCAATTCAAACAGCAAATAATGATCATGACGGCGACCAACACAGTGCCGGCTCCTTAGCTGTTTTTCCAGACCAACAGATAACGCTAACGGACAACATCCCTTTCTTAAACGGTAACCATGATCACGTCAACGATAACCGCATTATAAATGTTGGTTTAAGCCTTCAAGCTACTCACCCTAGATCTTCTGTATGCTTAGTCACAAAAGACATCAACATGCGAATCAAGGCAAAAGGGTCTGGACTGGAGAAAGTAGAAGATTACAGAAAAGATCGAGTGCTCGATGATCTCGATTTAATGAGTAAAGGTTATATTCAGTTTACTGACAGCTTCTGGTCCACACTGGACAGCATAAAAACAGAAGCTCATGGACGCTACACAGTTCACGTCATCAATAAAAACCACCTTCCTAACATCTATTTAAATATGTTTGTCATTGACGATGAAGATTTCATAGGTTTTGTTGTCAATATTGATCAAGAACACGTCTATTTACTCGACATCAATAAGCAACACTTGATGAATCAGAACTTTTGGGGCATTCACCCTCGTAACCTAGAGCAGGCTATGGCGTTTTATTTATTACGCCATGAGAATTCAGACCTGATGGTGATGACAGGCCCAGCAGGCTCAGGGAAGACTTTACTGGCTCTTGCTTATGGGCTTCAAGTCACGATGGAAGAAAAACGCTTCAATAAAATCATTGTGGCTCGATCAACACCGCCTATGGCTGAAGACATTGGCTTTTTGCCTGGTACAGAAGAAGAAAAAATGGCGCCATGGTTAGCGGCTTTTGACGATAACTTAGAAATCCTCCACGGCGCAGATGAACACTCTTTCAGCAGCATTGATTACGTTAAACAAAAAGCAAACATTCAGTTCAAGTCATTAAACTTTATGCGTGGCCGTTCGTTTAATAATGCCTTGATCATAATAGATGAAGCTCAGGGACTCACCCAATTCCAATTGAAATCCATTGTCACTCGAATCGGTACCAACTCAAAAATCATCGTTTTAGGAAACTTGGCACAAATTGATAATAAATACATTACACCACTCACCTCTGGATTGACTTATTTAGTAGAGAAATCAAAATCTTTTAAATACGCCAGTGTAATGCATGTGAATGGTATAGAGCGCAGCAGACTTGCTGAGTTTGCAGAAGAAAATTTGTAACAACCAGAAGAAGCTCATGGCTATTTAGACAAAAAGTAAAAAATAGGCCATAAAAAAGGGAAGAGCTCTAACTCTTCCCTTTTAAAATTTATTTGGTCTAAAACTTACTGAGAGACAGATTTTGCCAATGCCGTAATTTCATCCCATTTACCGTCACGCACTAGATCCGTTGGAACAATCCAAGAACCACCAACACAAAGCACATTTGGCAAGGCCAGATATTCACGGAAGTTGTTCGCGCCAATACCGCCTGTTGGGCAGAATTTAATCTGTGACAATGGGCCACCAAATGCTTTTAGAGCCTTTACGCCGCCATTAACTTCTGCAGGGAAGAATTTAAAACGATCATAACCGTATTCCATCCCTAACAAAATATCAGAGATAGTCGCTACAGCAGGTAAATAAGGAACATCGTATTCTTTCCCAACAGCCAATAAGTCAGCTGTCATACCAGGACTAATAATAAATTGTGAGCCAGCTTCAATCGCCTGAATGTATTGAGCACGTGAACATACAGTTCCCGCACCAACAATAGCATCTGGCACTTCTTTACGAAGTGCAGTAATCGCTTCTAAGGCAACTGGTGTACGCAATGTAACTTCTAGAACAGGCACGCCGCCTGCAACAAGAGCCTTACCTAGAGCAACAGCCTGCTCTACATTATCAACAACAATAACTGGAACAACAGGCGTCGCCGTCATTACCTGCTCTGCAGTATAAGAAGTAGTCATCGTATTTTCCTTTTGTTTTTAAACTTAATAATCGTGCCAGTTACGACCATCTTTAATTGGTAAGGCCATAGAGGCAGCAGGTCCCCAAGAGCCAGAGGCATATTCTTTAGGCCGTTCGCTCGTTTGGCTCCAAGCAGACATTATACCATCCACCCATTTCCAAGCAGCTTCCACCTCGTCATAGCGCATAAATAAAGTCGCATCATTACGCATCACGTCTAACAACAAACGCTCATAAGCTTCTGGGCTACGCTTATCGTTAAAGGCCTCAGTTAGACTAAGATTTAAGTCAACAGGTTGAAGGTTCATACCTTCACTTGCGCCAGGCACTTTGTTCATTACAGTCAAAGAAATTTTTTCTTCTGGCTGTAAGCGAATAATTAATTGGTTACGTTGTAACTGACGATTACTTTCATCACTGAAAATACTGTGCGGTACGGCTTTGTACTGAATAACAATTTCTGAATAACGTTGACCTAAACGTTTACCCGTTCTTAAGTAGAATGGTACGCCAGCCCAACGCCAGTTATCGATATCCGCACGTAAAGCAACAAAAGTTTCAGTTCGAGAATCTGGACTACTGCCCTCTTCGTCAAAATAACCTTGTACATCTTTACCCTTGATCATGCCTTTCGCATATTGACCACGTACCGTTTTGGTATAGGCATTTGCACCAGCAATCGGTCGCAATGCTTTCAGCACTTTAATTTTTTCGTCACGCACAGAATCTGCGTCCATACGTCCTGGTGGTTCCATAGCAACCAAACATAACAACTGGATCAAATGGTTTTGCACCATATCACGCATGGCACCAGCTTTATCGTAATACCCCCAACGACCTTCAACACCCACTGTTTCAGAAACAGTAATTTGCACATTATCAATATGCGCACTGTCCCATAAAGGTTCAAAAAGCGTATTACCAAAACGAATCGCTAACAAGTTTTGTACTGTCTCTTTACCTAAGTAATGGTCAATACGAAATGCTTGTTGCTCGGTAAAGTTTTTCATTACCTCATCATTAATTGCACGAGACGAAACAAGGTCTCGGCCAAGCGGTTTTTCTAGCACAACTCGCATACGTTCTGCATTTAAACCATGCGTCGCAAGAGACGTACAAATAGAACCAAATAGATCAGGCGATGTAGCAAGATAAAACACAACATCGCGATCATCACCACCGACTTTGTTGTCATTTAATCGAGAGAAATCAGATTCTTGCTGGGCATCAACAGAAATATAACCTAAACGCTCTTTAAAGCGCGGCCAGGTTTTCTCATCACCAATGCTTGAAGGAACAAATTCATCAAGCGCAGTACGTACTTTTTCTTGGTATTCCTCTGTGCTTACTTCTCGTCTCGAAGCACCAATAATACGTGTTGTTGGAGCGAGCAAACCATCCATATCAAGATGGTATAAAGCAGGTAATAACTTGCGCATAGCAAGATCTCCACCGCCGCCGAAAATAACTACATCACAGGCTTTTAAACTTGCCTTCATTCTTTACTCTCCAACTAAACTAGTCTTTTGACACAAGATAAGACGCGTAACAAGCGCAACCCATCAACCCTGGATATTCAGACATAATAACAAAGGTTGGAATAGGAGAAACAAACGCCTTCATACGGCCTTTGTCTTGCATTGCATCACGAAAACCACTGAGATGAATATCATTTAAATATCGAGGGACAATCCCCCCCGCAATATAAACACCACCGCGAGACTCCACAGACAACACAAGGTCTCCAATCACCCGACCTAAAAATACAAAAAACTGCTCTAAAGTAGCGATTGCTATAGGATCATCGCCAAATTTTAATACTTCACCAATTTCCGATGCCGTTAACCGTTTTTCAACACCCTCACGCAGAGCCAGAGCTTCATAAATATTTTCTAAGCCCATTCCAGACAGAACTCGCTCTGCTGACACTCGCTTATGACGCGTTCTAAGAAATTTTAAAATATCGTCTTCAATTTCATTACAAGCAGAAAGGTCTACATGACCACCCTCTCCAGGCAAAATTATATTTGGTCCATTATCTTGTGGTACAACACAAGAGATACCCAGCCCTGTACCTGCACCAATAACCCAACAAGCACCGTTAGGATCAACTTCTGAATGATCACCCACAACCACTTTATTTTCTGATGAAAGCACTTCTAAGCAATGCCCAACCGCATCAAAATCATTTAATAAGGCAATAGCTTTATTTTCACCAAAGTAAGATTGCACCTCTTCACGAGTGAAATGCCAAGGATTATTAGAGAAATGTATCACAGGTTGGTTAACAGGGCCTGCTATCGCTAAAACAACAGCATCAATTTTATCCATACTGATACTACAATTTTCGATGTAATCTGCTGCCGCGTCAAAAAAATTACCGTAGTTTTTACAAGGCAACACCCTAACTTCTAGAGGCTCATATTGATGGATGGGGACCAATGCAAAACGAGCATTAGTTCCACCAAGGTCGGCGATTAAAGCATGGGACATAAACGAACCCTAATGAATATTTTTTTGAAATTTTACAACAAAATAGACGTGAAAAATACTGTATCCGAGAAAAACAAACAAATTATTGTAATAAAATTACATATTATCTAAGTCTATTTAAGAACTTAAAGACCTTAGTTGGCACAGATCTTTTACGGTTATTTTTATAATCATAGAGTCGCTCATCAGCTAATTTTAATAAACTCTTATAATTATTCGGTGCATCGGATATTACACTCGCACCACCGTAGCTAATAGTAATAGGTACTAGGTTAGATTTATACATTAACGGGTTAGATTGAAGATATTCTTGAATTGATTCTGCCACCAAGATGGCTTGATCATAACTTTTACCAGGCATAACAAAAACAAATTCATCCCCAGCAAAACGAAAAGCTAGGCCTTGTTTATGTACATATTTCAACAAACGCTTAGCAATATATTCTAACACCTCGTCACCACAATTATGCCCCAAGGTATCATTGATCGACTTGAAAGCATCACAATCAATAAACACGACGGTTAAATCTCGTTCCTGGCGTCTAGATCTTAGAAACTCTCGGTCCAGCATTAGCTCTAACTGTCGACGATTCAACAGCCCTGTCAAAGGATCCCGTGTCGCCAGATATTCAAGCTTTTCTCTTGCTGTAACATTACTTAAACAAATGGATATTTTAATCGCCAATTGATCCAATAAAAAAGTATCCTTGGTTGTAGGGTCATAGCGTGAACTATCCGCATCAGCTTGGCAAAATAGACCAACTAGCTCGCCATCAATTGTTAATGGTGAAATGGCAACAGAAGAAATAATATCTCGGTAAACAGAAGGAATAATTTCACGGCAATGGCTCAAATTAGTATTAACCAAAACCGTTTTATTACTCGACTTAATGATATCGATCATAGATCGACGTCGCGTAAATAATACCCGATCAAGCAAATCTGGCACTTTTTCTAGACTTTCTATCAGGTGGGATAAAGGTGCTTCATTAATCAAGTTCACCCAAACATACGGAACATTAAATTGCTTTTGAACTTCTTTGGTTAAAGTAGAAACGAACTGATCACAACGTCCAATCGACAAAATACAACGCTCAATTTCAAAAAACTTTCGAGCTATCTCTTCGTTTTTCCTAACATTGCTTATCAGTTCGTTGATATCATGCATGCATTATATGCCCTAACGCGCTACCTGTTAGGCAGCTTACCGTTCCCAATATAGATACAGACGATTAAATAATCTGCAATTCATTATAGTACGTTGCTTGAACAATTTGAGCTATATGCCTGATGCTAATTGGCATGCACACATACAAAAATTTACATTTTAAGATCAGTCGACAAGCAAAATAATGACAACCTAGACAAAACGCCAACAGCCAACCAAATTCAAATAACAATAAATTTAATTAATTCACTGTTTTCTTTAAGAAAAAGCCGTCTATGCCGATAGCATTATCGTAAACCAACTGACTAGGCCAACAGATGAATATAAGAGAAATTGTTGAAACACAGGTAACCCAAAGCAGTAAAGCGGGCAACCCAGTGTCAGGCAATGCTCATTTTGCATTAATGATGAGCCTATTTAGCCAACCAGGGCCTTCATTGATGTCGGCGCCAGACACATTAAATGAACATAAGCCTCACGCCCTAACTCGATCAATGCAGTTTTCTAATCATATTGGAGAAAATCCTGTTGCCAATATTGCTCTCCTAAAAGCGCTAAGTTTCGAACCATTAGCAGAAGGCCCAGCTTACCAATACGATGTCGTGGAAAGTTTAGAGAAACAAATCAACAGTAGAGTTTAAAACCACTATCTCAATGATACAGAACAAGACTTAAATAACGCACTCCATTGTTTGGCATGCATTTGAGAAGCTCTTTGATAACGTAACCACTCACTATGTTCATCTCTCAATGAAAATTGTTTTAAAAATCGTCTCATATCAACGCTAAATGATGAACTTAGTTCTCCCAATCGATTAAGCAAAGGTAAAACTTGGTAGGCACTGCTATTTAATCGCCCCATGTAAGGTTGAATTTTTTCAACGTAATGAACATCAAACTGCTGCTTCAAATACGTCATTGGTGCACCACAAACTTCTTTATTTAAGGTGCCAACCTGTCCCGAAACAAGAGACAAGTAATTTGTTAACTGCGCCAGTGAATAAAGTAATTTTCCTGCATATTCACTGTTCATTAATACTCTTAAATCATTTTCAAACACCTGACCATTTATATTAGGTAAATCAGCAAGGCGCTCCCCAATGTCGACCAATCGATTCAATGCGCTAATCAGCTCCTGTTGATTCTCAGTGGTATCATTGAGCGGAAAAAAACCATTTGATATGCTAAAGAACTCTTTACTCTCTTCACCATTAAAAATGGCATTACCAAAGGCAATAGGCAGCTCTATACGTTTTTTCTCTGCAACAAGTTGTAGCTCACTTGCTAAAGCGTCATCGTCAATATCACAAGACTCAATTGCTCGAATAATATCCAGTTCATACAGAAAACGCTGACTGTCAGGCATGACTTTACCTAGAATACTATTCTTTTTTCCCGCGACAATCCCAACATCACATTGTTGCAAAGACAAAAATTCGAGCAAACCAATATCAAAATTTGATAATTTTTGCTGACGGTCACGCAAGGCAGGCAAACTAATTGGCATTATGATTGCTGGAGAATCAATAACAAAGAACTGCGAACGGTTTAAATCCATCACATATTGAGATAAAACGGCTTCCGCCTTAAAACGCGTGTCACAACCTCCTACTCCAACGAGTATAATGCCACTTAACAGAATCATAGAAAGAAAAGGTTTTACTAACATGAACAAGTTACTCATTCAAAAGCGTGAAGAAATCTCCGAAACTCGCGTTGCCAAAATGGTTTTCCCTGGAACCACAAATCACTACGATACATTATTTGGAGGCATTGCACTGCAATGGATGGACGAAGTTGCTTACATTGCAGCAACACGCTTTTCAAGAAAATCTATGGTGACGATATCAACAGAACAAATCGACTTCAAACAGCCGATTCCTTCTGGCATCTTGGTAGAATTGATTGCTCGCGTTGTTCACGTAGGACGAACATCACTGAAAGTAGAGGTTTCTATTTTTCTTGAACAATTAGACAGTGATAAACGAACAAAAGCTGTCACTGGGCACTTCAACTTTGTTGCCGTTGACGAAAACAAAAAACCAACACCAATTTTCGATGAAGAAAGCTTTCTTTAAAAGTATAAGTTCATAAAAATCTTCGGTGATGAGCAACCTAAATATCACTCATCACCGATAAACTAAATAAATAATAAATTAGTTAGAATAACGCTTAGCGATTTCTTCCGCTAATTCGTCAAAACTTTTTTCAGACTCTAGCTTTTGAAACAAAGCTGCTTCATTTTTCATAGAAGTACGCAAAATACTTTCTGCAACGCCTTCTGCTTGGGTTGGGTCTAAGCCAACTAACACCACCAAACCACCTGATGGCGTTGGCATTTGGCGAACCACTTGAGAGCCAATCAATTGCTGCTCTGTCACTTGCTTGGTCACCACACTATTAACTCGATCCACAGTTTCCGCATCACCAGCGCCCGTCGTTTCAACGTATTGCTTCACCATATTTTGCAAATCAACGCTAAGCACTTGAGCCAATTCAACTCGAGCTGCTGTTGCCGCCATTTGCTTCATATAGTTTGGACCGGCAGCTGACTTTTCACTGTAACCAACAGCAGATAAAGCTACGCCTTCAATAGGTGCACCACAAACCCAATCAGGTGCAGCTTGATTAGAGCCATCAGCAAAAACACAATCAGGAATTGCAGCAACAGGCGTATTTACGACATCTTTGCTACATGCAACCAACACAACACTTGATACCAATAGACTTACAAGTTTCAATTTCATTTTATTTTCCTTTAATAACGACTTAGTGATGCAATACAACGAAGTTAGTTTGACAAGACCGTTCTATCTTAGTGTATTTAGTCCCTTAAACACAAAAAAAGGGCGCTATAAATAGCACCCTTTTTATCAAACTACACTAACAATTACTCAGTGTAATTTGCTTTTTCTTCTTCCGTCACATCTTTCATAGACAGCTTGATACGGCCACGCGCATCAACATCTAGAACTTTAACGATTACATCTTGGCCTTCTGAAAGGAAGTCCGTCACAGCACGGATACGCTCTTCAGCGATCTGAGAAATGTGAACCAAACCGTCTTTACCAGGCAAAATGTTAACGAAAGCACCAAATTCAGCAAGACGAACCACTTTACCTTTGTAAAGCTTATCAATCTCTGCTTCTGCAGTGATTTCATGAATCAACAACAAGGCAGCATCAGAAGACGATTTATCAGCAGCGTAAATACGAACAGTACCGTCATCATCTAGATCGATAGAAGCGCCTGTTTTTTCTGTGATAGAACGAATTGTTGCACCACCTTTACCGATAACGTCACGAATTTTCTCAGGATCAATTTTGATCGTTGCCATAGAAGGCGCATTTGGAGAAACTTCAGGACGTGCATAACCGATAACAGCGGCCATTTCACGCAAGATGTGTTTACGCGCTTCCATAGCTTGGCTAAGTGCGATATCCATGATTTCTTCATTGATACCTTCGATTTTAATGTCCATTTGAAGTGCTGTAATACCTTCTTCAGTACCAGCAACTTTAAAGTCCATATCACCTAGGTGATCTTCATCACCCAAGATGTCAGTCAATACAGCAAAACCGTCGTCTTCTTTAATAAGACCCATTGCAATACCTGCAACAGGTGCTTTAAGAGGAACACCAGCGTCCATCATAGACAATGATGCGCCACATACGGATGCCATAGAGCTTGAACCGTTTGACTCAGTGATCTCAGATACGATACGAATTGTGTATGGGAATTCGTCTTCGCTTGGCAATACTGCTTGGACACCACGACGAGCAAGACGACCGTGACCAATTTCACGACGACCAACACCACCCATACGACCACATTCACCGACAGAGTATGGAGGGAAATTGTAATGAAGCATAAAGCTGTCTTTATTTTCGCCAGCCAAGCCATCAGACATTTGTGCATCACGACTAGTACCTAAAGTACAAGTTACAATCGATTGAGTCTCACCACGTGTGAACAAAGAAGAACCGTGAGTTTTGCTCAACAAGCCTACTTCAACATTGATCGGACGAACTGTTTTGTTATCACGACCATCGATACGAGGCTGACCATCGATAACACGACGACGAACAGTACGTTTTTCAAGTTTAGCAAAAGCACCAGTAACGTCAGCTTCAGAGAATTCACCCTCTTCCGTTACAAGAGCTGCGATTGCTGCTGTACGCACTTCACCTAATTTAGCGTAGCGAGCCATTTTTTCACTGATGCCGTACGCTTCTTCGATTTGTGCTGCGTAGCCAGTAGATAAAGCGTCAGTCAAAGCAACGTTTACAGCTTCAGCTTCCCACTCCCAACGAGGCTTAGCACATTCAGCAGCGAATTCAGTGATTGCTGCAATGGCAGATTGCATTTCTTTATGAGCGTAAAGAACTGCACCTAACATTTCATCTTCAGTAAGCTCTTGCGCTTCAGATTCAACCATTAGAACCGCGTCTTTCGTACCTGCAACAACCATGTCTAGTAAAGAGCCATCTAGATCAGCGTAGCTTGGGTTAAGTACGTAACCAGATTCATCATTAAAGCCAACTCGAGCAGCACCGATTGGACCATTAAATGGAATACCAGAAATCGTCAATGCAGCAGACGTTGCCAACATAGCCGCGATGTCAGCGTCTAAGTTTGTGTTGGTCGACATAACAGTACAAACAACCTGAACTTCGTTCATGTAGCCTTTAGGGAACAATGGACGAATAGGACGGTCGATTAGACGTGAAGTTAGTGTTTCTTTTTCAGAAGGGCGACCTTCTCGTTTCAAGAAACCACCAGGAATTTTACCAACAGCGTAAGCACGCTCTTGATAATGAACAGAAAGTGGGAAAAAGTCTTGGCCAGCGCGTGCTGTTTTAGCACCCACAACTGTAGCAAGCACTTGTGCATCACCAATAGTACATAAAACAGCACCTGTTGCTTGACGAGCAATGCGGCCTGTTTCTAGAGTAACTGTATCGTTACCAAACTGGAAAGTTTTTGTCGTAATACTCACACGTATTCCTTCTCATTAAAAAAATTACTTGCTCCCAAAGACCTCTTTTTAAGCCAGTACTCATATGCACTCTTTAGATCTTTTATGTTTAGTCTAAAATTTCTGACCGCTAACAAAAAGAAAAACACATATGAAGTACAGGCTGTCCCTTGGGAAACCTATAAAAAAAAGGGCCATAATAATTTATGGCCCCTCTTCAGTCTTAGCGACGTAGACCTAGTTTTTTGATCAAACCAGTATAACGTGCTGCATCTTTACGCTTAAGGTAATCCAACAATTTACGACGTTGGTTTACCATGCGGATTAGACCGCGGCGTGAGTGATGGTCATGGATATGAGCTTTAAAGTGGCCTTGAAGAGCTTCGATATTCTTAGTCAACAATGCTACTTGAACTTCAGGAGAACCAGTGTCGCCTTCCGCTACTTGAAACTCTTTAACCAACGCTGCTTTTGATTCTGCAGTTAATGCCATAATCTATATCTCCAAATTAATATGCTATTTAAAAATAAAGGATAGCCGAGCATATTTTCAGACATCCTAAGTAAGCTAGTCTAACATTAAATATTAGTTAACTCACTTGTATTTACGAGCCGATGAGGCCTAATGATTGTGCCTTTCAACACCCCCAACCCCAGGAATCGCTGCGAAACTTGATCGTAGAGTCTAACTAAGCTGCCATCACCAAATGAGGTCAGATTATTCACACTGCGACCAAACAGCATTTCTCTTGTTTCTTCCGAAAGTAATTCCACTCTATTCAAATGCTCAACAGCAGTATCCATCGTCATTAAATAAGTGCCTAACTCTGCTTCACCTTGCTCGGCAATGCGTTCAAATTCTTCCAGTGTCAA
This sequence comes from Marinomonas ushuaiensis DSM 15871, assembly GCF_000521805.1. Classification (GTDB taxonomy): domain Bacteria; phylum Pseudomonadota; class Gammaproteobacteria; order Pseudomonadales; family Marinomonadaceae; genus Marinomonas; species Marinomonas ushuaiensis. The sequence continues at coordinate 57,172 of NZ_JAMB01000008.1, forward strand.
CATACCTTCAGGGGAATAACCTGCCGTAGAAACTCGATGCAAAGAATGCAAATGAGCACCACAACCAAGCGCTTCGCCTATATCTTCACCTATGGTTCGAATATAAGTGCCTTTGGTACATTGAATATCTAACGTCAAGGTATCTTCTGTTCTAGAAACCAGCGTTAAATTAGAAATAGTGACATGACGGCGCTTTCTTTCTATAACAATGCCTTGACGAGCATATTCATATAAAGGCTTACCTTCATGCTTTAATGCAGAATACATAGGTGGAATCTGCTCTATTTCCCCTCGGAAGCGATCTAATACTGACTCAAGTTCTTCATCAGTCAGTGTCGGTATTGCTTCATCGGTTAATACATCACCTTCACGGTCACCCGTAGTGGTTCTTTTCCCTAACTGGATACAGGTTATATATCGCTTATCTGCATCCAAAAGGAATTGCGAAAACTTGGTTGCTTCACCCAAACACAATGGCAACATACCGGTTGCCAAAGGATCAAGCGCTCCAGTATGTCCTGCTTTTGCCGCTCGATAGAGTCGACGGACACGCTGAAGTGCTTGGTTTGAGCTTAAACCTATCGGCTTGTTCAGTAGCACGATACCGTCTACTGAACGCCACACTGTCTTAGCCATACGAAATAATTACTCGCCTTCGTTACCGTTTTTCGTCTCATCAACACGAATCGCTTCGTCAATCAGAGTCGACATTCGCGAGCCGTTTACAACACTTTGGTCATAATGGAAACGCAAATGTGGCATAACGCGAAGTTTTACTTCTTTTGCCAAACGACCACGCAAGAAACCTTTTGCACTGTCCAGAGCCTCTTGATTCTCAGCCAATACTTCTGGCTGATCATCTTTGCCTAAAACTGTGTAATAGACGTCTGCATAACCTAGATCTTTTGCTACACGTACTTCATTGACAGTAACCAACCCTAAACGAGGGTCTTTTACTTCAAACTGGATTAAGGACGCCAACTCCTTTTGGAGTTGGTCACCAATCCGACTAGTACGACTAAATCCGTCTGCCATGATTTTGCCCTATTAAAGTGTACGCGCAACTTCGACGGTTTCAAAAACCTCGATCTTATCGCCTACTTTGACATCGTTGTAGTTCTTAACACCGATACCACACTCGATACCACGACCCACTTCATTAACCGCATCTTTGAAGCGACGAAGAGACTCAAGTTCACCTTCGTAAATAACAACGTCTTCACGTAGCACTCGGATTTGCTTGTTACGATAAACCGTACCCTCAACAACCATACAGCCGGCAATTAAACCAAACTTAGGTGAGTTAAATACGTCACGAACTTCCGCAGTACCCTGAATGTCTTCACGCAGATCTGGAGACAACATGCCAGACAAGGCTGATTTCACATCATCGATAATATTGTAGATGATGCTGTAATAACGAAGATCAATTGCTTCACGTTCGATAAGTTGTTTTGCAGAAGTATCTGCACGAACATTGAAACCAAAGATAACCGCATCAGAAGCCAAAGCCAACGATGCGTCTGTTTCCGTAATACCACCAACACCACTAGAGACAATATTCACTTGCACTTCGTCTGTATTTAAATCAATCAATGATTTAATCAAGGCTTCAAGTGAACCACGAACATCGGCCTTTAAAACAACGTTCAAAGTACGTATTTCGTCTTTGCCCATTTCAGAGAATAAGTTCTCTAGTTTAGCGGTATGTTGACGAGCAAAACGTACTTCACGGTATCTACCTTGACGGAAGTTTGCTACTTCACGAGCCTTACGCTCATTAGCAACAACAATAAATTCTTCACCAGCATCAGGCGTACCATCAAGACCAAGAATCTCAACAGGTATAGAAGGACCTGCAGAATCGATTGGCTTACCATTTTCATCAAGTAAAGCACGTACACGACCCATTTGCAGACCCGCTAAAACGACGTCGCCTTTTTTCAGCGTACCATTTTGAATAAGCAGAGTCGCAACTGAACCACGACCACGATCAAGGCGGGCTTCAACCACCACGCCTTTCGCTGGAGAACTTGGAACAGCGGTTAATTCAAGCACTTCAGATTGAAGCAAAACGGCTTCAAGAAGCTCTTCAATACCTTCGCCAGACTTAGCAGAAACCCCGATAAATTGAACGTCGCCACCCCATTCTTCAGGAACGACTTCTTGCGCGACCAATTCATTTTTAACACGATCTATATCAGCGCCTTCTTTGTCGATCTTAGTGATTGCAACAACCATTGGAACACCAGCTGCACGAGCATGCTGAATCGCTTCAATTGTTTGAGGCATAACACCATCATCAGCGGCACACACTAGAATAACGATATCCGTTGCTTTCGCACCACGAGCACGCATAGAAGTAAATGCAGCATGTCCAGGTGTATCCAAGAAACTAACCATGCCATGAGGTGTTTCAACGTGGTATGCACCAATGTGCTGTGTAATACCACCAGATTCACCTGCAGCAACACGTGTTGTACGAATATAATCAAGCAATGACGTTTTACCGTGATCAACGTGACCCATTACAGTAACAACCGGTGCACGTTTTATCGCTTCGCCTTCGTAGTCGATGGCTTCGATCATGTCATTTTCAACGGCATTTTCATCGATAAAAGTAACGGTATGACCCATTTCTTCAACAACAAGAATAGCGGTATCACGGTCAATTGTTTCATTGATGGTCGCCATAGCACCCATTTTAAACATAACCTTAATAACAGCCGCGCCTTTTACTGACATTTTCTCAGCAAGTTCAGCAACAGTGATACTTTCTGGCAAGGCCACTTCATGCACAATTTTAGCCGTTGGCTTTTGGAAACCATGTTCTTGTTTAGAAGCTGACTTCTTGTTCTTACGGCCTAATTTACCGCGACGCTGATCATCATCACCATTCAAATTAACACGTGATCCGCGTTTATTTTCTGGCGCTCGACCGCGAGGCTTATCTTTGTCCTTGTTGTTGTCATTATCATGACGAGCTGGACCTTTTTTGCCTTTTGGCGCTGCAGCGGGTTTCTTGTTTTCCACTGCTGGCTGAGGTTTTTTCGCTGCTTTTGGCTGCTTAGGTGATTCCACGGGTTCTACCGCTCCTGTATCGGAAACTTTCTGCTCCGTTTCATTTACTGCGCCAACGCCTACCACGGAGCTTGCTGCTACCGCTTCTTGACGCGCTTTTTCTTCAGCCGCTGCTTTTTCTTTTGCTGCTTTTTCTTGCTCTAGTTTACGCTCAGCTTCTAAACGAACTTCTTCTGCAAGACGTTTCTCTTCTTGTTTCTGAGCTTCTTCATCAGCGTCGTCACGTTTTACATAGGTACGCTTTTTCTTCACTGCAACATTGACCGCTTTACCGCCATCGCTACGAGACAAAGTACTTGTCGTCTTACGTTGTAGAGTAATACGCTGGCTGTTATCGCCTTCTTCACCGTGTTGACGTTTCAAAAAACTCAACAAGGTTTGCTTTTCAACTTCAGAGACTTCTTGGCTTGCACTCGTTTGAGGTAGGCCAGCGTCTTTCATCTGAGTTAGTAGCTTATCGACTGGTGTATTCACCAACTCGGATAGTATCTTTACGGTTTGAACTGTCATTAAGTTCCCCCTTATGTACTCAGATTTTATTCAGATTCAGCAAACCAAGGTGCGCGAGCAGTCAAAATAAGACTTCCAGCACGCTCTTCAGTCATACCTTCAACTTCAAGCAATTCATCAACTGACTGTTCAGCCAAATCTTCCATAGTAATCACGCCAATAGACGCAAGCACTAAAGCGAGATGGTTATCCATTCCTTCCATTGCCAATAAATCGGCAGCTGGCTTAGCACCATCTAATTGCTCTTCAGCTTGAAGCGCTTTATTCAACAAAGCTTCTTTTGCTCGTGAACGTAGCTCGTTTACTAAATCCTCATCAAATCCGTCGATGTCTAACATTTCTTCCATTGGGACATAAGCCACTTCTTCTAAAGAAGTGAATCCCTCATCAACCATTTGAATGGCCAAATCATCATCTATATCTAAACCAGTAACAAAAACATCAATCAGTTTTTGTGATTCTTCTTGCTGCTTCGCTTCAGCATCTTCACTGGTCATCACATTTAAAGACCAACCTGTTAACGTAGAAGCAAGACGAACATTTTGTCCATTACGGCCGATTGCCTGAGCCAAATTATCACTCTTAACAGCAACATCCATAGAGTGAGCATCTTCGTCAATAACGATAGAATCGACTTCGGCAGGAGACATAGCATTGATGACTAATTGTGCAGGGTTATCATCCCAAAGCACGATATCAACACGCTCACCATTCATTTCATTAGAAACAGCTTGAACTCGCGCACCACGCATACCAACACACGCACCGATAGGATCAATACGACGGTCGTTTGTTTTCACTGCGATTTTTGCACGTAAACCTGGGTCACGTGCAGCACTGCGAATTTCGATAACTTCTTCAGAAATCTCTGGCACTTCAAGACGGAAGAGCTCAATCATAAATTCTGGCACATTACGTGAAAGAATTAATTGCGCACCACGACTGTCTTCACGAATTTCAAGCAATAAAGCACGAATTCGATCATTCATGCGGAAGCTTTCACGAGAAATTAACTGGTCTTTAGGAAGAGAAGCTTCTGCATTCTCACCAAGATCAACAATCAAACTATCACGCGTTACTTTCTTCACTTGCCCATGAACAAGTCTGCCTACTTTCTCAGCGTAAAGCGCGACCATTTTAGCACGCTCAGCTTCACGTACTTTTTGCACGATAACTTGTTTTGCAGTTTGTGCAGCAATACGGCCAAAGATTTCAGACTCGACTTCTTCTTCGTAAATTTCGCCAATTCCAACACCAAGGTCTTGCTCTTCAGAATCATCTATTGTTAATTCTGATGCAGGAGAAGAATAATCTTCATCCGCAACAATATTCCACTGACGGTAGGTTATGTAGTCGCCTGTACGCTGATCGATAGAAACGCGGATTAATGCGTCTTCTTCAAAACGGCGTTTGGCAGCACTCGCTAAAGCAATTTCAACAGCTTCGAAAATAACTTGTTTCGGAACATCTTTTTCGTTAGAAACTGCTTCCACTACCAAAAGAATTTCTTTGCTCATCCTTTTAGCCTCTCTTCAAGGTTAATTTTTAAAATTGTGGAACAACATTTGCCTTATCGATCAAATCGATTGGCAATAAGTATTCTTCTTGATCGACACGAATAACAATATCTTCGCCTTCGATCCCCATGAGTTGCCCTTTAAATTTACGACGACCATCAAAAGGCACGCGCAAACGTAAAGTAACAATAGAACCGATATATGCCTGATATTGAGCTAAACTAAATAAAGGTCGATCTAAACCCGGCGATGAAACTTCTAGGTTGTATTCCCCTGTAATTGGGTCTTCTACATCTAAAATAGAACTAATTTGACGACTGACTCGGGCGCAATCTTCTACATCAATCCCTTTTTCAGCATCTGTTTCAATAAACACGCGAAGCACAGAATCCTTACCTAAAGATAAATACTCCATCCCCCAAAACTCAAAGCCCAAACCTTCAACGACTGGGCGAATAAGCTCTTCTAAAATTGTATATTTTGCTGACAATCGTTTTCTCCGAAAATCATTTTTTGTAAAACGCAGAAACAAAAAACGGGCTCAAGGCCCATTTACATTTATAAACAGTAACAGTGTAGATAACAAAAAACCCCATATAGGGGTTCTCAGTACTCAACTCAATTAACACTGAGAGAGCATCCTTCCGCGAAGAAGGTTGTCAATCCTGACACTTAATACCAAGAACAAACTGGTGCGGATACCTAAAAAGGAAAACCATGAGAAAAGCATCTAAAAAGAGACTTAAAACTCGACAAACCAGATTGCTCTGCATCAATAACGCGACATCATACACAAGATACAACATCAATTCAAGATTGGTGCGGATGGGGGGACTCGAACCCCCACGAGCAAAGCTCACCACCCCCTCAAGGTGGCGCGTCTACCAATTCCGCCACATCCGCAATTTTTCTTTCTAAAACACAACAACATTTAATACAAATTTTGGTGTACTCAATTTAGCAACACACCATCAATTTGACATATTTTATTCCGTTACAGGAAGGTCCGATGTTGTTTTTTGTACACCTAGCTCTGGCAACTCAACAGATCCATCAACTTGAGGCGCTGAAGGAACAAAATCATGCACACCAGAAATACCTTTAGCTTGTTCACTCGCAAAGAAAGCCAAACCAAAACTAGTCAAAAAGAATACCAATGCAAAAACTGCGGTCATTCTTCCAAAAAAACTACTATTACCCTGACTTCCAAATACAGTCTGAGATGCGCCGCCACCAAAAGCAGCACCAGCATCAGCACCTTTACCTTGCTGCAATAAAACCAACGCAATAATTAATATTGCCGCCAGTACATGCACAACCAAAATAAGTGTTTCCATTAATTAACCTGCCGCCTTTATTATTGCTATAAATTCTTCTGCATCAAGCGATGCACCACCAACAAGAGCACCATCTACATCAGGCATTTGAAACAAAGCCGAGCTGGTTGATGCTTTAACACTTCCACCATATAAAATCTGAACTTTTTGAGAAACAGACTCAGATGATTTAGCCAAAAAAGCTCTGATAGATTCATGTACTTCTTGAGCCTGTTCAGCACTTGCCGACAGACCAGTACCTATTGCCCAAACAGGCTCATAAGCAACAACCATTTTTTCAAACGACTCGATACCCACTAAAGCAATAACCGCTTGAAGCTGGCGCTCACAAACTGCAAGAGTTTGATTCGATTGACGCTCTTCCAACGTTTCACCAATACACAACATTGGCGTCAACCTAAACTCTAAAGCTGTTTTAACTTTTGAAGCAACAATAGCATCTGTTTCGCCATAAATAGAACGTCGTTCAGAATGCCCAAGCAATACATACTTGACTCCAAAATCGCCCAACATAGAAGCAGACACTTCTCCTGTATAGGCACCTTTAACTTCATGACTGATATTCTGAGCAGCCAAAACAAGACTACTTGCATCAACAAGATCACAAACTTGTGATAAATAAGGAAAAGAAGGAGCTATCACTACTTCAGAGTTAGAATCCTTCATCTTAAGCAAACCACTAACCAGTGAAACAATAGACTCTTTAGAGCCATTCATCTTCCAGTTCCCAGCAACTATTTTTTGACGAATCATATTCTAACCCCTAAATTCGAGGCGCCCATTCTATGGAAAGCCAAGTTTTGTTTCAAGCATTTATTACTATTCACCCAGTAAAACACGCTTTATTCTGCCATTTTAGCCGCAACAACCGCTTTAACTTCATTAACCAAATAATCGACCAACTCATCAACAGTTTTATCATCTCGACCTTCAACCATGACACGAATCAAAGGCTCGGTGCCTGAAGCGCGAAGCAATACTCGTCCTAAACCATTTAAACGCTCATTTGCTACAGCAATGGCTTTTTGCAATGCAGGCTCTTCATTGGGAACAAAACGCTTTGCAACACGAATATTTTTCAGTTTTTGAGGGAATTTAACTAGACCAACAAGTAGCTCATCTAAGCTTTTATCTTCTTCAATCATCGCTCTCAGCACTTGAAGCGCAGCAATAATACCATCTCCTGTTGTTGTAATAGACTTACATACAATATGACCTGATGGCTCACCACCCAACACCCAACCATGATGCGCTAACTTTTCATTAACATAGCGGTCACCAACGGCAGCGCGACTAAAGCCAATACCTGTCTCAGAAAATGCCAATTCAAGACCGAAGTTGCTCATCAAGGTACCAACAACACCGCCACTAAAGCGGCCAGTACGCATCAAATGATTTGCGATAATATAAAGAATATCATCACCATCACGAACCTCACCATGACGATCAACAAGTATTAATCGGTCACCATCACCATCCAAGGCGATACCAATATCAGCCTCTTCCGCCAAGACATTTTTACGTAACAACTCAGGCTTTGTTGCGCCACTAAATTCATTGATGTTCAACCCATCAGGATTAGCACCAATCGTAATAACTTCCGCACCCAATTCTGAAAATACCCGAGGTGCCACGTGGTAAGTTGCACCATCAGCACAATCCACAACAATCTTTAAGCCACTAAGCTGAAGACCAATAGGAAATGTACCCTTACAATACTCAATATAACGACCAGCCGCATCTTCTATACGTCTCGCACGACCAATAAGGCTAGACTCAACAACCTCCATCGGTTGCTCTAAATAATATTCTATACGTTCTTCAATCTCATCTGAGATTTTACCGCCTTCTGCGGAGAAAAATTTAATACCATTATCATAAAAAGGATTATGGGAGGCGCTGATTACGATACCTGCACTTGCACGAAAAGTTCTGGTTAAGTAAGCAATTGCCGGCGTTGGCATTGGACCAACCAGACGAACATCCGCACCTGCAGCAACAATGCCAGCCTCAAGTGCTGACTCAAACATATAACCTGAGATACGAGTATCTTTACCAATCAGAATTTTCTTATCGTTCTCTTTGAAAACCTGACCTGCTGCCCAGCCAAGCTTGAGCATAAACTCTGGCGTAATCGGTGCTGTACCAACTTTTCCACGAATACCATCTGTACCAAAATATTTGCGCATTAAACTTCTCTCTCAATACGAGACATTAATGCCAACATTTCAACATGCGGCCTAACATCATGAACTCTAAAAATACGAGCACCTTTAGAATAGGCGGAAGCATTCGCCCCCATCGTGCCATATAAGCGCTCTTCAACTGGTAGGTTTAACGCATCACCTATCATTGTCTTTCTTGAAAGACCAATGAGAATCTCAAAACCTAACTTTCTAAAATATTCCGTGTGCTTCAATAATGACAAATTATGAGCCAGCGTTTTCCCAAAGCCAATACCTGGATCAAGAATAAGCCTAGAAGAGTCAATACCAACATTCTCACAAGCTCTCACTCTCTCTAACAAATACCCCGACACCTCTGTCACAACCGACGCATAATCCGGTTGGTCCTGCATCGTTTGCGGACCACCTTTCATATGCATCAAGCAAATAGGTAAATTTGTTTGTGTAGCGGCCTGTAGTGCCCCTTCTCTCTCAAGCGCACGTACATCATTAATCAAACCAGCACCTAACTGTGCCGCATTACGAATAACATCAGCTGTACTGGTATCAACGGATACTATGATATCAAAATGTTTTTTTATCGCTTCAATAACCGGTAGAGCCCGATCAAGCTCTTGTTGAACCGAAACAGAAACAGCACCAGGACGAGTAGATTCTCCACCGACATCAATGATACTGGCACCTTCATGAATCATTTTCTCTGCTTGACGCAAGGCAGTATCCAGCGAATTGAAAGCACCGCCATCAGAAAATGAATCTGGAGTGATATTTAGTATCCCCATAATATGAGGAAGGGACAAGTCTAACGACTTGTCCCCAAAAGACATTAACGACATGAAAGAACCATATCAAAAAATGAATGACACAAACTTATTCACCAGCTGGTTTCGCTTGATCAGCTGATACATCCAAGTCATCAGACTCGACATCAGGTTCAGATGAAGTAACTCCATCTTTCGAAGTCTCATCATCATCTTTAGATGACTTAGTACCAGGGTCAGACCAACCTTCTGGTGCGGACGGTTTTTTACCATCCATTATTTCTTTAATTTGCTTAGCATCGATTGTTTCATACTGCATCAAAGCCTCCGTCATAACTTCTAACTTTTGACGATGCTCAGTCAATATCTCTGTCGCTTTAGCATAACAACGACTAATAATATCTTGAACTTCAGCATCTATAATTTTCCCAGTTTCAGGAGAAAAATAGTTTGCCTTACTTCCTGTTGGCCCAGCAATGTAGCCACCACTATTATTTTCATCTTCTTCATAAGCAAATGGACCTAGCTTTTCAGACAAGCCCCATTTTGTAACCATGTTACGAGCAATACTGGTAGCACGTTCAATGTCATTAGATGCACCAGTCGAAACGCCATCAAAACCATGAACTATTTCTTCGGCAATACGCCCGCCATAAAGGCTACAAACTTGACTCTCTAGTCCTGTTTTACTCACGCTGTATTTATCCTCTTCAGGCAAATACATAGTGACACCCAAGGCACGACCACGAGGAATAATAGACACTTTATAAACAGGGTCATGCTCAGGCATCAAATAACCAACAATGGTATGACCTGCTTCATGATAAGCCGTATTTAGTTTTTCTTTATCACTCATCACCATGGTTTTACGTTCAGCACCCATGAGGATTTTATCTTTTGCTAGCTCTAGCTGCTCCATATTCACTAAGCGACGGTTAGATCGCGCGGCAAATAACGCTGCTTCATTTACTAGGTTTGCTAAGTCAGCACCTGAAAAGCCCGGCGTACCACGAGCGATATTTTTTGGCTCGACATCGTCATCACAAGGCACTTTACGCAAATGCACTTTAAGAATCTGTTCACGACCACGAATATCTGGCAAACCCACTTGAACCTGACGATCAAAACGACCTGGACGTAACAACGCAGGGTCCAAAACATCAGGACGGTTTGTTGCAGCAATAACGATAATCCCTTCGTTACCTTCAAAACCATCCATCTCAACCAACAATTGGTTAAGTGTTTGCTCTCGTTCATCATTACCGCCGCCCATACCAGAACCACGATTTCGACCGACAGCATCAATTTCATCAATAAAGATGATGCAAGGTGCATGCTTCTTAGCTTGCTCGAACATATCACGAACACGAGATGCACCAACACCAACAAACATTTCCACAAAGTCAGAACCAGATATTGTGAAGAAAGGCACTTTTGCCTCACCAGCAATCGCTTTAGCAAGTAGGGTTTTACCCGTACCTGGAGGCCCGCACATCAAAATACCACGAGGAATTTTCCCGCCTAAACGCTGAAACTTGCTTGGTTCACGTAAAAAATCGACCAATTCCTCGGTGTCTTCTTTTGCTTCGTCACAACCAGCAACATCTGCAAAAGTCGTTTTTATCTGATCTTCAGGCAATAAACGCGCTTTAGACTTACCAAAAGACATTGGCCCACCCTTGCCGCCAGCGCCACCTTGCATCTGGCGCATGAAGAACATAAAAATAGCAAGAATAAGAAGTATAGGAAAACTAGCCACAAGCAATTGAGTCCAAATGCTTTTTTGTTCCGGCATACGACCTTCAACAACAACATTATTACTCAACAAGTCATCCATTATTTTTGGATCAGCTGCTGCTGGGCGCACGGTATCGAAAGTATCACCACTAGTGCGGCTACCACTGATGGTATAACCATCAACAACAACTTTGGCTATACGACCATCTTGCACTTCTTTTACAAACTCAGAATACGTAATTCGATTTGTATCAGGCGTAGTATTAAAATTATTAAAAACTGTTAGTAGTACAGCAGCAATGACTAACCACAACAGTATATTTTTCATCATATCGTTCAAGAGCACACCTCTAAACGGTTATTTTTTTAATGTAGCTGGTAATAGTACCAGAACATTGGCGATTAACCTTTATATTGTCTTCCTAATAAGTAAACTTCACGACTTCTCGCTCGCGAAGCATCTGGCTTGCGTGTTACCACAGATTCAAATTGAGCACGCATGGATTTGAGGTATTCATCAAACCCTTCTCCCTGAAACACTTTCACCAAAAAGTTTCCGCCCGGACGCAACACTTGAGACGCCATGTCCAAAGCAAGTTCTACAAGATACATAGCTTGTGGCTGATCAGAAGAACTATTACCACTCATATTGGGGGCCATATCTGAAATTACAAGATCTGCTTTTTGATCACCAATTTCAGTTAGTATCGCCTCGTACACTTCTTGTTCAGTAAAATCCCCTTGAACAAAACTCACACCAGGCAAAGGTGCCATTTCCAAAATATCAGACGCAACAATAACCCCTTTATCGCCAACCAATTTCGCCGCAATTTGAGACCAACCACCTGGCGCCGCACCTAAATCAACAACACGCATCGCAGGACGAAACAACTTATCCTTATCATTGATTTCTATCAACTTATAGCTCGCCCTAGAGCGATAACCATCTTGTTGGGATTTTTTGACATACTTATCGTCAAAATGTTCCTTCATCCAACTATTACTACTTTTTGATCTTGCCACGTTTTCATCATACCTAAATCAGTCAATATTCCGCTATAATATCCCTTAACCTCTAAAGCCTCCAATAAAGAGGGTCAACTAATATGAGAAAATTTTACTATGAGCATTACAAACGCCCAAAAAAAGCAATATCGTCTAATCGGACACACCCTTAATCCAGTTGTTATGATTGCGGGCAACGGCTTAACAGAAACCGTATTAACAGAAATAGACCGCGCCCTTGAAGACCATGAACTCATCAAAATTCGCATTAGTATTGCTGATCGCGAAGTACGCACAGCACTCATTGCCGAAATCAGCAAAATCATGAAATGCGAAACGGTTCAAACAATTGGTAAAGTAGCACTGTTCTACCGCGCAGCATTAGAAGCAAATCCAAAACTATCTAATTTACTACGTTAAATAGCCGCTTGAGATAGTCTTTTTTGTTCAAAAAACAGACTATCTCTAAACTCCTCTTGTTTTCGGCCGATATCATTGGCAGCTAACAAAGGAGCCGAACAATGCTATTCATAGAGGCAATCAACAGAACCGGCATTCAATCGAATGCAAAAAAACTGATCAGCAGGGAAAAAAAACACCCAACTATTAGTAATAAAGACTCTGTGGATTTAAGTTCGGCAGGACACCAAGTAAAAGAAATCCATCTTGATAGCGAAGAAAAAGTACAACTAACAGCTTCAACAAGTGTTTTTGCTAATCTTATAGAGCATGTATTAAGCCATGTAATGGGAGCAAAGCTACACCTACACTCTCCAGAAGAGCTTTCTCTAGATACAAAAGAATGGAAATTGTTTCTGCAAGTACCTCCCATCAGCACCGAAGACTCACAAAAAACAGCAGGTTACATTGAACCTGAAATACACCGCCAACCACCAGCAAAGCAACTTATTTTCCATATACCTGTAAAACCGTCTTACGGCATATCAATTGAAATGACACTCTTGTTGTCACCTCATCATGGATCACCAGAAACACCTAGCTTATTTCACACCCTCCCGAAAGAGAATTGGCTACCTGTATTAAACACACCTTATTCACCTGATTTTCTTGCACAGCAACTAACTCATTATCATATTCTATTAGATCAAGATGGTGAGCCGGATCAGCTATCGCCACTTTACTCACATATAAATCAAAGCAAAATCACAGCAAACCGAGACTTAGCCAGCACATCAGGTTTAAGGATTTGGCGAGCTAAAAACAAAACATTAACACCTGTCGTATTAGGCGACAGCGAAATAGGGTTACTTTTTGTCGCCCATTACAAACCATTAGACGGTAGCACTATGAGCGATGAAGAAAGATCCTTTCAGGCAAGCAACCTTTACACAAAAGCTTAAGCAAACTAAACCTCTCGCACAACCAAAAACAAAAAGCCCTTCATTCATAAAACAAAGGGCTTTCTTAGTCTCACTAAATAAAATAAAAAACTAGAAGCTAAATACTAAAACTCGCCCCACAGCCACAAGTAGATGTTGCATTGGGATTTTGCACTGTAAAACGAGAGCCTTCTAAATTTTCTTTATAATCAACTTCAGAGCCAACAAGATACTGAAAGCTCAATGGATCAACAACCAAGGTTACGCCGTCACGCTTAACCTCCGTATCGTCTTCTTGATGCTCTTCATCAAAAGTAAAACCATACTGAAACCCAGAACAACCGCCACCCGTCACATACACACGCAGCATGAGTCGCTCGTTTTCCTCTTCATCAATCAAAGATTTCAACTTCGCAGCCGCCGCCCCTGTAAACTCAATAGGATCTACTGATTCAACAACACTCATTTCAACACCACTAACATTGTTTTGATAAATAAAATTTCCTAATGATTCGATTATCCACTTAACCAAGTATTTTAGTCAAGTATTGATCAGTGCTCACGGGTTGAACGGAAACGCACATCTGGCCATTTTTCTTCCGCCATCATTAAATTAACTCGTGTCGGAGCCAAATACGTTAAATGACCACCACCATCAATCGCTAAATTATCACGACATTTATTCTGAAACTCTTCAAATTTTTTCGGATCATCACATTCAACCCAACGAGCGGTATTCACGTTAACTGGCTCGTAGATACACTCAACTTTGTATTCATCTTTCAAACGGTAAGCAACCACTTCGTACTGCAGCTGCCCTACAGCACCAACGATTAATTCATTATTACGTTGAGGCATAAACAACTGAGTAGAGCCTTCTTCTGAAAGTTGTTGCAAACCTTTTTGCAACGCTTTCATCTTCATCGGATCTTTTAAACGTACTCGACGAAAAAGCTCAGGCGCAAAATGTGGAATACCAGTAAATTTCAGGTCTTCACCTTCAGTAAAAGTATCACCAATCTGAATTGTTCCGTGGTTATGCAAACCAATAATGTCACCAGAAAATGCCTCTTCAACACCTTCACGGTCACCCGCAGTAAAGGAAACTGCATCAGTCACTTTAATGTCTTTACCTAGACGACAGTGACGCATTTTCATACCGCGATTGTAGGTACCCGAACAGACTCGCATAAAAGCAATACGGTCACGGTGTTTCGGGTCCATATTGGCTTGTATTTTAAAAACAAAGCCTGAGAATTTTTCTTCTAATGCCGATACTTCACGTGTATTTGTCGCGCGACCAATAGGTGATGGCGCCCATTCAACAAAACCATCCAACATTTCACGCACACCAAAGTTAGATAAGGCAGTACCGAAGAAAACAGGCGTAAGCTCACCAGCCAAGTAAGCATCAAGTTCAAATTCATGGCTTGCACCACGAACCAACTCAATCTCGTCCATATAAGCTTCCCAATCATCGCCTAGCAATTCTTTGGCTTCATCTGATTCCAAGCCTTCAATGCGAATATCATCCATCAAGGTATGACCACGGCCACGAACAAAAACATGAATCGTATCGGTATAAAGGTTATAAACACCTTTAAAGAAATGACTCATACCAATTGGCCAAGTAATTGGCGCAGAGGCGATTTTCAAAACACTTTCCACTTCATCTAACAACTCAATCGGATCACGAATATCTCGGTCCATTTTGTTAATGAAGGTTAAAATTGGCGTATCACGTAAGCGACAAACATCCATTAATTTAATGGTTCGATCCTCGACACCTTTCGCGCCATCAATCACCATCAATACAGAGTCAACAGCCGTTAACGTACGATAAGTATCTTCAGAGAAATCTTCATGCCCTGGTGTATCAAGCAAGTTAACCATTCGATCATTATAAGGAAACTGCATGACCGATGAAGTAATGGAAATACCACGCTGTTTCTCCATTGCCATCCAGTCAGAGGTCGCGTGTTTATCACCTTTTCTGCCTTTTACAGAACCCGCTGTTTGAATCAGCTGGCCAAGCAGCAAAAGCTTCTCTGTAATCGTGGTCTTACCCGCGTCAGGGTGGGAAATTATAGCGAAAGTACGACGTTGCTCAACTTGATCAATAAACTCTTGGGACATGATAAATGGTCTTCTATGTGCATATGACGCGACCCAATAAAGAGTCACGTGAAAATGAGGTTAAATTGCGTGGCGCTATTTTCGCTGATTTTGCACTTCTTCACAATCAATGGTTTTACACAGTCACATCCCTAAACGTTATAAATAAAAAATGCTATCTGAGACGTAACCCTTCTTCGCTTAGCACTTTCTCCCCATCTTCTTTGACAAAACTCGCATCGGGCTATTTTTCCAATAAATCCAATATTGCCTCACTTGGACGGCAAAGCTTCACGCCTTTTGGCGTACAGACAATCGGACGATTTACGAGAACAGGATGCTCTAACATGGCTTCTAACAACACATCATCAGAAACAGATTCATCAAATAGACCCAACTCTTCCGCTGGCGATTTTGTTGTTCTTAAAGCCGTTCTTGGCGTTAAATCGGCTGCAGCAAACAACGCCAATAACTGAGGCTTCGTCCAACCTTCCTTAATATATTCAATTACTCTTGGTTCGAATCCAGCCGCACGAATAATTGCCAATACATTACGTGATGTTCCGCACTCAGGATTATGATGAATAACGACCATTTCAAATTCCTCGCTTTATGAATCTATTAATTATGGAAAGTATTTTCGCGTACGATTCGCAAACCACACCAAAGACAACATCACAGGCACTTCAACCAAGACGCCAACCACCGTTGCCAATGCCGCGCCAGAGTGCAATCCAAACAATGAAATTGCGACAGCAACAGCTAGCTCAAAGAAGTTCGATGAACCAATCATAGACGCTGGTGCCGCCACATCATGAGGAAGTTTCATTTTCTTCGCCAACCAATAAGCTAAGGCAAAAATACCGTAGGTTTGAATCAACAAAGGAATAGCAATGAGTAAAATAGTTTGCGGCTGATCCAAAATAGTATTCGACTGAAAACCGAACAAAAGAACAACCGTTGACAGCAAACCAACGATAGACCAAGGCTTCATGGTCGATAAAAAAGCATTTAATTTACTGTGGTCATCGCCTTTATCCAAACGTTTACGCGTCACAATACCAGCAATGAGTGGCACCAAAACATATAAAACAACCGAAAATAACAAGGTATCCCAAGGCACCGTAATATCACTGGCGCCCAATAAGAAACCTGCAATGGGCGCAAAGGCGAAAACCATAATAATGTCGTTAATGGACACTTGAACCAAGGTGTAATTAGCATCACCTTTTGTTAGCTGACTCCAGACAAACACCATCGCGGTACAAGGCGCTACGCCTAATAAAATCATACCGGCGATGTATTCAGACGCACTTTGAGGATCAACCCAACCGACAAATAACACTTTGAAAAATAACCATCCCAAAAACGCCATGGTAAATGGTTTAATCAGCCAATTAATCACCAAAGTTAATGCCAAGCCTTTCGGCTTTTTACCCACACCTTTAATGGAGGAGAAATCGATTTGTACCATCATTGGGTAAATCATCAACCAAATTAGAGCGCCTACGACTAAATTCACATGAGCATATTCAAAGGTCGCAACCAGAGAAAATACCTCTGGCACTAAGAAACCCAACGCCATACCAACGACAATCGCCAAACCAACCCAAACCGATAAATAACGCTCAAACAAGCCCATCTCGATACCTTCGCCTTAAAACAACACTATTAAATAGATTTTTGATTAACGCGTTTTGACAACGCTTCCGCGTTTTCTACACGTTCAGAATAACGATCTACTAAGACATTTTTGTTATCGCGCAACAACAGGGTAAATTTCATCAACTCTTCTACAACATCGACAATACGACGATAATAAGACGACTCTTTCATTCGACCCTCTTCGTCGAATTCTAGAAAGGCTTTCGCCACGGACGACTGATTAGGAATCGTCACCATACGCATCCAACGCCCTAAAATACGCATTTGATTAACCGCATTGAAAGATTGAGAGCCACCACTTACCTGCATCACAGCTAAGGTTTTACCTTGAGTAGGACGAACAGCACCAATACTCAAAGGCACCCAATCAATCTGGCTTTTTAAAATACTGGCCATCGCGCCATGTCGCTCTGGTGAACACCAAATTTGCCCTTCAGACCACATCATTAACTCACGTAACTCTTGAACTTTCGGGTGAGAACCATCATCACCATCTGGTTGAGGTAAACCTGTTGGATTAAAAATCCGGACATCCGCACCATACGATTCTAGTAAACGAGCACTTTCTTCTATCACCAAACGACTATAAGAACGCTCACGCAACGAACCATAAAGTAATAAAATACGCACAGGATGAGTCGACACACCAACACGAAACTGCTCAGCATTGGGACTTAAAAATTGCTCTTCATTTATATTAGGTAAACTGATATCGAGTTTTGTCATACACTTTCTCCAATCAGACCTTCGAACAAAAAACATGAACTCATAAGTCTGACATTTAAATATATGTTTATTATTATATATGGAAATTCATATGTCTATATGGTTTTAATTTCTCTGACTTAGTATTTTCTATTGCCACCCCTGCCCCTAAAGACAATATCAATAATAAAAAATCCAAAATGAAAACCATTAGGATTATGATGGGACACTTTTGTCCCTTAATCAGGGGAGAAAACCATGGATTATTGAGCCACGGAGTTGGCATCAATTTTTCATTAGAATATCCAATTATAAAAACAACAGGACAAGCACCAATGAATATTCCGTCGTTTTACTGGCTTCGCCATATTGGCATTGGCGGTAGGCTTTTTTTGGCCTTTGTGCTCATTTCTTCAATTACGATTGTTGCCAGTGGATTAGCCACTAATACGTATCTGCAACTGAGCGATCGCCTTTTACTGCTAAAACACCAAGACATTCCTGGTTTAGACGCTGCGGCTCGTCTGAATGATAAAAGTCGACTGATTGTCGCAACCGCGCCACTTCTGGTTACCAGCGACTCAAAAACGTCTCGCGAAAAAGCAATGGGTGAGCTACAGGCCGCCATCAGTGACATGGATGCTCTTATGAAAAACCTACCTGATTACAACCGCTATTTTCTTGAGCTTATTACTCAAATTCACAACAGCCTTACACTACTAAATCAAAGCGTAGAACGTCGCGAAGCCATTCGTCATGAATTAACCAAGCAATCCATACTCATTTTTCCTTTATTTCAAAACCTGACATCCCAAATCGATAAGCTAGATAACTCATCAGAATTAGATCAAATTATTAGTCGGCTTTATTACTTCTCAGGATTAATTGAAAAAGTGAGTAACGACTCATCCTTTAATGAATTGGACTACACCTTTTTACGGCTCGAAACACTGGGTCAAGAAATCACTCAATCCTTAGCACAACTGCCTGAAGCGCCTTTATCCTTGAATCAGTCATTACTGAGTTTTCTCGAAATAAGCTCTCGCCAAGGCGATCTTTTCCAGCTTAAAAATGAAGAGCTGAATTTACGCTATCAACAAAGTTTTCTCCTAGAAAATAGCCAACAGCATATCCAACAATTAGCAGCACAAATCAATCAATACACAAACTACACCAACACCAGCATTCGAGGCTCACTCGAAGGCGCAATTAAATCCATCAACAGCAGCATTCGAAATATTTTGCTTTTGTCTTTCATCAGTTTAGCTGTGGCTTGTGGTATCTCTTGGTTTTATGTACGTCGTAATGTTCTACAACGCATTATTGAACTACAACAAAATATGCAAGCCATCGCTAACTCTCAGCTGGATGTTCAAATACGCATTGTCGGACATGATGAAGTTTCTAGCATGGCGAAAGACCTTCAATATTTTCAAAAAACCGCCATTGAAGTAGAGCGTACTAATCACATCCTTGCGGCAGAAATCGAAGAACGTGTTGCCGCTGAAGTACAACTAAAAGCCACCCAAAACGAATTAGTACAAGCGGGAAAGCTCGCCGCTTTAGGACAGCTTGGTGTTGGTATTACTCACGAAATAAACCAACCTCTTACAGCCATTGCTAGCCATTTACATACGGCTGGTCGCCATATGGAGCAAGGCCAAATCAATAAGGCGCAAAACAGTCTAGATAAAGTGACTCAGCTACTCAACAAAATAACCCGCATCACGAAACACCTAAAAGCCTTTGCACGCGCGGCAGGTACAGAGCTTTCTCCGGTACTATTGGACAGCGTCATAAAAGACGCAATCGAACTCATGTTTAGCCAAATTAATGATCAAAACTGTACATTTCGTTATCAAGCTAGCAACTCGTCACTTTATGTTTTAGCCGAACCAATTCGCTTAGAGCAAGTAATGGTGAACTTAATCAGTAACGCCGTTGATGCCTTATCAAGCGCGCCTATTAAACAACTTTCCATAGAGGTTTATGAGTCTGACGATAAGGTCATGATCAACATCAATGACACAGGAACAGGAATAGAGAAAGATCAAATAGATAAGATATTTGATCCTTTTTTTACACAAAAAGAAGTGGGTCAAGGATTGGGATTAGGGCTGTCTATTAGCTACAACATCATCCAAGATTTTGGCGGACAAATGAGAGTTGTATCGTCACCCAATGAAGGCAGTAGCTTTACCTTAGAATTAAAAAAGGCAGAAAGATAAATGAACAACACAATAAAAATAATCATTATCGACGACGATCTAACCATCATCGAAGCTCTAACAGAAATGCTAGAGCTAGAAGGCTTTGAAGTAGAAAGCTACCTTAGACCCGACAAAGCGCTTATGTCACTCAGAAAAGCCAGTGCAGCGGTTATCCTCAGCGACGTAAGAATGCCAAAAATGGACGGTTTAAGTCTACTCGCGCACATTCAAGAATTGGATAATGAACTGCCTGTTTTGCTCATGAGCGGCCATGGAGATATTCCAATGGCAATAGAGGCCATGAAAGAAGGCGCCTATGACTTCCTGGAAAAACCGCTGCAACCTGCGCAATTGATCAGCCAACTACAACGTGCTGCAGACAAAAGGCAGCTTATTTTAGAGAATCGCAATTTAAAACAAAACATTGCCCAACAAACCGGATTAGAAGCACTCATTATTGGCGAATCTGCTTCAATCAAAAGTATTCGCCAACATATATCGTCACTTGCTCAGGCCAACATTGACACCATTATTTACGGTGAAACTGGATGCGGTAAAGATGTAGTTGCGCGAGCATTGCACCAATTCAGCCTTAGAAACAAAGGACGATTTATTGCCATTAACTGTGGAGGCATTAGTGAAAGCCTGATTGAAAGTGAGTTGTTTGGCCATGAAGCTGGCTCCTTCACGGGTGCAAACAAACGCCACATAGGCAAAATCGAAGCCGCAAACGGTGGCACACTATTTTTAGACGAAATAGAAACCATGCCACTTCCAGTGCAAATTAAATTACTGCGCGTTTTACAGGAGCGAACCATTGAACGCGTTGGTAGCACCACACCGATTCCCGTCGAGCTCACTGTCATTGCCGCCAGTAAGGACAATCTCGCGCTATTAGGGGAACAAGGAAAATTCCGTAAAGATTTATTCTATCGTCTCAATGTCGCCAGCCTAACCATTCCACCATTGAGGGATAGACCAGAAGACATCTTGCAGCTCTTTCATCATTACGCTCAAAAAGCGGCAGAGCATTTTTCTAAGCCTCTACCTGTTATTACCTCTTCGTTTATTGACCATTTAATTCAGCACCCATGGCCGGGAAATGTACGAGAACTTAAAAATGCGGCAGATCGATTTGTACTCGGAATCAGTGAAACGTCTCTGGCCTCAATCAAACGTGAAGATGACACCAACAGCAGTTATGAAGAACGCATGGGGCAATTCGAACGCCATATTATAGAAGAAGGTCTAAGAGCCAAAAGCGGTCAATTAAACGAAGCGGCTGAACTACTTGATATGTCTCGTAAGACTCTCTATCGAAAAATGAAGAAACATCAATTAGATAAACAACAATTCAGAATAGATGAAGAGGATGGACAGGAATGACCCATCCTATAGACAGTCATGAGACTAAAACGACCCAAGTAGAATAAAAAACACCATCTAAAACGATATAACCCTATGTTTTAAAAGAAATTACTTTCATTGGCACTTGCCTTGCAATAGATGAATCGACTTAGCATCAATGCCAAGTTGATTCATCTCCGACAATGTAACGTCCCGATCGGTGATCAAAAAAAATAATAATTACATCATGAGGAAAACAATAATGTCTATTAAATTACTGACTGGTTTAGCTCTTTCTGGCTCATTATTACTAGGCGCCAGCACAGCGTTAGCTGAAGATTGTGCTTATCGAGGCGTTTTAGACGATAAATTTTGTGACGATAACTATGACCTCGTTGCAGACCTACCAAAAGATTCAAAAGAATGGCGTGATCCTAGCACTCTTGTTTTTACTTACACTCCTGTAGAAGATCCTGCTGTTTATAAAGACGCATTCAGCGACTTCCAAAAATACCTAAGTGATGTCACTGGTAAAAAAGTCGTTTATTACACTGTTCATTCAAACGCAGCTGAAGTGGAAGCACTACGTTCTGGTCGTTTGCACATTGCTGGTTTTTCCACAGGACCAACAGGCTACGCGGTTAATTTAGGCGGCTTAGTTCCTATCGCAGTAAAAGGCACGGAAGAATCATTCCAAGGTTACAATTTGATTACTATCGTCCGTAAAGACAGCGACATTACCAAAATGACTGATCTAAAAGGTAAAGTTGTTGCTCATACGTCAGCGTCTTCGAACTCTGGTAACTTAGCACCACGCGCCTTATTCCCAGCATTAGGCCTTACACCAGATAAAGATTATGAAGTGAAATACTCAGGTAAACATGACCAATCTGTTATGGGTGTGCTTTCTGGTGACTACGACGCAGCTCCTGTTGCTTCTGATGTTTACAAACGTATGGTTTCAGCGAAACGTATCGACGCAGACGACTTTCGTACCATTTATACTAGTCCACGCTTTCCAACCTCTTCGTTTGGTTACGCTCATGACTTAAACCCTGAATTGGTTGAAAAAATCAAAGAAGCATTTTTCACTTTCCGCTTCCCTGCTGAAATGCAAAAAACCTTTGGTGGCGCTGATCGTTTCTTCCCTGTGACATACGCAAAAGATTGGCAAATAATTCGAGACATTGCGCATTCATCTGGAACAGCTTATACAAAAACTGGACTTAAGCAGTTAGCAGAAGCTGACGCAGCTAAAGCCGCAGCAAAACGAGCAAAAGAAGCGGCCAAAAAGTAACGAATAACCCTCGCGTTAATACACTTAAATTCATTTAAAGAAATAATCGCCAGCAGCCTGATTTCTCAGGCTGTCTGGAACTCTTTGCCTGTAGGAAAACATCATGTCTGTCACTCAAAGCGTCGCTGAGCGTTCAAGTTTCCTTGAAATTAGAAACTTAAAAAAAGAATACACTGCCGGTAATCCCATTTTAAAAGGGATAGATATCAACATAACCGAGCCTGGAATCATCGCCATTATTGGCCCTTCTGGCACAGGGAAAAGTACCTTATTACGTTGTATCAACCGACTAATTGATCCAACAGATGGGCAGATTTTATTTGATGACGCCGATCTTTGCTTAGCCAAAGGCGCTCAACTTCGCAAGCTACGACGCCAAGTGGGTATGGTTTTCCAAGAGTACAATCTTGTTGAACGTTTAACGGTTATTGAAAACGTATTAACCGGTCGACTTGGCTATATGTCAGCTTGGCAAGCGTGGCGCAGAAAATTCAGTCAAGAAGACATCAATACCGCATTTGAACTGTTAGACGCGGTTGGTCTAACCGAGCACGCATCCAAGCGAGCGGACAGCTTATCCGGCGGACAACGTCAACGTGTAGGCATCGCTAGAGCCGTTATGCAAAATCCAAAAATTTTACTTGCTGACGAGCCAACATCATCGCTTGACCCAAAAACAGCGGTGGAAATTATGGAGCTTCTAGAGCGCTTTTCTGAAGAAAAAAACATCCCTGCATTGGTTAACATTCATGATGTTAAATTGGCCAGTCGTTTTGCCAAACGTATGATCGGTATGAGTAATGGCGTTGTTGTTTATGACGGCCCACCAGAAGGCATTACAGATGAGCACCTAAAACAAATTTATGGAGGTGAGTCATGGCTGGTATAAATAAAGACCGAGAAAATCCATTCAAACACAACTGGTTTGTCAGCTCGATTTGGCTACTTGTCGTCTGTTATGTTCTGTACACGTTCAATGCAATGGACCTTAGCTGGGGACGAATCAACGAAGGCTTTGGGCATGCTGGTAATTTATTAGGTCGTATGATTCCACCTAATTTTAGCCGTTGGTCATTACTATTAAGCGGTTTAGTGGAAAGTTTAGAAATTGCGGTAATCTCAAGCATTTGTGGCATTTTTATCTCTCTGTTTTTAGGGTTATTTGCCGCTCGTAACATGATGCCAAGTTGGATCAGTTCGCCAGTACGTGGTGTTATCGCTCTTTGCCGTACCTTCCACCCTGTCATCATTGCGATCTTATTTGTTAAGAGTGTAGGGTTTGGCGCGTTAGCAGGAATTCTCACCTTAATCGTTGCTTCTATTGGTTTTATCGCCAAGTTGTTTGCTGAAGCCATCGAGGAAATCTCACTCAAACAAGTCGAAGCCATTCGTGCGACGGGTGCTGGTTTTACAAGCATCATCTTGTTTTCTGTGATGCCACAAGTATTTGCACGCTTTATTGGTTTCTCGACTTACCAGCTTGATTCAAATCTACGTAACTCAACCATGGTTGGCATCGTCGGTGCCGGTGGTTTAGGCGGAACTTTGTTTTCTGCTTTCCAACGCTTTGATTATGATTTTGTCGCAGCCATCTTAATCATCATTATTGCTCTTATTATGTTTGGCGAGTTTCTTTCCAACATTGTTCGCCGCATTTTTCGCTAGTTTGACCTAGGAGCCTATTTTATGAACACAATAGATCATCACTGGGAACGCTTTACCCTGAAACAAAAACTGTCTCGTTATGCCGTTTATTTGGTTCTCGTTATGGCATTTGTTCAATCTGTACAATCTGTCGAAGTTATCCCTGAATTTCTGCTTGATGCACCGGAACAAATGGGCGACATGTTTTCTCGTATGTGGCCGATGGACTTCGCTTATTATCCAGTCGCGGTTCACGATGCCATGATTGAAACGCTCAACATTGCGACACTAGGCACACTCATCACGCTTATTTTTGCCATTCCATTAGCATTAATGAACGCTAGAAACATCGTTGATTCTGCACTGTGTCAGTGGATATCTCGATTCTTTTTAGTGTCTTCTCGTTCAGTAAACTCATTGGTTTGGGCGCTACTTTTTGTTTCTATCTTTGGCCCCGGTGTCATTGCCGGTGTATTAGCCATTGCGTTTCGATCTATCGGATTTATCGGTAAATTGCTTGGTGAGGCTATCGAAGAAGTGAATATGGGCTCAATTGAAGCATTAAAAGCCACAGGTGCGTCTTGGTTCTCTATTCTGCTAAAAGGATATTGGCCTCAGGTATTACCTGCGTTCTTTAGTATTGTTTTGTTCCGCTGGGACATTAACGTTCGAGAATCTGCAGTACTTGGTTTAGTCGGAGCCGGCGGTATTGGTGTCGTGCTTGACGATTCAATGAACTTGTTCCAATGGGATCGTGTTGCCGTTGCACTATTGGCTATTTTTGTGATCGTTATACTTGCAGAAATTGTCGTGGTGAATATTCGTAAACGTCTAATGTAGTTTTAATCTTAATAACGTTTAGTAGGACACAATGTACAGCAACAAAAAAAGGAGCCTGATCGATTAAATCAAGGCTCCTTTTTTTATAATCATTACTTAGTACTTTATAGTGTTATATATCCGCTTCTTTTCGCTTTGGAAACATTCGGCGAACGATAACAAAGAATAAAGGGACGAAGAAAATAGCCAAGACGGTTGCCGTTAAGGTACCACCAACAATACCTGAACCGATAGAAATTCGGCTGTTTGCTCCAGCACCTGAAGATAACGCTAGCGGCAATGTCCCTACGATAAACGCCAAAGATGTCATAATGATTGGACGCAAACGTAATTTCGATGCCTCAACCGCAGCATCCCAAGCATTAGCGCCACCTCGATATGCTGTTTCTGCAAATTCTACAATCAAAATAGCATTTTTCGATGACAAACCTATGGTTGTTAACAAGGCAACTTGGAAATACACATCGTTTTCTAAGCCTCGTAAATGTGCGGCAGCGGCAGCACCAATGACACCTAATGGAATCACCAACATTACCGAGAAAGGCACCGTCCAGCTTTCATACAAAGCAGCAAGACACAAGAAAACCACCAAAATGGAAATCGCATACAACAATTGCGTTTGCCCTGCAGATAGTCTTTCTTGATATGACAAACCACTCCAAGCGCCAACAGACCCTGCAGGCATCTCATCAGAAAGGCGCTGTATTTCATCCATCGCCACACCGGAACTGATACCAGCGGCACCCGCACCGTCGATTTGGTATGACGCGGCACCATTAAATCGATTTAGAGTTTTTGGTCCGTAAGACCATTCACTTGTCATAAAGGCAGACATAGGCGTCATGGTGTTATCGCTCCCTCGAACATACCAATGTTGTAAGTTCTCAGGTGTCGCTCGATATTGCGCATCACCTTGCATATAGACCTTTTTCACACGTCCACGATCAATGAAATCATTGATGTAACTTCCAGCCCATGCGCTGGTTAATGTGGAACTAATGTTCGACAAAGACAAGCCCAGCGCAGACGCTTTTTCTTGGTCAATATCAATTTTCAATTGTGGTGCTTCAGATTCACCACCCAAACGAACGCCCGCCAATAATGGACTTGTTCGAGCGTTAGTCAAAAGTTCGTCACGCATTGCAATCAAGGTTTCACGACTCGTATTACCTGATGCCAATAACTGGAAGGTAAAGCCATTTGTTTGACCAAGGCCGCGGATAGAAGGCGGTATCAAAGAAAAAATACGCGCGTCACGAATTTTTCCAAGCGCACCATAAGAACGAGCAACAATAGCTCCGGCGCTGTCTTTAGGATCTTCACGTTGTGACCAATCTGTCAAAGCAGCAAAAGCAAGACCAGCATTTTGCCCACTGCCCATAAAGTTGAAACCAGACACGGTAAACAAGGCGTTTACATTATCTTTTTCAGTATTTAAGAAGTGATCTTCTACTTTACGCATGACTTCATCTGTACGAGATTGAGACGTCCCTTCAGGTAATGACACCATAACGATTACTCGACCTTGGTCTTCAGTCGGTAAGAAGCCTGTTGGCAAGTTATTCATCATATACGCCAAGCCCGCCACAATCAGACCGTAGCCTAACAACCAACGTACAGGTTGTTTTACCAGACGATCGACTCGACCTGAGTAACGGTTTGTCGCACGATCAAAATTACGGTTAAACCATCCGCCCAAACCGGTTTTAGGCATACCATGATTCGGCTTCAACAAAGTAGCACACAAAGCAGGCGTCAAGGTTAAAGCAACAATAACAGACAACACCATGGCTGCGATGATAGTCACAGAGAAC
The DNA here is from genome assembly GCF_000521805.1 of Marinomonas ushuaiensis DSM 15871. Lineage (GTDB taxonomy): Bacteria > Pseudomonadota > Gammaproteobacteria > Pseudomonadales > Marinomonadaceae > Marinomonas > Marinomonas ushuaiensis. The sequence goes on from NZ_JAMB01000008.1 coordinate 84,283, forward strand.
TGACGGTAAATTACGCCGGCAGAACCACTGAAAAAGGCCATTGGTAAGAATACCGCTGACAACACGACCGCAATACCGATCAAGGCACTGGTGATTTCTTTCATAGACTTTATCGTGGCTTCTTTTGGCGAAAGCCCTTCTTCTTCCATGACCCTTTCTACGTTCTCTACCACTACGATGGCATCGTCCACCAGCAAACCGATCGACAAAACGACACCAAACATCGTCAAGGTATTAATGGAGAAACCAAAAACATCTAAAACGCCAAAAACTCCCAATAACACCACTGGAACCGCAATCGCTGGAATAAGCGTCGCTCGCCAATTTTGCAGGAAGATAAACATAACAATGATAACCAAAGCGATGGCTTCAAATAATGTCTTAATCACCTCTTCAATCGAGATTTTAATAAAGTCTGTGCTGTCTACAGGAAAGGCTAATTTATAACCATGGGGTAAATCTGGCTCTAACTCAGTCAATGCGGCTTTGACACCTTCAGAGGTTGATAAAGCATTAGCTCCAGGCGATAGCATTACCGCCATACCCGCGCCAGGGTGACCATTTAGGCGAACAATATTTGAGTAAGATTCGCTGCCAATTTCGACTCTGGCCACATCGCTTAAACGAACAGTCGCCCCACTATCATCATACGCTAAGATAATCTTTTCAAATTCTTCTACGGTTTGTAATTTAGATTGCGCTGTAACAGACACATTTAGCTCTTGTCCTTGAGCCGCAGGGAAAGCACCTAAGCTGCCCGCTGCAATTTGCGTATTCTGAGTACTGACTGCCGCAGAGACATCAGAAGGAATGAGGTTATAAGACGCCAATTTTAATGGATCTAACCAAATACGCATCGAATACTGAGAACCAAAGACTCGAAGGCTGCCCACACCATCCACTCGGGCAACGATGTCTTCAACGGTGCTCACCATAAAATCAGACACATCAAACGATGTGTCAGTGTCTGTTTCGTCGTAAATCGCGGCAACCAAAAGGAAGTCAGAGTTCGACTTTGTAACCGTCACACCACTCTGCTGAACAGATTCAGGTAAACTAGAGGTAACTTGTTGCACCTTGTTTTGCACTTGCACTTGCGCCAAATCCGCATCGGTACCTTGCTCAAAGGTAACCGTAATGGTCGCACTGCCTGTCGATGTACTGGAAGAAGAGAAATACAGTAAACCATCCAGACCCGTTAATTGCTGCTCAAGAACCTGTGTCACACTGTTTTCGACAGTTTCCGCTGACGCACCAGTATAGGTTGCAGAAATATTGATCGATGGCGGCGCCACATCTGGATATTGAGAAATAGGTAAGGTGGTAATCGAACCTAAGCCCGCCAGCATAATAGCTATGGAAATAACCCAAGCAAAAACCGGTCGGTTAATAAAAAATTGCGCTAACATTTCAATACTCCCTTAGTTCGAAGACGATGTTGTTGCTTCATTCTGTTCAAGCATTGAGCCTGTTTGAGTATCGAAAGTTAATTCAACGGCGGTCACTGCGCTTCCCGGTCTCACTTTTGATGATCCTTCCACAACAATTTTATCGCCTGCGTTAATACCAGAAGAAATTAACCATTGATTGCCAATGGCCTTTTCTGTTTTTAACGAGCGCTTTTCGATTGTGTTATCCGCAGTGACGACATAAGCAATTGGATTGCCTTTCACATCACGGGATACGCCTTTTTGAGGAACTAAAATACCCGCACTGTAAGTCGACTCATGAATCAAGCCGCGAACAAACATACCAGGAAGAAGTAAGTTATCAGGATTCGGGAACTCCGCTCGTAATGTCACACTGCCAGTAGATTCATCCACACTCACTTCACGCGCTTTTAGGACACCTTTGTATGAATACAAAGAACCGTCTTCTAACGTCAAAGACACTTCATTATCACCCGCTTCAATATCTTCGCCCATCAAGAGCGTACGCTGATTTAGCTGATCAAGACTGGTTTGAGATAAATCGACATAAATAGGATCAAGAGAACGAACAGTAGTCATCGCAGTGGTTTGACTGCCGGTAACCAAGGCACCAACCGTAACTTCTGAAATGCCGATACGACCAGTAATAGGTGACGTGATTTTGGTGTATTCCAAATTGATTTTAGCACTCTCTAAAGCCGCTTCTGCTTTCTTTTGACTCGCAACTGCTTCTAAATAAGCAACGTGGGCATCGTCACTGGCAGATTGAGAAACATTGTTTTGCTTACGCAATTCCGCGAATCTCTGATCGGTTTGACGAGCTGACGCTAAGATGGCGTTTGCAGACTCTAAATCGGCTTGCGCTTGCTTATAAGAAGAAACATACGTGGAATCATTCAATGAATAAAGAACGTCGCCCGCTTTAACTTCTTGCCCTTCTTCAAATAAACGCTGTTTTACCAAACCTCCTACCTGAGGTCTAATTTCAGCAACAAGACTTGCTGCGGTTCTTCCTGGTAATTCTGTTTTTAATTCAACTCTTTGGGGTTCAATAACCACAACACCCACTTCGACCTTAGGAGCTGATTTAGTAGCGGTAGAAGTAGGTTTAGCCTCTTCTTGGCAACCTACTAGAAGCACTAACAACAGTGCACCCGAAGCATATTTAAATTTTGTGAGCATTTATTTGAGTTCCTTTTAAATTAAAAACAATCATTGATCACTACTATAATGGATAGTAATACCTACAATGTAGGATGAAACGTGTAAATTTATGAAAATTGTCCCCTTTCAAGATTCAACCCGATTTAATTTCTTGCACTATTAATGCCATCAGACAGCGCTGAGTTAAAAAACACATTTTTTTGCATTATTTAACCGCACAATAACTCAATAAGACTTTATGTTTGTATCATGACAATTAAGTTATTTCGAAAAGCACATTTAATTATGTTGAGGTTAATATGATTTAAATAGACCTTTAATTTGCGGCCAACGACTGACCAACATAGCCACAAAAATCAAAAAACAACCAAATACTTGGCCTAACGTCATTACCTCATTAAACCAAAGCACAGCAAATATCGCGGCCCACACAGGTTCTAAATTCATAATAACAGCGCCGTGGCTCACAGGCGTTAAACTCAAACCATAAGTTTGTAATAAATAACGTAGGCTGGTAGAAATCAGAGTACTGGCTAAAAACCAACCAGCCACACTCATACTAATACTGTGCGGCAACGTTTCTGTCGGTAAAGAAACACTCAGTAATACAACACCAGCGACAATTAACTGAATACTGGTTAGCACCAAGGCATGCATACGCACTAAAAACCGAGAAAGAAGGTTAAGTTGAAAGGCCAAAGCAATAGCGGTTCCTAAAAAATACAAATGCGCTGACTCAAAGCTCAAACCATTACTCAACGCTAAAAATGCCAGACCTACAACCGCAACAGGCAAAGCAACCCAAATACTCATTGGAGGTCGGATACCAAACATAAGACGACCGATAATAGGTACGAAAACAACACCAAGGCAAGTTATAAAAGCCCCTACGCCAAGGTTGGTTCCTTTATCAAGTCCGGTTATCCAGCTCATCATGGCAATCCCCATAACAATACCGATCAAAATGGCTTGTTTAAGATCAACCCATTTGATACCACGGAAATACCTTTGCCCAATAAGAAACAAAACAAAACCCGCAACAATAAATCGTGCTGCCATAAAAAAGAGTGGTGGTAGGCCAAACAAAGCTTCCTTTGAAAAAATCCAACCAAAGCCCGCCAAAACAGTCACTAACACCAAAATCAGCTCTGCTTTAAAACCAAATCCTTGCTTCACAAATATTCCTTATGTATACGACGTAATATTAAGTAGAAAAAAATTCCTGAGTGTACCAAGAAGTTAAAATAGAAAAGCGGGAAATAAAAAGAAAATCCACAAATTAAGCCCACACTACTCTTTTCAAACTATAAGTATTTCAAAGACAGCCTCTAAACCTTCAGACGAAAATACAAATTATTTGAAACAGTAATATGGGCTTCATTACAAAGTGCCATTTAGACACTTTACTATATTAATTTCCATCTAACTTAAGATGAAAATCTCGAACTACTTAACCGCTTTAGGCCAGGAAAACACAATAGAGATAATCCCAGCGAGCTCTAATAACCAGCTGTATTGGACAGAACCTACTAGTGACAATGGCGAAACACTGGCCAAAGAAGATGCTAATAAATAATTGTCATGAAGATCATTAATTTAGATATAATAAAAACATATTATTATATCGACATTAAGATCAAAAGGTAATAGATATCGTTTTATGGCTTAGTGACATCGTACCCATAAACAGAATCTAATTTAGATTGAATAACATCAGGTACAAAGTGAGACGCGGCCTGCAAAGCCTTCAACTTCAATTTTCCCAATACACCGCCATGCATGTGATACAAGCTCGCATTAGCTTTGGACATTTTTTGAATTTTAGTCGCGCGTGGTTTACGGATTTTTTCGTACTCAACCAAAGCATCTGACATTTTGTAGCCCGCTACACATTTTGCCAATACATAAGCATCTTCAATCGCCATGGCTGCGCCTTGCGCCATAAAGGGCAACATAGGATGACAGGCATCACCAAGTAAAACCACACGACCTTGGTGCCATGTAGGAAGTTCATCGCGACCATTTAACGCCCATAAAAAAGTGCTACTCGCAGCAGACAACAATTCAGTAACTTCAGGGTGCCAACCAGAAAAACTTTGTTTGAGCGCTTCTATATCCCCTTCTTCACGCCATGATTCTGACGTCCAATCATTACGCTCTTCTACCGCAACAAAATTCACATACTCACCGCCGCGTAAATAGTAGCTGACAAAATGACGGTTTGGCCCAACCCAAACACAGGCATCCGGTTTAATTTCAACATTTAAATCACTGACAGGAATAACGCCACGCCACGCGACCTGCCCCATAAAAGTCGCTTTTTGACGACCTAACATTTGCTCACGGATTTTAGAACGAATACCATCCGCTCCGATCAACAAGTCCGCTGTCAGTTCTTGTCCATCGTCTAAAAATAAGCTGACTTGGTTTGCTTCTGTATTTTCCTTATAACCTGTCACCGTGGCGCCAAGCATTAATTCGATACCGGCCTCTATACAAGCCTGAACCAAAACACTGTGTAAGTCCGCTCGATGCAAATGCCAATAAGGTGCTCCATAACGATTGATGGTTTTCTCAGCCAAAGGGATTTCAAGGTAATATTCGCCAGTTTTAAAGTCTCGCATCGTGGCTCGTTGAGGAACAAAAGCACACGGCTGCAATGCAGATTCCAAACCGAGTTCACGGAGCACTTTAAAAGCATTAGGACTAATCTGTAAGCCAGCCCCAACCTCACCTAAATGCTTGGTTTGCTCACAAACCATCACATCAAAACCCTGCTTTGCCATCGCTAGTGCAGAACACAATCCGCCGATACCCGCCCCAACAATAATGACTCGACTCACCTGCTCCACTTTCTTTTCCTTTCTATTAACAATGCGTTGATAAAGTTTGAGCACAATAGTAGCGAATTACACCTTTAGTAAAACAGATCTATATCATCCAGATAAAAATCAAATATGCACTATATTGATCAAAAGCATGGCTCGATACTTGCTTTATCTACAAATAGTAGCGCATTGTTACTGTGACCTACCAATTAAGACAAGACAACACAAAGGCCAAGACTGGTCTAGTATTAAAAAGGAAACAAGTCTCCCTAATATGGGGCGAGCGCACAAAAACCGCCCATAAAAATGTACATAATTACAGCGCCTAGCTTCGGTTTGATAAAGAGGTATACATGGATACATTAACAAGCCAATACCAATCATCTGATTTCTTTGATGAATTAATTGATGACAAAGGAGCCCCTAGAGCTCCTGCAAAACAACTTCTAGGATATTTAGACAGCCTTTCAGAAGAGGAATTAGAAAAACGTCGTACAAACGCTGAAGTGACCATACAAGAAATGGGCATCAGTTTTACGGTTTATACAGAAGAAGGCAACATAGACAGAGCATGGCCCTTTGACATAGTGCCACGAACCATACAAGCTTCCGATTGGAAAATCGCCGAAGCTGGCTTAAAACAACGCCTTACCGCGCTAAACCTTTTCATTAATGACCTTTACCACGATCAAAACGTCATCAAAGATGGCATCATTCCCGAACACATTATAAAGGACTCGAAGAACTTCAGACCAGAATGCGTTGGCGTGTCTCCTGCTTATGGCGTTTGGGCACACATTTGCGGTACTGATTTGGTGCGCGATGAACACGGCGACTTTTACGTATTAGAAGATAATTTGCGCGTACCTTCTGGCGTATCTTATATGTTAGAAAATCGAGCCATTACCAAACGCGTGTTACCTGAATTATTTGAAAACGAATCCATACTGCCAATTAATAATTACACCTCCCAATTATTTGACACCTTAGCTTCCCTATCCCCTAGAGACATAGAAAACCCTGAAATAGTGGTATTAACCCCAGGAATTTATAATTCGGCTTATTTCGAACATGCTTTTCTAGCTCAACAAATGGGTACTGAGTTGGTCGAGGGTAGCGACTTATATGTCGATACCGACGACTGCGTTTACATGAAAACCATCGATGGCCCTGAACGTGTCGACGTTATTTATCGTCGCATTGATGATTTATTTATTGATCCAGAAGTATTCGACAGCGAATCTGTTCTTGGTGTCGCGGGATTAATGCGTGCATGGCGCAGCGGCAATGTCGCTCTAGCAAATGCACCCGGTGCTGGTGTTGCCGATGACAAAGTTGTTTATGCTTATGTTCCTGAAATTATCCGTTACTACCTGAACGAAGAGCCTATTCTTAAAAACGTAGAAACCTTCCTATGTGATGATCCAGAACAACGTGCGTATGTATTGGAGAATCTGGATAAGTTAGTCGTCAAACCCGCTAATGAATCAGGTGGCTACGGTATGCTCGTTGGCCCACATTCAACGAAAAAAGAACAAGCGCTATTCGCTGAATTAATCACCAAACATCCTCGTAACTACATTGCTCAACCTACGTTAAAATTATCGACAGCCCCAACCTTGATTTCGAAAGGTGTTTTAGAACCACGTCATTTAGACCTTCGCCCTTTCATACTGCAAGCCAAGGATACATACGTCACCACAGGCGGTTTAACTCGCGTGGCAATGAAAAAAGGTTCCTTGGTCGTGAACTCGTCGCAAGGTGGTGGTAGCAAAGACACCTGGATCGTTGAAACGAAGGGGCAATAATCATGTTATCTAGAGTCGCAGAACGCTTATATTGGAGCGCACGGTATTTGGAGCGCGTTGAAAACATTGCTCGTTTGGTCAGTGTGTACGACGATTTATTATTCGACTTACCCAAAGACATTGAAGTGTCTTGGTATAACTTAATCGAAATACTCAGTGGTGAAGAGCTTTTCGAACAGCGTTACAAGGTTAAAGATGAACGCAATGTTGTAAAATTTTTATTGGCGGACGACACCAACGCCAATTCCATGCTGTCTTCACTTAAAATGGTTCGGGAAAACATCCGAACAACTCGTGATGTGGTGCCTAAAGAAACCTGGGAGCTGATTAATGAGCTAGACTTATACGCTCAGAAAAACATCAAACAAGGCATTAACCGTTCAGAACGTCACCTTTTCTTGAACACCATCATTGAAGGCTGTCAAAAAATCATTGGCCTTTTTGCTGGCGCAATGAGTCGTGACTCCGGTTGGCATTTCTTGATTATGGGACGCTATCTTGAACGAGCTGACATGGGCACACGAATTCTAGATGCAGCGGTTTCCTTGATGTTGCAATCTGAACCAGAAGCCAGGATTCAGCTTGGGCAAGTAACTTGGTCAAAAGTCCTCAAATCTCAAAGCGCTTACTTCGATTACCGACGCACAGTAAGAACCTCAATCAATGGCGCGAAGGCAGCGACGTTTTTAATGAATGACCCTTGCTTCCCACGAAGCTTAGATTATTGTTTTGGCCAAATCAGTGAAGCAGCAAAAAAACTACCTCGTGCCGCACTAATTGTCACCCAAGCAAATAAAATTTTTGAATTTAAATACCCTCTTTTAAGTTCAGAAGATTTAAACGAAGACTTCCACAATCACCTTAACGAATTACAAATTGCCATTATTGAAATTAACCATAAGATCACCGAAAACTGGTTTCAATTTAGGCAAGGAGACGCTGAATGACTATTAGAGTCGCAATACAGCACAAAACCACCTATGAGTTTGATCGCTTTGTTAACGTCGCGCCGCATGTTTTAAGGCTACAACCGGCGGCGCATTCTCGTACAAAAATTCATGATTACTCCTTAACTGTCTTGCCTGAAAAGCATTTCATTAACGTGCAACAAGATCCATTTGGGAATTTTCAAACCCGTTTAGTCTTCCCAGAAAAAACCAATAAACTTGAGTTTATGGTGGAAGTAATTGCCGATATGACGGTCATTAATCCATTCGATTTCTTTGTGGAAAGCTACGCGGAAGAATTTCCTTTTGCCTATAAAAAGGAACTCAAAAAAGAACTAGAACCCTATTTACAAGTGACTGAGTCTTGTCCGTTATTGGATAAATGGTTATCCACCGTTGATCGTAAAAGTACACCAACCAATGACTTTCTAGTGGCCATAAACAGTCGACTAGCGGGTGATATTGGTTACGGCATTCGTTTAGAACCCGGTGTGCAAACTTGCGAAGAAACACTGACACTAAAGAAAGGCTCTTGTCGTGACACCTCATGGCTACTCGTACAAATCCTCCGTAGCCTTGGTCTTGCGGCACGTTTTGCGTCTGGCTATTTGGTTCAACTTACCTCTGACGTAAAAGCGCTTGATGGCCCTTCCGGTCCGGAAGAAGATTTCACCGATTTACACGCATGGTGTGAAGTATTTTTACCGGGGGCTGGCTGGGTTGGTCTTGATCCAACGTCAGGTTTATTTGCAGGCGAAGGTCACATTCCACTGGCTTGTACACCAGAACCTGCTTCTGCGGCGCCTATTACAGGGTTAATAGACGAATGTGAATGTGAGTTCAGTTACAGCAATATCGTCACTCGAATTCATGAAGATCCTCGTGTCACTAAACCTTATGCAGAAGGCGAATGGGAAACCATTAAAGCCCTCGGCTTTGCGGTAGACAAACAACTTGAAGAAGGCGATGTACGCTTAACCATGGGTGGCGAACCAACCTTTGTGTCCATTGATGATATGGATTCTGAGCAATGGAATACGGGGGCTCTAGGTACAGAAAAACTCAAACTTGCCAAAGACTTACTGTTAAAAATGAAACAAGAATTTGGTGCCAATGGCTTACTCCATTATGGACAAGGCAAATGGTATCCGGGCGAAGAAGTTCCGCGCTGGGCATTAGGTTGCTTCTGGCGTACGGATGGTGTCGCACTGTGGAATGATACAAAATATTTAGCCCGCGTTGATGCCAATTACAAACACACAATCAAAGACGCAGAAGCCTTCGGAACCTTGCTGTGTGAGCGACTCAGTCTCGACAAGCAGTATCTTCAAAGCACTTATGAAGACACCTTGTATTATTTATGGATGGAGCAATCTCTTCCTGCTGACGTTGACCCAACGAAAGCGGATTTAAACGATGATTTAGAACGACGCCGTCTTGCAAAACTACTGAACCGTGGCCTCAGCACAACAACAGGTTATGTCTTGCCATTAGAGTTCAATGGTCATGATGCGACATGGAAAAGCTCACTTTGGCCCATGCGCAGTGACGTCATCACTCTAATACCGGGTGATAGTCCAATGGGTTATCGTTTGCCATTAAATTCATTGCCTGTCGTTGCAGAAGAAGACCGTATTCCTGAGCGTGACCCTTTTGACCCACGCCAACCACTAGCAAACAAAACAGAAGAAGCAAACTCTTCGGCATCGGACAGTGTCGCCAAACAACATATTGCCAATGCTAAGAAACCTAAAGAAGCGGCCATAGCAACTGAAAAGGCACTAAAAAATATCATTCGAACGTCTTTGTGCATTGAACCAAGAGACGGACGTTTGCATATTTTCATGCCGCCGATGACGCATCTTGAGCATTTTGTCACTCTGTTAGAACACATGGAATACGTCGCTAAAACATTAGACCTTCCTATTGTGATCGAAGGATACGAGCCACCAAAAGATCCTCGTTTACAGAAATTTTTGATCACACCAGATCCAGGTGTCATTGAAGTAAATATCCATCCGGCAGCCAGCTGGAAGGAGCTGGTTCACAATACAGAAACACTTTATCACCAAGCTTACTTATCTCGCCTTGGTGCAGAAAAATTCATGCTCGATGGCAGACACACAGGAACCGGTGGCGGTAATCACGTCACTCTTGGTGGACGAACACCAGCCGACAGCCCTTTGTTACGTCGTCCTGAATTACTGCAAAGTTTAGTGACTTTTTGGCAACACCATCCGGGCTTATCTTACCTTTTCTCAGGTATGTTTATTGGTCCAACCAGCCAAGCACCGCGTCCAGACGAAGGCCGAGATGAAGCCTTATACGAAATGGAGATTGCCTTCCAAAACATGCCTGAAGGCTTAGTCGACGAACCTTGGCTAGCGGATCGACTGATGCGCAATTTATTGGTCGATATCACTGGCAACACACATAGATCAGAATTTTGTATCGATAAACTTTATGCGGCTGGCAGCGCCAGTGGTCGACAAGGCTTACTAGAGTTTCGTGGTTTTGAAATGCCGCCACATCCGCACATGTCACTTGTGCAGATGTTGCTACTTCGTTGCTTGGTCGCTCGTTTTTGGAAAGAACCCTATAAAAAACCATTAGTTCGTTGGGGCACGAGTTTGCATGACAAATTCATGCTGCCGCATTTCGTTTGGCAAGATGTCAAAGAAGTGGTTTTGGATTTACAACGTCACGGTTTCCCATTCAAACTCGAATGGCTTGCTCCTTTTGAAGAGTTTCGTTTCCCTCATTATGGTCGTAAGAAAATCGACGACATGGAAATCGAACTGCGCTGGGCTATCGAGCCTTGGCATGTTCTTGGAGAAGAAATAACAGGGTCAGGCACAGCACGTTATGTTGATTCATCCGTAGAGCGATTACAGGTCAAACTATCAGGTTTAACGGAAGGTCGATACGTGTTGAGCTGTAATGGTCGTCGAGTGCCAATTCGATCAACAGGACGTAAAGGCGAGTTTGTCGGCGCGGTACGCTATAAAGCATGGGCGCCGCCATCTGCATTACATCCTACTCTTGGTATAGACGCGCCATTAGTATTTGACCTAATCGATACATGGAATGGCTTGTCCATTGGCGGTTGTACTTATCATGTAACGCATCCAGGTGGTCGAACCTATGACAATGTACCGGTTAACAGTAATGAGGCCGAAGCTCGCCGCGTAAACCGTTTTTGGGATCATGGTTTTACCCAAGGCACCTTGTCTCCGGCTTCGATATTTAGTGAATTAGCTCCTTTTCATGAAAATGGTAAAGAGTCTCGTCCAATGTCACCACCAGCGGAAGAACCAATGAATGAATATCCGCATACATTAGACCTAAGGAAGAAGTATAATGTTCTCTAATATTTAATTTTTAGGCACAAGCACATTATGCAATTTCAATCAGGTAACTTTGTAACGTCGGTTATGGATGAAAAACCGACGTTATCTTCCGCCTATGACACACCGATGAACGCTTATGATGAAGCCTTCACGGAAGATCGCCAGCCGCGAGAGCACTGGAAATCGCTACTACAAAGCATGGGCAACCTGAACAGCGAAGAAATGCTCGATCGACAACGTCGAGCCCAGCGTATTCTTCGCGAAGACGGTGCAACGTATAATTTAACCAGCGACCCACTGACTCCTAGTGTTTGGTCGTTGGATCTTATGCCAAATATCATTCCAACAGACGAATGGATCAATATTGAACAAGGTCTAACGCAACGTTCAACTTTATTTGATCTCATACTCAAAGACATTTATGGCCCACAAGAGCTACTCAAAAGTGGCATTATCCCTTCAGAAATAATTTTTAGTCATCCCGGTTTTTTACGTCAATGTCACGGAATAACGGTTCCTGGTAAACACGACCTATTGTTACATGCAGTGGATTTGGTTCGTGGCCCATCAGGCCAATTCCAAATCATTGGCGATCGAACTCAAGCTCCTCACGGTGCAGGTTACGCATTAGAAAACCGCACGGTTGTTTCTCGTGTTATTCCGAACAGTTTTAGAGAAAACCAAGTACGTCGACTTGCTGGCTTTTTCCAGTCATTTAAAAACATGCTGTCGACTCTCGCATGTGAATGGACCGACACACCGCGCATCGTCATGCTTACTCCTGGAGCCTTAAGCAGCACGTATTTTGAACAAGCCTACCTTTCCAACTATCTTGGTTTTCCGTTGGTTCAAGGCAGTGATTTAACTGTCAGAAACGGTGCAGTTTGGATGAAGTCTTTAAATGGTTTGGCTCGCGTTGATGTCATTTTACGTCGCGTTGACGACGTTTATTGCGATCAAGCAGAACTAAAAGCCGACTCTTTTCTTGGCGTACCCGGGTTGTTAGAAGTGGTTCGCGCAGGCAATGTCGTATTAGCGAATCCGTTAGGCAGTGGCGTTTTAGAAGCGCCTGCTTTGGTGAAATATTTGCCCGCGATCAGTGACTTCTTAATGGGCGAGCAACTCACCTTACCTTCTGTTTCTTCTTGGTGGTGTGGAGACAAGGCGGATTTGGCTTATGTTATTTCAAACATCAGCAACTTAATTATCAAACCAGCGATTCGTCGCCATGACAGTAATAGCATTTACGGTCATCTGTTAACGACAGAACAAAAATCGGACACCATAGAAAAAATCAAAAAGCGCCCTCACCTTTATGTGGCTCAAAGTTATATTCCGGGTTCTATGGCTCCAATTTGGCTTGATGGAAAAACGCAAGCGAGACCAAGCTTATTACGTGCTTTCACCGTTGCAAATCCAACGAGCTACACCGTTATGCCAGGAGGATTATCCCGCGCGGGGGAATCTGCGAAAGAAACCATCGTTTCTAATATTTCGACCTCCAAATCAAAAGACACTTGGGTAATAGCGGCAGAACCTGAAGAACAAACAACAGGTACTGCAGAGCAAATACTACTTCAAGATGAAGCGCTACAAGCGAATTTACCAAGTCGAGTCGTTGAGAATCTATTCTGGATGGGACGTTATGCGGAACGTGCTGAAGTCAGCATGCGTTTACTGCGAACCATTTTTAAACAAATGAATGGTATCGACCCATTGCCAGATGAAAGTCGACGCACACTTCTAGAAATGGCCTCAATCCAAACTGGCTGCTTACCTGGCTTTATGGAAGCCGATGAAGAGTTGCTTGCCAATCCTGAAGAGGAATTGGTTGCCATTATTACCGATGGCAACCGTGCAGGATCAATAAAAGCCAACTTACAAGCGATGCTCAGTTGTGGCGAGCAAGTAAAGGAAATGCTTTCCGCCGACACCCGAATCATCATTAATGAATTACGGGATCATATTCACGAGTTAGATCGCGCCTACCTGAATGGCTTGCCATCAGCGCCCGAAGAATCACTAGACAGTTTGGTGACATCCTTGCTCGCTTTATCTGGTTTAAATCACGAAAGCATGTTGCGCGGGCTTGATTGGACCTTCCAAGAAATTGGTCGCCGAACCGAACGCGCTTTACAAACAGCAACGCTGCTTCGTTCCGCTCTCACCAAACCTTTATCATCGGTTCCTCAGCAACAAATTCTCGAATCGGTTTTACTCAGCGTGGAAGCGTTAATTTCATTCCGCCGTCGTTATCGTAATCGAGCTCGTGTGGCTTATGGATTGGATTTACTGATGATCGATGGCACCAATCCTCGCTCATTGCTTTATCAGGTAGAACAATTGCGTAAGTACATTAAAGAACTACCGAGAAACCAAACAACAAGAGCGGGTTTGAGTCCTGAAAATAAGATTATTATCAAATCGCTTAATGACATTCAGCTTGCCGATTTAGAAGCTCTTGCCAAGGTCGATGAAGATTCAAACAGTCGCTTATCTTTAGAGCAACTAATGACCGAATTACTAGAACAGCTGGAACAATTTACTGTTTTGATCAGTGAGAAGTATTTTGACCATACTGCTGGCCCTCAATCGTTAATAAAAGCCATTGAGGAGACCGACCTATGAAGTATCGCGTCCGCCACATAACAGAATACACTTATGGCGCGCCGGTTAGCCTATGCTACAACATGGCTCACTTGCTACCAAGAGACACGAAAAACCAGCAGTGCACCAATCACAAAATTCAAATTAATCCGCCGCCAGTTTATCAGAACGACGGCGAAGATTACTTTGGGAATCAGACCTTTTATTTTTCTATTCAAGAAGCCCATAAAAAAATGGTTGTGGATGTCACAACAGACTTCTACATAACACCATTAAATGTGCTTGAACTGCCCACACAAAGCACCATAACCTGTGGCGAATTACGCTCATTATTGGAAGAGCCGAACACACCTGAATTACGCATGGCAAAAGAGTATTTATTAGACTCGCCTCAAATACGTCATTCTGAAGAGCTAAAAGCTTACGCTGAAAGCACTTTTGTTGATAACAAACCCGTTTTACAAGCTGCACTAACTTTCACTCATAAAATTTTTACTGAGTTCAAATTTGACCCACATACCACAACCGTTGCGACGCCACTTGAACAAGTACTCGAACAACGCAGTGGCGTCTGCCAAGACTTTGCCCATTTAGCGATTGGCTGCTTACGCTCTGTTGGAATTCCAGCCCGCTATATGAGTGGCTACCTAGAAACCTTACCGCCACCGGGACAAGAAAAATTAGTTGGCGCAGATGCTTCCCATGCTTGGTTTGCCATTTTCGTTCCGGAACTAGGTTGGATTGAATTTGACCCAACTAATGATTTGATGCCAAGTGATCAGCATATTGTGACCGCTTGGGGACGAGATTATTCTGATGTCACACCGTTGCAGGGAGTTATCTTTGAAGGCGGTGGATCACAGCAGTTAGCGGTCTCCGTGGACGTAAAAAGAATCTAGCTTGATAGTATGTAGAGCCGATATAGGGTAAGCTTCGCACAATTATTGCATACCTGATCGATCAGCTTTGCACCCGCCTTTGATAAAACATGAGAACATCTATGAGTTTCGACAAACTTGGGCTTTCTGCCCCCATCTTAAAAGCCATTCAAGACCAAGGCTATACTGAGCCATCCGCAATACAAGCTCAGGCAATACCTTCCATTCTTGAAGGTCAAGATGTGATGGCCGCAGCCCAAACGGGAACAGGCAAAACAGCCGGTTTCACTTTACCTTTGCTTGAATTACTAAGCCATGGTGAAAATGCACAAAGTAACCAGGTTCGTGCATTGGTATTAACACCAACACGTGAATTAGCCGCTCAAGTAGCGGAAAGCGTAAAAAATTACGGCCAACACTTATCTCTTAAATCCACGGTTGTTTTTGGTGGCGTTAAAATTAATCCTCAAATGATGGCTCTGCGTCGTGGTGCCGATATTTTAATAGCAACACCTGGCCGTATGATGGATTTGTACAATCAAAAAGCCGTACGATTCGATAAGCTGGAAATCCTTGTTTTGGATGAAGCCGACCGCATGTTGGACATGGGCTTTATCCATGACATCAAAAAAATATTAGCAATTCTGCCAAAGAAACGTCAGAACCTATTATTCTCGGCAACGTTCTCTCCTGAAATTCGCCAACTTGCCAAAGGCTTGGTTAACAATCCAGTAGAGATTTCTGTCACGCCGCGTAATGCCACTGCCGTTTCTGTAGAGCAATGGTTACATCCAGTAGACAAGAAACGTAAAACAGAGCTTTTGATCCAATTGATTAAAGACGGTCGTTGGGATCAAGCATTAGTGTTCTCTCGTACCAAACATGGCGCTAACAAAATAACCAAAATGCTAGAAGACGCTGGCATACGTGCCAGTGCCATTCATGGTAATAAAAGCCAAGGCGCACGCACTCGAGCGTTATCTGACTTTAAAGATGGCCGTATTCGAATTCTTGTCGCGACAGACATTGCTGCTCGTGGTTTAGATATTGAACAGCTGCCTCACGTAGTAAACTTTGACCTACCTGACGTAGCAGAAGACTATGTTCACCGTATTGGCCGTACAGGCCGTGCTGGCGCAACAGGTAAAGCGATTTCATTGGTTGCTGCTGACGAACTAGATCAATTGCGTGCGATTGAGCGTTTGACTCAGAAACTAATTGAGCGTCGTTATGAAGACGATTTCATGCCGACACACATGTTGCCAGACACACAACTAGACAATCGCCCAATAAAACCAAACAAGCCTAAAAGAGCACAATCACCTCGTGATCAAAACAGTGGTTCACGAAATGGTAATGGTGCAAAACAAGGTAATGCACCTAAATCTGGTAATCGCCGTCCAACGGACAAGGCCAAAGCGCCAAAAGCCGATGTCACACAAGGACAAGGTCTGCGCAGCAAGCCTTTAGCGCCAGCGCGAAGAAACCGTCGACCTACGCAAGATTAACCTCTTTTAAGGCGTCATCGTTGAACAATAAAAAGCCGTTAACACACTTGTTGTTAACGGCTTTTTATTCGGCGTTATGTATTAAGTTTTTCGTGTCAGCATTTACTTCAGTTTATAAGAAGATATTTCTGTTAACACTTCTTCAAAGCGTTTACCTGCAAAGGTAGCACCTTCATCTGTTTGATTCACCATTTTCAAAATCTGCTCTGATCTTGCACTGACGTTTTGAATGTTCTGATTTATTTCTTCTGATACTTGTGACTGCTCTTCAGAAGCCGTAGCCACCCGCTCTATCGTTTGCGCCAACTGCTCAATCGCATCAAACAAACCTTGCAGCATTCGGGCATTCTCACTAACAATATCAGAGGTTTCTGTCGCTATATTCGTGCATTGAGACATAGATCGTAAGGCGGTATCACCGGAGCCAACTAAGGCCTCAATCATGGTTCGAATCTCTTCCGTTGACGTTTGTGTACGCTGTGAAAGTGTACGCACTTCATCGGCCACCACCGCAAAACCTCTTCCTTGCTCTCCCGCTCGTGCGGCTTCAATGGCGGCGTTAAGCGCCAGTAAATTGGTCTGATCCGCAATGTCTTCAATGGTTTCTAAAATGGTGCTGATTTGCTGAGTATTTTTTGTCACGGATTGAACGGCAGCATGACCACCTTCCACTTCTTTAGAAAGGTTCTCAATAGACAGTAAAATGCCTTCCATGCGCTGAGAGCCTTGCGTACTTTGCTGACGAATATTTTCGGTGGCCTCAGCAGACAGCAACATATCTTGAGAAACCGTATTGCTGGTCAACGACATTTCTTCTACGGCGGATGCCATTAAGTCCGTTTGGTTAAACTGTTCTTTCGTTTCTTCTAATGCACTGCGAGAAAAACCGCTCAGTACCGTCATGCTTTCTTTTGATTCTGACGCCATGTTAGCCATCAAGCCAAAGGAATTTCTGAGATGATCTAAATGTCTGTTCAAATATTGAATAATTTGACCTAATTCATCGTTGGATGTGTTTTCTATTCTGCCAACCAGACTGCGATGCTCAGAAACATTCGATAGCGTCTCACTAATACGCTCTACTCGAGATGAAATGGATCGCGTCAACACAAGCGCCAGCCATATAACCGGACTAATCAGCAAAACAAAACCAATAATTAAACCGTTCCGATACCACTGGCTTGTCGAGGTTAATTCAGCACTTAAATGCTGTATTTCTACGCTAATATTATCCGCCACACTTTTTATCAAACCAATTTTACTGGTCGCCAACGTAAACCAGCCTACAGGGCCTTGAACAACCGACACATCTGACGCACTTAAAAAACGCTCTGTGGCTTGTTCGACTTGTTGCCATTGCAATTTAGTCATCACCGCGTTCAATAAAGACTTCACACCTACTGTGGCAATCATATTAAAACGCTCTTGCTGATGTTGTTCGTTTTCAATAAAAGCGGCAATTTGTGATTGGCGTTTTGCTGTCGTTGTTTTGGCGGCATACACGCCATTTAACGCACCTCGATATTGTCCGACACGCTCTTTCATCCACAACAAACTTAAACGCGATTCTAATGCTTTGGCAATTTCTCGATTCTTCACATCCGAGATAACCATTTGGATGCCATTCAGCGCTTGTCTATTCACTTCAGAGTAAAAAGCAAATGAATTGTTCGTTGCATCAAGGGCACTCACTTTTTGACGAACTCGTGTTTTATCACGTAATGCCGACAAAACAGGGCCTCTGAGACGATCTAATTCTTGCAAAGAAAGGATATTAAACGCATCGGGCTGGATGTTTTTTAAAGCGTTTTCAGCATTATCAGCCGTTTTACGCTGTGCTGCTAACGCCTCTTTACCATTTCGACCTTGGCTGCCTAAAAAGCCAGCACTCAATCCTCTTTCTACAGCAAAATTATGAGCAACCCCATCTAATAATTCAGAGAGTTTGACCATATCTTCGGCGACCAAGCCTTCATCGACTTGTTTATTTAAATCTAAAACTAAAAATGCCGTAATAACAATGGCAAACAAGGAAGGCAAAACACCTACGATAGTAATAGATTGGGAAACTTTCAGGTTGGAAAGAAAAGACACTCGAACTCTCCTTGTTATAATTTTTTGTACGTAAGATTCAGTATGTAAGAGGTAATAGCTCTGTTATGGCCAGTAAATATAAACTTAGTCGTCCAGTAACTTGAGCTTCTTAAATTTATCGGTTTCAGGGTTGAGCAATACATCTTTTGCTATTAACCAAGGTACTGGCTTACTCAATAAATACCCTTGCATATTATGGCAACCAAGCTCGCGTAAATACATAAATTGCTCCACCGTCTCAACGCCTTCTGCGACAGTATCAAGTTGATAAGACTCCGCCATCGCAAGAATCGCTTGAATAATAATTTCAGAAGACTTCTTACCTGTTTCCAATAGATCGACAAAGGACTTATCGATTTTCAGTCCATTAACAGGGTAATTTACTAACTGATTAAAGGAGATATAGCCCGTTCCAAAATCATCTAATGAGATCTTCACACCAAGCGATCGAATACTTTCCAGTATGTTAATTCCTTCTTGGCCGATCTCGACAAAGCTTGTTTCTGTTAATTCCAATTCAATCCATGCAGGTGGAATATTGTATTTATCTAGTAAGTCCCTTAAAGAACTGATAAAAAGAGGGTTATTCAGCTCTTCAGAGGACATATTGATACAAAACGTCGGCGTTTTATCAGACAAAACCTCAAAGTTGTCTCTGATATTTTTGAACGTATTTTCTAACACCCACAAGTCAATTTCTCTGATCAAGTTGTATTCTTCCGCAACAGGAATAAAGACATCAGGGCCAATGGATTTCATCTTTTCAGAATGGGTACGCAGCAACACTTCAAAAGCGACAATTTTTAAAGATTTAGCCTCATAGATTGGCATGTAATTAAGGAAGAATTCATCTTTATCCAATGCCTCCTTGATAAACTCTGAAACACGTTTTTTATAATACACATTTTCAGAAAAGGCTTTATCAAACTCCTGAAAAGAAAGCAGGCGATTATTTTTCGCATGGTACATAGCAGCACCAGAGTGCGCCAATAAGGTGTCGAAGTTATTATTCACATGCTCCGCTTTCGCAACACCAAGACTAATAGAAACTGGAATTTTGTATGAATCAATAGGGATAGGCTCTTGGAACTTAAGAGTCATGGCATACGCTAACGCCAACATATCTTCTCTATTAAGATCATAAAAAATGATCAAAAATTCATCGCCTGAGAAGCGAGATAAATGACTATTAGCTTGGAACTTCTCTGCTTTCCTTTCGAGCATCCGACTAAAGCAAATCAATAACTTATCACCAACATCATGGCCATAAGTGTCATTAATATTTTTAAAGCCATTAATGTCTAGATAAAACATGTAGGCTGAATGATCGTACGACATACTATTCAGCTTCTTTTGAATACCACGTCGGTTAAACAAACCCGTTAACATATCGCGCTTGGATATTTCATTTAACTTAAAGTGCTGTCTGACTAGAAGTATCGCCCCAACAAGCAACCAAACCGCAAAGATCAACTTATATAAGCTGTTTTCGGAGATCAATTCTCCTTTCAAAGTGACGTTTTTTAACATTATTTCATAATCACCTGACACGGGCATACTGTGACTCAAGAACTCCAAGTAAATGATATTCGAAAGGTCTACTTGGCTATTTTGAAAATCAACGTCATATTGCTCTACCCACCAATTTTCAACTTGAAATACGTCTAAAGGCACCGTCAAAGTGCCTAAATTTTTCTCAGTGGAAAAAGTAATAGTATTAAATTTGAAAGAAGTTGGATCTTCAATTCGAGAATAATTAGAATGGAAATTCCTAAAAGACACTTTAATTTTAGGACTCTCAAACGGAGCCTTGTAGATAACCTCAAGCTCAAGATCATTGTAACGCCCAACATTGATGCCTTTGCCTAAACTGCTTTTTACATCAAGTGCCAAACCACATAAATTAAAGCCTTCAGCAACATCAAGGTGACACTGCAATGATGTATAACCTTTACTACTGACCAAACTATTAACGACTTTACTGGTTGAAACGGATTGAAATGAGTGATGGTTACGCTCGTCGAGAAGAGGCAATGAGCTGTTTAAAAAGCCAAAACGATGCAAAAAAAACGCAGAAAGCGTTAAGAGAATCAATATGAGTAAAACTTTGAGGTTGGCTTTCAAAAACATAACGGTTCCAGCAAGATATAACGACCATTTTATCAAACAAACAGTATAAGCCAAGCCATCAAACTATACGAAGGATATTGATCATTAAAAGCTCAACATAATACTGCGAGCACTTCCTAAAAACATAAAAAAGCCCCTAGAATTTAGCGTTAACTAACTATCTAGAGGCTTATTTTTAGTGGTGGGCCTGGAGTGACTTGAACACTCGACCTGCCGATTATGAGTCGGATGCTCTAACCAACTGAGCTACAGGCCCTAAAAACGATTTGCATTATAGCGACATGATAACACTATGCCAAGACAGCGATGGCATTTTTGTTAGCTAATTCAATGTAATGAACAAAAAATCATCAATTATTCAGGTTATCTTACTATTTTAATCTGCGCCTTCGACGATTTATCACAGTGAAGCAGCTTTACTACTTTCAAAGAACTCGACTAAAGCTTTTGCTTAACATTAGAAGCTCCTCATAAACAACCATTTATCTATCTACGCCTACTTGCCAAAGAGTGGCAGTAGACTCTATGCTGTGAAAAGCACTCTTCGTCTTATCTATCTATAAATGCTAGCAGATACACGCCTTCCAATCTAAACACATAAGAAACAAAGGATGAGAAAATATGGTTGTCATGTTATCCCTAATCACATTGTTTAGTGTGCTTTTAATTTCTTACTTATTCTTATCTAATGGTCGTTTTTCCAACCGTTACAATAGGTCAATCGAGCTTCCTATTCAGCTGGTTGCTGATGACTTAGCCGATTTAACAAATTGGGCCAATTGGTTACCTTGGTTAATTTATGACACAGATTCAAAAGTGACATACGAGTATCTCAATTCCGGCGTATTATCCGTTGTTCCATCCTGTTTAAGCTGGCACGGCCCTCTTATTAGAGATGGCTACATGACTTTAGAACCGGCTCGATCAAGTGCTCAGTATTTCCACACCACATTAGAAGCAATGGCTTTCTATCCTGGCGACACTCATTTCAACATTGATTTAACCAAGCAAAAAGAACGAACTTTGATCACCATTCAAATAACCGGAAACTTACCGTTTTTTAAACGTTGGTTGCGCACAGACTACACAATGCGAGCAAGCAAAGATGTTGAATTAGCATTATTAAAACTCTTAGCACATCTGGAAAAATATAAAGAAATTAATAATAACGAAGAGGATACACCTGTTTTTGAATGGCTTGGTCAAACTCGTTTACGTAATATTGATGCAGTAACACGACCTTTCGTTGTCAGTAACCAACCTATGTCACAGAAAATGGATCAAGGCTTTCATGACTTAGTCACTGAGTTGGGGCCAGAAAATCCACCAGCAGGCCCTTGTTTTGCACTCTATAAAAAAGTAGACCTTGCTCATCATTACTTTTCTGGCCGCCTAGGCGTTCCCGTACAAAATATTGTGCCCTGCGTGCTTTGCCCTGAAAGAATCGTATTGCATGGTAACTATCTTCATTTACGATATGTCGGCTGCTATCAGAACCTATCTTTAGCTTGGCACGTACTTTATAACTTCATGAGACTAAACGGTTTAAAAGTAAACCGTCACAGGTATAGCCTCGAAATATTCAAAGTGGGCCCAACACAAACAGACAACTCAAAAAATTACGTCACGCTAGTGCATTTACCCATTAAATAAACACGAAACTCCTGTTTAAACTTTATAGTTATTTTACTATCACCTTTTTACCTTTTAGATAAAGATGAGCTTTTCGTTATGACTACCACACCCTATCAAGATCATTTAACACTTCTCAGCTGTCGTTATGAAAAAGCCATGGCACATTTAAATATCGACGCTATCGTATTGGCTTCAGGAGAAAAAAGTTACTACTTCCAAGATGACCATACTCACCCATTCCATGCTTATTCTGGTGCGCAGCAGTGGCTTCCTTTTTCTCTGGGAGCAGAAACCTACATTATTTTAAAAACGGGAGAAAAGCCGACGTTAATTTGGCCCATTCGTGATGATTTCTGGCACGCGCCTAATTTAGTTCCTAAAGGCGAATGGCAGCAATATTGGACTATCATTCCCGCTAGAAAAGACGACAAATGGTTTGCTAATTTACCTAAGAATACTGCCTGGCTTGGTCCAAAGCCTATGCCTTTTGTAACACCTTACGATGGTTTAAAAGCTTATGTTGATTTTGAAAAGGCGGTAAAAACGCCATTTGAAATTCAAGCAATGCGCAACGCCAGCATTCGAGGCGTAAGAGGTCATCTCGCCGCAAAGGACGCCTTTTTAGCAGGCATGAGTGAACTCGACATTCATCTCGCTTTTTTACAAGCCAGCCAACAAACAGCCGCTCAAGAACCTTATCCTGGTATCGTTGGCTTAGATGAACATGCCGCAGTATTGCATTACGAGCATAAAAGCATCGTACACAATACAAGATCTCAAACACTTCTTATTGACGCAGGGGCAAGTGAGCATGGTTACGCCAGTGACATCACTCGCACTTTTTTTCGTCATGATGATGAATTCAGTGCTTTACTTAATGATATGGATGAGATGCAACAGAAACTTTGTCAAAATTCCACATCTGGCGTGGCCTTTAGAGATTTACACCAAGAAGCGCTCAGAGGAATTGCCACCTTATTGCATGAACACAAAATTTGCTCATTAAGTGTTGAAGAACAGCTAGTTAAAAACATCCCACAAGTATTTTTTCCTCACGGATTAGGTCATTTACTTGGCTTACAAGTACACGATGTGGGCGGGCATCAAGTTGACCAAACAGGAAAACTAAGCTTACCGGATGATAAAGCCCCCTTCTTGCGTTTAACTCGCACATTAAAAGAAAACATGGTCATCACTATAGAGCCAGGCTTGTACTTCATTCCAATGTTGATAGAAAAAATGAAAGCAGAGAATTCCAATCATGGTTGTGATTTATCTAAGATAAAACACCTTATGCCTTATGGTGGAATTCGTATTGAAGACAATATCGTCGTCAAAAATAATGCACCAGAAAACCTCACTCGAATAGCGTTCGCGACACAAGAAAATTATTAAAAAGAATCAATTAGACCCAAAGTATATACACAGTAAATGCATTTATATTTCGGGTTTTTCTCTCAGCTCTCTGTGAACGCGATTTATGTTGGAGTGATACAGAGTTACAGATATTGCGCACCAAAAATGAGCAAAAAATATCACACCTAGATCAAGCGCCTCATTTCAGTTCGGTTTCATCTAAATAAAAAATGAAACCATCGTTTCGTATCGAAACATGGCAAAAAACGCTAAATAAAACACTGTTTTTTACCTTTCAAGCAGTCGAATTATAAGGTTTCTTTACAGCTTTCCAGAGAATCAAACCAAAATATTTACCTAGCAATATAGTGGTCAGAAAATTGCTTTTTAAAGCTCATCTTTAAGGTGAACGCAACGAGGCGGACACTGAATGCAATGGAGCAGATATAAATATGAGTTCTAAAAGCAGTATGAGTTTGAAAAGCAGCCAGATGTTTCTCTCTCAAAAAGAACGTCGTTGGCTACCTTGGTTCGGCAATACAGGTCGGATATCTCTTTTTTGGTCATGTTATTTGAACCAGGAGATGTATCAGAATGTTGAAAAAACCTTTGAGGGAATCGCAAATACACGAGTTAAGTTACTCAATTCTTGGGCAAACAACCAATGGTCCCAGTTAGAAGTGTTATTGGACATGGTTGGAAATTCATTTCCTAATATAAAATTAAATGCGCTTGAAGAAAGGAAAAACATCGTACCTGATGTATCTGAATATTTTGTCATTGATGTTCAGGGAAAAGTTATTAATTCCACAGCAAAAGAACGTATCAACAAAACAGATTTAGAAGCCAAAGCCGTCACCGCAGGGTTAAGTAACCCTTTCCTTCATGGCCCTTATATTGATCAAAATACAGTTAGCATAGGTCATTCAAGTTCGAAATTTCATGATGCCGTGACACTCATGTTTTACCTCCCAATAAAACAAAATGGCATCAGTGTTGGCGCTGTTTGCGCACGTGTTCCTAATGATGTTTTAGGCGATTTAATCCAACGCGAAGCTGGCCATATTTACAAAGAGTCAGGCGATAATTATTTATTTATGGTCAAGTCAGAACACGACCAAAACATTTTACCCGGTACTGCCCTATCTCGATCTCGCTTTGAAGATAGCACCTTTAGTCATGGTGAAAATCTAAAAGGAGGTATCAAGACGAATTGGGAAACCGTAAAAGTAAGGCATCACACAGAATTTGAAATTCGCTTCACAGACCCCGCGACTAAAGAACTACACCCCGGTGTACGAGAAACCATTAAAAATGGTCAAAATCTATTTGTTACCTATCCGGGCTATTCTGATTACCGACACATTCCAGTGATTGGAAAAGGGGTAACTTTCCAATTAAAAGGCAGTCCAGACACTTGGGGGATGATGTGCGAAGGAGACTTAGAAGAAGTTTATCGTCGTCGCTCTATCAATCAAAAGCTAATCAAAAGTTACCTTCTAGCATCCAGCCTTCCTTTAATCGTGAGCACGACCTTACAAGCATACACTAACCTATCGGTTGTGATGATTAGCTCGGCCGCTTTTGCCAGCCTTGCGCTGACTGGATTCTTTTTCAATAAGTTAAGTACTCAAAAGATAAGCCGTAACATGAGCCAAATGACAGAGATGATTCAAACCATTGCTGAAGGTGAAGGTAACTTAAAACAACGCCTTAATGAAAACTTAGAGCATGATGAAACTGGTGATATGGGTAGATGGATGAACAGTTTCATCGACAACCTTGATAGCACAATGGGACAAGTTATTTCCGCTAGTACTAATGTAAAACGATCAAACGACTTCATGGTTCGAACTAATGAAGAAGCAAGACAAGCATCCCATTATCTCGAATCGTCAGTAGAAAGTATGCTCAAGGTATTTCAACAACAAGTTGAGGAAGTCCAAAGCGCTTCTCAAACAGCTCAAAAACTTAAAAAAACGATGGAACAAGTTGCTGAAGAAACTCAGTCTCGTTTAAAAGAAGCTAAAAGTGGCACTCAAGAAATACGGGACGTAGTAACAACTACAGCAGACTCAGTCAAATCATTGGATAAGAAAACCAATGAAATCGCAGGAATCATTACCACAATTTCTGACATAACAAATCAAACAAACCTACTCGCTTTAAATGCGGCAATTGAAGCCGCGAGAGCAGGCGAGCATGGACGAGGTTTCTCTGTCGTGGCGGACGAAGTTCGCAGCTTGGCATCAAAAACGGCATTAGCTGCAGAAGAAATACAAGCTATGCTTGAAGGAATTCAAGAAGAAACAAGCAATGCTGTAAGCTTTATGGAGAAAGGGGCTGAAAACGTCGATAGAAACCTGCAGGCCAATGAGCAAAGCAATACGGGCGATGAAGCCTTGTATGAACTCGTCGACTCTATGTTTGAAGCGATTCTTTTACTCAATGACAGTAACAAAGAAAACGCTAACACAGTACAAGAAATGGGAGTGGCTACTGAACAAATGAAACGCTCTATTGCAGCTCTACAAAACCGTTCATCCAGAGTTGGATTGTCAGCATTGAAACTAGATTCACTTATCGGACAGTTCCAAGTAACTGAGAAATCATAAAACACCAGCATGTCATTGCATTAAAAAATGCCGGAGAGTGTTCATTTTCCGGCATTTCTTTTCATAACAAATTGTTATTAGACACTTAAAAAACGCCTACTTAATTTGTCACTTTAGCCACCAAACCTTGAATCCCCAACACATAACCCTGAACGCCCAAACCAACAATAATACCGGTTGCAGCAGGAGAAATATAAGAATGGTGTCGAAAAGACTCACGGGCATGAACATTTGAAATATGCACTTCGATAACAGGAACGTCTGTTCCTTTAATCGCATCATGCAATGCGATAGAAGTATGTGTATAAGCGCCAGGGTTAAACACAACCCCCAACAACTCTCCTTTCTTCATTTTACTGCCAGCTTCATGAATAAGATCTATCAATGCACCTTCATGATTTGATTGATAAAACTCAACATCATAACCTAGAGCGGATGCAGCATCGCGACACATAGCTTCGACATCGGCCAATGTTTCATGACCATATGTTTCTGGCTCACGAGTTCCAAGTAAATTTAGGTTAGGACCATTTAACACCATGATGCTAGACATAATTTTTTCTCCTAAAGGTCAGCGCACAGTAATGAATCCTACCATCAAACAAAGAAACAATAGAATAAAGAAACAACCAATAAAACTTTCGCTATAAAAAAACGCTGCCAGTCGAATAACAGACTGACAGCGTTTTTACTTGAATTTCTAACTTAGGCTCTGAAGCAATAGCTCATAACTGAGACAAAACGTACTCAGCAGAGCTAACTTTGTATTCACCCGGTTCATCCAACCAAAGCTGTTGAACAATACCATTTGAAACAAGCATAGCGTAACGACGGCTTCGAATACCCATTTTAGCAGCAGAGATATCCAATTCCAGCCCCATAGAGCAGGTAAACTCAGCCAAACCGTCTGATGCCATGACTAGGTTTTCAGCATTATTTGCCTCACCCCAAGCATGCATAACAAAAACATCATTAACGGAAAGACAAACAATTTCGTCAACACCTTTTTCTTTCAATGCATCGTAATGCACGACAAAACCAGGCAAATGACTCGCACTACAAGTTGGAGTAAATGCACCAGGAACAGCAAACATAAGCACTGTTTTTCCTGAGAAAAATTCTGTTACATCCACTGTATCAGGACCTTCTTCTCCCATGATTTGAAACGAACCATGGGGCAGCATATCGCCAATAAAAATCGACATAGATGTTATTTCCAAAGAATTAAGTTGCGTGTATGTTAACGCAACCCACCTTAGAAACACTATTAAACAATTTTAAATTGGCTAAGAAGCTGCTTCTGATGAGAAGCCAGCTGTGACAAACCTTCACTGTCTTTCTCACTTTGATCGGAACCTTGTGATGCTTGTTCAGACATTTCCGATATCTCTAATACATTATGCCTAATATCTTGCGCAACAGCAGATTGCTCTTCCGCTGCGGCGGCAATTTGTGTACTCAAGTCACGAATTTCAGCCATACTTACCTGCAATTCAGTTAACGAAGAGCCCACGATACGAGCCTCTTCAGCACTGGATATCGCACTCTTACGGCTCTCTTCCATACTTCCAACGGTTTTCGTCACGCCTTGCTGCAATTGAACAATCACCTGTTGAATTTCTTCAGTGGAATTGTGAGTACGAGTCGCTAGGGTACGAACTTCGTCCGCAACAACAGAGAAACCTCGACCTTGTTCACCAGCTCGAGCCGCTTCGATTGCGGCATTCAGTGCCAACAAATTTGTTTGTTCAGCAATTTCTTGAATAACATCCAAAATACGATCGATATTTTTAGAATGCTCATCAAGCTGGTTAACAACCAACGTAGATTCTTCAATTTTTACTAGAAGATGCTCAATTTGAGCGATATTTGAATCCATTTGAGCACGATTTTGATTCGTTCTTTCATCAACAGATTGAATTTGATGAAGAATAACTTCCGAACTTTGAGCCACTTGGTTCACCGCTGTGACCATCTCATCCATGGAGGAAGCAACTTCTGTCGTTCTTTCATTCTGAGCGCCCATAAGTTTTTTTGAATCACTGGCCAAACGAACATTGCTACCGGCTGAAGTAGACACTTCGTTGGAGGCTTGATCAATTTCTAACATCACAGATTGCAGTTTCGCAACCAATCCATTTACCCAACCAGAAAGCTCACCAAATTCATCTTTGGTTTTCACCGTACTGCGCTGTGTGAAATCACCATCAGATATTTTCCCTAGTACCGTCATCACTTCTTTTAATGGCAAACGGATACTTCGACTTACCCACAAAGCAACCAATACTGCGATTGCAATAGAAACAACCAACACAATACCTATAATCAGTGTTGATAAAGATGCAGCGTCACTGGCTTCGTTTTTTGCCTTTTCACTCATTGATGCTGTTTCTGACAACAGTAGTTCCAAATGAGAACTGACAACTTCCATACTGTCGGATAAATGCTTCGCAAGTACTTCAGACTCTAGCTCTAAACGAAAATTTTCATAACGCTTCGCTATAACACCATTATCAGCTAATGCACCCGATTCTATCTCAGCAATCAGACCATCAATGTCTTCACTTTTTAGATAAGCTTGCTTGTCTTTTATTCCAGTAATTGTTGCTGCCATAGAATCACGCAAATCTTGCATTTTTTCTAAGCTACGCAAATCAAAGTAATCATTAACGGAAACTTGTAAGCTTTGCACTTGGCTCTGCATATAAGAAGCTGAGAATTGAATTTCAAAGTCCTCACCATCTTCTTCTAAAATTGCTAAATCTTCAGAGGCAAAAATAATAGCGTCTTTTAAATCCAATTTTTCAAGGGCAATGATCGCCTGCATATCCAACATTGTTTTGTGGTTAGAAAACGCCATGTCGGTATAACTAAAAAAGTTTTCTGCTTCAGTATTAATATTTTTCAATGCGTCGTTCATTATATGAAAATCTTCAAGTTGAGAACCTAACACGCCTGAAACCTTAACAAAGCTCTCTTTAGAAGCGATAAAGCTTTCTGACAATGCTTCTAATGAATCAGGGGATTTACTCAACAAATACCGTAATACAGCACCATTAGCCAAACTTAGATCTTCTTTCAAGGCATGGCTAGTAGAGGTAATACTGGCAACTTTCCCAGTCACAACATTCAATCTATCCTCAACCTTATTAATGCCGACAAAACCAGATGCAGCAATCATTAGTAAAAGTAACAACAAGACACCAAAGCCAAACAGAATTCTTTGGATAACAGACAACGACATAATCAACCTCTAAAATGTTTAGATCCCTTTTAAATTATCAGAACAATCCTTGCCTGAATAAAGCACGGCCACTAAAAAAGCTGACCATTTACACAGAAGCAATCCTACTTTATTGACAATAAATAACACTCTATAAACGATACATATTTGAATTTTTTATATAACGAAGATAAAAAACTGACGCTAACATAGATTTATTTCAATCTATCGATCTGGTAGATTGCTCTACTCTATTTTTATTAATTCGAACTGCGCTTTATGGATTGCCCTCTTTACGAAAAAATTGCTAACCAAATTGAACACCAAGTTCATGAAGGTATTTTCTTACCAGGAGCAAAGATTCCATCGGTTCGTAAATCCAGCAAGCAAATGGAAGTCAGTGTCGCCACCGTTCTACAAGCCTATAGTCTTTTAGAAGATCGAGGCGTCATAAGAGCTCGTCCACAAAAAGGGTATTTCGTACAAGAGAACCAGCGACAAACAACTGCGACTGCAAAAATCGAGCCGACTCAGAACGATGGTTCTATGCACGCCTTATTAAAGCGATTACTGCATGCATCACAAGATGAACACATCACCCAGTTTGGTGCAGCAATTCCAAAAAGTCAGTTTCTACCTATTCGACAACTACAACGATCCGTTGGCCGCCTTATGCGCTTAGAGCCTGAAATTTGTGCTTCTTATGAATTCACACCTGGCTCTCTCAGTTTACGCAGACAAATTGCCATTCGAATGCTGGATAGTAGCTGCCAACTTCAGCCTGATGACATTACCATTACATTAGGTTGTCAAAATGCACTAATGCTTTCTTTGCAAGCTGTCGCAAAAGCAGGAGACACCATCGCCATAGAAAGCCCAGTGTATCATGGTGTATTACAAGCAATCGAAAACCTAAATTTAAAAGCCATCGAAATCCCCTGCTCAACAGAAACTGGGCTAGATTTGGACTTGCTCGAAGAAGCGGCTCAAAAATGGCAAATCAAAGCTTGTGTTGTGACGCCAAACAATCAAAACCCAACCGGCGCCACACTGAATCATCAAGCAAGGCAAAAACTCATTGAACTGTCCACTCAGCATAATTTCATATTAATTGAAGACGATGTATACGGAGAGTTAAGTTACGGCGATAAACATGAGCGAGCACTAAAAGCAGACGACAAAAATAATACAGTGATTTATTGCAGTTCTTTTTCTAAAAGTATCGCTCCAGGGTTTCGTATCGGCTGGGTTGTGGGTGGTCGTTTCCAAGCAGAGATTGAACATCATGCCTATGTTCAATCTCTAGCGATTCCGACACTGACTCAAAGAGCCATTGCAAACTTTTTAGAAAATGGTGCATACGACCGACATTTGAGAAAAACTCGTCTTTCCTATCAAGAAAATCTCACTCGCTGTCTAGCTCTAATCAATGAATATTTTCCAACCGGTACAAAAACATCCACGCCCAAAGGAGGCTTTTTACTTTGGATCTCGTTACCTGATACAGTGGACGCAATGACGCTGCATACTCAGGCACTCGAAAGTGGCATTGGTTTGCTACCCGGTCTAGCCTTTAGTTTGACGTCTCAGTTCAATCATCATTTCAGATTAAATTACGCACAGCATTGGGACAACACAACAGACGCTGCACTTAAAAGACTGGGAAAACTTTGCTATCAACAAACGCCAAAGATAGAGTTAAATAAATAAGGGAAAGTAAAAAGACGTACAATATTTTATATATAGGCGCAGGTTATGAATATGTCTCCACATATCTTAAAATTCATCTGTACAGGCAGAGCAAAAAGCGTACAATTCTCATTCTTTTTTAAACACTCGGCCTCATTGGCCGATAACGTTAATATCTGAAATAGTAGCTGGCTTGTTGCGATGGAATTTGTTGCACATCCGAGAGACCTTCCATTAGAAATCACCTTAATAGAAGATCAGCATTTCCCTCAAACTGATGAAGGAAGAGCTGGGTTTGTCGGTATCACATATTTAACCTCGCATCCTTTTGATAATGGATGTTCGGTAAAAATCACATTGGAAGAAATCGATCCGAACTTTTGTGTTTCTGGCCGTATTGTATCGTGCGATGAAGAAACAGACGGTTACGCTATCGCCATTGAATTCCCGACTAAAGAAGAGTGTTACTGTGTTCGAATGATCGAGCAACTTTCTCAGATAGAACACTATCGACGCCAAGCTAAAATGGCTGGCCGACGACTTAATTACAACGAAGCTGCCGCCGAATGGATACAAAAATTCGCCGCTAAATTCCCCGCATTCACTCTATAACATTCACACTACAATAAGACGCTATGACAAACACACTTTCTCAAGGTGATATAGACATTATCACTGCACAGCTTGGACGTAAGCCAAGCGGCATTAATGCCATTGCACATTACTCTCCTAACGGCACACCACAAGTTCTCGAAATGGAAACTTGGGTTTTTGATCAACCTTTCCCAACACTTTACTGGCTTTCAAGCAAAGCCATAGACAAAGCCTTGGCTAAAATAGAAAGCCATGGTGTGGTGAAAGAACTAGAACAGCGTATTAAGGATGATGAAGAATTAAGAGAAGCCCATTACGCCTCTCACCGTGACTACATAGCAAGACGCTGGGAAGTTATGAGCAATGAACACAAAGCCATTATCGAAGAAAAAGGCTTTAAGCCACTATTTGATAAACTCGGTATTGGCGGTATTGCCAACTGGGATCAAGTTCGATGCTTACACATGCAATATGCACATCACCTTGCAGGCAATAACGTGATTGGTCGTATATTGGATGAAGAGTATGACGTAAGAGCCATTGCTGACGCTGAATAATGTAAATCAGTACGCTCTCGCTCAACAATAAAAGCTTACACTTAAAAATAAGGGAGAAACGATTTAATCGTTTCTCCCTTATTTTTCAAAAGCTCATCCAAAAAACCATTACGATGCTTTAAGTAATCCTCTTAATTCCTCTTCCGCCTTAACGTTTGGAAGTATTTCTCGAATTTTGTTAAATGCAGCCTGAGCAACCGAGGCACGCTGTGCATACGTCGTCAACGCCCCACCAGTCCAACCAGCCAATTTCATCATTTCATTTTTAAAGCTATTAACGCCAACACCAATGTCATTAACGCATCTTCAATCTCTAAATAATTTAGGCGCTCACCGCCAAACTTGATGAAATCATCTTGCTGTACTTCGAGAAATTGTTTTGGCATATTCAAACCTTTTTAAAATCCATTCGTAAATAAAATTTAGCGACAATAGCTCAGCGATACAAACCCTCACATGTAGAAAAACGTAAACGACATGAAATCAATTTTTTGTACGTACTCGGTCTACCGCTTTCTGCCATCCTTGATACAGTTTATCTCCTGTTCCCTTCTCCATAGAGGGCTCAAAGCTTTTATCTGCTTGCCAAAGAGTCGATACATCGTCCAGCGATTTAAACAATCCCACATGCAATCCTGCTAAAAATGCAGCACCCAATGCGGTTGTTTCTGTGACACACGGTCGCTCTACTGTAATTTCAAGCAAATCACTTAAAAACTGCACCATGACATCGTTAATCACCATGCCACCGTCCACTCTTAATGAGCTGAAAGTGGCACCATCTTGAGCCATCGCGCCGACCAAATCCCTTGTTTGATAACAAACAGAGCGTAATCCAGCACTAACGATATCTTCAACGCTTGTGTCTCTGGTTAAACCAATCATCGCGCCACGCGCATCCGGATCCCAATAAGGCGCACCCAATCCAGTAAAGGCTGGAACAAGATAAACGGAGTCATCGTTTAACGCTTTCTTAGCCAGACTCTGGGTTTCTTTAGCATCTGAAAATAGTTTCAATCCATCACGCAACCATTGAATTGCCGCACCAGCAACAAAAATACTGCCTTCTAATGCGTAAGTCACTTTGCCGTCTAAGCGATAACCCACCGTCGTCAGCAATTTGTGCTCAGAACGAATTGGCTTATCTCCAGTATTCAATATCAAGAAACAACCGGTTCCGTAAGTGCTTTTCACCATGCCCGGCGTAAAACACGCTTGACCGACTAAAGCCGCCTGTTGATCACCAGCAATACCGTTAACTGGAATTTCAGCGCCTAACCATGATGAATCAATCACTCCAAAATCGGCACTGCAATCCATCACTTCAGGGAACAGTACATCGCCAATGCCTAAGATCTCGATAAGCTCACTGTCCCATTCTTGCGTATGGATATTAAACGCCATAGTACGAGCTGCATTAGTGGCATCGGTTTTATATGACTTACCATTGGTTAACCGCCACAATAAAAAACTATCGACGGTTCCAAATGCCAGACGCCCTGCTTGAGCTTTTTCTTTAGCACCTTCAACGTTATCTAATACCCAACGAATTTTAGTGGCTGAAAAGTAGGGATCAATTAGCAAACCTGTTTTTTCTTGAACCTTGTCTCCTAGGCCTTGTTCACTCAAAGACTGGCAGAATTCACTTGTACGTCGGTCTTGCCACACAATCGCGTTATAAACAGGTTTGCCCGTTTCGATGTCCCATAGAATGGTTGTTTCACGTTGATTTGTGATACCTATCGTTGCTATCGCCTGTGCATCTATCCCTGTATCCTTGAGAACAGACTGACAAACCGATAAAGTCGATGACCAAATATCTTCAGGATCATGCTCTACCCAACCATCGTGTGGGAAAATTTGTGGGAACTCTTGTTGAGATTGACCCACTCGGGTGCCTTTTTCATCAAATAAAATAGCGCGTGAACTGGTGGTGCCTTGGTCGATTGCAAGAATATAACGGGTCATAGTGAATTCTCTTTGAAGTCACAACCATTCAAAAAATGAATGATGTATTGTTTTTGTTTTGTTTTTTGAACATGAATATTCAAATACGAATATACCCATTAAAAACCAATGCACAGTCATTAAGCAAGCAGTAACCTTTTAAAGGAGAAGAAAACAACATGGGTCAACTTTCCCGCCAAGACAAAATTGTCGCCATAGTAAAAGACCAAGGCTATGTAACCATTGATGAATTGGCTAGCCAATTTTCTGTCACACCGCAAACCATACGCCGTGACATTAATGAATTAGCAAAAGCGGATAAGATACGTCGACATCATGGTGGCGCCAGTTACGACTCAAGCACAACCAATGTGGCCTATGCGGCGAGACAAATTCTGCAGTTGCCAGCCAAAGAGCAAATAGCAAAACGTATTGCGACGGAAATTCCTAACAATGCCTCTTTATTTATCAATATCGGGACAACAACAGAAACCGTTGCTCGCGCATTGCTAAACCATCAAGGCCTACAAGTTATTACCAACAACCTTAATGTTGCCGCGATCTTAAGCGGTAAAGAAGATTTCACCGTGATTATTGCTGGTGGCACCGTACGTTCTAGAGATGGCGGCGTCATGGGCGAAGCAACGATTGATTTCATCAATCAATTTCGCGTTGACTATGGCATCATAGGCATCAGTGGTATCGATCCAACCGACGGCTCATTATTAGATTATGATTATCAAGAAGTACGAGTCGCACAGAGTATTATTTCTAATTCTCGTACTGTTTTTCTAGCAGCAGACAGCGGAAAATTTGGTCGGAATGCCATGGTTCGCCTAGGAAACATGACTCAAGTAGATAGATTATTTACTGACGAGCAACCACCAAAAGCCATTATCAAACTTATGAAAGAGCATGATGTTCGATTAGAGCTTTGCACACCTAGATAACCTTGGGCTTTCTTGCCCAAGCCTTTAATACAAACTGCCTTACCATCTCAACTTTTGCTTTTTGTTTCTATTTGCTCATAAATTCATCAAACCTTCACAATGTAATCTTGTCATGAACCTCATTGAGGTTTAGTATCGAACATAAATGTTCACTTCCGAACATATATTTTCGAATTATAATCATGAGGCTTAGCATGAATCACTCCCATTTTGATTTATTTGTCGTTGGCGGCGGAATTAACGGTACAGGTATTGCTGCCGATGCAGCTGGCCGTGGACTAAATGTTGGTCTGTGCGAAATGGGAGACTTGGCTCATGCAACATCATCATCAAGCAGCAAATTAATTCATGGTGGTTTACGTTATTTAGAGCATTACGAGTTTCGCTTGGTAAAAGAAGCGCTGAACGAACGCGAAGTTTTATTAAAAATCGCACCGCATCTCGTTACACCAATGCGCTTTCAAATGCCTCATCGACCACATTTGCGTCCTGCTTGGCTTATACGCATTGGCTTATTTCTTTATGACAATTTAGGCAAACGCGAAACACTATTAGGCTCAAAAGGTGTTAAATATGGATCAGATAGCCCGCTTAAAACAGACATAACACAAGGTTTTGAATATTCTGATTGCTGGGTTGATGACGCTCGTCTCGTCGTTACTAACGCCTTGAGTGCTCAAGAGAATGGCACTCATATCTTTGCTCGCACTCGCTGCACCAGTGCAAAACGCGTTAACGGACAATGGCTAATTAGCCTAGAAGATCAAATAACAAAAGAAATACATAGCGTGACCGCAAAAGCTCTCGTGAATGCCGCTGGACCTTGGGTATCCTCTTTTATCGAAACAAAACTAGAACAAAAAGCGCCTTACGGAATTCGCATGATCAAGGGCAGCCACATTGTTGTGCCTAAGCTTTACGAACACTCTAACGCCTTTATCATGCAGAACACGGACAAGCGCATCGTGTTTGCTATTCCTTACCGTGAAAACTACACCCTGTTAGGTACAACCGATGTTGAATACAAAGGTGACCCGAACGACGTAGTGATCAACGATGAAGAAACCAACTACATATTGAATGTGGCGAATGATCACTTCAAAAAAGCTCTTACGCCTGAAGACGTTGTATGGAGCTATTCTGGTGTTCGCCCGTTGCTAGAAGATGAATCCTCTGATCCATCAGCTGTGACGCGTGATTACACCTTGCATCTCGACGATCAAGAAAACCAAGCACCATTGCTGAGTATTTTTGGTGGTAAGATTACGACTTACAGAAAACTCGCATTATCAGCCATGCGCAAGCTTGAGCCTTACTTCGAAGATCTTGGTGCCGCTTGGACTCACGGCAAGCCGTTACCTGGTGGCGATTTGAGAATGTCTTTGGATGCTTTCGCCATCAAACTACAACAAGACTACACATTTATTAATGCAGGCCTTGCTCGTCGCTTTACCAATAGCTACGGCACGTTAACTCACCTTTTATTGAATAAAGCCAATTCAGAGAGTGATCTAGGACAAAATTTTGGCAACAGCTTATATCAAGTTGAAGTCGACTATTTAATTTCCCACGAATGGGCTAGAACAGCTGAAGATATCCTATGGCGTCGAACTAAGCTTGGACTCGAATTCTCTACCGAACAAGTTGCCGCCTTAGAAAAATATATTGATAGTAAAACGACATAAAGAAAACATGTCATTAAATATTCGCTTTCACTTAAGCTGAGCTTGTAATTAGGTCTTCAGCGAGCCCAACGCCTTTACTAAGTAAATACGATTAGTCTTCCTAAACCATTGTCTAGGAGGACTTTTTTTGATCTACTAAAAGAACTAACTACTACCTTCCACAGGATAAATGCCCAATGGACTTTGTATTTTACGATATTGCTCTTTGGGTCTATCTTGCTCTATTCGCTGCAGCTTTTTTTGCGGGCGTTATCGATGCCATTGCTGGCGGTGGCGGGCTCATTACCGTACCTGTTTTATTAGCTGCAGGTCTTTCTCCGGCGGAAGCATTAGCAACTAACAAATTGCAAGGCTGTGCCGGAACCGTTTCAGCATCGTATCATTTTATTAAAAAAGGTCAGGTAAAGCTGTCTGATATGCTGCTACCCATTGCGATGACAGCAATTGGCGCCGTTTCTGGCACCTTGCTGGTGTCTTATTTAGACAGTGCATTATTATTGAAAGCGGTTCCTATTATTCTCATCGCTGTGGCGATTTTCTTTTTCTTTTTGCCAAAAGTTCAACCTTATATTGCCAGCCGTTTCTCTCTAACCAATTTACAGTTTTCATTAATCATTGGCACGAGCCTTGGTTTTTACGATGGTTTAATCGGCCCCGGAACAGGCGCCTTCTTCTCTACCGCATATCTTTGTTTTATGGGGTTAACTGTTGTCTCAGCAACCGCTCATACCAAGGTACTCAACGCGACAAGTAATCTAGCGTCTTTAGCCATGTTTGCTTTCAGTGGACATCTTGTTTGGGCACTAGGCATCGTGATGGGGTTTGGTCAATGGTTCGGCGCGCAAATTGGTTCACGCCTCGTTATTACCAAAGGGGCGAAATTGATTCGACCCATGGTAATCATTATGTGCTTGGCTATTTCAGTGAAGTTATTACTCGATAACTAAACAATGCTTTTCATTTAATCTAATAAACACCATACATAAAAGAGCATTCAAAAAAAGGCGACTTTTACAAGTCGCCTTTTAAACATATCGTGTGAACGAGACAAACGCTAGACAGCAGAATTAAGCCGCTCTGTCCTTAACCACACTCATATTAACAAGGTTTGCTTGAGCCAACTTTTCCATCAAGCGAACCACCTGACAGCTGTAGCCGTATTCATTGTCATACCAAACATACAGAATCGCTTGATTGCCACGGACTTTCGTTGATAACGAATCTAATATGCCAGCCTGCTGAGAACCAATAAAATCAGAACTAACCGCATCTGCACCATCACTGTAACCAATCTGACCAGTTAACTCAGCTCTGTTCGAGGCGTTTTTCAAAAGCTGATTAATTTCTTCAACTGACGTCGCTGATTTTAGATTAAGACTTAAGACAGCAATGGAAACATTAATCACTGGCACTCGAATCGCACTGCCACTTAATTTACCTTCCAAAGAAGGAATTGCTTTTGAAACCGCTTTCGCAGCGCCAGTCTCTGTCATCACCATATTCATACCAGCAGCACGTCCACGACGATCGCCTTTGTGAATATTATCAATCAAGTTTTGATCATTAGTATAAGCATGAACGGTTTCTACATGACCAGACTCAATACCGTATTTACTTTCAAGCACAGACAAGATTGGGGTAATTGCATTGGTAGTACAAGATGCAGCAGAAACAATACGATCATCATTGGTTACGTCATTATCATTAACACCAAAAACGATATTCTTCATTTCTTTGCCTGGTGCCGTTAATACAACACGACTAATACCAGGACGATTCAAGTGAACACTCAAACCGTCGCGATCACGCCAGCGTCCAGTGTTATCCACTAATAAAGCATTCTTAATTCCATGCGCTTGATAATCAACTGTTTCAGGATCAGAAGCATAGATCACCTTTACTGGTGAACCATTAATAATCAAGGCTTGATTCTCTTCATCTACCTTAACCAAACCTTCGTATACACCATGAACCGAATCGTATTTCAGTAAGCTCGCACGCTTAGTTAAATCATTGTCGCAAGCTTTACGAACGACAATGGCCGCCAGCGACATTCCAGGTGTAGTGTGACCCAAAGTACACATACGACGAGCAAGTAAACGACCAATTCGACCAAAGCCATATAAAACAACAGGTGTTTCAGTGCCATTATTGGGTTTCGCAGCCAATACAGAAGCCACATCAGCCTCAGCTACCAAAGACTCTAGTTCAACAACCGTTTGAGCCACATCACTGGCTAATACTTGTTCTAACACTTGATAGACTTGATCAAGATCCAGTTCAGGGTGCTGATCAAAAGCCGTCATTAAACCAGTAACAGAATCAGCCATTAATGTATTTCCAGCCAGTTCAACTTTCACTGATTTTTCACGCCCAAGTTTGCCCAAAAGAGGAATCAGTGATTCCGCCTGTGCAAGTGTCTGTAACCAAGTATTTGTCATTATTTGCCCCCAAGAAAGACGCTGCTATATCAAAGTATGGACGCAGTCTAACGTCGAGAATAAACAAAAACAAATTGTAAGAAGACTACGAAAAAACCTTAAAAACGGGCATTTAGAGCATTTTTTTAGAGAAATAACGAAATAAAGAGAAAGGGTTAGAAACTTTACTACATAATCACAAGACTAAACTCAATTAAGGTATAAACAGAAAGACTATGTAGTAATTGGGCAACATAAACTGACAGTAACTTACATGAATTATTTTATAAATGACGCTTTCTTTCCGCTAAAACACCCAATAAACAAAAACTACCAAAGACCAAAAGAGGACGATAAGCCAAATCAACATGATTGATACCCCAATAAATTAACGGTTGTCCCCACAAGGTCAACAAACCATAACCAAAGGTACACATCAAAATGAAAGCGCTCACTCTAGCAATGAATATCCAAGACGTAACCAGTTTCTTTAAATAACCATTAATTTTATCGCCATAAATCACTAAACAAGTAGCAACAAATGCCAAAGAAATATCGTAAAGGTGAGGCTGTATAAAATGAGCTAAACTCAGATTAAGATCAAAAATAAACATAAAGAATTAACTATATAACCAATAAAATGGAACGACTATTTTTTTCGGGATAAAGCTTCGACATCGATCTTTCCGCTATGACTTGCCACTCTAGGACGCTCATCCACATACATAATAGACACGTCAAATGTGCTGTTACGAAGCTCTACCATTGTTCCATCTCTAAACAGCCAAGCCGCATGACCCAACCCGCTGCGCAATTGACCATCACTAGGTGTGCCGTATCTTCTCAGTAATAAATCCCCTAATGCTTTGCGTTTTTCATTACTTTCTACGACACCAGATAAACGCGCTTGCTGCACATAACCGGAACTATTTGAGAATACAGTTGCATCCGTAACACCGAGAATTCCGTCAGGCCCCAAACTATAATTCACCACACCATCTTTATAAGAAGGATAATTTTGCAGCCCCATTTCACTCAAGTGTTTTTCTAATCTGGGTAAAGCTAAATCATTCAATGGCAAACCAAAGAACTTAGCGTTACCAGTAATACGAGGTTTTGGAGCTTTCTCTACATCGCCGTTCGCTTTGCTGGCATTTGCGAACACCTGACTCACAAAAAAAGTACTCACCATAAATACAAAAAAAATCGAGGCGTTTCTACTCGTCATCAACCATTCCCTATTAAATATAGTCATCCAGTTTAGCAGGCAAAAACTATCAAACCTGATATATAATACAACACTATAAACTCCTTCTATTCAAGGAGCACTGAAACTTTATTTTTTGAGGTAATTTATGGCACTTGTTATTGGCATCACAGGCGTATCCGGAAGCGGAAAAAGCCGACTCTGCTCTCTACTTGCAGAAGGCCAAGACGATAAGATAAGCATTCTTTGCCAAGACAGCTTTTATAATGGCTGTGGCAACATAGACCCAGATGTGTACAACTTTGATGACTTAAACTCTCTTGATATTGAAAGCCTAACACTTGCTATTCATAACTGTAAAAATCGCCAGCAACCCAATGAAATTCCAGTTTACGATCATTCACAACACAAACGTGTTGGTTATCGCAATCTAGACCCAACACACGTCGTTCTAGTAGAAGGTCACATGATGTTCCAAGACCCAGGAATTCGCGATGCCGTTGATTACCTTTTGTTTGTCGATACCGACATGGACATCGCCATTGTGCGACGCTTAAAGCGTGACATTGCAGAACGTGGAAGAGATGTAAATGAAGTTACCAGCCGATACATGCGCCATGTTCGTCAAGCGTCACTGAAAACAATCGATATTCGTAACAAGGCGGACTTTATTATTCCAAACAATAAAAGCTTCACCAATGCTGCGAATTTACTGCGTAACCATATCGACTATTTACTAAAAGAAAAAGGCGCCAAATAGGCACCTTTTTTAGTCTTATTCTAGCTTTACCTTGTGAACCGCTTACTTCTTAATATCATCGAAGAAGCGTTTTACACCATCAAACCAGTTTTTCTGCTTAGGTGAATGGTTCGTGCCTTCACCCATACTCTCAGACAATTCCGTAAACAGCTCTTTTTGACGAGCAGTAAGATTTACTGGTGTTTCAATCACCACCTTACAAATCAAATCACCCACTGGGCCGCCACGGACAGGTTTAACACCCTTACCACGAAGGCGGAACAATTTACCTGTTTGACATTCAGCGGTCACTTTCAAACGCACACGACCATCTAGCGTCGGCACATCGATTTCGCCACCTAACGCAGCAGTTGTGAAGCTAATTGGCACCTCACAGTATAAGTTCGCACCATCGCGTTCAAAAATATTATGAGGCTTAACAGATACTTGAACAAACAAATCACCCGCTGGCCCACCTTGAGCTCCGGCTTCACCTTCACCCGATAAACGAATACGGTCACCTGTATCAACACCTGCAGGAATTTTTACGTTAAGTGTTTTGTATTCCTGAGTACGGCCTTGACCATGACAGTCTGGGCATGGATCAGAAATAACCTGACCTTGACCATGACATTCTGGGCACGCTTGCTGAACCGAGAAGAAACCTTGTGACATGCGAACTTGGCCTGCGCCACCACAGGTTCCACAGGTTTTCGGCTTTGAGCCTTTCTTCGCACCAGATCCATCACACGTCTTACAGTTGACTAAAGTTGGAATACGAATTTTTTCCTCGCATCCCCAAACCGCTTGCTCAAGATCAAGCTCTAATGTGTAACGTAAATCGGAGCCACGACGGGTTCGGCTTTGACCACCGCCACCACCGCCAAAAATGTCACCAAATACATCACCAAAAATATCACTAAAACCACCAGCACCAGCACCGCCGCCGTAACCGCCACCTTGACCGTTAACGCCTTCATGCCCAAATCGATCATAAGCTTCACGCTTGTCATCGGAAGACAAAATTTCATAGGCTTCAGCAAGCTCTTTAAATTTATCAAGCGCTTCTGGATTATCTGGATTTTTATCTGGATGGTACTTATTCGCTAAAGAGCGATAAGCCTTCTTGATGTCTTTTTTATCGGCATCTTTGGCGACACCGAGAACATCGTAATAGTCTCTTTTGCTCATTGCAGGAATTCCTGAATTAAAAAGCCTGAATTGAAAAGTCTGAGTTTATACAATTTAAAATTTACAAAATCTAATTGAACGAACTTACTTAGAAGATTTGCAAATAGCAAAACACGGTCCTAAAACCGTGTTTTCTATAAACAGCTGCCTATAAAGAGGCAACGAAATAAGTATTTAACGCTTATTTTTTATCGTCTTTTACTTCTTCGAATTCTGCATCAACAGCATCATCCTGAGAGGAAGCTTGCTCGCCTTCAGCAGGCTGCTCTGCAGCATCAGCAGCTTCAGCGTCGGCATACATCTTCTGAGCCAAAGAGCCAGACGCTTGAGTCAACGCATTGGTTTTCTCTTCGATTTGCTCTTTGTTATTAGACGTTAATGCCTCTTCAAGCTCTGTGATGGCAGTTTCAATCGCCGCTTTCTCTTCTTCTGTTGCTTTATCACCAGCATCAGTCAAAGTTTTACGCGTTGCGTGAATCATACCGTCAGCCGTGTTGCGAACTTGAACAAGCTCTTCGAACTTACGGTCTTCTTCAGCATTCGCTTCAGCATCTTGAACCATTTTTTCGACTTCTTCGTCACTTAGACCAGAAGACGCTTTAATGACGATAGACTGTTCTTTGCCTGTCGCTTTATCTTTCGCTGATACGCTTAAGATACCGTTCGCATCAATGTCGAAGCTTACTTCGATTTGTGGCACACCACGTGGAGCAGGTGGAATATCAGCCAAGTCGAAACGACCTAGAGACTTATTCTGAGAGGCTTGCTTACGCTCACCTTGCAATGCGTGGATAGTTACCGCATTTTGGTTGTCTTCTGCTGTAGAGAACGTTTGTGATTTCTTCGTTGGGATCGTTGTGTTTTTCTCGATCAACGCTGTCATCACGCCACCCATAGTCTCGATACCAAGAGACAAAGGTGTAACGTCTAGAAGAAGAACGTCTTTTACATCACCAGCCAATACCGCACCTTGAATAGAAGCACCAATTGCTACGGCTTCATCAGGGTTAACGTCTTTACGTGGCTCTTTACCGAAGAATTCAGTTACTTTCGCTTGAACCAATGGCATACGTGTTTGACCACCAACCAAGATAACTTCGTCGATATCAGAAGCAGACAAATCCGCATCTTTCAATGCTTGACGGCAAGGCTCAAGAGATTTAATAACAAGCTCTTCAACCAAAGACTCTAACTTAGAACGAGTCAATTTAACGTTCAAGTGTTTAGGGCCAGTTGCGTCTGCTGTGATGTAAGGCAAGTTAACTTCTGTTTGAGTAGAAGATGACAATTCTACTTTCGCTTTTTCACCCGCTTCTTTCAAACGCTGTAGTGCTAGTGGATCGCTGTGCAAATCAATACCAGACTGTTTTTTGAATTCAGCTGCTAGGTATTCGATTACGCGCATATCGAAATCTTCACCACCTAGGAATGTATCACCATTTGTAGACAATACTTCGAATTGTTTCTCGCCATCTACATCAGCAATTTCGATGATAGAGATATCGAATGTACCACCACCAAGGTCAAAAACCGCGATAGTAGAGTCGCCAGCATTTTTGTCTAGACCGTAAGCCAAGGCAGCCGCTGTTGGCTCATTAATAATACGTTTAACTTCAAGACCCGCAATTTTACCCGCATCTTTTGTTGCTTGACGCTGGGAGTCATTGAAGTAAGCAGGAACCGTGATAACCGCTTCAGTAACTGGCTCACCTAGGAAATCTTCTGCTGTTTTCTTCATTTTCTTCAGGATTTCAGCAGACACTTGTGGTGGCGCTTTCTTCTCGCCTTTTGCTTCAACCCAAGCATCGCCGTTTTCTGCAGCAATGATTTTGTAAGGCACCATAGAGATGTCTTTTTGAACTACGTCGTCTTTAAAACGACGACCAATCAAACGCTTAACCGCGAAGATTGTGTTCGTTGGGTTAGTAACAGCCTGACGTTTTGCAGACTGACCAATTAAAATTTCGCCATCTTCTGTGTAAGCAACAATAGACGGTGTGGTGCGATCGCCTTCTGCGTTTTCAATAACACGAGCTTTCTCGCCATCTAAAACAGCAACACAAGAGTTCGTTGTACCTAAATCAATACCAATGATTCTACCCATGGTTTGTATCTCCAATATATTCGTTTGTTTCG
Organism: Marinomonas ushuaiensis DSM 15871; assembly: GCF_000521805.1. Lineage (GTDB taxonomy): Bacteria > Pseudomonadota > Gammaproteobacteria > Pseudomonadales > Marinomonadaceae > Marinomonas > Marinomonas ushuaiensis. The sequence goes on from NZ_JAMB01000008.1 coordinate 128,971, forward strand.
TTGATAGTTCTGTATTTGGGTACGCTTCTGAGTATTTCAAGCGCCTACTGTCAAAAAAATGACAGTCAATTAAGCTGCGCTTGAAACCACGACCATTGCAGGGCGCAATAAGCGACCTTGAAGCGTGTAACCCTTCTGTACTACATCCATTACCGTATTCGGTTCTAATTCTGGATTCGGTACCATTGTCATCGCTTGGTGCAATTCTGGGTTGAAAGGTTCGCCATGTGGATCAACGACTTTTACTTCGAAGCGCGCCAAGGTTTCAAGCAAATCTTTCAGTGTTAGCTCAACGCCTTCACGAACAAGATCTTCTTCACCGGTTGCAGGCGTGGACGTCAAAGCTCGTTCTAGGTTATCCGCAACACTAACAATAGCCTTGGCAAATTTTTCAATACCAAACTTGTGCGCTTTTTCAACATCTTGCTCAGCACGACGACGAACATTTTGCGCATCAGCGTGGGCACGAAGTGCTGCTTCTTTGTATTGAGCAACCTCTTCCAATGCTTTAGCAAGCTCATCATTTTCGGTCACTTCTTCTAAAAGCTCTGCTTCAGGCTCTAAAAGCTCTTCTACTGCTTCGTTTTGCGTTTCGCTTTTCAAATCTGGCTCCGTTTCTAGGTTAGGATTTTTTGGCTGATTACTCATCTTTTACTCCAAATAACAGAAACAATTCATTCTCTGTGCTGGTTATATGGGGTCAGCTTTTTACCTTTCAACAGTAAAACCGCATTAATTTCATGGGAATTAAATATGCTAACGACACTTGTCAAAAAACAACCAAATACTGTATAAATAACCATATGTATTTTTTCTTTCTTGGAGCCCTCTATGCTGACTAGCATCGCTATATCCAATTTTGCTATTGTTGAAGCGTTAGAACTTGAGTTTAAACAAGGCATGACTGTTATTTCAGGTGAAACCGGTGCGGGTAAATCCATCATGGTGGACGCCTTATCGCTTTGTTTAGGTGATCGCACCGATGCTTCTGTCGTAAGACATGGAGAGAAAAAAGCCGATATCAGCGCTAGCTTCGACATTCAACTACATCCACACGTCCAAAAATGGCTTGAAGAAAGAGACTTAGAGCATGATCAGCATTGCATATTACGCCGCGTAATTAGCAAGGAAGGTCGATCAAAAGCTTACATTAATGGTCGCCCTTGCACTTTAAGCGACCTAAAAGAAGTTGGCAGCCAATTAGTCGATATTCACGGTCAACACGAACACCAGTCTCTATTGAAAAAAAATGCCCAAAGGCAGCAGGTTGATGAGTATGGCAAACTCACAGATCTCACAAAAAAGGTAAGTGCCCAACATGCGACTTGGCGGCAATTAAAAGAAGCTCTGTCTGCTCAGCAAAATCGATCTTCTGAACAAAACGCTAAAATTCAACTTTTGTCCTACCAAGCACAAGAACTAGAACGATTAGATTTAAAAGAAGGTGAAATTGAAACACTGGAAACAGAACAGACGTTTTTATCCAACATTGCCGACTCCCAGTTCAAAGCGTACCAAGCAAGTAACATTCTAATTGATAGCGACGAAGGCAATGTTTGTTCTTTACTTCATCAAGCACTGAATAATGCCAGCCAAATTCGCCCAGCAACAAAAGAATTAGAAAGCGCATTAGAAATGATGAACGCGGCATTAATTCAAGCTCAAGAAGCAGCCGACAGCCTTCACCACTATCAAGATACCTTGGAGCAAAACCCAGAGCGCCTGACGGACATCGAACGACGTTTATCGGACATTTATGAAACCGCTCGTAAACATAGAATGCTTCCAGAAGCGCTGCTTTCTTTAAGAGAAAGTGTTGAAACAGAGCTAGCAAGATTACAAGGCAATGACGAAAGCCTAGAGTCTTTAAAAGAGAAAGAAGAGCAGGCTTATGAAAAACTCACAGCACTAGCCACGACACTGACAGAAAAACGCATCATAGCCAAAGATAATCTTGCGCAAAAAGTAGAAGAACAAATTCACGGTTTAGGCATGCCTTATGCGCGTTTCTTTATTCAGTGCCAGCCATTAAACCAAGTAACTGCGAATGGCTTTGAAGATATTGAATACATGATTGCATCAAACCCAGGCCAACCTGCTCAACCATTACGTAAAGTCGCATCAGGTGGTGAGCTTTCTCGTATTAGTTTGGGCATTCAAGTAGTTACGGCGCACACTTCTATTATACCAACTCTGGTTTTCGATGAGGTCGATGTCGGTATCAGTGGTGGTATTGCAGAAGTCGTCGGGCGCATGTTGCGCTCGGTCGGGAAACGCGGCCAAGTATTCTGCGTGACACATTTGGCTCAGGTCGCTGCACAAGGCAATCAACATCTACGTGTTAGCAAAAACATTTCTGATGAAGCAACCTCTTCGCAAGTAGAGTTACTCAAGGATCAAAATCGCACACAGGAAATCGCGCGCTTACTAGGCGGCTTGGAGCTCACTGAACAAACCCTTGCTCACGCCAGAGAAATGCTGGGCAACGTGCAACTTCAATAAATCAAGATAAAACGGTAGTGTAAAAAAAGGAGGTTAAGCATTGGCTCAACCTCCTTTTTTATTAGATAACCCGTTTAATAAATAGGTTACTTTTAAAATACAATATCTTTCCGACAATGATAGCTTAGAAGACAACGTCGCCTAAAAAGCACTTACTTTTTCTTTGGGCGCACGTGCAAAATCAAACTATGGTCTTCAATTTCAAAACCATGCTCTTTAGCAATTTCATGCTGACGTTTTTCAATAATAGGATCAACAAACTCAATCACTCGGCCACTTTCTAAACAAATCATATGATCATGATGGTCGCCTTTCGCTAGCTCAAAGACCGCCGTGCCAGCTTCAAAGTGATGACGCTGAACCAAACCAGCGGTTTCAAATTGAGTTAATACACGATAAACGGTCGCTAAACCAACATCTTCACCTTGATCAAGTAGCGTACGATACACATCATCGGCACTCATATGACGGTCGCCCGCACCTTCAAGGATTTGTAAAATTTTCACTCGTGGTAAGGTTACCTTGAGTCCAGCTTTCTTTAGCTCTTGATTTTCACTAGTCATGAGTCATTCTCTATTCGTTCTTGTTGATAATTACTTTATCATTAGCATACCAAAGTAAGGATAATACAAATGAAAAAATTAGCTTTTATACTATGCATCACACTTTTAATTAGCGCGTGCGGTTTATTTCCGCCTCCGTATAAAGTTCCAGTCACACAAGGCAACCTTATAGCGCAGGAACAACTATCACAGTTACAAATTGGTATGTCCGAATCTCAAGTCACTTACCTATTAGGAACACCAATGGTAAAAGACACCTTCAAAGCAAACGAATGGCACTACCTATACACTGCTCGCAACGCAACACCAGACACCAAAACAAGCGATGTAAACGACCTAACACTAACATTTAGTGATGGCGTTTTAAAACAAATTAAAAACAACTAGTCTTTAGCTGTTTTTGCTGCACGATTGGCCCTAGCTTGTTTAGGGTCAACGAGCAATTCTCGATACAACTCAATACGCTCACCTTCTTTTAAAGCTTGCTCTTCTGGGTTACGTACCGATTTACCAAAAATACCAACTTTCACTGTTTCCAAATCCACATCTGGAAAGAAAACATTAATATTAGAACGACGAACCGCATCACGTACGGTACAACCTTCTTCTACTTCTAATGACACAATTTTTTGCTTCTCAGGCAAAGCATAAGCTACTTCTATTCTCATACTACTCACCGTACACCACTTTTGCTCGTTTGCTAAAAGAATCCACCATCGAATTCGCAATTTGACTAAACACCCCACCAAACGCAAATTTCAGCATACCGCTTAACTCAAAATCGATAGACAAGGTAACCTTACAACTTGTTGGCGATAATTCAGTAAATGTCCAAACGCCATGCAAGCGTTTGAAAGGCCCTTTTACTAACGTCATTTCTATTCTATTAAACTCTTCCAAGAAATTTTTAGTTGTAAAAGATTGAGTCATTGGTCCTTTACCAACTACTAAGGATGCAACAAGCTCCGTTGATGTTTGTGAAATCAAAGTAGAATCCAAACAACCAGGTAAAAACTCTGGATAACCATTAACATCGTTTACCAAGGAAAACATTTGCTCACAACTATAATTAACATGAGCAAAGCGTTCTATACTACTCAAACTAAACTCCTATCCAACCAGCAACGGTAATCACGATCATTGCTGGGATACTGATATATTTCAATGTTTTATAAAACCATTGGAAGTGGCTCGACTGCTTTGTAATCATCTCATTCTGTAACATAGGACGAGGAATAAACCAAGCAACCAAAATAGACAGTGAAATCGCACTCAATGGCAAAAGCACCAAAGACGTGAAGACATCTAACAATTCAAAGAAATTCAGATTAAAGACAATTTCACTGTCCCAATGATTAAAGGATAACAACACCGCAATACCAATAAACCAAACAGCTAATCCAGTGAGAAATGCGGCTTTAATTCGCGCCATGTAAAACTTCTCATGTAACCAAGCGACAAACAACTCCAACATCGATATTGCTGAAGTTAATGCTGCGACAACGAGCAATAGAAAAAACACGCTCGCAAAAAATTGACCACCAAGTAAATTACCAAAAATAATAGGCAAAGACACAAAGGTTAAACTTGGTCCTGCTTCCACATCAATTTGAAACGCAAAAACCAACGGAAAAATCACCAAACCAGCAAGCAAAGCCACTAACAAGTCCACACCAACTACAATACTGCATGCACGAGCAATCGACATACGCTTATTAATATACGCACCGTAGGCAAACATCGCGCCCATACCGACGCTCAGACTGAACAAGGCTAGACTGACAGCAGCCAATACCACCTCAAACGTAATATCTTGCCAAGCCCACTGAAACATAAACTTCAATGTGGCCGGCATATCACCAACTGTTATTGAATAAACCGCCAATAAACCCAAAGCCACAACAAGGATAGGCAATAAAACTCGAACAACCGCAGACAAACCGCGCGTAACAGATTGCCCAACAGTTATAACGACCAACACCATAAAGACAGAATGCCATAACAACATTTCAACAGGTTCTTTCAATAAAGCAGTAAACATGCTGGACGCGCCAACTTGATCTAGCCCCTGAAAATCACCCGATATCGCACGCTCTAAATACGCCAGCGCCCAACCGGCAATTACACTATAAAATGTCAGAATCAAAAAACCTGTCACACCCGCAAGCCAAGGCACAAACACCCAAGCAGAATGTACGATACGACGTTCACTCAAATCATTAACTGTATCAATAGGGTTAGAACGAACCGTACGCCCTAACGCCACTTCCGCCATCAACACAGGCAAACCAACCAGCAGCAAACACAAACAGTAGACAAGCAAAAATGCACCGCCGCCATTTTGCCCAAGCACATAAGGAAACTTCCAAATATTCCCCAATCCAACAGCAGATCCACTGGCGGCAAAAATAAATATCCACGGACTAGACCAGATACCTTGTAAACATCGATTTTCAGGCATAAATTAAGCTCTAAATAACAACAAGTGTTTTAAAGGATAGGAAGAAAACACAAACGTGGCGACACATTCGCAACACCTAGCCGAACAAATAAGTAACAGGTATGAATTTTCTTACATTCGAGCTCATACCTCAAGAAAAGCATAGGTTTTTACCTCTATCGACCGTATAATTTCACACTATGAGTAAAGTAAAGAAAAAATCCAACAGTACAGGCACAATCGCGCTCAATAAACGTGCAAAATACGATTATTTTGTTGACCAAAAATTCGAAGCCGGATTGGTTTTGTCTGGTTGGGAAGTAAAAAGTCTGCGCGAAGGCAAAGCCCAATTAGTCGACTCTTTCGTTATCATCCACCAAAATGAAGCGTGGCTTGTTGGCGCACGTATCACACCACTACTTAGTGCTTCAACACACGTAGTCTGTGAACCAATGCGTCAACGTAAATTGCTCCTTAATCGCAAGGAACTTGATAAAATAATTCAAGTTACCGAGCAAAAAGGCAAAACCTGTGCGGCCATGGCGCTGTACTGGAAAGGCAATAAAATCAAATGCGAAGTGGCACTCGTAACCGGTAAGAAAGAACACGACAAACGTGATACCGAACGAGATCGTGATTGGTCACGAGACAAAGAACGATTAATGAAACACGCCTAACACTTAGATCAAACAATTAAGATTAAAGCGTTAAAGTAAAAAACACCAAGATCGAATAGTGAAGAAAGAAAGCAATTCAGCGTTAACTCTAGCGTAAGCATATTGTTTGGGCTAGAATTGCGCTACATCTTGGGGACGACATGGTTTCGACGTCGGTTACAAACCCAAAGGTGCATGTCGAGAGTGATGCGTGATCTCGTTAATCCCCCGCATCAATTTTATAGTCGCAAACGACGAAAACTACGCTTTAGCAGCCTAAACCGCTGCTAGTGTGCTGTACTCAGGTTGCTTGTAGCCAGAGATTCTACAGTATCATAAATTACGAGATGCTAACTGATGCCCCGCCTAGGGATAAGGTTCTAAGACTAAGTAGGCTCGCCATTAACACCCTGTCCTTCGGGCGGTTCGTGGTCAAATAATAGAAGTGACTATGCATGTAGAGCCGATGGCAGAGGACTGACGGACGGGGGTTCGATCCCCCCCGTCTCCACCAATAATACGGTTGTCTTTTAGAGAGTTTGCACTTTGAAAGGGAACTGGATGCACGTATGAAGCATCACATAAATAACCACCTTAGGGTGGTTTTTTTATGCCTGCCATTTAATTCAAATAACTATTTGCCGTGAAAAGAGAAGTAATCCTCTGCTGCTTGTCTGCCCATGTATTTCCCAAGGGTTTTCAGCGGCACTTTGCGTAAATCAACAACGATTAAACCGTCTAATGTATCGTGAAATGCAGGATCAACATTGAAACAAACCAGCTTGCCATTCATTTTCAAATATTGACGCAATAAAACAGGAAGCCCTTTGCCTTGCTCCATACGAGACAGTATTTTTGACAGTAGCTCAACACTGGCCAACGCAGACAACAAATTCGGTTGCCAGAATTCCGATCCTCTTTTACGCAACGGCGTAGAGGCATTTACCAGTTGTGCTTTTTCTTGATCATAGTGGTGTAAAGACAAGGTTTGCGCCATCAGTTGTCGGGCATTTTCGCTGTAGTCATTGCTAATACTAACTGGACCAAAAAGGTGAGTGTATTTAGGGTATCGTGACATCAATGCCGCAATGCCTTTCCACAACATAAGCAAAGAGTTTAAGTTCCTCTGATATGCTTCGGCCACCACAGAACGCCCTACTTCAATGCTGTTATCTAACGTATCTAAGAAGGCTTGATCGTAATGAAATAAACTGCGAGAGTACAAACCATCTAGACCACGCTCTTTGAGCAGCTTATCAACAAAACCTAAACGATATGATCCAACTATTTGCTTGTCTATTTTATGCCAAACAAACAATTGCTGGTAATACTCATCGTATTGATCAATATCGCAAGCTAAACCACTTCCTTCGCCAACACCTCGGAAACTTTCTTCGCGAATACGGCCAATTTCCTGCATCAAGTTAGGAATCGCCGTAGTCGGTGTACAGTAAACGGCAAAGTCACCTTGCTCTAACAATAAAGCATCCATTGGCAACTGAGCCAACTCGCTTATCAGTTGTTCTTTCTCAATGGGAGCAATGATCGGTTGATTGTTATTTTGAGATGACGACTTTTGCACTTGTTCATGGTCTGGGCTCATCAAATAGGTGTTGAGTCTAAGATAATTCACCAAGTCTTTTTCTTCATCAAAATTTTTTAATTCAGAAAAAGGAATAGCGCTGCCAATAGACAGCGCTATGTTTTTAGATTGTTTGTTTAGTAACTCTTTACCAAGTAACGCCGTGCGTAATAAGGGATGCACACGTCCAGCTTGATAAAATAAAGCACTGTTCTTGCCATCAACAAAAATAGGTACGGTTGTCGCTTGGCTACGATTGATAAATTTCGCTACCGAATTACGCCATTCGACATCAGCCAATACTTTGCTGCCTTTTGGGTAAGTCGATACCTCACCGGCAGGAAATAATACCAACAAACCGCCATCGGCTAAATGCTGGTTTGCTTCACGAATTGCTAAGCTATTGGTTTTTCGTGCTTTTTCGCCGCCAAAAACATTAACACCGATAAAAAGATCGCTAATCTCAGGAAGGCGTTTCAACATTTCATTTGCCAATACTTTGACGTCTTGGCGAACGGAAGCCAGCATATCTGCGACGATCACGCCTTCAATAGCACCTAACGGGTGATTCGCCACGATAACAACTGGACCTTCTTTGGGAATATTATCCAGAGACCCAGTGGCAATGCTGTATTCCACATTGAGAGCTTTCAATGTGTAGTTCATAAACTCAAAAGTGGATGTGGTTTCAGGTCGCTGCTGGTAGAAACCATCCAGCTTACTGAGCCCTGTCATCCATTCCAAAAAGCGTTCTCCTATACCAAACGGCGTAACTCTTGGTAAACGAAAAGGACTTTCGATCATAAAGTGTTCTCTTTCTTAAAAATGACGCCATATAACTTGTTCAATGTCCCTGTTTCATCTTTTAAATCGCGCAGTGAAAGAAAAACCGCAGACAACCAAACCAAACACGCCATACCAAACAGTAAACCACCATCGTAACCAACAATCTCACCGACTTCGTTGAACTCAGGCATGATGACACCAAGCGGCGTGAATAGGTGAAAAATGATCGCACCAGACATAACACCGACAGCCATCAAAGCACCAAGACCATGAAAACGAGAGAAAAGTAGAAGCGTTGCGATAAGCTCAGCCGTACCAATGACGTAAGCACCATAATCAGCGAACAAAGTCAGCCCTGACCATTCGCCTAAGGTGCCAAATATATAGTTTGTTTCGTATGAGCCTGTGAATTTGAAAAACAAAGACTGTACAAATACAAATCCGATAAAAATCGCAGGTATGTGTTTCATTGGTTTAAATGTCATTGGAATTCTCTCTATTTAGTAATTAATTTTGGCCAGTTTTTGTCAGCTTGTTGAATGTGTAATACACGATCAGCATCCCATTTTTCTTTAACATCTTTACTGTAGTTCAGGTAAAGCTTTCCGTCGACAATCGCCCATTGCTGAGGATCTGAAGACGCAAAATCATTTTGATCAGAAATTGCCCAAGCACAATATCCACCATACTGTGGTGCGTATTTTTCTGGATCTGCATTAAACATATCTAGGTGTTTTTTGGACACAAAAAACCAATCTGCGCCTTGATACTCTACTTGAAATTCTGAACTACCTTTAATCGGCTGATTATCTGTAAAGTAAGCTACCGTGTCATAACCACTTACGGCTTTATTGCTAAAAAAGCCTGTGTATATTGCATCTGCAGCGTAACTAAAATGACTTACAAAAAGCAGCACCACTGCCAATATTATTTTCATACCTCTCTCCTAAAATGAACAGTTAAAAGTGCGATCTAAGTCGGTAACCTAGGCAGGTATAGCGACTGATTTTCGATTCGGTAATTTATGCGTACCTTGTAACAAGGCTTCGGTCGTCAAGTTCATACAAGGAGAGCCGGCCACATAGCGCATTTCTTGCCCTTGAGGCGTCACAATAATATGAGTGAAACTAACGGTTTCTGCGTCTTCACGGTGCATGCACACAGACTTATGAGATTCCTCATAATGATGCTGCTTATGGAACATCAACAAAGAACTCTGAGTCGGTTTTTCACCAACAATCTGTTGATAAGCCAACTTACGAGTTGCTGTAACCTGTGGCAAATCAACACCAGACGAAAATAAGGGCGAATCCGTTGGGTGGATAACAGACTCTGAACCGTTCCACTCTAACGCCATAACACGGGTCTTTCTATCTAATAGGTTTAAGTCAAAAGCCAACAAAATAAAAGGTGCAAATTGAGGCAAGGTTAAAAGCTGAAAAGCGTTACAAACACCATCCACACTGATTTCTTTTGATAAATGTTTTAACAATAAGCCACGACTAAACAAGGCAGCTTTTGGGTTGTCACATTGATAATTATTTAACAAACATAAAGCCACACCATGCTCATTCACACTGATCCAACTACCCTGTCCGACAGGATCAATTGGCATCAAAACCTTAACACCATCCATTTCCTGAGTACGAGGAGGCAAAGCCTGTGCGCGCGTTTTTTGTTCATCACGATTGAAAAAAATTTGGTAGCCGTTTTGATCAATTAACCAAGAAACAGAACACATGATTATTGGCCTCGCAAATAAGAAAGCGTGTTTGGCGCAAGACCAAAAGTATCACTGATGTTTAAATTCAATAAACTGATCGTCACTTTTGCCATGGCAAAATGGTGATTCGCATGCAAGGCAACAAACGTCAGTTCACGCTCTAATGTCGACGTCATAGAATGAGCTTGTGTTTCTGTCATAGACACTTCAGTCAAAATGGTAACGGGAGCAGCTAGTTCAGCATGACTCATACTTTCTAACCAATGAATCAAATGATCTATTTCTTTAATCGCCGTTACGCGAGATTTTTCTACCGCGTGACCACGTCGTCTAAAGTTGTAATCAATTACCTTGCCATTGGCCAAGTTAATTGCATGAAATAGATCCAGTAAATGCCGGAAGTGCTCACCAATAGTACTGGTAATATGTGGAGCGGCCGCCCAGTTATATTGGTCATCACTCAAGGATTTCAGACATTCATTACCTTGCTCTAAGGCTTCAATACAGCCTAGAGAAACAGCTAACGCTCGACCTTGAGGTTCATTGTCTGCTGCTGTTTCTTTTATCATTGAAAACATACCCATTATTCTCTTTGGTCATAAATATAAGTGAAGACATTGTCTGTCGCGCTTATTTGCCTTATTTCACTTTCGTTTAATCAGTCTCAGGATACTGCTCTGTTAAGCTTTTTTCTTCACGCCAAGCCGCTAAAAGGCTGTTTATTGAAGGAGGTACATGACCCCGTTTTTTCTGTTTCGCACCAATGGCGTACAACAATCTGTATTGTGTCAGCAAGGTTCCGAATATAGTTTTAAGTGGAGTGTTTCTGTCCCAAATATGAGCCGCTTCACTGCTTGCTCCGTTTAACTCTAAAATGGTGAATTTTTCGCCTTTCATAAAGTCATGAAGATTGTCGAATTTAATATCTAAACGTCCATAGTGATAACCATCTACATCATGAAGAATTTCATCAAGTTTTTGCGTTAACTCTGTAGTGATGTATTGATTTCCGTCACGAAAAATAGAGCCGCGACTATGGCTGCCAGCAAAACCAAGCTGAAACTCTTCGTCTTTTTCAGGCACCCAATCTAATTTGTCAGTATGACGTGGAAAATATAAGTGACTAAGCTGACCTGCGCGTGGTGAAAGCTCAATAAGCTCCTTTAAAGTATGCTGTCCATCACCAATAACTGACGGTGCATATTTCAACGTAATGGAGATAATCTTGCCTCGTGACTCTCCTGGATTACGAACATAAAAGACACCAGCTTCCGCTTGATAAGGCGCTTTTTCTTGTAATAGAAAGCGAGCATCAAAAGGAAAGTCATTAATGTATTGCTCTAATTGCGTTTCACTTTTAAGCAATTTTACACCCACACCTCGACAGCCTAAATCTGGTTTTGCCACCAATGGAAAGTCTAATGACAAGCTCCCCATCGCAGTTAATGCCATCTGAGTTTGGCTTTCTAATGAGCCATGATTTTTAGTCAGTGTGGTAAAAGGCGAAATCCAAGGTTTAGCAACGGAACCAGCCAAACTCATAATGTCATGTTTAGATTCACCCACCATGCCACTTAACTTGATGCTTGGATTTACAACAAGCGGTAAACGCAAGTCACGATAAAAAATACCCTGAACCAAACTCTGCAAAACAACAGGCGTATAAAAGAACCAAGCGGGCAAAAATTCATAAGGCGAGATACTACGTTTGGTATCCGCTTCTAACACTGGCATACCTGCATTAATTTTATGGGGTGGTATTAAAAGCGTTGAACTCATGAAAGACCTTTTGATAATGATTTGTTAACTAAACGATTGACGATAAATAAAACGCCAACCGCAATAGGAATAAGAACCCATTGGTACTGAGATGCTTGCAACCAAGCAAGGTTACCCAAGTAATAAATAATCGAGAAAATAATCATGGTCCATAAGGCTGTCGCCGAAAGAACCGCAAACATAAAAAAAGGTAACGGAATGGCAAAAAAACCACTGAGGGTAAACCCAATCGTACGCAATCCCGGAACAAAACGAATCACAAAAAGATTAATAAAAACGCCTTTATGCAAACGAGTTCGCAATATTTTGAAATAACGATTAGTTAATGCTTTATACCGCAAGTAACGGCTTCGCCTGCCCAAATGACCTAAAAAATATAAACCAAGATCACCACTGGCAATACCAACAAAAATGGCCAACAAGGCAGCGGAAGGTTGCATATTCCCTTGCGCCGCTAATGAGCCTGCCGTTACGATTGCCAAGTCTTCTGATAAGTAAGACAACAACACAATGCCAGAAAACAGCAACAAGACACTTGATGCGCTTTCAGAGACAAGAAAGGCTTGTAGTTCAGCAATCAATGCAGATCCTTTAATTAAAATAAACTTGAAGCCCTGCTCCTTCTGGATAAATACCCACTCGGATATAAAGGCACCCTGACTGCTTTCAATTCATATCGATAAGTTAAGTAGTAGATTACGCTTTTTTCATAACTTTCTATAAACTTAGTCGCACAAAAGTAACTTTTTATTACAGTTCCTCTCAAAAAATTAAACATTATTTTCTTTTTCAACATTTTTTACACATTTCCCTATAACCCTGCGACCTAGTACCATCAATGACGCCATCAAGTAGACAATAAATCTCTGAAGCCTCTTAAAATAATGTCGTTTTTGAAATGAAGGTTGTAGCAGCTTATGAACAACCATTGCCCATCCGACATTCCTTCCAGATCATGAATAATGGATGATCACAAAAAAGGGCAAAGTAACAAAATTTCATTCCGGCTTCGAAGGCGGAACTTTTCTAAATTTTCAAACTCTTACTTGTCATCATTTAGATGTTTAATTTATGATATTTTTCGATGTCGGTGGTTTTAGACTATTGATTTTATTAGTAAACGGCTATGCTTGTTGCCAAACGGCATTATTTGCTTTAACGCCTAATCTTATTGAACAAACCTCATATTGAGACCGCTTGTTAGGATAACAATCATGCTCGTATATAATACTTATTCTGTACCTCCGTTAACTGAAAAGGAGTTTTTCCATTGAGTTCACTGATCTGGCTGCCTTTTCTTCCTTTATTAGGTACATTAATTCCACTTCTTACTGCTCGTTTTAGCCGTACTACTTGTGCGTTTATGACGGCTGCATTACCTGCATTAACCTTATTTTTAATACTTTCCAATGCCGGTGATATTTTTCAAGGCGAACGTTTTCAAGCCGCCATTCCTTGGATACCTGCGATTGGGCTAGAACTGGCCTTCCGTTTAGACGGATTAGCCTTGTTGTTCTCAATTCTTATTTTGGGCATTGGCTTACTGGTTATTCTGTACGCTCGTTATTACCTTTCAGCTCAAGATTCAATCGGAAAATTTTACGCTTATCTAATCTTATTCATGTTTGCCATGCTGGGCGTAGTGTTATCAGATAACTTAATTCAACTTTGGTTTTTCTGGGAATTAACCAGTATTAGTTCATTCTTGCTAATCAGCTTCTGGGGCCATAAAGCCGACGCCAGAAAAGGTGCCAGAATGGCCCTTACGATTACAGGTGCTGGTGGTTTAGCATTATTAGCTGGCTTACTCATTTTAGGTAATACTGTTGGAAGCTTTAGTCTTCAAGACATTTTAGATAGCGGCCCTTTTATTAAGGACAGTGCAAACTACCCGGTTATTGTTGTATTGATTTTACTTGGCGCTTTCACCAAGTCAGCACAATTTCCTTTCCACTTTTGGCTACCAAATGCCATGGCTGCACCGACGCCAGTTAGTGCTTACCTACACTCTGCCACTATGGTGAAAGCAGGTATTTTCTTAATGGCGCGCTTTTACCCTGCGTTAGCCGATACTGATTTGTGGTTCTTAATTGTAACTCTGACTGGCCTCGCGACCTTCTTGATGGGGGCTTATATCGCGTTATTCCAACACGATTTAAAAGGGCTTTTAGCAAATTCTACCATCAGTCATTTAGGCCTTATTACTTTATTGCTAGGTATGGGGACAGACCTTGCGGCTGTTGCGGCCGTTTTCCACATTATTAACCATGCTATTTTCAAAGCGTCGTTATTTATGGCTGCAGGAATTATTGACCACGAATCAGGCTCGCGCGATATGCGTCAGTTAAACGGTTTGTGGAAATATATGCCTTATACCGCTACTCTCGCTATGGTGGCATCGGCGTCTATGGCCGGTGTGCCATTAATGAACGGTTTCCTATCCAAAGAAATGTTCTTCACAGAAACACTCCATCAGGCATCTTTAGGCTCTTTGTCTTGGCTTATTCCAGTGCTGGCAACATTGGGTGGCATTTTCGCCGTTGCCTATTCCATGCGTTTTATTCACGATGTGTTTTTTAACGGTGAGCCAATTAACCTACCAAAAACACCTCATGAGCCACCACGTTATATGCGTGTTCCGGTGGAAATATTAGTCGCGCTTTGTCTATTGGTTGGTATCTTTCCAGGCTTCATGGTTGGCGATCTTTTATTCGCCGCAGCAAGCGCAACGTTAAACACTCAAGCACCGAGTTATAGCTTGGCGATTTGGCATGGCTTCAACTTCCCTCTCTTGATGAGCGTGATTGCTATCATTGGTGGATTGGTGATGTATCAAAATCGATCTCATCTATTTAAGTTTCAGGCTCAATTCCCAAAAAGTGACCCTAAGTTGGTATTCGAAGGCGTTATCCAATCTATTGCCAGTAAGGCAGGTCGTATTATTGCCTTTACTGAAAATAGCTCTTTGCAACGTTATATTTTCTTCACTTTAGGCCTTGCTGCCGTGATGACTGCGTCATCTTTGCTAAAACTAAACGCCACAGCAGGACAACGTCCAGAAATTCCGGTCGATGCTCTATCCATTACTGGTGCGGTTTTATTAAGCATTTCGGCTCTTGCTACTGTCTTGTGGCATAGAAGACGGGTCGTCGCACTGATTACTTTGTCTGTCGTTGGTTTGATTGTGTCTTTGGCTTTTGCCCAGTTCTCCGCGCCAGACTTAGCATTGACTCAGTTATCTGTGGAAGTGGTTACGGTGATTTTGCTTATTTTGGCATTGTTTTTCTTACCTCAGAAAACACCGAAGGAATCTTCTCCTCGCCGTGTTGTTCGTGATTTAAGCTTGGCATCATTGATTGGTGGTGTAATCGGTACGATCTGTTACGCCTTAATGACACGACCACTTGATACGATTTCTACCTTCTTCACTGAGAATAGTAAAACCGGTGGCGGTGGCACAAACGTCGTAAATGTAATTCTGGTCGATTTCCGTGGTTTTGATACCCTTGGCGAAATCACCGTACTAGGCATTGCGGCATTGGGTATTTATAAATTAATTTCTCGAATGCGCTTATTTATGCCATCCACTGACGGTAATGGTCTTGCTTGGTCAGAAGACAGACACCCTATTCTATTAGCCGTGATTTCTCAAAGTCTGCTGCCTTTGGCGCTTCTCGTCTCTGCCTATATATTCTTACGTGGACATAATATGCCAGGGGGTGGTTTTATCGCTGGGCTTATCACCTCTGTAGCAATTATTCAGCAGTACGTGGCTCACGGTGTTGATTGGATTAAAACGCGTATCAAGTTGGATTATCAAATCATGATAGGTTCCGGCATTAGTATCGCGACACTAAGCGGTTTAGGTAGCTGGGCTTTTGGCCATACTTTCCTTTCCTCTTGGTTCGATTATTTCTATTTACCTCTCATTGGTAAATTCGAGTTAGCCAGTGCCATGATATTTGATCTTGGTGTTTTCCTCACAGTGGTTGGTGCAACCATGTTGATTCTCGCCAATCTTGGCCAGTTAACGACCAGTGAGCGCCCTATCCAAAAGGAGCATGATTAATGGAAGGTATATACGCATTTTGCGTCGGTTTATTAACCGCTTGTGGCATCTTTCTAACATTACGAGGCCGCAGTTTCTCCGTGGTTATCGGTTTAACATTACTGTCCTACGCAGTAAATTTATTCTTGTTTGCCAGTGGCAGACTGAAACTGAATAGCGCTGTAGTGTTAGGCCAGTCTGAACAATACAGTGACCCATTACCTCAGGCCTTGGTATTAACCGCTATTGTTATTGGTTTCGCGATGACAGCTTTTGCTGTGATCCTAGCCATGCGAGCACGAGCAGATTTAGGTAATGACCATGTGGATGGCAACTTACCAGCGCAACCTAATGAAGCATCAAACAGATCAGGAGGAAACCAATAAATGCAACACTTAAGCATTTTTCCTATTCTGATTCCTTTGTTGTTTGGCGCAATTATGTTGTTGCCACCTTTCTCTAAGGATATCGCTTCTCAACGTGTTTGCTCTGTTGTTGGCACCTTATTCTTACTAGTGTCTTCTGCTGTGCTGTTGTTTGAAATCAATATCAGTGGTGTTCAAGTTTATGCATTGGGTGGCTGGCAAGCACCGTTTGGTATCTCACTTATTGCTGATAAAGTTTCCAGCCTTTTAGTCTTGCTTACATCCTTTCTAGCTTTTTCGGTTATCTTGTATGCCATTGGCGGTAAAGACAAAGGCGGGGCGTATTTTCATCCCTTGTTTATGTTTCAAATCATGGGGATTAACGGTGCCTTTTTAACGGGCGATATTTTCAACTTATTCGTCTTCTTTGAAGTTTTGTTGATCGCCTCATACGCGCTGTTGATTCATGCTGGCGGCAAACAAAAAACCCAAGCCACATTGCATTATGTGATTCTGAACCTCGTTGGCTCCAGCTTATTTTTGTTCGGCTTAGGGATTTTATACGGCACACTCGGTACGCTGAATATGGCCGACATGGCCATTAAAGTAGGTCAACTTGAAGGTGAAACAGCAACACTAGCAAAAACTGGAGCGCTCTTGCTCTTAGTTGTATTTGGATTAAAAGCCGCCATGCTGCCTATGCATTTCTGGCTACCAAAAACATACGCCAGTGCTAGTGCTCCTGTTGCTGCTCTTTTTGCGATTATGACCAAGGTTGGCATTTACAGTATTTTTCGTGTCTACACGGTTATCTTCGGTGAAAATGCGGGCGAACTTGCTAACATTGCTACACCTTGGCTATGGCCTTTAGCATTACTGACGATTGCTATAGGCAGTATTGGTGTTCTTGCTAGCCCAAGTCTAAAGGTCCTCAGCGCAAACCTGGTGATTGTTTCGAGTGGTAGTTTATTAGCGTGTGCAGCGATTAATTCCGAGGCCGCTACCTCTGCAGCCTTATATTATATGGTGCACAGTACATTGGCGTCTGCTGGCCTATTTTTACTGGCTGATATGATGGCTCGTCAACGAGGCAAAGCTGAAGATCGATTCGTACATTCACGTCCTTTTGTTCAACCTAGGTTATTAGGTTTTGCTTTTGCTATTTCAGCGCTTGCTTTAGTTGGCATGCCGCCACTGTCTGGCTTTGTAGGCAAGGTAATGATTTTGCAAGCAACCCAATCTTCACTGCAAACCATGTGGGTTTGGCCTCTGATCCTTTTAGGAAGCTTAGCTGCCCTTATTACTTTTTCAAGAGCAGGAACGACCTTGTTTTGGCGGCATAATGGTTCGGTTGCTGCGGAAGCAGAGCCAGCTAAAAAGACTGAAATAATGTCTGTTGCTCTTTTGTTATTAGCCTCTCCAATTTTGGTTCTATTCGGTGGTGATATCACTGAATTCACCCAAGAAGCGGCAAGTTACCTACATGACATACAATCTTCAGCTTATGCCTTATTACCAGGAGTAACCCCATAATGTTATTTCCTATGCCGTTTCATAGCCTGTTACTTTTTACTGTTTGGTTATTACTAAACAATTCAATCAGTGCAGGACACATAGTTTTGGCTGTATTTTTCGCCATTACCATTCCTTGGCTAGTCAGTGGTATGCGAGATGAACATCCAAAGATCCTTAAACCTTGGTTGGCCATTCGTTATGTACTCATGGTAATGAAAGACATTTTAACCGCAAATGTTGAAGTGGCGCTGCTCATTATCGGTCCAATTAAAAAGCTAAATCCAGGGTTCGTTGCTGTTCCGATTAACATAGACTCAGATTTAGGTATTACTCTTTTAGCGAGCACCGTATCTCTAACACCCGGAACTGTCAGCGCAGAAGTATCAAAAGATAAGTCATGGTTGTATGTTCATGCTCTTCATTTAGATAATGAAGAAGAGCTTATTCTATCTATCAAGCAGCGATATGAAATGCCAATCAAGGAGATTTTTGGATGCTAAACATAACCATAATCATTGTCGCCGCTTTCATCTGTATCGCTTTAATTTTGAACTTGTGGCGACTATTGAAAGGTCCAACTACATCAGATCGAATATTAGCGCTCGACACCATGTACATAAATGCTATTGCGCTAATTTTACTGTATGGAATTCACGCTAGCAGCGTTTTGTACTTTGAAGCCGCATTATTAATTGCCATGCTAGGGTTTGTTAGTACCGCTGCGCTATGTAAATACTTACTTCGCGGCGACATCATAGAATAGGACTCGTTATGCCTTTATATTTAGAAATTATCATCTGTATATCTTTACTCATTGGCGCCGTATTTTTATTAATCGGCTCCTATGGTTTAATTCGTTTACCAGACATCTATATGCGCTTACATAGCCCAACCAAAGCATCGACTCTGGGTATTACCGGAGTATTAGTGGCTTCTATGATCTTTCAAAGTCATTTGAAAGGAAGCTTTTCTGTACAAGAATTGCTGATCACTTTGTTTCTGCTAATTACGGCTCCTGTTGCAGCAAATATGATCGCTAAAACGGCTCTGCATTATCGTAAAAAGCCGTTAGAAAGAACTCAGAACCAGGAGCTTATGGAAACGATACGTGACCGCGAAGAACCTCAGAAGCCTAGTGAGTCTTAGCAAGTAGCTTGGCGACACTTTCACTGCTCATTGGCTTATGATAGTAGTACCCTTGAAAAATCTCACAACCTAATGACTTCAATTTTTTTGCTTGCGGAGCGGTTTCAACACCCTCCGCAACAATCACTAATTCCAGATTTTTCGCCAGATGAATAATAGTTTCACAAATTTTCCCGTCCTCTAAATGACTGTCGCACTCTCTTACGAATGATTGATCAATCTTCAGCGTGTCTAAAGGTAAACGCCTCAAATAACTCAATGACGAATAACCGGTTCCAAAGTCATCCACTGAGATTTTAATACCTAACGCTTTTAACTCTCTCATGACATCGATACAACGCTGAATGTCTTGCAGTAAAATGCCTTCTGTAATTTCAATTTCTAATAAGCTGCCTTCAATCTTATGTCGCTCTAACACTTCTGAGATATAAGCAACCAAAGTATCAGAAACCAAGTGACGTCCTGAAAGATTTACTGAAATTGGCACAATAGCGATCCCTTTATCGCGCCATATTCTTTGCTGCTTCAATGTTTGATCTATTACCCATTCATCTATTTTATCAATTAAATTAGACTCTTCAGCGATGGGTATAAAATCAGCAGGTGAGATGTATCCTTTTATTGGATGATTCCAGCGAATAAGGGCCTCTAGACCCAGTATATTCTCTTTCTCCATAAAGACTTTTGGTTGAAAAGCTAAAGTAAATTGCTTTAACGAAAGCGCTTCATGTATCTCTTTTTCGACGCCGAATTTTTTAGTGACTACGCTGGCCATCTCGGAGGTAAAAATTTTCGCATTATCACGACCATTTTCTTTTGCGCAGTACATTGCAATATCAGCCTGTTGAATCAGTTTATCCGCGCCTGTAGTTTGATCACTAGAGCATGAGATACCGATACTCGTTGGAATCGAAAAATCTTGTCCACTTAAATGAATAGGCTCTCGCATGACATCTAATATTTTCTGAGCACGATCTACAAGACAACTTTCGGTGACTTCTTTTGTCATCATAAAAACAAATTCATCACCGCCCCAGCGGGAGATAACATCCGATTCATTAGAAATATCCAGCAATCGTTTTGCGACCTCACATAAAAGCTCATCGCCAGCTTTATGCCCTAATGTATCGTTAATTTGTTTAAAATTATCCAAATCTAAAAACAACAAGCCCACGACCGTTTTTTCTTTAGTGGCGAAGAGCAAAGCACTATCCAATGCGTCCATTAAATAGGTTCGATTATATAAACCTGTAAGAGGGTCACTGTAAGCCAGAAGCTTCAACTTTTCTTGGAGCTTCATGTGACGAGTCATATCTCTAATATGAAGCGTGTACTCACTCTCAGATGATACTTTGGCATTCGCTTTTGTAATGGCTATTTCAGCTGGAAAATGATGATTTGGATCTCTTTGCAAACGGAAAGGGTTACGTCGGTTCAATATTAATCCATTGGAAGAAAAGCCAGAGTTCAAACTCTCAAAAATTGCCTGCCTATCCTCTTCAAGAATAAATAAGCCTATAAAGCTTTTCCCTTCAACTTGTTTCTTTAAACAACCAAAAGTGCGCTCTGCCGCTGGATTAAATTCCATAACAGAACCAAATCGATTGATCGTTACAATACAATCCATAGACGAATTTAAAATTGCCGACTTTCGAATTTCACTTTCTTGGAAACGCGCTAAGGCATCATCTCGCTGAGCAATTTCAGTATTGACTCGACTAATAACTTGATTGTACTTCTGTGCTATTTGACCAACTTCTGTAAATGGCTCTTCTGGAACAGGCTTAGAGAAGTCTATATTATTTTGTTGATATTGCATGGACGTTAGCAGATCAAATAGTTCAGTGGTTGCCCGATGCTCTGCCACATTCAATCCTTGCTCTTCTTGCTCTTTACTCGCGCGCAATGGCATAAAACGATTTAAAAGCCACATACAAGCGTAACCAATAAAGAAGCAATACAAGCCAATTACAATGACACCTAAAAGCTGTACCGATAACTGCTCTGAAAAGCTAAGAGCATTATCAATTCTGTCTGTTTGCCCAAATAAAGCGACACTTAACGTTCCCCATACTCCTGCAAATAGGTGAGCAGGAACCACATCAAGCGCATCATCTAAGCGCCACCTCTCCATAAGTAGACTACCGTAATACACAATAGCGCCGGAAACAGCGCCGATAATGATAGATGCTCCTGGAGAAACAACATGACATGCCGCTGTTATTCCGACTAAACCAGCAATGGTGCCATTAAGAACAAAGCCAATTTCAATATAGCCATCACGAAAATAATTAATCAATGCGGCGATTAATCCGCCCCAAGCAGCCGAAATAAACGTATTTAAAATAATCATTGGGACATCATTGGTTAATGCTAATGTGCTCCCCCCATTAAAACCAAACCAACCAAACCAAATTAATAAGACCCCAAGTGCTGACAAAGGAAGATTATTTCCAGGAGGTAAGCGTATACCTTCATCAAAACGACCTATACGAGGCCCAATGATTATAATTGCGGCCAATGCCAGCCAACCACCGACTGAGTGCACAACAGTAGCCCCTGCAAAATCAACAAAACCTAACGCCTCAAGCCAACCTTGTGAACTTTCTGAACTATAAACACCAGACCAAGCCCAATGCCCCACAATTGGATAAATAAGAGTACTTAACACCACTGTAATGGCTATATAACCGATAAAAGTCATTCGTTCTGCGACGGCACCAGAAGCTAAAGTTGCCGCCGTCCCACAGAACATCATTTGAAAAATAAAAAAGCTAAATTCCCAAGGGGTATGTCTCTCATTAAATAAAAAATCACTTGATCCAAACAGCCCCGCGACGGAATCACCAAACATAATACCGAAACCAAAAAGCCAAAAAATTGTCGTTGAAATTATGAAGTCGGATATATTTTTTGCAGCAACGTTAATACTATTCTTACTACGAATACGGCCACTTTCTAAGCATAAAAAACCCGCTTGCATCATAAAAACAAATGCTGAAGTAACAAGTAACCAAGAAAAGTCTTCCATATACATCCTAAGCGCTAAAGCGCACTAAAATAAAGCATAAAACTGGAGATAGTGCATTCAATATCCGCCATAAAAAGCGTAGCGGTTAGAATCAAAACACAAAGTAATACCAGTTAAGACTCATTCAATAGTTAAGCCAACTTTGAAATATCCCTAGCGATTCTTTCAATATAAAAAAGGCCACCCTAATTAAGGTGACCTTTTTTAGAAAGCACTTTGTTTAACTTAAACAACACTAGCCATTAAGCGTAAGCACACTCGTTTTACTGATACGATGACGATAAATCTCTCGAAGGTATTTAATCGCATTCTTCACATTATTTATGTCCAAGCGGATGTCATTGATAGACACAAAACTTTGTGGGCTTTCAATTAATTCACGATATTTTTTCTCGTACATAGGCTTAATTGCATACCAGTTTGTATCCAAAATTTTCGCCGGGTTTTCATACGTCGTGAAATATTCATCAATCAGAGATTCATCAAGCTCTTCACTTTGAATCATACTAATAATCGCTTGATCGATTTCATTCGTGTATCGGTAAGCATCACGTGCAAAACAGCGTTTCATGTAAGCAACCATAAGTGTTAAAAAATCATCACTTAAACATGGGCTTTTCGCAATAAGTGTCGTCAATGACAAGTTTGCTGACGCGCCAATCACAAGAGCGTAACGCTTCAAAGTTGTGTTTGGACATAAACGATTCAAGTGCATTTTCAACCGATTTAATGCAGTGAAAGACAATTTATAGTCTCGTGGCAAAGAAATAATAGAAACAATCGATGAACAGTTTTTAAAGAAATGTAGGTGGTTCAATGTACTGGCATCGAAGCCACTTTTTCTGTAGACCTTAATAGCTTCACGATATTTTTCTGATTCCACAGGCAAAACACTTACACCTTCAATCGCGGAGGTATCTGCATTAAAGTGTGGTAATTCAATAGAGCGACAGAACAAGTCGTCAATATCAACACTGTCTTGACGTACACCTTCACCAACAACGCTTTCAGCATACGCAACAGCAACTGGGCCTGCCAAACTCATAAATAAATCATTGGCATCAAGGCGAATCGTTTCAGAAATATCAATTCCCGCACGACGGAAGTAATCTTCATCGTAATCGGTTGTTACTGCTTGTGCGGTTAGAATGTTGAAAATTTGCTGAGAAATATACTGATTTGCATATTTTTCCATGGTGTTTACATCGATGTTATCCGCGTTCCCACCATTTTCTTCTTCGGCATAACGCATGATGTCATTAGAGATCAACATCATCGAGTTCCAAGGACGAATACGCTCCATCACATCAGCAGGGACTTCGTCATTATCTCGCTCTTCGTTATAAGAGAAATTCCATTCTTCAGAAATATATTTCGTTAGCAAACGTCCCGCATTAATATGCAAAGCTTCCGAGATTTCAACATTCTTCCCTGAGATATTCGGTAAAATACAAATACCAGACGTAAAGATAGGCTCAAATACAAAGCTATGGCGCTTGTCTGCAAGCTGGCTTTGACTCTGAGCAGAACGATAGTCAAACGTTTTGCTTAAATAAGAAAATTGCTGCGCTAAACCGAATTCTGATGCCATACCTGACCCGGTACCACCACCAGCACTGAAGATATAGAAATAAAGACGAGATTGATTTGCTTTAATACCGCATGAATCCACAAGGTAAGAATGCATTTGCTTCCATTCTTCATTAATAAATGTGGTCGCATCTTTATTAAGAATTATTTTGGCTAAATATTGACCTAAGATAGGCGCATTACCGGCACCACCAGCATGAACTTCAGAAAAGTCCATTATTTGCAGTTTTTTGTATTCCTCTAAAAACTGAGCTCTTCCCTCTTGATTAGAAAAACGTATTCGTCCTTCAATATCTTTATCCAAATCACCAAGTAAGACAATCGGCTCAATTAAAAAGACAGGTTTAAAACCATCCTTTCCTTCCATCGGTAAGTGTTTTCTAATCCAACGTAAAGGGCGAAACTCACCTTCACCATCCAACATCTCTTGGCTTTCAACTTCCCGCATATAATTTGCTCTCGCTTCATACACAAGCGACGCAACGTCTAACGCGATATTAGAACCACAACGACCTAAACCAATAAGGCAAACAGAAGGAAAGACCTGATCGTTAACAACAGTTCCATCTACTACAGGTGGGTGAATTCTGTTACGAACTATGTCTAAATTTTCTAAGATTTGCTCTAGATTAGTCTCAGTGAAATAAAGGTGTTCTATTGGGAGGTTTTCTTGGCTCATGCGGCATCCTTTTTGAAGCAAATTACTTACAACAGATAATCATTCATGCTATTAACCAGTTAATGTGATATCAAAGCAGGCTTTTGATCTGTTAAATTTACATTTTTTTTGCAATTTTATGTATAGACAATATCATTCTTGATATAGCAATGACACTAATATACAAAATACAAAGACAAAAGTGCATAACTTATTTTTTGTACTACTCTATACAGAATCTCAGATAATTATCTAAGGTGGATCCTTTGTCCATTTCCTCAGTATCAAACAATAATACATCTACGACTTCTCTTTATTTGCAGCCAGAGAAAGTAGACGTACGCCAAGATTTTAAGAACAACCAAGATCCAGTTCAGTTATCTGACCAAGCCAAACAACTATTATTGAGCCAGGGTCAAAATAAAGAATCAGAAAAAAAAGAGACAGGGAAGGAGTCGGTACAAATATCATCAAGTATTGGCAGGACATCTAGAATCACAGGATTACACAGAGAGGATGTCGCTGCTTTATACCGATCTATAGATAAACTAACTTAATCTATAGCTCACTGACCTTTAACTAAAGGTCAGTGTATAACCACTTAAAACAAGAGCTTCAGCCTCTCGTTGTAAATTAGCCAGCGTTAAAGGCCTACCATCTAACCACTCAGGTAGAAACTCAGCGTGCAAATTTTTATTATTCGCTTTCAATGTAAAAATAGGCATATCGCCTTCCTTTCTGTCATCGTGCAATAAAATAGACAGCCTTAGTAGAATAGATAAACGATCTAGGTCTTGTTGATCACTTTTTGTGAAACGGTAATCAAGTGATTGAGTAAACTTACGACGGTGACGTAAAATCAAATTAGCCAACGCTTGCTGCTCTTGTTGAGAGAACCCCGGCATATCTGATTCACTAATGATATAAGCACCGTGTTTATGGTATCGACTGTGTGAAATTCCAACACCCACTTCATGAAGTAACCCTGCCCAGCGAAGTAAATCTTCGCTAGAAATGCTCCCCAGATTCCAATCATC
This sequence comes from Marinomonas ushuaiensis DSM 15871, assembly GCF_000521805.1. Taxonomy (GTDB): domain Bacteria; phylum Pseudomonadota; class Gammaproteobacteria; order Pseudomonadales; family Marinomonadaceae; genus Marinomonas; species Marinomonas ushuaiensis. The sequence continues at coordinate 154,392 of NZ_JAMB01000008.1, forward strand.
TTTCACTTGAGCCAAAGCGGACAATGCGGTGTGTGTTACTAATTTGGCTTGCTCTGTATCAATATGATATTGATTCAACATGTAATTGACTGTGCGTTCTCGAATATCAGTTTCAGCATAACGCCCCATAATGTCATACAGTACCCCTTCTCTCAGTGCGCCATTAGAGAAATCCATTTGCTTGATATCAAAACATTCAAAGACAGCCGTTAGTATGGCAATCCCAGCAGCGAATGTACCTTTACGCTCAGGCTTGAGACCCGGCAAATCAATATTGTCTGCATGACCAGCTAGAAATAATGCTTTTTGGATTTGTTTGAGCGATTTAGGGGTAATACCTTTTTTGCTCCAATTATTTTCCTTAACAATATTAAAAGCCGCTTTAGCAGTTCCAGATGAACCAATAGCCACATCCCATGTTTCATCTAAATAATCGTCTTGAATACTTAAGAGTTCTAGACGCGCAGCCGTAACGGCTTTTTGGAAGTTAGACTTATTAATCGAACCATCTTCAAAAAAACGCTGTCGGAAACTAACACAACCCATATGAAGACTTTCAGTTAATATTGGCTCCAATTGCTGACCAATAATAAACTCGGTACTACCGCCACCAATATCCACTACCAAACGCTTTGAATCACCATGATCCATGGTTCTTGAAACACCCACATAAATTAAGCGGGCTTCTTCCCTTCCTGCGATAATTTCAACCGGATGACTCATGATATCCATCGCCTTACCAATGAAATCATATCGATTTCTGGCAACACGTAGAGCATTCGTACCAACCACACGAACTGACCCTGGAGGCATATCTTCAATAACTTGTGCAAATTGCGCTAAACAATCCAAACCTCTTTGTTGAGAAGCATCATCAAGATGACCGTTCACCAACCCTGCGGCCAACTGAACTTTTTCACCAAACTCCCCAGTAATGCGCAGTTGTCCATGCGTAACTTGAGCAACAACCATATGAAAGCTATTTGACCCTAGGTCAATCGCCGCAATTTTTTCAAAGGGAAAGTCATGAGATTGTTGCAAAAAGAGTGATTGCATTCAGAAAGCCTTTTTATTACAGAAGTCTTAATAGAAAGAAGAGTATATCAGCTACCGGCAACCCCATTGACAAGAAAGTACTCAAAAATTCGAAATATCAGATGATAGTTTTATGAATTCGAACGATTTTTTAGAAAAAGCAAGCTGAGCAAGGTGTTATTTTTTCAAAAAAACGCCATCAAACTCAGATTAACTCTGAGTTTGATCAAAAAATTATCAGTTTTTCTTTTTTTCCGAGATTTGACTATAGACCTCGCCTTTAAGTCGAACTATAGTATGGAAGGTCTCAACAGTGATAAGACGAACGATTTGTCTTGTTCAGACTCGAATCAAATTGTTTCGCGCTGTATTGGCTATGCCCTATCCGGGCGGTTAAACAAGAACAAAAGACTTACTTAAATTGTTCTCTGTTTTTTAGTGCCGAATAGCTGATACTTTGTAAAATACTTCCAGACACAAATTATTGTTACTTAACTCTAATTCCGTCAATTTTCCTCTAATGAGCTAATACAAAAAAATCCATTTATGAACCTTACCGACTTAAAACAGAAATCAGTACACGAACTTTTAGAAATTGCAGCAGAAATGGGCCTAGACAACATGGCTCGTTCTCGTAAGCAAGATGTCATTTTCTCAATCCTAAAGCGTCATGCAAAAGGTGGGGAAGACATTTATGGCGACGGCATTCTAGAAATTCTTCAAGATGGCTTTGGCTTCCTACGTTCTCCTGACTGCTCTTACTTAGCAGGCCCAGATGATATTTACGTATCCCCAAGCCAAATCAGACGTTTCAACCTTCGTACTGGCGACACTATCGCTGGGAAGATTCGTCCGCCCAAAGATGGTGAGCGCTACTTTGCATTGCTAAAAGTTAATGAAATTAACTTTGATAAGCCAGAAAGCGTTCGCAACAAAATTCTTTTTGAAAACTTAACACCATTATTTCCAGATGAACGTCTATTGATGGAAGCAGGTAACGGTTCTACGGAAGATGTGACGTCTCGTATTATCGACCTTGTTGCTCCAATGGGTAAAGGTCAGCGTGCCTTAGTTGTTTCTCCGCCTAAAGCGGGTAAAACCTTCATGCTACAAAATATTGCAAACGCCATTACGCGTAACAGCCCAGATTGTCATTTGATCGTTCTACTAATCGATGAACGTCCGGAAGAAGTGACAGAAATGTCTCGCACTGTTCGCGGTGAAGTGGTTGCTTCTACATTTGATGAACCACCAGCACGCCACGTTCAAGTAGCAGAAATGGTAATCGAAAAAGCGAAACGTCTAGTTGAGCATAAACGCGATGTTGTTATTCTACTAGACTCAATCACTCGTCTAGCCCGCGCTTACAACACAGTTATTCCATCTTCGGGTAAAGTATTAACTGGTGGTGTTGATGCTAATGCCCTAGAACGTCCAAAACGCTTCTTTGGTGCGGCTCGTAATATCGAAGAAGGTGGCAGTTTAACCATTATCGCAACAGCTCTTGTTGATACTGGTTCGAAAATGGACGAAGTTATCTTTGAGGAGTTCAAAGGTACTGGTAACTCAGAACTTCACCTTGATCGTAAAATTGCGGAAAAACGTACTTTCCCTGCAATCAATATTCGTCGTTCAGGCACACGTCGTGAAGATTTATTGACCTCCGAAGATGAATTACAACGCATGTGGATTCTTCGTAAGCTTTTGAACCCTATGGAAGATGTTGCTGCAACAGAATTCTTGATTGATCGTCTAAAAGTAACTCAAACAAACGATGAGTTCTTCGAGTCAATGAAAGGAAAGAATAAATAATTCTGCTTTGCATACCACAAAATAAGCCACTTAAGTAAAGTGGCTTTTTTTTAGATACATAATCAAATTAGTGAATTATTGTTTGTCTGTTTTTGTTGAAAAGGACGGCGACGGTATCGGAGTAACTGTATGAAAGATATTACCGCCAAGGTAAAAGAAGTTGAGTTAGTTAATAAAAACGTACACCAAATCACCTTACAAGCAGATGACTTTTCATTTAAGGCTGGCCAATATTTAATGGTCGCTTTACCATCTGGCGAGCAAGTTCCCTACTCTATTGGTAGCGCTCCACATGAACTGCCTGATTTAACTTTATATATTCTGGTTTCAGATCCAGAATCGCTCGCAAGCAAAGTGGTTGAACACATAAAGTCAAATGACAACATCACAATCAAAGCACCAGGTGGTGATTGTCACGTTCAAAATGGTATTTTAGATTCTAATCCTGAGCACATTTTATTGATTGCTGGCGGCACAGGTTTTGCTCAAGTTAAAAGTTTATATGAAGATTTAGTAGCACAAAATTTCCAAGGTAAAGTGTCTTTGTATTGGGGTGTAAGAACCTTTGAAGATACCTTCGCACATTCATGGTTAGACAGCGTGAAGACAGATACTAAGTTTTCTTTGAATGTCATCGTTAATGATAAACATGAAGAGTGGCATGGCAGAACAGGCTGGTTGTATGAAGCTGTTTTGACCGATCATTCTGATTTAAGCAAAAGCGTTGCTTTTATCAGCGGCTCAGTTGGTATGGTTTATGGAACATTTGATCAATTAGAACTAAAAGGCTTAACAAAAAATCGCTGTTTCTCTGATGTTTTTGCTTATGCTCCACATCCAACTAAACCACAGTTATAAGAACCATAAAATTTAGCTGCCGTTGGCATTATAAAGGGGAGACAATCATAAGATTGCTCCCCTTTTTTAATTGTGTGTTCTTCTATTTATTTGGCGTTCTCACAAACCGCTTTCCATAATGACAAAATGTATTCTTGATCACTCTCGGTTAAATTCTCGGCCTCTATCGTCTCATGTAAAATAGCATCGAAATTGGCGTCGAATTCTTCACTACCATCACCTTCAATACTACTATGTAAACCCAATAAGCCTAAAAGATAAGCGCAATGAAAAAGCTCGTCTCCTTCTTCTGCTTGATGTTCAATTTCCCGTAGTTTATCGCACAATTGATCAGCACGATCTGCAAAAGTCATTGTCATGTTAAATCTCTGTGTTGATGTATTTATATCAATTAATCCATATAAAAAAGCTGGGAAATACCCAGCTTTTAAAAAATCATTGCTTTATATCGAATACTAAGGATTTAGATTTAGTGTATCTAAAGTATGCTCTCGGATAGACAGTAATAAATCTGTGTTTTCTACCAAGGACTCACCATAAGAAGGCACCATCTCTTTCATTTTCGTTTGCCATTCATCAGAAGCCAAACTATCGTGAAAACAGCGCTCTAAAATACCTATCATTGTATTAACCGTTGTTGATGCGCCCGGAGAAGCACCTAACAAAGCGGCCAATGAACCGTCTTCAGTAGTGATGGCTTCAGTCCCAAACTCCAACTTACCACCAGTATTCTCATCTTTCTTAATAATCTGAACACGTTGACCAGCATAGGCTAGTTCCCAATCTTTATCCTGAGCATCAGGAAAAAACTGACGTAACGAATTACAACGGTCTTTATGAGACTGCATAACTTCACTGATTAAATAACGAGTCAAATCCATGTTGTTTTTGCCCACACTCAACATAGGTTTAATATTGTTAAAGCGAACACTTTTTGGAAGGTCGAAGAGCGAGCCAGTTTTAAGGAACTTCGTCGTGAAGCCGGCAAATGGACCAAATAAAATGGCTTTTTTGCCGTCAATAATTCGCGTGTCTAAATGAGGAACAGACATAGGTGGCGCACCGATAGGCGCTGCGCCATAGACTTTAGCAAAGTGCTGCTCAACCAATTCTGGTTTTTCACAAACTAACCATTGGCCACTAACAGGAAAACCACCAAATCCATGACTTTCTTTTACCTCTGCTTTTTGTAAAAGAGGTAAAGCGCCACCGCCAGCACCTAAGAAAACAAACTTAGCGTCTACTTTGCTACGAGAGCCATTTTGCTCAATCGTAACATCCCATCGACCATCCGCTTTTTTCTTTAACGCTTTTACTTCCGTATTTAGACTAAGTGTAAAATTCTCTAAACCTTCTAAATGCTTACTCATGTTCCGAGCAATCGCACCAAAATTCACATCTGTACCATGTTCAATACGTGTTGCAGCAAGAGGTTCACTATCATCACGATTATTCATAATAAGAGGCATCCACTCTCTCATTTTTTCTCGGTCTTCTGTGTATTGCATTTCTTTAAAAGCAGGATGTGCACTCATAGCCGCATGACGCGCTTTGAGCATATCTACATTGCGTTCCCCCCAAACAAAGCTTTGGTGAGGTACACGATGGATAAAATCTTGTGGCGCTGGCATTAAACCTTGCTTAACAAGATAAGACCAAAACTGAAGGCTAATCTCAAAAGCGGCATTAATATTCACTGCTTTATCTATATTGACTGAGCCATCATCATTTGGAGAAGTATAATTAAGTTCGCAATATGCTGCATGACCTGTCCCGGCATTGTTCCAGCCATCTGTGCTTTCTTTTGCAATGCCATCTAAACGTTCAACCATAGTAATGGTTAACGTTGGATCAAGTTGTTTTAGTAACACTCCTAGGGTTGTGCTCATAGCACCTCCCCCGACTAATAAAACGTCTACTGAATTTGAGGTCATAGGATTTCGCCGTGTCATAGCCAATTGTGGATTTGAGACGTATTAAGAAAATAGGCTTTTGGCCAGCAGTAAATATTACGAAGGGTACTGCATTGCTTTCTTATACTCTCTCTTCAGAACGTTTTCACTTGCATTTCAATGCTGCAAGTTCAAAAACTAACAACCTATCAAGGGTTCTGAGCAGGTTTGGCTAGATTATACGGGTTTTTAAAATAATGTCTTGAGACCTTAGTATAAGAATGTAGATATATTCACACTTAAAAAAACAAGATGGCGCTCATTTTATTGTCTTTAGCAGCAAGATATCCGATGTTAGCAACATTAAGAAAAAACATGCTTCGATTTTGCTGCTATATTAAAATTATAATGTTCAATATAAATATACTAAATCTCCACTTAGCTAACAGGGAGCGCAACATGAAAGCACAAGATATTATGATTAAAAGTGTCATATGTGTGGATATAGATGGCCGTCTTCCTGACATAAAAAAAATTATGGAAAATCATAAATTTCACCATCTTCCAGTTACTGATAATGGAAAGCTTGTAGGCATTATTTCAGATCGAGACCTTTTGCGATTGATCAGTCCTTTTATTGATGGCTTATCAGAGCAACCAAGAGACTTAGACACCCTCAATCGAGTCGCTCATCAAGTTATGACGCGCCAACCGATTGCCGTGAAGGCAGAGACACCAATAGAAGAGGTTCTTGCTTGGTTTAAAAGAGTGGATATATCTTGCTTACCTGTTATTGATGAGGAGGAACAAGTTATTGGTATGATATCGTGGCGTGACCTTATCAGCCACGCCACATTTTAGACTTTAATGAGACGTGATTTTTTAATGTACTTTAGCTTGATCACCGAGCACGTCTTCTAAATCTGCTTCTGTGAATTCATATTTCTCGGCACAAAATTGGCAGTCGACTTTTATACTGCCTTGCTCTATCAATATTTCGCGCATTTCTTCTTGGCCAAGAGACATCACAGCGTCCATAGTTCGTTGACGAGAACAGGAACAACCGAATTGCATTGTCTTGGTATCATATAAGCGAATTTCTTCTTCATGATACAAACGATGTAATAATTCTTCCGTTTCAAGCCCTAGCAATTCCTCTTCTTTTACCGTTGAAGCTAAATGAGTGAAACGCTCCCAAGCGTCCTCATCCCCTTCTTTAGATTGCTCATGCGGTAAACGCTGTAAAAACAAACCACCACACTGAGCACCGTTCGCAGCCAACCAAACTCGGCTAGGCAATTGCTCAGATTGAGAAAAGTACTGTTCAAGACATTCAGATAATGTATCGCCTATGATTTCAACAATACCTTGATAGCGCTGCCCATTACGCGGCTGAATTGTAATAGCTAAATAACCGCCAGCTAATACGTCTTTTAGCGAAATAACATCTGGAACATTTTGATTTTCATCCCATTGAGCAATGCCGCGAAGGTTTTGATGCTCGTCGCATTCCGTCATTAGAGTCGATAGAAAGCCGTTGCCTTTTGCTTGAATCGATAACACACCATCTATTTTGATGATATCCCTTAACAGCGCAATTGCAGCGACAAATTCGCCAAGTAATTTCTCTAGCGGTAGTGGGTATTCTTTACGCTTAATAATTTCTTGATAAGCGCTGTTTAAAAGTACACGTTCACCACGAACATTTGTGTCATCGAATGAAAAGCGTTGGATTTCGTTTATTGATACATTATTCACAAAGTACACCTTGCTCAGTCCAAACGTCCTGAGTTAAAAATTCACATTAATATTTTCGCCATTTTACCCTCGTGTTAAGGAATCATCCACTTTAAACCATGGATAAACTGGGAATATGCTTGCTTACTATTTCGTTTACACTAGCAGCACTCTAAAATGTTATTCATTCTATTTAAGTGTCTATTTTTACTTCTCATAATCGAGATAAGAGATTTCTAGTTTTTATGATTCAATTTATTGAAGTTAGTTTACAGCGCGGCACTCAGTTTTTACTTGAAGATGCTGACCTCACTATTTTCGAAGGTCAGAAAGTTGGTCTCATTGGCGCAAACGGCGCCGGGAAATCTTCTTTATTCGCCATGATTAAAGGCGAGCTACATGCCGACACAGGCGAAGTCATTCTTCCAAGTAATCGTCGCATTGCTTTCATGGCTCAAGAAGTAGAAGAAACGCAACGCAGCGCCTTAGATTATTGCCTAGATGGTGATGATAGATTACGACTCATTGAACGCAATATCGCCAAAGCACAAGAAAGTGGTGATAACCACGCTCATGCAACTTGGCTAGGCGAGTTTGAAACCGCCCACGGCTATACAGCTCAATCCAGAGCTGAAACACTTCTCCAAGGTTTAGGTTTTAAAATGTCGGACATGCAAAAGCCTGTTTCAGACTTCTCTGGTGGTTGGCGGATTCGTCTAAATCTTGCTAAAGCATTAATGTGCCCTTCTGACGTTCTGTTACTTGATGAGCCAACTAACCATTTGGACCTAGATGCCGTGATGTGGCTGGAGAACTGGTTAAGACAGTACCCAGGCACACTACTCTTAATCTCCCATGACCGAGATTTTCTTGATGGAATCTGTAGTCATATTGTTCACTTTTACCAGAAACGTCTTACTTTATATAAAGGTAACTATTCAGACTACGAACGTCAGCGTGCAGAGCATCTTGCTCAGCAACAGGCTAACCATGAAAAACAATTAGAAAAGCGTGCACACCTACAACAATACGTTGCCCGCTTTCGCTACAAAGCAGACAAGGCAAAACAGGCTCAAAGCCGTTTGCGCATGTTGGAGAAAATGGAAATCATCGGGCCTGCACATATTGACTCGCAGTTTCAGTTTTCTATTCCTGTTGCCGAGAAAACCTCACAGCAACTGATCGATTTATCACAAGCTGATTTAGGTTACATGTCTGAGACTAATCAAGCATTAGTTCAGCTTGGGAAGACCAATTTCACTTTACGAGACGGACAGCGAATTGGTCTACTTGGCCCTAACGGAGCAGGTAAATCGACACTGATCAAATCGATTGTTGGCGAAATCAACGTGTTATCTGGAGACAGAGTCACAGGAGAAAATCTTAAAATAGGCTATTTCTCTCAACATCAGCTGAGTGCTCTTGATTTAGAAGCCTCTCCATTGCTTCATATTCAACGTTTGTCACCTAAGGTCTTAGAAAGCGACATTCGTCGTTACTTAGGCGGTTTTGGGTTTGTTGGTGATGATGCTCTACGCCCTGTAAAAGGCTTTTCTGGTGGAGAGAAGGCCCGCTTGGCTTTATCGCTTATTTCATGGACCAAACCCAACCTATTGGTGCTCGATGAACCGACTAACCATTTAGACCTAGACATGCGTCAGGCTCTAACAGAAGCATTACAGGAATTCCCTGGCGCTATTTTATTGGTGTCCCATGACCGTCACCTTTTAAACAGTACCGTCGATGAATTTTATCTAGTAGCTGATAATCAAATCCAAGCATTTGATGGCGATCTACCCGCTTACCACGCTTGGTTACAGGCACGACAAACCAGCGCTGCACAAATTGAAAAAGGCGAACAAAGTCTCGGTAAAGTAGAAAAAACGGACAGAAAAGAAGAACGGCGTAAAGCTGCTGAAATGCGCGAAAAACTACGCCCTTTACGCAAAAAAATAGAGAAGTTCGAAAAAAGCGTTCAAACCGCTCAAGAGCATCTCGATAAAATCTCAGATGCCATGTCTGATAGCACCCTTTATGAAGCCGAACAAAAGGATAAACTACAAGCTTTACTAAGCGATGAAGCAAAATGGAAAAAAACTCTGGCCGAAAGTGAAGAATCTTGGTTCGAAGCTCAAGAGGAATTAGAAGAAGCTGAATCACAAATAACTGAGCTATAAATGTCGAGAAAGTATAAGAAATCCTAGAAACACGTAAACATTGCTTTAACACAAAGCTTTTAAGTGAATACTGACTTAATATTGTCACAATACTCAAGTAGATTTACAAACAGCGAAAAGGAGAGATATTGGATGACGTTTCCATATACTCGTATGCGCCGCATGCGTAAGAATGATTTTTCTCGTCGACTCATGCGTGAGCATCACTTAACAGCAGATGATTTGATTTATCCAATGTTTGTTATTGAAGGAACGAACGTGCGCGAAGCTGTGCCTTCGATGCCAAATATTGATCGTGTTTCTATCGATTTACTTCTCGAAGAAGCTAAAGAATTAGTTGAATTGGGTATTCCTACAATCGCCTTGTTCCCAGTTATTAAAAGCGACAAAAAGTCCCTACTCGCAGAAGAGTCTTATAACCCTGATGGATTAGTACAACGTGCGGTTCGTGCTTTAAAAGAAGCCTTCCCAGAACTTGGCGTTTTAACAGACATTGCTTTAGACCCTTACACGACACACGGTCAAGACGGCATCATCGACGATTCAGGTTACGTATTAAATGACATCACAGTCGACACACTTGTTAAGCAAGCATTATCACATGCCAAAGCAGGTGCAGATGTTGTAGCCCCGTCCGATATGATGGATGGTCGCATTGGCGAAATTCGCGATGAACTAGAAGCAGAAGGCTTCATTAACACATTAATCATGGCGTACGCGGCAAAATACGCTTCGGCTTATTATGGCCCATTCCGTGATGCAATAGGCTCAAGCGGTAATCTTGGTAAAGGCAATAAGTTCACCTATCAAATCGATCCTGCGAACTCTAACGAAGCTATTCGTGAAGTCATGCTCGATTTGGAAGAAGGTGCCGACATGGTCATGGTGAAGCCTGGCATGCCTTATCTGGATATTGTCCGCAGAGTAAAAACAGAATTAGAAGTACCAACCTTTGCTTACCAAGTAAGTGGTGAGTACGCCATGCATATGGCGGCTTTCGAAAAGGGTTGGCTGGATAAAGACACGGTAATGATGGAATCACTCTTAGCATTTAAACGTGCTGGTGCAGATGGCATCCTAACCTATTTTGCAAAAGACGCAGCTCGTTTGCTTAAAAAGCGCATTTAGCGAAAATAAGTACACAGAATCGGTGACCAGCAGGCTGCGTTGGTGTAATTTGTTATGAAATACCTAAAAATTAAAGGGTAAGTAATAACACGACACCAAAATCATGATATAGCGATATTTGGAGATAATAGAAGTACATGTCTGAGCAGTCTGTGAACGAGATCGAAAAAAAAGAGTCAACGCCTAGCCAACTAGTTGAAATTGATGCTGAGTTGATTTTAGAGCCAATTCCAGAACAACCACAAGATCCTACCAAAATAGCGATCGAAGAGCGCTTGCCTGAAGAAATTGATCTCGCTGACCCAGAACTCTATTTCAACCGTGAATTAAGCCACCTACAATTCAACGCTCGTGTGCTTGAGCAGGCTATGGATGAAAACCATCCGATCTTAAATAGATTGATGTTTCTATGTATTTTCAGCTCGAACATGGATGAATTTTTTGAAATTCGAGTAGCCGGCTTAAAAAGCCAACTTGAATATAGTCGAGAAAAAAACGGCCCTGATGGCATGCATCCTAAAAAGGTACTTGCTCTTATCAGTGAACAGGCTCACAAACTTGTTCGCCGTCAATATCGCATTCTTAATGACATCATTTTACCCAAACTTGCAGAAGTGAATGTAAAGTTCATTCGCAGAACAGTCTGGAATGAAAAACAGGCCACTTGGGTCAAACGTTATTTTAGAGACAATGTACTGCCGATTATCAGCCCTATTGGTCTTGACCCTGCGCATCCATTCCCAAGATTGGCGAATAAAACATTCAACTTTGTAGTTGAGCTAGAAGGCCGCGATGCTTTCGGGAGAGAGAACGGACTTGCAATTGTGCCAGCACCAAGCTCATTACCTCGTTTGGTTAAATTACCAGGCGATGTATGTGAAGGCGGCGATAACCTTGTTTTCCTATCTTCTATTATTCATGCTCACGCAGATCAACTTTTCCCAGGCATGACAGTAAAAGGCTGTTTTCAATTTCGCCTCACTCGAAACGCAGATTTAGAAGTAGATTCTGACGACATTGGCGTAGATTTAGCAGGCGCATTACGTACCGAATTACAAAGCCGACATTATGGCAGTTCAGTACGATTAGAAATCGCCGAAAATTGCCCTCCGCATATTGTTGATTCACTGCTTAAACAATTTGATTTAGAACAACAAGATTTATATCGTATTGATGGCCCAGTTAATTTAAGCCGTTTGATGGCAGTGCTTGAATTAGTTGATCGCCCTGACCTAATGTACGCTCCTTTTTCTCCTGGTTTACCAAGAAAACTTGCTAGTTCAGGTGGAATATTTGAAGCTGTACGCCAGCGTGATTATTTGCTCATGCATCCGTTTGAGAGTTTTTCCCCTGTTATCGATTTACTGAGTGAAGCCGCAAAAGACCCAAATGTTGTTGCGATTCGACAAACTCTTTATCGAACAGGCGCACGCTCACCTATTGCTAACGCCCTTGTTGAAGCAGCTAGAAATGGTAAAGAAGTTACCGTTGTTATTGAATTACGAGCACGATTTGATGAAGCTGAAAACTTAACCCTAGCAAGTCGCCTACAAGACGCTGGTGCGATTGTCGTTTATGGCGTCGTAAGACACAAAACACATGCAAAAATGATCCTCATCGTTCGTAGAGAAGGCGCCAACCTTAATCGTTATGTTCATTTAGGTACTGGCAACTATCACGCCGGTAATGCTCGACTTTATACCGACTATAGTTTCATGACTTGTAATAAGGATATTGGCGACGATGTTCATCGTGTATTCCAGCAATTAACAGGAATGAGCAAAGAGCTTAAAGTAAAAAAATTACTTCATGCTCCATTTACTCTACGTGATCGCTTACTTGAAATGATCGACCGTGAAGCGACTAATGCTAAAAATGGTGATCCTTCACGTATCATCATTAAAGTAAACTCTTTGACAGAACAGAGACTCGTACAAGCTTTATATAAAGCATCTCAAGCAGGTGTAAAAATAGACCTTATTATTCGTGGAATTTGTACATTACGCCCAGGAATTAAAGGTATATCGTCTAACATTAGGGTACGCAGTATTATCGGACGATTCTTAGAACATACACGCGTTTATTACTTCTATAACAATCGTAATCCTCAAGTATATTTATCTAGTGCAGACGGTATGGATCGAAACTTAAACAACCGCATTGAAGTCGCCTTCCCACTTCAAGATTACAAGCAAACTCGCCGAGTTAAAAAAGAACTAGAGTATTACTTAACAGATAACACCCAAAGCTGGATATTACAAAGTGATGGTTCTTACCAGCTATCTAAACCAAGAAAAGGCGAATACAGAAGCGCTCAACGTGTATTGCTCAACGAGCTAGCTGATAGCACTCGTTAAACTTCCTTAGAAAATAATGCTATTCGCATAAAACTAAGAAAACAAAATCCGACTAAACAATATCAGTCGGATTTTATTGCTTCTATGCTGAAATTATTACTTAATCACCTCAATTAAGTGGCTTTTCAATAAAGCTCTCACCTCTATTTATATACTAGTAATTTCTGAAAGCAGAGTTTAATATCATATATTCCACGTCACTAGATGATTATTTATATTTGAACAAGAAGACTAGCGAGTAATAATCTTCTATTGGAAACCTGCTATGAAAAGAACAAACATAGACAAGCTTCATCAGTTAACACCAGGAAGCATGGTTGATTTAGAAATTTTGACGCCAACCAGCAGTAAACGTGTAAAAACAGAGTTTGTAGGCTTATTAGAAAACCAATTCATTATTTTAAATTATCCAAGCACTGCTCGCTTGGCTAAAGCCGCAGACTACTTACCTGATGGCGCCACTGTCGTAGTTAGAGCGTTAATAGAAGGCGATGGTGGCCAAATAATTGCCTTTCGACAACTACTATTAACTATTTCATTTCGACCCTCTCGACTTCTTTTCATCGCTTACCCTAAACAAGTGCAGTTATTTTCACTACGCTCTCAAACTCGCGTGCCAACATTATTACCTGCAAAATTAAAATTATCTAATGGGCTAGAACTTACAGGCTTAATTAAAGATATCTCATTAACTGGGGTTATGTTTGAAATTTCAAACATCGATAAAATCGATAACCTTAAAGATATGAAATGCTCTGTAATAATCGGAAATAATAAAAAAGCAAATAATTTTGAAGGGGCCATACGCAGCGTGAAACCATACTCCTTAGGTGCACGCTGTGGTATTAAACTCTCAGCAAATAAAGATCAAATGAAAAACTTAATGAGAGAGTACTTCATTGAACCTTCTGTATTACCTTCTGAAACACGAAAATAAAAGTAACGCCCACTGCCATATAAACTTGAAAAATGTCTATTATTTGATCTTTTGATCTTGCACTGAATAAACAGTTTCGCTAAAGTATTATTCAGACAGAGGGCAAATGGACTTGCCTTAGCCTCCAGGAAGGAGGCTCTGTCGCTTTTTAGGGACAAACCAACGCTGCAAGGATGCAGCAGGAAAAACTCTTTTCTTACGTATCCTGCAGTAAACAATCCTTCTTCACATTACTTATAGAAAAATTCGCAAACTTTATCCTTTTACCAACAATAAAATCTAAACACAGAACCCACACAATATTCAGTACCTACAACCTCAAAAACCCTGTATTTTTCATTGACGCTGATGCACTGAGTTCACATAAGACAGGCAAAAACGATAAAAGATAAGTCGTAAGAGCGTCTTTGCTGACATTTGCGCTGACGCGTTGAGCTTG